>NZ_AP026768.1:0-3998 GCF_026000495.1 Vibrio sp. STUT-A16 | reverse complement strand
GCTTGCTTGCAAGCCGTCCTGAATGTTACACTTTTTATAAGTGTGGAATATTAACAACCAGTTGCCTAAATTCCACACTTTTCCCAGCTACGCGGAAAAGTGAGAATTATAGGACTGGCAAGGGGTGAAACCCCTTGACCCCAAGAGCCAAAAACAATAACTACAGGTGCTAGGTATGAAACAGGTCAGAATGCTTTACAAAAGGTTGAATTTCAATTCAACCGCAGCAGGACGCTTCAAGATGAAAGCGTCACTCAAGCACAGCTTGAGAATTGTCGATGAACATAATTCATTCGACAAAGAAGATGGTCAGGAATGGAATGAAAATTTAACCGATAACAACTTAGTTTTTATCGGTGGCGACCTGAAAACTTTTGCGGAGTTTTCAGAAGAAGAACGAGAAAGTTTTCTCGATTCTTGCTTTGCTCCAACGCAGCCAAATAATAAAAAGGCTCTCCAGAAAACCCGCAGTGCATACGGGAAAAAGTTGGAGAACGCTATCGAGAAAGAAACAAATCCGATAGCCAAGGAAATGCTTGAAGCAATAAAAGAAGTGCCACTTCATCAGATGATTGAAAATCATCTTCTTCAGCGGCTTCATAATGATGATGTGCAAATGGTGAGAAAGAGCCAACGTTTAACGATGGTGCAAAAATATGCCGATGCACATAATGCCCTCACGGAAACCGTAAATAAAAAATCGACTTACATCCAAGAGGGGTTATTTAAATTCCCCAAGCCAAAGGATAAAAATGTAAATGAACTGACGGACGAACTATCCGCAGAGGATTACATTTTTCACATGGAAAGGTTCTTAAAAGAACATTTCCCAGAGCATGAAACCAAGGCTATTTTTTGCCACGTAGACGAGGCAAAAATCCATAGCCATTATTATTTGAGTGGTGCAAACAGCAAAACAAACGAATTAGATTTGCACAAAAGAGAGCTTGAAATCGTTAATGATTACATCAGGAAAGTGACCGACCCAAATAATATTGATGTGGAGCTAATCCCTACGGATAAAAAACTTTCGTTTGGTGAGCGTCAGAGATTTGGACGTTACTTCCAGAGGCTTTTCTTTGATTACACAAATGAAAATTTGCTCTATGAGCGTGGTGTGATCGCCGCGATTACAGATGAGTCCGAGCGCAAAAGTGACCTGTCCAAGCAGCGAAATGCAGAAGCGAAACTTCCAAAATCGCAGCGTTCCCACAACTACGCTACCCATCAGGCGGAGCTTGCGGAGAAAAAAACGCTCGATGCAGAGCAACGCTTAGTATCTGTAAACACTGAAATTGCCAATGTTGAAAAGCAGCTTCAATCAAAGCGCATGGAGCGATTCGTGATCGAGAAAACCATAGAAGATAGAAAGTTCAGTCTCGAAGAAGTCGAGACTGAATTAGCTACTAACAGGGATCTTCTGGATATGGTTAACTCTCAAATCGAAGAGGCTAAACAATATCTTTCTGATTTTCAGGAGTCATTTTTTAACGCTGTAGGCAACGTGACGAAAAATATATACGTCAGAGCCATTGCGTTATTAAAGGGAAATCAATCAGGCGCAGAGCAATATGCACAAAGGATCTTGCAGGAATATTCAGAGATTGCACCAGAGCCATTGCGTGATATATGCAAGTCAGCAGCCAAGGCGGTAGAAGATATTGAACTGGAAAGCAGAATGAAGCGGAAAGATCAAACAATGGATCTAAATAAATAATACTGGTAGAATTTTCTACAGATAAAGAAAAAGCCCGTCTTTAACTTTGGCGAGTCAAACGGGCTTAATTCAGAATACGAGAATAATTATAATGCATAATTCAAGACATGTACACCCTGTAATTGCTCGCATATTGCTATCGCCAAGGCGGTTAGCTATGTGTCCATAACAGCAATCTTCCAAGAGTCCTTACCAGATTTTATTCAGTCTCAACCCGTTAAGGGCGAGGCTACGGTTTGGCTACCAAAAGCGAAAGCAATCCAGCTAGAACGCTTTAAATCGTACTTAAACGACCGTCATTTTGTCATGGTAGACCACGACAAAAGCCCTTATCGAGCCGAGCGTTTATACGACATTGAGCCAAATATCGTCTGCTACAATCCGCAGAAACCTGAACGTCATCAGGCGTTTTGGCTTTTGCGTGATCCCGTTCATTGTCAGCCTACCGCTAAAGCAAGAAAGCCATATCGCTATCTAAGAGCCATAGAAGCGGCTTTTGATGCGAAATACGGGGCAGACATCCACTTTTCCCGACACATCCACAGAAACCCCCTCTGTTGGCTCTCAGACACGGACTGGCGGCATGATAGAGCTTATTCACTAGGTGAGCTTGCTGAGGTCGTAGATTTGCAGCCACACCGCATTAGAAGCGGTAAGAGACTTGTCACGGATAAGGGAAGTCGAAACGTTACCTTGTTCAATGATCTTCGTGCGTGGGCTTACCCCAATGCGCTCCAGGTTCGAGAGAATCATGATTACGATGCCTGGCACAAGCAGATAGTCACAAGAGCCATTGCTTACAATAGCTTTGCTGATCCGCTACCGCTAAACGAAACGCTAGTTGTAGCTCGCTCCGTGGCTGAGTTCACCTATTTTAAATACCGCAAGCAAGGCGCAGCCCTCACAGAAGCCTATAGCGAGCTTCAAGCGCAAAGGGGTGCTATCGGTGGTAAGAAGTCGAAAGGAGGCGGTAGACCGCCTGTAGTGAGTTCTGAGGATGCTCAACGCATCGAGCTGATGCTTTCAATGAATTACACGCAGCGAGAAATTGCCGAAAGATTAGGAATCTCTAAATCAGCAGTTAACAATTACGCAAAATCAATTGTTAAATAATTGTTAAATCTTGTCCATAAACAAGCCTATCAGTTGATCCCCCCCCTGAGGGGGATCTTTTGCGTTAGCAAAAGAGGTTTTTAGCCTTAACTTTTTTCACTGTCCACTTGGTGCATTAGAAGCTCTAAACGCATCTTCATGAACATTAGAATATCTTCGTTTATCTCTTCTCCATTCAACCAACCTTGCATCTCTTCCACAAAGTTAGCGATCTCCATTTCTAGGTGCTCATCTTGGATTTCATTCAATTTCATAGCTAAATACTCTTAGTGAATAGGTAGTTCAATCTGGACATAAAGCCCTTGTTTGGCAAAGCATTGATTTGATTCTTGAGCTTTTGCTTGGCTTCCTTTTCGGATTCTACGTTTGATTTGAGCGTGGTGATTCGCTTGTTCAGCTTGGCTTTGTCGCTCTCGAACGCTTCTTTCTCTGAACGCAGGACAGCATTTTCCTCACGCAGCTTGTTCATATCTTCAACCTGAGCGGTAAGAAGTTGAATCTGAGCCTGAGCTTCTGCCAGTTCTTTGGCTAGGTTCTCGTTTGCTTTTGCATCTTCTGCACGCTTCACAGATTTTGAAGCTTTTTTGAATAATTCAAAATCTTCACCAGATGCAGGAAAGTCGATATTTTTCTTACTGCACTCAAGGTAAACCGAATTAATTTCTGATGCGGATAACTCAAGCTCTTTTAAATACGGATGTTGATTTACAACGTTCCAAGACTTCTTCCAAAGTCGATATGTGTTATACGACCAACCCAGACCGTTTTCACTCGTTGCGGTGTCACACATCGCTTGCCACGAAGTAAAACCAGATTCGCCAATAATTGAATTTTCAATTTCAGATTTGGACGGGCGACCCTTATTAGCCAAAAATGGCATTTCATTATCTAGGAATTGCATGAAGTTCATCCATGCAGATTTTGATTCTGTACCAAGTAACGCTATCAATTGCTTTTTGAGTTGTAGGGGATTTTCCATTTTTTAATTCTCATATTCTGGACTCTTAATAACAGAATAACAAATGAGTATATGATTTTCAATACCCATTTAAAAATGAGTAAATGAGTAAAAATTATATATATACTCAATATGTGTGGTTTTTATGGTGTTTTGGGTGCGAAACTGGCGACAATCGCCCTTTCCAAGCTCGAAAGAGCTTGGTTTAAG
>NZ_AP026767.1:0-6267 GCF_026000495.1 Vibrio sp. STUT-A16 | reverse complement strand
GCCATCCCAGCTGGCATCAAAAGGTTCTAAAGTGTCACCATTAGCAGCTGCGCGATTAGACTCGGATTGAGAAACACCATATA
Source organism: Vibrio sp. STUT-A16 (assembly GCF_026000495.1). Taxonomy (NCBI): domain Bacteria; kingdom Pseudomonadati; phylum Pseudomonadota; class Gammaproteobacteria; order Vibrionales; family Vibrionaceae; genus Vibrio; species Vibrio sp. STUT-A16. The sequence goes on along the minus strand of NZ_AP026767.1, from coordinate 6,184 downwards.
GATGATTGTTTAGTTTTTCACTGTTGTATGAATAGCCAATAGAAGGTGTAAAACCCCAACCTTTTTGACGAATTGGGAGACGCCAAGAAACTTCGGCATATAAGCCATTGTGTGTATCTCCAACATCAGTACCACCACCGGCCTCAAAGATACCAGCCAAAGTAATCACTTGATATGAAATACCACCAAGTACGCTTGCTTCACGCTCATCAACATATTTATTTATTAGTTTGTTATTTGAATCTTCTGGCTTAAGAGTCCGAGGGTCATAAACCAATCGAAAGATCACGTTTTGCGTAGACCCGACAGGGGCTAAACGATAGCCCGAAGTAAAGCCCCGTAAAAAAAGATGCTCACCTTCATAACCGACTAAAGGAATCACGGTTTTGTTTGAATCGGTATCTTTATACACTGCAGGAGAGTAAGAAGCCGCTATACCTAAAGACCATTGAGAAATTTTCGCTTGCGTAATAGTAGGGGTGGATATGATAGCTGTTACCAAAACAGCTTTAAAAAAACGATTCACGAAGTCACCTAGATTTATAGAACAATAGAGTGCAAGGAGAATATGGAACACCACTCCAATAAACAAGAGTGCATAAAAGAGTGAGTACGATTTTTTCAAAAATGACGTTCAACCACCCAAAAATCGCATCTTTTAATATTCAATGATACGCTCATATAAACAGTAAATTGGCTACGTTAAGCTCCTCCTGAACAAATCTAAAAAAAACAAAACTCTACAACTAGCCATATCTCGACTAAAATTTTGATTATTGGTGACTTGAAGTGAATCCTTGGCATTTCAACTCCAAACAAGAACGGCTCCTAAGAGGAGCCGTTCTTGTGTCTAAATCTCGGTGAAGATTAAGTAGCACGAAGTGAATGAACATTCATTCACTTCGTGCTAGGTGCCATTATAATAAATATCTCTTAACTTACAGGCACAAAAAAGCCGGTGACCTTGCGATCTCCGGCTTTTAGGAAGTATTCTAGTGTCCGCTTAGGAACTGTACTCGAATGCTTGTTGGCGCTTTCATTCTAGTACAGGTGGGCTAGCCTTGTCACTACCCACAGAATACCATCCAACGACACAAACCATTCCTAAGCCAGCGCAGCACTCTAAGACGGTGTATTAATGACTCACTTGACTGACATGCTTTACAGTGATCTTGTCACTAAGCTCCTACTAAAGTAATCACGAACTGGTGACGAGATGAAACGAGTTTTAGCTCATGGTATTGGAACTACACCAAAGTAGTTAGCCCCATGCGGATTGGTTCACCGAAGAAACGAACGCTCGATAACTGCGAGGCTCTTTAGATAAACTTACTAACCGTCACTTTGTAGTAAGCACCAATCAGAAGAACAATCACATAGACGCTTGAGGCTTTGATAAGCCAGTAGATGAGGTCGCAAAGCTCCTTATTTATTCTTTCCATGAGCAACGTCTAAGATGACCTTATGCTTAAAATTCAGCGTCACACCCAAACCAAAGGAAATGATGCTCTACCACTCAAAAACCGGTGTTCATTATTGGTTATATGTTAAATGGGGCAGATAGCACCTGAAAACACCGCTCTCACGCCCTCAGACGCTCCAGAAACCACTTTTCAACATCTAGATAGGCTTAGTTACGGCCAAACCGCACTGAAAGTTTGTGACGCTTTAAGGGCGATTTACAGGGCAGAAATCCTTGCGTTCATTTGAAACAAAAAACGCCCTCTAAGGGGCGTTTTTCTAGGTTTTATCAAAAATTAAGTAATTTAAAGATGCAACATTGGGTTCATCTGTTGGTGCAAGATCCGGATAACAAAGATATCGAACTCTCGAACTCGATAAAAAATGGCGTGTTTCTGATGATCATGACGACGTACGCCAGAACGAAGTTCGGAGCAATCTCGACCAATGAATGGTGCCTCTGACAGAGTTTGTAAACATTGTTCCATTTCATCGGTGTAGTTGTCGGCTTGCTCTGCGCCAAAATTTAAAAAGGTATATTCGTAGATATCCCCAAAATCGTCTGCTGCTTTTTGGGAAAGTTTATACATGCAGCTTGGCCTTTCTTCTTGCTGCCACTTCTTTTAATGACAAGGAACACTCTCCGCTCGCCTCACCCTCATCGAGCGCTTTTCGCAGTAAGTCTTGTTGATTCTCTTGTTGTTCGAGTAGTCGCAATGCACTTCTCATCACTTCACTTGTTGAGCCGTAACGACCTGTTGCGATCATTTTTTCAATAAAGCCATCGAGCGATTCGCCAATGGTGACACTTGTTGTTCTACCCATAAAGCCACCTGTGTGAATTATTAACACAATTAGTATACAGCAAGTGATGGGTTTACTTTCTCTTTTTCGCAAGCTGCTTATCGCACCATGCGCTTATCTGCGGAGAGTAAAGCGCGAAAACACTAATCAACAACGCGATACCAATGATCACAAATAGGCCACTCATAAGAACCACCTCCTAAGAACATACCTACTCATAAGACTACCACGCCTTTGAGTTTTCCAAACTGAACATCCCCACACCAGGAAATCGGCGAAGCCGTTTTCCTGGTGTGGGGATGCGACAAGCGCAGCGCGTCAGTTCGGCGCCAAATGTTCGTTGTGAACATTCATCTTTCATCACGCTGTCACTTCACACCCCTATCAAATTCACTCAGCGTCCCTCCCTGTTTGCTCGCTCCGCATTGCAAATTTGGGAGAGACACTTCGTAAATTTCGAGGACGCTCGCGCCCTCGCTAGGTTAGAACTTCGTTTAACCTAGCGATGGCTTATATAGCAAATGATTCAGACATTTCACGCATATTAAATGACGCATATTAAATACGAAATTTGATTTTTAACCAAGTTCAGTGCATTATTTACTCAACGATGTGAATCAGTTTCATAGTGTGTCGCTACTTAAAGCGAGTTTGTTTTTCCCTGTTCAATCTAAAAATAAACAGAGGCCAGTCAGTCTCTTTTGAGCTTGGTTAATGTCCACCGGAGCAGTTAATTCCGAGGCGCTTAATCGCGTTATACAGTTCTCAACTGGTAAAATGAGACGGTGCTTTGAACGTCATTCAAAGAAAATGGAAGAGGAAAACGGTCAGGTAATCCTTGTGCCCAACAGCACTAAACTGGCGAATAGGCATTAAGTTGTCGCTGTCTCGAATGTTCGAGATTGTATGTTCTTACAAGGAAAAACAATGTCATACACTTACAACCAAAGAGAGAATATTCGCACCTCATTTGAGGTCGAAAAACTCTATAACACTCACAAAGGTTTTATTGGCCGCCTCCCAGATGTTGAATACAAACAATCCAATGGAACATGGAAAAGTGCCGGTTCGCGATGGTTAATCAACGTCGACGATATACAAACCATCATGGACGAAGGTTTTAAAAGCACTCAACTCTAATGACTGACTTCGATGTTCAAAGCGAACTTTCAGCCCTGAAAGCTCAAACCCAATCCATACGGAAACGATCCTATTCTGCTCGTAAATCACGCCTCGACAAATTCAAGCACCAACTTTTAGAGTTGCATCAAGCTGGCGCTACGGGCGCAGAGCTTCAACGTTGGCTTCGCGCCAATAAACGGATCAAAGTCGCTCACTCCACCGTTCTCCGATGGTTAGAAAAACATGGCTAAATTTGCAAAGAACGTAGATCCCAAAGCCGTTGCTGAAAAGCAGGCCGCGAACGTTATGAAGCAGATTCAGGGGAAAAATCTAGCGAGCGTTGGCACCGTTCGTAACTACGAAGAACGTCTGTCGATTGTGGCCCAATACACCAATGCAGAATTTAAATGTGGGCTGAGGGATTTAACGGTCGAACAGGCACACCAGTATTTGATCGATAGAGCCGCTGAAGTGGGGCAAAAAACCTTAGATATGGAGCGTCAGGCGATTCAATCGATGATGCAAAATGTCACGGGAAAACTAGGCCAAACGGAAAAGCTGGACGTTATAAAATCCGAGCATAAACAAATCCTTTCCTCTCGCTCTTACACCAATGAACAAATTCAAATGGTGGTCAACGCCCAAACCGAACGCAACGCGCTCGCGACTGAAATCGCTCACGCTGCAGGACTTCGAGCGCATGAACTTCATACTCTGCAACGCATCGAAGAACGCAAACCCGACCCAAGGCCAGCACTAAAAGAAAAATTCACTGGTCGAGATGGAGAGCGTTACACAGTAGAGGGAAAAGGCGGCCTTGTCCGTGAAGTTATCATTCCAAAAGACCTTGCGGAGAGACTTGAAGATCGCAGACTTGAGCAACCAATTCAAATCACAGATCGAGGTGTGAACTACACAAGTCACTACGATATAAACGGCGGTAATCGTTGGTCAAGCTCGTTTACTACCGCATCAAATCGAGCATTAAATTGGAGTAGTGGAGCACATGGCTTACGTCATAGTTACGCCCAAGAGCGAATGAGCGAACTACAAAAATCGATGGCCTATGAAAAAGCTCTAGAAGTTGTATCCCAAGAAATGGGCCATTTCCGGCCTGACATTACGGAGATTTATCTGCGATGAGATGGTTTGTTTTGCTTGCCGTACTTGGCGGTATTTTCTGGACAGCAAACTGGAGCTATCACCAAATGGATCAAGCTGTTTTGATCACCGACTATTGGCAAGCCCAAGAGAATATCGAGCAATGGGGGCTAGTCAATTTTGAGGGAGACAAACCAATAGTATACGCCTTCACTAGCACCAACGGATTCTGGCCTATTTTCAAAGGATTGTGGCCTGTATGGGCGCTGTTCACCCTAATTTTTCTGATCCTAACCCCACTATCCATGTTCATCTATAACGGGCTGAATAACCGCCATATCACTGCAGCAAAAGAAGCACAAGCCGAAGCAATAGAACAGGCAGAAAAGAAAATTCAAGAGGCAAGAAACTACGAGAAAAAGAAAAAAGAATGGGCAGAAGAAAAGATCAACTCTGCCTACGAGGAACAAAGAAAACGCATTCGAGCAGAACTGGAGAGCGAAAGTAAAAATCTCCATCAATTCAAAAGTGAGCTTCTAAAAAGAGAACAAACCATAAGGGCCAAAGAAGTCTCGGCAATGAGAATACAGAAAGAAGCAGAACAGAAAGTCGCGGAAATACAAAGGCAGTATTTAGAAGAGTTAAATCGATTTGAGACAGAAGCAAACGAGCTGAGGAAAGCAAAAGAGTATGCACAAAACGGCTTTCAAAGATTAAAAAGGAAGATAGAGTTACAAACCCCAACAACAGAGAGGGACAAATAATCCCTTTGTCAGAGTTAACAATCGGTTGAAGGACAACCCGAAAAAGCTGCCGCGCAAGGCGGCCCTATCAGCCCTTTCGGCTGCGCCGACCCCTACCCATTTCGACTCGATTTTCGAGTGATTTGAGCATTGTTTGTGGTCGCTTTCCGTGGAGTTTTTTCTCTTACCCTTTCGGGCTGCCCTGCGCTGTGAGTAAGGCTTTTGGCCCCCATTCCGGTCTCACAACACCCATCACTTATTCCTTTTCCGCTTGTCCCCGTCTAGCAGCTACAACAGGGCGGTTTTATCGTGCTTTCGCAAGTTATGATGAGTACCTTTACCTGCCACCTATGGAACTTCCCTTGGTCGGTGGCTGATGCGCGTCGCTCTGTCCAAAACATCTTGATCCAAACAGAGTGCAGGAATACTTGAAGTGCTTAAACGATATGGGCTATCATGAAAGGACTTACACAGGCCGTCAAACCAGTAAGTATTCCGAAAAGCCGACTCGCCAAAGTCGGTTTTTTCACATCTGGAGAAAGAGATTAATGCTAAAAGCGTTTGATCTCAATGCTGATCTTCCAAGTCTGGCAATTCTCCACAAAAAAGCCTCCCGGATGGGAGGCTTTTTTGTTTCTGGTGTTCGTGTAGAACAATGCGATTCTATTTTTCAGTTCGCACTGAGTGCCATTACGTTAAATTGACGTTTTCTTCTCTACCGAAATCATGGATACCTTGGCTATTTCAGGTACTCCTTAGACACATAACTAATAAAAAACTTAGAAACGAAGTTAAAACACGTAAGCAATACCCACGTTCACCGAAGTGTTCACACTGCTCTCAATTAACGGGCTACCTTCGATATCTCCCTCTAGGTTTGTGTAACGAACCCCACCATTCGCTCGTATATTAGGTGTAATATGCACATACCCCGACAAGCCAATAAAGTATTG
>NZ_AP026766.1:0-1881063 GCF_026000495.1 Vibrio sp. STUT-A16 | reverse complement strand
TTTGCCAACTGTGGCTTGCCTTATCACATCGGCGGCGATATCCAAGAACGCAGTAAGTTACTACTACAAACGCCAGAAAGCTTTTTAGCACGCTTTAACGTTGATGTTCGCGTGATGAATGAAGTGGTTTCTATTAACCGACAGGACAAGACCGTTACGATCAAAAACCTGTTGGATGAGTCTGAATACGTAGAATCGTACGATTTTCTGCTGCTTAGCCCAGGTGCCGGCCCTATTGTTCCGCCAATTCCAGGTCTCGATAACCCGCTAACCCACTCTCTACGTAACATTCCAGATATGGATCGCATCATCGAAACGATCCAAATGAACAAGCCAGAGCATGCGACGGTTGTTGGCGGCGGTTTCATCGGTTTAGAAATGATGGAAGCCTTCCACCAACTTGGCATTAAAACCTCTCTGATCGAAATGGCAGACCAAGTCATGACGCCAGTAGACCGTGAAATGGCAGGCTTTGCTCATGCAGAAATTCGTGACAAAGGTGTCGACCTCAAACTTGGCGTCGCGCTTGAATCTGTGAAATTCCTACCTAACGAGCACGTTGCAAGTTTCGACTCTGGTGAGAGTGAGAAACACCAACACCTAGAAGGTGAATTGGAGTTAACACTGAACAACGGTGAAAAACTCACTACCGATATTCTGATCATGGCAATCGGTGTACGTCCTGAGACAAAACTGGCGCAAGAAGCTGGCCTTCAAATTGGTGCGCTAGGCGGTATTTACACGAACGAATACATGCAAACCAGCGATCCTTCGATCTACGCTGTCGGCGACGCGATAGAAGAGAAAGACTTCGTGACTGGCGAGCAAACTCTAGTGCCACTTGCAGGCCCGGCAAACCGTCAAGGCCGTATGGCAGCGGACAATATGCTAGGCCGCAAAGAAACTTACCAAGGTACACAAGGTACTGCGATTTGTAAGATCTTCGACCTTGCTGTGGCTTCTACCGGAAAAAACGAGAAGCAACTAAAACGCGCTGGCGTTGAATACGAAAAAGTGTACGTCCATACCGCAAGCCACGCGAGCTACTACCCTGGTGCAGAAGTGGTGTCGTTCAAAATGTTGTTCGATCCAAAATCAGGCAAGATTTTAGGTGCTCAAGCAGTTGGTAAAGATGGCATCGATAAACGCATCGACGTTATGGCTGTTGCACAACGTGCTGGCATGACGGTTGAACAACTGCAGCATCTTGAACTGACTTACGCGCCACCTTACGGCAGTGCAAAAGATGTGATCAACCAAGCGGCATTTGTCGCAAATAACATCATCAAAGGGGATGCGACAGCAATTCACTATGATGAAATGGATTCCTTAACCGAAGACCAGGTGCTACTTGATGTACGTAACCCAGGTGAACTTGAAAACGTTGGTTTTATTAAAGATGCAATCAACATTCCTGTCGACCAATTACGTCATCGTATGGACGAACTTCCAAAAGACAAAGAAATCGTGATTTATTGCCAAGTTGGGTTACGTGGTAACGTCGCGTATCGTCAATTAGTGAACTCAGGCTTTAAAGCTCGTAACTTGATTGGCGGTTATAGAACATATAAATTCGCTCATTTATAATTAGAAATGTAGAAAGCCGAGTAAGCCTCGGCTTTCTCTATAATACCAAGCAACACTACAGTTAAAATAGCATACGACTATCTACCAAATTTTACTATAAGTATCGCCCTAATTTACCTACCAGTTATTAAAACTACTCTTTTGATATGTTACCTTGTCACATGTATTTATTTACAATTGTGCAATTAACGACCTATTAATAAATAGGAGATCCACCTCTACTCTGTAAATTCAAGAGATAAAGTTCAAAACAATTAACTTTTTGAACTTAAGCAAGCTATATATTCTATTTGTAAGTTATCATTGAGCAGAGTGCTTAAGTCAGTAAAAAAATCTTGTTAAGCTCAGTTTTTACCAATCCAATTGGATTTACGCAATTTGATTAAATTTCTGATTTTGGCCTTCGAGAAAAATAAAAACAAAAAATTAAGAGGAACAAATGCTTACTTTTAATACGTTAAAAGAACGTCACCGTCGTGAGCGAAATAGCTATTCGCAATCACTTTCTACTCGTGTGCATCGCTCTCTAAGTTGGCTAAAGAAAGCGGAAGCATGTGAAGATGATGATTCTACATTTACTTTCCTTTGGATAGCTTTCAACTCAGCTTACGCTCAAGATTTTGAACAAAAAGCAAACTACGGTGAGCGTGGCTTGTACCAAGAGTTTTTATCTCGCCTTGTTGAACTAGATTCTGATAACTTGTTAGCTGAAATTGTCTGGCAAAACTACTCAGGTGTAATACGAGCACTGCTCGATAACGAGTTTATTCTTGAAAGCTATTGGAGCTACCATGCGGGACGCATTAGTGAACAAGAATGGAAAGAAGCTCGCAGTAAAGCTAAGGTCGCAGCTAATACAGCACTTGGGCATAACAACACAGCGTCAGTGCTTTCTATCGTATTCTCACGCCTTTACACGCTGCGTAATCAAATAATTCACGGTGGTGCGACTTATAGCAGCTCTGCGAATAGACAGCAATTAAGAGATTGCACCGTGCTCTTGGAAAAGGTTCTACCAGTTATCATCAAGATTATGATGGATGGTAGTAGTGAGCTATGGGGTGACCCTGTTTATCCGTTTATTACTGAGCAATAATATAGATCGAAGCGACATTCTATGAATGTCGCTTTTCTATTTCTGAACATCCAGCTAAAGCTACAACTTCACGACAGATGGTTTAATAACTTTACCTGTTTTGGTATTAACGTAACCATGAAGCATAATCTGGGTGATAGAGCCACTTGTGTTGTGGCTAGAGCTATGTTTTATGTGACACTGAGTGTCAAACGAGTCCCCAGAGCTAACCTCTTGAAGTGCGAACATAGGATAAGCTAAGGTAAAACGCTTAAATAACAGATTGAATAGCGAAATCACATTAGCTATATCACCATTATTTCCGTTGACTGTTTCACTCTTCGCATAATCCCATAGATTAGAAATATTTTTCTCTTGAATCCCACAAGAAATCAAACCTTGAACTGTTGTATCTTTAAAGATTCCAGATAAAGACTGAAGTGTTTGCTCTGACAATCGGCTATATAACTCGAGAACTTGTAGATCATCACGGAAATTATTTCTGTAATACTCAAGCTTCTGGTTTAACTCGGTCACATCATTCTGTAACTGATTCTTCGTCTCTGCTAGTAGTTTAAGATCAGCCTGTAGTTTCACAACCAACAGATCCTTATCCCCATTTTGTTCAGAAAGTTGCTCAACCCTAACTCCAGCCTTTTCTTTAGCTTCTTTCTCCATACAAAGCAAAGACTTTAACTTATCAATAAATTGTTTCAAGTCTTCGTTCTCACTCTCAACCTTTTGTAGGCTCTCTTTCACACACTCTAATTCAGAATCATCAAAACTGGATACTTGTTCAGTTTCTAACGGTGGCTCTACGCAATCATTTTTTTCAACAACTATCTCACGCACCTTTGCTCGCACTTTTTCATCATCCAGAGCCTTTAATAAGGTTTGAATATTAATATCCATAGCACTTACCTACGTCCGTAATCTCTGGTTTTTTTTCGATAGAAAGCTTGAAGGCTCGTTCCATCTGAGAGTTCCTCCATCTCCGATGTGTCAACGGCTTTTATAGGTGCAGTATATGGAATTGGTGTTTCAATTTGGGGATAACTTGCTACAGCAGCCCCAGGAAAGATTAACTCTTCTGTAAGCCAACCAATTTCTTTTACAGAGTTAACAAAGCTATCTGAAATACTTATATCATAGTCAACCTGGAAGCTCTTATCGTCCGAAATAATCACTAAAGCTAAGGTTTCATTATCAACGTACTCAATCTTATTCTTGAAAATATCCCAGAAGTTTTCTTGAGGAACAGCCATTTCACCAGCAAATAAAATAGGTTCAAGCTCACCGCCAATCACTCGGTTTGCTTGAACTCGATTCTTCTTTGCCTGAATGATAAAGTCAGACATTTAAAATTTTAACTCCATAACCTTGTCTTCGATTTGTTCAGTCGTAAGCTCAGGCTCAAGTTTTTGATATGCTTCAACTAGGGCGCTGGCATGCTTATGGCTCTCATCAATGCTCAACTCATCTTTTAAATACAAGCTGTAGTCATCAGTATTGAGGTTTTTCTCTTTATACGCCTTAATCGTACCAATAATTTCTTTCGCTTCTAAATCTAGTGCGGCAACTGTTGCCATAAATGATGGACTTACAACAGTATCAAGTTTCTCATTAATACCTTTTAAGGTGATAGAAGCACCAATAGATGATCTCGCCAATTTCTCGGCATCACTAAGGTTGTCGAATTTTTCTTTGTCAATCACCACATCATTTCTTAAGTGGTCGATATATTCACTTATTGAGGCAAAATCATCGGGAGTCTTCTCACTCAGCATTGCTTTCTCACCAAGTTCTTCCATGTTCTCTTCAGGACGGATAATACCTAGAGAAATACCCACATTTTTTACCGCCTCTCCTACTTTTTCAGCCAGGTTGACCCCTAAGCTAGCAATAGATGCCGCAACATTGGCAATCCCTGAGCCTATTTTCGATACAGCATCACCAATTGCACTACAGGCACTACTTACAAAACTGCTCACGCTACTCCAAAAACCCATAATTCCTAGCCTCTCACTTTGATATCTTTTCTGAATTCATCTCGCTGATACATTGAAATGCGAGTTTCGCTATCTTCATTTAAGCATGAGAGGAAGTCATACAATGTACCTTCTCGGGTCTCTTTATCTTTTGCACTACTTGGGTTATAGCAACATAAAGAAATATATTGATACATAAACTCCCAGCCAAACTTCTCCAAACATTGAATAAGTCTGCGTCTATCTTTTTCTTTGCCTAACGTGTCATACCAGGCTTCTGCAATTTCACCATGAAGAAACTTTTCCACGTCATCAATAGAAGGCTCCTCTTCTAATAGCTCTAAGCCCTGAATTAAGCCTGACTTATAATTCTTTGCATAGTAAGCAAGAGCAAGTTGACTAATGTCACTAGGAGACACATCTTTTTCATTGGTCGTACTAACAAGTTCTTTGATCTGAACTTGAAGCGGTTTGCTCATACCTGAACTGGATAATATCACTCGGCCAGGTTCAAGGTTGGATAGAAAGTCTTTCTGTTCATCAGAAAGAGCCATCGTATTACCCACAGCTTCTTTGTCATCTTTTGCGAAAAGCTTATGAATGATCTTTGTGTTGGTATTTTTTAACACTTCTGGTGTGAGTTTATTTGGAATTTGGTCTACGATAATGAGTGATTCACCATACTTACGAACCTCTGCCAACATATCGGCAAACGCTTCAACACCTTGTTTCTTATTCTGGCTATCTCCTGGTTCAAATTTCGATAACAATCGGTGCGCTTCTTCGATCAAAGTAATGTGACGGAACTTCTTTCCTTCACTCTGATACTCATAATAATTAGCTCTAATCGCTTCATTTAAGTTAGCTAGCACAAAACCCATAACAAGCGACTTTTCACTTGGATTGCGAATTTCTTCAAGCTCTAAAATCACATTTTTAGTCGCTAAGTCTTTAAAGTTAATAGAGCGAGGGGTATCTAGCATTAGCCCTTTTGAACCAATAAGTAAACCTTGCAATCTAGCCTTAATGGAGCCTATATAATCTTGTTTCAGCCTGTCATCAAATCCCTGTTCCATAACGACTTGTTCAGTCATAGCAATCAGGTCGCTCAAGGTAGGGAACGCATAAACACCTGGAGCGAACGGATCATCAAATCGCTTGTTCTTAGACGTCGCAATATTCCAACCTTTATTCTCGTAGCTTCTATAGATTGAAGTTTCTATTAACTGAGGTATTGCCGCTTCCATATCAAAAGCAGATTCGATACTTGCTTTGATCATATCAACACGAGAAGTAATGTTTTCGTGCGGAAAAAACTCAAAAGGATTCAACCTGAAGGGGGCAATATTATCGTTACCAAGAGTAAAAATAAGAATGTTTTTGTTCTTCTTGGTTAATACCCGATACTCTGTTTTTGCAGGTTCTATTACCAAGAATGGCATTTTTGCTGACTCAAGTAAACGATGACAAGTCGTTGTCTTACCACTACCCGTAACTCCAGCGATAAAGGTGTGCTTATCAAGATCTCTCTTGTCTATATTGACATCGATATTTTGATGTAAACCACTTTTCACTAGATTACCTAGATAGAGTTGGTTTTCATTTTCGATCTCTGAACTCACATTCAAACCAAACTCGACTTCTTCTTTCAGTGTTAAGCCGACTATCTCTTTTTGAGGCAAACCTGCAACTACACTCAACTCATTAGTTGACAACCAATTACACAAATAACGATTAAATGGCTTTCTAGAAAAAAGTAAATCTAGTTGCTGTTCATTGCTAATACTTCCATCAAGCGAATCCTTATAATTTTTTTTAAGCATGGGGAATTGGAAATTCTTTACTGCATTTAGCTCATTTGGATTGGCTACGTTCTTAAACGTTAAAGGTGATTTATTTATGTCCTCACCAGAAAATATAGATCGAGCTGTATTCCCAAGTTTTAGTACACTTGCTATCGAGTCAGAAAAAAGGTAAACATTAGATAAATAAAGGCCTTTATTTTTTCCAACCTGTACGCGTTTCAATAATACCTCATCAATATAGGTAAGCCATTCTTGTATTGATTTATCACCATACTCTCGTGACTCGCTTGATGACCTGCCTTTTTGATTTGATGTATTGCTACCCACATTTTTAGCAATTGATTTTGAAGTCGTTGTCCCTTTAGTTTTCGCTTCAGAACCATTTTGATGTTTATGATGGTCAATTTCAGCAGCGCTTCGTGAGGTTTGCTCGCTGCTACCAGTTTTGTTTGTTCCAGTAGTTATTGTTACTGATTTTCCTGTATTCTTAGTAATACTAATTCCGTCATTTTCCCCTGTTGAGGTAGTGTCAGTTGATCCTTCCGACGTGCCTTGAGTCGTTGAAAAATTATCGCCATCCTGAACACTTTTTTTCGATAGAGGCAAAAGCTTGTTGTAAATACTATATAACTGGCTCTCTATCTGATTGATTTCTCGTAGAGATAGAGGATCTGCCATTACCATCAAGCAGAAATTATCACCATTCATAATATCAACTAGGCGGTCAACCCCTTGGAATTGTTCATTATCTTCATGAACACTCGGTACTCCGTCTAACTTTGCTATATGAGCATACGACTCTATGGTGCTTTTTACTACGACACGCTCTACTTTATCTAGGCGCCTTACAACACTACCTCTAAAGTTACCTTCGAGTGAGGGCTTTAGAATTGATTCGCCTATATCATCAACATCAAGAACTAATTCACCTTTGTATTTTTTATCCTTAGCTATACCAAATAAGAAATTGACCTTTTTACCATCACTTAACAGAACATAGATGAATATAACCCCTTCAATGCTGAGTGAACTCAATACATTCTCAAACGCTTCTTTTCTCGGCGAGTCTTCATCAAAGGTGACTTCTTTTATGTGATATAAAGTAAAGTCATGGTCATTAAGCCAGGTTGGTTTCTCTAAGTATTCTCTGGATTCAACTTTATGCTCTGCTGTTCGAATTAGTTCTGCTAACGCTTTGTCTGACATCATAAATCCTTAGCGTAAATCCATTACAGCATCTTCTGCTTCTTCCACACTCATCGTTGGATTGGCAGTCTGATAAGCATTAACGAATACATTACTATGTCGGTGAGTATCCTCAATACTCAAAGAATTACCCAAATACTTTTGAACATCATCTGAATTTAAACCACTTGATTCATAAGATTTCACAAGGGCAATAACGACTGTCGGATCGATATCAAGCTCACTGATAGCGTTTAAGAATGGAATCGAAACATCTGCTTCCAATGCTTGCTCCATACCTTTTACGGCAATTGCAACACCAACAGCTTGACGTGTTATTACATCAACAGCATCAGTGCTAAGGTTTTCTTCATCAATGATTACATCATTTCGCAAATAATCGATGTAATCATTGATCTGTTCGAAATCTTCTGGCGTCTTTTCCGCTGCCATTGCCTTCGCGCCAAGCTCGTCAGCACGTTCGTTAGGTTTTAATACATCAGCCACCAGGCTGATGGCCTCTACTGTATTTACAACTTTCGGCAAGTTTTTACCAACAACTTCAATGACCATCGGGGCATACTTGGCAATCATGGGACCAATGCTAGATGCAATCTTGGTAATTGTTGTAATAATACTTGGGATCAGGGTCGGAGGAACAATCATTCTTTTACCTTATAGCTCAATACGTTGAATTTCGTTTAGGTATTGCTCTTTAACAATATCTGCTTCATTTGCCACGACATACTCGATTGCGGTTGGTGATACTAACTTAATATAAACAAGAGCTTCTTCATTCGTTACATCAAGCTTAACTACTTTCTTTTTAATGCTACTGTCACCTATCGACATCTGACCAGTGCTTGAACTTGGCTGTTCCGTAAAGAAGATTTCAAACGTGTCATAATAAGCATCTATGAAGTCATACCACTGATTTAACTTCATCTCTCTATCGATTAGAGGCTTGAATTTTTTCTTACGACTTTCACCCAGGTAGTATTTGAAACGAACATCTTCATCTGCAATGTTATGATCGACAACTTTTACGCTGCCACCATCACGAGACTCGATAAGACCAAATGCAACGCCAGTTTTACCCGTAGGCTTCTCAACATCATTCTTATCAGTCCCTAAAGGAGCAAACAACTCAAAACGGCTTTCATCTTCAGATACGCCCATGTCTTGGTGCTGTATAGCTATATGTTTTTTAAATAGAGTATTTACAAAGCTTGACTGACTAGAATTACCAGCAAGGAAAATTTTCACATTATCGATATCTGTTAACGTAAGCCGACTGTTACTAAATGCCAAGCGTAACGCATCAAAGAAATTCTCAACTCCTCGCTCAATACGATCTGACAAGATTTGATTCAGCTCTTCTAAATCAATATCTAGAGCAAAAGCAGAGTGTCGAACACCATTAATATCTGTCAACGTCACTGAAAGCTCACCAGACGCATCGAATGAAAAATCCTCATGCTCTTCCCAGAATGGACGTAAAGCAATACAAAGTTGCTTGGTGTTCATTCTTGCTTCTTGGGAGTTACTTAGGAGCTGCTCACTGCCTGCAAACGCATCTCTTTCTGGATGTTTTTCAAACTGAATGCCTTTTTCAAGCAGAGCGCTCTTGTTCTTTTTAAATACTTCAAAAGCAAGAAGCTCCAATAGGTTTTCTCCTCCTAAGAACTTGTCACCACCCGCACCAAAGTGTTCAATCACGTAGTCAAAGCGTCTTTTATCTTTGCGATCTGTTGGTTCGCTGTAGATGCCAAAATCAAAGTCTGTCGTGCCACCACCGAAATCAAATACGCCATAAAACACACGCTCATCACCTTCTGGATCAAAACCGTACTGTTGTAAAGCAGTCAATGCATAAGCAGCAGGTTCACTTGCACCTTTAGTCACAGTGACCTGGTTAATCGTTCCTTCGCCAAGTTCAGCAGGAAGCGACTTCTTAAGGCCTTTTTCAAAACTCTCGATAATCTTGTCACGGATTGGCATTTCATACGTGACAGGGAAAGAGAGAATGTAATCCATGAAGATACCGTTATTGAGGTTATTAATATACAAACCTAGGTAATAGGCATAGATTTCAATTGGGTTGAAATCATCATCTTTTAACTCAAGAAATGGAGGTAAATCGATAACCTTTCCATTCTGACCTACGATCTTGAGTTTTCTATTTTTATCACCCGCCCACTGCTTAATTTCATCTAAGAACGTGTTGAATTTGCTTGACTCACTACCTTGCATGGAGTTTTGTGCAGTGTGAGATATTGTTAGATCTTTCCAACGTGTATAAGGTTTGTTTGCTTTAGCGTTATAGGCACTCGTAAAGGACTCTAGATTGATAAACTCCATGATGGTTGGGTTTTCATAGTGATGAGAAGCAATCTCTTTACTAAGGTCACCAGTACCAATACGCATCGGGTGAATATTGATGTTATCTTTCTGATATACAACTACTGTGCTTTTTGTACCGAAGTCAATTGATACCACACCATCATTAATGCTTGTTTTTGGATCTCGTGCAACTAGCTTGGTTGGAAAATCGACGGTAATAGAAGCACTAGTATCTATTTCATCTTGCCACAATGACCAATGACCCAACTCGGTATCATCAAGGATTTTCTTATGGTAAGGGCTAATATCAGCCCGTATTGTATCTTCAATAAGAAGCGAATTAACTACCTTCTGCGTTACTGCCCTACCTATTACTTCATCAGCAATATTTGTATACTTACTGAAAAGGCTCTTATCTCCAAGATGGAATATCTTTAATATGGTTAGATAATCTTCATTATTTTTAAGCTCTACGAACTTAAAGCCGCGCTTGAGAATCTCAATAAATAGTTCTCTATTAGTCATTGCTTTAACATCAGACGATAGGAATGGAATTGGCATTCCAAACGCACACTCATGGAGCTTATTATGATCACACAGAAAACCCGAGACATGATCATTAAGATCATACAATGCGCGGTTATATTGACATGGCCTACCATTAAATGTTTCAAACGGAACACTACTTAGAGTAGTTAGACTTAACAACTCTTCTTTGTTTGGGATTGACCACTCATTGATTGGATCTAAAATTATGTTGTTTATGTCATCTTCAACATAACTTAATTCTGTCCCTGCATCATAATCCTTAAAGAAAGACGGCTCTGACTTTATAAACCAAAAGCCAAGTACCGACTTATCAAAATATATGTCATTAGCTAAACTGACCCAGCGTTCTGCTGACATTTCGTTCTGAACAGACTTGTAGCAGCGATTGAGTAGTTCGAGTATAGGACTAAAAGACTTTGCTTTCTTTAGAAACAGTTCTATATCTCTTTTCAAAATTGCCTGAAATGTTCGATCAGTTTCATCGAATAAACCTAGCTTTTCTGACAGTTCAGGAGTTAATCCCCATTGAGATACAAGTTTAGTATTCATATTTGTTCTCGTTTTAGTTTTTTAAACAGTTAACAGATTAGTTATCGATACTTGTTAAGCACACATCCCAAATATTTTCTTTGAAGCCATCTAACCAATGCTGGAGCTGCTTCGAACGAACTACTGTCGCAAACACGTTATAATGTTTGTCTGACTCAGTAATAGTTTGATCTGTTGACAATGGTGTTTCGGTAAGATGGAAACCAGCTTCCTTTGTGATAGAGAACGACAGAGAGCACTTCTCCCCTTCACCAAAACGAAACCTGCCATCAGCATCATACTGACTTAGCTTGAATGTTTTGGGGCGCTCAAATGTGAACGTCGAACTAGCTGCTTTTGTAATTCTATGAATGGCTAAACTACGCTCATTGTCATATCCATCAAAACGACAAACAAGGTAAAGTCTATGCCCTTGTTGCGCTAACCCCAAGGGCATCACTATTCCTGACTTATGTTCTTGTCGAGCATTATAGTACTCGATGTTTAATAGACGATTATGATAAAGCGCGTTGCTAATTTCTTGAAAAACACAGGAGTCAACTTTAGGTGGAAGTAAAGGTTGAGTTTCACTAACAACAGCAACTTTTTTTAACCACTGACGCTCCTTACTATTGATTAAACTAGGATTAAGTTGGTATTTAGCTTCTTGGAAGAACCCATCAAGTGACGAAAGTAAGTTAGCTGGTAGAAGATGCGTCAAATACTCTTGGGACAATGCCAACAGTAGCGCTTCTTGAGGTGTTAGGTTTTGTAACGCCAGACTTTCACTGTTTCTATCCCACCGATAACCATATGGCTTACTACGATCATCGCGCACAATATCAAAATGTTCGCAAAGCATCTCCAGCGTCCGTTGGACACTTCGCAAATCACGAACTAAACCTATTTGACACAGTTGTTCATGTAGTTCTTTTGCTGTAGTTTGATGAAATTTAGGAATACGTTTCAAAATTTCAAACGCAATTACTAAAGATTCTTGGGTGCTTGCTCGCTTAGCCATCTGATCCAACTTGTATAGAATATAATGATTCAAAAGATATCCGACTCATTGTGAGGTTCGTGCTCACTACGCGTGAAACGGATAAATTTCATACAACACATTGATTTTTTTATTTATAATTCTAAATATTAATACGCTTTTTGTCCTTTTTATGCAACTATGAGTTCGTCACTTCGCCTGACAATTCAATAAAATGAAGAGTACATCAACTTCTGACATAATGTGTCGTATATAACCTGGCCAGGTCCCCTTAATCTAATTCAGTTAATATCGAGCAATGTTAATATATCCAAAAAATCGTGAGCATGAAAAACGCTCAATGAAAAGCAAACCATTGCCATTTTAAAGGGAGCGAAAGAAGGTATTTCAGACCGAGCGCTTTGCAGCAAGCTTTGAATCTAGGATGGTTTTAACATGCCGCAAAACATACGCTGCACTGGATGCCCTCTGAAGCTCGTCTAAAAGCACTAAAAGAGGAAATGCCCGACTCAAAAAGTTGCTGGTTGAGAAACTGCTAGATGCTGAAGCCCCGAAGATTGCTCTCCACCAAAAGGACTGGCCGCATATGATAAGCTCAAGGTTGGTAAAGTCCCCCTAAAAGGTATCGCCCTTTCTAAGCAGATAAACTGTCTATTCGTCAGTATTCAACACGTATCAATACGTTATTAAACCACAAGCGAGTTTACCTCTTGAACTATCAATAGGCGTAATGGTCAACAAACGAAGACGGAAAAAGTCACATGAACAAAAATCAATCAATATCTCTCGATATGGATTACAATAAGAATCACCTCCACATAGCTCAGGTTTAGATCAGCTTTCTATGCAAATTAAAATCTATTATTGATACTTCTATTGGATAATAAGCAAAACAAATACGACACATTACGACGTAGTACTATGTATTCTCAACGCCTGTGTTAAAACTGATGTTGGGTGAATGATGGTATTTGATTCTATTGAGAGACACGAAGACAGAGTTAACTCTCGCTACGAGAAAACACTGCAAGAAACGATTTTTCATTTAGAGCAAAAAAACAAAGAACTTATGCAAAAAATCACGCAACTTGAATCACGACTTAATCATGATTATCTAACAAAGCTTAAGAGCCGTGAAGCTGCCCTGAACGCTATAGATTCGTCTTTGAAAAACAATGAGATTCATACTATAGCAGTAGTATTTATGGATATGGATAATTTAAAATTAATCAATGATTATGGTGGTCATATCTTAGGTGATGAGGCGTTGAAACTCTTTGGTTCAACTTTAAAATTATTAGAAAAGCCTGCACACTGCATATCCCGTCTAGGAGGAGACGAATTTATTGCGATCTTACCAAATTACACAGAAAGTCAAGTACATGAATGGTGCTTGGCACTAGATGAATTACTTAAACAAACCAACCCACTGAGCTTCAATGCACAAAAAATCAAAGTTACAGTTTCAACAGGATATTATTTATACGACAAGCACTCTGATAACCCAACTAAAACCAGTCAGGATATGATTGAACTGGCTGATTCTTCTATGTATGTGTCTAAACGAGAAAAGTTTACAATAAGGAAAAGAAGTCCAACAACACAGACGATTTAACATATAAACAAACCAATAACATATTAGCCCTCGGTTAATAAACTTATTATCATCTTATCAAGATAACATTAAAAATTATGAATTTTATACCTACATTCAACCAAAATTTAAATCATAAAATATAGACACCCATAAGAAAAACAATTTAATTTACAAAAAACAAATAGCATAATAAATAGTGCATGAAAAGTATAAACAGCATTTACTTTGTTATTTGAAAATTTAAAATAAATCACCTTTCATCATTTTAAATAATCTAAATATTTATATTTATTAGTGCAATAGCTTTTAAAACAACCAACAAATTAAACCTGGTTATATACAGTAAAGAATGAAAATAAATTATAATTTCATAGTATTTATGGTTATAATATAAGAAAAAAGAAATTAACAAGCGGATACTGCTCTTCCCAATTTGTTCCAATTTGGTCGTTTGTAGCTTTAACCTCCTGCTAGTCGGTTGCGCTAACATGCTTCGCAGTTATCGCTAAGTCGCACGCTGTTTCTTTCTAGATAATAAAAATAAAATAATAATAATAAAAAGAGAAATAATAAAATGAAGATTTCAGAAAAAGAAGACTTAAATAAAATAATAAGAGAAGTAGTAGTTAACACAAAAAGAGAAAATAAAGACAAACTAAGAGCGCTTATCGAGCAGACAGATTACAGCTTAGAAGAATTACAATTTATTGTACCTTCTCTTCTTCCTCAATTTTCAAACACATCAAAAATTACATTTAGTTCTCATGCGCATTTTTGCAACTACATAGTAAAAAGTATTTACGTTAAAAATAATCCAGATAACTTTGATGAAAATGCTGTTGATGACTCGCGTCACATTCTCGATGCAGTAGAAAACGGCTTCAAAGAAGAGCGCAAAGAAACTAAAGACTTATGCGATGTAGCAATAAAAACACATGTAACTAAAGAAACAAAAAAACACTTCACAGCGTGCAGAAATAGTTACAACTACCGATCTGATGCTGCTTTTCTGAGAGATATTATCTCAAACCAAATCGAGCCGCGACCGAACAATGACGAAGCGTATTTACAGTACTTTAAAGAAACCAAAGAGCTATCAAAAGCACTTCAAGTGCTTGCAGAGAACATTGAAGATGCTGACAGCGCTGAGATAGCTGAACTGAGTAAATGCATTAAAGAACTTGAGAAGATCGTTGATATTATACGCAAGCTAGCAATAGATTCTCACTCATCAGCAACAGCTAAAGTACTAGCTTTAAAATACTTATCTTCGCGTCAGTTAGATGAGATATGCAAACAAAAGATACTAGAAGAAGCTGAATTATAAATCATGAATTCCCGCCTTATTTTTAAGGCGGGTTTATCTACCTTTTCTTATTACTTTCTCACTAACGATAATAATAAAGAGACAATAAAATGATATTTACAGAATTAGAATGCACAAGAAGTCAACAAACCGCCAGAGACGCACAGAACCTCGTCGAATACGGCGCTAAACAAAAAGACGCAGACAACTTAGTTAAATATGGAGCTGGTAAAACAAAACATGCTCCTGCATCCGAGGGACACTCATTCTTCATCTGCGCTAATGAAATCGAATCCATACCTGTTGAAATGGGTGAGCTAGCTACTGGTGCGGACTGGCACGATGCTATCACTGAACTGCAAAGCAGCTATAAGCACAACCCTACAGTCAAACACCCTTTTCGCCACTTCGTCATATCTATAGACGAAGGAGAGCGACTTACAAACAAGCAATGGCGTAAAACCGTTAGAAAGACAATGAACCGCCTAGGTTACAAAAACGCACGCTACATCGCATTTAGACACGAAGATACTGATTCTCAGCACGTACACATAACAGTATCAACACAAGACTTGGAAACAAACAAAGTGATATCGAACTGGATGTCTGTTGAAACCGCCCAAGAGGTAATGCGCGAACAAGAAAAAGAGTTTGGATTAAGACAGCTAGAAAACTCAGCATCAGTACTAGCAAAAGGTGAAGCAGTCACTTCGGACAAGCACTCTCACTCAGTGAAGTTGATGATGAGACGCTTAGTTGAATCAAGCATTAAAGAGCTGCCAGCGTTAGTGCAAGCCAGGGCAAATAATCTAACGAAACTAGGTGTAAACGATGAGCACACTAGTAAAGCGAGCTTGGCTCTTTATCAAATAGCGCTATTAAGAAACGGCGTTGAGATAATACTTAAAGAAGACAGAAACAACGAAAAATTCATTGGTCTTGTTTACAAATACAATGACTTCATCATACCCGCATCTAAGCTTAGAAGTGGGAACAAGTTCACCTTAGGTGGATTAATAAAATCTGGTGTTCTAACAAGTGATGCAAACATGATAAGTAGTTATGACGAGTCACAAGTTGAAAATTATACAGTTAGAGAAATATTTGAATCGCAAAAAGAAAATACAGTGCATAGATTTGAAACAGTAAGAAGAGATGCTGAAGCACATGCTGACAAAGTAAAGAAGCAAGCCGAGGAATGGGATAAGCACATGCTTAACTGCTTCATTATCTCAGGACGAAAGCAATATCAAAAAGAGATAGAGGATGCTATCGATTTCTGGTTGTACCACGGCAAGCGCATCAACAGACGCGATAGAGCTTTCGTCCACACAATTTACGAACAAGAGAAAGGCATATACTCAGCATCTAAGACGCTAAGTAAATTCTTCTATCATCTGCTTCTAATCCTCTTCGAACTGAACAAAAAAAATCATTGGGAATTGAAAATAACCCCTGTCGCGGCGCATGAAGATCAAGACCTGGCAATTAACCAAGCCATTGAACAAATAGAAAAAACATATAAAAACGAAGGTATCTTTGCTGACAACAAAAAGCAGAACAGAAGACGCAACATCAAGAAGAAACCAAAAGATATCGCTGAAAATACATATTAATTTAAAAAAGAGGGCTGAAGCTATATTTTTATTTTTGTAATATAAATAGAAAAACCCACCATCATTTAAAAATAAAAAAACCAACTGAAGAATTTAATACAAACAATAACATTATAGTTTATATTATAAATTTAAATGTTATAATTAAAATATAAAAATAATAATAAAAAGATAATAATATGAGTATTTTTAAAAAATAAATAATGAATTAACTGATAACGTTACAGTAACACCAAAAAAAAAGAAATCTCCCCTACCGCGATTTCAAAAAAACAAAAGCGGCAAGATACTTTACATTATTGTCCGAGATCCTGAGTTAATAAATGGTAGCGGCAACGCAACACATATAACATTAATAAAGCTACCGATCACTGCCCCCTCCTCTCCGCGTTCTATAAAACACCTCATTTCCAAATATGGCACTGAAGAAGCGAAATCTGGAAAGTACGAAATCACTGAACACAACTTTGAAGAAATTATGTCTCACTTCAAACCCGCAAATGCGCTATACAAGAAGTACAGAAAAGAAGAACTGCATGAAAAGCAAAGCGTTGTTATTAATTCAAAAGAAGAGCAAGTCTGCAAGATTGCTGCATTGATACATCAAGCATCAGATGCTTTTGACGAGCTAGAGGGTGAAGATGAGATTGATGTTCTTGAAGCACAAGAAATCCATCAGGCTTTGTACCGAGTGAAAAACAGACTCAGAGCTGCAAGAATGCCTGATACTTACTATAACGAGTTTCTCTTTAAAGAAGATGATAAAGAATCTGTTGAGCATATGCGCAGTAAGCGTAAGTTTAACCTTGAAGACAAAGCTAGCCTTATGAGATTCGTTAAAGTCTTTTCTAAGCTAACCCCTCTAAAGCTTCGTGACCGTGACTCATCAAAAACTGATACAAAAGCAGTAGCAATAAGAAGAAAAATCGAAGAACTCAAACAAAAAGTAGAATAGAACCAACAGCCCCGATGGGGCTGTTTTTCCTTTTTACCCTTGACTGCGGGTAAAGCACAAACTACCCTCTATCGTGGGTAGATACGAGGAATTGTTATGTTGATAACATCATCTAGGCAGTTAGCAATACATCTGCGTGACGAAAGAAAACACAAGAACCTGTCGCAAGCTAAGGCTGCCGACCCCGTGGGTCTAAAACAAGACACTATTTCCAAGTTTGAGATTAATCCAGAGACCACCAGGATTCAGACGCTATTTCGCATCTTATCATCGCTAAATCTGGAAATGCATATAGTGCCGAAAGGAGAAAGTATCGAACTGAAAGCCTACAGTGGGATCGAAGAGAAATGGTGAATAAAGCCATTCCCACTCATGAGAATCAACAAAATCAGCATGTTCAACGAAATCAAGTGCCGCTGATTTTAAGCAAGCTACCCCATTCCCATGCATGGGAATACAATTAGACATCTGATCGTCATATTAACTCTGAAAAGTTATGGCTAGATCGTACAAATCAACCTGCTGGTATCGTAGCTCACAACTGGACGTGCGACGTGAAGTCGTATGAAGCGCTGTTCACCGCTCAACGAGTGAACCATCTGTATCACCAGATGAACCTAGGAGCCTGAATAAAGCAGCGGCTCTGACAATGTAACGAAGATTGGTCATATACCGATCGGGATTGAAATCGTGAGAGAACGATCCTCCTGATAACCACGGAATCGGGTAAGTGCTAGGTAGTCAGTATGATGAACATACGTGAATCCGTGTAAGGTGCGTCATGTGATGAAACAGCGGAAGTGGTTAATACGCTGTAGCCAAAAGGCAATGAGAGCAGGAAAGAGGTTGTCCAGTACTCTTTCGTGATCAATAAAGCTCTCCGCACCATAGCGGGCATCTACCCTGACATTGCGCAACATACGGAACACGGTAAGCCTGTATTACTCCCTATGGGAAAGCCTCTGTGGCCGATAGTAATGCAGGTAGAGGATGTTGGAAAAAGCGAAGGCTGCATTGTAACGATGCAGATACAGATTCATATCTGATCACGAAAGTGAGCCGACTTCCGACTGGTCTTCCGTTGCAAGAGAATTTGAAGAACTTTATTCAAGGAGAAACGCAAATGATAATTTCAAAAGAGATTAGTGCCTCTCCTGACAGTGCTCAATGGCAATCCATAAACTGGAAAGCTGTAGAAGCGCGTGTATTAAAGCTTCAGATGCGTATTGCAAAGGCAACGAGAGATGGTAAACACGGCAAAGCGAAAGCATTGCAGTGGATACTGACTCACTCGCGTTCGGCAAAACTTCTTGCTGTTAAGCGAGTATCACAAAACAAAGGCAGTAAAACGCCTGGAATAGACGGCGTCATCTGGAACACGGATTCGCGCCGCATGAAAGCAGTCAATCAATTGAGCAGAAAAGCTTATCAAGCCAAACCGCTCAAGCGTATCTACATCCCCAAGAAAAACGGCAAACTCAGACCACTGGGTATCCCGTGTATGTTCGATAGAGCGCAGCAAGCGCTTCATCTTCTTGCACTCGAGCCAGTATCAGAAACACTTGCCGACCCTAACAGCTATGGATTCAGACCAAACCGCAGCACTGCCGATGCAATCGCACAGTGCTTCAAGTGTCTGGCACTAAAGAAGTCAGCTCAGTGGGTACTTGAGGGAGATATCAAAGCCTGTTTCGACAAGATCGGGCATCAATGGCTTATGAATAACATTGCCGTAGATAAACGTATGTTAGAACAATGGCTAAAATCTGGCTTTATGGACAAAGGGTTGTTTTATCGCACTGACGAGGGGACACCTCAAGGCGGGGTCATATCCCCAACCTTGATGCTGGTGACTCTTGCAGGGCTTGAGCAGCGAATAAAGTCTGCCGCACTCAAAAAGGGTGCAAGAGCCAACTTTATTGGATACGCCGACGATTTCGTCGTCACCTGTGCTTCAAAGGAAGTGCTGGAGAACGATATCAAACCGTTGATTGCCGAGTTCTTAGCAGAAAGAGGCTTAACACTATCCGAAGAGAAAACGCATATTACCCACATCAGTAATGGTTTTGACTTCCTAGGTTTTAACCATAGAAAGTACAAAGGGAAATTGCTCATTAAACCGAGCAAATCCAACACGCTACTGTTCTTGAGTAACTTGCGTGAACTCATCAAAAAGCACGCAACCATCCCTGTTAACGATCTAATCAAGTTGATAAATCCGAAACTTAGGGGCTGGTCGAATTACTATCGAAACTGCGTTGCTAAACAGGTATTCGGATATGTAGGTCATAAGCTATTCCATGCGTTATGGCACTGGGCTAAAAGGCGTCATCCAACAAAGTCTACAAATTGGATCACCCACAAATACTTCCTCAATCGGAAAGGCCAATGGCAATTTCACGGTTGGCAGAAGATCATGGATATGGATTGCCAATTCAATCTCTTCCAAATAGCCAAAGTGCCTATAGAGAGACATGTGAAAATCCGAAGTGCGGTAACACCATTTGACCCTCAATACCGAGATTACTTGGCAAAGAGAAAGTCCAAAAGGCAAACTCGCAACTCTTGGCACGTTCCTGCTCTAACTGCTTTATAAGTTGCTGGGTATCATACGATGCCTTTGTGGAGGCTTGAGCCGTATGCAGTGAAAGTTGCACGTACGGTTCTTAGGGGGACGACACTTGGTAACAAGTGTCGTCTACCCGACAAAAGTTTGCCAGTGGCTTTGCTAAATTAGCATTTAACGGATTATCTTAGGTATCGCAAAACTTCCAACCCACCCAGTTGCCAAGTTTACTTTTCCACTACAACCCACGGGCGGATACGGTGAAATTAGTTCAATTATTTTTGTAACTTTCAATCAACTACGAAGGATTTCAGATGTCAGACGAAAGTGCCTATACTGTCAGCTATACTAACTCGTGACTGAAGCATTTAATTTTTGGTTTATCTTCAGTAATTACGAGTATAAATGTTAAAATATGAACTTTTCTCTAATAGGTGGTTACTAAATTGTTTGAGCTGATAAAGCGTCTTTTTAAAACTGTCAATAATTTTCTTAGAATAATCGAGGAAGTATCATATGCTGGTGTTAAGGCATCAGCAAAGCTTGTGGAGAGTGCTGAGCAGTTTAATGAGTTACATAAAAAAAAGACAGGCCGTGAAAAAGTTGCAAGCACAGAACTACCAAAAGCAGTGAATGTTCATGCAATTATAGATAACTTTTCTCCTGAAGATAAGTTGCGGTTGGAGATAAATAAAGGAATTATTAAACAACAAATTAACAAGGGAATTTTTGTTCTTGAAAATACCGATAGAGAACATGATGCCGCTAAATTACTAGCATCTATTGTTATTAACCGATCTGTAAAAAATAATGAAATTCTTAACCGAGAAAGGGTGTTAAATACGTTAGTCACGATTGGTTTTGACGTGCATGTTCCTAGAACCTCATCTTGGAAAAGCGTATTTATCGCAAGCAATGATAGCCAAAGTATATACTTCTTAATTGGTAAACGTAACATAGATTTTAAGCTATATAATCACGTGAGAAAGGAGAAGTTTGATCAAAATGGTAAGCTATTTACTGATGGAGGACAATTAGTTAGGAATTACTATAACGATAGCGAGGTTTTTATCCACAAGTTTATACTTGAAATAGCTACACTATTTATAACAAATACAAAAATAGATAAAGAGTATTTAGTTGGTCATGGGGCATCACCTTATCAAAGGTAAATTCTTAGATTTTGGCATTATACGTTTAAATTGATTAATTAAAAGTTTGCACAAACCTGAGCACTAAGAAACGTAGTAAGTAAACTCATAGTATGTTATGAGATTTTCGCTCCACTTAATCCTAAAATCAAATAATCCTAGTCAGCGTAGGAAGAATCTCATCGCATTGTTTAATTACCCAGAGAGCATCCGAAAGGCCATCAAGAAAGCGTAGATGTTCACCCTCTTGGTGCATTTATTAATACCAACCCTTAAATACCTCAATCTCTCCAGTATAGATTTTAAACTTGATCTCTAGCTCGTTGGTTACCAACACTCGATAGCGCTCAGTATAGGTTACTAGGTCGCCTCCGTGAGATCCATCTATAGAGACAGGTCCTGAACTATCCTCATACGTCCAAGAGACAAAGAGTATAGTGACAGGAAAGCCTGATTCTTTAGCAAGCTCACGAGCCACGTCAGGCAACTTTTTACCTAGCGTGAGTACGTGCTCCCCTTCATTATCTTCGTAGACACTAAAAAAGTGTTTACGCCTATCTGCTATTGAAAGGGATTTATAGAATCCCCGCCATTTATCGCTATTTTTCATACTAACTCCATTCTACTATTGAACTTAGACTCATTGACCATATTCCCAAGTTCATTTGCTCTAACTCAACTCGATAAGAAATAAAGTTTAATAGTAATGTTATTAGATAAATTAAGTCAAAGACCTGTTTCCTAGAGGGGTGTAAATACATCAACTTCTTTTTGACCTTATTTACTCAGGAGCAATTAGAGGAGTTTGAAAGTCAACGCACTACGGATGTGAACGTTTATATCGAAAGGATCTACAGAATTTGGCTTGGCTCATACAAGGTACACTACCAAAAACTGTAGAGACCTTGGATTCAGTCCTTGCTTTTTGCATGGCATTACTCAAAGTATTACAAAAGCCTCATGTGCAAGTTTGGGGAGCGATTAGTGCTGACACGCTTTGGGGCAAAGGTGTGTTTGCCGTGATTCAGCGATATCACACCTCTGGACAGAAGCGAGTCAGCGACTTTGCTAAGTTAGCAAATTATTGATAACTACAAATATGGAAAGTCGCTTAAGTTGGTGTCCACTATTGATGGAGAAGATTACTTAGCGGGTTACCACATCATTATGGCGTTCAACTAGCCAGTCATGTAGTTGAGGTGCGTTAAGAAGTCCGTGCACAAGTATTGAGTTCCAATTGTTTTTTGAACCTGTTTGCTCATCATAGCTTTCGAGTAAATCTTCTAGTTTTTCGACCAACTCATCCTTGTCTATTGTCCTTCGTCTTGAAATGCCTTTAACAACATTGGCAGGAAACTCTACAAGCGTATTCAGTTGTCCGCGTATCCACCCTTCTATATCATTTTTGATAACTACGTTCTTGGTATGATATTTAATCGATTCGATTTCAGGGTGGTTATCATCCACATAGCAGACTTTTGCTCGTATCAAACTGAAGTCGTTTGAATGAATAAAGGTAGTTGTCAATATTCTTTCTTGAAGGCACGTATCAAAATACGGATGTAATATTCGAGCTTGTTTATCAGCTAGCCCTTTAAGAAGCCTACCTCGCTCACGATTACAACTGCATGCTGGAACTAAATTTGGTGAAAAAATTGACCATGCAGGATAATCTTCCTTCGGCAATAGATGGTCTAACTCCGTAGGCTTAAAACCACCACACATCGGGCATACTTCTGGTGAAGAATCTCGTAGACTTTCTATAAAATTTAATGACGTAGGAGGGCTTTTATAGTGTGTTCGCAATGCTGTTTGTAGATCCGCTGTAATGCCTACATTAGCGATATTCCAAGGGTTACCATTACTATTTGTGTAATCTACGTAAGCAGCTTCAACCAAATGAATCTGCTGTCTCAGGATAGGGTAACTAGTCTTATGGAGGTTCTGATTTTGTGCCAGCGTATGCAAAATGTTAACATCTTGAATTTGAGGTAAGTTAAGTTTTTTCATTCACTCAACATCTTATCTTGTAGTTGTAACATAGCTGACATAGACAGCTCCCCCTCAAGCTTACTTTTTACTTCTTCAAATGACAGGTTTTTTACCTTGCTGAAAAGTTTCTCTGCCAATCTGTTATCAACATCTTCATCAAAAATAAACTGAGAAATCGATTCTATATCCGCTCCGAAAGTCCGTAGTCTTGGAGACACAATAGATATTTCATCTGACTCATTTTTGAGAAGAACATGAACTTGTTCACGACTTATTTCCCTTACGAAATATGCAGAGTGAGTTGCAATAAGCGCTTGAGAGCCAGTATCTTCGAGCAATTGGTCCAATAATCCTACAAAATCTGCAATCATATTTGGATGCATATGCGTCTCTGGCTCATCTAAAAGAACAAAAGAGCCATTTTCAATATAAAGACAACAAAGAAGAGCGAACTTTAGAAATGTAAGCTGTCCACTACTAAGAGAGTGTGAATCTTCTCCAATTTTGAGCTTAGGTTCAGCCCCCGTATCAATGCTCCCCCAATGTTCGAGAGACTCTTGTTCCCCACCCAGCTTGTTCAATTTAATTAATTGTAAATAACTTCCACTAGTTTTCTGCACCACAACCTTGTCGATAGGTATCGTATTTGATAAAGCTTCGATAAAAAGTTGCCATCTAGACTTGCTTCCTATTACTTCGTCAGAGCGAACCAATTGGATGATCAATTCATTTATCGACCGAGATCTCTTAGCTCGACCATTTCTAGTTAAAGATAAACGACGGTAGTATAACTTTTGCGTAGCTACCCTTTCACCAGGAAAGGTATTTTGAGTTTCTCCTGGTGTCGCAATAGCAAGGAGCCTATTAATCATAGGGCGCCCTTTGCTATAACGATCAACTAGGGAAATAGAAGGGTCTTTATACTGGAGTGCGGCCCTACAAAATGACTTTAATGCTTGGCTCTTACCTAGCCCATTCTTTCCTATTAAAACGTTTATTCTTTTGGGTATGATGCTTTGATGGTCATATTTTAAAGGGATTGTATGTTGATTCTTAAACCCGTCTAAAGAAAAATTTAGATCCAACTCTTGTGATATCCCACCAAAGACTTCATCTTGAACACCTGCTAACAAGCTGTCTGCATTATTGAATGCAAAGAACCCTTCGGAATGTCGCATGAACCCTAGTTGGAACACTTCAGACTTTGTTGCAGCATCAACCCATTTATCAGATGAATCCTTATGGAGCACCATGTCGTTAATCGCTTGTAAAACAACTTTTAATTGCTCTGAACCCAGAGCTTCAACAACCATCCGATAGTCAGCCATACTGGGTAGCATTGTAAAAAACTGCATACTATCGATATAAGAGTTAAACGCCTCAGGATCTTTTGAAAACCTCTTAGATAAGTTTCTCGACTCCTCATTCATTTCCTTGCGGGTTTTACTGTTTACTTGGTTTGAATCCAAAGACAGAAAGCCAATATAAGTACCAAAAGTAAATGTGCTATCAGTTAGCGTGTTGAATATAGAACAGGTACATTTGATCTTAAATCCAAAGTCATTCCAGTTATCAAATGACGGATAGATCAAAACTTCTCCAGGTAATACTGAAGCCCTCTTTAGACCAAATACTACTCTTAGTTTTTTATCACTTTCCATTTCAGAATATTCAAACTTCACAACCTACCAACAAGATGCATATTATGAATCAAATATACCACCTCAGTAAATATAACTTTTACAAATGGTTAAGAGTGGTAAGCCCCTTAATCCGCAGACTCACACAAAGTATGAGAAAACGTAGGTCAAGCCACCTCACAGAGGTTTGAAATGTTGAGTGTGGTTGGCACGAATTAGACAATTTGGTAAAACTCTATATCCTTAGATACTCCTAAGGTATGAGAAAAAATAGGGCAAAATTACCTCACCGTGGTTTGAAAGGTTGAGCGTCGCTAGCACGAAAAGGGGCAAAGGTGATTTAAGCAACTACGAAGGATTCCTTCCTAGTTGCCAGCACGGAATAAGAGCAATTCGAGTTATCTTTTTTCATTTAGTACAAGTAAAACATTGAATTAACTTATATGGAAGCGGAACCGAGTCAGAGTTACGAAGTCCGCTTAACTTTATTTATTCAAGATTAGCTCTTACAACTTACACTACTGATTACACAGAGTCTTGATCATATGAGTTTCATGGTTAAGGATATTTTCTCGCCCTACTCCATCAGGACCCCACTTATGGTAGCTCATCATAATTGCTTGCTTTAAGCTCTCTGCACGATTGTTCTCTTGATAGAACGTCTTCTTATCTTGCGGAGAGTAATTACTAAGCCTTGAGTTACTGCTTGGCGAAATAAGACAAAGATTGCCGAAGCGATCAACGTCTTCCATCTTACTTGCGCCCGATGGATCGGTTTGTGGAAAGTAATGTTCAACAGAGGTTCGGAATGAAAATTGGAAATCCTCAAAGTGTTTTCCAAGTTCTTTTTTACTTATACCATCAAATGACTCATTGTCTGATAGACGCTTCCACAATAGGTAGTCTAAACGGTTGAAAACAAAGTTTTGTACGTCAGTCCCCTTATGTAAAACACCTACATTATTCTCTGTAAACTACAGACAAAACTTCGGAAGCAAAGTCGATAGCGAATAAACTTAATCAGCTAATTTCAACCCCAGTGTACGTAAGTACACTCTGTCATGAAATAACCATTAGAGCTAGCATCGGTATCGGTATATACCCAGATGATTCAAGTAGTTTATCTACACTAATAGAGTTAGCGGATAAGGCGATGTATAGAGCCAAAATTGCAAATGAGCCATACATGTTTGTTTCCGAAAAGGGAACAGCTCCAACAGTTCTTTAAACTGAGTTGACCATGTACAAAATTGGTTCGCCTCCGCTCCTTGATCAACTGCAAAGACATACATTAAGTAAACGGTAGTTTTGCAACAGTATAAGATCTAAAATCTAGTTGTAGTAGTTAGATATAACAACTAAGTATGTGGAAATTTTTACTTTTACGCAGAGTCATTTGAGGTCGCTTCCGTTTTTAAGAATAATAATCGAAACTAGCTAGTTCATTCCCATGCATGGGAATCAGTAATCGATCGCCGAAGGGTTTGTACATCACAAGCTCTAGTCTAATAATTACTTTGCGTTAACTATCAGAAGGGTCAGACAGCATATCTTGCAAGCCCAGTTTCTCTGCAAAACTCTGGTTTCTCATCTTAGCTCGCTGAGAAATATCAGATAGTGTCAGAATCTCCATTCGGATATTGGCAATAGTCTGTCTGATCCTATAATCGGCACTTCTTACAGGTATAGAGTCCCTATACCAACTACCAGAAACGGACTGTTCGTATTCATTCAAAGATGAGATTGGTGATATTTTTTCACCGATTAAGTAACAGTAGAACTTCTCTAACGGCACGTTGGCATAATTAGCCAATAAATTGCAGTAGTCTGGCATTTGTTGCAAATATGCTGACAACTCAACATCTTGTGCTTTAAACTCAAGTAAAATACATTTACCCTCCCCTGCATACAAATAGACGTCAGGTCTCTGATTTGGCCTGAACCCAAACTCTGCCATCGCCTCGTATGCATCCTCTCGGAGTAATGGTCTACCATCAGGTAAAGTCATTTTACTCAGCTCCATTTCTGAGAAACCTTGGTAGTACAAAAACTCTTCATCGAGCACCCAAAGATCATTGATATCACCCTTTGTTTTTCTTTTAAAAAACAAATCGTGGATTATCCCTTCCTTGTCTCTCTTTTTTCCTTTGGGTATATCTATTTTTTGAGCTTCAAGGTCGTTAGATACGATCTTATCTAGCAGTTTTGCTACTAGCTCTCTTCGCACGACGTATTTTGAAAGCTCTTCTTTGTTTTGTTCATCAACAAGCAACGATAGCTCTTTAGATTTCTCAGCTATCTTAACTTGATAATCCTCTGATGCTGGATTTAGTCGGTCGAGCTGTTTAACAATACATCTTGCTTTATTGCTTTTATCCGCAATAATTTTTGCTAACTCAATATGTAGTACATTAGTAATACTTTCATCAGAGGCATTTAGCTTTACTTTCCCTTTAGCCAGTTCTGCGACTTTGGCTGATAAACCAAGCTCACGGGCAAGTCGCATCACTCTCTTGGTTGTTGCCTCTTTTGCATCAATCAGCTCTTCGTAAATGCTCTCTAGTTGGACGCTTGCTTGCTTCTTAATGTCATCCAGATACACATACGAATCATCACCAAATAAACCTGATGATATTTCCTTAACCTCTGATTTCGATTTAATCTTAAACGAGTCTACTGCATCATTAACATTGTCTGATATATCTAAATAGTTTCCATAAAATGCTACAACTTTCTTTTTTCCACTCAATGAGTTGGCATTATTGATAACTGAGTTTTTAATATGTTCAACTGGGATATCTTTACTACAGAGAAATGCCCCGTGACTTTCAATTGACTCGGCATCAAACTCAAAAACTAACCAACTGAAACGCTCAGGTTCTTTGCTCGTATCTCGCACCCATTCGATACCATTTTTAGCCTTATGTGCTTCTTTAGGGTAGCAATAATTGATTGAGAATTGACCTGAGTCACTAGGTTCAGGGAAGTCATCTGGAGTGAGAGTTACACACTCTAAATCTGAGGCTACCGAGTATTCAAACTGAAGTTTAAGATCTGGAAAAGTCATACCTTTTTGCTTTTCCAGATAAACACGTAAAGCATATTGAGACTGGATCAGCGATACAAATTTTTTTAAACTCAATGCGCTAAAGAACGCTGAATCTCTCTTCTGTGGTTGAAACCCCTGCAAAGTGATTGTTGTCAGTACTTCATCCGAGTCTGTGGGTTCAAAGCGGTCATCGAAAATAAAATTATCACTACTGCTCTTGAAAGCCCTCAGAAAATGTTCATTATTTTCAAAATATTGACTCACAACGCTAACGTGAGAAAAGCGATGTAGGAGCTGCAAACGTCCAGTACCTCGGTTGTGGTAGCCTTTCGATTTATCAAGTAGAGAACCGAATCTTTCAAAAGATGCTGAGTTAAAACCTGCTCCTGTATCTGAAATTACGATCTGTTCAAGTTTTTTCTGTTCTTCATCAATATCATTAAAACGAAAAGTAATGCTAATAACTTGCTTTTCTTCACTTTTTCTTTCAAGAATTGACTCCAATGAGTTGGTTATTGCTTCAAAAACAGGAGCTAACGTATTTTTTGATGCAGGAATGAGCTTCAACATTCCAGATAAATGTGCGCTTGGGTTTCTCATCGTAAGCCAACTTTGATTAGACGAAAGTACTGATTAACGTAGTGTATATATGATCAGGGTAGCAACAAATACCTGTAATTTCACTACTTGTTAAGAGTACCGAAAGGTTCCCTTGATTTCTGTTAAGTACGTATAGCTTTAAAAATCATCACGTGAATGGATCACTATAGCTCGCAGAACACGTATGGGTAACCCTAATATTATATATGGTAGCTACACTGCTTATCTGTAGCCTACCCTAGAGACGCAGTATGGTTTTACCATACTGCTTACACTATTTAGGAGTGTAGAGAGCAGTTCCAGCAGCTTTAGCGCACTGCTTGTGCTTTTAAATCTGAATTTCATTTTTCTTGGTTCTTTTCTTATCGCGTACCCAAATGATAGAACCATTCGTTTTTTTCATATCAAACAGATCGATAGCAGCAAACAAATCACTCAGTTTCTTAAATCCATAATTTCTTTGATCAAAAGATGCGTGATTCGAAATATGGTTTCCGATAGGTCCAAGCTTTGCCCAGCCATTATCTCCCTCTGTCGCTTCTATCGCTTGCCTTAACAAATTGATAAGCCTTGTATCACCTTTTAAAGTCGTATCGACCGTCACTTTCGGTTGAGAATGGGTATCAGCCTCTTTATCTAAGTAAAGAAACTTAGAACAACTATTTACGAAAGGTAATGGGGCTTTTCGCTCTCCAAAGCCAACAACTATTTTACCATCAGCTAGTGATCTCGTTACTAGTGGAGTGAAATCACAATCTGACGACACCAAACAAATGACATCTATATCCTTGGTATAGAGTATATCCATCACATCTATAACGAGTGCCATATCTGTCGCGTTTTTCCCTTTTACTAGATCAAATTGCTGGACTGGCTGAATAGCGTGCTCATGTAAAACATCCTCCCACGCCTTCAAGTTTTGACTCTTCCAGTTCCCATATGCCTTCCTAATATTAACTACACCATAACGAGCTAACTCGGATAGGATCTTATCGATTTTAGTGGCTGGTGCGTTATCTGCATCGATAAATAGGCCGATCTTATCTGTATCTTTCACATCACTTTCCATTCATTGAAGTTTTAACTTGAGACTTTCGCATCATCGCGCAATATCCTGTCTGAACAATCTAAATGCTCAGCCGCCTGCTTCCATGTTCCAAACCTATCTTTTGCCCAAATAGCCAAGTCCGACTTAAAGCGGCTTAGGTGTTCATCTCTGCTCAAGGACGAGTCATCGTTAAAAGAAGGTCTAACAAAGCAACTTCTGTCTGTTTCCCACAGTTTGATACCGACACTTATGCATTTTTGAGCATCTGATTCATCCCAATAGGCCATGATCAAAACTGCTAGCTTCTGAAGATCTCTTATATTTCCAGGCAACGCATCTGTTTGGAATATCTCTTCAAGGTCTGAACTCATTGGCGCTATTTTTGAGTACAGATTATTTACATTAAGCTCATCCCATACCTGCTGCCAGTCATTTTTTAGATCCTGCCTACAGTTGCGCAATGCTGGTATAGTTACCTTTAGCATAGATATACGATCTAGAAAATCGGCATCCAACACACCTGCTAACTCCGAGCAATTCTTATTTGAAGCACAAATCAATTCGAAGCTTGATGTTTCTTCTTTATCCGCTCCTATTGGTCTATAACGATGTTGATAATCCTGTAAAACTCTCACTAGCTTACGCTGAACTGTTTGTGGTAAATCTTGTATCTCATCTAAAAATAGAACCTTTCCATCTGCTGACTTAAGAATCCCTTCTCTATCGGAGGTTGCTCCAGTAAAAGCTCCTTTTGTATGTCCGAATATAAGGCTCTCCGCTACAGATGAATCAAGGCCACCGCATGCAATGGTAACAACTTCTTTTTGCTTGGTAGCTTTAACAAAAGTTTCTATTAGCCGCGTTTTCCCCGTACCTCGCTCCCCAAGAACCAGTAATGGTACATGTGGAATTGAGGTAAAACGCTTTAACTGCTCAAAGGCTTCCCGTCTGTCTTTTGAGACTGGCTCTACTTCATAGATAGCCATATTTGGCGTCGTATAAGATTGCTCCCTAATCTCAGCCATGTAAGTCGAAATATTGAAATTAACTGGTTTGAGACTGGTTCGTTTAGTTTTAGGGTTTCGTTGTGTAGACCAGA
The DNA here is from genome assembly GCF_026000495.1 of Vibrio sp. STUT-A16. NCBI lineage: Bacteria > Pseudomonadati > Pseudomonadota > Gammaproteobacteria > Vibrionales > Vibrionaceae > Vibrio > Vibrio sp. STUT-A16. The sequence goes on along the minus strand of NZ_AP026766.1, from coordinate 1,850,384 downwards.
GTTTTGTCGTTGGCGGAAAGCGTCCACCAGCATGCAATATTAGCCAGACAGAATGCATTGCTGGCGTACCTGGGGAAACATTGATATGAAGATTCGTAATCCCTTTAATTTTAGGTAAAACTTGCTCCACGATTTTCTGATATACCAGACTATGCTCGGTCGGGTCAGAAAGTTCAATTAACTCGGAATTGACTCGTTTGCTAAGATCGTCATCTATGTTGAGCTGTTGTTCCTCCTGTTGAAGGAGCATGATCCTGTCAATCCGAGTACCAAGCTTTGATTCCAACTTCTTGACAGCATTAATTAAAACATCATCACCAGCTCTAACTGCTTGCCAGCATAGAAGTACATGCTCCTTCTCCATTTACTTAGCCCGCCTTTTTTAACACAATACTAGCCGTAGGAAAGCTTTCCGTTTTAAGTCGAATAGCACCCGCTAAATCGTCGCTTTGAGATATAGCTATTAGCTTACGATTTCCAACTTGATAAACTTTTGGTTCGTATGAGTGTTTGATGACTTTCATCTTTGGCTTTTTCTTTTTGCGATTAGCTTTAGTGCTTACTTGTTCTTCAATTTCATGTGGGATTTCTTGTTTCTCCTCCCAAAGCACTTCCTTACAATTTACTGGCAGCTCTGGAGGCAAAACCTGCCATTTATACTCGACAAGGCAACTAGGACTACTTTTCCAGTTAGTCACAGGAAACTCGGGTTCTAGTTCTAAGTTCGTCAAGCATTCAGCAGTTAATGATGGGATCTCTTTGATTTCTGTACTCGATATCAATAAAGACTGTAACCGCCCATCTTGCCAATACTGTATTTCACCCGCATGGGAAGAAAGCATACTGTTTAGTAGCAACTTCCTGATATCACTGTTTGAGTTCCCCAATAGACCGACTAAACATTGATTAATAAGCTTTGCTCGTTCACCGTCTAATGTCACTCCTATCTCAAAACCTGTATCAAGTCCGTGTTCCTGTAAATTAGCGGACATAATCATCCCATGATTATGTTCATTCCAAATAGCTTTCGCATGCAACCATTTAAATCCAAACACCTCAGCACCTGCTTCAGCCAATTTGATAAGAGAAGGCATTGAGCTTGGTCTTACCCGCGATAGGATAGTAACTTTAACGCCCTGCTTGGCTTTCTCACAAATTGCATCAATCACTTCGTGGTCTTTCTGCCAACCAAAACTTGAAATCATCAACTCCTGGGAACTTTCATTAATCAACTTCAGTACGTGCGCTTTCAAAGAATGCTGACTATTGGTGGTACAAACTATTCGTTTGAGGTCATTGGGAAAGGCTATGACGTTTTGCGTACTAGTTGCAGAGAATTCGGAATTATCCAACATCTCATGTTCAGCATACTCAAACATCGCCCATTTCAAGAGCTGTACAGTTTCCTGTACCTCTTCAGATGAAAGACAAACCGCTAGCTCTTCATTTCTTTCAAATGCTTCGCGGGTTAGATTAGCAGTCAACAATACCCCTTTAGCAATGTGCGATGTGTTACCTGGTAATGCATCGACTAAAACTATCTTAGAGTGGAAATGAGGTGCGGAGCGAACCACAACTCTACCACCTAGTCGTTTTAGCATTTTGGTATGTTGGAGTAAGCACTCTTTCCCAAAATCATCGTCAGGGACGTCACCTTCTAATCTCGTTTCACAAGCAAGCATCAAATAGACACGTACGCCTCTTTCCGTTGCGTCAAAAATCGCGTCCTCTATGATGGTATACGCTAACAAAAAGCTGCTTAATACAACGGACTCTCGGGCATTATTTATCAGGTCAACGACGTAACTAGCTAGCTCTCGTTTTTTCCCAGAGATAAACAAATCACTCTGAGTCTCTGCCACGGCCTCTCGCTTAGAGACTCCGTTATGACACCATACTGGAGGTAATCGAGTATTTGACTGGTCGACGGTTTTGCTAAAGTACTTTGCATATTTTTGAATATTATTCATCTTTTATAATCCCCAATCTGCCGCAGCCACGATATGCCAATCCCTCTTTGAGCGTGCTTTCGGATCTAGGATTACACTGTTTGCCAATTCATCCCTGGAAGGAAGATTAATTTCAAAGTCTTTGAAAGGCATTTTTGCTTTCTCCAGCCACTTTTCATACTTTTCGACTGTCGCATAGTTATCAATGTATGAAAGCAGTAACCATTCAGACCATCGTTGCGCACATACTTCAGTTTTTGGTCTTAGCCGAACTCCCTTTGCTATAACAGAATTAAACCGATTTAATCCATTTAGAGATGGCCTTGGAAATTCAATGTTTATTCGCATTGTGCTTTTAGAACTGTCAGGGACATCATCGAAATATTCTTCGAACTCGGCTGTATCGTTTCTCCAAGAGTCAATTTTCCGACCACCTAGCAACAGTTCATACCAAACTTCGTCTAAATCTCTATTTGGCGCTTTGAACTTACTTACTTCTTTACTATCTTTGTACAACGTCAACGACTGTTTAGTCACATTCCACTTAACTGACAGTTTGAGTGGAGAGTCAACCGTTTCCCCCTTTGACTTGATTTCACCAATATGAATTATTTCTCCTCCAGTACATGGCTGCCCGACTTCGTCCTGAACTCGATTTTTAATCCAATGAGGAATTTTTTTAAAATTGGCTATTCTCTTGTCAGTTTCGTGCTTGTTACGACGCAATGCTTCATCCATGGCCTTTGGCTCTGCGTGTTTTTCAATAGCCATAATGGGAAACGGCAACAATGGATCATTACTAAAAGTAATCTTCCAAACCCCCTCTTCGGGAACGAAAATTCGTTGCTCTTTGATAGCCTCATGACCTTCATCCGTTAGTGCGTATTTCCCACGTTTTTTGAAAGCCAAATTTAAGTCTATTGCTCTGTTGAGCATGCGCTGCGCAATCCCCAAACGTGCTCGATCATCAAACAAAAGGTGTTGTGCGACCTGTTCTTCAGTACAAACACCATCTCGAATACATTTCAAAATCAAATCATATTCAGGGCGTTTTTCTGCTTTGGATATCGTTGCGGAGACAACCCATGTTTCTAGTTGAATTTCCCTTTCGAGAATCAGGTCGTTTTTCATTATTTTCATTCCACCACCTCGATGGTACGTGACCAATCCGTATCTTCCGCTAAATGCGCTAATACGCCAGATGCCTTTTTCATTGCATTTCGGTTTCCAAATATTACTTGTGCGTACTTTGCCCGCGTAACTGCAACATTGAGTCTATTTGGGCTTTCGAGAAAGCTCGTAGCATGTGAATTCACAAAGCTCAGTAGCACTAGGTCCGCCTCGTGACCTTGGAATTTATCGACTGTACAGACTTGAACATCGATAAATGGAGAGCGTTTATCATCTTTAGTAAAATGACGGTATGCTCTCGGGTGCATCGCCCATGTTCTCAAGCGATTCCTAAGTTCGCGTTCCTGGCCTCGATAAAAGGACAACACAGCCACTTCCCATGGTTTGCCATCTTCCTTTGGACTTTTGACAGCCCATTTCTCAAAGTTAGTTAGTTCAGCTATAAGTTGTTCAGCTTCCTTAGGGTTTCTATTACCACTTGTCGTACGTCCTCCTTGTACATCAACCCATACCGAGCGTTTTCTGTCTGGTCTATAACTCCATGCTCTTTTTTCGATCATTTCTTCTGGCGTGTATAACGCATCTTGGTTATAGATCCTGTTGTGAGAAAAACTCGCTATGTCAGGGTGCATCCTGTGTTGATAAATTAGTGTTATAGATCTCTGACTAAGTACATCATCAGGTAGGCCATCAGAGAGCGCCGTACCATGCCGCTGACGCTTCGACCTTTGAAAACCAGACTGAAGAGATTCCAATATAGAAGGAAGAGCCACTTTTTTTACTCTGTTGATTTGATCAATAACAGAATCTTTTCCGCGTTTACCATCGAAAGGCAATAGAGCCTCTACCTGACGAGATAACTTTTCTGAAGTCGCTATTCTTTCATCAGAGGTATCTTTGTTTAGCCTTTGCTCATACTGTCTAGCCATGCGCCAAGCAATCTCATTTTCCCAATTGCTGTCACTACTGTGTTGATGGCGATTCTTATACTCAATGGCTCTTTTCCGATACACAACAGAAGGCGGGATACTTTTCAGGTTGCCTCGAATGCGCATAATATCCAAAGGCATAACTTCCTGATTTTCAGTTAAAAATTGTTGGTCTCCGACAATCAACGATGAATAAGGAATACTTTTGCTATCTCCCCCTGGCGTAGCTACCAAAACACCATTTTCCTCCCCTTGCCCCTTATAAAAATCTTGTACGATATTGCTGCTATTTAACACAATTGATGAGATTCGCCTTCGCGCAGGACTTACTTGATCTGAGGCACTAAATACATCAAGACATGCTTCGCGCTTATATACTTCAGGCAGACATGGGGCGATGTTAACCGCCGTTGATTCATCATCAACGTAGGGTGATAGTTGTTTTTTGTCGCCGACCAAAATCCACCTCTTTGCCAAGAGTGCTGGAACCAAAAACTCTTGGAAAGTGGTCTTGGATGCCTCATCAATGATCATGTAATCAAATTGTGCGGTTGGCGTGTCAGTATTCTTAATATCTGGATGTTTTAAGATACCGATGGTAGTGCCACAAATAAGATTTGCAGACTCCAACGCCATTCGCTCAATAGTGTTGTTACCACGATTAAGTTCAACCATGAGCTGTTGTTGAGCTTCCGTTAACGTTGAAACCTTATGAAGTTCAGACAAGAGCCGTTTTCTTTCGGTAGATAGAAATTTTTCTAGCTGGTAAGGTTTAACCTTCTCTGAAATATTCGATTTATCACCGATTCGCAGAGCAATAATCGCATCTCGAACTGTGCTATCTTCTTCAATTATTCTCTCAAGCACATTGTCGACAGCCACATGAGTTGAGGCACACAATAAGATTCGCTTACCTCGCAAGATAAGTTGAATGATAAGCTCTAATATCGCGGTCGTTTTACCTGAACCAGGAGGTCCCTCCATAAATGCAAAATCAGGTGTGTTCAGCGAAATTTCTACGAATTTTCGTTGTTCAAGCGTACCAGGTCGGCTTTCATCCGTTAGTACATACCATTTATCAACTCGGGCAGTTTGGTTACTGCCTACATTTAAAAACTCTTCGAAAAGTGCTGCAAAATCAGACTGTTCTAAGTTTGGGAATTTATCCCATCTAGCATGATCATTTGATTCAAACAACCTTAATAGAGGTCGATGGAAAATGCTTGGTGAACTCTGCAAAGCCTGTATCGCATTTATCTGGCACCGAAGCGTATATGTATTTGGACGTAGTACAATAAATTCCTTACTTGGCATTTTATTGACTAACAATTGCTCAGATTCTGGCTCTCTATCTAGAATGGAAATCTTATTTCTATTATCAAACCAGACTCGATCAGCATCAAAGTGCTTGGTTAAGTGCCAACCATACCCTTGCTCACACTCATAGACTTTTAACGACCTTTTCGAGTATGAAGCGACTTCTAATGCATGTTCCTCTGTTTGATACGCCATTTTAGGCTTGCCACTACGGTCTTTGCAGGCAGGGCAATCAATTGCAGGGCTGCCAACAAATCTCCAATTTGCATTATCTGCCTCGTAGATATCTTCGTTACTTTCATCAAGAAATGACTTAAATACTGACTCTTGAGTAGAACTATCTACTTCCAATAGCTGTATCCAGACTCCCTTCACATCCTTTCGCTCTCCAACAGGAATAACCTCCCTGTCGACAACCTCCCAGCGAAGGCGTTTGACCGCTCCTGAACTTTCTAAATATCTTTTTGTGGTGTCTAGATATTTGTAAAAATCCTCCAAGCCATTAAATGTTTTTTGAAGGAGTATATCTGGCCGATGTTCTTCTAAATTTGCATAATGTAGTAATGCCATTGCCTATCCTCGTTTGTTTTTCTAGTAATTAGATACAATTAGCATGCCATTACATAAAAATATTAAACCATTGATTTTTTTCACAAAGAATCAAGTAAAACCTTGAACTTATGGAGAGTTAATTCCACTCAGGAACATTTGTTCCATTTTTAATGATTTGAATCAATCCATCAAATACAACACCGTACATGTGTGATTCATTTCTCCAAACGGGCAGGCACATTTTCGGAACCCTTTGATGTGAAAGGGTCAATTAAGCGAACACTAAACATTAGGAATACTGTATGGCAGAGCCATACAGCCTCTTCTATCTGCTCAGCGATTCAGCGATAATCTCACTATCTATGCTGATATAATATTGAGAAAAGTGCATGGATTAGTTTTAATGAGTTATGTCTGCCTGAGTCATATCTCAAATTGAAGTCTAACCCAAAATGGTTCATACTATGCCCAAATTAAAAATAGTATGAAATCCATGGATAATCTCAACTACTCACAAAAACAAAGGCTTGCTTTCATTGACTTTAAGTTGATGTTTGTTGGTCACTTTACGCGTTCCGAAGTTGTAGAACATTTTAAAATGGGGCTATCCAACGCGACTCGCGATATCAACTTATACAAAGAGCTAGCAGCCCACAACCTTACCTACGACAATGCTGAGAAACGGTATTTTCAAACAAAAGCATTTGTCCCACTGTTTAACCACAACACAAACGACACGCTCGGAAAGCTTGCAAACCAACTTTCAGGGGAAGACAGCGTCATCAATGGGTTAGGCATACCATTTGAAGTACCGAGCCAACTTAACGCGCCTGACACCAGCATCGTAGCTGTACTAACTCAAGCCGCGTTAAACAGCAAAGGTGTGAAAATTCGCTATGTATCCCTAAGAAGTGGCGAAAGCACCCGAATTGTTATCCCCCACTCTATCGTCGATAACGGACTACGCTGGCATATTCGTGCATACGATTGTCAGAGTAAGGAATTCCGCGACTTTGTTATTTCTCGAATTACCAAAGCTGAACTATCGGACAACACCGTACTTCAGACTCAAACCATGCTGGCTGATAAACAATGGATGAGGTTCGTACCATTAGAGCTAGTACCACACCCGAATAACGTACAATACCCAAAAGCGATTGAGCTTGATTACTCTATGAAGAATGGAAAATTATCAATCGAAGTTCGTGCAGCTTTAACTGGTTATTTACTGCGTCGTTGGAATGTCGATTGCTCTGAAAATGCAACACAAACAACACCCGAACATCAACTTTGGTTAGCAAACCGACCGACTTTATATGGTGTTGAAAACTTGCACCTTGCATCAGGTTATACCGACCCCGCAGCAGAACACTCAGTCCCGACAAACAGCATTAAATAGGACGTGAAGATGAGCGAACATAAGAAATACCTTGGCGACCTAATTGGTGGCAGCCTAATGATTAATGAAGCTCAGCTAATTGCTGAGTTACTCCTTTCTGAACCAAATAAAGAACAATGGGATGAAGCCATTGTTGAACAAAACATTCTGCAAAAGCGTTCGCCAGCTTCAGCAAAGCGTAACGCGGCTACAATCAAAAAACGTATCGCAAATCTGGGGAACAAATTCCTATCAGCACTTGTTAATGCTAACCACGAGGAAGCGGCGCAGTTAATGATGGCTGCAACCTTAATGAACTCTCCACTGCTTGCAGACTTCATGCGCACTGTTGTGATGGACGCTAAACGTATGTACCGCGAAAACATAGACATGAAAGATTGGGAGTACTTCTGGGAAGATAAGTGTCGCATATACCCTGACTTTGCCGATATGTCTGAATCCTCAACCTACAAAATTGCTCAAGTTGCTTTTAAAGTCATGACTGATGGCGGTTTCTTGGAAAGCACAAAAACAAAAGTACTCACCAATATTTATATAACTCCTGATGTTCGTGATCTACTCGTTGAGATGGATAGAGACGATATCATCCAAGCTATGGAGATCTACTAATGCTCCAGCTACAACAGCGTCTAGATAACATCCAATCTCGTTTAGAGAGCGACGAATTCCTTCAAAACAAAGAACTCGGGGGTGAGATTGGTTTTTACATTTTCGACTACAAACCTGAACATGAACTAGCGGTTCGCGAGCATATCGAACTACTAGAAAAAAAGCTGCTAAATCGTGGTTATACATTCGCCAGCATTAACCTGTTTGAAATGATCATCAAACTACTAGAATCACGGCGATTATTGGATAAGTCATTCAAAATGCAGTTTGCCAAAGGTGATGAAGCTCTGTTTAAAGCTCTCAAAGGGCCATTGGAGCAAAACCGAGTTGCAGAGTTCATCGTGAAAGAAGCAAATATAGAAAATTGTGACTTTATCATGCTTCACGGAATGGGAAGTGTTTGGCCGATTGTCCGAGGTCACGGACTACTCAATGCGTTGCACGCTAAAGTAGGCCAGGTTCCGACGGTCATGTTCTACCCTGGTGAATATGATGGCGCTTCACTTAAACCATTTGGTCGAATCGAATCAAACAACTATTACCGAGCCTTTAAGTTGGCATAGCGCACCATAGTGACGGTTAAGAAAAGGTAACTGCCAAGCAAATGTAGTTACTGATAAAAACGTATGCTAAACAAGTAAATACTGAATCGAAATATTCTCATTAACAAATTGAGAAAGTTAGCTAGGAATTCCCATGCAGTTAAAGCAGCTATTTAAAAAAGATATCTCACGCCCAATCAACGGCGTAGTTAAAGCCGATCAAGTCGGAAATGAAACCGTCTTCGTCGAACTTGATGAGTATGTCATCACCGCTGAACTTAAAGGTCACATTGAGCAATTCTTCAAATACTACATGCCGTCTGTTGATGACCCTAAAAAGGCGTCTGAAACGGGTAAATCTGGCATCTGGGTATCAGGCTTCTTTGGCTCGGGTAAATCTCACTTCATTAAAATCATGTCGTACTTGCTCAAAAACGTTGAGACATCCAATGATGGCGTAACAAAACGAGCAATTGATTTCTTTGAAGACAAGCTAGCAGAAGACCAAATGCTACTGGGCGATATGCGTCGTGCGATCCAAAAAGAGAACAACGTTATCCTCTTTAACATTGATAGCCGTGCTGACACAGATGACAAAGAAGATGCCATCTTAAAAGTATTCCTAAAAGTCTTTAATGAGAAAATGGGTTACTCGGGCGACCACGCACACATCGCAGACCTAGAACGTGATCTAGATGCACGTGGCAAACTGCAAGAGTTCCACCAAGCTTTTGAAGAGCTATCGGGTTCATCATGGTTAGAAGAGCGTGACTCTTATGACTTTTACCGTGACGATCTCGCTGAAGCATTTGCTAAAGTAACAGGCCAGTCTGAAGAAGCGGGTCGCCAAGCTATCGAGCGACTTGAAAACAACTTCAGCTTAGACATTCAAAATTTCTGTAAATGGGTTAAGCAATACCTTGATGGTAGTCCTGAACGCCGCATCAGCTTCTTTGTGGATGAGATTGGTCAATACATTGGTCAAAACGCTCAAATGATGTTGAAGCTACAAACTATTACAGAAAATTTAGGCACAATCTGTGAAGGTCGTGCATGGGTGGTAGTGACATCACAAGAAGACATGGACACTGTTTTAGGTCAAATGCAACAAGGTTCTCGTAAAAATGACTTTTCTCGGATCCAACAACGCTTTGATCGAATCTCGCTCTCAAGTTCAAACGTCAACGAGGTTATTGAGAAACGTCTACTCGCTAAAACAGAGCCTGCGCAAACTGCGCTAGCAGCATTGTATAATGAAAAAGGCGACATCATTCGAAGCCAGCTTAGCTTTGAGAAAACCAATAAGGCTGAGTTTTCTAACTTCACAGGTACAAACAACTTCGTATCGAGCTATCCGTTTGCACCGTACCAGTACAACCTAATCCAAAAAGTATTTTCTGGTATCTCCCAAGCTGGGGCTGCGGGTACTCACCTAGCAAAAGGTGAACGTTCTCTCATCGAAGCATTTCAAACGGCTACTAATCAGTTCGTTAGTGACGAGATTGGACGTTTAATCCCGCTTTATAGTTTTTATCCTTCAATAAAGAAATTCCTAGATACAGCGGTAGTGCGAGACATTAACCACGCGGCAGAGAAAAGCTCTATTTCCGATTTCTCGGTTCAAGTTTTACAAACGCTATTTATGATCCGTTACGTAGATGAGATGAAATCTACCATCGACAACATCGTGACGCTTTGTATCTCGGAAGTCGACCAAGACAAACGCCAACTTCGTATTGATATTACTGAAAGCTTGGACGCATTGGAAAATAACCTTCTTATTGCTCGTCAAGGAGACGAGTACATCTTCTTAACAAACGAAGAAAAAGAAATCGAAAAAGAGATCCAAAACACAGAGATCGAAACGTCCGATGAAACAGCGGAACTAAGTAAAATCCTATTTGAAGAGATTTTACGCAGCAGCAAAACCTATCGCTATCCTGAGAACAAACAAGATTTCCCAGTTTCACGCTACTGCAATGGTCAACCGTTCGAGAAAGGCTCAATTGACAACGATCTGCACTTAAAGATTGTTTCGCCAATTGACGCTAGCTATGACGATATGACCGATGCTGTCTGCGGTAATGAATCTAAAGATGCCATCTTAATTAAACTACAAGACAAGGCGCGTCTATTTGGGGAACTACGAACCTACATTCGTACGGCTAAGTACACAAAACGTAATGCAGGTCGTGATGCAGATATGGAACTACTTATCCGAGCGAAAGCAGCGGAGAATAGTGCAAGACGTAAGCAGATTGTCTCTGAGCTAGAAGATGTTATTAAGCAATCAGACTTTTACTTGTTAGGGCAGAGCTATAAAACTAAAGGTGCAACAGCCACTGCTATCATCGACAACGCATACCGCCAGGTTATCGAAGACACCTTCAGTAAACTTAAGTATGTGACGCCCTATTCTGGTGATATTCGTCAACAAATTCAGCAAACTCTTATCGTTGACGACTTGAGCCAATTGAATATTGATTTGTCAGATGTTGAAGCAAACCCTCGCGCTCTGTTCGAGCTAGAGCAACACATCTCAATCAGTGATGAATACGGGCGTCCCCTGACCGCTAGTGACTTGGTGAAGAAGTTTTCTCGTCGCCCATTCGGTTGGAATGATTACGAAATAATCCTGATGATTGCTCGCCTAGCCGTCGCAAACAAAATTACGCTTCAAGCTAATCAGCAAGACGTGCCGTTGCGCAGTGCTTTTGAGCATTTAGACAAAAATTCCAAGCGTGCTAACTTGCGAATCCGACGCATTCAGCAACAATCAGAAGCAAACTTGAAGAAAGCAGCCAAGTTGTACAAGTCTGTATTCCATAAGAATGCACCGACAACCGAAAAAGATCTTCATGAGCAAGCACTTCAGCTTTTAAAGAGCATGCTCGCAAAGCTCAAAGATTTTAAAGCGAAATCAACCACAGGTAAGTTCCCAGGCAAAACTGAAATCGAAGATGGCATTATCTCGATCTCGTCCCTTGTCGAGCAACAAGGAAGCTACAAGTTCATTGATGAATTCTTACGTCAAGGTTCTGATTTAGAAGAGTTTGAAGAGGATTATGAAGAGCTTGAAGTCTTCTATGAAAAACAATTTTCAACATGGCAAAGCTTGGCGAATGCTTTGAGTATCGAGTTTGCGAAAAACCGTCACCTACTCAAAACGTCTGAAGTTGCCAATAATGCATTAGAGAAACTAGAAGCCATATATAACGATGAGCGTCCCTACGGAAAGATCCGCCAGGTGCAAGGCTTAATCGAAACGGTAAGAGCGGTAAACGATGAGATGCTGGTAGCTCGCCGTAAAGAGGTGGCTAGCAAACTAGAGGCTGCAATTGATGACGTTCAACAACACGTTAGCGAGGCTAAAGCACCAGATACCATCAGTAATGATGCGCTTCGCCCGTTACAACTGTCTCTAAAACGATTAGAGCACCTGACCAGCATCGCTGAAATCAACGAAGAGCTTCGAAATTCAGAGAGTTTAGTAGAGCAAGCAGAAGAAATCATTAATGCCTTTATCGACCAGCAAATTAAAGCGGCTGAACGCCAAGTAGCGCTAGAAGCAGAACGTCGCAAGCAAGAAGCTGAAACTAATGCAGGCAATGACTCCAAAGGTGGTAACGGTACATTAGAACTAGAACCTAACGACTCGAATGGTTATGGCACTTCCTCTGCAACAATGAACGCGACCAAAGAGCCATTAAAAGTAGCGGAACCTGTAGTCACAAAACCTAAAGCGAAAAAAGTGGTGACGGTTAAAGCTGGGGCCGTTTTCCAAGAGCTAGGTGATACCACTTACCTAGAAACGGAAGAAGAGCTAGAAAGCTACTTAGCGGCATTGAAAACTCAACTTTCCGAATTGTTAGCTTCGAACCATAAAGTACGAATCAAGTAAGTAGCAGCGTCTCTCACACAGAGAAAGGCCCAACTGAACCATAAAGATAAATAGTGAACCACGCTCATTGAGCGTGGATTTCTAAACGAATGAAATGAGTATTCAATGAACACCAACAAACTTAAAGCCTACGCACCAAAAGCTCGTGTTGCTTTTATGGAAGCAGTTAAGAACCGAGCAGCAAAACTCGGTATTTTCGAAGACCGAATTAGCGAGATCACGATTGACGGTGATAGCGCGATTATCGAGAAAGAAGTTTACACTCGCAAGCAAGGCCAGCAGCGTAACCAGCTAGTAAAACGTATTGAAGCGTTAGGCACGCACGATGGTAAATTCGTGCATAAAGACGGTTTTAACCAGTTTATCAACGAAACAGCCTTTACATGGTTTAACCGCCTAACAGCTATCCGCTATATGGAGGTTAACGAATACCTAGACCATGGTTTTCGTGTGTTAAGTAAAACCGAAGGCGCACAGTTTGGTGAAGGCTTTGAGATCTTAAACTCAGCGGCTGACGTAGCTGATGAGCTTGGTTTGAACAAAGACCAAATCATTGACATGGTGCTTGATGGTAACAAAGAAGAAGAGCTTTACCGCACTCTCCTTCTAGCGCAGTGCCACCAGCTAAGCGAAGCCATGCCATTCATGTTTGAAAAGCTGGATGATGCAACCGAGCTACTGCTGCCAGATAACCTTACAAAAACCGATTCAATCTTAAAGGATTTGGTTAACGATATCCCTGAAGATAATTGGCGAGAGATTGAAGTTATCGGTTGGCTTTACCAGTTCTACATCTCTGAGCACAAAGATGCTGTTATTGGCAAAGTCGTCAAGCGCGAGGACATCCCTGCTGCAACTCAGCTCTTTACGCCGAACTGGATTGTCAAGTATCTAGTACAAAACTCTCTAGGTCGTCAGTGGTTAGCAACCTACCCTGACTCCGAACTGAAAGAAAAAATGGAGTATTACATCACGCCTGCCGAGCAAAGTGATGATGTAATCGAACAGCTCAAAGTCATTACACCGACAAGTATTGATCCTGAAGAAATCAAAGTGCTCGACCCTGCTTGTGGCAGTGGCCACATCCTAGTTGAAGTGTATGAAGTGCTGCGTGAAATTTACCTAGAGCGTGGCTATCGCTTACGCGATATTCCAGAGCTGATCCTAACCAAAAACATCTATGGTCTAGATATTGATGATCGCGCTGCACAGTTGGCAGCATTCGCGGTACTAATGAAAGCTCGTGAAGATGATAAACGTATCTTCACACGTGATATCAAGCTTAACATCCATTCAGTTCAATCAACTGAAAACCTGAACATTAACCAGCTTTGGACAGATTTGGATTTTGATGGCAACAAGCAAACAGGTTCAATGGGAGACCTATTTTCAGAACCGCAGCTAGAACTGGCTGAACTATCAGCAGAAAACAAAGTTTACCTTGATTTACTTCGCTACCTAAAAGAGCAGTTTATTGATGCCAAAAACTTAGGTTCATTGGTAGAAATTGACAGTAAATACCTAGAACCTCTGACTACGTTGCAAGAAAAACTAGCTGAGAAAGAACAAGGTAATGAACCAACGGCAAAAGAAGCAGCACAAGCACTATTACCTATTGTGGAACAAGCCATTGTATTAGCAACTAAGTATGATGTAGCGGTAGCAAATCCACCTTACATGGGTTCAAAAGGCATGAACGGCGCTTTAAAGGACTTTGCTAAGAAATGTTACCCTAATTCAAAGTCAGACCTTTTCTCGGTATTTATCGAACGTGGATTTAAGTGGTTAACACCAAATGGCTTTAACTCAATGGTTACAATGCAATCGTGGATGTTTCTTTCTAGTTATGAAAAAATGCGTGAAAATTTGCTCGCCAGCTCAACTATAGAAAGTATGCTCCACATGGGGAATGGTGTAATGAAAATAGCATTTGGCACAAGTGCAACTATTTTCAGAAACTCATACATAAGGAACTATAATAGTTTTTTCTCCTACTGCGATAACAATGACATAGCAAAGAATGGAAAGCCTAAAGTATTTCCCGTATTGAATAAACGCCTGAACAATGCCGTCGCTACCCACTTCAAATCGATCCCAGGGAGCCCTATCGCATACTGGTTAGATTCGACAATCCTTGACATTTTTGAAAACAATCCAAGCTTTGAAACAGTAGCAGACGCAAGAGCTGGGTTGCAAACAAGCGATAATAATCGCTTTCTAAGACTATGGTATGAAGTTGAAAACAGCAATATTAATTACTTATCCAAGAGTCGCGAAGACACAATTGGAAGCGTTCAAAAATGGTTCCCTTGCAATAAAGGTGGGCCATACAGAAAGTGGTTTGGGAACTTTGAATATGTAGTGAACTGGAAAAATGACGGCGAGGAACTTTTTCAATTCGCTTCATCATTATATGGTTCTCCAACACGAATTATAAAGAATTCTGGTTACTATTTCAAAAAAGGAATAACTTGGAGTGATATTACTTCAGGTGATTCCTCTTTTAGATTTGCACCAGAAGGATTTATTTTTGATGCAACAGGTCATACAGCAGTGTTTAAAAACGACGATGATTTACTGTTAACACTTGCTCTATCAAATACAAATATAATTCGAGACCTAGTAAAAGTAATCAATCCGACTGTACACTTTCACGTAGGATACTTTCGATCATTACCATATGTAACCCAAAAGATTGACAAAGCCATTTCAAACGCAAGAATTTTAATAGAAATTTCGCATCATGACTGGTGTTCTAGTGAAACATATTGGGAATTTAGAAAAAACCCATTAGTTGCTACTCGTAGTAAGACACAACTCATATCCCAAGCCTACGAGGAAGTTCGTAATCAAAACCAACTATCTATAAATACGGTTAAGAATCTTGAAGAAGAGAATAACATTCTTTTTTCTGAAGCTTATGGACTAGATTCAAGTGAGTATCGTGATGTTGAATTATCTAACATTACACTTAACTGCAATCCTTTCTATAAATACACTGAAAATAGTAAGTCGAGCAATATTAATGACACTTACTTATCCAATAACCTTACTGAGCTTTTAAGTTATTTCATGGGTTGCTCAATGGGACGTTACTCCTTAGATCGCGAAGGATTAGTCTACGCCAACTCTAGTAACAACGGCTTCAAAGAGTTTGTTGCAGAAGGCGCATATAAAACCTTCCCTGCTGATGATGACGGCATTGTTCCTTTAGCAGATGAGGACTGGGTATTTGAAGATGATGCCACGACCCGCTTCCGTCAGTTTGTCAAAACCGTATGGGGTGAAGAGCACCTACAAGAAAACTTGGACTTTGTTGCTGAGAGCTTGTGCCTAGATGCAATCAAAGCTAAGAAAGGTGAAAGCTCGATCGATACTATCCGTCGTTACTTCTCGACTCAGTTCTACAAAGACCATTTGAAGACTTATAAGAAGCGCCCAATTTACTGGCTGTTTAGCTCAGGTAAAGCAAAAGCATTCGAGTGTTTGATTTACCTACACCGTTACAACGAAGGTACGTTGTCACGTATGCGTACAGAGTATGTCACACCTCTTATGGGTAAGCTTGAGAGCCGCAAGAACATTCTTGAAGATTCAAAAGCAACAGCGTCTGGTGCAGAGCTACGCGCAATCGACAAAGAGCTGAAAACGATTGAGAAGAAGCAAGCTGAACTGGTCACTTTCGATGAAGAGCTAAAACACTTAGCTGAAATGAAGATCAACATAGACCTCGATGACGGCGTTAAGGTCAACTACGGCAAGTTCGGTAACCTACTTGCTGATGTGAAAGCAATTCACGGTAAGAACCCTGAAGTAATAAAGTAACAGAAGTATAGAGCAGCCTTATGGCTGCTCTTTTTCTACAGTACTAACAATAATGACAATATCTAAAAACTCAGTTGGTAAACTATGAAGGCAACAGAAAGTAAGTTATTTAAATTTCTACAAAAATCAGCTCAGTTCATCATTCCTATTTACCAGCGCCAATATAGCTGGACTCAGGAACAATGTGAGCAACTATGGAAAGATATCGTTCGTGCGGGTACGACTGACCTTGAAGCTCATTTCATAGGGTCTGTAGTCTATGTGGAACGAGGTTTATACAGCCATAGTGATGTCCCTCAGTTGTTAGTTATTGATGGACAACAGAGACTGACCTCTACGACACTGTTAATCGCTGCATTAGTTTCAGAACTGAATGCTCGTAGTGCAGACAATACATCCGTCATTGAAGGTACAAATGCTAAGAAGCTGAAGAAATATTACCTTTGTAATGATGCTGAAGATGGTGATCTTTATTACAAGCTCCTACTCACTAAAGCAGATGACAAAGAGCTAAGAGCCATTATCGATAATGAAACCAAACACGATGATGATGCAACGTCTCGTGTTATTCAAAACTACCAATTCTTCAAAGACAAGTTGAGTCGCCTTGGTAACGAGAAAGTATCAGAAATCTACCTTGGCCTGCAAAAACTACTTATTGTCGATATCGCTTTAGATCGCGAGAGAGACAACCCCCAGCTTATATTTGAAAGCCTCAACTCAACAGGTCTGGATTTAAGCCAAGCGGATCTTATCCGTAACTTCGTACTCATGGGGCTTGAACCAAAACAGCAAAACACCCTCTATGAGCGATACTGGTTCCCAATGGAAAGCGACTTTGGAAATGGTGAGTACAGTTGGTTGTTTAATCAGTTCATGCGCGATTATTTAACGCTTAAGACTAACAAGCCACCAAGAATCAATGATGTTTACGAAGCATTCAAGAAATACGTCAGTAGCTCACATCTTGATATAGAAGATGTCGTGGCAGATGTACGCAAACACGCTCAATTCTATATCGCTTTTTCTTTAGAACAGGAAAAAGAGCAAAAATTGCTAGAAGCCTTTCAAGACCTAAACGCATATAAAGTCGATGTATCTTATCCTTTGATACTAGAGCTGTATCATGACTACGATAGCCAGATTTTAACGCTCAATGAATTTATTGAGTGTGTACGCCTGATTGAGAGCTATGTGTTCCGACGCTATGTATGCGATATTCCAACCAACTCGCTTAACAAAACATTCGCTAGCTTCGCTCGCTCCATTCGTAAATCCAGCTATTTGGAAAGCTTTAAGGCTGAGCTTATTAGTTTAAGCTCTTATCGTCGTTTCCCGTCAGATTCTGAATTAAATCGCTGCCTACAGCACAAAGATATGTACAACGTTCGCAGCAGAGCCTATTGGCTGCGTCGCTTAGAGAACTACGATAAGAAAGAGCGCATAAGCGTTGAAAATTACACTATTGAGCACGTATTACCTCAGAACAAAAACCTGTCTTCTCAGTGGCAAATAGCGCTTGGTGATGATTGGCAATCAATCCAAGAGGAGTACGTTCATACTATTGGTAATCTCACGCTAACAGGTTACAACTCTGAGCTAAGTGACCGATTCTTTACTGAAAAGCGTGATATGGAAGGCGGTTTCGCAAGCAGTCCATTAACATTGAATCAAAGCCTGAGAGATCATGACACGTGGAACAAAGAATCAATTCAAGCTCGCTCTAAATTACTCGCGGACAAAATGCAGACGGTATGGCGTTACCCGAACTTAAGTGCTGAAATTTTAGAGAAATACCAAACCCAGCCATCCGAGAAAACCGCTTACACAATTGCAGATCATCCTTACATTGCTGTTGGCTCTTCAAAAGAACTATTCCAAGTGTTTAGCCAAAAAGTAATGTCGCTCGACGAAAATGTGAAGCAAGAGTTTTTGAAGCTTTATGTCGCTTTCAAACTGGATACCAACTTTGTCGATGTTGTCCCTCAGGCTTCTGGACTAAGGTTATCTCTCAACTGTAAGTTCACTGAGATTCATGATCCAAAGAAACTATGCCGAGACGTGACTAATCTTGGTCGTTGGGGCAATGGTGATGTGGAATATAAAATCACTGATTTATCAGATATCCCCTACGCCATCCAGCTGATCCAGCAAGTCATTGACATACAAGTTGAAGGTTAAGAGTCATTTAGTTAGAGCTAGCACAGTCTGATGACTGTGCCTTATTCTAGTGACAAAAACAGATTAATAGACATTCTCGCTTCGGGCTAGATAGTACTGTTAGGGATATCTCCCTCAGTATCAGCAAGTGTTCAGTCCTTTCACAAAGGGTGTTTCACAGGTGATTTATGAGCAACTACTACACAAATTTTATCGACCCTGGTAATAGTGGAGGTTCCGTACCAACACCAGATACCAGTATCCCTTTTACTCCCAATACTGCCTTGTATGCTTGCCGTTTTTGTAGTGCAACCTTCGCTACCGATCATCTTAGGGTTAGCCATGAATGGGATGAGCATCCAAGCAAAAACCCTCAACTACATATCTTCCAAAAGGCTGTTGGCTCTACTCGACTTGTTATACATACGAAACTCTCTCCCGAGGATATCGAGTTGACGTATTGCGATCAGATCTTTATCAATGGAGAAGCTATTGATATTGATGTCGCACCTGAATTGCTCTCTTCTAAACATAAATACTTTTTCGAAGTACGAGCGGTTAACCAAGGTGTGACTAGAGAATTTAAGATCGATATCGATGTAGCTGATTCAAATGAATTAGAACAAGTCGACAACTTATTCTGGGTAATTCTCAGTAGGGATGATTTTACTGAAGAACTTGTAACACAATTCGTCAAATCCTGTGATGATTTTAATACTACTGTCGAATACGTTGACGGAATTGTAAAATACTTACAAGGCATCATGGCCAAGGATGGCAAAGCCCAGGTGTTAACATTTGAGGATTTTGATAAACGCTTCAACCAAGCAAGATCCAAACTACAACAGTTCAACACCCCCCTTTCGAGAGCTATTCAAAGTGTCATTGATTTCAACCAAAATCAATTTGGTACAACTGGATTAGAATCTGTTCCTTTTCTAAAACAAGCAATGGCGCTGTTTTTGAATGATAGATCCTTATACGTTGATAAAGGTTTGCAAGAAACCACTAAGAAATTGCCTGTCGATCGTATGACAGCCTTGCTTGTCGATGATGTTATAAATAATTTTGATGAACATTCTGTTGACTCAATCCAAGAGTTCTTAGATCGACTCCCTAGACGCAACATAAGCTTAAATGATCGACAAAAACTACAATTCCTATTAGTTAAAAAAGCATACAACACTGGGCATAAGACAATTATAAAGCTATTGATAAAACGGCTTGCATCGGTCGATACATTCAACCTTAATTTTATAGAAGAAACTGACTATGAGTAACACTCTTTCACTAAAATCAAAAAAACAGGTTATCAACTTCAGTAGCCTCAGAGGACTGATAGAGAACCTATTTAGTCCAGTGATTGATAAAAAGACTGATAAGATGAAACCAATAAAATTATTGGCTTCTCACGTCAACTCTTTGGTTGATTTGCCAATATCTACAAAGCTGTCCACTAATGAGAGAGAATCTCTGAGCAAAATAGTATTAAAATCCGACTGTGAACTTAAAACACTTCTTTCACTACTAGTCGCAAGTGAAAAGGCTCGACATCCTGAGGTTCGAAAAGAAGTCCTAGAATTTACGTGTCATGTCATTAATAACATTACGTTTCTCAACCCAACTTCAGATACAAATATTTTCTTGCTAAAAGACATATCCCAGACTAACTCTGGCTACTTAGCTCGACTAGTTAAAGTACTGCAAGATCGATTTGAAATATACAAAGGTGAGAACTACAAACCCTCTCAAAAGCGTAACTTAGAGGCGAACATTCTAGCTATCGCTCACATATGGGCATTTGAAACAGGTAAGGCTGATATAGATACCGCTCTAAACAGCTTTGCTCGCTTATTGGCTACACGTGTTCCTGATGACATCGAAAAACATGTAAATCTAGAAGTGGATAATCAAGCAACAACGGGGATGGTGTATTTCTTAGCTTCACAAACTAATAGCTCCTTACTAAAGGACTTCTCCTCTACTCTCTCGTTCTTTAAAGCTCGACAAGAAGCTGCTCAAAGTGAAAGTACTAACCTCAAGAGAACGAATTCTGATTTGCAAGAGAGGCACGGTAAACTTATAGAGCAGATTGAAAGCTTGAAAGCAGATGGTTTGAAGAAAGACAACCTTATTAAACAGCTCAGTGAAGAAATTTTCTCTCTAAAGGAACAGCACTCTGAAAGTGAGCAGTCGCTAAAAGCTCAAAAAGTTCACCTTAAAGATGACACTTCTAAAGCAAAAGCAAAAGCACTGAACTTTTTAGAAGAAGAAGTGTTATCTACGCTGGAAAACTCTTACAAAGCTCTGGACCGCGAAGCCCCTAAAGTACATGTGGCACTGCATAACTTAGATGTGATGATCGAACGCGTTGAGGAGGAACTCAGATGGTTCAAAAAATAGGCATCGATTTTGGTACGACAAACAGTTTAATTTCTGTAGTAACTAAAGAAGGGATGGTTAAGTCATTTACTGATAGAAACCGCCCTCACCCATCAGTTGTCTCTTATGATCACGGGAAAGTTGTATGTGGTACAAAAGCTAAGAAAAAGCTTGAAGACAGTGGTATCGGGGTATTTGGTAATACAATTCGCGGCCCCAAAAAGTTCATCGGCGGAGATCATATTCCTGTTGGGGGTGAGATCAAACACCCGAAAGATGTTGTCGCGGATTTAATGAGGTTTCTAGTCGAACACGCAGAGGAAGATGATGCGAGTGAAATTGCCGATCTATCTACTGCCGTGGTAACAATACCAGTTGCGATGGATGGCAGGTCGAGACATGCCCTGCGAGAAGCCCTTTTAGATGCGGGAATTAATATTGACTGTTTTGTCCATGAACCGTTAGCTGCCCTCTATGGCTATTATCAAGATCAGGAAGACCCACAGAATGCGATGCTAAGAGATGAAGGGAAAACGGTACTCGTTTTTGATTGGGGTGGCGGCACTCTCGATCTAACACTCTGTCAAATACGCAGTGGTACGATTGTGCAGGTGATGAACCGTGGTAACAATAAAGTAGGCGGAGATTACCTAGATGACGCAATTCTTAACTTTGTAGAAGAACAGCACGCACTTAAATTTGGTTGGACTGAGGAAACAAAAAAACCTCGTCACCCAGGTATGAAAGCCAAGCTTCTTGAACAGTGTGAAAAGGCTAAGATAACTTTATCAAAGCGTTCAAAAGACATCATCTTCGTTCCTGACTACTATAGTGCTGACTCAGAAGAAGAATCTGAAATTGAATTTGAGCTAACAAAAGAAATACTTGACCGTATATCCAGCACAATTGTATCACAAGGCATTAGTGAGATTGAGACACTCTTAAGTGCTGAACAGGCGGATATGGATCATCAAACCATCGCTCTCTGCTTAGCTACGGGTGGCATGGTTAATATGCCTATTATTGAGCAACAATTGCGAGAAATATTTGGGGTCGCTGTATTGGAAGTATCACCAAAAGGCGATCGAATTATCTCAGAAGGTGCAGCTTGGATAGCAAAAAATGACTTGGGCTTGACTCTTGCCAAACCTTTCGAATTGGTTGAAGCTCGCAACTCCCTGCTGTCGCTTATTCCAGAAGGTACTGACCTACCAAAACGTGGAAACACCAAATCAATCACTCAGGGGCTATATTGCGCAGATCCTCGAGACGGCAAAGCAGTGTTAACATTTAAGCGCCCTCAAATGGTTGGAAAATCAGCAGCAAGTGATCGACGTACAACCTATGCAAATCTTAGCGTTCCTGTTAACCCAGACTTTCCGCCAATGAAGGAAAGAATAGATGTACTTATGGAAATAGACGAAAACTACATAGTAACTGTCAGTGCAAAAGCGAATGACCTAAAGCATTCAGTCTCACAACAAATTTTCGACTTAGAGTTCGCACTTCAAGCGACAAAAGATACCTCGGTAGGTACGCAAGGAAAAAAGTACTGAAGGGGCAAGGTGAACATCAAGGTGTTGCAGTAAGGTCGAACGTTACTCACCTCCCGAATGCATGGAACCTTGTCCCTGGAGAGCTTCTTAAAGAGTTTAATGACAAAAATCCGTACCTAAAGCAGAACATGACTAACGAACAGTGGGATGAATATTTGTTCTATCAACCTTGCTCGAACTGTGGCTCTAGGTGGAAAATTGGCTGTTGTTAAAACCTTTAAAAGAGCAGCTAAGGTTGCTTTTAAATTTATGACGATTTAAAAATATCCCTCAAACAACAATAAGTTGTAGCCAAGAGCTGTATAGTCTCGGCACTCACTTGCAATCTCTAGAAGAAAAAAAATGAGCAATACTTACAAACAAGATAAAGATTTAGAGCTTCTACGTTATGCAGATAACGATATGTTAGGTGTTTTAGTTAACTATCTTACCACTGACAAAGATGGAAAAACTCGTTACACCGAGACGTTAACAGGAGACAAGCAGTTCCAAGCTGCGAAAGGCGATTACCAACAAGTGTGGCAGCAAATTGCTGGTGAGCTACAGCATTTTGGCGGTGATACGCTGGTTAACTTATTCAGACGTTCAGGGGTTGAATATAAGGAAATTCTTATTGATGTTTGCAAGAAACTTAGCATCAAAACAGACTACAAAGCTGAGGCTGTTGATATTGAGCAGGCTCTTCTAGCAAAGCTATTTGCGGATTCCTGGGAAAAAATGTCTGAAGCTGAGCGAGAGGAGTTACGAAAAGAGTTAAAAATCGATGCGTCATTAACAAGCAGTGCCGCCTTGACTGCAATCATCGCAGCCATTCGAATGGGAGGATTTATGTCCTATCAGGTTGCTATGATTGTTGCTAATGCAGTAGCTAAAGCGCTGCTTGGAAGAGGCTTAACCATAGCAGCCAACGCTGGTTTAGCGCGTGCTATCGGTGTTTTATCTGGGCCTATAGGTATAGCAATTACTGTGCTTTTAACTGTACCAGCTATTAGTGGACCAGCTTTTAGAGTAACCCTGCCCGCTGTCGTACAAGTTGCAGCAATGCGCCAGCAAATGCTCAATGGAGAGGAGCCTATTTTCTAATGGAAACTATATTTACTTTTGACTGGGAAAAAGTTTACCCCGAAGTCCTTGAAGGCCTACAAAACGGGAAAATAACTCTAAGAGATGGGGTCGCCTACTGGACAGAACTGGCTGAAAAATCTGGGATCGTGCAGCATATGCCGCTAAAAGAAGTTGCATTCGATCCTGAAAAATTAAATGAGATCAGTAAGCTAATACAAGCAAGCCATGCTACTCAAATGGCGGCTATTGGACTGTCTACAACTATTATTGTTGGTGCTATCGTTGTTCAAACAATGTATTTGGCAAGAAAAATAGACAAGCTTCAAGAGACAATGGATCTAATTTCTTCAGATATTAGCGCTCAAAATATATTGTTTTACATGGAAAAATTATCTAAGTATTTTGGAGCGATAGAGTCTACAAGGGTTCTTTTGTTGGATAAATCTTTGGTTTCTGAAACCCAAGATATCGCCGTAAACCTTATCTCTCAACTTTCTATTGAGAGAAACGAGGTTCTATCATTGATTGATAACCTTATCTCGTTTGCAGATCAGCTTACCGATCGTCACCTCGAGCAAATGCTAGATTTCATCACCATGGTTCTGGATATAATGCCAAAGGCAATCTATCTAGAAAGTCAGCTTTGTGACCGTTATGGTAAATTTAAATTATCCGAACATCTTATGCGAGAAAATACAAAGCGCTACAACCACACGCTACAGCAATACAGAAACTGGTGTAACTCAAAAGCAAAAGCAACGATCCGTGGGGATGCAAACCCTATAGCATTAACCTTCCACGATAAAAAGAATGACTTGAAAGCTCTATTTGACTCTAGTAACAACAATGCTCTACTCCAGCAACTTGTCAGTCCATCTTTGGAGTTGGCGAGTTAATCGAGCAATTTGGTGCTTGTTTAGCCTCAACGTAAACAACAGTTACACAAGCACCAATCTCTCACTTTACCCCTTCAGCTCTCAGCGATTTTTGCTTCATAAAGTGTTAAACTCCCAAACAGTTAGCACTTTTTTCACAGCCAACATTTAGGCGATGCAAAACAACAATGAATATTGACCAGATCACTAGCGGGCTAATAGCCAAATTTGAAAAAAGCAGACTTGTCTTTTGGCAGGACACGGACAATGAGTTCAACGACCTTATCGGATCGCTTTCTCTAGACTCATCTTACGAAAGTACGAAAATAATCCATCTAGATACGTTGTCACACCTCGAAGTTAAACACCGTATTGAACTGCTAGAACCAGAGACGGCTTTTCTGCTTTATAGCAATAAAGCACCTAACGAACCAACACGCGACTGGTTATATGACATTAGACTTTATGCGCAAGAGTTCTATGCCGATAGCAGTTCTATGATCCTGAATGATATTGGTATGAACATGGAGTTTCGACCTGTCATTGCTAAGTACAAAACCTTTTTTGGCAATAAACAGCGTGTTACTCGATTGAAGAAGATCCTTCCACCTTCAGCTAACGAAAGGGAGCTAGAGTTAGCACTTATTGCCGCGACTTTAAAAATCGAAACGCCAACGTTTGTTACTATTTTACAAGCTTTACTTGCTGAACTAGCTAATGATTTCGAATCCAAAGAACTACTAACCGAACTTGATAAATTCAATTTAAGCGAACCATTTTGGAGATTTGCTTATGAAGAATTAGGTTATATCGTTGAAACAACAGATGAGAATATTAAAGCGCCATCGATTCAAGAATTGGCTGTAAAGCTTCTCTTTACAGAATGCTATCAGTCACTAATCAATAGTGGTTGCTCAAATGTCGACGAAGTAGTTACTCGTTTTACAACACACCTATTACCAATGCCAACAAAAGAACAGCTTGAAGCTGGGTATACGGCAGAACGTGTTGGTATGAATTCAGGCAGACGTGCTCAAGTTGTTAGCTTCGTTATTCAACTAAGAGAAAGCCGCATTCATCAAGATAACTACAATCGCCTTGCTCGGCAGATAGAGCGAGATTATGAGATTTCCGACAAGTTAAGACTTATTGATACCCCGAAAAAGCTAAAACTTGTTGAGACCTTTGAGTTTGCAGATAAACAATTATCTATCTTACTCGTCAACAACATCTCATCGTTAAGTAGCGAAGAGATAAACAGCCTTGTATCACATAGGCTTACTACGCATTGGTGCCACGTTAAGCCTGAATTTGTGGATACTAAATATAAGAATGTATATTTAGCTATCAAATCGGCTAAGCAGTTCTATACCTTACGAGCTAAGTATATTGATGGATTTGATTTCAGCTCAGCAAAAGAACTTTACAGGGCTTATGAGCAAGAGCTTTTCCTTTTCGATACCGCTTACCGAAGCTTCTTTGAAAATGCGAGCCATGTTGCCCATCAAGGCTCAGATATTTTGAAGAAGCTAAAACTTGTTGAAGATATCGAAGACTTATATGTCAACTGGTACTTACACGATTTGGCGATCGCCTGGGGCAAACATGTCGATCAAGAAAGCCTACTAGATACATGGAAGATTAGTGGCGTCTTTAACCAATACGATTTCTACAAGAATGAAGTGGAACGTATATTCCAATCAA
The DNA here is from genome assembly GCF_026000495.1 of Vibrio sp. STUT-A16. Lineage (NCBI taxonomy): Bacteria > Pseudomonadati > Pseudomonadota > Gammaproteobacteria > Vibrionales > Vibrionaceae > Vibrio > Vibrio sp. STUT-A16. The sequence goes on along the minus strand of NZ_AP026766.1, from coordinate 1,824,488 downwards.
GCCAGATCAAACGTGTATTTGTCATTGTCAGTGATGCTCTTCGTTATGAAGTTGCCCATGAAATACATGAAAAAATAAACAAAGAAAAACGGTTTAAGTCTGTCATTAAATCTCAGCTTGGTGTGGTTCCTAGCTATACCCAGCTTGGAATGGCATCGCTTCTTCCCCACCAAGAACTCACTGCCCATATTGGTAAGGATATTAAATACAAAGCTGATGGGATGAGTGTACATGGTCTGGATAATCGCAACGCTATCCTTGAGAAGTATCACGGGATGGCAGTGAAAGCATCCGATGTGCTCAATTGGACAAATGAGGAAGGACGTAAAGCTGTTTCAGACGCTCATGTTGTTTATATTTACCACGACCAGATTGATGCAATCGGCGATAAAGCCGCAACAGAAAACCAGACATTTGATGCTTGTGCAGATGGAATTGAGCAAGTGAGATTACTAGTAGAAAGAGTTATTAATAAACTAAACGGTAATCGTATCCTTGTGACTGCCGACCACGGATTTTTGTTTAAATCTAGTGATGTTGTTGAATCTGATAAGACGGCACTATCAGTAAAGCCACATGGCACAGTTGAAGCTAAAAAGCGCTACCTCATCGGACAGAAGCTTCCAGAAGACAGTTTTTACTGGAAAGGTGACATGGCCGTAACGGCTAAGTTGTCTGCCAATGGTGACCAAGCCGAGTTTATTGTTCCTCGAGGCTCAAACCGCTTTAACTTTGTGGGTGGTGCTAAGTTCATTCACGGTGGAATAATGCCACAAGAGATTTGTGTTCCAGTTCTTCGTATTGAGCACTTGAAAACGACCAAGCAAAAGACAACCGCAAAACAAAAAGTAGGTGTAGTGCCACTTAGTAATGGGCTTCGTATTGTTACACTTAGTGAGAAAATTGAGTTCTTACAAACAAATGCCGTTGGCGAACAATTTAAAGAACGTAACCTAAATATTTGGATAGAAGATCCTGAAGGCACAGTTGTTTCAAACAAAGCACAGATACTGTTTGACTCTTCAGCCTTAAATTCTGATGAACGCAAACGCAATGCGATACTGACGCTAAACGGCAGCAACTTCGATCGAACCACCCCATATAAACTAATCATGTGGGATAGTGAGCAGGGTGATCGCTACGCAACTCATTCGGTAACAATCGACTTAGCAATCCAAGACGATTTTGATGATCTTTTTTAACGGAACCTATTCATGATTGACGATAACAACGATAGTAAAGCAACGGAAGTTCATCACTACCATCATTTTGACAATAAAGAAAATGACACGTCTCCACAACCTGATGAAAGCCCCCTTTCTCAGGAAGAGGTCATTACACAAGAAATCAAAGATGTTCGAGATGTCGACTTAGACGCTCTCATGACCACTGAGTTCAAAGGGCGCGTTGTTCGCAAAGACTTAACGAAACAGCTTAAAGAAGGGGCAAACGTCCCCGTTTACGTCCTTGAATATCTGCTTGGTATGTACTGTTCGGCAACCGATGACGATCTTATCGAAGCAGGAATGGGACGCGTTAAGAAAATCTTAACGGATAACTACGTTCGACCTGATGAAGCTGAAAAAGTTAAATCTCTCATACGTGAACGCGGTACACATAAAGTCATTGATAAGATATCGGTTAAGCTCAACCAAAAGAAAGACGTATATGAGGCTAGCCTATCTAACCTTGGTATTAAAGATGCCGTTATCCCTGCAAGTATGGTCAAAGAGAATGAAAAGCTCTTAACTGGAGGGATCTGGTGTATCGTAACGTTGAGCTACTTCTTTGAAGAAGGTCAGAAAACATCGCCATTTTCTATTCTGGGTCTAAAAGCTATTCAGATGCCCTCTATGAACATGGAGGAAGTATTTAGCGCTCGTAAAAATTTTACTTTAGATCAGTGGCTCGACCTATTACTGCGATCTATTGGCATGGAACCAACGAACCTGGAACAACGTGCCAAATGGCATATTCTCGCTCGTATGATTCCGTTCGTTGAGAATAATTATAATGTGTGTGAGCTAGGTCCTCGTGGCACAGGTAAGTCTCACGTTTATAAAGAGTGTTCTCCAAACTCCCTACTCGTTTCTGGTGGTCAAACAACGGTAGCAAACCTTTTCTACAATATGTCGAGCCGCCAGGTAGGCCTTGTTGGCATGTGGGATATCGTCGCTTTTGATGAAGTCGCTGGTATCCGTTTTAAAGACAAAGATGGCGTGCAGATCATGAAGGACTACATGGCTTCAGGGTCTTTTAGCCGTGGTAGGGATTCCATTGAAGCGAAAGCTTCGATGGTTTTCGTCGGTAACATTGACCAAAGCGTTGAGACCTTGGTGAAAACTAGTCATCTACTGGCTCCTTTCCCCACCGAGATGATTGACTCTGCATTCTTTGACCGTTTCCATGCCTACATTCCTGGCTGGGAAATTCCTAAGATGCGACCTGAGTTCTTCACCAACCGTTACGGCTTAATAACAGACTACCTTGCTGAATACATGCGTGAAATGCGCAAACACGGCTTCGCGGACGCTATCGATAAGTTCTTTAAGTTGGGTAACAACCTCAATCAACGTGACGTTATTGCCGTTCGTAGAACAACATCAGGTCTGTTAAAACTTCTAGTACCTCATGGAGAGTACTCTAAAGAAGATGTGCGTACATGTTTGACTTATGCCCTTGAAGTTCGTCGCCGCGTAAAAGAACAGCTCAAGAAAATTGGCGGTATGGAGTTCTTCGATGTCAATTTCTCATACATCGATAATGAGACGCTCGAAGAGTTTTTTGTAAACGTTCCAGAGCAAGGTGGTTCGCAGATTATCCCACCAGGTATGCCTAATGCGGGTGTGATTCACTTTGTGAGTCCTGGTGCTGCGGGTAAACTTGGTGTTTTCCGAATTGAAACGCAAAAAACAGCAGGCAACGGCAAACTCACCACATCAGGGCTTGGCTCTGATACGGAAGCAAAAGAGCAAGTAAAAGTTGGCTTCGAGTATTTCAAAGGAAATTTGTCACGAATCGCGGCTAATAGTCAGTATTCTGATCATGAGTTCCACTTACACTTTGTTGACTTGCAAATGTCTGGTAATTCACACAGCTCTAGCCTTGCATCACTGATAGCAAACTGCTCTATCCTATTGGGTAAGCCGATGCAGGAATCAATGGTCGTCCTCGGCACTATGACACTAGGTGGAGTACTAAATCCTGTGCAGGATTTAGCTGGTTCTATGCAAGTCGCTCTTGAGGCTGGAGCGACTAAGATCCTAATCCCAATGTCATCTGCTAGCGATATACCGACAGTTCCAGCTGAAACGTTTACTAAATTCCAAGTAAGCTTTTACAGTGACCCCATCGACGCAGTGTACAAAGCGCTTGGGGTTAGTTAAGCTAACCTACAAAAAGAAGCGATCATTTTGATCGCTTCTGTATCTCATCTAATTAGCTTAGCGAAATGAATCAATCGTACTCACAAGCAACCATTTTCTTATACATCTGTAGTGCAAAATTCCCATCATTCCAAAATAGCTGACGTCCGTTAATTTCACTACACTCCTCTACATATTCGTCGTATTCTTTCTCGCTATCAAACACTTTGGTACGATTGATCATGAGATCGCCGTTTGCTTCAAAGTCGATTGCTACGAGCACAACCTTATCTCCATTGACTTCGGTGTATTTTTCTAAATGGAAACCGCCCACGACTCCACAGCCAACAGCACTTGTAGAAGATTCATTTAGTTTCAACCCACAACGTTCCTCTAACAGTACATCAAGGGTACATGCTTCAGAAAAGCCTTCCTCGGCTTCAGCGACCACCTCTTCAAAGAATCTGCTCATTAGGTCTTCCTCAAAGATACCTAATTCATCTGTATCTTTGTAATTAGCCCAAAGGCAGTCATCATGACTGATATCGCAAGATTGAATTTGACAGTAACAATCAAACTCACCATCCACTAACTGAACCGAAAGCTCACCCTCCCACTTGATAGCATCACTCTCAACACTCGCCCATACCAATGCTTCGTAGCTTTCGTATTCATTTTTTTCAATGTTACTAAATCTTACTTCAATCTTACTCATGCTGCGTAACCTCTTTTTGTAGTTCCAAAGCTTGAGTCAAGCGTTTCAAACTGAGAAGCCATACGAGCAACCACTGAATCAGGAACACCATGTATATTCTGATAATTCCCCTTCATTTCAATGACCTCAAAGGCTAGTCCCATGTCATTCGCTAGGTTTTGATAAAATTTCATTTCCCAGTTTTTCACAAACGTGTTTGCAACAACAACATTGAAACCAGCTTTCAAGAGACGCTTAGTTTCAAGCTTGCACCAGTTATGAGCATCCTTAATGTAAGTACTATCGTGTTGATATCGGCCATCTTTATCGATGAAAAACTGATCAGCCTCAACCAACTTTGCATCTAAAGTCTTAGCGTGCGTTGACTTCCCAGAGCCTGGGATACCTCTCACTAGAGTAAGTTTTTGCTCGTTGATCACCATCTTATACCTGACCCTCTTTGAGAATTGACGATACAAATAACGGTTCTTTAGTCATCAACATGGCACGAGGAACACGATTGAAGCGAAGATCTTCATTCAGAGTCTTAACCTTTTCTACAAAGTCTGCTTTAACTTGCTTGGTCAGTACTTGAACCTTGGCACCAAACGAATCGAGTATTTCAGAGGTTAGTTTGTCACTATAAATTGCGTTGCCTATGACTAATTCAGATGTAAATGATACCTTTTGGTCTTCGGCGGAAAAACTCAACGCAGCGATGTCTCCATAATCGTGTAGAAGAAGAACTTCATCACCATTAAGAGTGTGAACTGCGTATTGACCATCTCGCAATGCTTGTCGTACTATCAATGAGATAGCATTAAACTCACTGATTTCGAACAAAAACTCTGGAGCAAGCAAATACCCAGAAAAAAGTTGGGTTATAAGTTGCCTATGATTAGCAAAAGACGGATGTAGCTCTAAGTCGCTAATACCGTAGCACTCATCAGCATTACAAATAGCAGCTAGTTCTAAATCGACAAAGAGTCTTATCTGATATTGACCTGATACATCATCTAGGAGTGGAGTACCGTCGCAAGACGTAACTATGAGATGGGCGTTGGAGGACTCTAAAAGAGAATTCAATTTCTCCCCATCAAGATCTAGGAAGAAAGAAGTGAACTGTTTTTCTGTGTTAAAAATATCCATGATGGACTCCATTAATAATATAAACTCATTATTGAGTTTGATAACTTAGTTCAAACACCAAACTTTCTGACTAATTTTTAGTCATTTTGGCACGTATCTTTAGATGCTGTTTCAAGTACTTTTATAGAAATACACATCCAACGTATTATTTTATTATCTAAGTTGTTATATTATTATTGAGTCCATAGAGCTTCCTCAGTGGAACGCTATAAAAGCTACCACTACATCCAATACAAAGTCAACAGAAAAAACCATTTTATAAAACAAATAAAATTCCAAAATCTCATTTTCACTGCATTTATGTATAATAAAAGCATGAGCATTGAGCGTATTAGTGGAAAAGCTTCGCTCAAGATCAGTCGAGGAAGTCATGAACAACACCACGATTCTCGGGAACAACGCATCTCTAGAAAAAGCAGTATGATGAATCATACTGCCCTGTCTACATTAAGCAATAAGCTCCCTTTAGACTAACAAATCAATTATTGAGATTGCGTTCATTTGCTTTTGTTTGTGAATACAAACCTCGTATTCACGGTCATCGATTAAGCATATTACATCCAAGTTTTCTCGATTACTCTTAACGTGAGATGCATAAATGCTAAAAATAAATCTAGTCTCACAACCATCAGCAGTCAGGAATTTAGCTATAAGAGCGCTACTTTTTTCTGAATTTGAAAATCTGATTGCATCGAAACTTTTCAAAATCCAAGAGGGTTTTGATTTCGAAAACGTGACTGCTAATGACGCAGCGTTGTGTGGGATCATCTCTAACTTATCATTCACTTTCAACTTTGACATGACACCGTACGAAGGTATATTGACGTTTAATAATGTAGTACCGTGACTCATGTTTCGGTTCTGGTAATTAAAATCAGTTTTTATATCTTGAAAATGTAATTGATATACATCGTAATCAATCGTGATGCACCGCCCATTATCCTGGTCAATTATATAGTTACCAATTTCAGTACTTACAGACTTCTTACTAAATCGCTCAAAAAGTTTCTGCAAATACTCATCATTTATTCTCATATCCGACACCTTAGTTCTTCCATCAACTATCATTAAACAACATTCAATCAATTCTTTATTAAACTGAGAACCTCTCGGGTTCTGTCTCAGTAACATCCTCTCTATCGGTGTGAGTTGATAAACAAATCTAAGCGCACCAAAGCAGTACGTTTCAGAATATCTAATCATATAGTCTCCCTTCCCTAGTAAAACAGCTTCTTCTCGTGCCACAAAACTAATGTGGCAATTGTGACAACTTTTAGATGTGGCTTATATTCCCACTTAGTTATTTCTTCTGACAAAGGTATAAGAAAATCATCGACTTGGCAGAAAATATAATCTACACCTTTAACATGATGACTTTGTAAATCAGAGGTTCTATTTATGAATAAGCAAGACAAATGAGAGCCACTCTTGGTGATTAACCTGAACTTAAACGCAGAAAAACAGTCATTATCGACTATTAGATTGTTACCGTGAAATAACAAAATATGCTTAATCTCATTTAGAGCAGAAAGTTCCCCGCTAAGATCACTTTCGAGAAAGTACATAAAATCCGTACCAAGATAGACTTGCCTAATATAGCTTTCTAACTCAGTATATTCAGTTATGTTTGAGTTGTATTTTGAGAGGCTGTAACTAATATCCCAATCTAAATACATGTCTGGCTTTCTATTTAATAGTGCCAGTTGCACTGATTTAATTAATGGAATGTCACATATATATTCTTTACGATTAATATTGTTAACAACACCGATATTATTAATAATATTAGATATGTGTAAATGAAGTTTTGATGAAGTTAAAGGATGATTAGATTGATCGAAGTCAGTAGTATCACAATTGTACATAATGTCCTCCATAGAGAGTTAGAATTAAGTAAGTTTAAACTTTGCTTTAAGCAATTTTATTTTTCTTAATACTGTTATTATCTATTGAGGACACCGATATCAGAACGATACATTTAGTGTCTAGTTAGCGATAGGAGACCAATTGCCAGCTAACTTATGAATTACATTAATTACTTATATATAAAAAGTCAATGATTTTTCAAATATAAGTAAAGTAAATCACTTTGGTTGATTATGTATTTGGTAGCCGAGCTGGTTGGTCAATATCGTTAAAGTTATTGACCGATTATAATTACCTGTGATCATACACAACAGCCATTTTACTTTCCCATATAAGACCACCGACAACGATAACCCCCTTGATTTAGTCACCAGAGTATATGTAAGTAGTTAAAATGGTGAGACAAATGCTAAGTCGTTTTTCTTTAGAAAACTATCACCATACGACTCTCAGCTCTTATAACCCTTACGGTCGAGTATTTCATTTAAAATTAAGTCCTGAAGCTCTTCCCCTTCGAGCTGAAGTAGCAACCAATGTTGATTATTTCTGACATAAATAACGGTATAGCTCATAGGTATATAGAAGCCGCTATACAGATCAAGTTCTGCAAAAAATTTTAAGTCGAGATAGCCAGCATTAGTCAGTCGGAGTATACAAGGTTTAATCCTTTTGGTTTTTGCAAAGCTTCAACTTAGCTAGAAAATATATACCTGATTAGCATAGTTAAGATTCGTAATGCATCCTATAGATTAAGCTGAAAATTAGAAAATGCACACTGCTTAGCAGTGTGCTTTCTCTATGGTCTGCTTATAAAGTTTCGACACCCAACCAGATCACAAAGTTAGTATTTATTTATAATAAAATTGAACTTAGTGACCCATTTTATTTTCTATCGGTCACTTTCCGACTTAGTTAACGCTGCTTTAGCCAATGAGTTAAATTGGTATGGTCTGCGTCGGTTTTTCTTATTACCGATAGGTTTACCTTTTTCGATACCCAAGCGTTTAAGCAGATCATTTAAGCGAGTAGTTGCAGAATTTTTTGATTCAGTAACTTCCATACTATCGAACTTTACAGCGTACTTCTTGTCGAAGGTTCCTTTAAGTAGCTCCTTATGTGTAATGATGCTGTTATATACTTTTAGTGAGTCTGCTATTTCAAATGTACCGTCTACTCTTAGCCCCTCTACTCCTACGGCAGATACGACAATAGCTAACTTTGATTCAAGGCTATCTTTTGCTGATTTTCCCTGTGCAGCACGAAGAAATGCTTGTGACGCTTTAAATTCAAATTGATCATGGAAGCCAACCACATCTTTTGTCACATCTTCAACAGAAATATTAAGCATATCTGCGATTCTCCACCGCTCAATTGCCATTTCATCGGCAATTGTTAGTGCAGAGCTTCTACTTAGCTGATAATACTCCGCTTGTGACAAAATTCTCGATTTGGGAATTTCTTCTAATCGCTCTTTAGCCGTGCTAATAGAACTTTGGCTCACATGACTTACGTCAAGTAACGAGATCGGTTGCACAGTTAAGTCAAAACCAAGCTCTTTTAGTGTCTCCTGCAAAGCTAGTGGTTGATTTAATTTTAGTAGTGTTTCACGCTTATCAAACTCTCTCTCCAACCTTTCAGCTAGCGCTTCATCACCCTGCGGCTCAAAGCGCAACTTTGATGTGTCATATTTGAAGTCGAGACTATGCGACACTGCAAATCGGATCTTAGTGGCTTTTCTTAATCGCCTAGCCAACTGAACAAGCTGTAACGGCTGTAAAACATTACGACTTAGTACGATCACTTCATCACAGTAACGAGTTCTTATATCAAAGCCTTCACGCAAACTTGGGCTAACAATAACCGTTCGATATTTGCTTATTTCTTGATTAGGCTTTTCTAAAAAAGCAGCTTGCTCTTCAAACTCTTTTACCTTGCTATGGACGACCAAAATTCCTGCTTTTAGTGCAGATTTTGGGCAAGCATAGCCTTTGTTATCGATGTAGCCGCTTTCTCTCAGCAGGTGTTCAATCAGTTTTCGGCTATCGCACGCAATAAACTGCCTATTCGAACTAAGCAATTTATTTGCAACTAGATCTGCTTGGACTAACGTCAGTTCATCAATATACGCCTCGATCTTGTTATAAGCAGTGGTAGGAAAGTTTACCGTTATAACTTCTTCTTCATTCTCATTTCGATACTCACGAACATAAGCACTGGTAACAGCATCACTGGCATCTGCATCCATAAATATTAATTTCTTCGATTTATTTTGAAGTAGATCAGCGAGACGTTTGCGAATAATTTTTTTGTCTGATAGCGGTATGTAAGTGACGTTCGGATCAAACAACGCTTGAAGGACTTTCTCACTCTCATCAATCACTATTGTGTCAGATTGAGCGACCTTGTAATAGTGAAAGTCGTTCACTAACGCATTAATAGTTAGACTGAAATGATCAGCATTTTCTATTTCATGCATAGCCTCGTCGTAAAATGCTGCCTTGATCTTTTCAGGTTTATGTTGCTTTACGACACTAACCAAGTTACTAATGATTGCAGTCTTTCTCCCTTTTGTTTTTTCTCGTTTACACATCCTTAATGCCTGGTGAGTTTTACCGACCCCAGTACCCGCACGAACAACATATACGCTTCGATTGTCATGCCAGAAGGGGCCCATATGTAGATAAACTACGGAATCAATAGCAATATCAGTATTAATTGAGACTGTTTCCTTGACGACTTTTCTTATTGGACATGGTGATGTATGAATAAATGATTGGATTTCTTGAGGTGTTTCCTCAAGTCTATCTGCTAGAAATGAGATAGCTTGCTCTCTCTGAGATAAATTGAGTTTGCTGCGCGTAGCCTCAAAGAGATATTTCTTTAGGGTTTTTTGAATGAGGAAATTTTTGATAAACGGCGAGAGGGTAAGCTACTTGGGGAAAATCTTTCGATTGAAAAGTCACTCTTTCTTCAGTTTTCGCATCGGCAATTAATATATGACGTTTAACACATATCAAAGCTAGGTTTTCTGCATTTTTACTAGCAAACGGAATATAAATGCAACCTATGGTTTTCGATTTTGCTAAGTGCATATCTATTACTTTTTCGAGGTTCTTTTCTGTTGTTTCTATCAAGCGATTTTTACAGTACTTAATCACTCTTTCAGCACTGGAATTGCTTTCACTAACCAGAATATCCACTAGATTTTTTTCTGGGTTTTTAATTACTTGATACATTACGAACCTTTACACGATACTCTGACTAAACGGGTTTTAAATAAAGTTCTCATTCTGTTCTAGAAAACCCTGAACACTGACTCAATTTGTTTAATAAAACTAAAATGAGACAGGATTTCCGCTACTTTCACGAAATCTCAATACAGTAACAACTCATATTAAAACAGACGTAACTGAAACACTCTATTGTTTTCAGTATTTCCTTTTAATTATAAAAGATTAGATAAATTTACGACCTGACCGTTCAAACGCTACAGCTTTCCCGAAGATAGCAACAGCGATGGAACGTTTCCCTTCCTCAATACAATACCTTTCATGTTGTCTTTTACATTTACAACAAACTTGCTAACATCTCTTTCCGTGTAGTCATGCGGGATTCTGATTTCAAAATCGTGCCAAACTCCGATTTTAACCACCACCTGCATTTCGCAAAAGACAACTGTAATTTTATAATCTTTCATTATTTGATTAAATCTGAATCTGTCTTCTGATCTACTGAGGTCTAAGTTTAGGTCTTTTAATGTCCCTGTTACTCTTGCTTTAGAATTTTCGATTTCTTCGGTAATAAGAGCTTCCTTGGCGAGCAATTCTTCGTAATCCTTTTCCCAGCTCGGATCAGAAGGGAATTTGATCATATATTCCCTAACAGTATCTAATTGTTTGATTTTCTCATCTCTTTTCGCTTCTAATGCTGAAATATCAATCGAGCTGCTCACTTCATATTTAATTTCTTTTAATACTGCATAGACTGTGTTTTGAGCTTGAAAATAGTTGACGTTTTTCGCTTTACAACGATGACGTTTCCTCTTGTTATTGCACTTGAGATACATTCCTTTGGGCGGTTCAGTTCCTTTTCTTCGTTCATACGCCAACGAGTATCCACACTCATTCCCTCGCCCATTAGGCCAACCGCATGTTGCGATGTTACGGAATACATTCTTGAAATCTTCATTACCTCCCCCTCCCGTACTTGTGCCAAAAGTTTTCTGCACTGCATAATACACAGCTTCATCTACAATTGGTGGGTAGTACGTTTTTTGATCGCCCAAGTGACCAATTACATTTTTATTACGTAAAATTGTATTAACTGTAGATTCGGCAAGAGGAGAATTCAACGCCCCTTGAACTAACTCCCCGTCATCGTTGTATGTATATCTGGCTAAAATTAGATTTGGTTTATTATCCACCGCAACAAAACCTTTTAGCTTGCCCTTTGCCTCTAACGCTCTTAAGTGATTCATGATTCTTAAAGCTCCCCAACCATGCTCCAATTTCAGCTCAAAGATCTTCTGAACAATCTCAGCATTTTGAGGAATAACTTCATGACCCTTTCGGTCATATGAACGAGCCAGCCAGATGGGTGTTTTAGCTATATGCTTTAATCCTTTCTCTTTCATTGTTTTATTGCTTGCTCGAATCCTTGCGCTTTTCTGGGACGACTCCTGGTTCGCAAGATAAATGCTAATCTCAAGCAATACTCTTGCACTTACTCCTTCAATCCCTTGCATATCCTCTTCAAAAACAATATCCCATTTTGTAATTGCTATCTTCACACCCGCTGACAAAATTTTTTCAAACTGCTTACGCACAAAGTCGGGCTTAGCTCGGCTAAATCTATCAATCAGTTCTATAACAATAATGTCGCCTTCCACTATAAAGCCGCGCTCAATATCACTCATGAGTTGACCAAGCTCTCCGTTTTTTAAGTTAGCCGCTGTATACCCACTGCGCCCTCTATCTTCGTATATCTGTCCACGGTTATAACTCGGCAAACCATTATCAATTCGTTTCTTGTTATGGTTTTCAATCCAAACTTCACTGCTCTGTTGTTGACGATCAATACCGTGTCCTTCTTCACTTTGGACAACTTTACTGACACGATGATAAAGATGGTATTTGCTCATAACTAACTCTCGATAAGCCTATAAAATTTGTAGTCTATCATACAATTTACTTTGCCAACTGTGGCTTGCCTTATCACATCGGCGGCGATATCCAAGAACGCAGTAAGTTACTACTACAAACGCCAGAAAGCTTTTTAGCACGCTTTAACGTTGATGTTCGCGTGATGAATGAAGTGGTTTCTATTAACCGACAGGACAAGACCGTTACGATCAAAAACCTGTTGGATGAGTCTGAATACGTAGAATCGTACGATTTTCTGCTGCTTAGCCCAGGTGCCGGCCCTATTGTTCCGCCAATTCCAGGTCTCGATAACCCGCTAACCCACTCTCTACGTAACATTCCAGATATGGATCGCATCATCGAAACGATCCAAATGAACAAGCCAGAGCATGCGACGGTTGTTGGCGGCGGTTTCATCGGTTTAGAAATGATGGAAGCCTTCCACCAACTTGGCATTAAAACCTCTCTGATCGAAATGGCAGACCAAGTCATGACGCCAGTAGACCGTGAAATGGCAGGCTTTGCTCATGCAGAAATTCGTGACAAAGGTGTCGACCTCAAACTTGGCGTCGCGCTTGAATCTGTGAAATTCCTACCTAACGAGCACGTTGCAAGTTTCGACTCTGGTGAGAGTGAGAAACACCAACACCTAGAAGGTGAATTGGAGTTAACACTGAACAACGGTGAAAAACTCACTACCGATATTCTGATCATGGCAATCGGTGTGCGTCCTGAGACAAAACTGGCGCAAGAAGCTGGCCTTCAAATTGGCGCGCTAGGCGGTATTTACACGAACGAACACATGCAAACCAGCGATCCATCTATCTACGCTGTCGGTGACGCGGTAGAAGAGAAAGACTTCGTGACTGGCGAGCAAACTCTAGTGCCACTTGCAGGCCCGGCAAACCGTCAAGGTCGTATGGCAGCAGACAATATGCTAGGCCGCAAAGAAACTTACCAAGGCACACAAGGGACAGCGATTTGTAAAATCTTTGACCTTGCTGTGGCTTCAACAGGTAAAAATGAGAAACAATTGAAACGCGCTGGTATTGAATACGACAAAGTGTACGTGCATACCGCAAGCCACGCGAGCTACTACCCTGGTGCAGAAGTGGTGTCGTTCAAAATGTTGTTCGATCCAAAATCAGGCAAGATTTTAGGTGCTCAAGCAGTTGGTAAAGATGGCATCGATAAACGCATCGACGTTATGGCTGTTGCACAACGTGCTGGCATGACGGTTGAACAACTGCAGCATCTTGAACTGACTTACGCGCCACCTTACGGCAGTGCAAAAGATGTGATCAACCAAGCGGCGTTTGTGGCAAATAACATCATCAAAGGTGACGCAGCGGCGATTCATTACGATGAAATCGACAACCTGACTGAAGATCAAATTCTCCTCGACGTCCGTAACCCGGGTGAATTGGAGTCTGTTGGTTATCTTGAAGGGGCAATCAACATTCCGGTTGACCAGTTACGCCATCGTATGGGTGAACTACCAAAAGACAAAGAGATTGTGATTTACTGTCAAGTAGGCTTGCGCGGTAACGTGGCATACCGTCAACTGGTCAACAATGGTTACAAAGCTCGTAACTTGATTGGTGGATACAGAACACTCAAATTCTCGCGCTTATAACGGGATAATAAAAACAGAGAAAACCGAGGGATTGGTTTTCTCTTTTGTTTATTTACATGGACTCAAATCTAACTCATTAACCTTCTATCGCCAAACGGACTGCTGCTTGAGCATGGATAGAAGTGGTATCAAGTAGCGTAACATCGGTGTGACTTTGGTTTACAAGTAAGGCAATTTCAGTGCACCCGAGAATCACAGCTTCAGCTCCCTGCTCTTTTAGTTTTTCGATAATTTGCAGGTATATCGTTCTCGATTCTTCTTTGATTTCACCTTGGCATAACTCTTTATAAATAATGTTATGCACTATAGAGCGATCATCTTGAGCAGGAGTTATGACATCCAGCCCATAGAGGTCGGAAAGCCGTCCTTTGTAAAAGTCTTGCTCCATTGTGAATTGAGTACCAAGGAGTCCGACCTTTTGAACCCCTTTCTCACGAAGTAACTCAGCAGTCGCGTCTGCGATATGTAGTATGGGGATATTAATGCTGGCTTCAATTTGAGGAGCAACTTTGTGCATTGTGTTCGTACAAATAAGAATAAAATCAGCGCCCCCTTTTTCTATTGAAGATGCAGCATCAGATAGAATACTTGCCGTTTCTTCCCATTTACCTTGGTGTTGAAGTTTCTCTATCTCTGAAAAATTCACGCTATACATACAAATTTTTGCGGAATTTAGGCCGCCTAACGCCTCTTTGACTCCTTCGTTGATCAATTTGTAATAACTAAGCGTCGACTCCCAACTCATGCCGCCTAGAAGACCGATAGTTTTCATATAACTCTCCAATCGTTATACACCACCATGGCAGGGGTGTTTTTACAAACAAAATCAACTACGTGAATAGACAGCCTTCTAGCTTTGTCACTAGTGATAACTGGATAAACCTGCAATCAGAAAAACGAGAACCAAAAAGAACGACTACGCGATTCTCATATCTCCTCGCAACATTGTTACCGCACTTCCAGAAAGCTTAACGCATTCCGGATTCAATAATTCTGTATAAACAACTCCACTTCTCTTGGATGCTTGAAAGCCTTTTAATTGCGCTTTACCGAGCTCTTTAGCCCAGTAAACACATAAAGCGCAATGAGCAGAACCTGTCACTGGATCCTCATCAACACCAACCCAAGGGGCAAAGTAACGAGAGACAAAATCAGCGTCAGTGCTTGATTGAGCAGTGATAACAACTCCACGACCTTTTTGTTTAAGCAGCGCACTAAAATCAGGTTCGAGTTGCTCTATCAAAGACTCATCATTGATGACGATCAACTGCTTATTATCAAACTGACCATAAGCGATTACATCAGCCACATCGAGCCCTAAGCCGTGAAGCAAGTCTGTGTTAATACTTGCTCGCATATCTAAAATAGGAGCAGGAAACACCAAATGAATGTCGTCATGATCAAGTTGTGCAGTTAAAACGCCGGATAGCGTAACAAACTCAATGGTATCACCAGTATTATATAACCCTTGCTCTCTCAGCACGTGCGCCGTGGCCAATGTGCCATGTCCACACAAAGCGACTTCCGTTTCAGGTGTAAACCAACGAAGTTGCATTGTATTTAATGACAGAAACGCTGTTTCAGATAGTGACATCTCTGCCGCTATGGCCAACATCATTTCCTCATCAAGGTTTGATTCTGTGATACACACACCTGCAGGATTGCCTTTGAAAACCTCTGATGTAAACGAGTCGACCTGAAAAATTTTAACTTCCACAAAATATCCTTAAGTTCTATCAACCACTGTAGAACCATTAGCAGCACTTAGTGCATTTGTACCACGTAATGTATTGCACCTGTTGTTTGAGCAGTAAAACCTTTATTAACTAAGAAGAAACCACTTTTTCTCCTAATGGGATTTATTGGTATTTTGCCGAAGTAATGAACTCACCGAATGTTTCACACCAAACAACAACAGTATTGTATTCAGAAATGGAAACCCCTTGAGGAACCTCAACAACGAAGTTATTGAATGTTTTAACATCACCAACCAAGCTCATCTCAGATTTAAGGTCATTAAACGCTTGTTCCGTTTCGACAAACTTAGGAGATAGATAGAGTTTATAGTCTGGTCCGGGAGCGAGTTTTCCTACCAACGTAATGACTTCAGAACTCAAATGAATTTCTCCCTCTCCCCAATGAAAAGCGTCGCTACCTTTGAGTTCCCTCTTAAACACTGCGCTGTATTCTGCACCTTGCTTGCTCTTAGCAACTTGCTCATCGGTCGGCGCAGGCGGTGCAATAAGAATCGGTAAAGTATAGATACCTATCGCAATACCAATCGCAACAGCCACTAAGTGGCTTAACGTTAATTTAATTATACTTTTCAAGGTCATCTATCTTCTTATTAGTTTCATCAGCTTAGATCTAGGCTCAAATACAGACATCCGTCAGGTTATACGTCTAATAGCCTAATTTCATTAATATTATACACAAGCTGGACCAATGCGCCTTAATTGCTGCCTTTTAGAGTGCTATCCAATAACCCCGTTATTAACGAAAATAACTATTTTAATTCAGCCCCCTACACGCCTTCAACGAAATGATCTAAAGGCAAAGTGAGCAATTAAAAACGACTGATAATTGATATCAGCCGTTTGGTTATCTGGAATGTCGTTGTGCTGGTTTGGGAACTATTCTGCTTCCACCAAAGCGATCTTATCGGATGTCGATTTTTCCAATTTGATCGCAATAAACTTAGAGGTTGGCGTAAACGTTCTATCCCCATAACTATCTAAGGGAACCAATGGGTTCGTTTCTGGATAGTAAGCCGCCGCCTGACCTGCTGGTACGTCATAGGCAACAAGCGTAAATCCGCTCACACGCCGCTCAACGCCATCTTCCCACAATGACACCATGTCTACTTTATCGCCCGGTTCAAATCCGAGTTTACGAATATCCGCGTCATTGATGAACAGGACTTCGCGCATGCCAAATACTCCACGATAACGGTCATTCAAGCCGTAAAGTGTCGTATTGTATTGGTCGTGTGAGCGCATGGTTTGCAAGATCAAATCTGGCTTTTGGCCTTTTTCGAGTATCGCTTCGCTGATCAACTGCTTCGGCAACTCGCTAGAGCTGAACTGTGCTTTGCCGCTTGGTGTATTCCATCGACGCTCGGCTGCTGGGTTTACCAAGTGGAATCCACCCGGGTGTTTAAGCTTATGGTTAAAGTCGGTAAAGCCCGGTATCGTGTCGGCAATCAAATCGCGAATACGGTCGTAATCTTCAATCGTCCACAGCCAATCAATTGGTTTTGCTCCAAGTGTAGCATTGGCAATACCGGCAATAATCGCTGGTTCTGAACGCAAATGCTCCGAACGCGGTTTTAGCTGACCAAATGAGATATGCACCATGCTGAAGGTATCTTCAACCGTCACGCCTTGTGCGCCAGTCGCTTGCTGATCAATCTCGGTACGGCCTAAGCATGGAAGAATAAGCGCATCTTTACCTGTGATAAGGTGAGAACGATTTAACTTCGTCGAAATGTGTACGGTTAAATTACAGTTTCGCATCGCGTTGTGCGTACGTTCTGTATCTGGCGTTGCTTGTGCAAAGTTACCGCCCAAACCGATAAATACTTTCGCTTGCCCTTCTTCCATCGCTTTAATGGCTTGCACAGTGTTGTGGCCTTCACCACGCGGGACGGCAAAGTTAAATCGACTTTCAATGCGATCCAACAACAGATCTGAAGGTTTTTCATCAATGCCCATCGTACGGTCGCCCTGAACATTACTGTGACCACGCACTGGTGAAAGACCCGCGCCCGGCCTACCAACGTTACCTCGTAACATTTGCACGTTTGCGACTTCTTTAATGGTTGGCACAGAGTGACGATGCTGAGTCAACCCCATCGCCCAACACATGATCACACGTTCTGCACGTCGATACATGCTCGCCACCATCTCGATTTCACTTAAATCAAGACCCGATTGTTCCGCGATGTGTTCCCAAGAGGTTGCGTCCACTTCAGCCAAATACTCATCAATACCTATCGTGTGTTGTTTGATGAATTCACGGTCAAAGACCGCTTTGCCACCGTTTTGCAATGCCTCGCGCTCCCATTGCAACAAGAATTTCGCGATGCCACGAAACACTGCCATGTCTCCGCCCAAAGCAGGACGCAAGTACGCCGTGTTGGTAGGCTCTGAGCCGTTACTCAACATCTCAATCGGCATTTGAGGGTTTTGGAAACGTTCTAATCCGCGCTCTTTCAGCGGGTTTAGACAGATAACCTGTGCACCACGTTTTACCGCTTCGCGCAGAGGTTCAAGCATTCGTGGGTGGTTCGTGCCCGGGTTTTGACCAATCACGAAAATCGCATCAGCTTCTTCAAAATCATCAAAGATCACTGTGCCTTTACCAACGCCAATGGTGTCTTTCATCCCGATTGCACTGGCTTCGTGACACATGTTGGAACAATCTGGGAAGTTGTTGGTACCGAATGCGCGTACAAATAGCTGATATAAAAACGCCGCTTCGTTGCTTGCTCGGCCAGAAGTATAAAACTCAGCTTGGTGTGGTGAATCCAATTGGTTGAGATGTTTAGCCACAAGAGAAAAAGCCTCATCCCAAGAGACAGGTACATAGTGGTCGGACTCGGCATCGTATCGCATTGGGTGCGTGATACGGCCTTGGTATTCCAACCAGTAATCGGTTTGCGTTGAGAGAGATGAAACGCTGTGATTGGCAAAAAAATCAGGATCAACCAGACGATTGGTCGCCTCCCAGTTTACCGCTTTCGCGCCATTCTCACAGAAATTGACTTTACCACTATCTGGCGACTCGCCCCATGCACATCCCGGACAGTCGAAACCGCCATTTTGGTTGGTTTTGAGCATAGTGCGAATGTTTTTAACTGCATTTTCACTGCCCCACCAACTTCTGGTTACGGCTTTCAGTGCACCCCAACCACCAGCTGGACCTTTGTATGCTTTTATTTGTTCTTTTTGGCTCACGACTTTACTCCTCGCAGATATACCAGCAAGCAGGGTGCCCGTGAAAACAAGCGCGTTATTTATTGAGATAATGCGGAAGTATTGAAGGGCTTAGTTTCTAATCCATGTATTTTTTAACCCAAATAAGTAACCACTCAACATGCTCTCGCTTGTCCGAGCGTTTACTTATCTAGATTCTTGATATCGGATACCCGCCTACTGTGTCTAAGACTGTTAGATTCAATTTGCATTGTTGCGTCTTGATCTAAATCAAAGATTAAGTCGTTATTCAATATGCGTCCAATTGATAATCCTGACCGAGTGATAAACAAAATCTATGACGAATTTTTCCACTGACGGTCATCACATTTTTAATCAATACAATTGATGAGGTTAATCGTTTTCCCATTCTATTCCACCTAGTTCGCTTAACGAACTCAATAAAATCGGTACTCTTGATAATAGATAATATCTATCACACTATAGATACTTTAAATTTGACCCTAATTAATATCAGGAATAGCCTTGATTCAGATCAATTTTAAGCGTGGTTTTATTCTTGACTTGGTTTTGGTTTCCCATTCCCCAGTTAAAACGCTCCAGCGCTTAAAAAGTACGGTAGTGCTGTGCCCTTTTTAGGGAGTTCCCCCGTACATGTGACTCACAACGCAAGGTGAACAAGCCATTATGGATATCAAACAACTTAAATATCTCATCGCACTTGAACAGACCAAACACTTTGGTCAAGCCGCCGCATTGTGCCACATTACGCAGCCTACCTTGTCCATGAGAATCCGAAGCTTAGAGGAAGAACTCGATCTCGAATTAATCCAAAGAAGTCAACGATTTGAAGGATTTACTGAAGCCGGAGAACGCATTTTAGCTTGGGCAAAAACCGTCTTAGCCGCTCATGATGGATTGCAAGCCGAAGCCGCCAACTGCCGTGGTCAGTTGGTCGGTTCACTTCGGCTTGGAATGGTGCCACTCGCCAGCCAAAACCCTATGCAATTGCTCAAACCATTAGCTCAACAGTTCCCTGAGTTACGCTTTCAAATACTCTCCATGACGACCGAACAGATCATAGACCAACTCAATCGCAATCAACTTGATTTGGGGATGTGTTATGTCGATCAAGTCAACACCGCTTACTTCGATGTTATCGAACTAGATTCAACCAAACTTGGCGTTTTATTCGATGAGCGTCATTTTGATTTTGCCGAATCTGAAGTGTTGTGGGAGTCACTCAATAACATTCCGCTAGGGCTGCTTTCGAAGGGTATGCACTATCGCCACTCCATTGATCTTAGCTTTGTGAGTAAAGGGCTGGTTCCGCAAACCGTCATTGAAAGTAACTCCACCTTTCACTTGATCCAAGCAGTAACCAGTGGCCTTTGTTGCGCCATTATGCCGCTGAATTGTGGATTGGAAGAGTTGAACGATACGCTTCGCATTATCCCTATCGAAGAAGCCGCCGTTCACGCCCCGCTAGGTTTGTTAAAGCGAAAACAAGAACCCTTCTCCGCGCTAACTGATCAATGTTTCGCAGAAGCGAAAAGCATATTCAATCGATAACAACAATCCACACGTCAATTTTTGGCATACACAACGGCTTATGAGGTGATTTCATGAGATGTACTACTCAATCTTATTTTGAACTGTCCGATTTCAATCAAGCACCACCTCAACCAAGTGCGTTCAATTACCGAGAATTGATTGATGGCCGCCCAGTACAACAAATGTCGCTGGCGAGTGAATCCGCCTTAGCTATCAGCTACAACGGCATTAGCCAAGCGGTCATGATGGTGACGCCAGGCCATCTGGAAGACTTCGTGAAAGGATTTAGCCTAAGCACAGGCATCGTCCACGACTTCAAAGAGATCAAAGACATTGAAATTGGTGGCGATCACGAATCTCACTATGCGGAAGTGGAAATCAGCAACCGCGCTTTCTGGGCGTTAAAAACACAACGCCGAAATCTTGCTGGCACAACCGGATGCGGCATTTGTGGCGTCGAGGCTCTTGAACAAGCTTTGCCTGATTTGGTGCCGCTGACACCGTCTCTTCCTCCGCGCTCCGATGTATTCGAAGGGCTGCGAGACAAAGTCGCACAGCATCAAGAAGCCGCACGTGAATCTGGCGCGTTACACGCCGCTTTATTTGCAGATTTACAAGGCAACATCAAGTTGTGCCGAGAGGACATCGGCCGCCACAACGCGCTGGATAAGTTGATTGGCGCATTGGCCAACAATCACATCGAACCTCAAAGTGGCTTCGCAATAATGACAAGCCGTTGCAGCTTAGAGTTGATCCACAAAGCCGTTCGCGCGCGCATCCCCACACTGGTTTGCTTATCTGCACCTACAGCGTTAACCGTCGAATGGGCAAGAAGAAACCATTTGAACCTAATTCACTTGCCAAAATACGGCTCGCCGCGTCTATACAGCCCTGCGCCTTAACACGTCGACCTAGCCGAATTCCTAATATTTCTAACGGAGACCTCTGGGTCTCTTTTGTTTGCTTCTCGTTCCCAATTGATACTTAGTGACAAGACACTATTCTCTCCAACCAAACGTGCTCACCCCTTGTCAGCTCTAAGCTTGCGTATATTAACCTGCTTGCATTTGAACGCTTTCCAATCCGATAAGAACCCTGTCAAAAACCCATAAATTAATAAGGACTTTGTGTGACTCTTTTCACGCTTTTCTACCTTCCTAGGCATTTCTAGGAATTTTTCCTATCCGATCTAGGCAACCATCTCATGTGCCTCACAAAACCACTCTCTAGAATTCCGCTCAGTCAAAGGTAACAAGAGTGCACAACGGTCTCCGTTGTGTTTCTAAAACAATTACAAGAGAGTTCATCATGTTAAAATTCCTCGAACAGGTGCGGAAGCCGACCCTCGATCTTCCTGTCGAAGTTAGAAGAAAGATGTGGTTTAAACCGTTCATCCAATCTTACTTGGTCGTATTCATCGGCTACCTAACCATGTACTTGATTCGTAAGAACTTCAATGTCGCGCAAAACGACATGATCTCAACTTACGGTTTGAGCATGACAGACCTAGGTCTTATTGGCCTTGGCTTCTCCATCACATACGGTATCGGTAAAACCGTAGTGTCTTACTACGCTGACGGTAAGAACACCAAGCAATTCCTACCTTTTATGCTGATCCTTTCTGGTCTTGCAATGCTTGGTTTCAGCTTCAGCATGGGCGGCGGTAGTGCAAGCCTGTTCTTGATGGTGGCTTTCTACGCTCTGAGTGGTTTCTTCCAAAGTACTGGTGGCCCTTCTAGTTATTCAACCATTACAAAATGGACACCTCGTAACAAGCGCGGCTCTTACCTAGGCTTGTGGAACATGTCACACAACGTTGGTGGTGCGGGCGCAGCGGGTGTTGCTCTTTTCGGTGCTAACTACCTATTCGACGGCCACGTAATCGGCATGTTCGTGTTCCCTTCTATCATCGCGATCATCGTTGGCTTTATCGGTATGCGCTTTGGTAGCGACTCTCCAGAAGCTTATGGTCTAGGTAAAGTAGAAGAACTTTTCGATGAAGCAGTGAGTGAAGAAGACACCGCCGCTGAAGAAAACCAGATGACCAAGAAAGAAATCTTTGTTGAATACGTTCTTAAAAACAAAGTTATCTGGCTACTTTGCTTTGCAAACATCTTCCTTTACATCGTTCGTATCGGTATCGACCAATGGTCAACGGTATACGCGTACCAGGAGCTTGGTATGTCAAAAGAAACGGCAATCTCTGGCTTTACTCTGTTCGAAGTCGGTGCGCTTGTGGGTACGTTGATGTGGGGTTACCTCTCTGACCTAGCAAACGGTCGCCGCGCATTGGTTGCTTGTGTATCTCTTGGCTTGATCATCGTATCGCTTGAGTTCTACCAGCACGCCACTAGCGAGTTCATGTACTTGGCCTCTCTATTTGTATTGGGCTTCTTGGTGTTTGGTCCGCAACTTCTTATCGGTGTTGCCGCGGTTGGTTTTGTCCCTAAAAAAGCAATCAGTGTGGCTGACGGCGTAAAAGGTACTTTCGCTTACCTAATCGGCGATAGCTTTGCAAAACTAGGCTTGGGTATGATTGCAGACGGTACACCTATCTTCGGCTTAACAGGTTGGAAAGGTACCTTCGCAGCCCTAGATACCTCCGCCATGATTTGTATTGTTTTGCTTGCTTTCGTCGCTATTGCGGAAGAGAAGAAGATTCGACACGCGAAGAAGCTTCAACTTGCACAAGACCAAGCCTAACTTCTCTGCGCGCTTTACTTCGGTAAAGCGCGCAAGATCATTAAAAAGCATGGTTCAATTCAGTATCATTAAAGATTTTTCTATTGGCTCCTGTTGGAGCTTATTGTTGTTAGTCTTCTGCTCTATTTGGTTGTAATAATGATTCATGTTGCTCTAGTTGATGATCACGTCATCGTGCGTTCGGGTTTCGCACAATTATTAAATTTAGAAAGTGATATTACCGTTGTTGGTGAATTCGGCTCTGTCGCAGAAGCACGCACAGGGTTGCCTGCGGTACACCCACACGTCGTCATCCTAGATATTTCCATGCCAGATGAAAGCGGCTTAAACTTTCTTAGCGAAATACCAACTGGCATTGCCTGCGTGATGCTTAGCGTGCATGACTCCCCTGCGATGGTGGAAAAATCACTAAAGCTAGGTGCAAAAGGCTATCTTAGTAAACGCTGTAGCCCAGACGAACTTATTCAAGCCGTGAGAACCAGTGCTTCTGGTGGCTGTTACCTCACATCAGATATTGCACTTAAACTTGCAACGCCTAGCGACAACACCACCTCTCTATGCCAACTGACAAAACGTGAAAACGAGGTCTGTCAGCTACTTGCGACCGGGTTGGATGTAAAGTCTGTCGCGGCAGAGCTTGGCTTGAGCCACAAGACCGTGCATGTTCATCGTGCAAATGCCATCGACAAACTCGGCGTGAAAAACAACGTTGAGCTCGCCAAACTATTTTCTCAAGAGTCCTTTTAATGCGAGCTTATGCTGTTACCACCATTTGCGGACTTTTCGTTATGGCCTGTGCTTGGTTCTGTTTGTGGGTGATCGCCTACTACTTTGTCAACGATCCAGAGCTGGCGATCTTATTGTTTCCTTTCGCTTTACGATTAGGTGTCGCCCTACACACTCGCACCGCTTATTGGCCAACGATTTACCTTTCGGAGTGGGGGCTTTCCATCGCACTTGCGATGTTACTGGGTCAACCGCAGTGGCTTACCGTGCTGATTGCGAGCATTGCCAGTATCCCGGTCACTCTGATTGCGAAAAAATATTACTACGGAGACCAAAACCGCCATTTAGCCGTGATGAGCGTTGTCATTATCATTAGCGCGTTTATTAATGTGATGGCTGTTGGTTTTCACGTTCCTTCGATTTACATGGTGTGGCTGGCTAGCATTTCTGGAGGCTTGCTCGTGGTGCCTATGTGCTACTTGTTATGGAGTTATTTGTTCCAAAGTCGTTGGTCTCCGCTTAGCTCTCTCCTACTTAGTAATGCCGTTGTATTTCAGGTGCGTCATATCGTGCTTTATGCGCTGCTTTTGATCGGCAGTATTTTGGTGCAAACCAGTTTGCCTGAAGAGCTAAAACGATTTGCGCCATTTTGTATGGCGATTCCAATCATCGTGCTTGCTCTGCGTTACGGCTGGCAAGGTGCCCTACTCGCCACCATGCTCAACAGCATTGCGCTGATTGCAGCTCGCAGCGGCGTATCAAATCTAGAAATCACCGATTTGTTATTATCTCTCTCGGCGCAAACCATCACCGGCATTATGCTCGGCTTAGGGGTTCAGAAACAAAAAGACCTCAATCACAAACTGCGCGGCGAACTTGCACGCAATCAGAATTTGTCTCGCCAGCTTATCAAAGCGGAAGAATCCGTAAGACGCGATATTGCGCGCGAGCTACATGACGAAATCGGCCAGAACATCACGGCGATCCGCACACAAGCCAACATCATTAAGCGAGTAAATAACGCAGAAACAAGCGTGGGTTGCGCCGACATGATCGAAGGGCTTTCCCTCAACGTGTACGACACCACTAAGCGACTGTTAAGCAAGCTAAGACCAAAAATGCTGGATGATTTGGACTTAAAAGAATCCGTCGAGCAACTAACGCGAGAAATGGAATTCGCCAATCACGGAACCAACGTCCAACTGAACTGGCAGGGCGATTACACCAGCCTGAGTGACACACTCAAAGTCACCCTATTCCGTTTATGCCAAGAATCATTAAATAACGCAGCCAAGTACGCAGAAGCGCAGATGATCAATATTGAACTGACAATTGGAGAAGCTGCGGTGTCACTGATGATTCACGATGATGGTGTCGGCTTCAAAGTTCAGGACAGCATGAAAGGCATGGGCGTTCGCGGCATGCAAGAGCGTGTGCACGCGTTAGGTGGAAAAATGGTTATCTACTCCACCAGCGATCAAGTGATCGGCACACAAATCAGCATTACTTTACCTAAGGTGTAACTCAAGATGTTTGGATTTTTACGTTCACCTAAATTTACTCAACCGAGTCTAAGCAACGTGCAAATCGACCAGCGTTACCGCCATTGGCGTTTGCACATTATGTTGGGGATGTACATCGGCTACGCCGGTTTCTACTTTACCCGTAAGACCTTTAACTACGCCGCACCAGCGATGATTACCGATCTTGGCTTAGATAAAGGCGATTTGGGTCTTATCGGTACGCTTTTCTACATTACTTACGGCTGCTCGAAGTTTATTTCAGGTACGATTTCAGACCGCTCTAACCCTCGTTATTTCATGGGATTAGGATTGATTGCGACAGGTCTGGTCAACATCGCGTTCGGCTTTTCTAGCTCACTCGCAGCTTTCATTACTCTGTGGATCTTAAACGCTTGGTTCCAAGGCTGGGGCTGGCCTTCGTGCTCCAAGCTGCTAACCACTTGGTATTCACGCTCCGAGCGTGGCTTCTTATGGGCGATTTGGAACACCGCACACAACGTTGGTGGCGCGCTGATCCCTATTTTGGTGGGCTATTTAACGTTGCACTACAGCTGGCGTGAAGGCTTTATTCTACCCGGCATCATCGGTGTATTACTCGGTCTATTCGTTTGTTGGCGATTGCGCGATAAACCCACAACAATGGGTTTACCAAGTGTCGGACAATGGCGCAACGACGCGCTAGAACTTGCGCAAGAAAATTACGGACGTGGCCTCACCTACCGCGAAATTCTGAAATCGTACGTGTTTAACAACAAATACATCTGGCTGCTCGCGTTCAGTTATGTGTTGGTTTACATCGTCCGAACGGCAATCAATGACTGGGGAAACCTGTACTTAACAGAGCAGCATCACTATAGCCTGATTAACGCCAACGCTGCTCTGTCGATGTTTGAAATCGGCGGTTTTGTTGGTTCATTGGTTGCGGGTTGGGGCTCAGACAAACTCTTTGGCGGTAACCGGGGGCCAATGAACTTGCTGTTCGCGATTGGGATTTTCTTATCTGTCTCTGCGCTTTGGCTGATGCCCCTGACCAACTTTGCATTCCAAGCGGCGGGATTGTTCTCCATCGGCTTCTTTGTCTTTGGGCCACAAATGCTGATCGGTATGGCGGCGGCTGAGTGCTCTCACAAAGATTCTGCAGGCGCGGCAACAGGATTCGTGGGCTTGTTCGCCTACATGGGCGCAGCATTGTCTGGCTATCCACTGGCGTTAATTCTTGAAGAATATCATTGGACGGGTTTCTTCATCACCATTTCAGTTTGTGCAGCCGTCATTGGCCTTTTGTTGCTGCCATTTTTGCAAGCGCAACCATCACGAAAACCACTCGAACCAAAACCTCGGTTGTAAATCGACTTATCGCCCTTCGGGCAAATTGGCGAGTGACCTAACCGCGCTCGCCATCCTTATTTAGCGTATCTCTGCTCAATTTTTCTTCCGATTCAGTTCGGAGGGTTAACTATGGGAAAAATTCATGAATTTGAACACTATTTCATCGCATAGCTTCTTTCAAATGAACAACAAAATCCAAAACTACGCTTGGGGAAGCACCTCTTCTATTCACGATTTGTTTGGCTTTTCTAACGAAACGAATGAGCCTCAAGCAGAAGTATGGATGGGGACTCACCCAAACGGCTGCTCTGAAGTTCAGATTGAGCAAAACACGCTGCCTTTGTCTGAACTGATCAAACAAAACCAACCCGCTTACTTATCAGCAGAAACCGCAGCGAAATTTGGCGACCTGCCCTTTCTGTTTAAGATCTTAGCGGCCGAACACGCACTGTCGATTCAAGTTCACCCAAGTAAACAAGATGCTGAAATAGGTTTCGAAAAAGAGCAAAGTGCTGGCATCCCACTAAACGCGAGCCATCGTAACTACAAAGATCCAAACCACAAACCTGAATTGGTGTACGCGCTGACAAGTTACCAAGCCATGAACGGTTTTCGCTCGTATGCCGAGATTATTGAGGCATTTAGCCTTTGCGATATCGATGAGCTACGCGCGCCTCTTGACACATTCAAACGCGAAATCAACTCACAAGGTTTACGAGATTTCTTTGTGCACATTCTGACCATGGAAGGCGAAACGAAAGAAAGAGCACTGAAACAGCTTCTTGCCCACGCTTCACGTCAATCGGAACAAGGCACTGACTCGGAGCAAGGCACTAACAGCGACGTTTACCAGCTCATCTTGGATCTATCCACTCAATACCCTGGCGATGTCGGCTTGTTTGCGCCATTGCTGTTGAATGTCATCACGCTGCAACCTGGCGAAGCGATGTTCCTGAGCGCAAGAACGCCACACGCTTACATTAAAGGTACGGGATTAGAGATCATGGCGAACTCAGATAACGTTTTGCGTGCAGGACTCACGCCGAAACATATGGATGTTGAAGAACTGGTTAAATGCACAGATTTTGTGCCTAAGCCGTTTAACAGCCTTGTTCTAGAACCCAATGCCAATGGTTGCCAGAGCCTTTACCCCGTTCCAGTGGTAGACTTTAGTTTCAGCATTCTTAACCAACCGAATCACGACGTGGTTGACGCAAACAGCGCAGAGATTTTGATGGCGATTGATGCCGAACTGACACTCATCAGTGATAACGGTGAGACGTTAACCGCCGCGAAAGGACAATCTGTATTTGTTCCTGCTTACGTTGGCCATTATCGCATTCAAAGTGCGGGACGTGTGGCTCGCGCCTTCAACTAGTTTTTGAACAACTGATTCAAACTAGCGTCTGACCCAAGGGACTGGGTTAGACAATGTATTCCTTTCATAGATTGAGCCAGTCCGCTTTTAAGGCACTCATTGTCAAAACCCATTTATTTCCGGTAAATCCTCCGCTCCAATATCAAATTACTTGGATAACAAAGGCGCTCACACAGTGGTATTTGTTGCAAAACGTATAATCAACGTTGTAATCAAAGCCCCAATCACTACAATCTCTGGTTCGATTTTTCAGTTAACGTTTGTATGCCGAAGTTAAACCAAGATAACCCTGTTCAAAGCTCCGCCCTTTCCGATATAGAAACCAGCAGTAAGATTCAATCGGCATTAGAACCGAAGTTTCACAAGCCAGAGAAACGTCTCTGCTTAAGCCCTGGCCTATCGGATAAGCATTTGGCGCGGCGTTGGCAAGTATTGGAACACGTGACCAATAAAGATCATCTTCTTGATCCTTTCACACAGTCACATTGCGACGCTTACTCCAACAACATCGAGCACTTCATTGGTACTGTCAATGTGCCGGTCGGCATCGCAGGCCCTTTGCGCGTCAATGGATTGTATGCGAACGATGACTTTTTGGTTCCGCTCGCAACGACAGAAGCAGCGTTAGTCGCTTCCTACAACCGTGGCGCAAATCTTATTACCGCCGCTGGTGGCGCGAGCGCATTGTTGCTGAGTGAAGGAGTGAGCCGAACGCCAGTGTTCGCCTTTAATAATCTTGCCGACGCTGGCCAGTTCGTCAGTTGGGTTGTGACCCAGTTTGACGTATTTCGTCAAATAGCGGAATCCACCACCTCACATGGCAAACTCAAAGACATCAATGTAAATATCGAAGGAAACCACGTTTATTTGGTCTTTGAATACGTGACTGGTGACGCTTCCGGACAAAACATGGTGACCATCGCAACAAACGAAGTGTTCCATCATATTTTGGCGACCAGCCCAATCAAACCAACTCAAGCATTCTTGGATGGCAACTTATCAGGCGACAAAAAACCAAACGCGCACACACTGCGCTCGGTACGCGGTAAGAAAGTATCCGCCGAAGTCACCATTCCTGCTGAGTTGGTGGAAAAATATCTGCATACCACGCCAGAGTCTATGGTTCAATTTGGCAAAATGACCACGGTGGGTGGTTTACTCAGCGGGACAATTGGCGTCAACGCGCATTACGCAAACGCTCTTGCCGCGCTGTACATTGCTTGTGGTCAAGATGCCGCTTGCGTTGCAGAGTCTGCCATTGGTATCACTCGTATAGATGTCGACGCTCAAGGCAACTTGTACGCGTGCGTGACCTTGCCAAACATCATGGTGGGAACGGTTGGTGGGGGCACTGGCCTTCCAACGCAAAAGGCATGTTTGGATATTTTGGGTTTGCACGGCAACGGCAATGCGAAAGCCTTAGCCGAAGTCGCGACCGCGCTTTGTCTGGCTGGCGAACTCTCGATTGTGGGCGCATTTTGTGCCGATCACTTCTCCCGGGCTCACCATAAACTTGCTAGAAAATAATCCTTTTACTTTGTACAAGAGAATACCCATGCGGTTTTCTCTTGTGCCAATAAAGCAACTTTATTTATTAGCTCACAAATTAGTTTAAGTTATATTGCAGACTTAATGATTACACCACTCTCACGTTGACCGCATTATTGCAGTATCACCACACATTCCTCGCTATATCACTGTTTGACCCTATTCTCACGCGATATTAAATATCAGTACGTTACCTAAATAAATATCATAAACATCTAGCACTAAAGTACCAAATTCATAGATTGAGTTTTTTGTTAGTCACTTATAGAGACTATACTCGTTCCTGCAGCTGCTTGATTTTTCTAAATTTATTATTTAGCTCAACTGAGCTTAATCACTCCCGTTAAATGGATTTAAGTCGTTCCCTCGGGTAAGCGAGTTAACTATGAGACGTCAGAAACAGAATGAAATCTCTTGTTGGGTACTAGGGTTGATTATCTTATTACTAAGTTACGTCCCTTCAGTACCAGCAGAAATGGAACTAACGCCCTCCGATCAAACCGTTGCGCGTTTCCTCTATCAGAGCACTTTTGGGCCAACACCAACATTAATTGATGAGGTAGAAGAAGTCGGGATGGAAAGTTGGATATCTCAACAAATCTACCTTCCTGCCACCTATCATCAACCGCTCTATCGGACACCTTTTTCCAAAGGCGCACAATCCAATCGCGAAAACGCTTGGTATCAAATTGTTATTACCGCTGATGATCAACTCAGACAGCGCATGGCGTATGCATTAAGCCAGATCTTAGTGGTCTCTCGCTATGGCGGTGTCCTTTCCAGTAAGCCCACTGGTCTAGTCGACTACTATGATGTATTGATTGCTAACGCTTTTGGCAACTACCGAGATTTATTATATGACGTTTCCATTCATCCTGTTATGGGCAGCTATTTGTCCATGCTCGGTAGCGCAAAAGAGAACAACACGACGGGTGCATTACCTGATGAGAACTTCGCTCGAGAGTTGATGCAGTTGTTCACCCTAGGCTTGTATGAACTGAATATCGATGGCAGTAAAAAGCTTGATCGTACAACGGGTAAGCCTATCCCCACATATACCCAAACGGATATTCAAGAGCTCGCTCGAGCATTAACTGGGTGGAAAAATGCCGATTTAGCGTTTGTCGAACCGATGCGAGTCATCAGCCACCGACACGATGATGGCGAGAAACGATTGCTTGGTAACACAATTCCTGCTGGTTTAACTGCGCAAGAAGAGCTTTCAAAAGTGATCGATATTTTGATGTCTCATCCAAACATGGCGCCGTTTGTTTCTAAGCTACTTATCCAACGTTTTGTAACTTCGAATCCAAGTCCGGAGTACATCGCACGTGTTGCTTCGGTATTCAATAACAATGGCGAAGGAGAAAAAGGAGATTTAAACGCGGTCATTCATGCCATCTTGCTCGATTCTGAGGCTCTAGGCATGACAGATACCCCGCCAATAAAAGTGAAAGAGCCAATACTGGTCCTAACTAATTTTCATCGAGCAGCGGGTTTTACAATCAAATCTACACGTTACGAAGACGCTACTACGATGATGAATATCGCCAATCAAGGACCTCTTCGTTCTCCTTCCGTATTTAATTTTTACTCTCCTGACTACCAACCATCTAACGAGTTTACGGAGTCTGGTATTAGCTCTCCGGAGTATGAGCTACTGAACTGGTCCGTTTATACCGATTTGGTCAACTATATGTTGACCAGCTCTCGCAGAGGCGGCGGTGATTCCTACACACTCGATCTCGGCGAGTTCTATCTTCTTTTGGATGATCACGATGCCTTAGTCGAGCTGGTTAACGAACGCTTCTTTGCTGGAACGGCCTCGGCGGAATTAAAAAAACTCATGCTCACCGTGTTAGATGAATATCGTGAGGACTATGTGCCAACAACAAAGCTCGCCTTGGTGATTTTTACCGCCATTTCCGGCGATGAATTCTATATTCAGGATTAGGAGTGGATTATGGATATTTCACGACGACATTTTATAAAAAGCACTGCATCGATGGGCGCTTTAGCTTCGCTTGGTCTACCGGGTTATTCTCTCGCGGCGCCATCTAATGACTTTCGAGCATTAATATGTGTCTATTTAGCAGGTGGAAACGATGCGTTCAACACTGTACTGCCGTTGTCTGACGCGCACTATAACCAATATGCCAAAGTCAGAGGGGCTCTTTCTGTAGCCAAAGACGACATACTCCCTATCAATTTGCGTACCGCCGATAGCTCGGATAATCTGGTAGAACTTGGCTTACACCCCAAACTAAAGGCGCTGTCTTCAATTTTCGAACAAGGCGATGCCAATATCGTGCTCAATAGCGGCATTCTCAGCCATCCCGTTACAAAACAAGCGATTGAGCTAGGTGAAGCGTCACTTCCCGAGCAACTGTTTTCCCACAATTCACAAACTGACGCTTGGTTACTTGGTGGTATGCAAGAATCTAGCAACTTGGGTTGGGCAGGAAGAATGTTGGACGTATTAACTTCTGAATCAGAAATAACCCCACTATACAGTGTGCACGGGAACTCGCTTTGGTTACGCGCGATGGAACACCGCCAAACCGTCCTGAAAAAAGACCGTGCGGTTCAGCTTACCGCGATTGATAACCCGCTATACAAGGGGATCTATGACCAACTGCTTTCTCATCAAACAGAGAATCCGTTTAGTGATCACTTTAATTTGATGGTTGATGAGTCGATGATGATGAGCCGCGTGCTAAGCGAGCAACTCAATCATATTGATGACGCGCCGCTGTTCACCTCATCAACACTCGGCAAGCAGATGCAAACCGTCTACAAATTGGTCGCAAGCCAAAATGTGTTAAAGCAACAACGACAAGTCTTCTTCGTTAAACACTCTGGCTACGACCTACACGATTCTCAATTAGTTCGACACCCCGTACTACTCGAAGATCTAGCGACTAACCTCTTCGCAATGTATCGTGCGATTGAACGGTTGGGGCTAAACAAGCAAGTCACCTCTTTTACAATGTCTGACTTTGGTCGACGGATGACAAGCAACGGTAACGGCACCGATCACGGTTGGGGTGGTCATCAACTATTGATTGGGGGCGCGGTGAATGGTCAGCGACCTATCGGCACATGGCCTGAACTAGTATTGGGTGGTAACGATGACTATTCTCAAGGTCGACTCATACCCCAAATTGCAG
Source organism: Vibrio sp. STUT-A16 (assembly GCF_026000495.1). Lineage (NCBI taxonomy): Bacteria > Pseudomonadati > Pseudomonadota > Gammaproteobacteria > Vibrionales > Vibrionaceae > Vibrio > Vibrio sp. STUT-A16. The sequence goes on along the minus strand of NZ_AP026766.1, from coordinate 1,791,769 downwards.
CTGATCAAGTGGGCTCAACCCTCGCGCAATGGATGGGCGTGAGTGATAACGCGGCATTGGAATACGTGTTCCCGAATATCCGCAATTTTGCTAACTCAAACCTTGGTTTTATGGCTTAAGCTGCTTTAATGAGCTCTTAATTAACGTGTCATGAAAAAGGGAGCATTTACGCTCCCTTCTCAATATCATTCCCGCTGAGTATCCGTTACGCTTCGTCGCGACGGCGCTCGTTACACAGCTTAATGGCACGCTCAAGTAATTCTAGCGCGGATTGCTCACATTCAGGCAGAGCCGCATCACTTTCACCAATTGGCGTTACGCGGTCACCCCATTTCAATACTGCCGCCCCCCATGTCAAACCTGCACCAAATGCAGCAAGAAGCATGTTATCACCTGGGTTAACTCGGCCTTGCTCTACCGCTTCACACAATGCAATTGGCACCGTCGCTGCAGAAGTATTGCCGTAGTTTTGGATGTTCACAAACGCTTTGTCGTGTGGGATCCCAGATAGGTCACATAGGGTTTGAATAATACGAATATTCGCTTGATGAGGAATAACAACGTCGACTTGTTCGGTAGTTAACTGTGATGCTTTAAGCACGGTTTTCGCAGCTAGCCCCATGCCTTTTACCGCACGTTTGAAAATTTCTTGTCCTACGAAGTTGAAATCCCAGTAACCGTTGTCTTCCGCAAAACGGTCCATACAAGTACCAAACTTTGGTACGGAAAGAATATCGCGACCTTTAGCGTCACAACCAATTTGAGATTGCAATAGACCCGTTTCTTTTTCTGTTCTTGATAACACAACGGCGCCCGCGCCATCACCAAATAGAACAGCGGTATCTCGCATGGCCCAATCGATGTAGAAAGACAATCTTTCCGCGCCAATAATGATCGCGTTGCGATAGTTACCTGATTGAATCAAACGTGTGCCCGTTTCAAGGCCGTAGACAAATCCCGTACATGCGGCATTTAAATCAAAGGCCGCCGCAGAACGAATGCCCAAGTTCTGCTGTATTTTAGATGCGATGTTTGGAATAAGTGAATCCGGAGAACAAGTCGCCACAATGATTAAATCAACGTCGCTGGCGTCAATGCCCGCGCGCGCCAATGCGTGTTTGGCAGCAACGGTTGCCATGTCTGAAGTATTTACATGGCTAATACGGCGGTTTTCGATACCGGTGCGGGTACGAATCCACTCATCTGAAGTATCAAGGAAAGTGCTAAGATCATCGTTAGAGAGCACGGCAGGAGGAACACATTTCCCCCAACCTGTAATTTCAGCGTAGTAATTTGTCATCGCAGACCTATTTATTGTTGTATTTTAATAAAATTTCTTAGAACCTTAGGCTCAAATACAAACCTGCTCTGCGTTATCTCGGCAGGTTAAAAAATAAGTATACAAATAATGAGGCTGACTGGTAAGTCATGTTTTCATCAATACGTAATAAAGGAAGAAGTCATGTCATCGTTTAAAACTCGCTGCCCTTCATGCGGCGGTCTGAATCGTGTCCCTAATGAGCGTGTTGCAGAGTCTGCAACTTGCGGTAAATGTAAAAGTGCACTTTTTGATGGCGCGCCTATCGAAGGAACGCAAGATAACTTTTCTGCCCTATTACAAAGTGATACGCCTGTTGTCGTCGACTTTTGGGCCCCTTGGTGTAATCCGTGCGTCGGTTTTGCTCCTATTTTCTCGGATGTCGCTCATGAACAAGCAGGAACGGCTCGTTTTGTAAAGATTGATACAGAAGCACAACAAGCGCTCGCTGCACAATTTGGCATTCGAAGCATTCCTACCATCATAGTTTTCAAGAACGGTCAACGCGTTGATATGATCAATGGTGCGCTACCGAAAAGTCAGTTTGATCAATGGTTAAATCAAGCACTTAATAAGTAATTCTCCACGCCAACCTCACTGGTAGGTTGGCGTTTTTATGCAACTTATCGACCTATCTATTTAACAAATATTATTTGTCGAAACGACTTAAATTAATCATTTTACTTGCCTAACTATTAGCCTCATATTCGCGCCGAATAACCCATAGATTTCATTTAACTTATAGGCGCAAAACAGTGGAAAACACAGTCGTTCCTGCAGCATCACCACGAGTTACAGTTCCAGTCGTCGCACTGTCTCTTTATGCGGTGGCTTCGGGCTATTTAATGAGCTTGATCCCTCTCATGCTCGGTGAATACAACATCTCAGCAGATTATGCGAGTTGGTTGGCGAGTGTTTTTTATGGCGGCTTATTGGTCGGCGCGATGTTTATTGAACGTGTCGTGCGTCAAGTGGGTCACCGTAAAGCGTTTATTGGCTGCTTAGCGGCATTCTCGCTAACGATTGTCACGCTACCCGTTTTTGCTAACGGGTTAGTGTGGCTTGCTGCTCGTTTTATCGCAGGTATTGCCGTTGCGGGCGTTTTTGTCATTGTTGAATCTTGGCTAATGTCTGGCGACGAAGCATCACGTGCAAAACGTTTGAGCTTGTACATGCTATCGCTTTATGGCGGTTCAGCATTAGGCCAGTTTGGTATTGGCGTACTTGGCGTAAGTGGCGGCGTTCCGTTTATCGCGATCACGACATTGATCCTAATGGCGATGTTGGTGCTGATGTTTATAGAGTGTGAACAACCAAACAGCCATGAATCAACCGCTTTGTCATTTAAGCAAATTGCCAAGCTAAACCATGCTGCAATTATTGGTTGTGTTGTATCAGGTTTGACCTTAGGCGCGATCTACGGATTAATGCCTGTTGAGCTCACTAACCGTAAAATCAACCATCAAGACATTGGTACATTGATGGCACTAGTGATCCTAGGTGGCATGTTGGTTCAACCAATGGTGACCACATTGAACAAATACATGAGCCGCACAGTGCTAATGGCGTTCTTCTGTATTTTGGGTATTTTTTCGATCGGTTTAACCTTTATTTCATCGTCAGCCGTGGTATTAGCTGCTGCATTATTCTTTTTAGGTGCAGCTACTTTTGCCTTGTACCCAATTGCGATCAACTTAGGTTGCGAAGGACTTGATGAGCGCTTTATTGTCTCTGCCACACAAGTCATGCTGTTTAGCTACAGCATTGGCTCTGTTGCTGGCCCGGTTGTGGCTGATAAATTTATGGGCCAAGAACATGGCTTACTAGGCTACTTGTTTGCCGCGTTGGTTGCGACTGGCGTATACATGCTACTTGCAGCGAGCAAAACTAAGCAGCGTATGGCGGCTGGCCTCTAACCACGCAACTTCTACTCAACGAAAACGAGGGCATGTCGCCCTCGTTTTTTTATTCTTCGCTTTTTTGTTTAGATAAACGTTTGTGACGGTTTGACGCGTTCGCAGCAGGTTTTTCCGGTACCGCGCGCTTTTCATGAAGTAAATGACGAACCGCCAAGATGGGATGTTTCAGTAGCATTCTGGGGCCAGAGTAACGCATGACCAAACGCATTTGCTCTTTCGGATCCGGTTTATAACAGTGAATCGGACACTTGTTACACGTAGGTTTATTCTCTCCATAAGGACAACGGTCAAGACGAACTTCTGCGTATTCAAGCAGCTCACGACATTCTGAGCACAAGTCACTTTTTGTTCCATGGTTATCGTGACAGTAAACCTCTACCATGGCTTTTACCGTCTTAAATTCAGTGGCGAGCTTGCCAAGTAAAATATCGCTCATGAGCTTCCAAAAATCACAACGTCATTGTGTAAAGTTCTAACGTTCGACCATTATCGTATTGCTGCTCAACTCGTTCAAACTCAAAGCCCAGTTTTTTGAGCAAACTTATACTACGAATATTGTCATTGTTGGTGATGGCAGCCAACTTATCGAGTTTCATTTCCCCTCGAGCATATTCCAGCACCGCGGTTGCCGACTCGACTCCGTAGCCGCAACCATAAGCAGAAGGTAAAAAACCATACCCAAGATCGTAGTGTTGCAATGTGTCACGTTTAACTAGCCCACAAATACCGATCGGTTGTCCATCGTCTTTTTTCTCTACTACGAGTAAACTCACGCCTTTAACTTTTTGCATGCGTAGCATGTTTTCTTTTATATAACGCGCCGCTTCATATTCAGTACGAATTTGTTTATCTCCGACAAAACGGTAAAAGTCTGGGTGGTTATAAAGTTCTAATATGAATGGTGCATCATCCACACTCACAAGACGTAATATCAAACGTTCAGTGATCAGTGTTTTCATTTTGACTCCATTAAAACGCGAGAGATGATTGGACATAGAAACGTACTTGAATCTTGCGACCGACGTAAGGGCTTATTTAGTTGTAACTTGATAAAAAAATAACTATCCTGCCCCGCTAAATTAAAGGACCACCACCATGAACCGCAAGAAGAAAATCAATCAGATCTTAAAAGCGAAGCAGAAGAAGCATAACGCTAAGCTACATAAGAGCAATAAGCCGCGTTATATCTCCAAAGCTGAACGTGCAAAAATGGAAGCTGAAGAACAAAACCAAGCTTCAGAGCACACGGAAAACGTTGTAGACACAGCGCAGACAGATCAAGCCTAAAAGAAAAGCCGCTTTATGCGGCTTTTTTGTTTGTTGTACGAGAAGAATTGACTCTAATATTCAACACTGTAGTTCAGTGTGAATGTGCGACCTCTTCCTTTGTAGTCGTACGCTGCTGCATCGTAGTGTGCCGCGTAAAGAATCTGCGCCCGTTGACCCCAAGCGGTTGTGTAGTCTTCGTCAAATAGGTTTTGAATACCAAAGCCTAACTGCCCAACAGGTAGTGTTACATTACCCAGAAGATCAAACGTGGTGTAGCCCTCCAACTTATTGTTGGCGTCATCTTCGTAATCAAACATCGTCTGACTTTGTAGACGAATCGAGTACGAATCTTGGTAGTATGCAGCCCATGCATTAGCCTTAGACGTACTGGCTTTACCTGCGCTCAAATCTTCCCATTTACCATCGGTTTTCAGCTCAGAAACTACGTAGTGTCCTGATGCCCCTAACAGGATATCGCGGGTCACCCAGTAATTGATGTTTGCTTCTGCACCGTAAACACGCTGCTCGTCGTCAACATTCGTAATCAACAACGTTTTTCTATCATACTTGATGGAGTTGTCTGAAAGCGAGTAATAGCCTGCCGCCTGAAGCGCAAGAGAGTTGGTATCAAGACGGTAACCAATCTCATAGCTGTCCGTTTTAATACCTGACATTTTTGAGTCAGACACATTAATGCTGTTGTTCAACGCATAGTGACCGTTTGCATCCACAGCATCATAACTGCCTTGACCATAGTACTTCGCAGGGTCAGCAAGTTCGAAACCTTGGGAGAAGTTTGCCCAAAGTTGAGATTCATCATTAAGCTGATAAATGGTGCCCAAATTAAACAGACTTACAGAGTAGTCGGTGCTGCCACCTGGTACCGCATCCGCTGACACCCCCTTACCCGAGGCAATCTTCTTTTGTACGCTATAGGCAACAAAGTCATCAATCTTGTTGTCCATGTATTGATAGCGGTAGCCTGCTTGAACGGACCAATCTTGATTAATTTGATAGTCACCTTGAACAAACATTGCGTAAGACGTTACATCTACAGCTGGGTAACGACCAACTTCGGCGTACGTTTTATTAATCAAGTTTCCAGAGTTGTTTGCAATGCTTGGATCGAATAGAGCTTGATTGCTCTCAAAACGGTCTAAGTACGCATCGACACCATAAACAAGTTTGAATGACTCCCAGCTTTTAGCTAACGCTAAGCGCCCAGCAAAAACTTCTGTTTTTTGTTGAGAGGCACTTTGGTAATAAGGAGTAAAGGTTTGGTCTTCACTACGGTAAGATAACTCGCCTATCAGTTGATGACCGAATACGCTGTCGTGAGCGTAGTTCGCACTTAAGAGAACTCGCTCTGTACCATGTTCACGGTCGGAATCGAACCCCTCTCGTACATCAACAAATTTATTGTTAACAATGTACAAACCGTATGGCGAATCTTGCTGGCTGTCATAGTATTGTGCGACAAGGTTTAACTTGCTGGCATCGGAGATTTGAATCTCGGTCGATCCCATAACATCGAGCGTTGAATTATACTGCAAAGAGCCCTGTGAAATGTCTGGGGTGACAATGTCGCCATTTGCGTCAAATGCACCTTGTGTCTCGGTGTACACAACCGAACCTCTAGCGGTAATTCGCTCATTACCACCCGAGATAGACTGAGCGAGTTTGTAATCAAAGTCATCGCTGCTATTAAAGCCTGTAGTGCCACTCACGTAGGATTCAAACGACAAGTCATCCGAGTACGCTTTCTTGGTGATAATGTTAATAACACCACCAGTAGCGCCTGCACCATAAATAGAGGTTGCACCAGATAGTACTTCAATTCGCTCGATGTTGAATGGGTCTATTGCGTCTAACTGACGACTAATCGGGCGAGAAGACTGTAACGAGACACCATCAATCATTACCAACATTGCTCTACCGCGAAGGTTCTGACCATAGTTAGTTCGACCACCGGTGCCGACGTCTAAAGAAGGGATGGTTGCAGAAAGAATATCACCCAGTGTCTTGCCCGCACGATATTGCTGAGCAATCTCTTCTTGGCCAACAAACCAAACCGTTCCTGGAATATCGGAGATCGATTTCGGCATCACACTGCCTACAACAACCAATTGCTCATCGCTCGGAGTCGATGTTTGTTGAAGATCTTCTGCTGCTATTGAGCTAACTGCGTATCCACTGCTCATCGCAAGTACGATGAGATTAAGAGAAAACGTCCTTTTTATCATTGTATTTATCTTTTTGTTGTCAACAAGAGAATGCAATGATACTTATTCTCACTCTCAAATCGAGCACTGTTACATAAGTTAACCAAATGTTAATTAGGATTATACTTGCTCATAAACTGTCGATTTTTTTCTAAACGAGGACAATCTTCACAAAGCTTTCTGCCTTCACACTTATAGACTAAACAACAGCTTTTTCTGACCAATTTTAGCGGCTGATCCAGTGACGTCTCATAAAGTGAATGACTATTGTTGGCATCTAAACCCAATGCCTGTAACCACAAGATGGCATGCTCACGTAATGTTGTGTTGGTCATTTGCGGAAAACGCTGTTGAAGACGAATCAAACAAGCCATGATCCCATCCGACATCAATTGATGAGTGAAGCCTGGGCGAATGCGCGTCCATTGACTCATTTCTTGTTGGTAGAAATCGAACAACTCTCGAATTTGACGTCCGGCCTCTTTTATTAATTCTTCTGGCTTACCATGTATATGTGTTTCGTCAGCGAATCGATATCCAGACACAAAACAAGGCTTGAGGTGCTGCGCCATCTCACGAATGTTTGGCAACGTGTGGAAACCGTAGATAGAAATGAACGCAACATAAACAGGCTGCCAACACAACAAATCCCACGTTCTCGTCAACCAATACGCTTTCCCCGCTTCCGGATGAGCCTCAGACAACTGTTGGTAAAGGCCTTGAATGATCGGATTGATATCATTTTCGATATGAATAACTTCTTGCCCTATTTCGCCAATATCACCGTGCAGGTAAGGCGTAATCTCACTCGAAGTTTGAAATAGTTGCGGGAAAAATTGCTCAGACATGATGTTTTATTGTTGGTGTAGTCATTCTGACACCTTTATACCCAAGCACTAATCGCAATGCAAACTATTATCTTTTGTGTTCACATAACAAGAACCTATTCACATCTGTGGTCTCTGTCTCTATTTTCAAGCTCTTTGCGCCCGTAAGGTCTGGTTACGTATGCGATGAATAGCAACAAACTCTTAAACCTCTTCGCATTTAGTGCTGACATGATCGCAAAAATACACAGCATAAAAACACCCTGATAAAACTGTGTTAACAGTTTCCCTGTGTAGCGTGAGTTATTGCCAATAATTGAATATTGCTGTTTCTTATCCAAAGGAGTGTGAACAACATGAAGTATTTTCTTTCTGAATATCGGGACAATGTAATTAAGTAATTTGGCTATATAGCCCCCTGTTTTGAATAAGGAAATCCACATGTTGTATCTTGAGTTTCTATTTTTGCTCGTGATGCTGTATATCGGCTCACGTTATGGTGGTATAGGCCTTGGGGTCGTATCTGGTATTGGTTTGGTGATTGAAGTCTTCATCTTTAAGATGCCGCCAACCTCCCCTCCTGTCACCGTTATGTTGATCATCTTAGCGGTGGTAACATGTGCATCCATTCTTGAAGCGGCTGGTGGTTTGAAATACATGCTGCAAGTTGCCGAACGTGTGCTTCGTAAAAACCCAAAACGCGTCACCCTGATCGCTCCTTTTGTTACTTACTTTATGACCTTCTTGCTCGGTACAGGTCACGCGGTTTACTCCATCATGCCAATCATTGGCGACGTTGCACTGAAAAACGGCATTCGTCCAGAACGTCCAATGGCAGCCGCTTCCGTCGCTTCACAAATCGCGATTACGGCCTCTCCAATTTCAGCGGCAGTGGTTTACTACTTGGCCCAGCTGTCCGATATTCAACACGAGATCACTCTGCTTTCTATTCTGCTCGTTACTGTACCTGCAACGCTATTCGGTACGTTGCTGATGTCACTTTACAGCCTAAAACGCGGTAAAGAACTGGAAGACGATGAAGAATACCAAGAGCGTTTAAAAGATCCGGTGTGGCGTGAAAAGATCCTCAATACCACTGCAACGTCTCTTGATGAAGTGCTACCAACAAGTGCTCGTAACTCTGTGTTGCTGTTCATCGCTTCTATCTTGGTTATCGTCGTTATCGCGATGTGGCCGGACATTCGTACCATAGTGGATGGCGCGAAACCAATCAGCATGGCCGTTGTGATTCAAATGATGATGCTCTGCTTCGGCGGTATCATTTTGCTTGCAACCAAAACTGACCCACGTGACGTACCAAACGGCGTAGTATTCAAATCAGGTATGGTGGCTGCCATTGCTATCTTCGGTATCGCCTGGATGTCAGATACTTACTTCCAATACGCAATGCCTCAGTTCAAATCTGGCATCGTTGAGATGGTAACCAACTACCCTTGGACGTTCGCGCTTGCGTTGTTCATTGTATCGGTTGTGGTGAACTCTCAAGCAGCAACGGCTCGTATGATGCTGCCTGTTGGTCTTGGCTTGGGTCTGGATCCGGCACTGCTTATCGGCCTAATGCCTGCGGTATACGGTTACTTCTTTATTCCGAACTACCCTTCAGATATCGCGACAGTGAACTTCGATACGTCAGGTACCACTAAGATTGGTAAGTGGTACTTCAACCACTCATTTATGTCGGTAGGTTTGATTGGTGTGATTGGTGCCTGCTGTCTGGGCTACTTGTTAGGACAAATGATCATTCCTTCATAATTAGCCAAATCAACAATAAATTAGAGGCGAGTCATTGTACGTTAGCGTACAGCCTGAATGACTCGCCTTTTCTTTGTCACGTTAGTGATTACAGTAAGAAGTCATCATCAATCGCGACAAAGTTATCTGCACAATCAATCAGAGTTTGGGATGTTAGCTTAGGCACACCATAAACGGTCACCGTTTTATTGAAGCGCTGCTGAATTCGTTCCACTAGCAGACTAAAGTCCCCATCTCCAGAAACGAGAATCACTTCCTCAACTTCAGGCGCAATTTCAATCGCATCAAGAGTAATACCGACATCCCAGTCGCCTTTCGAGCTGCCGTCACGACGCTGAATATAGGGTTTAAGCATTACCTCAAACCCAACACCGCGTAAAATGTGATGAAACTGACGCTGTTTTGGATCGTTACTCGCGATGGCATAAGCACGAGCACTCACCACCTCTTTCCCTTGCGTCGCAACATACCAAAACTGGTTGTAATCAAAATTACTGCGATACGCTTCGCGACAGGTGTAATACACATTCTGTACATCAACCAAAATGGCGATCTTTTGTTTTCTTTCTGAATTCATCTTTTCTACGCTTGATTTATTTGCTGCCTACCCTAAGTCAGTTTTGGTAAAAGCACAATGAGCCAATTCCACTAAACTTAACGTATAAACGGTATTTGGGTTTCTAGGGGAACTGTCATGGGCGGAAAGTTACTAGTGATACTACTTTCTTGTATCTTGTCATCGACAGCATTTGGTTATCCAGCACATTCAAAGTACTGGCCGCATCGGAGTGTGCTTTACTTCGCTCCAGAAAACGATGAATACGTTAAACAATTCTTACTAGAAACACTCATGAATGAGTGCGAGTTGGAAGACAGAGATGTGGTCACATTAGTCATTACAGAACAAGGTTATACGTCTCCAGCTTGGCTCAAAGAAGAGTTTGATTTGAAAATGCTTGCCAAGCTGTATGAAATTGAAAAAGGCTCACATACCGCAATTTTACTGGGTAAAGATGGTCAAGAGAAATACCGATGGGGCGCAGAAACGGATTGGCCATTTATCAACAACTTGATTGATCAAATGCCAATGCGTAAGCAAGAAATGCAGAGACGTCATAGCCCCTGCAAAATCTAACCATTAGACGAACTTATTTTCTAAACCAGTCTAGTTTGCTGTGCAACTGCGTCACGCTGCCAACGACGATCAATGCTGGACTGATCGCCTTCTCAGCCATTTCAGAAAGTTCGTTCAGTTTTCCTTGGAACACGCGCTGCTCTGGACGCGTACCATTTTCAATAATGGCGCATGACATCTCTGGATCTAATCCATGAGTGATCAGCTTATCCATGATGTGACCGCTTTGCTTCAACCCCATGTAGAACACAAGTGTGTTGTTAGATTGCGCTAACGAATGCCACTCAATTTCGCGACCGTCTTTTTGCACGTGACCTGTAATAAATTGAACGCTTTGCGCGTGGTCGCGATGCGTTAATGGAATACCTGCGTAAGCCGTCGCGCCCGCCGCCGCGGTGATCCCCGGCACCACTTCGTATTTGATGCCAAATTCGGCTAGCTCTTCTAGCTCTTCACCACCGCGTCCAAAGATGAAAGAATCACCACCTTTTAGACGCACAACGCGTTTACCTTCTTGTGCTTTTTGTACCAAGATTTGGTTAATTTGATCTTGAGGTACACAGTGAAAGTCCAATTTTTTGCCTACGTAGATCATCTCCACTGATGCATGCGCCAATTCAAGAATGTCTTTCGACACTAATCGGTCATACACCACAACTTCAGCCGCTTGAATCGCTTTCAAACCTTTGACTGTCAGCAAGTCTGGATCGCCCGGCCCCGCACCTACTAGAGAAACAAAGCCGCTGTTTAAAGATGAGTTCGCAGTAGTCATATCAACGCCTATCGGAAATTTGGATATAAAGAGTAACACTCACGTTATTAACTTAAGGTTCAAACTACTCCAAGGAGTTATTACTTTTTATAGCCAAATCAATACAATATCTATTGAAAGTTAAATGAGTTGAGTAGCCCTACCTACCATAGGTAGGGCCAGATAAAAGCAGTTTATTTTGCGATTGCAGGCTCTGCATTTACTTCTTCTTCAGCATTAATAGAGGGCGCTGTTTTCGCATGAGTTAGGTACAGTGGCAGACAAGTCATTACGAGACCACCAACAATGTTACCTAGAATGGTTGGGATAAGGTTGAAGTTCAACCAAGTCGCGATACCAAAATCCGCACCTAGAATCATACCCAGTGGGAATAGGAACATGTTTACCACGGTGTGCTCAAATACGAGCGCGAAGAAGATGAAGATTGGGAACCACATCATCGCTACACGACCAGATACTGAACGTGCTGTCATGTTGCCGATCACGCCTAGGCACACCATTAGGTTACAGAAGATAGCGCGTACAAAACACGTGATCCATCCGTCCATGCCCATGTTTTCGAAACCAAGGCTACGGGCAGTCGATACAGCGACAAACTTCTTCGCTACCGCGTTCAATTCTAGAGAGAAGTTACCGGTTAGAGAGATAGCCACTAGGTAAGCCACTATTAGAGAACCAATCAGGTTACCCAAACCTACCAATCCCCAGCAACGGAAAATACGACCCCAAGTGATACCCGGACGGTTAGCAAACTTAGCCAAAGGAGCAAGACCAAAAACACCTGTGACAAGGTCGTAACCCATCACACTGAGAATCACAAAGCCCACAGGGAAAACAAGCGCCCCCACAAGGCCAATGCCCGTTTGTACAATCGCGGTAATAGCAACCACCACCGCAAGAGACAGAATAACGCCTGCCATCGTGCCGCGAAGCAGAAGATCTCGAGTGCTGGTATTAATTTTCGCTTCACCCACGTTGATCATGGTTTGCACGAATTCAGCAGGTTTAAAGTCTGTAGACATGAATGTGTCCTTATTCAAAATTGAAAGTTAAAAAGTTAAAGATTGAATAGAGAAAGGCTTCCCGTTGACACCCACTGCTGTCGACATCATCTCGCTTCCCTGTTCCCCAAAGATGACGCTTGGAAAGCCTTTGTCTATTGAATCTAAGTACTCAGTGCATTCCCTCCCCTTAAGGAGGAGGGAATGCAAACCAAGCTTATGCAGAAATTTCTACTTCGCCGTTGGTTACACGCGTTTTGTACGCTTTCACGCTAAAACGCTCGTCTTCCATGCACGCACCTGTTGTCAGGTTAAAGCGTTGCTTTTTAAGTGGGCTTGCTACCCAAAGTTCGCCTTGGTGCTCACAAATCAAACCGCGAGAAAGCACGTTTGATTGGAAGAACGGGTCTGTGTTGCTGATCGCCAGCACTTCTTCTGCTTGTGTTGGGCGGAATACCGCAACTTGCTGACCATCAACCAGTGCACAAACGCCAGTGCCCGGTACGATGTCGCTGATTTGGCAAATCTTTTCAAATGACATAATCAACCTTCCCTTATGCTTCAGTGATCGCTACGTGTAGGATGTCGCCTTTCGCTTCAGGGTGTTTTTCCGTGAAAGTTGCCGGGCGGTGCTGTTCACGCTCTTGTACAAACATAACGTTGTCATCGCGCTTGTCAGAGTTGATGAAGTGTGCGAAACGAGTCAGTTGTGATTCGTCGTTGATAGTCGCAGTCCACTCACACTCGTACTCGTCTACAAGCTTCGCTACGTCAGCTTCTAGTTGAGCGTTGATGCCAAGTTTGTCGTCAACAATCACTTCGCGTAGGTAGTCAACGCCACCTTCCATGTTTTCCATCCAAACTGATGTGCGTTGTAGTGGCGCTGCAGTACGGATGTAGAACATCATGAAGCGGTCGATGTACTTGATTAGCGTTTCTTTATCTAGATCGCTTGCTAGTAGGTCTGCGTGACGAGGTTTCATACCACCGTTACCACATACGTACATGTTCCAGCCTGCGTCAGTCGCGATGATGCCAAGGTCTTTACCTTGTGCTTCCGCACACTCACGAGTACAGCCAGAAACACCGAACTTCATCTTATGAGGTGTACGAATGCCTTTGTAACGGTTCTCGATGTAAGAACCTAGACCAACAGAATCTTGAACACCGTAACGACACCAAGTTGAGCCAACACATGTCTTCGCCATACGAAGTGCTTTTGCGTACGCTTGACCTGTTTCGAAACCAGCGTCGATAAGCTTGCGCCAGATCTCTGGAAGATCGTCTTTTTGAGCACCGAACAGACCAATACGTTGAGCACCGGTTACTTTGGTGTATAGGTTGTATTCTGCAGCAACGTTCGCTAGCGCACCCAGTGCTTGAGGTGTTACTTCACCACCCGCCATACGTGGGATCACAGAGTAAGTACCATCTTTTTGGATGTTACCTAGGAAGTTGTCGTTCGTGTCGTGCAGCTTAACCAGTTGTGGCTTAAGGATGTGCTCACCCCAGCAAGACGCCAAAATAGAGCCCACAAGTGGTTTACAAACTTCACAACCGTAACCTTTACCATATTTCTCTAGAAGCTCATCAAACGTTTTGATCTCTTCAATGCGGATTAGGTGGAACAACTCTTGGCGTGAGTGTGCAAAGTGTTCACACACGTCGTTCTTCACTTCGATGCCAGATTTAGCAAGCTCTGCATTTAGAACAGAGGTCACTAGAGGAATACAACCACCACAGCCTGTACCTGCGCCAGTCACTGCTTTGATGTCGCCCAATGTATGGTGACCATCAGCAACCGCTTGAGCGATCTTGCCTTTGGTTACGTCGAAACATGAACAGATCACTGCGCTTTCTGGTAGTGCATCCGCACCGAGTGCTGGTTTCTCAGCACCTGCGTGTGCAGGAAGGATCAAGGCATCTGGATGCTCTGGTAGGTCGATTTCGTTCAACATCAATTGAAGCAGATCGCCGTAGTCAGATGTATCACCCACCAATACCGCACCGAGCAGTTTCTTGTTGTCTTCAGAAACGATAAGACGTTTGTAAACTTCTTGCTCTTCGTTTTGGTAAACGTAACTCTTACAGCCTTCGGTACGACCGTTTGCGTCACCGATTGAACCTACTTTTACACCAAGAAGTTTCAGCTTCGCAGACATGTCAGCGCCTTCGAATTTGCTTTCTGTGTTACCTAGTAGATGATCAACGGCAACTGTCGCCATCTTGTAGCCAGGAGCAACAAGACCGTAGAACATTTCATTCCAAGACGCACACTCACCGATGGCGTAGATGTTCTCATCAGAAGTCTGACAATGGTCGTTGATAGCAACACCGCCACGAGGTGCCACTTCTAGCTCCATTTGGCGTGCTAGTTTATCTTGTGGACGAATACCTGCGGAGAATACGATGAAGTCTGTTTCTAGCTCTGAACCGTCAGCAAAACGCATAACGTTGCGTGCATTTGTGCCTTCTGCCGCGATCTCAAGCGTGTTTTTGCTAGTGTGAACGTTCACGCCCATGCGCTCGATCTTTTGACGAAGTTGGTTACCACCAGCTAGATCAAGTTGCTCAGCCATTAGCTTTGGTGCGAACTCAACAACGTGCGTTTCTACACCTAGTGCTTTCAATGCGCCAGCTGCTTCAAGACCTAGCAGACCACCACCGACAACCACGCCTGATTTGCTCTTCTTCGCACACGCTTCGATCGCTTTAAGATCTTCGATAGTGCGGTAAACAAAACAGTCTTTGCTTTTGTGACCTTTGATAGGTGGAACAAATGGGAATGAGCCAGTAGCAAGAATCAGCTTGTCGTATTGAACTTCACGACCAGTGCTTGAGTAAACAATGCGGTTTTCACGGTTGATATTAATCGCACGCTCACCGATCAACATGTTAATGCCGTGTTTCTCGTAGAAGCCTTCTTTCACTAAAGAAAGTTCATCTGCAGTATGGTGAGAAAAGTAAGAGGAAAGGTGCACACGGTCGTATGCGACACGAGGTTCTTCACAGAAAACGGTAATCTCCATATTAGAGATATCAGCTTTCTCGACTAAGTCTTCAATATAACGGTGCCCTACCATACCGTTACCGATGACTACTAGCTTCAACTTGCTCATTATAATTCCTAAGGGTTAGGTTCTTATCACTGAGCTCATTGTTAATTGTGAAAGAAAATTAATACATGATGTAAATCAATTACAATTTCAAACTACCCTAAAGGGGTAGATGAACGTTTTTATCTTGATATTGAAGAATAAAAGGTAATTTATTAACGGATGTTGGTAGTTTTTACAAAATGAGATAACCGCAGTCATGCTCACAAAGGGCTATACAGTTTTGGCTTTTACAGAATGGCAATGATTGTCGAGTTAAGCCACGCTAACGATAAACCCTGCTTTGTTTAAAAACAAAGCATTCGTTTTAACCTAGCCGTTTCAAGGCTATTAAAGGTGAACAACTGAAGTGACTGAAAGTTTTAGAAAAATCAAGTCTCACAACAAAAATCTTTTACTAGCTAAGTCGCACTATAAAGACTAGAATCTGATTTAGTTCATATGGAATAAAATCCATATGATTGATACCGTAATTGACATATAGAGTGCCGTCCCATGTTTGTGAGGCGGCCTTTTATTTGGGAGTCATAAAATGTCAGAAAACAATTCTATCTACATTTCAAGCTTAGATATGAACCGAATCACGGCTTTGTTGGATAAAATGCCAAACATCGCGGCGGAGCTTGTTGAGCTAGAAGCAGAGCTAGACCGTGCGACGGTTCTTGAGCCAGAACAAATGCCAGATAATGTGGTCACGATGAACTCAACTGTAGAGTTTAAATTTGCAGGTGAAGATAGAACCATGACAAAGACACTGGTTTACCCATCTGAGCTGAAAAGCAGTGATGATATTTCCATTTTTGCGCCCGTAGGCAGCGCACTGATCGGTTTGTCTGTTGGTCAAAAACTTGAATGGCCAATGCCAAATAATCAAGTGAAGACAATTGAAATTGTCGATATCACCTACCAGCCTGAGCGTTGTGGTGCACTAAACCGCTAACCCTCAGTAGTCCCGGTGCAAAGGCCTCATTTATGACTTTGCACCAGGAGAGCCCCTCGCTTATCCCCTATTTCCTTCTTTGTTTTTCCAAGCATTTACTTTGCTGCTCTTAAGTAACATCACCGATTCTTTTGTTATTTACCGCATATTCAATACCTATATCTCCAAGCTCAATCATAGAAATTGCAAAGTATTTTTCGTATATTGTCGCTCCGAAAACGACGTAAACTATGCGCAAAATGGAAGAATATCTAACTCGAATTGCCTGCTTAGAAAAAGAAAATGAAGAGCTGAAGCGGAAGAATGCGCGACTACAAGAAAAGTTGAATGCTGCACTCGACAGTAATGGACTGTGTTTGTGGGAGCAGCATATTCCTTCAGGTACTTTGACGATATTCAATATGCAGTGGGGCAAAATGCTAGGTTATCAGCCCCATGAGTTAACCGCGACGGTTGAAACGTGGAAAAACAATCTCCACCCTGAAGATTATGATCTTGCGGTGGGTGCATTTGAAGATCACCTAGCTGGCAAAACCGACCTTTATGAGGTAGTTCATCGCATGATTCATAAAGACGGCAGTGATAGTTGGGTCTACGATCGAGGGCGCATCGTCGAGTATGGTTCTGATGGCGAACCACTACGCATGATGGGCACTCATATCGATATTACAAAAGAAAAGCGATATGAGCAGCAACTGGCTAAGTTAGCTTCGAGTGATCCATTGACCGGACTGTTAAATAGAAAAGCAATAGAGGAAAACTTTAATCATCAACCTCAAACCAAGCCGTCTCAGCAGTCTGCCTTAGTGTTTGTTGATATAGATAATTTTAAAGCAGTTAACGACCAGCTAGGCCATCATACTGGTGATACTCTCCTCATTAATATCGCCAATAGCTTAACAGAGCTTGCGCCAAGCAAGTCTCAAGTCGGACGCATAGGAGGAGATGAGTTTGTCGTTTTAAGCTCTTATTCAAATCAAGAAGAAATATCTCAACTTTGTGATCGACTCTTAAGTTCCATCATTCCTGCGATAAATCAGGACTTAAATAAAGTAACGATTGGAATGAGCATCGGTGTTTGTCTATTTGATAAAGGAAAACAACAGTTTAATGAAGTTTATCAAAAAGCCGATCATGCAATGTATGAGATAAAGAAAAATGGCAAAAATGGCGTTGCCTATATCCAGATATAATAAGTCTCTTGTTTTTTGAAATTAATATTTCTTTAATTTGACAATTTTCTCTATGGAATTGATAGCGTCTTATTTTTAATAAGTAATTTATATAGGAAACAAAAGAAATAACAAACAATTAAGAATGTTGCATATTACACGGTGTAATATTATTACTGTCTTTGTAACTGCTTTTGTTGCATACAATATTATTTCTTATTATTTTTATAAAAACCACTAGTAAAAAGCAGTTAAACATTATAGTTCATAAACTTATAAAAACCGAAATGCATGGTTGAATTTTAACCACCCCTTCTGCTAATATCTCGCCTCGTGTTTAAAAGTAATAAACACACACAAATATAAAACAAACTTTATAAAACATAATGCACACTTGATAATTACTGGTTCTATTTGGATAGAGCTCGGTATTTATTTTATTTAAAACATTATGAATTTGTAATTTCATTTAATATCAAAATATTAAGTAGGTATATAAATTGAAGAAGGTCATCCTCCCTCAATTGGGCTTTGTTGCGTCAAATTTACGCTTGCTAGCTCTTGGCTTTGTAACCCTCGTGTCAGCATATTCTTTTTCATCAGAGGTTTATGCTGAGCAAGTGGCTAGTGGTGAACAAAAAACATTAGTTGTACTCGTCAATTTCCAAGAAAACCCTCAAGAGATCCCGCTCTCTAAAGAAGACGCCCATCATGTTGTTTTTAATACCGTTAGCGACTTCTATTCGCAAATGTCCCAGGGGCAACTTTGGCTATCTGGTGATGTTGCTGGAACATTCACCTTACCGATATCAAACCAAATTTGCGATGATGATGCTGTAGCAGCGGAAGCCAACAAAATGGCTGAAACTGCGGGATATCAACTATCAAACTATGACCGTTTTATCTACTTAACAACCAAAACTGGATGTGCATCAGAAGGCTCTGGTAGCCAAGGAGTAACCCCCTCTAGAGCGTCAATAAATGCGGTTTTCGAGCCTCGAGTTATCGCCCATGAATTAGGACATAATTTTGGATTGCATCACGCTTCCGCACTCGACTGTAAAGACGGTACGTTAGCTGGTGATTGCCTTGTCATAGAGTACGGTGATAGCTACGATACAATGGGTAACTACGATATGGGTTACTTTAGCGCCTTCCAATTGGAAAACTTAGGGTGGCAGGCCTCCCCTGCTCAAATCATTTCTAGTGATGGTGTTTACTCTATTGATGCCTATGAAGACTTTGAAAGTACTTCATCAAAAGTTTTAAAAATCCCAAGAGGCACCGATCCAATTACAGGTCAGCGCCAATGGTTTTACGTTGAATATCGACAAGCTCTTGGCTACGACAGCTTTTTACGTGACCGTTCGTACATCGTATACCGCCAAGATGTGACAGAAGGTGTGGTTGTGCGCCTAGCGACAGACGGTGATCTTAAAAGTAGCCGCTTGCTACACATGAAGCCTGACTCCACTTTCAAACAATTATTTGGGAGTAATGACTGGGAAGACCCTGCTCTTCCAATTGGTGGAACGTTCACCGATCCAAAAACAGGCGTGTCGATTACTTTGGAAAGTGCTAATGGTCAAAACGCACAGGTCAGTGTCATATTTGGTGGTGAATCCGGGCAATGCGTTGCGACATCGCCTCTACTCTCTCTAACCCCACTATCAGGTTCTGATGCTAATGCCGGAGAAACGTTAGCGTATAATCTTAAAGTGACGAACCAGAACAATACAGAATGTGCAGACGCGACTTATACAACGGCTTTAAGCGTTCCTGACGGATGGAATTATGACGCAAGCGCCTTGACGGTTCCTTCCGGCATGAGTGCAGAAACGACGGTCATGGTTACGTCAAACAGCGATGCTCAGCCGAACTCTTACAGCATAACCGTTGACGTTATAGATGCTGAAAATGAACAATCAGCCAAAACCGAGCTATCTTACACAGTGTTGTCTGAGTCAACGTCACCACTTGAGGCGGTGAATGATAGCGTAACGATCAGTGATAAATCCGTCGTTCGCATCGAGCAGTTAAATAATGACTCGTTTGAACAATCGGCCTCTTTTGCAATTACGGTCGCTAAGCCAAACAAAGGCAGCGCCCGTGTACTGAGCGATGGCTCCATTGAATACACACCATCGAAGAAGTTCAAGAATAATGATTCATTTACTTATACGATCAGTGACGGTCAATCTTCTTCAACCGCGACGATTAGCATCACCTTACAATCGACTTCTGGTGGGAATGGTGGTGGAAACGGTAAAGGGAAACCGAACTAAATCACGCAATTCATATGAAAAAGCCTGGAGAATACTCCAGGCTTTTTATTCAAAAGACGTCAATTAGTTGCTTGGTGCAGGACAAATATCACAGTCTGCAGAAGCTTCATTCGTCGCTTGAGTATTATCGATTTTTAAGAAACCAACCGCTGTCACTGTATCACGGAAAGATTGCGTTTCTGCATTGCTAAATGCCGTTGGGATATAACTACCAGTATAAGACTGACATTGATCCGAAGCGAGTTCGATATTATCTACCACTTTCACGTCATCAGAAGTATCCTCAGGCGTACCTGAGTCATCCACAACAGAAACATTCACTAAAGTAAGTCCAGGCGTTGTGTTACATACCATTCCCGAGAAGCTCACTTCTGCAATGATACCGTTTTCAGTAAGTTTGAAGCCGCTTTCACATGATTTCGTTACACTAATCATTGGAGACAAGCTCAATGACTCACATGGATCACTTGCGGTATCAGTAATGGTCGCTTGACCACCCGGAGTCGCAGCTGCTGTGACTCTTACCGTATTAGTTAGACCGTTATTTGTACTTTCAAAACTGTCGCTGTATGAAGCACTGTCACCTGAAGCAATAGCACCTAAGCTATGTGTAGTACCTGCTTCTAAATCCTCTACAACAACATCGTATAGCGTACCAACACCATCATTAATCACGTCGCCGCTGTATGAGTAAACGTAACCATCTTCTGTATCATTCACGACCGCTTGATTACATGTTTTGGTGATATCAACACTACACAACTCAAAGTCACCAACCACAAAGTCTTTCAACTGAGCGGTAATACTGCTTGATGCTCTTGTTTCGGCTGCAAACGAGCTAAAACAGGTGTCTGTTTGTAGAAGTTCAGTAAGATTTACACCACCTTCAAAGAAGGTTTCTGGAGGGAAGACATTTTCGACACCACTTTTTGGCGTATACGCCCATGGTGCAGGTGAGTCAGTTGTATTGGTTGAAGCACACACATCTTGCGCGCCTGGTGAACACAGTGCATTTGTCTTAACTTTCAAACGTAAGTTTGTCGCAGCACACTGACCATCTTGTGGATTATTGTTAGCAGCTTTCGCACAAGTTGTGTCCCATTCAAGAACCAAAATTTCTGGCCCCTCATTTGCTCCTTGCAAATAATTCACCTGAATCAAAAGGTCGCCAGCAATATGTTGACCCGTGAATGTACCGTCTGGGTTTGTACTAACCGAGTCTTGATAAAACCAAAAACCTAAGAAGGCATCACCGCTGTTACCAAAACGGTCTGCACCAAAGGTGAGTACAAGGTCATTATTAATGTTGTATGCCGCTGCATACGCATGAAGAATGTCCCCTTTATCAAGTACCGTACCAGTCTTCCAACCAAGTTCCGGTATGTCTTTGATGTCTTTATTACCACCAGTAAAGATTGTATCCGGTGTTGCCGTGTCATTCTCAAAGCTAAATACTAATGCTCCACCACTGTTTGGCGGCGTTGACCAGTCATCTGGAGCACCTACCCCAGAGTCATCTATCGCATTAGCATTTGCTTCTAACTCAAATACGCCATCTGTTGGTGTTGCAAATGCAGAGCTACCTATTAGCAAGCTTGTAAATATTGCATAAAGAAAGCTCTTCATCGTATGCCAGATACCTGACTTACAAGAATTCATAACCTACTCCTTAGAACGCTTCTAAAGCTAGACGAAGGTCCCTATGTCATTAATTGCCTTTTAAGAAAGAGTGAAAGCGAGATACAACTTTCGTTTCGAGCTCGTATAACGCATAGAGCATGCCACTACTTAAGGTTATGATTTTATTAAACTAAATATTTTCAACAGCGAAGAGAATGAACAGAGTGTTCAATTTTAAAGAAAGAGAAAGAAAACAAAAGAGACAAAAAAACCTACGATAACAAAGATATATACGTGTTCTAGGATAATGTTACAGATTGACACTTTATTGTTTACACCTGTGACAGATGCACAAAAGCGACGGTATTGAAACTGTCCACTATGAATATGAAATAGACGCTTACTCACCTGCCCCAACTAATGTGAAGGTGATGTGTAACACCTGTTTGCATAGTGTTACACCCTTTACACATCTAATTGAATACTCATTTAACTAAAACATATTCAATCGTTTAGCGAATAAGTTTTAGCTCAACCATTTATGACAATATAAACAAACTGTTCACCCCTCTGTACAAAAATAAAAAATAATCAACAAATACAAAAGGTTAAATGTGGAACACTCTATGCTAGTCAACTGGCGCAGTTTAACTCTGTGAGAAAACTATCACGTATGTGGGCTCAAGGACGTAGCGAGCCCACTTACACAAGGAGGTTTTATGAAAACCATATTTAACTCTTGGTGGGGCAGTAAGAGTTACCGTTGTTCCACTTTATGTAGCCAGAATATACTTACAGCGATCAATATCAGCAGCATGTTTAAGCTGTTTACTTGGGTCATAGCGGTTAGCTTAGTGCTGAGCTCTCAAATTGTTTACGCATCCGCTGGCGACCCTTCAAGCCGAGGCGTGCAACCAATATTTGTTGAAGGGAATAACACCTGTCAACAATTACTTCCAGAGATCGACGGTTTGATAGAATACAAGCTTGAGCCAGTTACAGACGGCACTTTCGGTGATGGCATGCTTGAAGTGGTTATTGATCAACAACCTGGGGCAAAAACCTTCAGTTGGGATCAAGGTGATAGCCCTGTGATTATGCAAGCTATCTTCGTAAAAGGTGGTCCTGACGGAAACCTATATAACTACTTTACAGATGGATTATTGTATCAAGATGATGCCTTACTACATGCACCTGTGGGTAAAAACGGTAGATACTATGGCTTAAGTCATATTTCATTCTGTTACACACCAGGCGTACCAGACATTAAAGTCACTAAAACTTGTACATTTGGTGATGTTGTCAATGGTAACACTTTGAAATACAACTATAAACTCACTGTAGAAAACACCGGTGACTTTGCATTGTATGATGTTGTGGCAACAGACACTACAGCCGTTGACAATGATATGGCTGCTGGTGACCATGTGTTCAATTTAGCGATGCTCGCCGTCGGACAAACGCAAGAGTTTAATGGTTCGTTTATTATTGACCAAAACGGTATCACTAACTACGCAGAAGTAAGCGCAGCACTTGAAACTGGTGGTGGTGTTGCGGTTTCTGACAACGCAGATTGGGAATGCCCAAGCCAAAACATCCCTGGTTCATTGTCTCTAGAGAAAGACTGTAGTGTCGTCGTCGTGAATCGCTTTGAAGATACAGGTATTAATGAATACGGTCTTCAAGTCAATTACAGTGGTAGTGTATGTAATACCTCCAATGTCACCATTGACGGCATTGTCGTAATCGACAACAAAGACTCGAATCCAATCCAGGTTGGTATGCTTGCGCCTGCTGAGTGTTACGACTTTACTGGTAACTACGAGCCAATCCCAGGAGATGGTGAAGGCCTTCCATTACCGGGTGAAGAGGTCAGAGCGTTTACAGATACTGTGGATGCGAGTGGTGAAACTATCTTCGGTAATGTTGTCGTAGAAGCGATAACAGCGTCTGCAGAATGTACGCTATGTCCAACTTGTCCAGAGCCTGTTAGCTGCCCTGAATAAGGTCTATTGCAACTTAATAAAACAACGCCTGACGTTAACTCGTCAGGCGTTTTCTTTCGAACTATATCGTTCTATTTATTCTTACCTTTCCCATTGTTACCAGAGTTGCCAGAATCGCCACCAGATGAGGACTCTAACTTCACTGAGACCTGAGCGGTCGAGCTGCTTTGACCATCACCTATGGTATAGGTAAAGCTGTCGTTATTTTTGAATTTCTTCTCAGGTGTGTAACGCAGGGTGCCATCTGATAACAGCTCTAGTCGCCCCTTACTTGGTCTAGTAAAAGAAAGCACGCTTGCAGAGTTTTGCTCTCCAACAACATCGTTTGCCATCACATCGATAATCACCGACTGTTTCGAAGACATAGTCACCTGATCATCAACAGCAACGAGCTCTGGTGATGGCGAGATTTCAGTGGTTACAGAGTAATTCACGGATGCTGCGGTTTGCAGACTTGAGTCCTCTCCGTGCGTCACGATCATATTCAAAGCATAGTCTTTATCACTAGCGTTAACCGAAGATACGACTGATATCATTACTTGTCCGGTTTCACCTGCTGCTAGCGTGATTGCATTGCTGCTTGCTTTCCAACCAGTTGGCACTGACGCGTTTACAGAAAAACTGCTCGCTGAACAATCTGCACTATCTTTGTTGGTAATAGTGACCTGATATTGAACCTCATCACCGGCTGCAACCGAGTTGTTTGTTGCAGCTTTCGCAGTCACTGATGGAGCATTAACAGTACAAGTCCCGATATTACCGTTGTCAGAGCTGTCAAAGACAACGCTTACTTCGGCGATGCCGTTCGCTGCACTCACCAAACTCAATGTTACACCTGAGTCTGGGTCAGTATAGCTACCACCGACCGGCATAGATGGGTCAAACCAGTCATTTCGGCCAAAAACCGCACGATATTCAGAATCAGTTTTAAAGTGAAGCAGATTACTGCTGCGCCCATCGCCTTCTACAGCGCTTCGAATGATTATGCCATCCGTAACGTCCCCACGATAGAACGAGTAAGAACGAGCATCTAAAAAGTCGTCAAAACCAATAGACTGGCGGTATTCAATGTAAAACCATTTTTTTGCACCTGTAGAGGGATCAGTACCACGAGGTACTTTTATCGTAACTGGCTGCTCACTAGTCGTCTCGTAATTCGCGATGGAGTAAGTACCATTTTGAGTAACTTCCAGTGTCTTTGAAGCGTGCTCTCCCTCTAGCCATCCTAGTCGCTCGCGCTGGAAAGTATTCAAATAGCCGATGTCTGGACCACCCATTACATCATAGGTATCACCGTATTCACGCAACGTACAGTTGTCTGAAAGCGTATGCTCGCCACAATCAAGAGCACGAGAGTGATGCAAACCAAAGTTATGTCCAAGCTCATGAGCGATATTCATCGGAGAAAAATCACCATTGATGTGCGCGCGTGAAGGCATGCCATCAATAGTTGCCGATCCAGCGACACCACATGCCGTTTTTGTCATCAAGTAAACAATACGATCGTACTCTTCAAGCTTCACTCCCGCAGCGATGGCTTCTTGATCCGCTGCATCTTGAACAGCGGTAAAATCACAAACCTGATTAGACAACGGTAGATTAAACCAACCCACGACTTTCCCAGACAGCCACATTTGATCAAAAGAGCTTTCACGGTAGAAGTCATTCACTGTGCCAAAGATTAGATTATTTGCCTCTGATAAAGTTAATGGCTGCTCATTTGGGTTTTCTTTGAAGTTCAGCAGGATAACCAATGTATTTTGCTGTCCCGTCGTACTTCCTGCTGCACTGGCGTAATGGATGCTCTGTAAACAAGCGAATATTACTAATAAAAATGACAACCCTTTATTTAGGATTGTTCTATTTATTTTAATATTTTTTATCACTGCTTCACCTAATTTTAAATTAATAACTAGTTCACCTTCCCGCCAATATAAGCAGAAATGGTAGGGTAAAATAATATAAATTTTAGGCAATAAAATGCCCTAGCCTATAAAGCCAAATATGTTCCTATATACATCAACATGGTTATAAAAGGATAACCACCAAAAATATAAGAGCCGGAATCATAGCAAAGCAACCGGTCAAAATTCAACCAGAGCGATAAGTAATTTAGGTTAAGTTTGTGTAATAATAAATTTGTCCATTTTTGTCAGTTACTTAAAATAAACTTATGATTGTTTTATATGAACAACCTTTGTATTCAACAATGACTTTAATAAATCACTTGCACTACAGCTAATTTAAATCATTAAAAATCAAACAAGTAGAAATTGAACTAAAACAACCTCAATTTCATCGCATGAAATTATAACCTTTAAATTCATTAACTTAATAACGAGTCATTCGAATAATATACCTCAACAACTCTTGAGTAATATTATCCATCTTTAATTGTTAAATTTACGTTAAATTAAAGTGGTGAAAAGTTTTTTGCTCACCTAGTTTTATACTCGATTAAAAGACAGACTGAGCGATACAGTGCAATATCAACTAGAGACATATAGAGAAACAAGCAGGATATATGTGCAACTTTATTTTCAATATTGAACTAAAATCACATTGATAATATAACGCTATAGATAGCAATTCATGAAAACCAGTTAAAGGGTGATTAACTGATAATTGAGGTTGGTATTTGTACAAAAATTAATTATTCAATAATAAATGTGTATTAGAATAGTTTGACAATACCAGATAGTAAAAAACCGGCACAAGGCCGGTTTTTAGAAATAGTGGAGGCGCCTCCCGGAGTCGAACCGAGGTCCACGGATTTGCAATCCGCTGCATAGCCACTCTGCCAAGGCGCCTTTCTGATTTTGTATCTCTGTCCAAAGATTTTGATGGTGCCCCGGGCCGGACTTGAACCGGCACAGCGCGAACGCCGAGGGATTTTAAATCCCTTGTGTCTACCAATTCCACCACCAGGGCAACGCAATCATGCGATGGGTTAGACACCATCTGTCTCAGCGGCCTTTGCCGTGAGAACGAGGCGTACTTTAACGGATTAATTTATCTGGTCAACAAAAAATTAGTCTTTTTTATTCAAATGGTTAAAAAGCCAACTCAAACGAACAAAGGGCGATCATTTTGCTCACAAGAACATCAGCATGCTTTGCTCTCGTTTACTTTGCTTCATCACTTCATGTCAATGAGGAATCGACAAGTCGCACAAATTGGCAGTATGGGTATAAACTTAACTCGTACTGCAGGGGACAAATAAGCGCTCATCATGTTTCGAAGGTCATCATTTCAATTACCGCTACATACTGATTCCGAACTCGACTTCGTAGTGCCCCACTTCTTACTTACTGAATTTGATTATGCACGCTCTCTGGAACAGGGGATCGCCCATGACTTGGACCCTGAATATACACACCAATATCGCGTCACACTGAGGCGCATACGCTCACTATGCTTGCTACTTCGCGAACTGATACCTCCTTTTGAACAGCGTATTTTGAAACCTCATTTAAAAATAATGATGAAGAAAACAAATAAGCTGCGTGATTTGGACGTATTTATCTTGGACAAAAGCCAATACATTGAAATTCTCCCAAGCCATAAATCCTCTCTTGAGCAGCTTTTTGGCTTTATAGAATCCGAACGTACTTACGAACAGGCAAAAGTTGCGCGTTGGCTAGCGACAAAAGATTACACTATGCACTGCACTTTGGTCAGGAATAGTCTGCTGCGAAGTACACAACACGAACGAGTGGATAACAACGTACCTGCGTTACTCTTCGCAAGCCAAAAAGTCTCCGAACAATTTAAAAAGGTCGACAAAGCACGGAGCAAGATCTCGGACAAAAGTTGTGACAACGTGATTCACTCGATGAGGATAAAGTGCAAAGCGCTGCGTTATTTGCTAGAAGGGTTTTCCACACTCTACCCTGCCCCACAGCACAAAAACAACGTGAAACAATTAAAACTATTACAAGACAAGCTCGGTGATTTTAACGACACTTCAAGTCAAATTGAATTTTTCACACAGATCAAAGAGGCAGTAAACCTCAATAAAAAAGATCGTAAGACCCTGAAAAAGCTGCTTAACGTGCTTAGTGAACATCACGATACTTCGCGCCAGACCACCTTAACGCACTTAGACCAATTTGAGGCTTTCATCCACGATACCAACACACAAAGCCTCTACCAGCACTAACCTAGGTTCACGTATTTTTAATATTCATTAATTACAGTCAGTCGTTAGGCTCCATAAAGAAAGATAACGTGAAACCATTAAAACGATACCAATATGAGCGCTATGCCGTACTCTGTAATCTCGCCTATCCTCGCGTCTTCAGACAAACTCAATACGGATTCGATCCTAATGGGCAACGAGTCATTAGAAATGAACACGGTAAGATTATGATTCGTGTGCTCTGGAGTAAAAAACAGAGTGAAGTGGTCGTAGTGATTAAAGGCTCACACAGTATCAGTGATTGGTTGTTAAACTTCGCGATGTGGACGAGAAGCTGTCGAAGGCTGGGACTGAATTACCGCATTCACGCGGGTTTCTATCATCTTCTGTTTCAAGAAAGTTTACCGAGCCGAAATGAAGATCGGTTGGGGCTGACCGTGATCGAGCGCCTCGAAGGTATCGTTGTACCGCTCATTCTTAAGGGAAAAAGAATCACCATTACTGGTCACTCTTCAGGTGGCGCGATTGGCAGTGTTTTTGCCGACTATATTGAGAAAAAATACCCAAAGAGCATTAAACGCGTTGTGACTTTCGGTCAGCCCGCAGTTGGAGATTGGACCTTCAAAAAACGCTATCGTTTGGGGCACAAAACTTACCGGATTTGTTGCGATATCGACATCGTGACATTCATGCCGCCAGTGCCTTTTCTCTATTGGCATGTAGGCAAAATGCTATGGTTGTATAATGGGAAAATATACGAGAATACGCCAACGTTCATTCGACTTGGACGTTCTCTATTTAGTTGGTTGATGCGACCATTCTCTTATCACTTTATGAGTAAGTACATCCGCGATAAAGACTTCTTTGACGAACGCTGAGCTAAGTACCCTAAAACTATGATGTACAGGCACTAAAAAGCCGGACTCAGCCGGCTTTACGTTTTTGTGGTGAATTACAGAGAGGCAATTTCTTTTTCAAGTTGATATTTGCTATCTGTGACTATGCGCTCTAACACTTCAACGCGTCGCTTCAAATCACCAATTTGCTTGTTAAGGTTATCTTGTTCTTCTTGGCTCATCGTATTACGTTCAGATATCTCCAAAGCTCTTACTTCTTTACGATGATTCAAGATTAACTTAATTATCCCGCCCCCAAATATGGCACCGAACACAATAGCCACAACCAATACATCAGCAATAGATTCCATTCTTCATCTTCCTCTAGATAATGCTCAAATATAAGTTACTCATTTGTTATATGAATATCAAATAACGTATTGATTCACTGCAAAGTTTCATCAAAATTTGCCTGTTCTGTATCAAAATCACAAGAATGGATTACTCAACGCTAACCCAAACCGAGACAGATCCACCATTTACAGGGAACTCAGCCCACCCGTTCGCATCTGTCCAAACGTCCTCAGTTCGGATGCCCAACTTGTCGACATAGCGTGTACTTGGCTTGCCCGTATACATCCACTTCGAGCCACCTGGTCCATCGCTCATGATCACTGCCATTGAATGTGGATGTTCTGCATCGCCCTCGCGAGTCCAGCCAATTACATCCCAATGGTCAAGATAAGAATGTTGTTTGCCATATGCATAGTCTTTACGCAGTGTTACGAGCTCTTCGATGTAAGGCACTTTGACCATATTGATGTCATGCCCTTTATCACTGTACTGCGCGCCGTAGTAATCTGCATAAAACACGGATGGATAACCTTCTTCGCGCAATAAGATAAACGCGTAAGCGAGCGGCTTAAACCACCAATCGACCGCCGACTCCAACGCCTGCAAAGGTTGAGTATCATGGTTTTCTACTAAGGTTACCGCTTTGACTGGATTGTCCTTCATCAGCGTACCATCCATGATTTGACGCATATCGTAGCTACCACCCGATTTAGACGCATTGTAGAAGTTCATATGTAGCGGTGCGTCGAACAGAGACATGCTGCCAGAAGTTTTGGTGATAAAGTTATGCAGCTGATTCACATCGTAGTTCCAGTACTCTCCGACCGTGAAGAGTTCTTTCCCTGTTTTCCAACGTAGGTGATCAATCCATTCTTGAAGATATTGGTATTTGATGTGCTTCACCGCATCCATTCTAAAGCCATCAACACCAGTCATGTTGATGTACCACTCACCCCAATCTTTCAGTTCTTGTTTAACTTCAGGATGATCCATGTCTAAGTCAGCATACATAAGGTAGTCGTAATTCCCCTTTTCAGAACTGACTTCCCAATCCCATGCCTTACCTTCACCTTTGAATTTAAAAATGGCTTTTTCTTTACCTGCATCGTCCCAGTCCACGCCATCAAAATGGTACCAAGTCCAATGGAAGTTAGAGTACTTGTCGTTGCGTCCAGGGAAATCAAACTCCACCCACGCTTCAATCCATTTATCACCAAGTTCAATGTTGCGGTTGTTCCAATCTACCCGCTTAGTATCAACCCAAGATTTCCCATCTGCACCACCACGGTGGTTAAACACCACGTCACCATAAACCTGGATATTGTTATTGTGAGCGGCATTGATAGCGCTAAGATACTGATCTTTCGTGCCGTATTTGGTGCGCACTGATCCTTTTTGATCAAACTCCCCCAAGTCGTACATGTCATAAACGCCGTAGCCGACATCATTACTGCCACCCGCTCCTTTGTATGCAGGTGGTAGCCAGAGCGCTGTGAATCCGTTTTCTGCTAGCGTTGGAGCGTTATTTTCCACTTGAGTCCACAGTGTGCCATCGTTAGGCACATACCAATGGAAATACTGCATCATTGTGCCATTCTCAGCAGCCAATGCAGATGAACTTAGCAACAAGGTTAAAGGTAAAATAGTGCGTTTTAATTTAAATATTTTCATTATTTTTCTCTCACGTTAAGGACTAAAATCCTCCTTTCTGCTCATACACACCAAGCATTGCCAACGGTCACGCTAGTCAAGTTGCTGCCTGTGATACAAAAAGTTCGGATTACAATCGAAGAGAAATTAGCACCAATCACCCTATACAATTATTGAGTTATTTAACATTTATAAAATCAATGACTAGTGCATTGAAAATATTGAATGGTGATCAAAACATGGGAGGAATTTAGAGAAGCGTGAACGAGTATAGATTGATGGATTTAAAACGAAGAAAGCCAGTCATTTAAGACTGGCTTTCGAAATAGTGGAGGCGCCTCCCGGAGTCGAACCGAGGTCCACGGATTTGCAATCCGCTGCATAGCCACTCTGCCAAGGCGCCTTTCTGATTTTTGTATCTCTGTTACCAAAGATTTTGATGGTGCCCCGGGCCGGACTTGAACCGGCACAGCGCGAACGCCGAGGGATTTTAAATCCCTTGTGTCTACCAATTCCACCACCAGGGCAACGCAATCATGCGATGGGTTAGACACCATCTGTCTCAGCGACCTTTGCCGTGAGAACGAGGCGTACTTTAACGGATTAATTTATCTGGTCAACAATAAATTTTATCTTTTTGATTTAAGTGCTTAAAAAGCGATCCAGACGGTACAATTGGCATTCAATTAGGCCAAGAAACACTCGTTAGCTTTCATCAACTCTAAGTCACACACATGTTGATGCCCATAACTGCTTAGCTTGTAAACGCCTGACTAACGCGGATCGTAGTCACCACTCTCTTCAGCTCTGTAACATCTGTAACAATTGGAGCCCCTACTCTTGGCACTGTTTCACACGAAATATCATATTTTGTTACCGATAACTTTGCATCGAATGTGGTCGTACCTTTATAAAATCATTGACATTTTTTATTTTCAAAAAAAGCTCAATTCATTATCGAAAATATCAATAAATAATGATAGCTTACACTCGTTGCAGTAATTTAATGGACATATATCACATATAAGGACGTGGTTTACTTTGGCGACACACCATAAGAAAAACAAGGTATATCACTAATGTCTATCAAGAATCTTTCTATAGCGAAAAAGATATCGCTATCGTTTTTACTCATTGCCATCGTCAACATTGCGTTTGGCGTATTTTTATCTACAGAGCTCAAAAGCATTAAATCTGAGCTTTTAAACTATACCGATGATACGCTTCCTGCTATGGAAAGAGTAGATTCGATCCGAGATCACTTGTCTCGCTGGCGCCGTGCTCAGTTTGCGACATACACTTATGAAGACGCAGACCAAATCAGAAACAAAATTGCCAGCAACATTCGCGAACGTGAAAAGATCAGCAAAGAGCTCGATTCTTACGGTGAAACGATTTGGCCTGGTGAAGAGCAACAAACTTACCAGCGCCTTATGCGTCAGTGGAAAAAGTACCTGGTCACTATGGATCAGTACAACGAAGCGATGCTAGCCAACGACAAAAGCAAGGCCCACCCTATTTTGGCGAACTCTTTACCTGCTTTCGAAACGGTTGACTCTGAGCTCGGTGAACTGATCCGTCTACTTAAAAATGCTATGGACAGTAACAAAACTCATATTCTTTCTTCTGTAAATGGATTGAGTAACTCGTCAATTGCAAGCAACGTGATTATTCTGCTTATCATGGTAGGCATGACGTACGTGCTGACACGCCTTATTTGTGGCCCACTAAAACTTGTTGTCGAGCAAGCAAATGCCATCGCAACAGGTGACCTATCAAACGACATCGATCGTAAAGCCATCGGCAATGACGAGCTAGGTGAGCTGGCAGATGCGACCACTAAGATGCAAGATGACTTGCGCCAAGTTATCGACAACGTGATTGCTGCGGTCACACAGTTAAGCAGTGCAGTAGAAGAGATGAATCAAATCTCTGATATTTCTGCGTCTGGTATGAAGGATCAACAACTGCAAATCACACACATTGCTACGGCAATGACAGAAATGAAAGCAGCAGTAGCCGATGTTGCACGTAATACTGAAGATTCAGCGAACCAAGCTAACGAAGCAAACCGTCGTACACAACACGGTGTTCGTGAAACGCAAGGCATGGTTGACGCGATTCATGAAGTTTCAAACGTAATTGGTGCTGCGGGCGATACTGTGGCAGAGCTTGAACAGCAATCGAATAAAATTAACGTTATTGTTGATGTTATCCGTGACATTGCCGATCAAACCAACCTACTTGCTCTTAATGCAGCCATTGAAGCTGCGCGTGCTGGTGAGTCTGGTCGCGGTTTTGCCGTGGTTGCGGACGAGGTTCGAACGCTTGCAGGCCGTACGCAAGATTCAACCAGCGAAATTACGTCGATCATTGAACAGCTACAATCGCTTGCAAAAGACGCGAAATCTGCGACAGAACTTTCTAGAACCAGTATCTCAGAATGTGCAGAGCAAGGCATTCAATCAAAACAGCTGATGAGCGACATTGAACACTCGATTTCTGATATCTCAGACATGGGCACCCAAATCGCCACGGCTTGTAACCAGCAAGACTCTGTTGCAGAAGAGCTTAACCGCAGCATTGAAAACATACACTTGGCATCTCAAGAAGTATCACAGGGCTCAGAGCAAACCGCACAGGCTTGTCGTGAGCTAAGCCAGTTGTCAATTTCTCTTAAAGATGTAATGAGCCGCTTTAAACTGAGTTAAACTCAGTGGATACCTTAGTTGATATTGAATCAACCTCGATTTGCGCAAATTGAGTGCAATCACTGAGATATATTTAGGTATATTGAATCATGATCTTCAAAAACGCTCCAAAGCACTACTTGGAGCGTTTTACTTCGTCAGGTACTTTCCCCAAGTACTCAATAACATAACCAATACAAAAAACGCGTACGGAGACTTTATGCGCTTAAATAAAACCTTACTATCACTGACTATCGCTGCTGCAACCGTTGCTCCTGCGATGCAAGCTACTGCTGCCCCTCTTCAAATTAGCAACACTGTAGTAAAAGCAGAGCAAGTTCAAGGCGCTAACGCTTGGCTGGAAATAAACTTAGGTCAATTCCGCGATAATATTGAGCAGTTCAAGTCGCACATGGATGGCAAAACGAAAATCTGCGCCGTGATGAAAGCCGACGCATACGGTAATGGCATCGCGGGCCTGATGCCAACCATTATCGAACAACAAATTCCTTGCGTTGCCGTTGCAAGTAACGCTGAAGCACAGACCGTTCGTGACAGTGGCTTTAAAGGTCAACTTATGCGTGTACGTTCGGCGGATATTGGCGAGATCGAAGCAGCAATCGACCTAAATATCGAAGAACTGATTGGCACTGCAGAGCAAGCCAAAGCACTGTCTAAGCTAGCAGATAAAGCGGATAAAGAAATCAAAGTTCACCTTGCTCTTAACGACGGTGGTATGGGACGAAATGGCGTTGATATGACAACAAAAGCGGGCAAGCAAGAAGCGCTAGAAATCGCTCAACAAGCTGGCGTTAATATTGTTGGCATCATGACTCATTTCCCTAACTACAATGCAGACGAAGTTCGTCAAAAGTTATCTTCGTTCAAAGACAGCTCTGCATGGCTGATTAAAGAAGCGGGCCTAAAACGCGAAGATATTTTGCTGCACGTGGCAAACTCTTACACTGCACTTAATGTTCCTGAAGCACAGCTTGATATGGTTCGTCCTGGTGGCGTTTTATATGGTGATCTGCCAACCAACCCTGAGTACCCTTCTATCGTGTCTTTCAAAACACGCGTGGCATCCGTTCACCACCTGCCAAAAAATAGCACTGTCGGTTACGACAGCAGCTACAAAACGAGCAAAGAAAGCCTAATGGCGAACATTCCTGTTGGTTATTCTGATGGCTACCCACGAAAAATGGGCAATACGGCAGAAGTACTGATCAATGGCCAACGAGCAAAAGTTGCAGGTGTGGCTTCAATGAACACCACCATGGTTGATATTACAGGTATCAAAGATGTTGAGCCTGGTTCTGAAGTTGTACTGTTTGGCTCTCAGCAAGGCAAAACGATTTCGGCAGCAGAAATGGAAAAACATGCAGAGGTCATCTTCCCAGAACTATACACGGTTTGGGGTACTGCGAACCCTCGTGTCTACGTAAAATAAACCCTTTCAGTTATTCGTAACAAAACGAAAAAGCGAGCCTCGTGCTCGCTTTCCTACTTATATACTAATCTGTAACAACCCGTGCTCTTCTCAATTGAACAGAGCTTGCTATTTGCGTTGCGTTACTTTCCTTGAGCCCTAGCAAGTGACAAATCCTCTAACCCCTTCATCTTAAAACCGTTCAGGTATACTTGTTTTTTTATATAGCACTTAGTGTTTGAAAGCCCTTTCAATTGATGTTAAACATGAAGTTTACAAAAGAATAACAAACGCATTCATATGGCACTGCCCTTTTTGCCTGCTGGCTAGGTATCTCTATGACAGAAAATACTCAACATCTTCAGCGTTCCTCATCAGAGTTACACGAATTTACTCGGGTCGACGTGTGGAACGGTTTCACCCAACTTTTACCTCTGTCCATGTTTGTGGTCATATTTGGCCTCGCATTCGGTGTTGCCGCCGTACAAACTGGACTAGATGTATTTCCCACTATGTTGATGAGCACACTGGTCTTCGCCGGTGCTTCACAATTTGCCACGCTAGAAATGTGGGGAGCAGAAGTACCTCTGATTCCAGTGCTTATTACTGTATTTGCTATTAATGCTCGTCACCTCTTGATGGGCGCTACGCTTTATCCATGGTTACGACAACTCCCACCGACAAAACGTTACGGTGTAATGCTGGTAGCATCAGACGCAAACTGGGCAATGGCACTCAATGCATTTGGTAGAAAAGAACCAGGTTTTGGCTTGCTTGTTGGTGGCGGCTTAGCGATGTGGTCGTTTTGGATTGTTGGCACCTGGATCGGCATTTATTTTGGTAACGCAATCAAAGAC
The DNA here is from genome assembly GCF_026000495.1 of Vibrio sp. STUT-A16. Lineage (NCBI taxonomy): Bacteria > Pseudomonadati > Pseudomonadota > Gammaproteobacteria > Vibrionales > Vibrionaceae > Vibrio > Vibrio sp. STUT-A16. The sequence goes on along the minus strand of NZ_AP026766.1, from coordinate 1,756,437 downwards.
CCGGTGAGCCTCGGACTCGATATGGTTATGGGGTGCTTCCTGCTCTCGATGGTTGTGGCAGGGCCGAAAGACTTAAGAATCTTTGCGATTTGGGCCACAGCAGCGGCATCATCTATGTTGGCGTATTGGTATTTACCAGAGAATAGCCACGTAGTGGTTGGCGCCATTACTGGCGGAGTATTGGGTGCTTGTTGGAAGGAGAAAAAAGCATGAACATCGAAACAACCTTAGGTGGCACACTGCTTATCATCATCGCTATGGCGCTAGTCACGCTCATAACCCGCTGGGGCGGTGTGTATGTTATGTCATTCATTCCAATTAGCGAACGGGTTCAACGTTTCATTACTGCGATGTCAGGCTCCGTACTGGTTGCCCTTTTAGCTCCGCTAGCAGTAGAGGGTGATAATGGTGCTAGAGCAGCACTGTTTTCTACTGCCGTTGTCATGTTCATCGTGAAAAAGCCTCTGCCCGCAATTGCAGCTGGCATCATCGCAGCCGCCGCGGTACGCGCTCTTTAACCGTCCTCAGCTAGATAATTACTTAAGCTCACATTCTTCGATTGTGAGCTTAACCGAGCCTTATAAACTAACCACAACAACTTAGTCTCGACTTAACCACGGCGCTTTTTGGCATTGCTCTTTTAGTAGAGATAAAAAGCCAGTGACTCGCGCTGACCTCTCATGCGCAGCAGAACTCACGAGGGCAACAATATCGGCATTTGGAAGCTCGTAATCTGGTAATAATCGCACTAATTTACCACTATCAACCTGTGACTGAATATCCCATTCAGATCGCATGATGATCCCTAAGTCTCTTAAGGCCCAATCTTTAATCACTCTGCCCTCATTACTTGCAAGTGAAGGACGAATTCGAACATTTTCTATGGCTCCTGAGACTGTATGAGTAAAGCTCCACAACGTGACATCTTCATTATTTTCTCTCAACGCAATACATTGATGCTTCTTAAGATCTTGCGGAGTTTCAGGCTGTCCATAACGTGATAAATACTCCGGCGAAGCGCAAACAAAGCGTTTGTTTGGGGCTAAACTCACCATCTTAAGGCTGGAATCCGCCAGGTGACCAATGTAGATGATAATGTCCCATTTATGATGGTTGGCCCAGTTTGGCTTATCTGATAACTCTAGCTCCACTTCTAGGCGCGGATGAGCTTTTTTATACTCACCTAATAAAGGGGCTATCACATCGTTGCCAAAGCCAAGGGGCGCCAATACTCTTAGACGACCACTGACATCCCCTCTGCTTTCATTGAGTTTATCGGTGAGTTCATCCAAATCCTCAAGGATAGAACTACCTGTATCGACTAAAACGCGCCCTTCTTCTGTTAAGCTAACTATGCGCGAAGGCCGTTGAAGTAACTTAAGCGATAGCTTCTTTTCGATATGTTGAATACGCTGAGTGACTGATGGAGGCGTTATATTGAGCGCACGAGCCGCATCTGCCAATGTTCTATGGTTAGAAACTACCACAAGAAATCGAATATCTTCTGTCGTTAACATTAACTTCCAACCTAATGTATAAGTAGATTTTTATTAATATAATTCAACTTCTTCCTACTTCATAATCATTTCATCAATAGTTAATTTCACTTTGCAAGCTTAGGTAAATGAAATGATTAAGCATACAGAACACCCTAATTTAGAAAAACAATACAATGCTATTGGCACACCATTTCTCTATTTGGACAAACAAAAATTTTTGAGCAACCTTACTCAAATGCGCAGCCATATGTCGAAACTAGGCACACCACTAAGGCCCCACTTTAAGACAGTAAAATCGTTAGATGCGCTTCCTTACTTAATTGACTCTATAGAGGACCCAATCACTGTATCCACCCTTGAAGAAGCAGAACAGCTTGCCAGTTATGGTTGTAAAAACATTCTCTATGCTGTTGGCATATCAAAAGAAAAGCTATTGCGAGTCGAACTGCTACTGAAACGCGGTATGAGTATTATGGTTTTACTTGATAGCATGGAACAAGTCGATTTTGTTAACACCTACTGTCAAGAACGTGGGTGTGTCATTAGCTGCCTGATAGAGATTGATTGCGACGGACACCGAGGTGGTGTAAGTGCAGATTCCGAAGCCCTAATTGAAATGGCTAATAGCTTAGATAAGGGTTTGGCCGATTTTAAAGGGGTGATGCTCCACGCAGGTGAGTCTTACCACTGTAAGTCTCGAGAAGCGTTAAACCAATCCGCCAGTAATGAAGTAGCGACTGCACAACTTGCAGCGAAACGCCTCGAGTCGGTTGGGATTTACTGCGATATAGTCAGCGTGGGGTCTACCCCGACGGCATGCTCATACACAAACACAAGTGGAATCACAGAAGTCAGAGCTGGCGTCTATTCGTTGTTTGACTTAGTGATGCATCGGCTTGGAGTGTGTACCTTAAACGATATCGCAATCTCAGTAGTAAGTAGTGTTATTGGACACAACAAATCGAGGGGGCAAATATTTGTTGATGCTGGTTGGATGGCTCTTTCTTTAGATAAAGGCCATGACGAACAATGTTATGGCGTGGTTCTCCAACCGAACGGCCAAGAGAATCAAATACTGAAAGTCGTGCAGGTAAATCAAGAGCACGGCATACTCGAAGCGGCTTCTGGAAGCGAGATCGACTTCGAATGTTTTCCCATTGGTTCTAGAGTACACATCGTCCCAAATCATGCATGTTCTACAAGCGCGATGCACAGTAAATACTATGTCTTTGACTTGGTCGAGGGTCAAATTGAGCAATGGCAACGTGTTTCAGGGTGGTAAACATGATTTATCTAGATGAAAAAACGACAGCAGCGTTAATTTCTCACGAACTGGCATACAAAGCGGTCAAAGCGGCATTTTCTTCGGTACAAGATCAGCACTCATCAATATTTCCGGTCGTTAACGCATCAGGCCAGATCGAAGGCTCAATGTTTTCACTCAAATCAGCATGCACAAATCAATTACTTGGTTGGAAAATGGGAAGCTATTGGCCTTGCAATAATCAGTTTGGGCGACCAAACCATGGTACTCATATCTTTCTTCTTTCACCGGATACGGGGGAAATGAAAGCCATTTTGTCAGCAAGTTTGGTCAATGCCTACCGAACTGCAGCAGCTGATGCCATCGCTGTTGATCTACTGGCGAGACAAGATTCATCTGTACTCGCGTTATTTGGCACAGGTCATCAAGCTAAATACGAAGCGCTTGCCATTTCAAAAGTTAGGAATCTATCTAAAGTCCTGATTGTTGGTAGAAATCAGACTAACGCCAACCAATTAGCGCAAGAGCTAAGCAAAGAAGGGTTAACAACAGACATCAAATCCGCTCAAGAAGCCTGTGAAAGCGCAGATATTATTGTTACCGTTACAGCGTCCACCGCTCCTTTGTTTGAATCTTCATGGGTAAAACCTGGAACTCATATTTCTGCAATGGGAGCAGATAAAATAGGAAAACAGGAACTTCCACCATCGCTATTTGAGAACGCCACCCTCTACTGTGACTATTTATCTCAGTCCAAAACGATTGGTGAGTTCCAGCATGCGCCAGATAAAGAGATCTATCAGATCGGTGACAAGCTTCAATTAAAAGAAAGGAACAAAAACGACATTACTATTTTTGATAGCTCAGGAATTGCCTATCAAGATCTTTATGTTGCGCAAATGGTTTTAGATAAATACCTATCCAAGGAAGATTACCATGAATAACGTTAGCTTTTTAAAAATAAACGGTAACACCATCGATGACATTATCGACCTCTCCGTGGAAGAGTCCCAAAAACATCTCATTGCTAATAACGCAGAATGGCTTGCAGAGGCGAGTTTCAACGACGATAGCGTCAGTTACGGCATTTATTTAGACGACAAGCCAGCAGGGCTCATCTCTCTTATCGATCCAAGACTACTCGACAAGTTCGATGATCACTTTCAAAAGGATCATTTGTACGTGTGGCGCGTCATGATTGACCATCGTTTTCAAGGAAAGGGATTGGGAAATCAAGCGATTAACTTTAGCAAGCGATACGCTTCCATTATCGGTTTACAAGGCGTGTCCCTGACCACAATGGATAAAGAGGAAGGGAATGCTCTCCATATTTACCAAAAGCTTGGTTTTACCCCAACAGGAAGAAGACTTGATGATGAAATAGAGTTGATTTTTAGCGTCAAAGAGTAAAAAGCCAACCTGGTCGGCCATATAGTGTTCCACCAGGTTGACTTGACTAATATTCAATGCTTATGCACAGCAGTTACAATTGCGCTTATATTTGTCCATTTTGCCAATACCAGGGTTAAAGGTGTTGGTTGGATCTAGCTCGTGATAAAACTTCTGCAGCGAATTTTCAGCTTCGTACAAGTGACCCACATTATGTTCTGCTGGGTATTTAGCACCACGGCTATTGAGGTGTTCTAGCATCAGCTTTTTCATCAACTTCGTGTCGGTCCCTTTTTTGAAAATGTAATCTTGATGGAATACATAACACATAAAGTGACCATAATAGAGCGCTTGAACAAGGTTCTTACTCACCTCTTCCGGTAAAGTTTCTAGCCACTCTTCATCATTACGTCGCAAAGCGATATCAAGTGCAACGATGTCTTCTACGTCTTTTCGGTGAATCGTCTCGTAACGAATTGCTGCACCTGCTGCTGCAAAGCGATGTAAATAAGCTTTTTTACCCTCTTCCGGCGTACACTCGAAGAAATCACAGTCATCTTCAACAGCCCAAACTTCATTGAGGTATTTTTGCGCCTCAGCAATACCACTATCACTCATTTTTAATACCAGGTGATGCTCATACTTATCGCGGAAATCCAGCATTCGTTCTGGTAAATGTTGTGGGAACAACTTACTCGCGTAGTACAAAATGGTATCCGGCAGATATTTACTAACAAACGGGACGCGCTCTAAGAAATTTTCTACTTTAGCTTTAAGTGCAAACATTTTTGGCAGTTTATCTGTGCCTAATAAGTCGATGGATAAAAAGACGTCTTTGCCGTACTTCTCTGCCATGTTGAAGATATCTCGATGCAAGTATTCTCCCATCTCAGGCAAGTTCTCAAACGTAGATAAGAAATCTTTTCGCAGCTTCGTCAGTTTCGCAGGATCATTGGTGCCAAGGTAAAAAACCTGCTCTTTTTCGGGTACTGCGTAGCTATCAACTCGAACGGCGAAAACACCCAATTTACCAGCGCAGCCACTGGCTTCAAATAATCGACGTTCATCGGCATTAAAGCGAGAAGGAATGTCAGAAGTCACGTCTCGAACACGTTCATCGTATTCTTTGTCTGATGCCATTCGCTCGTCATGAATGATCTTCGCTGGGTCAAAGTTTCCTTCTTGCAGGTTTGTCAGAATTTCTTCTGGCGTTTCACCTAACCCTTCAATACCAAGGTGATTAACCAGGTGTAACTGGCCTTGCTTATCGACCTGCGCATAGATCGCCAGTTCCGTGTAAGCAGGACCACGCTTGACTAACGCACCGCCTGAGTTATTGGCGATACCACCAACCACAGTGGCACCTAATGATGAAGAACCGATGATAGAGTGCGGCGCTCGGTTCACCGCCTTCAATTCTTTTTCCAATGAGTGCAAACTTGCACCTGGCAAGCATACCGCCTGCTTACCGCCATCTAATAAGTGAATCTTCTTGATTTTGGTAATATTGATCACGACCACATCACGGTCATAATCATTACCACTTGGAGCTGAGCCTTCTGTTAAACCTGTTTTGGCAGCCTGCATAATAATAATGCAGTTTGCTTCAACGCACTGTTTAATTATCTTCCATTGTTCTACAAGAGTATTAGGAAACACGATAGCAAGCGCAGTGCCACTACCTGAGCGAAAACCTGAGCGGTAGTATTTTGTTTTAACCTCGTCGGTTAGGACATTTTCTTCCCCAACGATAGTTTTAAATTCGTCAATCAGCTGCTTTTGTTTCATATCCGTATCTCTCGTTATTGTACTTCGCTCACATCACCGTTTAGTGACGGTAATGGGCGTTTGAGCCACTATAAGCAGTCCATTTATCGGCGTCTATGTCAGGCAGGCGAGCAACACTTAGCCAACAGACAACAAACAAAATAATTCTTTTATTTTTCTGTCACTTATCTTTCACATTCGGAAAGTTTAACGCAAGAAACAGACCGTTTCTTAAAAGAAACAATAGCAAAACCATTTGTTAACAGTTGTGCGCAGCATCTTGTTATCAATATTAGTGATAAAACAAGGAGAAAGCTTAAGCTTCTAAATTTATAAGAATTTTTAGAAATGAAGATGGAAACAATAACTCAACACCAACATAACGATTGGTGTTGAGTTATTGTCTTAAAATCGATGATTTTGACTTTGAAAGCTCGTGTATAGATGATCAATGAAGATCTTAATTTTTTCTGGCTGTTGACGAGTGTAAGGATACACTGCATAAATACCCAAACATTTGGCGGTTTCATCTTTGAACAATTGAATCAGGCGGCCTTGCTTTAAGTCTTCATAAACCAAGACACGCGGTACATAGATGATTCCCTGCCCTAACAACGCCACATTTCTCAATACAGAAGAATTGTTGGTACAGAGGTTACCGTCGACGGTGATTTGATATACCTCGTCTCCATCTTTAAACGCCCACTCATGCGCTCCGGTTTCTTGGTAGGAATAGACTAAACAATTGTGTTTATCCAAGGCTTGAGGTTGTTTAGGTATGCCATGTTTAGCAAGGTATTGAGGTGACGCACAAACAATCCAATTGGCATCCACCAGCTTTCTTGCGATCAGGCTAGAATCTGGCAACACTCCCGTTCGAATGGCCAAATCAAAGCGTTCATTCACAATATCGACAAAACGATTATCAAGATCCATGTCGATATTGATGTCAGGGTATTTCTGATTAAACTCATTGATCACTTGAGGAAGAATTAACTCACCAGAGATAGTGGGTACAGAAACTTTAATGTTTCCAGATAAATTCTTACCTAACCCCACAATGGATTCTTCTGCCGTTGCCACCGCTTGATAAACGGCTTTTGCATGAGTAAAGAACGCCCGCCCTGCCTCCGTCAACGTTAACGTTCGCGTTGTTCGGTAAAGAAGCTGTACGCCAAGCTCTTGCTCAAGCTTCGCGATGCGTTTACTGACAACCGATTTGGTCAATGACATGTGTCTTGCTGCAGCGCTAAATGAACCTTGCTCGATCAGGTGATAGAAAATGATGTAATCGTCGGTATTTCTCATGCGTCTTCGTCAAATCCTTTGGAGACCGATATTGTAAACGGATATTGGTCAATCTGCGAAATATCGGGTCACACTTAACAACATAACTGGTGACAGAAACAAGGGTTATACCCACAGTTCAAGAAATTGAGATGGCGTAAATTTATCAATATTCAGATACAAAAAAAACCAGCTTTCGCTGGTTTTAAGTTGATGCACTTGGCATCGAGATACCGCAATTGCCATATCTGAATAATTTGGAGCGACACACGAGGTTCGAACTCGTGACCTCAACCTTGGCAAGGTTGCGCTCTACCAACTGAGCTAGTGTCGCATTGATTCTCGAAAGCCATTCACTCTCAAAGAATAATGGAGGCGCCTCCCGGAGTCGAACCGAGGTCCACGGATTTGCAATCCGCTGCATAGCCACTCTGCCAAGGCGCCTTTTTTACTTTGCTTCAGGGCTCTTCCCCGTTGCGTTGGTGGCTACTTTACGGATTGAGAGAAGATAGTCAAACAAAAATCTTTCATTTTCTGTTTGTTTGATTTCTTTTAAGCCAATTAGACCAAAGTTCGATCTTATCGGCTTAAAACGAAGCAATATAAATCTAGCTTTCTGTACGTTTTACTCAATAGAATTTCAATGTCACTTAATAATTACCGACCCGTTTAAGCAACCTGCCCACAACATTAGGATGATAAGACCACGTGTGATCAAACATCGACATCAATGCTGGGTTTCCGTATTTAGATAGGCTGATCGCGTGAAAACGGTTTTTCTTCGCTTTAAGCGCATCCACTTTGGCAAGCAACTCGTCTTGTTGTTTTGGCGCGATAAAGTCGGAAATGACCACCATATCGGCATTTTTGTACTTATCACCGCACATCAAGTCGATAGATTTGATCAAAGTTGGCTCTAAGTCTGTACCACCATGGAAGCTATAAGTTAAAAAGTCCGCCGCCTCGCGCAGACCATCTTGTTTGGTTAGCTCATACGTAATGTGTTCCGTCGAAAAAATAATGACATAGCAATCACGTTGCTCCGCTAATGCAATTTGCATCAGCGCATAAGCCATGGCTTTGGCGCATTGCTCAGGAAACCCGCTCATTGAGCCGGACGCGTCCACACACACAATAAACGGTCCTTTTTCGATATCTACCGCTTTGTTGTCAGGTCGGTGAGCTTTAACTTTACGTAACGTGCGCGATTTGCCCTGCGTACGGTAGTTCATAAGTCGTTTATCGACTAAGTGTTTATAGAACACGACCTCGAGTTCAGGATACGCCAAAAACATCGTTTCGTTGGGAAGTAGCTTATTTAAATCATCGCTTTCGTGAATGCCGACAATATCATCTGTCGCTTCATCACTCTTCTCTTCGATCATTTGTAGCTCTTCAGTAGGCGCGCGGTTAAGTTCGGGATCATTCACTTGCCCCGCCATACGGCCAAGTTGCTCGGCTATTTCTTGCAAGCCTTGGTGCTTCTTCAGAAACTCCGCATGGCGTTTCATCACTGTTAAGTCAGTTTTGCTCAACTTGGCAGATGCCATATCCCATAAGCGCCCTACACTTTCAGCATCACCCGACTCCGTGACCTTATCCATATTACGCATGGTCTCCATACGCTGATACAGGTCATTCAGCACTTTCTCTTTATTGGCCTCAAGCTCGCTTACTTGCGCTTGCTTAATCGCATCGGCTAGACTTTGGTACCATTGATCACAGAAGTAATGTGGGAACATGGGATTATTCATCCCCTTGTTCTTCTCCATCATTCGGCGAGCCTGCATATAAAAAGCGGAGTGCCACTCAAGCTTTTTAATCACATCTTCGATGTTTTCGAAAAACGCCTCTTCATCCCAGTGAATGACTTCTTGATATAAAGACAGCTCTTGTTGGAAACGCTCTGTCTCACATACTTTGGTAATCCGTTTTTTAACACTGCCTCGCCACTTTAATAAGTGGCCTTTGACTGAAGATTTAACGCCTCGGTTTTCTGCCATCATCATGACTTGTGAACGCGCCATTAAATCATTAACTGCACTATCGATGATGCCAGAGTCGGCTACCATCAGCGCGAGGTTAAGTCCGTCTGCACCTAGCATGTCGTCTCCTTATGAGAAAAACTGATGTAAGTTTTTAAAGCGTTGAATAACTTTCTCGCTTTCAGCTTGGATAGACTCAAGTCTCTGACTGACCTGCTGCAGACTCGACTCCATTAGGCGTGGTAGTTCAGGATCAACAAAGCTATGCGGAAGCGCATCATGGAAATTCGCTTTTACCTTGCGCATATGGTGCTCTGCTTCACTGAGTTGATTTACGGCTTTTTCACTCTGCGTTAACCACTTTTGGTAAAGCTCTACATCCAAGCCCTCTTGAGTCACTAAGCTCACCAGAATGCCTCGGTTTGCGATATCACGGATAACTAGGTTATTTGCGGCATCAACATCAAATCGTAAACGACACATGTTGGTGTTTTGATTGACGTAGCCATACACATCACCGTGTCCCTCTTTGATGACTCGGTCTAGTTCATCTTTTGGCACGTAAACCCAGCGGCTATCGCCTTTCTCTGACTCTGAAACCGACATGTTGCTTTGCAAAATAACCAGTTTAACTAAGTTAACGGCTGCGCCAACTTTGTAGGTCTTAGCTTTAGAGGTATCAAAACGCATGGTTTCTTTGCGCAGAATACCCGTTGCCGCTTCAGACGTTAACGTCATGCGGTAGGCATCTTCAAGCTCATGCTGAACATCGACCAAAGACTCGCGACAGTATTCAATTTCCTGTTCGGCGTCTTGTTGGTCAAATGCATGTTTTAGGGCGAACTCTTGGACCACTTCGCGTACCACGTCTCGCGATTCAGGGCTGTTCCATAAACAATCTTGCAGCAACAGTAGATCAAGTGGGTTGATTTCATCGCGGCCATTAAAAAACGCGCTCGCTTTTAGCAATTTCACGGCTTTCTTCCAGCGGCGGTCTGACACATACATGTCGGTATTAGCGACATCGCCAAACTGAGCTTCGACTTTGCTTTCTAACATCGTTTTAAGCTGGAAAAGCTTCTCGAATGCATTATCGGTTAAAGTCAGCTTGTCGAGCTGCTGTTGCCATTGATGATATTCTTCATCTGTTATTGCTAGCCCTTCTGGCACTTGTGCCTCTTGTGACGTGCCTACCGTCAACATCGACTTAAAGTTTTGTTTATTCTGAATTCGATTCACAAACACGCGCACCAACATGCGGTCATAGAGTGCATCCAAACCGCTGTCTTCATCTGGCAGTTCATTGGAAGCCGATACCAACAAACGCATTGGCACACGCTCAATATCGCTGCCATTTTTGAACGTTTTCTCATTGACCACTGTCAGCAATGTATTCAGAATGGCGGGGCCCGCCTTCCAGATTTCATCTAAAAATACGACTTGTGCGGTTGGCAAATACCCTTTAGTTAAGCGAACATAACGACCGTTATCTTTGAGTTCTTGAATACTCAGTGGCCCAAAAACTTCTTCAGGTGTTGAGAATCGAGTCATCAGGTATTCAAAGTAACTGCTATTATCGAACGCTTGGATAAGTCGCTTGGCAATTAAGCTTTTTGCAATGCCAGGTGGGCCTAAAAGAAAAACACTTTCACCAGCAAGTGCCGCAAGGAGGCAGAGCTTGATGGTATGTTCGCGTTCATAAACGCCATCCGTTAACGCTTTAGCCAACTTGTTGATGCGTTCTGAGAGAAGCGCTTTTTCGGCATTTGAGGCAAATAAGGTTTGTGTCATACGTTCTCCGGCTGCTGAACTGGTATTGCGTTAACATTTTTATACACTTGTTATAACTTTGTTACAAATGTATTTTGTTGAATTCCCCTTATAGCAGATGCTTACCCCCTTCTTTAGCCAGCAATCAAAGTTTCCATTTATGAGATACAGCTCACTGAAAGTGCAAACGCTTTCGTCGTGTTGCAACATTTTTTGCTTTTGTTTCCCACCATTTGTGGTTAATGTCGAAAAACGTCAAAATGCGGTAACAGCTAGGGTTAATAACTGCATGAGCAAAATAATTCATAAATGGAAGCAAATTTCTCTGATTGAAGAAGAGGTTATGCTTCCTACAGGACAGGCAATTACGCACACCACAATCCATCATCCGGGCGCTGCGGTGATTCTCCCTATTACAACGGAAGGTGAGGTAGTTCTTGTCCATCAATTTCGCCCTTCACTTAATAAATGGCTTTTGGAGCTTCCTGCTGGTACAAGAGAAGGCAATGAAGACCCTCTCTGCTGCGCGAAAAGAGAGCTAGAAGAAGAAACGGGCTATAGTGCAGAAAAATTCACTTCTCTCGGCCAAGTCACTCCCCTTGCCGGATTTTGTGATGAGATACAGTACCTATTTGTTGCTGAGAAGCTCAGCCAAACCAACCGTTACGAATGTGATGAAGATGAAGTGATTGAGGTTGTTACCTTGTCACTCCAACAACTCGAAGACAAGATTATTGATGGCACAATTACCGATGCCAAAACGATCGCTTGTTTAAGCAAAGCGCGCCTTTGCGGATATATTTAGGACTTTGACCAAGGAGACATTCATGGATTTTCGATCAGATACCGTTACACAGCCTACCCAAGCCATGCGAGAGGCCATGTTTAAGGCCCCCGTTGGGGATGATGTTTATGGTGATGACCCTACGGTCAATGAGCTTGAGGAGTTTGCCGCAGAGCTTGCAGGATTCGAAGCGGCTTTGTTTACCACTTCAGGCACGCAAGCCAATCTGCTCGGCCTAATGGCGCATTGTGAACGCGGAGATGAATATCTGTGTGGGCAGCAAGCACATAACTACAAGTACGAAGCTGGCGGCGCAGCAGTACTTGGGTCAATTCAACCTCAACCAGTCGAAAATAACCCAGATGGCACACTCCCATTTGATAAACTGGCAGCGGCGATTAAGCCAGATGATTGTCACTTTGCTCGTACCAAGCTGCTCAGCTTAGAAAACACGATTAATGGTAAAGTATTACCTCTGTCTTATTTAGCAGAAGCACGTGACTTCGTGAATAAACATAACTTGCAGATGCATCTAGATGGCGCTCGCGTTTTTAATGCAGCCGCTGCGCTTGACGTTCCGGTAAAAGAAATCGGTCAGTATTTTGATTCAATGACGATTTGTCTGTCGAAAGGTTTGGCTGCCCCTGTTGGTTCGTTACTGCTTGGTAGCAAAGAGTACATCGCAAAAGCACGTCGCTTAAGAAAGATGGTCGGCGGTGGTATGCGTCAAGCGGGTATTCTTGCCGCAGCAGGCAAACTCGCCCTTACCGAACAAGTGGAACAGCTAAAACAAGATCATATCAACGCAAAAACCTTAGCGGAAGGTTTAGCTGAACTGCCTGGTTTTTCAGTCAACCCTGAATTTGTTCAAACGAATATCGTATTCGCGAAGCTTGATCCTCAAGTGGACATAGTAAATATCGCTGCGAAACTAAAGGAACAAAATATCACGATAACACCTGGAAACCCCATTCGTTTCGTGACTCATAAAGACATTTCAGCGCAAGATATCGACAATTTCTTATCAAGCATTAAATCTCTGCTTTAGTTTGATTTTGATCATTGAGCTTCCCCTAAGGGGAAGCTTTATTGTATCGATATGACTTTTTAGCGAATAGACAATCTTCATGTTCAGATTTGTACTTCTAACTTCTCTTATTTTCTCTTCCGCTAGCCATGCCGCGCCTTTTGGAGACGCTGATAAAGGTAAAATCAAATCCCCTAGCTGCGTCTATTGTCATGGTGCAACAGGCGTCGCAGGTAATGATGCCTATCCAAATCTTGCAGGTCAAAATGCCCAGTATCTATACGATGCGATGAAGTCTTACCAAGCAGGCGAACGTAAAGGGCCGCTTGCCGAAATGATGGGCGCACAATTAAGAATGTTAAATGATGAGGATCTTCGTGATGTCGCTGCATTTTATGCAGAACAGACGCAAGACAAATGATTTATTTATCTCGGCTCACAACAAGAGCTTGTGAGCCCTCGACCCGAGCCAAAACATTTAACCAAACTTTGCTTGTAAAATAATCACAATGACTTCACTTCAAATATTTGATGAATTTATAGTTCAATATTTCCATTAATATTGACTTTTTATTCTGGTTTACTGATATTTCATGCTTCATTGAATTTAACGTGAAGTAAGTTATGTCTCACACACATGCGCAACCAACGGACTCGGTTGCTACACCCAAATCATGGCAGATGCCAGATACCCTCATTTTGATCTTCATTGTTGGTATTCTCGCTGCGATTCTTACCTACTTAATTCCTGCTGGCCATTTTGACAGTCAGCAAGTGACTTATATGGTCGATGGTGCAGAAAAAACTCGCACGGTTATCGATCCATCTTCTTTCTCTTATGCAACCGACGAAAACGGTGAATTGGTTTACAACAAGGTTGGCCTGTTTGCTTCTGGTGGTGGCATTGGTCTCATGAACTTCCCTTTCGAAGGGCTAGTTTCAGGCTCTAAATGGGGCAGCGCGATCGGCGTGATTATGTTCATGTTGGTTATCGGTGGTGCTTTCGGCGTTGTAATGCGAACAGGCACCATCGACAACGGTATCTTGCGCCTTATCGATAAGACCAAAGGTAACGAAGCGCTATTCATTCCAGTGCTATTTTTGCTGTTCTCTCTGGGCGGTGCGGTATTTGGTATGGGTGAAGAAGCCGTAGCATTTGCGATTATTATCGCTCCGCTTATGGTTCGCCTTGGTTATGATGGTATCACTACGGTAATGGTGACCTATGTTGCGACTCAAATTGGCTTCGCTACTTCTTGGATGAACCCTTTCTCCGTCGCTATTGCACAAGGCATTGCGAGTGTACCTGTTTTATCCGGCATGACTGTGCGCATGGGGTTATGGGCTGGCTTTACGTTAATCGGTATCGCCTTCACCATGATCTACGCCGCTCGCGTGAAGTCAAACCCAGAACTTTCTTACAGTCACCGCACAGACAAATACTTCCGTCAGCAAGAGCTTGGCAATCAAGAGTCTCGTTGGAATATCGGCGATACACTCGTCATTCTTACGGTCATCGCGACCACAGTATGGGTTGTTTGGGGCGTGGTCGCTAACGCATGGTACATCCCAGAAATCGCTTCTCAATTCTTCACTATGGGCTTTGTTGTCGCGATCATCGGTACGATTTTTCGCTTAAACGGTATGACGCTCAACTGCGCAGCCGATGCGTTTAAGGAGGGGGCGGCTATTATGCTTGCTCCTGCTCTATTGGTTGGTTGTGCGAAAGGTGTGTTACTTATCCTAGGTGGCGGTACGACTGATGAAGCGAGTGTACTGAATTCTATTCTGAACAGTGCTGGCGGCGTGATCAGTGGGCTTCCTGACGTAGCTGCGGCATGGTTAATGTATGTATTCCAATCTATCTTCAACTTCTTCGTTACTTCCGGATCTGGACAAGCGGCACTGACGATGCCTTTATTAGCACCATTGGCGGATATTGCAGGTGTCACGCGCCAAGTTGCCGTTTTGTCATTCCAACTTGGAGATGGCTTTACCAACGTTATCGTCCCTACTTCAGCATCCTTGATGGCAACGCTTGGTGTTTGCCGCATCGACTGGGGTGATTGGGCAAAATTCTGCTGGCGATTTATCCTATTACTCTTTACCCTGTCGAGTGTCGTCGTTATCGCAGCTCATATGATGGGGTTTGCGTAAAACGAAATCAATTGGCACTAAGGCGAGACACGTTCTCGCCTTATTAATACTCTTCGTATGGCGACGTTAAGGTTTTAGATTGGCTTATGGTTTTGGAGTGGTAACTTTAATGGCAACACAACTTCTCGATGACATGATTCAAGGTCATCAAGTGATTCAATCTCTCAATGTAGCAGACCTAGGTCCGGGTGAGCATAAGTTTTGGTTCCGCATCGCGACCAACGCGATCTCTCAGTGGCAACATCTTCCTGTTTTGGTATTCAAAGGTGAAAAACCTGGCAAGAAAATCATGATCACCGCAGGGGTTCATGGTGATGAATATAATGGTGTGTTAGCAGCGCAGAAGACCGCTAGAGAACTCATTGGCACTGAAGTCGCTGGTACTGTCACTATTGTTCCAACCATTAACATGCCAGGTATGCTAAACCACAGCCGCGATTTCTATTCCGCAGACCCGGATGCGTCTCCTGCAAACTTAAACCGCTTTTTCCCTGGTGACCAAAACGGCAATGAGGCACAACGCTACTTATATGCATTGTGGAATGATCTGCTCAAGCCAAATGCTGATTTAGCCATTGACCTTCACACTCAAACCAGTGGTGCGGCCTACCCACTATACGTGTTTGCAGACTTCCGAATTGAGCAATCATTAGAAATGGCTCGTCTCATTAATCCTGATGCGATTTTAAATGATCCCGGAGATGCTGGCGTCCTTGAAACAGTTTGGAATAACCATGGTGTCCCAAGCATTACGGTTGAAGTGGGTATGGGGCGCTACACAGAGCAAAAACTCATTAGTCGAACCGTATCAGGCATTTTTAATGTGTTGAAGCAGCATAACGTCGTAGAAGGTGAGATAGAGCCTATCACTTCATGCTTGGAAGGAAACGAGATTGTCAGTGTGAAAGCGACACATGGCGGCTTTGTACTACCTCATGTTGGTTTGATGGATTTTGTCGAGCAAGGCCAAATGGTTGCTATTCAATACGACAGCTTTGGCACTGAAGTTGAGCACTACACTGCCCCAACAAGTGGTACAGTGCTCAGCCACAATGTGGAATCTATTCGGGCGCCTGGCTCTCTGATCGTTCGTTTGATTAAGTAAACCATAACCGTTTGTCGATAGATCCACCTTTCGACGCTCACTCAAATTTATATAAGCCCCATCACGAGTAATCACAAATGATGGGGCTATATTTTTGATTACATGAGGTTACAAGGTAACAAAAACATTCCAAGCAAAACTCAAAACCGCTAGACAGAAACTTCGCTTCTGTTGATTTTAGAAGTCACATTGATGAACTTAAAACTGTCGTCCACTCTCTTGATCAACGAGAATTAGCTCATCTAACGCGAAACCTTTCTCTTTAGCAACCTGCTTAAAACGCTCCAGGATTTTCTCATCAACGTTGGGTGTTCTAGACAATAGCCACAAGTAGTCGTGGTTGTAACCCGAGACAAACGCATAGTCATAGTTTTCACCTAGCTCAAACACAATGTAAGAAGAATAGATTGGCCCAAAAAAGGAGACTTTTAAGTGCCCAACCGTTTCGTCTTCAACAAAATAAGCTTTACCTTCAGCTTCGGACCACTGCTGATCTTCTTCTGAATACCCGCGGTTTGTCACCTTAACTCCACCATCCTTGCGAAGCCGATACTCGGCCGTAACGTTGGATAGACCACGCTCAAACGAATGATCGAGCCGTGCGATTTCGTACCACTTGCCTAGATAAGGCTCTAAATCAAAATTGTTAACTGGCTCCACCCCATCAGGTTTAGAGGTACAGCCAAATAAAGTAACAAGTGATAAAAGTAATAATGTTTTTAGCGATTTCATACAACACCTAAATTTGATTTAGTGATTGATTTTACTGTAGAAGGTAGCAAATCGATCACTAAGTCGCACTACTGTCCCAAAGGTACGTAGCTACACATCACAGTTCTTCATTATCAATAGCATTGCTGAACACCAAAACCTCGTTATGTCAACAATTCCCTAACAATATTGTTCTATGTTTTACTTACAAGTTGGTCATACTTGTATATTTTGTCAGCATTTAACCGTATGCATATTGAAACTTTGCACAATATAGACATACGCTGTCATATCACCCTCCTATAATACGTCGCGATATAGACAGAGGTTATTGTTATGAAATTAAAAACAGTGTCAGTTTGTGCACTTTTGGTATTGCTTGCAGGTTGCCAGCAGGAAAACCCAAGCCAAGCGACACAATTAACAACCTCGGCAGATGTATGTAATACACAAGGAAACATGCCAGGTGGGTGGAATGAGTTTAATGCTACCCCTGATGCACAAAAGGCAATGGCTTTTGTTTTGAAAAGAATGGACACAATAGCGTCGTTCAAACAAATACTGAACGTTCACGCGCAAATCGTTAGCGGCGTCAACTATGCCATTGAGTTTGAATTGGATGATGGCTCTATTTGGAATACGGTTGTTTATCGCAACCTAGATGGTGAGTATGCGATTACCCAATCGCCAAAAGAAGGCCACTTTTGCGAACAGTAGCGACTTAGTAAGAAAGCCCCTAACAATAGGGGCTTTTTGATCTAACAGTAGTCACTGAATTAGACAGCGAAACGACATAGAGATTTAATCGACACCGTTGAACCGACTCTTGATGGTTCAACATCAATCCTCTGCGCCATTTGTTCTTTTAACTCAGAAACGTGAGAAATAACACCGATCATGCGTCCAGTCTGTTGTAAATCCACTAGCGTTTGAATCGCGAGATCCAAAGATTCTGGGTCTAAACTACCGAACCCCTCATCAATGAATAAAGTGTCTAAACGGATACCACCACTATAGGATTGCACAACATCCGACAAGCCAAGCGCCAAAGCAAGCGCTGCCATAAACGATTCACCACCGGAAAGTGTCGCAACATCACGTGTTTTTCCTGTGTAGCCATCTTCAACCATTAAATCTAAGCCGCGACCCGCAGCGCCTTTGAAGCCCTCTGTTTTTCGAGCAAGAATATAGCGCCCTTTACTCATGAGGCTTAAACGTTGAGAGGCCTGAATTAAAACATCATCCAACAGTACACCAAGAACAAAGCGATGCAGGCTAACCCTGCTGCCTGTTTTACCGCTGGCAACGTCGTATAACGTACCAAACACTTTGTACTCTTCTTCTAACTTGCTATTTTTCTCATGCAGCGTAGCAATATCTTTACGAACTTTTTCAATTCGCTCAAAGGTTGAGCGCGTGGTATCGAGCTGATTCCTTATTTCAATATACTGCGCCTGCAGAGTGGTTAAGCTGTCGTTAAGCGAATCCAAGTCCGGTCTTTCAAGCGCTTTCAATGCATGGTTTAAATCATGTAGTGTTTGTTCAAGCTTGGTTTGTGTCTGTTTGAAGTTGTCTATTTCTTTCTGCCACGCTTGAAGCTCATCATCTGTCACTCTGCTATTTAGATAACAGCTTTCATCCTCAAATTTACTCGCCTGTAATGCCTCATTCCACGCTAATTCTGCTTGGCTAAGCTTTTGTTCTGACTCAGATAGCCACTGCTTGTTCGTCACTAACTGACTTTCAGCATTCGATTGCGCTAATACCGCTTGCTGCAAAGCGTTTTGCGCCTTTTCTAAACCTGTATTCAAGGTCAGAATTTGCTCTTTTGTCAGCGTAATTTCGAGCTCAAGCGCGCCAACGGAACTGTATTTCGGATCAATAGAAGCTTGTAACTGAGTCAATTGTTCTTGGTTTGCTTGAACGGTTGATTCATTTGCCGCCATTTGATTCTGCAGCTCATGAATTTTATTTTCACCCACTAAGCAGCGTTGATTAAGCTGTTCAACGTTCTTTTCTAGCTTTTCAATATCAATAGATTGTAGACGTAGAAGTTGATCATTAAGCGCCTGCAACTCAGTTTGAACCGTCGAGATCTCAGATGCTGCATGCTCACCAAGCTCTTCTTTCAACTGGTCGATTTGATTCTGATGCTGAATAATGACAACGTTATGTTGTTCTAGCTGATTACTTAGCTGGTTCAGTGAGGTTTGAGCTTCTCTTTCTTTCACTCTGGCAGCCTGAACTTGCTCTTTTGTAACGACTTCTTCAACAAACGTCGCAGGGTTAGGATGCGCTTGGCTGCCACATACCGGACATGCTTCACCTGCCTTTAGTCGCTGCGCTAATACTGCCGCTTGAGCATTATGCCACTTAAGCTCTATCGTATCAGCGGCGTGTTGACACTGCATATAGCGCTGACTGGCTTCCTGTAATGACTGCTGCTTGCTTACGGTTAACGCCGTGAGTTTAGAGAGCTCCAAAGTAAGACCATGCAGCTTTTGTAGATCCTGTAGTAGTCGTTGTTTTTGTTTTATTTCCGCATCGATGCTTCCAACAAGCGCAACATCTACTCGGGCTTGCTCTAGATCTTTCTGGCCCTGTTGCGCCTGAAACGCTAACTTGTCTTTCAGCTCTATGTACTGTTTTAACGTTGCTTCAACTTGTTGTTTTTGTTGATGACCTGCCGTTATTTTTCTTTCCAAGTTGGCTTTTTCAACCAACTTGTCTTTCATGCTTTCAAGTTGATACTGCAGTTGCGTTAACTGTGGGACTTTTGCCGCGGCTTCTTTTGCACTTTGCTGCAAGTTTTCTTTTTCTTTCGTAACAGCATTGGCTTTATCAAGACTCTCTTTCAAGGCAACTATTTTTTGTCTGAGCTCTTGAGTTTGAGCTTTTGCATTCTGTAATGAAACGTAGGGTAATTCTATCTTATTGGCATTTTTAGCGTTTTCTAATTGCTGTTGACGAGCTTTTATCGAGTCTGAATGTTCTAGATGCAGCTTGAGTGCGTTTTCTGCTTGCTCTCGTTTCGAAAACTCTCCATTAATAGTTTCCGCTTTTTGTAATTCAGATTTAGCAACATTTAGCTTATCTAACGAAGCTTGTTCATTCTTTCTATCGACCTCTAGCTGCTCAGCTGCTTGTTCGAGCTGGTGTAATAATTCCTGCTCTGAACTCACTCCTGCAACTTGTAAAGCGCCTCGAATTTGATTATCAAATTCATCTTTCGCTTTACTGATTGCGCTCGCTTTATCCTTGAGCGCGTACTCAATTTTTTTATATATGTCCGTTTGAAAGAGCTGACCAAAAATTTCTTCGCGCTCTTTAGAACTAGCAAGCAACAGCTCCCGGAATTTCCCTTGAGGCAATACCATTACTTGGCGAAATTGCGTTTCATTCAAACCAATAATATTGCTCACTTCTGTTTTAACTTGAGTCGTCTTGCTAGTGATGAGCTTTTCGGTCTCGCCGAGTTCATAAAGAGCCGCAGTGTGCTTTTTTACCGTCATCCCTTCGCCACGCGCTTTGGGTGCTTCCTGCTCTGGAGATCGCACAACTCGGTATTGTTTGCCATGTAACGAAAATTCTAGAACGACTTCGGTTGGTAAGTCTTGCGCCGATAAGTCACATCGCATCTGGATGCCTTGCCGCTCATTACCGGTAGTTTCACCGTAAAGGGCAAAGCAAATGGCATCTAAGATCGACGTTTTACCTGAGCCTGTAGGACCATTAATCAAAAACAGAGGGTTGCGGCCAAGCTTTTCAAAGTCAATGACTTCGGTTTTTGCAAACGGACCAAAGGCTTGCATGGTAAGTTTGATTGGTTTCATCTTTGGTCCCTATATTGCTGTGATAATTGCTTAATAATGTCAGTAACGGCTTGTTCTTGCTCTTGGGATAATTGACTATCTTGTGCCTCAATAAAAAAGTCTCGGAACATATCAATTTCGCTTCGGGCCAACTTTGCTTGCGCCATTTCCTGCTCTACCCCAATTAACATACCCGGTTTCTCAAGATGTAAAACGTTTGGATACACCGAACGAAGCTTTTCCATTGGATTTAAAATCGCATGTTTATCCATCAAACGAACTAACAAATAATCTTCATTTTTAGGGTCAGTCTTGCCCTGCTCTATGACTTTATCTAGCTCTCCCTCAACAATGCGCATTTCATGAGGGGCAATTAGCTCAATATGTTTAGCAGAGACAAATCCTTTCTTGTCTAGTTCGACTAACGTGAAGCCTTTCTTCTGGTTCTGTTCACCAAAACTGTACTTCATGAGCGAACCAGAATAACGGATATGCTCTGCGCCTTTCTTTTGAGGCTGATGTAAATGACCAAGTGCGACGTAGTCGAAATCTAAGAAATGCTCATGACTTACGCGATCAGAGCCACCAATAGATAGTGGTCGTTCAGAGTCAGACTCAATAGCACCATCAACAAAACAGTGGCTAACGAGAACACGCCTTTGCTCTGAAATGAAATGCTCTCTTATTTGCTCTACAAGCAGTTGATGTGCCTCATCATGAGTTGATACCGAGGTTTTGTAGGCAAATCTGACCTGTTCAGGGTCGTTATAAGGCATGCCATAAAACGCTACCTCACCCGCAGAGTCCGTTTTTATGATGATGGGAGTTAGCATATCTTCAAAGTTACTAACAATATGAAGGCCTGCATTTTTCATTTGCTCTGAGCCAAAACCTAATCGTTCTGCACCATCATGGTTGCCAGATATCAATATCATCGGTGTTTTCAGTTCAGTACAAATACGCTTCACGACTCGATTTAGCAGTTCTATTGCAACCGTTGGTGGCACCGAACGGTCATAAATATCTCCCGCCACTACAACGACATCGACGGGATTGTGTTCAATATAGTTAATCAGTTGTTCGAGTACTGCTTGTTGATCTTCGAGTAGTGATACATTGTGGAATTGTCGACCAAGATGCCAATCTGAGGTGTGGATAAACTTCATTCGAATTCACTTTCCGCCAAATCTTTAAGCTAGGTTTGCTCCTGCAAGAATCCGAATTTCAGCCGTGTAAACATCAGAGTATTACGCGACTGGCTGAATCTGGCACAAACCAAAGCTCAATATATTTAATTTGGGTTAGGATATCTTGAGTCGAACAGCTTTTCATGTAGTTTATGTTCTATGGTTCACTATTTCACCGGAAAGCGAGAAGAACGTTGTATAAACACCTTTTAAGCAACATTAAGCGATGGTCTCGAATAAAAAAACCGTCACATTTAAACCATTAAAAACCAACGTTTAGAAGGGACAAACTAGCTCAAGAACTACTCGTTATGCCAATTGTATAGAACTCCCACCGTATAACCATCTGGCTCGATATCAGCTTGCAAAACGTGGAAGTCTGAGTTGAGGCTGCTTCTTTGATGCTCCTCAATCATTAACACTTTTAAAACACCTCCGCATGCGCCCAGCCCTCCTAGTTTAACATCAATAAATTGATACTGAGTTTGATCGGTCACCCAGGGAGACAAGAATTGCATAGCATTTAACCATCGAGGCTCATCTCCATCAACGGATAAATGCAACTCACTAAGTGAGTGATCACACCCTACTCCAAGTTGTTTAAACACTTTATCGACAGCAATGCTTTGTTGTTTGGTATCTAAATCAATTCTAACATCATCAGTAACAAGGCCGGACTGTTGAAAAAAGCACTTCGTCAAAATGATCGAGTTTTGAGATTTGGCATGCTCTTCTGCATCGCGAGCAATTTCTATAGCCAGTATCCAAGTTGCTTGTGTTTCGTTAACTTCACGGTTTATCCGATTTAGCGCCATCAAGAACGCCGCTTGACCATAAGGATAAAAATAAATTTCTCTATTGGCAGAGTTACCAAGGATAAGAGAAAACTCGTTTATCAATGCCTTAAGCAAGCTTTTATCTACCGAAGACGGTAAAAGAACGCAGATATTCCCTTTGATATCACTTTGCTCCAGTATCTCGCGCTTAGAGCGCACAAGATTTAATATCTGCTCATACAGTGATTGATCAGGATAGGATCTTGGTGTTTCTGCGGGCAATCTAAAACATTCGTTAGCTATCTCACGAACAGTGTATGGCCTGCCATTAATGGCAAGAAGATGAGTTTGAAATGCGAGTGGCATCTAGCCTCCGATTAAAACCGTAGGCATGCCAGACAGAATTTTACCACCATGAGACGTTGAATCCCCGACCCTTGCCGCTGGCTTACCGTTGATTGTAACGCTAGAAGAGCCTGCTGAGATGCTATCCGGAGGACCTATACAGATAAGCTTATCTCCCTGCCTAGCCGCTGGAATGCCGCCAATTGTCACGTTTGGCGAGCCAACTACGACGGGGCCACCTACATGAGGAATTTTTCCTGTTTTTTTAGGACAAAGATGAAAGCTGCCCAATATTGCGGCTGGTTTACCCACTTTAAATCACCTTAGTTCAATGAAATTTGCCCAGCTTTAAGAGCGATAGCAGAGCCGTTAATAGATATTTTATTGCCTTTGATGTTGATTTCTCCGGAACTAGACATCTGAATCGAAGCGCCACCGACTTTGATCTCGATACTCTTTCCTGCATTAAAAGACAGCACTTCACCCGTTTCATTAGAAAAGTTTTTACCTACTTTCAAGGTCGCATTCTTGCCAATCTCTTGATTGACATCATTCGTCACTTTTTCGGTTTTACTGTTTTGAACGGCAATATCAACACAGTCTTCAACTAGCATTTGGAAAAGTTTTTCGGCATGAAGATAGATGTGTTCTTCACCGGGTTTGTCATCAAAGCGCAACTCATTAAAATTAGATGTGCCTTTTTGTACAGAACGCGATTTATAACCACTTTGAGAGCTTTGCTCTGGTAACGTGTAGGGAGGGAGTTGACTACCATTGTACAGTGACCCCGTAACAATTGGCTGGTCAGGATCGCCATTGACAAACTCGACGATGACCTCTTGTCCTACTCTAGGATGAAACACCGAGCCCCATCCGTTACCCGCGATATTTTGCGCAACACGAATCCAACATGAGCTGTTTACATCGTATTTACCAACACGATCCCAGTGAAACTGAACTTTAATACGACCGTGTTTGTCTATGTAAATTTCGCCATCTTTGTTTCCCGTTACCACTGCGGTTTGCAAACCTTTCATCTGAGGTTTCGGATAGTTCACTGAAGGGCGAAGGATTGTTTTTGAGTCAACACAACTAAATGATACTTTAACACCTTGCGCAGCAGTGCCACCTTGACCAGTCTGATTATAAACAGCCGCAGATAAAAAAACGGAGGACAGTACGTATTCTTTGCCGACTCGAGACTTATCTTCATGCTTTTTAAACTTAAAGCACTTTCCCACACTGAACGTTCGACACGTTGCCTCGCCACGGCACAGATATGCGTTTTGCTGTAGTGCTTCTATAGCGTGCGTGTTTCTAAGTGCGTATTGGTCATCACTTTCCGTTTCACCCATGTATTCAAAATACTCGCTTTCAGGCACGGTAAAAAAATCACTTTCACCCTTGGCAGTATTTTTAGGATTAGACGAAGGCTTAAGCATGTTATAGCCAGACTTTTGGCTTGCTTTAGTCGTCAAAACTTGGGTTTCATGCCAAGAAGAAATATGGCTAGACTTAGCCGTACCTGTATCAAAATCGACTAAAAACTCTGTACCCGGCTTATAGAAACTGATGTCGTCAAAAATCTTAAGCGTGTGGACAGACTTAGTGTGTGTGAAACAGAACGATAGCCCTTCTTCTGACAATAAGCGTCGGACAAATTCAAGGTCTGACTCTTCATATTGCACTTTGTATGTGTATTTAGGGTACGACTTAGTTAACTCAAAACTAAAGGCGACACTATGCTCCGAGAGTACTTCGGAGATAATTTCTTTTATATCTTTATGCTGAAATATTCTGCAATTTTTTCTATAATCGGCGAAACGTAATTTAGGCTCTATTAATAACTCTATATTTTTATAATTCTCACCATTATGAGCATTAGAAACTCGTTGCCCTTCCAATCTTGCAGCAGATACATAGCCATGTATATAACGAGGTTTTGAAGAAACATCCTCACTATTTTCAAGGGTAATTGTTACTTCTTTACCAATTATTTCGTTTAACTCACTTCGTTGATCATTAAAGTAAGCTTTAGCACGCAATGAAAAAAGTTCTGAGATCTCTTCTCTATACTCAAATGAGTTTAGTATGATGGCATCTTTTCCGAATGGAGAGGAAATTCGGATGAAATTGTTATCTTGAGTTGCTCTTTTCATTAAATACTTCTTTCAAAAAATGCGGGGGAATATTCCCCCGCATAAAAATTACATTTGTTGACCTTTAACACCGCTGTAGCCGTATACCAATGGCGCAGAAGTGTTGTTTTTATCGTCAGTAGGAGTCACTGTCATCATCATTTCAGTGTAAGAAATAGTGATGGTTTCAACTGGACGATCATCCTGGATAGAAACTGAGTAGTTAGAAATCATCGCATCAGTCAGTTCGATCTTCATGATTTCTTCAACTTTCTCACCCTGCTTAGTAATATGGAAAACCGCAGGTTTACCTTTACCAATTGTCGCTTCTTTAAATAAGTCAGGAGAAGAACGGTCTTGAAGTTTAGTGATAGTCAAATCATATAGACGAGTAGCGCTCGCTTCACGGTCCATCGCTGTACCAGTGTATGATGAGATCTCACGACCTACACTCCAATCTACAGATAGTAGTGTAATCAAATCTTTATATTGCTCGGCAGTTGCCTCACCCTTAATATCTGCGTATTTAAGATACGTATTAGACTGCATGCTAATCTCCTATAGCATTATTAATTGACATATATCGTAGTAATTTAATTATCTGACGTTTGATGATAATTAGTGATTAATGTATCAAAAACTTCATTTTAAATACGCCCTGTTATATCTTTAAATAAGACTTAATTTAAGCGTTTTTTATAAAAAATAATAGTTAATATGAACCAACTCCCAATTATTATTGAGAGTGTAAAGGATGTTAAACTATTGAGACATCAAGTCCACTAGTTGTACCTTTAACAATAATTTCATCAAACGTCTTATCATTAAGAATTGCATGCAATATTTCATGAGAAATCTTAGGAAGTAATGTGTTTTCTATGGTTGTCTGTACCACACGTGCACCGCTCCCCGACTCATTACTATTGTCTACAATATCATTAATTAGTTCTTCATCAAAAAATAGGTCAGCGCCGTAATTTTTACGAATGCGATTCGTAACTTTGGCTAATTTTAATTTTGTTATTTCTATCAATACTTCTCTTGATAGAGGCAAATAAGGTAATACATTAACACGTCCTAAAAATGCAGGTTTAAAGTCAACCAACAAATCGTCACGCAAAGCATCTTTTAGTGCTGAAGGTTCTGGAGATAAATCAGGATCAGAATACAAAGACATCGTCGTTTCGGTCCCTGTATTCGCGGTCATAATAATAATAGTGTTTTTAAAATCTATATCGCGACCTTCACCATCTTTAATTGAGCCTTTATCGAATACCTGATAAAAAATATCTTGAACTCCAGGGTGTGCTTTTTCCATTTCATCCAAGAGAATCACACTATAAGGTTTGCGTCTGACGGCTTCAGTAAGTACACCACCTTCGCCATACCCAACATAACCTGGAGGCGAGCCTAATAATAAGGAAACTTTGTGCTCTTCTTTAAACTCGGACATATTGATAGTTGTGACATTCTCTTCACTGCCGTACACTTTCTCTGCAATAGCTAAAGCAGATTCAGTTTTACCCACTCCACTTGGTCCCGTGAGAAGAAATACACCATTTGGTCGTGTCTCATCCGTGAGCTGTGCACTGGCAGTTTTTATCACTTCAGACATGACTTCCAAAGCGTGATCCTGTCCGACAACTCGTTTACACAAACTCTCTTTCAAACTCAGTACAGCTTGGATTTCATCATCCTGAAGTTTGCCCAGTGGTATCCCGGTCCAATCTGAAATTACTTCTGCAATAAGCGCTTCATTGACATGCGAAAATACTAATGGCTGCGAGTTAGCGGAGAGGCTACTTTCGAGCTCTTGTAACTTGTCCCTAGCAGTCTCAGAACCCTCCTTGATTATTTGAGCTCTAAGTGACTTAGCTTCACTTACCCACTCTTTTTCTTTCTCCCACAGCATCTCTAGTTCAACTATTTCAATAGATAGAACATCAATCTCTTTTCTGATATCTTGCAACTGCATATCAAGAGGTGCTCCTAGCTGACTTTCTTGGCTTAGGTGCTCATACTCAGCTTGCTTAGCTTTTAGTTTATTCCTTTTCGCATCTAGACCTCCCGGTGTAGACGATTGACTTAACGCGACTCGCGAGCAGGCTGTGTCTAAAACAGACACAGCCTTATCTGGCAGTTGTCGGCCATTAATGTATCGAGCTGAGAGTTGAACGGCAGCATTGAGGGCCTGGCTAGTGATGTGGACGTCATGGTATTGTGCCATTACGTCAAGTAAACCACGTAACATCTCGATCGCTAGCTCCGGCGCTGGCTCGTCGACCTTCACTACTTGAAAGCGTCTGGTAAGAGCCGCGTCTTTTTCAAAATACTTTTTATATTCTGCCCAAGTTGTTGCTGCGATCGTCCTGAGTTCACCTCTCGCTAACGCTGGCTTTAGAATATTCGCTGCATCACCTTGTCCTGCTTGTCCCCCACCACCAATCAGACCATGTGCTTCATCGATAAACAAAATAATGGGTTGTGGTGCGTCGTTAACTTCTTTCACAAGGTTTTTAAGTCTGTTTTCAAACTCACCTTTCATGCCAGCACCAGCTTGCAATAACGCCAGATCCAAAGACTTAATCGCTACATTTTGTAGAGCAGGAGGTACATCGCCATCGATAATCTTTTGCGCCAAGCCTTCAACAACGGCTGTTTTTCCAACGCCAGCTTCACCAGTTAGAATCGGGTTGTTTTGTCGACGTCTTAATAAGATGTCGATCATTAAACGGATTTCATTGTCTCTACCAATAACCGGATCTATCTTACCTTCCCTAGCCTGCTCAGTAAGATCTGTTGTAAATTGATTCAGCGCAGAATTCGCGTTTGATTTCCCTAGGTCATTCGATCCTGATTGACGCGTATTACTTTCTTTAAAGTTCAATAACCGAGATGGTTCTATCTTGTTTAGCTCAGGGCTAATCGAACCAGCCATGTTGACTAACGTATTATCGGACAAGTAGGCAAATAAAAGATGAATGCAATCCAACTGCTCCTGATTGAATTCAATCGTTGCCGATAGCAAAGCATTTTGCATCACAGTCACTGTGTGAGCTGAAAGACCTGGGACCGATTGACATCCCGTTTTGTATTTTTCAAGTGTCTTTTGAAGATCAGTTTCAACCTTGATTTTATCGACATCAAATTCGTCGAAAACTTCCGAGTAAATATCGGCAGGGTGTTGAATAATCGTCATTAACCAGTGAGACATTTCAATACTGTGATGGGTTCGAGAGCTTGCCATCGCAGCTGCTTGTTCAAGTGTTTCCTTAGCCTGAGGAGACAATCTTTCGACCAACGCTGAAAGTGAGAGTGAAGCCATTATGTTTCCTTTAAATAGTAATTGTTATGGTTCGATCTTTTGTGCGTTTATGTTTTTTAAGTACAGAACCAACACCTAACTGACCATGTTTTTTTGATAAACAAACTTGAGGTAATAAACTATGTTTGGTGGTGAGCTGCCATTTCACTTGCTTATGCTTACCAATAAATTCATAAGCCGCACGTTTAATAATTTCTACATTTGGATGGTTAGGCAGTAATTTACTAACCAGATCTTTGTGCTTTGGCAGAAACTCGATCGTTGTTCCTGCGTTTATATTCCAAGCTTTCGAGCCTAAGGATGCTCCGGAACCAAGTTGAGCAAACTGCCCTTCTGGCATAGTTCGAGATGAAAGACGTGTTTGCTCTTCTTTTGCAAGATGTAGCCACTGCCCTTGAAACTCATGAATCTTTACTTGGCATCCAGATAAACATTCAAGAACACTTTTTAGTCCAGCTTTACTTCTCGTCGGTGAAGCAAAAACACCACCATAGTGCAGGGACAAAGAACTACCCTGCCCAGTTAATGCCGATTTACAATCTTCTAAAGGTGAACGTAATCCCTGTGCATGAGCACGAGACTGAACGGTCAATTGACTTAGTTGCCAGCATCGATAGTAAAGAGACAGTAAACGATGGTTAAAAATATCGTAGAAGTCCACCATTGCTGTATCGCCTTCTTTTTGACGATGCAAAGCTAACTCGCTGTAGTGCTGAGGAAGCACCCCCTGCTCACCCGTTAGGCCTATCAGATTAGTTTCTAGTGCTAGCTTGTGGCTATCAATATGTTTCAGATCGCAAAGCTGCGCATTTTCAAAACCTAACGATGGGTTGACCTTTAGGTTTAGTTTTTCATGCTTAGGTAGAGCATCTGTCCCTATTTGTGCCTCGGCTTGCAAGATCTCGTGTTCGATAAGGTGAATTGCTTCAAACAACGGATGTTGCTTTAGATCTCGATAAAATTGCTCCGCGATCATAGCAACACCTTATCGCCAGTTAATGCAGGCCATAAGTGGAAGGGTTTTCCCGTTGACTTAAGTCTTATTTCTAGCTGCGTAAAAATGTTAATTTCAGCATATTGTGCAAAGTAAACGGATAGCACACTACCTAGGAGGAAGATTTGCTCTTTAGGTAAAATTTGATCAGAAACCGTCAAAATGATTTTTATACCGTGCGCAAAACCAACTTTACCTTTCTGACTTACTCTGCCTGTAGTCGGCTCGAACTCTAACTTCGCTAAAGCATCAATTACCGCTTTCGTTTCTGCGGTCCCAGAAAATGCATAGAGATTCAGAGTTTGCTTCAAAGTTGTTAATCCATCTTCTTCGGTAAAGTGGTTTAAAGTTAGAAGCTTAGTTAACTGCCATCGTGTACTTTCATCCATTTCTGGCCGGAGGGTTTCTGATATAGAAACTAAACAACGAACTGACTCGAAGTTGTCATTTACTTCCGGCAAAGAGACTTTTGGAAGACCGCCTCCAAATGGAAGCTTCTGCGCTAAATTACGATTGCAGCACTCCGCTTCAACGTACATTAACCAGTTTTCTCGGCTCTCTGGACTGAACAATTGATGCCTTTTATCAACAAAAGAAATGTAAGTTTCCCTGCCCGGTTCATCGTATCCACCAGCCCAATTTTTATCCTCACGTCTCATCAACCAATAAATTTCACTCGCGTTCATATAATGCGTGTGCTCACCAGCGTGATAACATGGCAGGTTGTGATACGTTTTGTTCCAGTTTCTCAACGTTACGTCAGAAATAGAGACAACCTCATTACTCTCGGCTTCCTGGTATTGCGGTGATAAGTGGTAATCGTACTCGGTTGGTAGAATACGCTTGGGCTCCATAACACTTTTAAATAAGTTGACGACTGGTACACAACCAACCATCAAGCTCTCTTCATCCACTTGCTTAGGAAGCCAATCATCATTGGTATCAAAGTAAAAATACAGTTCAGCTTGCTCTCCAAGAGCTAACTCTGATAATCCGAGTTCAGTGATATCAAAGAACATGAACTTCTCAGGGAAATGCAGATACTCAACAAGTAATCTTGCTCCCGAAAAGCTTCTCTTACTGTATGGAACAACCTTCTCATCTTCTGAAAATCCCACTTCAATAAGATGCCTTTTCGTTAAAGAACGAACTTCTTTGCCACCCGCAACGACAGATAAACCAATTAGATTTTGAAATAGCATTTGGTAAAGTTTAAACGTCAACTGAGATTGCCCGTTTAAATAAAAGCGCAACCGTTCTAATCCCATGTCACTCAGAGATGTCTCTTCATCTTGAGCGGTGAGCTGGATTTTCAAAACTGAATGAGCATGGCTTTCCCATTGGGAGCCCACCGATTTAAGCGGTGCGTTTTTGAAAGCGCCAGAGGTCACATCAACAGGGTACATTCTGACCGGATAACAGGTTCTAAACTCGCATTCGTGGTATCCAGGAGCACCGATAACGACTCGCTCACCTTCTTCTACGTCAAAAAAAGAGGAAGTGGAGCTAGAGCAGTTCATCTTAATGACGGACATTGATGGAATTGGTGCGTGAAAATCCGGATATAACTGCCCCATCAAAGATTCAGTGAACTGAGGATAACTATTGTCTAAACTTTGTCTAATCCTTGCCGTTAGAAATGCACAGCCTTCTAGCAATCTTTCTACATGTGGATCGTCAACCTGCTCCTCACTGATACGGAGTCTCGCAGCGATCTTAGGATACTGCTCCCCAAACTCTTGTCCTTTGTGACGTAAATAAGCTAACTCGCGATTATAGTATTTGAGAAACTCTTCACTCATTTCGCTCTACTCAGTTTCATACCTAAATTTACCGGCTCTACTTCAGAATTGAATCGCACTTCATGAATGCTGTTATCGATTAAGCAAGTGGCGCTAATTTGCAACCTCAACACCCTATCAATAGCGTTTTTCTCGTCCGAAATCTGGACATAAGGATTCCTTAACCTAGGCTCGAACTCTTTAATTGCATCATGAACAATGTCACAAAGCTGATTCTGCCCCTCTTGGCTGCTATAAGGCATCGAGGAAAAATCTGGCAGACCATAATTCAATATTGAGTAGCGAACCTCTAAAAGGTCATCAGGAATGTTTTTCCATCCGATACGACTATTTAACATAGACTCCAGATCTCTAAGCAAGCTGTTCAACATCTGTTGTTGGCTCGTAGGGAAATCTTTTTCATCTCTAGTTGAAGGATCACTATCCATCAATTTGTCCAGCAGAGAAACGGTTAAAGACATGTTCTTGTTACGCTATTTGTTTCGATTCTAACAATGTAGTCAAGTCACAGATTGGGAGGGCTGAATCACCAACTAGCCAACATTTTTGGCCTAAACCCACGAAGGATTCTTGCTCACCAAGCTGCTTCCAATCCGTTTCTCGACCTAGCTTTTGTGCGTCAGTTTCTGAGTCAACATAGGTCAATGGCATATGACCTTCTCCTTCGCCAAGTCCGTCAATATCAAACTCTACAGGTCGCCAAATACTTTCTAATAAAGAGGTAGGTGCTTTTATTTCTAGCGCTTGAATGCTAGAAATTGGAACAAGAAAATAGTTACCCGCGGTGGAAAACAGTTCAATGTAACCACCTAAACGATCATCAATATCCCTAGCATCTTCATAGTTTGTACCGTTTATGTTAAAGCCTTTAATAGTACGATGCTCTTCAATGCTATGCGCTAGGTGTGACGCTTCTGCATAGTCTTGATTTTTGAGAGCGAGGTTAAAGCGAACAAGCTCTTTAGTGAATTCCTCGTCACCTAATACCTTGGCACTAGCCGCACCGTCGATAAAATCTTTTCTAGCCTGGGCCGCTTTCACTAAATGTCGCAACTGACTTGCACCAGGTAGATACTCAGGAAACAATTTGATCGATTGCATAAGTTGCTCATCCGCACGCTCGAAGTCTCCATCAATGCAAAGCAGCTCAATGAACGAGCTTCTCAAGCTTGCATCTTTAGGCGCCGCTTTAATTTCATCAATTAATAGCTCTAGAGCTTGTTGCAATTGGCCTTGGGACAAAGCATTTTTCCATTGGGTCATTGTTATTTCCTTACACCAAGTGCTCTGGTGATAATTCAGTA
This sequence comes from Vibrio sp. STUT-A16, assembly GCF_026000495.1. Classification (NCBI taxonomy): domain Bacteria; kingdom Pseudomonadati; phylum Pseudomonadota; class Gammaproteobacteria; order Vibrionales; family Vibrionaceae; genus Vibrio; species Vibrio sp. STUT-A16. The sequence goes on along the minus strand of NZ_AP026766.1, from coordinate 1,724,009 downwards.
ATTAATTTAATGCTAGATACCATTTGATCGAGCTGGAAGTGCGGTCGCAAATGGATAACAGAGTAATAGTGTCCTGGAGTTTCTCTTTTCTCTCGAACCGTAATTTTCGCTTCATTTAAGGGATACTTCGCCCTAAGTTCATCAGATGCTTCATCCGACGCGGTAGTGTACTGATGCAACCATCGTTGAAAGTCTCGCTCTAGGCTTTCTGCATCTTGATACCCACCAATCTTGTCACGCCCCATAACCTTGAGATAATGTGCAACTCGCGACACACACAACGTGTATTGCAACATCGACGTGAGCTTTGCATTCGTTGAAATGTGTTTTTCTGCATATTGCTTAGGCTTGTAGAGAGATACATTCGAGGTCATCCCTACCATATCGGTTTCAGGTACAGGAGAAATAGAAATGAAACCGCATTCAGACAACTCTTGTTCTTTTCTCTCAGAGATCTTTAAGTTTAAAGGACATCTTTCACGGTCATTCTTGCCATTAACACGCATTTTGTTCCTAGTAGGAGCGACGATAATGCCCTGACTATAATCCCCTTGCTTAATGCCTCGCATGTGCGTAAACCACCCATGCTCCTGAAACGCTCTAATTGATACGGCCGCAAAACAATACGCACTACTCCCCCATAGCAAATCGCGATTAGAGTCGTAGACATGCTCTTGAAAGTCGAACTGATCGTTGCGTGAACCATCACTTTTATATGGCTGACGGAATAAAACATTCGGCGCAGTCAGGCCAATAAATTTGGTATCATCGTTGTCTCTCAAACTGCGCCATTTTGCGTAATCTGCCTGTTCAAATTGGGCCGCAATATCTCTTATCGCAGAGAGCTGTGAAAAACTGTCAACACCAAACATCTCCGGCGATGCTGACATAATGAACGGGCTGAATGCTGCCGCTGCAGACTGAGAGATCTTGCTGAGCACAGACAGATCTCTATCAAAATAATTTTTACTCGCATCACAACGAAGTTGATAATCGCCAACTACCACGCCAAAGGGTTCTCCCCCGGCCATGCCATATTCATTTTGATAGAGCAGCTTAAATAGTGCTGATTGGTCAAACTCGATGGCTTTTAGTGCATCTTTACTGACTTCATTCCATGTTGCCGCCAACACCTTGACTTTGACGGAGTCTGATGAGCGAGTGTCGACCTGTTCGCATAAATACCTCACGCCGATCCAACCTCTTTCGAGTTGTTGAAACTCAGGATGATGTATTATTTCGTTTAATTGAGATTCTAATAGCTCATCAATTCGGTTTATCGTGTTCATCACACTATGACGAAAACTGTCCAAATCTCTTGAACGCGTACCTTCTAGCCAAATTCGAGCTGCCTCTACAAGATCAGAAGATTCATTGAATCGAGTCAACCAAGGGCTATCAAGCTCAGCATAGCCCCCTGTGCTGAATTCATGCTTTAGCTTACTGGGATCGCGAAAGTTAAGTGACACTGCTATTTCCATCTAGAACATAACGATTTGGTATGGCTGGCCTTACGACCAGCCAATTCATCTCTTATCCACCCGACTGAGGGATCTTTGCAACAAGTCGCAAAGATGTCGTCAATTCTTCCATTTGCAGCCAAGGCTTAAGCCATGCTACAGCATTGTAAGAACCTGGTGCGCCAGGGATTTCCTTAACCTGGACACGAGCATCTGCTAGAGGGTATTTCGCTCGGATCTCTTGACCACCACCCTCTGAAGCATTTACATAGCCTAGAATCCAGCGGTTCAACCAAGACTCAACGTCTTCTGCTTCCATAAAGCTACCGATTTTATCTCGAGCCATTACCTTCAAATAATGCGCAAAACGAGATGTCGCCATCATGTAAGGTAGACGTGCTGAAATCGCCGCATTAGCCGTTGCTTCTGGAGATTCGTGGTTCGCCGGTTTTTGACAGGTTTGCGCACCAAAGAACACCGCATAGTTGGTGTTTTTGTAGTGACAAAGCGGTAAGAAACCAAGTTTACCCAACTCTGCCTCACGTCGGTCGGTAATACCAATCTCTGTTGGACACTTCATATCAGGATCGCCATCATCACTCATGAAGAAATGTGTTGGCAAATTATCCACTCGACCACCACCTTCTGCACCACGGATAGCTGTACAGAATCCATATTTTGAGAAGGCGTCTGTTAACTTAACACCAAGAACGTACGAAGAGTTCATCCAACAGTAGTCATTATGCTCAGCATTGACAGCAATACCTGACACTGGATCTACTTCGAACTCTTCAAATCCAAATTCCTCAACTGGAGCAGTGGCTTGTCCGTATGGTAAACGAGCCAGAACTTTCGGCATAGTCAGGCTAACAAAACGTGAATCAGCACTCTCACGGAACGAACGCCATTGAGCGTATTCTAGCGACTCAAAGACCTTGTCTAGATCGCGTGGTTTTGACAGTTCAGTCCACTCATCAAAACCAAATAGTGCTGGTGAGGCCGCGGACAAGAATGGGGAGAAGCCTGAAGCGGCTACATTTGACATTAGGCGCAGCGACTCAATATCCTCTGGGTGGTTGGTAAACTCATAGTCACCAATTAATGCACCATAAGGTTCACCACCTGCACTGCCAAACTCAGACTCGTAAACTTTCTTAAAGATCTGGCTTTGGTCAAATTCAACCGCTTTACTCAAGTCTTTATGTAACTCTTTCTTGGTCATACTCATCATGCGAATTTTCAGAGTAGAGCTCGTCTCTGAGTTCATCACTAGATAATTTAAACCACGCCAAGAACCTTCAAGTTTCTGTAATTCAGGATGATGCATTACTTCAGACAACTGATCAGAAATCTGTTTATCAAGTAAATTAATTGCTTCACGAAAAGTGACCGTTAGGTTTTTGTTCCAAGTAACCGTCCCTTTCATCGCTTCTTCAGTGAGCGTTTTAATTAGCTCTTCAGCACGAGAGGCTTCTGTCTGCTTAGTTGCACCAATAGCTTGATCTAAAAATGAAGTTGTTTGTTCATTAACAGTTGGATCTAACTGCTTTTCAGCTTCAGTCGTCATTATTCAGCTCCTTCAGTACTGTCTGACTTCGCTTTCTTGCCAAGATCTAACTCGCCCGCAAGTTTTGCCAGATTGTCTGTGTTGTTCAAAACATCCTCTAAGATGTTTTCAAGCTCTTCAGAACGGTCAACTTTTGTCATCAAATCACGCAGTTTATTACGCGTTTCCATCAGTTGGCGCAGTGGATCAACTTGATTTACGATCGCAGCGGGCTCAAAGTCTTGCATTGATTTAAAGTTCAAATCCACCTCAAACTGTGAATCGTCGTTCGCAAGCTTGTTCGCAACTTTGAACTTAACCGATGGGTTCATCTTTTTGAGCACATCATCGAAGTTGTCTCGATCGATCTGAATAAAACGGCGGTCTTTCAAAGGCTTCAACGCTTCAGTGTTTTGACCAGCGAAGTCACCCATTACACCTACAACAAAAGGTAGCTCTTTCTTAAGAGTTGTACCTTCAGTTTCAACATCATAGGTAATGTGGACACGAGGCTTCCGTACTCGTGACAGTTTCGAGTGGATACTCGTCATACCATTCTCCCTTTATTAATTTTCATTTTGTTCTGCTATGCCAACCAAACGGAAGTAGCTTTTCTTTGCATCTCCGTCGGAGATAAGTTCCGCCAGTAACTCCGGCAGAGGCATTCCACACCAACGAATGATCTGTTCGATGGAGTAAGAAACTGGTGAGTGAGGCTCACTCTCTCTGAAGAAATCAGCCACTTGCTGCAATTGTCTAATCGCCTGCTCTCGTGATTTCATGTTTGTCGCTAATAGTGCATCAGAACTTTGTGAACTCACTTGTTGTTCCGAAGAAGAAGATTCATCCACCTCCTCCAGTTCTTCAAACACAGCTTGTGGTTGATTAAAACGCTCTCCAAGGAGATGCTTTAATGCCGAGTGTATTGATTCAAGCCTTTTTGATATATAAGAGCTAGGAGTAACATCACCTACCGCTTCATCTAATCGCTGACTGAATTCATTAAATGACTCTGTGGCGAACTCCAGATCAGCGATTAGCTCACGATAAAAGGCATCAGAGGTAGATTTAACTGTAGTTGTAATATCAGATAGCTCTGTAGCGCCAAGATCGACTCGATTTCGGCGCTTATCTTCATCTAAACGCTCCAACTCAATAGCTTGCTGATATTCCCAGTAGGCATACGCTTGCTCAACGCCTACGTCAGTAAGCGGGATACAAGCAATAGGGAAAATAAGTGTTCCTTCGCTATCGATACCATTGAGGCCAGTAATCGCCGATATTCTTGTTTCAATGCCATCCTCATCAGGCATTGGATAGAGAGCATCCCAAAACTTCTCGATGAACTCGGTTGCGAGTTTGTACCCAACGCCCATACCGCGAAAACCATACAATCGAGTTAGAGCCTCTATAAGCCAAGCAACAAACTCTAAATCTTTAGATTGATTCGTAAGTATCTCTGGTACTTCTTCTATAAATACCCGCCATAAGTTACTGTGGGTATAAATACTTTCTTCTTCTATAAGTGCATTGCGCTCTGCATTTCGCGCAGCCATACGCTGATCTTTTAATCGGTAATAAGCAGACTGTGGCGATACATCTTCTCTAGGGTCAACACCTGTGGGATTCTCTTGAGATATAGGAGTCAACGCTTGTTCATACCAATCGAACATCTCACTATTCATAAGACCTCCCTCTATGAAAAACGGGGATCGTCGCGTCTTCTCTCGTTACTGCTTCAAATTCCGTCTGCGCTTGGCGAACTTTGACTAACGCACAAGTAACGTTATCACTTGCACCTCTCACTAACGCCGAATGCATGAGCGCTAATCCTGCTTGATTTACTGAGTCCGCATACAATGTCCGGTGAATTTCATCACTCGTTAATTCTTTAGAAAGCCCATCACTACACAGAAGAAATTGATCTCCGTCAGCCAACTGCCCCGAAACTTGATCAATAGTGATACTCTCATCTACCCCAACAGCTCTGGTAATAACATTTGCGAGAGGATGTGACTCAGCATCTTCAAATGCCAATAACCCTTGATCGACTAAATCCATAACTTGACTATGATCGCGTGTTTTTTGAGAAAAATGACCATTTCTAAGCTGGTAAATTCGGCTATCACCGACCCAAAGACAGTGGTAATACCCGTCCTGGATAAACAACAAAACGAGAGTTGTTCCCATCGTTTTACCGTCTAAGTGATTTTGTGCGTATTGGTAAATTTCTAAATTCGCTGCTTGAACCACACTCCGGATATCATCGATATTGGTATTTGGGACATCCTGCATATGGCGCGCGATTCTATCCACCAGCATCTGACTTGCGATGTCGCCAGCACTATGCCCCCCCATTCCATCGGCTACAACCCAAATATGCTGCTCTGTCATATCTAAAAGAGCATCCTCGTTATAAGGACGTACTTTTCCTGCATGCGATTTAGCAAAGGTAAAATAGTTCCAATTCATTCTTCTATCCTACCAATTCCACTTTTTCCAACCGCCATCAAGCATGGCAGAAAATTGACCAATAGAAGGGAAACCGCTGGTCATAAACATACATGGTTCAACTAGAGTCGAGCCTTCAGTCCACCAAAAGCATGGCTTACTCAATTTTTCTTTAATGAGGTAATTCAAAAGTGCGCTTTGATCTACTCCACCTTGGTCATGAAAAATCGTAGATATTTGGCTTTGATAAAGAAATTTAAGAGGCCGCACTTCACTTTTTACATTCGCCACTAAATCGTTTTTTTCTTGCATGCTCTTATGCCAAACATCAAATACAAAGTCGTCCTCAAGTACTGCTAGGGCAAGAGATGCACTGTCCTCGGTCCAAGCTTTGTCCCCCCAATATTGCGCAGCTTCACCTTTTACGGCACGAGCTATAGTAAAGAAAAAGTATCTACCGCATGCATCTACACTAGGAATCATGCTACCAATGTATGTCGAGTCTTCTAAGTAACTAACATCCAGAGCAAAGTGCCACACAGGCGCGGTTAAAAAGTGCTCATTCCAACTTTCACCCAATTGTTCTCTGCTGACTGCAATAACAGCCTGCTGCCAGTCATGCCAGCGCTCTGAAAAATCTTGTGATAAGCCATCTTTCACAAAGTCTCCTTTTGCAGGCATTTTACCGATATAACCCCAGGCTGATGTTACAAGGTTCGTGGACATCTGAACCTCTCCATTTCATTTGACCAAAACGGATTAATAGCACTAGACGGAATAAGCTCTAGCTGCACCTTATTTCCCTTTAAATCAATCATAACTATGTTGTCTTTACGTGATTCTGGTCTTGCTTTAAGTGATTGATCCAAAAGCTTGAATATGCCCCACTCACCTTCATAGGTATGAGCAATTTCGCGTTTAGATTCTGGTGGTGTGAACACTATTCGAGTCTGGTCTTGACCCGCAGGCCAGCTCAAGGATTTAGCTCGTGCTGGTCCATGCTTATAAACCAAATCTTGCTTACCTAGCTCTAGAACAAACCGAGTAATGTGCTGATCCAGATACACTGGTTTCATACCGAACTCTACGCGCAATGAATTATCAGATTCAAAGAAAGACTGCCTGATACGCTTCGCTCTTTGAAAGACCATCAGCGTTTCTGGACGAACTCCAATTTCCTTTTCTAATCGCCAACGACTTTTCGAAGTATCGACAAACGGTTCAAGATACTCTTGGAAGAATGAGTCAAGCGTACCTCCATAACCAAAGAAACGTTTGAAGTCCTTCAGCCTTACTTCTCTGCTTGCATTTGGCTCGAATGGGTATCTACCCGCAATAGTCCGCTGATAAGGGCGCACCACTTGCGTAACCCAAAGCTGATTTAGATGATCTTTCGACCCGCTCTCCGCAAACTTAACTGACTCTTGAGAAAGTTCACCTAGCCATTGATTAAATGGCCTAGGCAAAAGTTCTTTAGCGCGAGCAAAGGAAGCAGCCACATCTTGTGTAACGGTCCCATCTAAAATACTTTTGTAAGCAATTTTCTGATTATTACCCGAGCTTGATAAGTCGCTTAAATACGAGCGCAAGTTAACCATCGCTTGTTGAATATCATCAAAGTCTTGTTCGCCGAGACGTAAGATCTCCGAAAAATGAGATTCGACTTCTTTACCTGGCAGTGCAACATTGAAACCATTTTCTTCAGGCAAGTACATGTCTAGTCTATCTGCCGTATTCGAAAATTTAACTTTGGCAACCTTACCAGCAACTTCAGAAGCGGCCTTCTGATTTTCTGACAATGATACTTTCGACAAACCAACTTCTTTTTGGATTGCCCTCAACAACGATTCGATTGGTCTTTCAACTCCAGATAGAACTCTAGCTTGTTCTGTTGCAAGCTCTAGGCTCGGAGCCTGCTTAAGTTGAATATCTTCGATCAGAGTTTTCCATTCATTCACATAATCTTGATAGTATCGAGATTGGACTCCTTGAATAGCGCTATCTTGATCAATTTCATGAGCCTTAAGATCGTCACCATAAACCCAGTTCTCTTCCATTAGGCTTTTTACTGTACGGTTGATCTGAATCTGAAAAATGCTATGAAAGCCATTGTACGTATAAAAGCCCGAAATGCCTTGTGATAACGGCTTTCCACTCGCTCGTTCAAACTGCTCAAGCCCTTTAGGCCCCAAGACATCAGTCAAACGAAATGAAGGAACATGACTCTTCGAAAATTGTATCTTCATTCGCTGATAAGCACGTTCTGGTAGAGACATTTGTGTCAAAACCTCGCGAGCATTAGTCACGGCAGCAGTATTATAAGAAAAGCCTTGTCCATTATTCTCTAATAAATTTTGAGTGTGCTGTAACAGACCTTTTCTTAAGTCTAGATTTAGTTCACCCGGATATTGACGTTCAAAATAAAAGTTAAACCAAGCCAACACTTCATCTTGTTGGTATTTGTCTGGATTAAATAACATCAAATAAGTTTTCAACGTTTCATACAAATACTCTCGATGCTGTTGATTACTTTCCATTTCCGTCACCAAGCTATCAAGAAGCAAGGGAGCGTAATATTGGGTCAACGCATCAGAATATGCATTGTTCGCCGCCTGTGAGACTTTATCTCCTTGATAGAGACCAAACCTTTTTACGGAATCAGCATCGCCGTAGTTGCTTTGCTTTCCTAGAGGAAGCGTCATCAATCGGTCTAATGTCTCTACGGCTGAGATAATATCCGCCTCAAAATCTAGGCTCTCAGCACCAATCATTGCTTCAATATGGCCGGCTTGCTCATTGGTATCGACAATCAACTGAGAATTCCACTTGTAGCTCATAAGCCAAAGTGCAGACGCACCTAGCAGTAGACAAGCACAGCCAATGTAAACACCTCGGCGCATCCACCCTGACTGCTTTTGATAGTGACGATTAACCGTTCCTAACAGTTGTTCCTTGAAAATAACCTTATCAAACAAGTTCTTCACGAAATAACTATGAGATCCTGTTGGGCTTTTTGCTAGAGCGAGGCGATTTAGTCCAAGTCCATTGGTCGATTCATTCATTAACTTATCGACTGGTAAGCCTTCTTGGACCGAGCTCAACATAAACACACCACGAATCAAGGCTGGCTCTTCAAAACTATTTTGTGCAAATATTTCCGCTAAAAATTCATCAAGGTTAGCTTGCAATACCCTTAGCTGTTTAGGAAATTCAAAAATAAGTGCTCGCTTCTCTAAATCATCTTCAGTTTCAAGGATTCTCAGCATTCGCGCATCAAGGCGCTCCAACATGCCATGAAATTCTTTATTGAATAAAGAAATAACCCCTCTTTCATCAGCCACTTCACGCGGAAACATGAAACCGAACAATTCCTCACGCTCTTCCTTACTTAGATCAGAGAAGAACTCATTGAAACCCGCAACTAAATCCATTTTGGTCAGTAGTACGTAAATAGGAAATTGCATCCCTAACTGATTCTTCAGTTCTTGAAGGCGCGACTTGATAGCTCGGGCATGAAGGCTTCGCTCGGTTCTTGTCTGCGACATCACACTGGCTAAACTGATCGTGACAATTGCACCATTAATTGGCCTTTGCGTTCTATATTTTTTCAACAACCCTAAGAAGCCGTGCCATGCTTTAGAGTCGACCTTTTCTTGACTGTCTTGTGTCGTGTATCGACCGGCCGTATCAATCAGAACTGCTTTATTTGCAAACCACCAATCACAATGACGAGTTCCACCGACTCCAGCAATAGAGTCAGAACCAAGGCTATCCGCTAACGGAAACTCCAGCCCTGACTGCTTTAACACTGTTGTTTTCCCTGTCCCTGGAGGGCCGATCAACACATACCAAGGCAAGTCATATAAGCTTCGCTTTCCTTTATGTGTTTTCGTTACTACTTTGACAGCTTGCTCAATACGCTCGCGCATTAAGTCAATTTCACTCGCCGCTTCTTTATCTGACTGACTATCAACCTCAAGTAACGTTTGAATACTTTCGTCTTCTTTAACTTTTTGCTTGTGCTGCTTAGTCACGTTGAATAAAGCCCACACAAACACCAGCACCAAAATCGTGACGAGTCGTTGGAAGTCGCTCTTTAGTGGCTCATATCCCGCTATCGTGATAAGTGGACCAACAACCCAAATAAAAATTGAACAAGCAGCGACACCGATAAGACCGAGAAACCACCTTTGAGTAAATATTCTGCCAATTTCTTTAATACGCATCTCTATCTACCTGTTATTAATTCGCGACAAGGAGGTCGATTTCAATTCGACGGTTAATAGCTCGGTTTTCGTCACTATTGTTTTCAACCAATGGTCTTGCATCACCCAGACCTTCTGGTATGACTCGACCTTCTAGTGCGCTATTCGAGATAAGTTGTTCAGACATAGCAGTAGCTCGAGCTAGTGATAGATGCCAGTTCGAAGGATATTTACTCGTGAAAATTGGCCTATCATCGGTATGACCTGTCACAATGATCTTGCCTTGGGTCGACTCCAACGTTCTAGCGAGTTTAGAAATTACGGGTTGGATATACGCAACAACATCAGCACTACCTGATTCAAATAGATCTTGCGACTTTAACGAAATTCTTACCCTGTCTTGCAACGGCTCGACGTTAATTAGCCCCTTCCCGATCTCGGTTGCCAGATACATAGAGATCCTTTCTGCAATTGGCGCTGATTTTGATTCTGACGTTGTATCTTGGTTAAGCTGTTGCGGTTGAACCAAATTGACTAATTGAGAAAAGGTGCGGTTGGAAGCCTTGTTTAGCTCATAGCTAAAATACATAAATATACAAACCAATAATGCAGCCGTTACGGAGCACACAACCCAGAGAGGAGCTCTGTCGGAAGCCTTAGAGCCATTCAAAATGTGTTGTTCGATACTATTGCTTAGCTCTTGAGGTATCCCTCTTCCGTAAGACTTAAGAATAGCGATAATCTGCCTTCTCAGTTTTCGGTGAGACTCCAGTCCGTTTTTTTCCAAACGATATTGGCCGAGAAACCCAAGCGATAGGCACACGTACATCAATTCAAGCAAATCTAAATTTGTATCTGGTTGTGCCATGCACTTATCAAGGTACTTAAAGAACGCTTCCCCACCCTGGCTGCTTGCATAGAAAGAACTAAGCAATGAGTCATGGCTCCAAAATGAATGCCCCCCCCAATTAGTATTGAGCACCGCTTCATCTAACGAGCAACACAAACAGTAACGAGCCGTATCAATAGTGTCCAAATCAACGTCGTGGTGGCGTAGTCGGTTCTCATAATCTCTAAGTTTTTGTGCCAACGTCTCTTTTAGAAACAACGGGTCAGAATGAGTCGCTGTCGCTCGAATTTGACCAATAATGGATAAAAGACCATTCGCTTCTGCCAATAAAGGGTTGTTCCCATAAGCAACCACTGAATCGTTATTCACCAATTCAGGACTTTTTGAGATAACTACCGTATTATCTGCTGACTTTTCTGATTGTGGTTTCGGTGCGGGTGCTCTTCCACCCGGTGTTGGTTTTACGATCGTTTGTTCCATACTGAGCACACCTATTGACTAATACTCCACAGCTCAAGGTCAGCATTCGGAAAATGCCCCGATAAATGCAGCGCAATACCACCACTGTCTTTCAGCCTCATCCAAAACGGGCCTTTCTTGACTACTTCGAAGTAGACATAACCCGTTTGGTAAGGGATCTGCCTCGGTACTACACTCAATGGCGCTACGTTTATGCCATTAATCTGATTGTTGATCAGATCACGAATCTGCTCCGCTGGTCCAAACTTGAGCTGCGCCGGGACTAAACGTCTGATTTCATCTGTTGTCGTATCAGCTTTGACCGCAAGTACAAACTGGCATGATTCAAGTAAACGCTTATCTGGAAGTGGCGTCACTTGAATTCCATATTGTCGTGGCTCCAAAGGAAGTTTGCTTGCAGTTTGATCAAGGACAACGCTCAGATATTGACTCAGAACTTGATTCAATTCGCTATAAACACTTGATACATCTAAGTGATCGTATGCAAGTAAGCTTGGCATCCTCTTGGTTTTGTCAGAAAACGTAGCTAATTCACCAATATAACCTTTCAGGATCGTAGCTAATTCCAATGGATGTAGCCTGTCTAGGTCACTAAAGTGCTTTAACATCGCCTCATACCTGTTCAACATTTGTAGCATGATGAAATCAACAGCAGATGCAGATGCGGCTTTGCCCTTAATCAATCGCTGCGCAATAACGTCGGCACGCATCTTTGTCATCGCAATAACGTTACGCAAGTAAGCCGACATAACTTTGTCGCTAAGTAAATTGATAAGCGGTGGAACATACGAATCGTCTAGTATTACTTCGCCTTCTGCCGTTACCTCTTTTATTTTCAATATCGGTAACTCAACATAACCCGCTAATTTGTCATTGCTGGCTTTCAGTTCCAGGTTTAGGGCTGCGACTTGAATCGTTTCTTCATCCTGCCCAGTGAGATTATCTATAACGTCAACGTCTTTAAGTACATAACGAGAAACGATCGCCTCACTTACATCAGAAACATTTTTACCTTTGACATTTGAAAGGGGAAGAGTGATTTTTACTAACGTATTTTCTACGTCTTTATCAATAAATAAAGGCACAACCGAATCGCTGGCTGTTAAGGTATTAACCAGAGTCATATCTGGCAAAACTGCCTCAAAGTGATCTAATTCAATCAGACCATCTTTTAATGCATGTTCTTTTACTCGACATTTCCAAACCCCCCAATTATAAGCCCCACCAAACTGATGTAAGCCTTTGAATTCTTGAGAGGTTGCGCGTTCATGTTGTTGAAAGTGCTGGGGACGTAAAAACATCCCTTCGCACCAAGCCGTCTTGGAGTATTGCGTCATTTATAATTAGCCAACTAAACGTTATTTTACGACCAAAGACAGATCTTCTAACAGAATTTGATAGGTGTTGTAACCGGTCTTATCCACTTCAATGACTTGTCGCCAATTTGAATTTTCAATATCTCGAAACGCTGCGACAATGCCTAAGTATTCAGTCTTTGGAGACATACTTGCCTGATATGTTTCTTTCTGACCTGGAGTTAATGATATTTCATATTTATTCACTAAATCAGGGCCTAAGACTTTTTCACTTTCTTCATAAATTGAAAAAAAATCCTGACTTTCAAAAAGGGTATTTGATGTTAATTCAAAAACATACACGACTACAGGGGATGGCCTACCATTGGAGTCAGGGTTAATATTGTGATTTGCTGTTATTTCTAGATCTGAATATGGATCAACAACTAAATTGGCTGCTGAGCATCCAAATAAAACCATTGAAATTAATAACAAAATGTACTGATAAACTCTTTTCATCACCCTATTTCCTAGCTTTTATTTTTTAATGCTAACTCATAGTGTTTAGCGAAATCTTCTAAATAAAATGGAGATTCTTTATTGATAATGTCATCGGATAGCTTTTCATGAATATCCTCAAACCGCTTCCAACTTTGAGCATATTTCCTTGCTGGAATAACCTTATTAATAACCGTGTCTTTAGATAAAGCTTCTGAGTATATCGACGTAGGTTCAACAAGCGACATAACACTTGAAACCGTACCCTCAACACCTTTCATTAACGCTTGTTCATGACTTTCTATATCACTAAACGCTTCTTTAATGGCTGCACTTGGCTTTAGGAAACTTGCAGTTTGACGGTTATATAAGTTATGAATTGCATCTTCTAAATTCGCAGAGAACTTCAGAGGATTATTTTCTGACTTCCGAAACGCAGTATGACTAAGTCGATTTGTTTGTTTAAATACCGCACGATTGTGCAGCGTTTCCATTAAACCAACTAACATCAAAGAAAATGATTCCCCCAGCTGTTCAAACCATTGTTCTCTGTTGTCGCTGGGAATCATCGTTGGATCAATACCCGTTCCTTTAATGAACGCCGCAAGCTCGCTCCCTTTACTATCAAATTTGGGAGCTGGCTGACGTTCTAGCTGACGTGGGGTTTCCGGTACAGGTGTAGGATCTACACTCTGTTTTTCTGGTTTGGGGATATCAATAAAATCATCGACTAAGCCAATATCTAATTGAAAGTCAGAAGGAACACTCTCATTCAAAAGCTCACTGGCACTAAGGCCGAGGTCTACAAACTCTGCTTCAGATGAACTCGAGAATGCTTCAGGTTCTGAACTGGAACGAAAGTTATTTTCCTGATTATTGAATGCCTCAGTGCTAGTTTGAATACTTACTGAAATTTGGTAATCCCCTAAACTAACCGTATCGTCGTCACTTAGTGCAATCTCATTTCCTTGGCCCACAGGTGTCACAGCGTTATTAACAAACGTGCCATTAGTTGATAAGTCTTTTATCAAGTATTTATCACCAAACTTGATGAGCTCTCCGTGAGTTCCGGATACTACTCTTTCAGGGTCTGGCAGTGTCCAATCACATTGCTCAGACCGACCAAATGTAACTTTGGCATGCTCATCACTTGATTCAAACACAAACTCACTCTCAATCTCTGGAGTAAATTTGTGAAAACTTGTTATGGTTAAAACCAACTTCATGTAAACCTCGCCAAAGACCTGCTAAATATTATTTTTAATTTTATTATTAGTCACTTTCTTATTAACAGTAAGATTAATAAAAACCTTAAACCTGCCATTGAAAATCATGCACGGAATAATGAATCATTTTTTTATCAAAGCAATCACGTAATGTTCAACAATTTTAATTATCCAACCAAGTTCAAATTTTTGACACTTAGACTTTCATCAATAAAAAAACGAATGTTAGTTTGGCCGCGAAATTCTAACATAATGACTTTTCATTGAGCAGAAAGGTATATATTCCCCCATCATTTATACGGAGTTCTTGTGATGGAAGACAGTAATAAAAACAATTCTATAAATAATAAAGATAGCGGAGACAAAACTAAAATTGTAAAGACTCAAAAACGAGACAATGCAATCCAATCAAATAAAGTTGCTAGCAATGAAGGCTCCGTTCAAAATAAAAATGAAACAAATACAAAACTGTCTCAAAAAGAAAACACTCCGTTAGTTAATAAGAAAACAAACAATAAAAATAACACATCAAATAATGACAAAGATGTTATTAATGAGAATTTAATAGGCACAACTGTCAAAAATCGATATGAAATCGAGTCGGTTCTTGGCCATGGCGGACTTTGTGATGTTTATTTGGCTAAAGATAAGATATTAGAATCTTCAGGTTCAGAAACCCCTTACGTAGCATTAAAGATTTTACAAAAAGAGTTTGCATCTCAACCAGAGACTGCACGCATGTTGATACGTGAAGCTCAGCAAACACAAAGATTAAGCCACCCTAATATTATTAGGGTTTTTGATTTTGGTGTTGATGGCGAAATATATTTCTTAGTGATGGAATATATTAACGGGGAAACATTAGAGAATTTAATACAACGATCTAGGCCGCATGGGCTGAAGTTTAACGCAACTTTATCGATTCTAAATCAGGTACTTGACGCGCTGTCTTACGCCCATTCACTTGGTGTCGTGCATGCCGATTTAAAGCCCGCTAACGTCATTTTAACGTCTGAAGGTAATGTTAAATTACTCGACTTTGGTGTATCTAAAACTCATCAATTAAAGCAAGATCAATACGCAGCTAAACGTAAATCCGAAAATGTGGAGACTCTTGGCTATACTCCAAACTACGCATCGCTCAACTTGTTGTCGGGTAAAGAGCCAAACTTAAGCGACGATATGTTTGCGCTATTTTGTATTGCTTACGAGTTATTGAGTTGCAAGCATCCTTATTCAAGAACTCCTGTTAATGAAGCTCTCAAAAAGAAAATGAAGGTCTCGAAACCTACTAATATGCCAGCATCTAAGTGGCCTATCTTTGCACGCGTGTTTTCAACTGGCATCATCCCCAAAGACCTTACCCCAGAGCAGTTAAAACAAAAGTTGAACTTGCGATATTGGCCTATCGTTAGCGGTGTAGCTGCAAGCGTACTATTGGTTACCGGAATCGTGTTTGGCTATCAACAACAACAAGAAACCATCTCTGATTTAGAAATAGCTATTAACAAGCAAAATGATCAGATTAATGGGCAGGAATGGTTGCTTGATACACCACCAGAAAAAAGCTTGTCACTGATTAATAGTGAGAAAAACTTACACCCGGTGATTAAAGCTGGCTTACTACGACAGCACAAGAGCTACCTTCTAAGTGAGTTTGAATCTGAGATTGATCAGGTTCTGAATTCTGATGCTAACAACTATCCAAATTATGATGAAATCGAGTCTGTACTAAACAAAGCAAAAGCCTACTACCCTGACTCACATAAAATTGAAGTTCTGGCGTTAGATATTCAATCAAGCAAGCACTCCACATTGCTTTCGATAGCCAGACAAATCAATAGCCAACTGGAAAAGTCTCGATACAGTAAAGAAGAAGGCAGTAAGTCCGTCTATGAACTGAAAGATGAGTTAAATCAAATTCATCAGGATTACCCATTTACACCAAGCTCATTATCTAGCGATGTTTTTGGTAAACACCTAACTGAAGCACTCAAAAATAAAGATGCTGCAGCACTTGTTGCGCTAATTAAGGTTGGGAATACTTTCTTCTCAAACGTTGAAGAGCATCAAAACAACTTAAAAATAAGCAACGCGATGAAAGATGCAGTTCTCGAAATGAAACTGTATGAGACCGCGCTAGACTCTAACGATCCTCTACCATTTCCGGACGAGGCTGCTCGAATTTTGTTCCAAGAGGAATTTGAAAACTTCTATTACCGCCTAGAAAAGGCAAGAACAACAACTCACCTCGATAACTTAGTGAAAGATGTTGATCAGTTTTCGAAGAACTTTCCTATCGGTTTTCAAGATATTAACGATTTGAGATTCAAAACTGCAGATAAATACCTGCGCTTCTCCGACATACTGCTCAATAAGAGAAGGACCACAAGCGCAAGGCGCGCAATGAAGAAAGCGAACGAATTAATGAGACAGGTAGAACAGGACTCCAAGCAAAGCTAATTGTACAAAAGGGGCGCAAGGCCCCTTTTTTGCGTCAAGCTACTTGCCATTATGCAACTAGGTTGCTAGCTTGTATTTGTACTCTATTAGGAGAGTTAACCTTGACTGAAGGAATAGTCAAAGTTGGCGAGCACTTGGCTTACTTGTTTGATGATTACTTTAAACTAGGTAGACAAGACTGTTCCCAACCCAGCATTTTATTTGGAACCCACTATCACGTAACTTGTGTTGCCACGACACGAGTGCAAAATGCTTTGCACAAAAGATTAGATCATAGACACTTGTATATAAGTCAAAGTGTACCGAACAATAACTTTGTTTTTATGAGTCTAGCTCAAGTGATAAGCACACTGTTCAGCGCTCAACTCCCCCCACTTCAACGTTCCTATCCGATACATTTTTCTACCTCGCGGTTAGTCAGAGGTAAACATGATTAATTTTGATGTTCTCAATAAATACATGGAGAACGACGTAGATCTTATCGTCACCGTTTTTTCCACATACTTAGAAGACCACGCCAATGACATACAGCGTATCAATGAGTTGTACGCAAACAAATGTTGGCCGGAACTCTACTTATTGGCTCACAGTCTAAAGGGCATTCTAGAAAGCTTTGGTGAAGAAACCGCTGTCATTGTTTTCACAAAAATAGAAGCAGAAACAAGAAACGATAACGAGCCAGATAGCTCAGATATAGCTATAGTTACTAAAGAGCTAGCTGCCATTAATCAACAAATCTTTGCTTACTTGAAGAATATGCAATAAAACAAATTAAGGCTTAACTGGGGGAAATATGGCAATGAACAATAGCAATTTCAAGGAGCTGATTGAGTCTCTCAAAGACTTAACGCCAACTCAAAAGAGGTACTTGCTTAGTCGTACAAAGATGGCGTTAGATGATGAGAGCAATATGCTAAACATCAGTGATATACTGACACCAGAAGAGTTGGAAGCATTATTGTCACCTGCACCAACCACAAATACAAAATAACAATAACATACAACGTAACCGTCAGATTAACGCTAGGGACCAGGTGGGGTGAATAGATCTTGCTTGGTTGTTAGTTTTTCGCCGTTCCTCTTCACTAAAACAAACGTGTTTTTTCCAATCTCTTTTTCTAACTTGAACTGATCAGATAATTGAGCGACTAACATCAGTCCACGACCTGAAGCAGACCAACTATCATCATCCATTAAGTTAGGAGCCTCAATCTGTTTATTTTTATGTTGGTTGAATGTCATTTCATTGATTGACGCTCCGTAGTCAGAAACCCTAAGTTCAATGAAATCTGACATTGGGTCACATCTAATCCTACACTCCACGTCTATCGGCTTGCCTTCAATTTCACTGTAAGAATGGATGTAAGCATTGTTCATAAGCTCAACAACACAAAGCTCCAACGACTGAGCCGTACTTAACGATACTTGATTATCCATTAAAAACTTAGCAACCTCTTTGCTCGCACTTCGAGAGCGAGTAAGGGATCCACCGTAAGTTCGTTTAAACTCGCTCTGGAACATTCTTTTCCTTTATCCCTAGGCTATCAGCCACGCCACCTTACTTGTAAAAGACTCGCATCATCATCAAACTCATCTTTGTTCTGCCACGATTGTACTTGTTCAAAGACACATCTAGCCTGCACTTCTACTTCTAATTGCGAAGTACAAACAGCTTTTATACTTGATGCCAACCTTTGTACTGAAAACATCTCCTCACCTCTCCTTGCTTCTATCAAACCATCCGAATAAAGCCATACTACATCTCCCTCACTCAGAATAATTTGATTACCAACGTACTCCATCGGCTGCAAAGCGCCAATCATAAAGTTGTCTTCACCCGCCAGCTCTGTAGTTTCGGTGCTCGCTCGCCAAACAATGAACTTAGGATGACCAGCAGTACAATAGCGAAGTTGTCCTGATTCTGTATTAAGAATGGCATAAACCATGGTGAAATAAAGCTGACTGTTCCTAGTTTGCTGATACCGTCGGTTTAGCCGATCAATAACGGCTGCTGGTTCACTGATACAGTAGTCGCCATCTCTTAGCTCCATGGTTATCGAATCAGGTCCCAGATTTTGAGATAACGTCTGTTGGATAGAAAAAGCCATCAAAGCAGACGAAACACCATGGCCTGAAACATCGAAAACATAAAATGCGACATGTTGTTCATCAAGCTCAAAATACCCCAACATGTCACCACCAATCTGGGAGCACGGTTTGTAGGCGTAACTAAATTGCATGTTCTGGATCGACGACTCCGCTGGGAGTAGTTGCTCCATCAGGTGACTAGCAGACTGTAAATCTTGATGGATCATTCGATAGGCTGCATCTAACTCTTTATTTCTCTCAACGAGTTTGTTGTGCAGTTCTAAAGTACGAAACCCCGCGCGGATTCTGGCCTGAAGTTCCTCTACAGACGTCTTCTTATCCACAAAGTCATCTGCGCCAGCATCGATGCCTTTCACGATCGAGCTTTGGTCATTTCTAGAGGACAATAAAACAAAGAAAATGTAACGTTCGCTAACTTGTGATTTTAATTGCCGACACAGCTCAATACCATTAATGCCAGGCATCATTAAGTCACTAAGTACAAACTGAATATCTTTGCGATAAGTCAGCACTTCAAGTGCGGATTGTCCGTCTTCAACAGCAATAACTTCATATCCCTGCTTTTCTAATGCACTGCTGATATAAAGTAGTACTGTTTTACTGTCATCGACCAAAAGAATGGATTTCATTCGCCTCCTTAAGACGGTAGTCGGGCACGCTAACGCAGAACACTAGTCACTGATTGCTCATTTCTAAAACGACTATAATCTTCAGCTAATAACTGGTGTTGATATCGAGTGTAAGACAGCGCCTCATTGGAGATTAATATCTGATGCTCTTTCTCTATTAACTGACTTTGCAGTTTTTCAATCTGTTCATTCTGCTGTGTGTTATTGAGGTACAGCGTGACGAGACCAAAGACCGAAACCATTAAAAGAGCAATAAGAACATTATTGATAGTTTTAACTTGAATACGCATGACCTCTCCTTGTCTATTAATAGACTTCCCACTATGAAAAGAACGTCTACAGACTAAGAGCGCTAGGCTCTAAAACGCATTGAAGCCCATTGAGGTTGTTTTTCCAATTATAGGCGATAGGAGACGAAATAAGAAAAAAGCTGAAGAATTTGAATATCCTTGTGAATTCGAAAGGCAATAGCAGCGAGCAATGATCTACTCGCTGCTGGTACATCAACCTAGAAATGCAGGCCGAGCTGAAACTTGCTCATACCAACGCGCAATGTTTGGTGCAGTAGTAAGCACATCGATTTCTAGGCCTTTAATTGCAAAACCAATCAAAATAAAGCCTGTAATATCGACGATAGTAAAATGGTCAGCGGCAATGAACTCGCTTTCACCAAGTCGCTTATCTAACAACGGTAAAAACTCTTGCACGCGCTGCTTGGACTCTTCGCCCCACTCTTTAACACAACGCTCTCTATCTTCATAGATAGCTGTGATGTTTCTAAATGCTTGAAAAGCGGCATATAGACCTTGAAACTCCACCACGCGATGCCACATTTCCACTTGCGCACGCTCAAGTTGGTTTGCCCCAAACAACGCCAAATCGTTTTCAAACGCTTCATCGAGATAGCGGCAAATTGCGACGCTCTCACAAATCGTCGTGCCATCTTCAAGCTCAAGCAATGGCACTTTTCCATTGACGCTTTTTTTCTTGAAATCTTCCGCTAGATTTTCGCCGTCACGCACATTTAAAGCGATGCGTTCAACATCGCCACCAATTTCCTTTAAAAAAATGCTAACTCGCTTACAACTTGGAGTTATCGCGGTTTCGTAGAGCTTCATTTTATATCCTTTTTCTTTTTCTAACCGATTGGTTAGGATATACTGTAGCCAGTTTATAAACGATCAGTCAAGAACTTCATTTCCCAAAAGTTGATCAATAAGTTTAGGAGTGGTTTGAGAAAAACCGCTCAGGTAGGTACACATATGGCAAGAAAAGCCAACTTCGATCGAGAAGAAAAACTATTAGTCGCTATGGACGTTTTTTGGCGCAAAGGTTTCGCTAATACATCCATTTCTGATCTCACCGACGAGTTGAACATTAACCGCTTCAGTCTTTACAACACCTACGGTGACAAGCAACAGCTTTACTACGAAGCGCTCGATACCTACTTGAAAAAGGTCTCGCTACCGTCACTGAATGATTTGGAAAAAGACGACGCGTCTTTACCTGAATTGGAATCGTTCCTTAAATCTTTTGCTGAGCTGCAACGCAAACGCAACTGTGGGTGTTTTATTCAAAATGCGTTGATTGAGCACGCTGGCGAAGACGATGACGTACTGCGCAAAGGGCATTTTTTGTTTGACCATCTTATCGACATCATTGCGGATGCACTAACCAACGCGCAAAAAGAAACGTTAGTGCCAAAAACGCTGAAACCAGAAGAGCTCGCTCGTTTTGTTCTCAACAACATGCAAGGTATGCGCGTACTTGGCAAAGCCAAACGTTATGCCGATTTGGATACGGCGCTTTCCTGCTTGCTGGTTTTAATTAGGAAGTAATATGTCGATTGAAGTGATAGCAGTTCGTCTTACCAAAGGCATGGACTTAAAGCTGAGCCTAGCGAAATTGGTCGCGGAGCACGATGTCAAAGCAGGCTCGATTGCTTCATGCGTTGGCTGTATCTCTCACCTCAACCTTCGTTTAGCAGGTGCAGAGAGTACGTTAACCAAACAAGAGCCATTTGAAATCGTCTCTGTGATGGGAACCCTAACGCCTGAACATCAACACGTTCATATCTCGGTGTCTGATCGTGGAGGACGAGTCTGGGGCGGGCATTTAATGGAAGGCACGGTTATTGATACTACCGCAGAATTGATCATCCATTCTTACTCAGAGCTTGAGTTCACTAGAGCGATGGACGACTCGACTGGCTATACCGAACTACAAGTGAATCCTTCCAAATAATAAAAAAGCTCCAGAGCCTTACAGTGTGGTCTCTGGAGCTTTATTCACTTATCTCTTGCGCCAAGAATTTACTTATCCCAAGCAATATTCGGGAATCATTCTTCGGCTAAGTAACAAACCTGATTATCGTCGACCGTCACTTGCCACGTTTTTAGACAGTGCGCTTCGTCTTCCAAACACTGCCCACTCTTTAAGCTGAAATGCTGTTTGTACAGTGGTGACGCAACACACATCTCACCATCGATATCACCGACAATCCCTCGACTCATCACATAAGCCTTACCAATTGGGTCCCAATCTTGAACGGCGTAAACGCCGCTATCAGGAATGCAGAATAACGCGACATGCTCGCCTTCAATTAACACAGTGGCACCGATGAACGGCATTAGGTCATCAAGCTGACACAATTTCACTTTGGTTAAAGCTGCCATTTACACCTCCTGTTTCACTGGAATACGCTGACCGCGCACACGTTGGTACGGCAAGACTTTGCTGCCCGACGTGCTGTTCAAGAAAGGACGGAAGCGTTGCAATTTTTGAGGATTATCCAACGTACTCTTCCACTCACATTGATAGGTATCTACGACTCGTGCCATTTGTTCATCCAAAGAATCACATAGGTTGAGAGAGTCATCCAGAATAACTTGTTTAAGGTAATTTAAGCCCCCTTCCATGTTCTCCATCCACACTGACGTACGCTGCAAGCGATCAGCGGTGCTGACGTAGAACATCAATACTCGGTCAATCATGGTGATCAACTCTGATTTGGATAAGTCGGATGCAAACAAATCAGCGTGTCTTGGTCTCATGCCGCCATTACCACAAACGTATAGATTCCAGCCGTTTTCGGTGGCGATCACCCCAATGTCTTTACTTTGCGCTTCTGCACACTCACGAGTACAGCCCGATACGGCAAACTTAAGCTTATGGGGCGCTCGCAATCCTTTGTAGCGGTTCTCTAACTCAATGGCTAATCCGACCGAGTCATCAACACCATAGCGACACCAAGTAGAACCCACGCAAGATTTCACGGTGCGCACCGATTTGCCGTAGGCGTGCCCTGTTTCAAAACCAGCATCAATTAAGGTTTGCCAGATTTCAGGAAGCTGTTCTAACTGCGCGCCAAATAAATCCACGCGCTGACCGCCAGTGATCTTGGTGTACAGATCGTATTGCTGAGCGACTTCACCAAGTACGATGAGTTTGTCTGGTGTAATTTCGCCCCCCGGAACACGAGGTACAATCGAGTAAGAGCCGTCTTTTTGCAGGTTTGCCATAAAGGCATCGTTAGAATCTTGTAGAGATTGATGCTGTGGCTCCATGATGTGTTCATTCCACAAAGAAGCAAACACTGATGCTGCTGTCGGCTTACAGATATCACACCCATGCCCTTTGCCATGCAGTGCGATTAAGGTGTCGAAGTCTTTGATCTGTTCCACTTGGCAAATATGGAACATCTCTTGCCGACTCAGCTCAAAGTGCTCACAAAGGTGGTTGTTAACCTCTACCCCCATGGCTGCCAATTGAGTATCCAATACCGATTTGACCATATTGCTACAGCCACCACAGCCAGTACCTGCTTTGGTGTTGGCTTTAAGATCCGTCAGGTTGGTGGTGCCAGCTTGTATCTCGGCAACTAAGTCGCCTTTTGTGACGTTGTGACAAGAACAGATAATGGCGCTGTCTGGCATCTCTCCATCAAGCATTCCGGTGTCAAACAGCAGGTTCGCCGCGTGGTCTGGCAGGACCGTTTTGTTCAAATAACACTGTAAGAGCGCATCGTAATCGCTGTTGTCACCAACGAGAATCGCACCAAGCAATTGGGTGCCGCTCGCATCAACCACCAGCTTTTTGTAGATGCCTGCAACCGCATCTTGCAACACCATTTCCTGTGCGCCTTCGGTTTGCATTTGTGCATCTCCGATAGACGCCACATCCACCCCAAGCAGCTTGAGTTTGGTGCTCATGTCCGCATCTTTAAAACCTTCGCTCGGCATTCCAGTCAAGACATCGGCGGTGGTTCTCGCCATGGTGTAACCGGGTGCGACCAAACCAAAGATCTTCTGCTCCCAAAGGGCACATTCGCCAATCGCGTATATGTTCTCATCGCTGGTTTGGCATCGGTTATTAATCACAATTCCGCCTCGCTCGCCTATTTCTAGCTCTGCCAGCCTTGCTAATTCATCTTGAGGGCGAATACCTGCGGAAAAGACTATGACATCCACTTCGAGAGGATTTTTGTCTTTAAACATCATACGATGTTTAGCCGTCTCACCATCGCAGATTCGTTCCGTATCCGTTGAGGTGTGAACGGTTAGTCCTAGCGCTTCAATCTTCTCTTTTAGCACTAAGCCAGCACCATCATCTAATTGCACGGGCATCAGGCGAGGCGCAAATTCAATAACGTGAGTTTCTAGCCCCAATAGTTTGAGTGCATTTGCCGCTTCTAAACCCAGCAAGCCGCCGCCAATCACTGCGCCCGTTCTTGCGCCTTCACATGCCTTTTTGATTTGTGAAAGGTCATCAAGCGTGCGGTAGACAAACACGTTATCGCGGTCTTTACCTTCAATTGGCGGCACAAACGGGTAAGAACCGGTCGCGAGCACAAGTTGGTCGTAACCCAACACATCTTCACCATCAAGTATGATGCGCTTTTGCTCTCTGTCGATGCCAGTTACTTGGCTACCAAGTACGAGTTGGATGCCATGCATGTCGTACCATTCTTGATTACTCAGCATCAAATCATCATGAGACTTACCCGCAAACAAAGAGGACAACTGCACACGGTCATACGCGATAAAACGCTCTGCACCAATCACGGTAATTCGGTGCTCCAAATGCGCGTTTTTCTGCACTAATTGCTCGACGAGGTGTTGCCCGACCATACCGTTGCCTACCACAACAATGTGACTCAATGCGTTCTTTACTGGAATCGTTAAAGGACTGTTCATCGCTGCCTCCTTATGCCGTTTGCGCTACGGTTTTGGGTTTGTCTTCTTTCGAAACAGGAATCTCGACTTTGGATTGCTTCTCGTAAAGGAACTTCAGCACCGCTTGTCGACACTTCTGATACTGCACATCATCCGCCAGTGCCACACGCTCACGAGGGCGCGGTAGATTCACTTCTAACACTTCACCAATTGTTGCTGCCGGTCCGTTAGTCATCATCACGATTTTGTCGGATAGCAACACCGCTTCATCCACGTCATGGGTAATCATGATGACGGTGTTGTTTAGCTCGGCTTGGATCTTCATCAATGCATCCTGTAAGTGCGCACGTGTTAACGCATCCAACGCGCCAAATGGTTCATCCATCAGCAAAACCTTTGGTTGAAGTGCCAGTGCTCTGGCGATGCCGACTCGCTGTTTCATACCACCCGATATTTCATCCGGCTTTTTGTGCGCGGCATGCTGCATTTGAATCAACTCCAAGTAGTGATTCACTTGTTCCTGAATCCACGCTTTGCCCTTTTTGCCGGCAATTTGTTTTACTGCGAGCTCAACGTTTTGATACACGGTGAGCCAAGGCAATAATGAATGGTTTTGGAACACCACTGCGCGGTCTGGTCCCGGCCCTGCCACCTCTCGTCCATCGACGATCACGCCGCCGTCTGTTGGCATGTGCAGCCCTGCGACTAAGTTCAATACCGTTGATTTACCACAGCCAGAGTGGCCAATCAGGGATACAAACTCACCTTTATTGATTTGTAAATCGACGTTCTTTAGTGCGATGAACTCGCCATCTGGCGTTGGGAATCGCATCCCTAAACGTGTTAGATCTAATAATGCTTTTTCCATGATCGTTTCCCTTATCTCAACGCTTGTTGTTTATTCCAAGACAGCCACTTTTGAAGTTGCAGCATGCCTCTATCGAGCATCAAACCGATAAAACCAATGGTGATGACTGCCACCATGATGCGACCCAATGACGCTGAACTGCCGTTCTGGAATTCATCCCAAACGAACTTTCCTAACCCAGGGTTCTGCGCGAGCATTTCTGCCGCAATCAACACCATCCAAGCGATACCTAAAGAGAGACGTAAACCTGTGAAGATCATTGGAATGGCAGAAGGTAAAACGATGGTGCGAATGTGCTGCCACCACGAAAGTTGAAGCACTTTGCTCACGTTGATTAAGTCTTTATCAACGCTCGTTACACCCACAGCGGTATTAATCAGCGTCGGCCATAAGCTACACAGCGCCACTGTGATCAGTGAGTTGATGAACGACTTAGCAAACATCGGGTCATCACTCACATAAGTAGCACTCACCACCATAGTAACGATAGGCAGCCAAGCCAAAGGTGATACGGGCTTGAGCAATTGAATGATTGGGTTGAACGCTTGATACAGCCCTTGATTAAGACCAAGCACGATGCCAAGTGGAATCGCGATAACCGTCGCCAGCAGAAAGCCCGCTGTCACAGTCACTAAGCTCGTCACGATTTGGTCGAAGAACGTCGGTTTACCTGTGTAAGGACGAATCTTCACTTCCGCGTCTGGATTCTTGGCTAACTTCGCAGCATTGCGTTTTTCCTGACGTTCGATAAACGCTTGTTCTTTTTCTCGCTCTTGCCAATGGTCATCGACAAGGTTGCTGAACTGCTGAAAAGTTTGCACAGGTCCCGGTAGCGTACCTAATGAGGTTTGCACTTCTCTCGCTGCTAAGTGCCACATTGCCAAAAAGATCAACAAGCCAATGACGGGCAAAAGCACCAACCGACTTCGGTTCACTACCTGCTTCGCAGGAAAAAGGGAAATGACATTACTAGACATACTCACTCCTAAGAAATTTACATCCTTGTTACCACAAGCGAATCCCCTCGCCTGTGGCGTTTATCGTTATGGTTAAACCTTGTCTTTTCCTTTAAGCCCGATAGAGAACTTCTCTAGATATTTATTTGGCTCACGACCGTCATAAACGATGTTGTCGATAAAGTGTGTTTGTGGCGCACGGAAACCATCTTCAGCACTGAAATCTGGGAAGTCTTTTTTGCTCAACACACCATCTTCAATTAGCGCTTGAGCTGCTTGTTGGTAGATATCTGGACGGTAAACCTCTTTTGCCGCATCCATGTACCAATCATCGGATTTCTCGCTTGAGATCTGTCCCCAGCGACGCATTTGGGTCAGGTACCAAATCGCATCGCTGTAATACGGATACGTGGCGTTATGACGGAAGAACACGTTGAAGTCTGGCACGTCGCGTTTATCACCTTTCTCGTATTCAAATGTGCCGGTCATTGAGTTAGCGATAACTTCGGCATCGGCTCCCACATACTCGCTTTTTGATAGCATCTTCACTGCTTCTTGGCGGTTGGCATTGTCGTTTTCATCCAACCAATGTGCAGCTCGAATCAAGGCTTTCACTACGCGAATGTGCGTGTTTGGATACTTCTCAGCCCAAGCTTTGGAAACACCAAATACTTTCTCTGGGTTGTTCTTCCAGATTTCGTAGTCGGTCACGACGGGCGTACCAATGCCTTTGAATACGGCTTGTTGGTTCCATGGTTCGCCTACGCAGTACCCTTTGATCGTGCCCGCTTCCATTGTCGCTGGCATTTGTGGTGGCGGTGTAACACTCAAAAGAACGTCAGCATCCAACTGGCCACTGTTGTCACCGGATTCTGGTGCATAAAAGCCTGGATGAATCCCACCTGCCGCTAACCAGTATCGCAACTCGTAGTTGTGCGTCGATACAGGGAACACCATGCCCATGTTGAACGGGTTGCCTTTATCCAGATAGCTGTCGACAACTGGTTTTAAGGCATCTGCTTTGATTGGGTGAACAGGCTTGCCATCTGGTTGTTTTGGAATGTACTGCTTCATCTGCTCCCAAGTATCATTGGAAACCGTGATTGCGTTACCGTTCAAATCCATACTGAACGCGGTAATCACTTCTGCTTTTGTGCCGACACCAATCGTCGCGCCCAATGGTTGACCAGCAAGCATGTGAGCGCCAGCAAGCTCACCATCGATGACTCGGTCTAAGAGCACCTTCCAGTTTGCTTGCGCTTCTAAAGTGACGTACAAGCCTTCGTCTTCAAAAAAGCCTTTCTCATAAGCAACCGCCATCGGTGCCATATCGGTTAACTTAATAAAACCAAACTTCAGGTCTTCAATTTCTGGCTCACCCAACTCTGCCTTTACGCTGACCGTGGTGAATACCGATAACGAAATTGCTGACACTTTCAGCATCGAACTCCATTTCATTGGTTTGCTCCCATAAAAAAAGCGCCACTACTCCGAAGAGCAGTAGCGCCGTTGCTAAGTCTACAATTACCGCCGTTGATAATTGAGATAAGCGATTCAACAATAAACCCGTTTTAACTAATCCAAGTACTGTGCCAACTTATTTTCTACTTTAAATACAGCACATTAGAGTCTACCCTCGTAACCAAGCAACTGTTTTTGCTTGCTGTTAGTGCAACACGCACCACGGTAGAATTTCTGCCATAACCCCAAAGTAGTAGAGAAGTTAATCCATTAACTGCAATGCCGTAATCAGATTCTTCGCCACTTGTGAGAGCGTTTGGCTCGATTGCATGGCTGAATTTCTAAGCGCTTTATAAGCCTGATCTTCATCAACACTGTGCATCTTCATCAGCAGACCTTTGGCTTTTTCCACCAGCTTGCGCTCTTCAATCTTATGGGTCAGCGATTCAATTTCCGATTGCATACTTTCGAATTTCGCTCTCACTAATGTCGCATGTTCAATCCAGGGTTGAAGTGCAAACTCACTATCATGTGGCATGAGAACATAGTCCATTTTTTCTGATAACCGATTGATATCATTGGATGATAGTTGCTTCAGCACGATAAGGAGTGGTGCCGATTTTCTGCGACAGAAATCGACAATCAAACGCAGTTCCGCCGTCGGCTGCTGCCATCCGACTACAACGCTTGCAGTGCTCTCTCTCTGCATCAGCTTTTCTAGTTGTGCCAATTGGCAGCCAACGATGTTGTCGTAATCTTTGCTCAACAAGCCGGACAGTCGAGCCTGCTCTTGAAGGCTATCACAGCACACTATGATGGGTGTTTTTGACGTTGATCGAGTCATGCACATTCCTTGTTTATATCTCACTCACTAAGAGAGACATAACAAGGACTGTGCCAATTAAAGTTGAAGCGTTTTAACTAGAGGCGAGATGTTCTTTGAAGAAACCTAGTGTGCGTTCCCACGCGAGCGCCGCTTCTTCTGGTGCGTAGCGAGCCGTTGAGTCGTTATGGAAGCCATGGTTGACGTTTTCATACATTAACGCCTGATATTGCGCATCGTTCGCGATCAATTGCTGCTCATAGGCAGGCCATGTGTCGTTGACGCGCTTATCGAGCCCTGCGAAGTGAATCATCAACGGCCCTTTGACCTGCTTTTGAATCTCTTGCGCCGCTGGTGTTCCGTAGAAAGGCACACCTGCATCCAGCTCTTCTGGCATTACCGCTGCAAGCATATTGACGATGTATCCACCGAAGCAGAACCCAACTGCGCCCAATTTACCGTTCCCACCCTCGTAGTGTTTAATGAAATTAGCAGCAGCAATAAAATCTTGTTCGATCTTGGCTCTGTCCATCTCTTTCTGCATGGCGCGACCTTCATCATCGTTCCCCGGATAGCCGCCGAGTGGATAAAGCGCGTCAGGAGCGAAAGCAATAAAGCCATCTTTCGCGAGTCGCCTGGCGACATCTTTGATGTATGGGTTTAGACCTCGATTTTCATGAATCACCAACACGGTCGGCGATTTTAAGGTCTTCTTTTGTGGCACAACCAAATAGCCGCTACCTTCCCCATGTCCATTGGGCGAGGCAAAGGTTTCATAGGTTGCTTTGATCTCAGGATCATTAAAGGAAACTTGCTCTGCGAGCGCATAATTTGGAGTCAGGGCATCAACTAGGGCCGTCATACTAAAACCTAAAACAGCGAGGCCACCAAGACGGTTGAGAAACTCTCGGCGAGAGATTTTGCCATGCGCGTATTCGTCATACCAATCGAAAGCTTCTTGTGGAATGGGATGTGACGCCTTGTTTTTAGAATTTGAGTGCTTTAGAACCATTATCCTTGTCCTCATTTCTTATCGAAAAGTAAACTCATCAGGCCTCACTGATGTTTGCCCCAACCAGGTGTGAGACACTTCAAGTGATAAATACATCACTGACAAGCTTACACAAACAATAGATAAAGGATTCCGATCCAACAACGTTTCGCGGTTAGCTCGTCACAGGATTAACTGCCACAACAATAGTTTTCCCAATAAGCAAACGCACGTTCAAAGGCCTGTTCCCTATCGTGCACTTGAGCAAAGAGCACAACTGTCATCGTTGCCAAAACCGTATTCGCCATTTGGTTCATGTCATCTTCTAACGTCCCAAACGGACAGTTCGTAGGCATTGGCACCTCAGACAGCATTTGCTCCGTCCAGTAGTGAGATGTCACGCCGCTTGTTTGGCTTAACCATACCGTTTGGCTTACTTTCGGGTTGTATTCTGATTCGCCCGATTGCCCTTTGAATGACACAACAGCGTGAGCGGTTTGACCGATTTCATATTCGACTTCTGCATGAAGTTGTTGGAATCCAGGATGGAAGCTACCACGAATACCAACCGTCGCCTGCCCCGGATTCAATGCACGAACCACGGTATTAATCGGCGTTCTCAGCCCATAACGATTCTTCCAACCGATCATGGTTTCTGCTTGAGGAGCAAATGCACTGAGCGGTAGATACACGATGTTTTGTGTTTCTAACACACGCTTTGCGTCTTCTGCTGATTCCGCTTTCTTGATAGCAAATTTGTCGAGGTAATCTTCTGCGTGTAAACGACCAGATTGACGATCGTGATAGCCGTGCATCAATACTTTATGACCATTATCGGCAAGGATCTTCGCTGCCAACAGGTGCCAAGGCTGACCTGCTGCTTCTCGCTTACCGGCGTAACATGGCCAGTCAATGTCTGCACCAATGGCAGGCATGCGGGATTGGAATGCTTTCACAAAGCCAGCGATTTCTTGTTGAGTCTCGTTTTGTACGCGGATAAGCATCAATAACATCGCCATCTGATCGTCGTCGCACTCACCGTTTAGGTATTCATCCATGACTCGAAACGCTTGGTCAAAGTTCAGTGGTTTCCTACCACGTTCACCACGACCGACTGTTCTGATACACTCCAAAATGCTGCTCATATTCCCTCGTATTCCGTCACTGACTGTACGGTTTCTATTAGTTGTTCGCGCAGTTTGACAACTTCTCCTATCACAATCAATGCTGGGCTGATGCCTTTAAGTGTAATCGATAACTCATTGAGCTGATTGAGTTGGGTAACATGAACTTGCTGCTGAGGGCTGCAACCATGAGTGATGACCGCAACAGGGAAATCTTGGTTCAAACCAGCGCCGACTAAACCGATTTGTATGTCTGCCGATTTTTCTAATCCCATGTAGAACACCAATGTTTGTCCGCTTTGCATCAGTTGGCTCCACGCTTCAAATGCGCCTGTTACCACTTGCCCCGTCACAAAGGTAACGCTGCGAGCAACGCCGCGATGAGTCAGCGGAATCAAGCTGTTTGCTGAACATCCAATCGCAGCAGTAATACCGGGGATGACTTCGTAAGCGATAGAGTGTTTGACGAGCGCTAACGCCTCTTCGCCTCCACGACCAAATACAAAAGGATCTCCCCCTTTTAAGCGCACAACTCGCTTTCCTTGCTGAGCGAGCGACACCAACAAATCACAGATTTCTTCCTGACCAATACTAGGTTGTCCGCATCGTTTGCCCACGTAAATCCAATCGGCTTGTGGCGAGGCCAACTCCAAAATATCTTTGTTTACCAGACGGTCGTACAACAGTACCTCTGCCGACATAATCGCTTTCACTGCCTTCACGGTTAACAAGTCTGGATCGTGCGGTCCTGCTCCGACAATAGAGACAAAACCTTTGTGGTTCGCATCTAGATCTTCGGAGTGATTTTCTAAAAGTTGGTTCAGTTTGCTTGCTTGGTCATGCTTAGAAAAGCGAGACGAGCGTTCTTGACTCTGGTCCGCTTGTCCTTTCTTAAACCAAGACTTTTGATAAGGCGCTTCCATGTGCTTATCCTCTTTATGACTTACTTTATTTGAATCGCCAGACTTTGCTGGTTCGCTTGCAGTTTGCCCTTTTGATGCTGATGGCTGTCGAGCATTTGTTTGATTTGAGAAACGCACGAACCACAGTTGGTACCGCATTTGAGTTTGTTTTGAAGTTGGGTCAGTGAAGTGCAGTCTTGTTTCTCCATCGCGTCATGTATCTGTTTATCAGTAACACGGAAACAACTACAGACCAGTTTGGCACTGCTTTGCGATTGAGTGATGGTAAGCAGTTGCGATAGCTCCATCGGCTTACCAATCAAGCCAGTAAAGTTGGTGTAGTCGGTTTGAATCGGTTCACTAGACACCACCAAAACAGAACGAATGATACGAACGTCTCCAACAAGGTCGTAATCCACCGCTAGCCAACCTAGGGCAATATCTATCGTAATCCTGCGACTCTTTTCCGTTCGACAAAAACTCTGCTTTTTTGGTCGTTTATCGTGTGCAAAGCGCCAGATGCCCAAATTGCTTTCTGCTTGAAATGCGCTGTAGAGAAACTTGCCGGAATCAAACTGTGTACCGATGAACATACCGTAGGTTTTTACCGCTGCGTCTTGCACTTCAACATAAGACGACTTAAACGCAGGTTGCCCAGAAATAGGGTCTTTTGCGCTGTTTATTATCGCGTTAACACTGCTTTCGCCGCCATATCGGCCCGCCCAGTGCATTGACATAAACAGCTCTTGAAAACCCAAACCTTCATCAATGGCCACTTTGGCATAAATACCGGTGTTTGAAGTAGGCTGAAACAGCTTGGTGAGTTGCCCTGCTTTTAAGCGATTTTGAGTGGCGGAGAGTGTATTCATGTACACGGTTGGCTCTAACTCAGAGGCGGCTAGGTGTGCGATATGCCCTGTACGCGTCATGGTATGCCATTGATCGCGTTGCCTGCCCGTATTGAGCCACCAGCCTTTTATTCTTTCTAAACGCGTTGGAGATTCGCTGGTCACGACAAAACGCGCTTTACCATCTGGGTGCGAATAGACGCCATCAGCAAAAGGACGCTCTCCTCCCCATTGTGTTGGCACCCACTCTTCGTATTCTTGCTCGGTTAAGTTCGCGTATTGAGACAGATCGAGCTTCAAAGGTGAATCCGCATTCATGCCTGTCATTGTCGCATATTCCCTGAAAACTGCTCGCTCTGAAGTAAACGCAAAACCATTTTGTGTCTTTTCCAATGCACACAGAGCTTGTCCGACTTGGCTTATCGCCGACCAATCTGATTTTGCTTCACCCGGAGGCGTTTGAAACTGGCGCTGCCTTGAAAGTCGACGCTCAGAGTTGGTTACCATGCCTTGCTTTTCACCCCAACCAGCCGCTGGCAATAAAACATCTGCATATTTAGCAACGTCCGACTCCGCGGTAATATCAGACACAATCACAAAAGGACAAGCCTCTAACGCGCGCTTAACCATCTGATTATCAGGCAAAGAAACCACGGGATTGGTTGCCATGATCCACAGAACTTTAATCTCACCACGTTCTACCGCCTCAAACAGCTCGACGGCTTTTAATCCAGGCTTAGTGGCAATTTCGGGTGAATCCCAAAACGCTTGGACTTGCTTTATAGAGTCTGCGTCAAAAGCGCGATGAACCGCTAGTTGGTTTGCCAAACCACCGACTTCTCGCCCACCCATCGCATTCGGCTGACCTGTAATAGAAAACGGCCCACAACCTGACTTAGCAATTTTACCTGTCGCCAAGTGTGCATTAATGATTGCATTGCCTTTATCGACACCATTTTCGGCTTGGTTAACCCCTTGGCAAAACAGCGTGATTGCGGTTGGGCTTTGTGCGAACCATTGGAAGAATGTCGTGAGTTTTTCTTCTGAAATACCAATGGAAGACGTTAAATTAGTGACATCGTAACGCAAATCAGAAACTTCTTCTGCAAGCGCATCAAACCCGTCGGTATGGGAATTTATGTATTCAGAATCAATACATTGCTGCTCGATAAGAAACTTGAGCAGCCCATTAAAAAGTGACACATCCCCATCGTTTTTAATCGGTAGATGCAAATCCGCTTGCTGCGCTGTGACCGTTTCACGCGGGTCAATGACCACCAGCTTGAGGTTAGGATTGTTTTCTCTCGCTTGTTGAATACGTCGAAATAGAACAGGGTGCGTCCAAGCGGTATTCGCACCGCAAATGATCAATAGTTCAGTATTATCAATGTCGTCGTAATTGACTGGAACGACATCTTCGCCAAATGCGCGCACGTGAGCAGCAACCGCAGAAGACATGCATAAACGGGAATTGGTATCGATGTTCGCGCTACCCACATAACCTTTCATGAGTTTGTTGGCGACGTAATAGTCTTCCGTCAACAACTGGCCTGACACGTACATCGCGACTGAATCCGGTCCAAACTCTGCTTTCGCTTGATGGATCTCTTGTGCAATTAAGTCTGTGACCGACTGCCATGACACTTCTTTTTCCCTTAGCTTGGGGTAGAGCAACCTTGAAGGCATTTTTAAGCTTTCTGCTAATGCGACACCCTTTACACACAGTGAACCGGAATTGGCCGGATGAAGCGCATCTCCAATAATCTTGTTATTGCTGATTTCAATTCCGCAGCCTACTCCGCAATACGGACAAGTTGTCTTTCTACACCCTTGTGACATAACGCCTCCTGCGCGACTAATCCTAAATTACAGGCAAAAAAAAGCCTCTCCCGAATCGAGAGAGGCAGCAATGCCTTTAACGCTGTTAGTACATTTTCAAAAGTAATACACTATCCCGCTCTCGCCTGCTATAGAGAGCGGCGCATCGAGTTAACGATGAACATTTATCTCAAAGCAAACGAGGTGCCAAGATTGAAAATCTTTAATTTACAAAACGTTAGAATGTAAACAACTATTGCAAAGTAATACCGCGCACTGATTGAGTGCAAGTTTCGTTCATTATCGTGCAGGGTTACTTTACTAATTCCATGACCAATCTAGACTCGTCGTCACCGAAATAATGCGCTTCTTCTTTTAATACTTTGAAGCCAAGGGAGAGATACAAAGACAATGCAGGCTGATTATTCGGATCGACCGTCAACTTCACACTTGAGCCCAACTTCAACGGCGCGATGGCACTTTCAATCAGAGAACGCGCAATACCCTTACCACGATGTTGAGTATCGACAGCCAGTGACATGATCCAATATTGCTGTGCATTTGTGCTTGTCGTCAGCAAAATATACCCTGCGACTTGCTCCCCCTCTTTCGCCACTAGTAAGCTTTCCCCCCAACAATCAAAAGCTTGCCGAAAGAAAAATTGAGGATAGGCATGTTCTCCAAATAAAGTATTTTCAAGCGTATACACAGCCAATAAGTCGTCTTTATGTGCAGACAGAATGTCCATTCAATGATTCCTCCTTTAACATTTGTGGCGGCAGTATATACCTAAAACTCATCTAAATGCAGGACTCATAGACCTGCCACTTGCTAGCCCTCCAATATGCACCATGGCTCATTAAGTAAGAGCAAGCTTCTTTAGCATATACATCCATGATTAAGTTTTAACCACGAAATCAAAAACCACCCATTAGTAAAAATTTGAAATATAACACCAATTTATTGCTTAATTTTTAGATTAAAATTCTAGTTTTTAAAAAAATTCATAGTTTGATAAGTTACAACCACCCCTTATCTTCAGCATGATTCACCACACTTCCGATGTGATAACAAACACCAAAACCTATACCATTCTCCGCATTATTATTTTTATAAAAGCGAGTTTTAAGTGAAAGAATCTCGAAATGCGTTAAATTCCAGTGAATTAAACACAACAACATCTTGGTCAAAACACGATACACATTGGGTCCTTAGTCTGTTTGGAACAGCCGTTGGTGCAGGCATTCTATTTCTGCCGATCAACCTTGGTATTGGCGGGTTTTGGCCGTTAGTCGCAATGGCTGTGCTTGCTTTCCCAATGACTTATCTTGCCCACCGTGGTTTAGCTCGCTTTGTACTGTCTTCCAAGATCAAAAATGCAGACTTTACTGATGTAGTAGAAGAGCACTTTGGCGCAAAAGCGGGTCGCTCTATTTCACTGCTGTATTTTCTTTCGATCTTCCCGATCCTGTTAATTTACGGTGTCGGTATTACCAATACCGTAGACAGTTTTATGGTTAACCAAGCTGATATGGCTTCTTTGCCTCGCCCTCTGCTTTCAGGTGCACTAGTGTTTGCATTAATTGCCATTATGATGGCGGGCGAAAAAGTCATGCTACGGGCTTTTGCCATTATGGTTTACCCATTAGTGGCTATTCTTGCCTTTCTTTCATTTTACTTGATACCAAACTGGACCATGCCAATCATGGACGCCCCTGAAGCGTCTGCTTTTGCTAGCACTATGTGGTTAGCGGTTCCTGTGGTTATTTTCTCGTTTAGTCACGCAGCTGCGATTTCAAGCTTTGCAAATGTGCAACGTCGCCATTATGGCGATCAAGCGGATGCGAAATCCGAAGTAATTCTTCGACGCACTAGCATCATGTTAATTGCGTTTGTGCTTATTTTTGTCTTTTCGTGTGTATTAGCGCTGTCACCAGAGCAATTGGCTCAAGCTAAAGAACAAAACGTGTCGGTGCTGTCTTATTTAGCCAATGCAACAGACAACCCATTTATCGCAACGCTTGGTCCTTTGGTGGCTTTTGTTGCTATCACTTCCTCTTTTCTTGGGCACTTTTTAGGTGCACGCGAAAGCTTAAATGGTTTAATTACCAAACACTCTAAACTGTCTGAAAAGCGGGTTGATCGTATCAGCGTTGCAGTACTTTTCTTTTCAATCTGGGCAGCAGCGATCATGAACCCAAGCATTCTTGGTATGATGGAAGCGTTGTCAGGGCCTGTTATCGCGATGATCTTATTTATTATGCCAATGTTAGCGGTATACAAAATCGATGCATTGAAACAATATCGTGGGAATGGCTCAACTTACTTTGTTTTAACTGCGGGCATTGTAGCGGTAAGTGCATTGATTTTTAGCTTCTTCAGCTAAAAAGTAGTTATTAGGTTGGATTTTCAGGGGAATACCTTATACGAGATTAAGGTGATTCCCTGAATTTTCTTACTCTTAAGCGGGTAACCATCGTTACCATTGACTCTTAAATAAGAGCAAAAACGCCCGCAATCATAAGTACTGAAGCGATACAAGTGCGGCCAATAATACCGAAGTGTGAAGGTTGAATCATTTCATTATGCATAGTTAATCTCCTGTTTATTATAAAAGCCATTTTTTATTGGCTTAATAACACTATGTCTAATATCGAGTTTTTTAACAACCCATACAAACATTAAATATTTATGACAGAAAGATAATTTTTTAGCGAACCAGCCATCTTTCGAGATGCGAATCGCACCGACTAAATGATGAAACTTACACCACTAACAATGTTCGACACACTAGATTCGTCGCACTGTTTATCTTGTCGTTAAATCAATCTTTCCACTTTTGAACAGATTTATCATTATAAATCAGAATATTAGCCTCACCTTTCGCGAAACTTTCTTCACAAGCCGTTTGTAACTCGGAATCCATCCGCACTTAGCCAATAAGAAGTGATAGACTTACCTAGTATTAGGGTTAAACGAGATCACATTTTATTAATAAGCTCATGCACTTTCCGATTAAAACGCTAACTTGCGCGCTGTTCTCAGTACTTGGATTCTTCTTCCATCCAACCCATGTACTTGCCAACACAGAAAAACTGGGCTATCTGGAAGAACACATTTCTCCTCAAAGCAGCTCCATGCTCAATCTCTATTTTCGTTCAATGGGTAAGCCGCGCTCAATTGAAGAAGATGAATTAGTTGCGCCACAGAATGCGTCAGCGGAATCTCTTGCCCTTTATTACTTTGCGCGCCTTTACCTAAAGCGCTACGAAGGCGTTCCGCTGCCCAAAGATATGCCTGATTTAATTGAGTTTGGGACAGAGCATCATTTACCGTGGGTAGTCGCTGAAGCACAGCTTAATAAAGCGGTAACCATGATTGAACTAGACGACAATTGGAATGCAGAACTTGTACTCCATGACATCATCGCTGAAGCTCGCGATCTCGGCTATTTAGCGCTAGAAGGAAGAGCATATCGCTGGCTAGGGAACTTAGAGGTTTCACGGAATCAACTACGTAGCGGACTCAAGTATTACCGAACCGCCTATGAGTTGTTAGAGAGAACCGTGTTTGAAATGCAAGTTGCCATGACGCTGAATAACATCGGTACCGTCTATATCGATGCATCCGATTGGGCTCGCGCCAGTAGCTACCTTACGCAAGCACTCGATACCTATTTAAACAGCGAATATCAATATGACAACAGCCTTTTCATTGGGGTTATCTACGCAAACTTAAGTATTGTTCACTTAAGCAGTGGAGATAGCGAAAAGGCAGAACACTATTTTAATGAAGCAATCCGACTCTCAATGCAAACGGGGTCAGACGTCATCAAACACTATTCATTATCCAGCTTCTCACAAATGTTAAGTTCGATAGGGAAAATTGATGAAGCGTTGATGGTTGCACAGCGTTGCGTAGCTCTCCCTATCACGGGAAACGTAGAGGCGAAGAAAATGCCTTGTTATGAAGCATATGCAGAAGCATACCTCGCAGATGAACAATACGATAAAGCTATTTCGACAGCTATCAACGTACTTGAGCAAACTAAATCAACCGATGAGCTAGAAATACGACAGCGCATTGATATGCTGTCGGTCCTAGTAAACGCGAAT
Source organism: Vibrio sp. STUT-A16 (assembly GCF_026000495.1). Classification (NCBI taxonomy): domain Bacteria; kingdom Pseudomonadati; phylum Pseudomonadota; class Gammaproteobacteria; order Vibrionales; family Vibrionaceae; genus Vibrio; species Vibrio sp. STUT-A16. The sequence continues at coordinate 1,685,717 of NZ_AP026766.1, read as the reverse complement.
CAAACCCTTAATAATTTTGAAGCGGCTTTTCGTTACTTGACTCAGTTAAGAGAGCTAGAAGCTGAATTTTCTCATCATATTCACGGCGAAGAGATGATTAATATTAAGTTTGACCTCGAAGCTAAGTTAGCTCAGAAAGAACTCAAGCTACTAGAAACGAAAAATGCGTTGCAAGCTTCAGAGCTGCGTTCACAACGCTATAGAGAAATGTTCTACTTTATCGCTATCGCAGCGATTGGTGTCGTTGGCTTTCGTTACGTACTACGCGTTAGGCGTATTAATAAAGCACTCACTCAAGAAAATACTACCGATCCATTAACTCAATTGCACAACCGTCGCTACCTTCCCATTTGGCTGGATAAAATGGCTCGTAGAAGCCCAGATAGAACGTTTGCCTTAGCCGTATTAGATATCGATCATTTTAAAACGTTTAACGATGAATATGGGCATGATATTGGCGACAAGATGTTAATTCATATTGCCAGGTTATTTAATGAATCGACTCGCTCTGGGGACCTACTCATCCGTTGGGGTGGAGAGGAGTTTGTCTTATTATTTGAAGTAAACAGAACTGAAGATTGCGCTAAATTCTTGGATCGATTGAGATATATCGTGGAAAACACGCCACTAGTGGTTGACTCTAAGTCATTAAACGCGACAATTTCTCTCGGGGCTGTCGACAGACTGTCCGTAAAAACTATTCAACAAGAATGGGATCAATGGTTTTTCTTCGCAGATCAAGCTTTGTATGACGCAAAGCAAGCAGGAAGAAATCGCTTCGTTATTCACCCGACGTCATAAGAGCAAAATGAAAAAAATCCTAACCATCGCTATTTTTGCGCCTGCACTTCTCACTGCGTGTAGTAACCATCAAGCCTCTCAACTGGGAATGCGCAGCAGCAGTGTTAACGTATATGCCCAACAAATGAGTAACACTCAGTTGTGCGAGACCCTCTACTACAACCGTGCAACCAACCAAACCAAAGTTGCGATTGGCGCTGAGTTTAACCGACGTGGTTTAAACAAGAAGTGGTGTGATAGTGAGTTCAATAAGCTATACATCAAAAAGTGGATTGATAACGTGTTACCCAAAGAAAAGGCCAAACCGAAGAAACCAATGGCGACAATTCAACCCGCTTCAACTAAATAATCCTTCCTCTCAAAGCAGACAGTACGACCGTATTTTCTGCTTTTTACTTTTCATGCGTGCGCTATTCGACATTAAAAAACCCTATAGTTTCAGTAAATTAACACTGACTCATGTTGTTCGTCGAACTTTTGATGTAAACAAGTTGTAAATGGTTTTCGTCCTTATTCTTTGTCGTTAGCTTTGTTTATTCCTGTTAGAGGAATATGAAACAGGAGCTAAAAAATTCCAAACAAAGACATGAGGTCAAAAATGGAAATACGCATTAACCGCCTATTTGCTGCTATGTTGGCAGTAGGCATTGCACCTGCCGTCTCGGCGTTTGATCCACTCTATTCTGAACAATGGCACTTAGACAACACAGGGCAAACTGCTTTTGCTGCTAACCCAGCTGTTGCTGGGAACGACCTAAACACCAAGCTCACTCAAGCAATGGGTATTGCGGGTATTGGTGTAAAAGTCGCGGTCATTGATTCTGGAGTGCAGATCGATCACCCAGATCTTGCAGGTAATATAGTTACAGGTAGCAGAAACTTCGTCGAAGACTCTTCTTTCCCATTAAGTTATCCGGTTGACACCAATGGTCACGGCACTGCTGTCGCCGGTTTGATCAGCGCAGTCGGCAACAATGGTGAAGGTGGACGCGGTGTTGCTTCTCACTCTTCTCTTATTGGTTTTAACTGGTTAGCCAACCAGACATTAGAAGGCTGGCTAATCTCTCACGGCATGGACCCAGCCACACGCGATGTTCGTGTATTTAACCAAAGCTATGGTTTCAGCCCGATCAACCCAATAACTTTTGATGAAAGCGATCCTCAACTTAAACTTGAAATGGACATGATAAAAAATGTCAGCGAAAGTAACTCATGGGGACGCGGTGCTGTATTTGTTAAGTCAGCCGGCAATGGTTATCGCTATTTCAATGCGGGAAGATTCTTCGTATTACCAAGTAACTTCTTTGCTGGTGGAGACAACCAAGGCTTGCCGATGCACAACTCCGCTCAGTCTTATGACAACGCCAACTATTTTAATTTAATCACCAGTGCACTACGTGCGGATGGCACGCGAGCGAGTTACTCATCGGTGGGATCTAACGTATGGGTTGCCGCACCAGCAGGTGAATATGGGCAAGACTTCCCTGCCATGGTCACCACCGATTTGATGGGTTGTGAAGAAGGGCAAAATACCAGCGACGGACTTGGTATCAATGGCTTACACGGCGGAACGGAGCTAGACCCGAACTGTAACTATACCAGTACAATGAACGGAACCTCGTCTGCTGCGCCAAACACGTCCGGTGCCATCGCGGCAATCATGTCCACGAATCATGCACTTTCTGCTCGTGATGTACGTGCTTTACTAGCAGAAACAGCAAAAGTAACGGATAAAACGCATCCAGGCGTACGACTTGAATTTACTAACCACAAAGGTGAACAGGTTAGCTACGAGGCCATTTCTCCTTGGCAGAAAAACGCTGCAGGCGTAGATTTCCATACTTTTTATGGCTTCGGCGCTGTCGATTTGGATGAAGCAATGCAACGTGCTCGCATGACGAATCGTGTTTTACCGCCTCAAGTTATTACGCCTTGGGTTAACAATACTAAAGAAGTAAGTGTACCCGATGCGAGTTTGGCTGGCGGTTCATCAAGTATCGCCATTGCCGATGATCTGAAGGTAGAATCCGTTCAAGTGAAATTGACATTAGACCACTCTCGCCTGCCCGACTTAGCTATCGAGCTCGTTTCGCCATCAGGGACTCGTTCCGTTTTGCAAACACCACGTAATGGTCTTGTTGGTCAATCTCTTGACCCAACGATTACTGGCTACAAAGACCAACTAATGTTGTCTAACCAATTCTATGGCGAAGATGCAAAAGGCGAATGGACATTACGAGCAATCGATACGAATGGCGACGAAGTCTTTTCTTACATTGCATATTTTAACTCTTCAACCATCTATGACGTTCCGATGGCAAACAACGCTCAGCCAGGTGTTATTAAGAACTGGTCGATGCGCATCTTTGGACACTAAGGAGTCAATTACATGAAATACATATCATTTTCTATGCTGGCTCTTTCTATGATGACGGCTAGCGCATACGCTGAGCAACAACTCTCTCAACAACCCGCACCTGAACTGTTTGTGCCTTCAGAAGCGGTTGAGATTAATGGCCAAGATTATCGCAAGGTGCAAACGGGTACAGCTAGGAGCCTATCCGAAGAAGTAAAACTTCAAGCCGGTGATGAAGTGTTTAAGAATGCGTTTAGCAATGTATCCAAGGCCACTGGACTGGTTTACATCACGGTAAACAACTCTAACGAAGCGAAAGCGGTCGCCAAAGAGCTAAAGCTGGAAGTTGTCTTCGCAGAGGGAGAGTCTGCGGTATTAAAAGCATCTCAAGATCAAGATCTACTAAGCATTAGCGACTATCTAAACGCAGACAGCCGGGTAAAAGCGTCTAAAATTGAACTAAACAGCGGTAAGTACCGTGCACAATAATTCTCTAGCAAGAGAAGTTGGCTGATAAAACCATGCCTCAGCGATTGCTGAGGCATTTTTATAGGTGGGTATAGAGACCCTCTTTTTCTTTTGTAGATTACTACGGAACTAGCATGATATTTAGGGGAGCGTGTCCGGCTGCGCCTGTCATTTCTTAAATAAAATAACTTCGGTTCTTAGTTTATCCTGCGTGGTTTCTTGCGGATTATCTAAGTAGCGCTCAATCCCTAATGGACTGGTTTTGGCTTTCATACCACTCTGACGAACCAAGTTCATCGCTAAAGCCCATGCATTTCCCAAAAACTGATATTCCCCACGGTGCTCGACGACAAATGTTTCACTCTCAGGTATGGTACCGGAAACCGCTCCCTCTGGCGCAGTTACCGCGTTATCAAGTGGTAAGCAAGTGATAAACTCAAACGTGCCTTTCTGCATATCCATCGACTGGTAATAACAAAATAACTCACCGTTCACAGATAAGCCCTTGTCATCAACTATCTGCTTTAACTTGTGAACTTGTTCTTCTATTACCGGACCTAGTTCTGGAATGCTGGCCTCGCCTTTAATTCCGATGTAATGAACCTGAGGCTGAGTTCGATTACCAATTTCAACCAAGTCTGAGAGCACTTGCCCGGTTTCAAGTTTGCTTTTAAGCATGCGTAGCCCACGTTGATAATCCATCTCTATCATCGACTTAAACATACTTTTCAAAAAGAACAGATACCAAGGAACGCGTGATTGCATTTGCCATTCGACTAAACAACCATCTTGTGACGGCGTCACTATTAGAGTCACCTTTCCGTGACTCTTAATTGGGCGAAAGAAATGAAGCTCCATATCTAACCGATGTTCTTGAGTGCTTTCAAGTACGATGGCACCAGTCCCAATACGCTGACCATTCCATTGGTAACCGGCTCCAACGTGACCTTGATTATCGCTGAATGTCAGCTCGCAGCTCGGTTCAAGAATGATCCAAGGTGACCAATCAGGCCAGTTATTAAAATCCTTGAGATAGCCAATAATCTCGCTTTGATTCTTATTAATTTCAATACTTCTGCTGACCTGATAAGAAAGCATAACGGTTCCTCAAGTTTCCGCGTCACTAACTTCAGTCTAATTCAAATTCCAGTTTTTTCTTGTTTGACTGTGGGTTAGACGCACAAAGCTAGGAACGGAATTCCACTTTCGCACTAAATCGAACACCATCATCGTCCAGTATTAACGCCCATCCCATCCGTTCACATATGCGTTGTACGATAACAAGCCCACAACCGTAGCCGGCGTTGTACGTCTCGTTACCATCGTGACGATTCAGGATCTTAAGAGCATGACCTTTCAACTCAATTTCAATATCCCCTACACTATAGCTAAAGGCGTTTTTAATCAGATTGTTGATAACAATGGTCACAAAACTCTCTGGAGCCGTCACTACACCACTATGTTGTTCGTGCAAAGAGTAGTTCGAATCTTGCTTGGCAAATAAAGGAGCCAGCTCTTCCAGTTGTTTTTGTAAACAAGTAAGAAGCTGATGCTCTCCGTAATGCTGAGGCTCTATTTTCTCTTTACCGAGCAAGAGAAACGCTTCTGTCAGTACGCGCATGTCTTCACAAGCTGACTGCATTCTCGCGATGGCTTTTTGCGCGACTCGAGGTTGTTCTGGGATACGCGTTAGAATGTCTGTTGAGCCTTTGATCACCATGATTGGCGTTCTCAACTCATGCGATGCAAAACGACTAAATTCTTGTTCTCGTTTGAAATAGCCCGCGATATCGTTTTTATTATCCAGCAAAGTTTGCTCTATTTGGCGTGTCTCGCTGAACTTGGTTTCAACTTGGAAAGCGGGTTGATCCGGTGACATTTGGCTGATTTTGTCTTCGATTTGCGCTAGTGGTCGAGACAATATTCGCACCATATAAATGCCATACCCGACCATAACAAATGAAAATAAGCCACCGAGCAGTAGCGTAAACTGATGCAGCGAGCTTTCGTATTCGTCGAGGTAATCATCGGAGTCATCTTGAAACACAATGTACATAAGCCCCTTCCCTGAGGGGTGTTTCAATACGACAAAGTGTTTGTCTTCTTCACCAAGCAGGTATTCGTAAAAACCAGGTGAAGTAAAAGAGAGCAACCAATCGGGTGTCGGTGCTTCACTCCAATATGAGTTGAATTCCAATACGTTTGGCAATGGCGCATCCCAGCCCTGTTTCTCGAAATTCTCACTATAAAGCGCAGCTTCAGTATCGAGCCAGTGATGTAAACTCAGCACTTCCAGTTTGTTTTCTGCCACATAAATCAGCGACCAAAAAAGAGTAAACATCACAAACGTCATGACCCCAAAACCCCAACGGATCTTGCGATAAATGCTTGGATATTCGTTATGCTTTAAGTCGGTAACCTTGTCCATGAATAGTCTCTAATCGTGATTCTTCAAAACCTTTGTCTAGCGCGGTTCTTAAACCGTAAATATGGCTACGAAGTGCATCACTTCCGGGTGGTTCGTCTCCCCACACACTATCGATCACTTCTGTGCGCGAGACCGCTGCTGGAGCACGTTGGAGAAGTAACTTTAAAATCTTGGTTTGAATTCGGCTCAGCTTAATTTCTTTGTCTTTTCTCGTCACTTTGCCTGTGCGCGCATCTAAACAAATGTCCGCAAACTTGAGCGTGCCAATATCTTGCCTTGGACCGCGATTAGCCAAAGCATGAACACGCAAACTAAGCTCTTCCATCGCAAATGGCTTCATTAAATAGTCATCGCCTCCCGCTTTAAATGCCGCGATTTTGTCATCTAACGTATCTTTTGCGGTTAGGAAGAGGATTGGCGTTCCACAGAGCTGATCTTGTCGAAGTTTCTGTACCGTACTAATGCCATCGAGCTTAGGCATCATGATATCCATGATGATTACATCGTAATGATTATCCTCGATTAGCTTCAGTGCGGCCTCACCATGATACGCACAATCGATAATCATGCCTTCAAGCTCAAGATAGTCCGCAATCGTCTCCGAGACATTGTGGTTGTCATCTACAATTAAAATTTTCATAAAAATCACATTTCTTCACGATCTCTTCACGATATGCCCAATAAGATACAGGCAATTTCCTAAACTAGCTCGTAAATTGAGGTTAATACAATGAAAAAACTCGCTCTTATTTCTGTAGTAGGTTTGGCATTGTCTGGTTGTGGTGGTTCAGGTGGTGGCAGCAATAGCGATAGCACACCAACTCAACCAGTAGTGAAACCAAGTGTAGCGATTGGCTCTGTTGAAGCGGTCAACGCTGAAGAAAACACGTTAACCGTCAATGGATATACATACCATGTGTCTGGGGTGGTTTATAGCGATACATCAATGCAATTGGCCGATGTAGAACCCAAAATGATGGTTCAAGTAGGAACAGATGTTCGTAAAGCGTCTGACGATGGCTTCTTAGTAACACTTGAGCCAACCATTACCGGACGTGTTACAGCAATTGATTATGTGAAGAAAGCATTTACGGTAAACGGCGTAGATCTGCAGTTTGACGGTTTAAGTGATGATATAGAGGTCAACGACTGGGTGATGGTGTCATCTTTGCCGACTGCTGATGCGGGTTATCGAGTGTTGTCTGTGGTCGAAATCGACGTAGATAACGATTACCCAACTCTTGGAAGCTACTACGAACTGGAAGGTCGCATTACTAGTATTGAAGAAAATGCTGGCACGTTTAAGCTTGGTTCAAATATAACCGTATCTTACGACAACATTAGCCAACTTAGCATCGGCCAATGGGTGGAAGTAGAAGGTGAAATGCAAAACGGCGTCTTCATGGCAAATGAGGTAGAAGTTGAAGGCTACGACGTCATAAGCAATGACAGCGATGTGGAAGGCATCGTGACTTGGGTTGCAAATGATTACAGTGAGTTTTCATTAAACTACCGAGGTGCATTCTTCATCGATAACGCAACACGATTTGAAGATGGCAGCAAAGCGAACCTAAAACAAGGCCAAGAAGTGGAGGTAACGTCTGTCATGAAAAATGGCAAACGCATCGCTACCGTTATTGAGTTTGAGCAACCAGACTTTGACGATAACAACCAATGGCAAGGTAAAGAATTTGAATGTGAAGGATACGTATCAAACTACGATGCTGAAGCAAGAACATTTGACATCGAGAGTTGCGAAAACGACGCAGATCAATTGCTAAACAACACTACCGTTGTGATTGATGCACAAACACGCTTCCAAGGCATCGAAGAACTTAACCTAAATGGTGCTCGTGTCGAAGTCGATGGTGTAATCATCAACGACCAAAATATTGCCCGTGAAGTGGAGTTGGACGTTTACGACAACTGATCCCTTCTACGCTAAAGAAAAAGTGTCACTTCGGTGGCACTTTTTTGTTTTCACCTTACTATGCTTCCCTAGACTCAAACTAGCAAATTTCCGCGTAACTCTTTTCTCCAAATTACACTTTACCTATGTTCCACAATATTGGTGACTACTATGAAAAACGTTATCTCACTCTGCTTATCTTACTTTTAGCTTCATCCACCAGCTTAGCTAACGTGACTCCCCCTGACTGCGATGCAGAAAAAACAACCAAAACCGTTGCGAAAAAAACCGTGGTTGGTATTGGCAGTTGTTGTACACCTAAAGAAACATTGAAAGATACCGCGATTGATCCAAGAAAAGACAAACTGCCAGATGAAAGGGGGGCGGGCAAAGCTGTTGATACAACGACACAAGAAAAAAGAGAGGAAAACGGTGAAAAGACGTGACAAAAAAGCTCAATAAAAATTAACGTCTACACCATAGAGTTTGAGCGTAGAAAGCATGTTGCCGAAATAAACTGATTACTTACCTGTTGTTTGATGCCCAAGTTCAACCTTGTTTTCTCATATTCCAATACAGGACTTTGACCTCGTACTATTTTTACTACACAAGTCAATTAATTAGTAATAGTTTCTCTTAACTCTGAGACTTTGAGCCTAATGAAAAGTGCCACAACTTGCATACAAATCACTTGTCTATATTGTACACATACAATATATGAAAAAAGGAGGTCTAACGATGGTTAGAGGTTATAGTGAGCAGACGCTAAAAACCGAACCTGTAGTTCAGTTGGCGATACTGACAGGCTTAGATGCAGATTTGAGTTTTATCAGAAACAACAGAGAAAAGGTTTTGCCTGTAATAACAGGTGTCATTTTGTATCGACAGCTCAATCGACTCGACTAAAGAAAAGTCCTTGAACAAGCACAGGCTTTAGGGAATCCGAAATTTTTCGGTAAGGTTCAAATGCTGATAGCGCAAAGTATTGCTAAGCCCATGTGGAACCCTTGGAGTCTATCAGATGGTGAGTTGCGCCAGTATTTCGATACTCATCAGGCAGTCGCAGACTTCCTTTCTACATGGTTTATCACCATCGATATTAAACTTGAGGTCGGCTTTGCAGCAGCTGTTATATACGGGCTATCAAAAGGTCAAGGGGCTGCATTAATTAAAGAAATGGCTTCTGTGCACATCGCTGAAGAGACTTTCAAGAAACTCAGCCTCTCATCAACTGCGCAACGAGCTGGCGCGAGAGCATTTTTTGTAGCGGTTATTCTCGCGAGTGTACTCAAAGGCTTTAACGAGGCTGATGCGCTAGCTGCAAAGCAAGAGTTATTACGACGTAACATGCTTAGAATAGAGGATTTGTAAGCTATGTTTTGGATACTGGGTCTTTTTATCTCCTTGTTTATCATGTACTCGGATTATGCGCATTATTTCTATACCAAGCGGCACGGAAAGAAATCTAAGGTTTCTCGCTTATTAAGCTTGCTGATCACGGTAACGCTTCCTATGATTGCTACTACCGAGATTTTGAACGATCTTGGGGCAGGGAAAGTCACCTACCAAGTGTGTGTAATTTTCGTTTCGGCTTTAGTTGGTCTTCTGGTCTGTTTGTCGGAGCAGTATCGTTTTAAGGCAGAAAGAGATTAGTCGTATCATGTTGTGTAGCTATCAACAAAGGCACCAAATTAGCGCCTCTTTCATTCTTGGTGTATTAATAACCGATTCGGGCCGGTAAGTTGGGAGCAAATGTTTCCTCACGTGTATCCTCGATCACGCGACCGCTATTATGACTTCCTGAATGAAGCAAAATGTATCTTTCGGCTAATTTTTGACTCGCTGACTTAGAACCTTTAATCACCTGAATACGCATAGTTCATGCCCACCATTGAGCCGTCTGAACTATTCGCTGTACCATGATAGAAAATAGTTTCTGTATTGAAACATATATCCCTTGCGCGTGAATATTTAGCTGACTCGGACATATCAAATCTAGCCTCAACTGATATCCAAGTGAACTTTCAGTTTGCAAGACCAGTTGTTCATAATTTATTTAAAAGTTAAAAACTAGTTAATGGCGAGCTAATACAAAAAAGAGCGCCGATTGACGCTCTTTTCGATCTCTAATTGATAACCAATTATGCGGCCTCTGTCTGACCTATCCAATGATAATGGTGGTTGGCTTTTTTACCCACTAAACCGAGCTCTGCCAATTCCTCAAACACCTTGTCTACCTCTTCCGCAGATAGCCTAAATTGTTTTGCAACGGCTTTTTTAGTGCACGTAATTTGATGCGTTTTAAGTGCATCGCTCACTTGCTCTAACAAAGTTTTCGGTTCTTTTGGTTCTTCAGGCTCCGGCGTTACTGGTATTTCTTGCTCTTCTTCCTCTTTGATATGAGGAAGATACCCCACTGGCTCTGGTTCGATATCGCGAACCGTTTTCAGTATCATGCCCTCATTTCGGCGGTAGAAATGTCGAAACCGTTGCTCTTCACCAATCAGGCCGACAAAAAATGTAGCAAAGAAATCCAACAGAATCGAAAGAAATACAACCAAGCCAAGCTGAGCTTGCTGGGAGGTGGTACCAAATGCGTTGGCTAGGCTATCAATCAAACCAATCACTGAGCCTTGCGTGACCGGTGGCAAACTATCACGTTCCATAGCCAAGCGTTGCTGCTCTTCGCGTAAGGTTTTGTTTTGCTCCTGAATGCGAGTTACACCGGTCGCGATACGCTCCATCTCGATGTATTTCTGCGCTGCCATATTGTTGAGCTCAATCTGTTTATCGATTGCCGCAATTTGGCGATTAAACGCTTCCACTTTCGCCTGCTCTACCGAAATATGACTTTGTGCGCTGTTTGTTGCACTGTTAATGCCACCAATACTACCGCCAATGGAGATCGCAGCTAAGACTAAATAAAACACGAGAGCGGTTGCCGCCCCTGTATAGTTGCGATGGGCTCGGCGCTCACCGTATTCATACCAAGCGTAGAACTTACCCGCTTCAAAAATAATCGCTAAACCACCAAATAAGGTTTGCATCATCGGGTTTTCGTCGATCGACAAAAACAGCAATAGAGAAAAAATAGTCGATGCTAAAATCGCAGCACCAGTGAATGCGTATACACTCACCATGGCAAATCGACCTTTAGGGTATCGATATCCAATCTGTTGTTCGTATTTCATTTGAGAAATTTCTTAAGATTAATCGCCCCTCCGACTAAGTAGGACGGACGTTCTGGCATGTACAAAGGAGCGCAGAATACCGTATCCTTTATTAAATTACTGTCATAATTCCGTTAATGGAAAACAAGTGAAGATTCGGTGTGCATTTTGAATCGATATCAGCCAAATCTAGCACGTAAAAACACCACTTCGGCACCCACTAACCGAAGTTTCAGTGACATATAGAGAGATTAATTCAGTATCTTCAAAAGCGACTAGGCAAGACAGACAAGCTGAATTGGAGGTTATGAATGCAAGCCTAATCAAAACATGCCATCTGCCGTAACACGTTGCTTTAAATCGTAAAGAGCCAAGCTATTAAAGCGTTAAAAATAGGCAATAAAACAAATAATGCACACTTGCATCACCTTTTAGTAAACTGATAATTACATTGTTTGGTTAATTTGTTAGTATCCCGCGCCGAAGAAGATAAGCACTCAATTGTATGGAAAACACTCTAATACAGCATAAACACCATCGCTTGCACGCTATTGCGGTTATTATCGCGGTGTTGTTTCAGTTGTATTTAGCGTCCACAGCGACTCTTAACCCAACACAAGTTCACAACACAACCTGGCTTAACAAAGTTCAAAGTGAAAAGGTCTTACTGTGTACCGCAGATGGTTTCAAATGGGTGGATATCAATACGCTGATTGAAGCTAACGCTCAACCTTCTTCTACGCTCATTCAAGATCTTAATTTACATGAGGGCTTTCAGTTTGAGTGTCCGCTTCTTCAAGCGGTTCAATTCTTTCTTTTGGTTGCGATTGGGCTATACCTGACTACCATCCATTGGCAGCGCCGAGTCAAGAAAGCTCTGACGCCTTACCGATTTTCAAAATGCGATAAGCTCGTTTACAAACACATCGCGCCTAAGCATTCTCCGCCGAGTGTTTTTCCTGCCTAACAGGCATCTAATCATTGACAACTTTATTCAAAAATAACGATGACTCTGTTTGTTGTCCATTCAGAGAAGCTATTCATTCAAAAGGAAAAACACATGCTTAAATCATTAAAAACCGCCGCTATCGCGCTTATTGCTGTCATCGCTAGCCCACTGAGTTTAGCGCACGATTATGAAGCAGGAAAAATTCATATCGACCATCCATGGAGCCGCGAAGCGCCACCAAACGCACCTGTTATCGGTGGTTTTTTTCAATTAGCCAACCACGGTAACAGTGAAGATGCATTGATCGCAGCAGAAAGCCCAATCGCAGGACATGTCGAAATTCACACGCATAAGAAAGAAGATGGTGTGATGAAAATGATTAAGATTGACGAAGTGCGCGTTCCCGCCAATGACTCAGTGTTGTTTAAGCCAGGTAGCTTCCATTTAATGATTTTCAATCCAACACAAGCGCTCAAAGAAGGTGACCGCTTCCCTATGACGTTAACATTCAAAAACGCGGGTAAGGTGGAAGTAGAAATGGCGGTTGAAAAACAAGGACACATGGAAAAACACATGCACCATTAATGACGTAAACAAAAATGCCCGCTGATTTAGCGGGCATTTTTATTTCAGCTTAATAGAAATCATTATTCCGATAGATCATAACCCGATTCTTCAGAATAATGGCAGCGAGTAGCGCTTAGCGAGACGAAGTCATATACATAACAGCATACTCGGACAATAGATTCTGAATCACGCTCGTCCCTCATTGTTCAGAATGCCGTTGAAAGATTTAAGAACCCTAACAAGGTTCCCTACTCGCATGAAACTCAATCTCTCAGCGAAATCATAAATTTGGTAACAATGCCCATAGCGCAATTAGTTTTCTTTCTACTTGAAACAGACCTCAGCCCAACGAGCTAGGCCAGCAGTTACCGAGCCAAAATAATTTCCACTGACGACCGGAATATTTGGCAGTACGGTTTGCACCGCATCGCGCAAAATTGGCGAGCGTGCCGAACCACCAGTCATAAAGATAGCATCGGGTTTCACCCCAGCTTGCTCTACCGCTTCTGTCACCAACGCCGTCATTTTATTCTTCGGCGACTGAATCGCTTCGATCATTTCGTCTCGTTGCACATCGACTTCAATCAGTTCTGACAGTAAGTTGATGCCAGTTCGGTAAGAAGCTTGTTCTGAAAGCGCCACTTTCGCTTCTTCGGCACGGCGAACAATGTTGTAGCCTAAAGACTCATGATACACCTCTAGCAAACGAGCAAGCTTTTCTGGCTCTTGAGCCTGCTTTTGAAGCAACTTCAACGCGGATAGGTTCTCTCGCGAATAGAAATCACTCTGCGCTTCTACATTGTTGATTGCTATCGGGTTCCAGAATTGGGTGGTCGGCATCACAATACCTGACTCCATTTTGCTTTCCATGCCAAACGGGAACATGAGCTGCTTAAATGCTAACGCGATATCAAGATCATTCCCGCCGACGCGCTGGCCACTATGAGCTAACAAACTTGCGGTCCTATCCGCTTTGCCACGCCAAGACGGCCCCATTTGAATCAACGAGCAGTCCGTTGTACCACCGCCAATATCGACCACTAGAATGGTTTTGTCTTCGCTGAGTGTCGCTTCATACTCTAGGCCCGCCGCGACAGGCTCAAACTGAAACTCCACATTTTGGAAGCCCGCACGTTTCGCTGCCCGCAACAAAATGCGTTCAGCCTGAATGTTAGCCGTTTCACCGCCACGCCCATGGAAGTTAATTGGCCGGCCGATAACAGCATCGGTAATACTTTGCTGCGCATCGTTTTCGGCTTGCGACTTAATATTGTCCATCATCGCGCAGACAAGATCTTCGAAGAAAGCCAATTGCACGTCACGCAAGCCAGAAGCGCCAAGAAAAGACTTCGGCGACTTTACGTAATAGATATCACGAGGATCTTCCAAATAGAGATTAAGCGCCGCCTGACCAAATGCAATGTCGTCAGATTCGAGATCAATACTTTCTTCTCGGTTTAAATTGATTGCCCGGCGTAAAACCTGCTCACCAACTTGATCTAATGGTTTAATATCTCGATGGCGAAATAAGTGCTCGGATACCGATTCACGAGTCGGTGCAGCAAGGGTGGAAGGAATAAATGGACTGCTCCCTTCTAGGTTAAGCATTACTGGCTCACCCGATTCCATTTTTGCCACTGAACAGTTTGCAGTGCCATAGTCAAAGCCGATAAACATAGTTCCTCCCACTAATAAGGGCCTGTAGACCGTTAAAAAGCCGGCAATGCTAACTTAATGGCATAGGAATTACTATCCTAAAATCGTGTGTAATTTAACGTGGCAAGTCTATCTAAGGTTTATTGCTCTCTTTTTTCATAGATGGCAAAACAACCGCAACCAATAACGCTAATAATAAGAATACAGGAGTAAGCGTTAACCCGTGCCAGATCGAATAACCGTCATGGAACAACCAGAAAATACCAACAGTCAAGAGATACGCAAAGTAACTGCAAAACACTAAGCTAATCGCAACAAAGCGAGTTCGATTGATAATAAGAATCCGCACTAGATACTGACTAAGAATACCAGAACAGTGCATGGCAAGCTGCCAATTGATGATAAAGAAAGCAAGCGCAATAAACCCAGCTACGACCAGTGCATCATGCGTACTTAAAATGAAGTAGCTACCAAATCGGCTTATGATGACCGGATAATCGCCTTCGTATATCGTTGACCAAGATATTGCGTTCGCTGCTGCTACGTAATTGGCAAAATAAGCAATGGCGTAAAAAGTCGTTTGAGAACTGAACGGCTGAAATACATCCGTACAATATCCTCGCCATTCTTCTTTGTTGGCGGTAGGTCCAACCCAGTTACGTTTTTGATGAGCGACGCGCTCGGCGAATGCAGGTCCGTTGCGAAACAACAACCAAAATATATACAGTGAAAGTATGACCAAGAGTATCGAAAACATACCCTTCCCCCTCAGAAATTATCGGCTCCACTACCAATGGCGTTGGGGTCGTAAACTGCACTTCCCTGCTATACCTATTTTATTTATCTGAACTTATTATTTTATTGCTGCCAAAACTTATTTAACGACATGCTAAACAGAAATATGGTTTCACTTGATGCTTAAGCTCAAAAACCTACTTGTAGGTTTAGCACACAAAAACAGGGCCTGCAGAATGGAGAAAAGGAAATCGCGACTTATTAACGAACATGAAAACGCTAACTTGCTACGGTGACCGCGATGAGGGGAGAAGCATTCAAAGCGGTCATACATGCGGGAGGAACAACTATTTCTCTAGCTTCTCTTCAAATACACCAATCTCTCTACCCAGCCAAATCGCGCGTTCCGTATGGTCGAGCAACTCTTCTTCACTCACAGGATGGATAAGCACAGAAAAATCACCTCGAATCGTATCGAGCCAAGCCAAAAACTCTTCACTCAATGACTCTAGGTGAATTTCAAACATCGGCATTTTATGTGGGCCAACCAATCTTCCAACCAAAGGAAATACACGCAGCACATCTTGACGCTCTTGACGGATGATCTCGTTCAAGGCTTGCGCTTTATCTTGTTCTCTTAAAGGAAAATAAACATGAGCGTGATACATAATTTCTCCATAATCACTTCGACTTGAGCGCCATCTACTGCTGATAAGCTCAAGGACCGCCGAGGGTATACATTTGTAATGCCGTCACCCTACCCTGATTCCACTCTGTTGGGAAGAAGTTATGTATTCTCATAAGGCCGGAGTTTCGGGCACAACAAAAAATCTCAATACAACACATAACAACTACTTGAGTTGATTCATTAATAATGACTCACTTTGTCAAATTTTACAGCCAAATTTTGTTGCAAATATGTTTCATTCAATAGCAATTAAATTCGAGTTTAAAAATGCCAGCAATTAAAAATCAGCATATTACTCTACAAAATCAGGGTGTAAGCAAAACTTTACTACTGGTCAAAAGTCAAAATGAAGCACAATTTAACAATTTGTTTACACTTATTGTATCTGGCTATACCACGATTTAGTTAGAGGGTTAGATGCAGAAAAAATGTTTCTCTGTGTCTTGCGATGAAATAGCCGCAGCGGTGTTATCGAAAAATAGTTTAAAGGACGTACAGATGCCTACAGCTATAGAAAACACAAGCAACCTTAGGTATGGCCTTTGCGCTGATATCAGAGTTTGAGTACCCATACAAACTCTGGTTTGATATGAACAGCTGCAGTCCAAAAGACACGCAGCGTCAAAAGGAGCTTGAGATGAACGTTCAGGCATTACCCATGCATCGGTTTATCGACCATCATGGGGACCTAGTCGGCCAACTACCCAACTGGGCTGACACTGAAACTTTGGTCGGGTTTTACCGAGACATGGTATTGACTCGCACTTACGACAACAAAGCCGTTGCGTTGCAACGCACCGGCAAGTTAGGGACCTACCCTTCGCACCTAGGTGCTGAAGCCATCGGCATTGCGGTCGGCAGAGCGCTGAAAGCCGATGATGTATTTGTCCCTTATTATCGCGATATGCCTGCAATGTGGTGTCGTGGTATTGGCATGGAGAAGAATCTTCAATACTGGGGCGGTGATGAGCGCGGTAGTGATTTTGCTCCTGAGGGCAGCCCAATTCCTAGCCGAGATCTTCCATTCTGTGTCCCCATTGCGACGCAATGTACGCACGCTGTCGGGGTGGCTTCCGCACTGAAAATTCAAGGTAACCATGAAGCTGCGCTAGTCATGTGCGGCGATGGCGGTACATCCAAAGGGGATTTTCTAGAGTCAATAAACTGTGCGGGAGCTTGGAATATTCCACTTGTTTTCGTTGTGAATAACAACCAGTGGGCAATTTCAGTGCCGCGTAGCCTTCAATGTGCTGCCGATTTCTTATCAGAAAAAGCGCAAGGCGCTGGCATCCCGGGCATTACAGTAGATGGTAACGATGTCGTCGCGGTTTATGATGCAACCAAGACCGCACTTGAGAGAGCGAGAAAAGGGAAAGGCGCAACACTCATCGAAGCGGTCAGTTACCGATTAAGTGACCACACTACTGCCGATGATGCGACTCGTTATCGTAAAGAGGACGATGTTCAAACCGCATGGCAATACGAACCTATAGCACGTCTTAAAACGTATCTCCTTAATCAAGGAGCTTGGAGCGATGAACAAGAGCAGCAATGGCTAGAATACTGCAAGGAACAAGTGGAACTGGCAGTTGAACGCTACCTCAGCTTACCGTCACAAGCACCAGAAACTGGGTTCGATTATTTGTATGAATCGCTTCCCCAAGAGCTTCACGCTCAAAGAGATGAGCTCATCAACAAAGCAATGCGAATGCAGGGAGGCAAACATGGCTGAACTAACGTTAGTTGAAGCAGTAAACCTCGCTCTGCACCACGAAATGCAACAAGACCAAAATGTTGTCGTGTTAGGTGAGGACGTAGGTGATAATGGTGGCGTATTCCGTGCCACCGTAGGGCTCAAACAAGAGTTTGGTCTCAAACGAGTGATCGATACGCCCCTCGCTGAAGCGTTAATCGGCGGTGTTGCGGTCGGTATGGCAACGCAAGGGTTACGACCTGTCGCCGAATTTCAATTTCAAGGTTTTGTTTTTCCGGCAATGGAGCACTTAATGTGCCACGCGGCACGCATGCGTAACCGAACTCGCGGCCGCCTCACTTGCCCTGCGGTTTTCCGTGCGCCATTTGGTGGCGGTATTCACGCTCCAGAGCACCACTCAGAAAGTGTAGAGGCGCTATTTGCGCACACTGCTGGCTTTAAAGTAGTGATTCCTTCTTCACCTCAACGCGCATACGGCCTGCTTCTCGCCGCGATTCGAAGTAATGATCCTGTCATGTTCTTCGAACCGAAACGCATTTATCGAACCGTAAAATCTGAAGTCGTTGATAATGGCGAAGCACTTCCACTCGACACCTGCTTCACCTTACGTAAGGGGCGAGATATCACGCTTGTTACTTGGGGCGCATGCGTCGTAGAGTCACTTCAAGCCGCACAGACCTTATCTAGTCAAGGAATTGAAGTCGAGGTGATTGATTTGGCGAGCATTAAGCCAATTGATACCGCAACGATTTTCAGCTCACTAGAAAAAACCGGACGTTTACTCGTTGTTCATGAAGCGAGTAAAACTTGTGGTGTGGGCTCTGAGCTTTTAGCTCGAACAGCCGAACACGCCATGTGCTTACTAAAAGCCCCACCTAAACGAGTAACTGGAATGGACACCATTATGCCTTATTACCGTAACGAAGATTATTTCATGGTTCAGGAAGAAGACATTGTGACCGCAGCGCGCGAACTCGTGGAGGATTGGAAATGAAGACGTTTAACTTACCCGATCTCGGCGAAGGCCTCGCTGAATCAGAAATTGTAAAATGGCACGTTAATGTCGGTGACATGGTTAAGTTGGATCAAGTGATCTTAACTGTCGAGACAGCAAAAGCGACGGTCGACGTTCCCGCCCCCTACTCGGGCCGTGTAGTCAGCCGCCATGGGGAAGAAGGTGATATCGTCAATATTGGCGCATTGCTACTCGAAATTGACGAAACTGGCGCAGAGCGCGGGGCTACGGTAGAGAAAAAAGAGACTGCTGACGCCGCGACCGTTGTCGGCAATGTTTCTCATCAAGCGCATCACGTTAACGTCGATGACTTCTGGATTGGAGGCAATCACAACACGACTGAGAGTAATCTAGTTACTGCTCTACCGTCGGCTCGTCTATTGGCACAAAAACTTGGGGTAGATCTTAATCTCGTGTCAGGCAGTGGTCCAAACGGTCTTATCGTTGATGCCGACATTTACGACGAAGCCGGAAAACAGCGTCCGGGCACCGAAGTATTGAAAGGCGCTCGACGCACCATGGTGTCGTCGATGACTGAGTCACACGAGCACGTTGCTGCCGTGACCATTACAGAAGAAACGTTGCTGGAAGACTGGCTGCCGAACGAAGACATCAGTATCCGCCTGGTTCAAGCGATTGTTCATGCGTGTCAGGAAGAGCCCGCTTTAAATGCTTGGTTTGATGCAGAAACCATGACGCGTTGCGTGCACAATACGGTTAATCTTGGTATTGCTGTAGATAGCCGTCATGGCTTGTACGTACCCGTATTGCGCCACGCAGATGAATACGAGCCACAAGATGTTCGTCGTTGGCTCGATCAAACCGTTGAAGGGATCAGAGAGAGAAAAATCGGTCGAGAGCAATTACAGCACGCGACGATTACGCTTTCCAACTTTGGAGCGATTGCCGGCATTTACGCGACACCTGTCGTCACACCTCCGCAAGTCGCTATTGTTGGTGCTGGTCGAATACTCGACCGAGTGGTGATAAGAAATGGTCAAGCAATTTCGGTGAAAGCAATGCCGCTATCAGTAACGTTTGATCATCGCGCTTGTACTGGTGGTGAAGCTGCAAGGTTTACGAAAGTACTTGCAGAGCACCTGCAACGCCCGAGCGAAAAGTAACTGGTAAAAACCAAATGATAAAGGCTTCCAGTTCGGAAGCCTTTTGTTTGAGGAAGCTGATTATATCTACAGCTTCTCTAGCAACTCCGGCATCACCTCAAATAAATCGCCGACCAACCCATAGTCAGCGATGTCAAAAATAGGCGCATCGGGATCGCTGTTAATTGCGACAATCACCTTTGAGTCTTTCATTCCCGCTAAATGTTGAATAGCACCAGAAATTCCGACGGCAATGTATAATTCAGGTGCAACAATTTTACCAGTTTGCCCGACTTGATGGTCATTAGACACATAACCCGCATCGACCGCCGCTCGGGACGCTCCTACCGCTCCACCTAGCTTATCAGCCAATTGTTCGACTAAAGCAAACTTCTCTTTACTCCCGAATGCACGACCACCCGATACCACCACTCTAGCCGCTGGCAATTCTGGTCGCTCACTTTCTGGCGTTTGCTGCGAAATAAACTCACTAAGTTTGTTGATAATCACCGTATCGACTTGAGTAACCTTAGGGACAACTGGCGTATCTGACAGCTCTTGGGCATCAAAAGCCGTACTTCGTATGGTCATCACTTTAAAGGGGTCGTTCGACGTGACTCTCGCCAATGCATTCCCGGCATATATTGGACGAATCACCGTATCGATAGACTCGATTGTCATCACGTCCGAAAGTTGCCCTACATCGAGTAACGCCGCCACGCGAGGCATCACATTCTTACCAAATGTACTGGCAGGAGAAAGAATGTGTGAGTAATTTTTGGCTAGTTGTGAGATCAAAGGCGCGATGTTTTCCGCTAACCCATGCTCATACTCCTTTGCGTCAACCCAGATAATTTCTGCAACGCCCTTAACACACTTCAACTCATCCAAAACCGATTGGCACTGATAACCAATAAGCAATACAGAAACAGGAAGCGATTTGTCATCATCCTTGATATCAAATGCCGCTTTAATTGCACACAGCGTCCCTGCAGCCAACGACTGATTGTCATGTTCCGCAATGACAAGTGTTGCTAATGGTCGGTCATCCATGGTCATGCCTCGTATAACACTTCAGATCCATTACTTGAGCTTAGTTCACTTCACGTTAACGTCAACTGAGCTATAGTTTTCTGTATAGAAACCAAAAACCTGTCACGCAGATGACGATAATAAAAAGGAAGCAGATAGATGGAACGAGAATGCATGGAGTTTGATGTCGTGATCGTGGGAGCCGGACCTGCGGGCTTAAGTGCCGCTTGTCGCCTAGCTCAACTCAACCAAGATAGTGAAGGTGACGCACTTTCAATTTGCGTTGTAGAAAAAGGCTCAGAAGTGGGCGCACATATTTTATCTGGCGCTGTTTTTGAAACCAATGCCTTGGATGAACTTTTCCCCGATTGGAAAGAAATGGATGCCCCGCTATCAGCCTCAGTTCAGCAAGACCATTTCCTTTATCTTACTACTGAGCAAAACCATATTCGCGTCCCTCATTTCCTTACGCCACGTCCAATGATAAATGGCGAAAATAATTATGTAATTAGCCTTGCCAACCTTTGCCGTTGGCTCGCTAACCAAGCAGAAAGTCTTGGGGTGGAAGTTTTTCCTGCCTTTGCCGCTGCAAACATCAATTATGATCAGAGTGGCGCCGTGACAGGCATTAATACGAGCGATATGGGACTAGATAAGAACGGCCAAGCCAAATCTAACTTTGAGCCAGGTATCGAGCTAAAGGCAAAATACACCCTTTTTGCTGAAGGTTGTCGCGGACATCTGGGTAAAGAACTTATTCAAAGGTTCGACCTAGACGCAGGCAAGCAACCTCAGCACTACGCGCTTGGCCTAAAAGAGATATGGGAATTACCCACTGACAGCAAGGATGTATCTGGCAGTGTTATCCACTCCGCTGGCTGGCCTTTGAGCGAGACAAGTACCACTGGCGGCGGTTTTCTATATCATATGGAAAACAACCAAATCGCGGTCGGTTTGATCGTAGATTTAAACTACAGCAACCCTTACTTAAGCCCGTTTGACGAGTTTCAACGCTTTAAGCACCATCCAGCTATCAAGCAACATCTTAAAGGTGCACAACGTATCGCATATGGCGCAAGAGCCATTGCAAAAGGTGGACTTTCTTCTCTGCCGAAACAGCAATTCCCCGGCGGTTTATTGATTGGTTGTGATGCAGGAACTTTGAATGTCGCTAAAATTAAAGGTAGCCACACAGCGATGAAGTCCGGAATCATTGCAGCAGAAGCAGTACATACTGCCCTACAAACTGGGGCTTCTGAGCCAGACTACCAGTCATTGTTTGAATCATCATGGTTGTATGACGAGCTCGCCGAAACACGTAACTTTGGTGCGAACATCCACAAGTTTGGCAGCATACTGGGCGGTGCACTTTCGACCTTTGAGCATAACCTATGGCAACCACTGGTTAAGAAGCCGTTACCTTGGACTGTCAAGGACTATTCGTACGATCACGAACAGTTAAAACCTAAACAAGAGTGCCAAGCAATTACATACCCAAAACCAGATGGTGAAATCAGTTTTGATAAGCCTTCGTCGGTATTTTTGTCGGGAACACAGCACGAAGAGAATCAACCTTGTCACCTTGTTCTGACTTATCCTCACATTCCAATTGATGTGAATTTGGGTATGTATGACGAGCCGAGCCAGCGCTATTGCCCTGCGGGGGTTTACGAAGTGGTGGAAGTTGAGAGTAAGTTGAAGTTTCAGATAAATGCCGCCAACTGCGTGCATTGCAAAACCTGTGACATCAAAGATCCTTCACAAAACATCACATGGAAAGCGCCAGAAGGTGGTGGCGGACCAAGCTATCAAAACATGTAACCAAAGAACCACTTAAAGTGCGAAGCAGTGCATTTACTACTGCCAATTTTTGAAGTGGTTAGGCAAAAAGTCGGTAACTAACAACAGCAGAAAAGAAAAACAGCACCTGATGATTCAATCAGGTGCTGTTTACTAAAATAACTTTATCTTCAGGTAATACTAATCCACGTTAAAAACTTGGTGATGGAACAGCTGATCAACAATTTCATGAGATGTCGCTGACGACCCTAGCTCCAACCCTGATAAATCAAAGTTCTCTAATGCCACTGACATTGTGTTGCTGCCTTCTCCAGTAATCGTCAAATTCAGAGTATCTTGGGCACTATCGTAGTCTGCGCTTACGTGTTCCAACAAGTTATCCATATCCGTTGTGTCGTCACCGACAAACTCAAGAATGTCACTCAAATCCAACTTGTCTTCATCCAGCCTAAAGTCTTTAATCACATCTCTTGATGACGTCATGTCCAGTGATTCTTGAGTAAAGGTGAAGGTGTCAATACCCTCTCCACCTGTCAAGATGTCACTGCCTAGACCTCCCGTCAGGATATCGTTTCCAAGCCCACCAACCAGAATGTCATCGCCTGCGCCACCACTCAACGTATCTTCACCTGCTTGTCCTAGCAAAATATCAATGCTTTCGCCACCAGTGATACTATTCGCAAACTCATCTCCCACCGACGCATGGCGCTCAGTTTGGGCAATATCGGTGCCAGAATCGTTCAATGTAAGTGTAAAGACGTTTTCACTTATGCCACCTTTACCATCAGACACTTTAAACAAGAAATGCATATCCGCCTGCTGGTCACCCTGTAGAGTAAGCTCATCGCTTTGAGTAAAGCTATAACTGCCATTGGATGACACTTCCAAGGTGCCGAACGCTGTCTGGATATGAAGCTGACCATCTACGTCACTGGATGAAGAAACTAACGGCTGATTTACGCTTACACCGTGCAGTTCTGCGCCCAACAGAGTGAAATCGCCTTCTGCCAAAGAAACGGTCATGCTATCACCATCAGCGTCCTGGCTTCCCGCCAGTAACTCACCGGCAATTGGATCGGGAGAGAACTGGTTTAGGTACTGCCCCAAGTCTTCACCTGAGTCGATAAACACCACTTTGTCGCTAAGCTCATCTAGAGCCTCTGCTGCTTTGACATTATCAGAGAGAGCAATACCAATCCCATATACTTTGGCGTCATGAGTCTGTTTGTAATCCTCCCAGCGCTCGGCTAGATCAGGAGAAGTAACAGCGCCCTCGCTAGGGTTGGGTTCGCCATCTGAGATAAAGAATATGGTGTCCTTACTCTCAGACGGTTTTTCTGGACCGAAATAGTCCCAACCATCCTGCCAAGGGTAAACGGCATTACTCGCCTCACCAGGCTCCATTACAGCCTCTAAAGCTTTATCGTAATCCGTATTAGTACCGTATTCTACGTCACACCAGTTACGCACATATTCTGACACTTCATTTTGGAAACTTAAATCGTTTGGATCACGGCCATTCATCTCTGGTGGGCGTGTCATCAACTCAACTTCACTCAAGGTCAGCCAGCTATGTGTGGATGTATCACCGTCGAAACGTACCAGACGGATATAGGTGTTTGATTCTCCTCCATCGGCAATCATGTTTTCAACCATGGAATGTAACGCTGCTGCTGCTTTGTAAGCTCTCGATTCAGTTTTCGGTGCGGTTGCATCACGACCCACGGTATTCTCACCGTCAAAGGTACGGGTCATGCTGTTCGAGTGGTCGAACACTACCGTCACTTTATTGATCGGTAAGTCTTCCATCTGAGCAAAGCCCTGAACTGGAGATGAGGTTGGGGCATGGTTCTCAGTGACATTCAGGATAACCTGAGTTGTATCGGTATCAACACCATCGCTTGCAGACACTTCCAACTGATACGTTTGCTGAGTCGAGTGATCCAGTTTTACACCATCTTTTAGCCAAATCTCACCACTATTAGAGTCAACACGGAATAGATCAGCATCACCACCACTCAATTCATACTTTATGGTGTCACTGCCATCCGGATCAAACGCTTCCACCTGGCCGACTAAT
This sequence comes from Vibrio sp. STUT-A16, assembly GCF_026000495.1. NCBI lineage: Bacteria > Pseudomonadati > Pseudomonadota > Gammaproteobacteria > Vibrionales > Vibrionaceae > Vibrio > Vibrio sp. STUT-A16. Next base: position 1,661,246 of record NZ_AP026766.1, on the reverse strand, counting down.
ACCCCAACTTCTTGCTCAGCGACGTCAAAGCTTGCTGTATCTTCTGTTGGCATACCGTTGGCATCGGTGCCTTGGGTTTGGTCTGTATCACCGACACTGATGAATTCTGGTGCGCGATCTCGGATATCAATGGTAACTTCACTATTTGTAGTATCACCGTCAGCATCGATAACCGTAACGTCAAGCTTCTCTTGTTGATGACCTACAACATTGCTCGCTTGATAGTCGTAGTGACCATTTTCAAAGTTAATGGTCAGCTTGCCGTGGTTGGTATCAATTTGCGCCAGAGAATGATCCGATATTTTCGTGCCATCGCTGGTAGTGACATCACCGTTTATTTTGTTGTAGTAATATATCTCGCCATCGATAGTGATGTGATCTACCCACTGAGCATCACCGCCATTGTCATCCAGAAGGTTACCTTGCAACTGGCCTGAGACCGTTTTGCTAAGCAAATCCCCAATCTGAGAATCATCTACAACGACAATAGCACTGCCTTTATCTGTCGCGATCGACTCCAGGTGTTCCAGAGACGCACCATTACCGATACCGACAGACCAGATATTTTCAACATCCTGACCGCTACTGCTGATGCCATTTTCCATCGCATTTTGCAGAATGATGCCCTCTTCTTCAGAAGTAGGCTGAACCCGACCATTCACTATGTCCTGATAACGCTGTTCACTTTCAAAATCATCTGATGTTGACCACTTAATCAAGTTTTCACGGGTTTGAATTTCTCCCACGTTCGTTTGATTTGTCCAATAGGTAAAATCGGAAGGTCGACCATCTGAGATAAAGTAAAGCTGGGTATCGGTATTACTAAGTAATGCATCATCTTCTGGATCACTAAGTATTTCATTTATTTGGTCAACGGCCTGGTTATATGGCGTCGATGCATATGGATGTATACCAGAGATAAAGGCATCAATGGCCTCGGCAGAATCTAGCCACTCAGAAATCTGGCCAGATGGTTTTCCGCTGTAAGTTGCAATTCTAAAACTTACTGGACCCAAATCTTGGTATTGCTCAAACATTGACTTAATAGAGTCTTGAGCAAGTTGCCAGCGAGTAACATATTGTCCGTCTGCATCTGTTACCCAGTCGAGCATTGATTCTGACGCATCAAGTGCAATCACAACACTATTACTTTGTGAATCAACGTCATTTATTTCGTAGTGAGCTGAAGACGATGACGGTAATGAATCCGTTACATTCAGATGCAAGGTGGCACTCTCAGACTGACCTCCGGCATCCACCTCGACGCTAGCGCGGATATCCAGCATGTCCGCCCCCTGCTCCGCATGATCAAGAGGCATATGTTGATCAACTGTGAAATGACCCGTTTTGCTATCTATGTTGGCTTGAACCACTTTGATGCGGTCGGCACCTGTTCCAGTATAACCAGTTAGAGTGCTCTGATCTGCACTCACTTCAAACACGACCTCTTTACCATCGCTGGTGAAACCACCTAGGTTTTGCTCGGCGTTGAAGTGATATTCAGCCTCCGTTGCAGACCCGAGGTTTGCGATAAAGTTGCCTTCAGCATGTACGCCAGTATCCGTGCCAACTTGAGATTCATCCAATGCTGCGTGTGCATCGCTGAGCGACATAGGCTCACCCATCACACTAACGGTAACTTTTGCTTTATCAGTCAGACCATCGTCATCACGGATGGTGTATTCGAAGGTATAATCTTTCACTTCACCCGTTTTCAGGGTTTGTTGATCAGTTGGCAGTGACTCTAGGTACTTGGCCGCATCAAAGACCAATTTACCATCTTGCAGATTAAGGAAACTTTCTGATGGATAGTCGATAATAGTCAGAGCGTCACCATCCGGGTCGCTGTCATTCGCTAGAACATCCAGCTCTAAAGTGCCTGAGCCGTTGGTCTGGTAAGCGTCATCAAAGGTCGTCAGGTCCGCTGATACCTGAGTAATAAAGTACTCTGAGCCTTTAGGATCAATGACACCGTCTTTATAGCTGGTAGTAGACATTTCAATACTATCGAAGAAACGCCCATCTGCATTGATGTTGACTACTTGATTACCACCACGGGTACCTTCAAACACACCTGTCGCAACCAAGTCACCTTTGTAGTAAGCCTTCCAAACACCGCGCTCAATACCAGGCTCCCAGCTACCGTTCGAAGTGTCTGTCCATAGGTTTTTCACTTCAACTTCAGCATGATCGGCAACCTGACCATTAGCAAAGGAGAAGCGCATTGCTTCACTTTGTCCGGTTGCATCATCATATCGAATCTGACCATCTTGAACCCGGTCTGAGCCGCTGTCTAGCGCAGAACTAACGCCATATTTGTGGTCGCCGTCACCAACATAATCAGCTTTCGATGCATCAGAAACCTTGTTTCCAGATCGAGTATCAATCACATAATAATCAACTGTGATATCAGCACTGTCATCCCAGTTGCTCTGGTCAATTGTCTTGGTTGTTTTTTCAATGCCCTTATCATCTTCAGCAATAGGGGCTTCATTAATATCGCGAACCAACACTTCGACCTGAGCGGTGTCTTTACCGCCAAACTGGTCACGAGCTTCCACTTCTAGCTGGTAGTTATCGATAGATTCATGGTCCAGATTTGCACCATTTTTGACACTGATCTCACCGGTAAGACTGTTGATTTCAAACAGTTCACTATGACCGTTTAAGTGATACGTAATCTGACTGTCCTGATCGACATCGAATGCATTTACTTTTCCAATTACACCCGATTGACTGTTTTCATCAACGCTAAACTGGTAACTATCGATGTCGGTTTTACCTTGGGCATCCAGACCAAAGTTGTCATTACTCCCACTAACAAATTCAGGAACATCATTAGTGCCCGCAATATCAATCACGATGTTTTGTTGGGTGCCATCGGTTGCCGTCAGGGTGATGGTGTCTTGTACCTGATCACCCTCGTCCAGCTGTTGAACCTGGCTTTGGTCCAGCGTATACGTCCACTGACCATCCACCAATGCTAGCTCACCATAGGTGCCCGTAACGGTGGTGTTTGCAAAAATCGGATCGTCGCCATTATCAACATCAGAAATAGTAATGGTACCTGTTGCGGTCACGACATCACCGAGATTGCCTTCGCTCACCTTGCCGGTAAACGTACCGTCAACAATAGGCTTGTCTTCGGTGCCCGTAATATCAATCACGATGTTTTGTTGGGTACCATCGGTCGCCGTGAGAGTGATGGTATCTTGCACCTGCTCACCCTCGTCCAACTGCTGAACCTGGCTTTGGTCCAGCGTATACGTCCACTTTCCATCCACCAACACCAACTCACCGTAGGTGCCTGTAACGGTAGTGTTGCTGAACTCTGGCTCATCGCCATTATCAACATCAGTAATAGCAATGGTGCCTGTTGCGATCGCGACATCACCGAGGTTGCCTTCAGTCACCTTACCCGTGAATGTGCCCGTCACGACGGGCGTGTCTTCGGTGCCCGTAATATCAATCACGATGCTTTGTTGGGTGCCATCGGTCGACGTCAGGGTGATGGTATCTTGCACCTGCTCACCCTCGTCCAGCTGCTGAACCTGGCTTTGGTCTAGCGTATACGTCCACTTTCCATCCACCAATACCAACTCACCATAGGTGCCCGTAACGGTGGTGTTTGTAAAAATCGGATCGTCGCCGTTATCAACATCAGAGATGGTGATGGTGCCTGTTGCGGTCGCGACATCACCGAGATTACCTTCGGTCACCGACCCCGTGAACGTGCCCGTCACGACTGGCGCGTCTTCGGTGCCCGTAATATCAATCACGATGTTTTGTTGAGTGCCATCGGTCGCCGTGAGAGTGATGGTGTCTTGCACCCGGTCACCCTCGTCCAACTGTTGGACCTGGCTTTGATCCAGCGTATACGTCCACTTCCCATCCACCAATACTAGCTCACCGTAGGTGCCCGTAACGGTAGTGTTGCTGAACTCTGGCTCATCGCCATTATCAACATCAGTAATAGCAATGGTGCCTGTTGCGGTCGCGACATCACCGAGGTTGCCTTCGGTCACCTTGCCGGTGAACGTACCCGTCACGACTGGCGTGTCTTCGGTGCCCGTAATATCAATCACGATCTTTTGTTGGGTGCCATCGGTCGCCGTGAGAGTGATGATGTCTTGCACCTGGTCACCCTCGTCCAACTGTTGAACCTGGCTTTGATCCAGCGTATACGTCCACTTTCCATCCGCCAATACTAGCTCACCGTAGGTGCCCGTAACGGTAGTGTTGCTGAACACTGGCTCATCGCCATTATCAACATCAGAGATAGTGATGGTGCCTGTTGCGGTCGCGACATCACCGAGGTTGCCTTCGCTCACCTTGCCAGTAAACGTACCGTCAACAATAGGCGTGTCTTCGGTGCCCGTAATATCAATCACGATCTTTTGTTGGGTGCCATCGGTTGCCGTCAGGGTGATGGTGTCTTGCACCTGCTCACCCTCGTCCAGCTGTTGAACCTGGCTTTGGTCCAGCGTATACGTCCACTTCCCATCCACCAATGCTAGCTCACCATAGGTGCCCGTAACGGTAGTGTTGCTGAACACTGGCTCATCACCATTATCAACATCAGTAATAGCAATGGTGCCGGTTGCGGTCACAACATCACCGAGATTGCCTTCGGTCACCGACCCCGTGAACGTACCGTCAACAATAGGCGTGTCTTCGGTGCCCGTAATATCAATCACGATCTTTTGTTGGGTGCCATCGGTCGCCGTGAGAGTGATAGTATCTCGTACCTGATCACCTTCGTCTAACTCTTGAACCAGACTTTGATCCAGCGTATACGTCCACTGACCATCCACCAATACCAACTCACCGTAGGTGCCCGTAACGTTGGTGTTTGCAAAAATCGGATCGTCACCATTATCGACATCAGTAATAGCAATGGTGCCTGTTGCGGTCGCAACATCACCGAGATTGCCTTCAGTCACCTTGCCCGTGAACGTGCCCGTCACGACTGGCGCATCTTCAGTGCCCGTAATAGAGATCACAACTTCATGCTCAGTGCCATCTACAGATAAAACGGTAATACTTCTGATGATTGGGTCACTGTCATGATCCAAAGCCTGCACTTCTTCGTGCTCATTATTCAGCTGATAATTCCAGTTACCGAAAGCATCAATTGAGAAGACGCCCCAATAACTATCTTGAACCTCACTCTGTGATTGGAATAACGCTTCACCTGTATTTGGATCAGTAACACTGAGGTTGCCAGAAGTTCCAAGCGTCACGTCTTCTTGAACGGCACCTCTATCTTCACCATCAATCAACGCTTCAGTTTCACCAAGCTCTGAGGTTGTGAATCGAGAAATATTAAATAGCGTTGTACTTTGCTCTGTCGTCACGCCGGCGGTTTCAAAAAAAGTACTTGCTAGTACTTCTGCCCCCGTTCGTTCAACAGTACCAGAAGCCGTCAAACTTGAACCCGTAACTTCACCAGCTTCAGTAGCATATTCATCACCTAGTTCGCTCGGGTCTTGCCCTTTTTCGATGGCCTCTAATATTTTCGCAAGCTTGTCGGTAGAATCAGTTTGAGCTTCACCTTCTGTGTCAGCAATATATACATGCTGAGGTTGGATCTTCCCCTCTACTAATTCAACGACCACTTCTCCCGGTAACAAGTTTTCTTTAGACGCAAAAGCTTTAATTTGACCATCTAGGCCGATTACAACATAGGTTTGTGCGGTTAATTTTGATGGTCCAACCAAGAGCTTATACCTCATTTAGTAAATACAAAAATCTCAAAGTCCATAAAACTAAGAAAGTAATAAGACTTATTTTCAAGAAGCGATATACACAATTGGGCGTAAGCTAGCATCAATTAACCCATCTAAAACACGCAATTATCCTATCAATAATTTTCATGTTTTAAATTTGTTTTATTTTGCACCGTAAAAACATATGTTATGCGACCTATTTTTAATATTCTTTAAACTTGTCATTAAATTTTCATTGAAATAGCAGCTTACATTCCAAAAAAGCAAGCAAAAGGAAACGTTTGCCTTGGGTAATATTAGTAATCTTTAATATTTATTTTTGAAAAATAACTGGCGTTAAATTATTTGGGGAGATTTTAGTGAAGCTAAGTAATATTAGTATCGCGTGTTTTGGTTTGCTAATACCACTGGTTTCTAGCGCACAAACTTTAGAACAAGCAATAGCGACAACATTTGCAACGAACCCTGATATCAAAAGTGCGTTTAACGAGTATATGAGTAGTCGTTATATTATCGATAAATCACGTGGAGCATATAAACCTAGTCTCGATATTGACGCGGGTATCGGTTACGAGAGCATTCATCCTTCCGACTCTACTGGTAAGAGTGATACCGAGATGACCCGCAAAGATATGGCAATTACTCTTACCCAGTTGATCTGGGATGGTTCAAAAACCCTATATGACATTGATCGTACCTCTGCAGATGCAGAGTCTGTGCGTTATCAGTTACTTGCAGATGCCCAAAATGTTGCGTTAGAAGTCATCAAAGCTTATTTGGATGTAGTAAAAACACAAAAGCTGACTGCGCTTTCCACTAGCAACCTAAACACACATAAGCGAATTTATACTGATATTAAAAAGCGTACAGAGTCAGGAATTGGCTCAGTTGCCGATCTTAACCAGGTTAAAGCTCGTTTAGCAAAAGCTCAGAGTAATGTTTTAGCTGCACAAAATAACCATAAAGACGCTCAAACAGCATTCTTTCGCTTAGTTGGTGAAGCACCAACTAACCTTATTTTTCCGCACGCAGACCAAAACTTTATCCCCAATTCTCTAGACGAGGCCCACTCGCAGGCTTTTGACAATCATCCTGTCATAAAAATAGCACTCGCAGATGTCGATTCTGCCAGGTTCCAATATAAACAAGCAGATGCAAACTATTTCCCTGTCATCTCATTTGAAGCGAAACAAAGCTGGAACGATGATGTAGGAGGAGTAAATGGTCTCAACTCTGAAACACAAGCAATGCTCCGTGTCCGATACAACCTTTACAACGGTGGCCGAGACTCTGCAAACAGTGACAGTATGGCCTACCAACTCAATAAAGCGAAAGACCTCAGAGAGCGAGCATACCGAAGTGTGGAGCAAGAGCTCCGCCTTTCTTGGAGCGCTCTTGAGCTGACTAAACAACAAAAGTCATTTTTAATACAACACGTTGATTCCATGTCAAACACCGTTATTGCATACCAAAAACAATATCGTATTGGAAAGCGCACCCTACTTGATCTGCTGAACACTGAAAACGAGTTGTTTGAATCACGCAAAAACTACTTAGAAACACAATTTGCTCAGCAATACGCACAATATCGGACCCTGACTTCAACCGGGCAGCTTTTAGACGCATTGCGCGTCGACATACCGGAAGCGTGGACTCAATCGGTGGAGTACTAAATACAATGAAAAAGAATCTTCTAATCACTCTGGCTTTGGTCATAATGAGTCATCATAGTGCATACGCAAAAGATGAGCTGACGTACATTCCTATACCAAAGGCGAATCAGATTGCTGACCTAAACGACTTGGACAAAGATGGTGTGATAAACGCTCGTGATCTTTGCACCGGCACTCCAATAGGGGCAGAAGTGGACAATGATGGTTGTGAAACCTATTTGCATAAAGAAGAGCAATACCAACTTAAGATTTTGTTTGATAATGACTCTGCTCTTATTAACCAAATTTTTAAAAACAAGATAGATGAGTTGGCTGCATTTCTTAAAAAGTATCCAACCACTTCTATAGAGATACAAGGATACGCAAGTAAGGTAGGACGCGCAGACTATAATTTAAACCTATCTCGCCATCGTGCAGAGAATGTACGCAATCTATTGATAGAAAAAGGAATCCCGGGTGACCGCCTCGCAATTATTGCTTTTGGCGACACACAGTTAGCAGAGCCGGGTATGGATCGTGTCAGCCACGCATTAAACCGCCGCGTTACTGCCACTGTTGTCGGCCAGCAAGGAATGGTTAAAGATGAGTGGACGATATTCACTACCTTCCCAGAAGTAAAATAAACTTATACCCCTGCTTATTTGCATAGATGAGTGGGGGTATTTTCATGTCATTACGCCTAACTAATTAGACACAACTAATAAAACAAACACTAACATTAATCATAACTCACTAATATTATGGCAAAAATTAAAAAGTGAGCCTTTACTCTATATTAGTAGTAATATATTAGAGTCAAAATGAAAACCACCAATACTTTTAAATGGGAAGAAGATAAGCCAATCAATAACACTGAGGGGTTTAAGCAATCACCTTTCTTCACCACAATATGAAATCAATTTATTATATAGCTTTAATAAATCAATCATCTATTGAGGAAACATAATAAAACATGACAGAAACATGTCTTCGTAGATTGAGCCAGTTATTAAAACATTACAAACACTCTCAAACGTATCAGGTAAACCTCGACGATTTAGAACTGGTTTTTTCAACTTCTAGACGCAACATATCTAATATACTGAGAATACTTGACAGCTACAATTGGATCCATTGGGAGCCAGGTCGTGGTCGTGGGAAAGCCAGCACACTAAAAGTGACGGTAACAATACATCAAGCCCTCTACTTTACGATTCGTAATGAAATCAACAATGGTAGCTTTGACGTCATCTCGAGGTTACTTGAGCATTACCGTAGCACCGCTGTAAGCGCACTTAGCCAAGCACTCGCAGAAGTTTCAGAAGAAAACAAAGATTCAAATACACTCATCGTCAGCCAGTATCCTTGGGTAGATGAGCTAACCCCTTCACTGACTTATCGCTTTTCAGAACTGCAGGTAATACGCAGCTTGTATGACACCCTATTTACCGTTGATCACTACGGTCAATTAAAAAATCACCTCGCTTGTGAGTACAAAAATGAAGGCAGTTGTATATATATTTGGCTCCGCCCTGATATCTGCTGTCACGATGGGCTAACATTACAAGCAGAAGATGTCGTACACTCTTTAAATAAGCTCGTTACAACAGATGGCCCCGTCCAAAAATTACTTCAGCAAGTCACTCGTATCAGCTTCGATAATGCCAAACAAGCTATACGTATTGACTTAAAGCAGCCTAATAACTTATTCATTTACTGCTTAGCAACCGCAAATGCGTCTATCACTACTCGACGTCAGAAGAGCTTTAAAGGTCGCAGTATCACAATAGGTACTGGCCCGTTTGTACTTAGGCATTGGGATACCGACAAAATAGTACTGAAGAAACATCATAACTATTTCGCAAAAAAGGCATTATTGGAGCAAATAACACTCTCTCATCAAGGGACTGAGCTGGATCAATACATCAGTTATAATCAGGAAACTGACGATACCGAATGTTATATGATTCAGGCATTTTCTTTTCTAGCACGTAATCGTCGCGCCGAGTGCTCACTAAGCGAGCAAACTTGGCAGCGCCTATTTTCTTTTATCGAGAGTCGTAGATTTGAATTTGCCAAAGCGAATGGCTTGGAAACGATGCACATTCTCGATGATAGCTCTCACAACGAGAGTGCTCCTCAGCTTGAGGGAACGTTGGTCATAACCCATCCAAAGTGGACGATTGATTATTTAAGTAAAGCGAACCAATGGATCGTAGATTTAATCCGTCAAACTGGGTTGCATGTAGAATTTGTGGAGCTAACTGACGCTAGTAATCCTCAACTTGTAAAAGAACAAGCCGACTTGCTCTTTGTCGAAGATGTCATTGAGCCACCTTTAACCTATGGAATTTATGAGTGGCTATTAACAGGTACAGGTATTCGATTTGCTCTTCACTCTGATGAATTTGAACAGCATGTTAATCACGTACACGATGCAGTATCAGATCCCACGCCTGAAAAACGTTTGGAGGGAATACTCTCGGAGCTCAGAGCTGATACAACAATCTTACCATTGTTCTGGGGGCAAGAAAAAATCACCAGAGCGAAAGGTGTAAGCGGTGTTCAACTCCGTAAATCTGGGTACAGTGATTTCTACAAATTAAGAGTCAGAGCCGGACAAGACTAATCTGTTAGAAGCTTCTGTTTGCTAATTACTTTTGTAGTCTACGATGTGAGTTTTCAAAATAATGCTTAATCACACTAAGCGAGCACAAAATTGAACTCACCGACGACTCGACCATCAATGTTGACAGGCTCAAACTGCAAATAATCACGGGCTTTTCCGCCCCACCACTCTTTACCAGTTCGCCCTTTCAAATAAAGCTGTGTCGTTAACAGCTCTTTCTCTCCACGCCACAATTTTACGTGGATGTGGGGAGGTCGAGAGCTATATGGAACCGGAAATAACGTTTGAAAAAGGTAATTCCCATCTTCGTCAGTTAAAACTGCACCAAAGCCTGCAAAGTGAGGATCAAACTTATTATTGTTAGGTTGATTCGGGTGTTCATAGATGCCTTGTCCATCACATTGCCATATTTCTATTTTCATTCCAGACAATGGATTCCCTGCTGTATCCATTACCTTACCCTGAAGAAAAATGGGCTCACCAATAAGACCTTTCGACTGCAAAATCAAATTTTGACGAAGTGGCACTGGAACCACGGGATAGAATGGCCCTTCCGTTTGAGGCGGTGTCGGCTTCATTGGGCTAGCGGATTTTAGCGAAGGCGCAAATATTAGCGACCATAAAGCTAAGAAGTGTCGACGTTCCATATCATCACCAGTGATTGTTTACCTTACTTAAGTTTGGTGATTCTTGATGATTTTTCCAGCATAGCAGCACACTAAAACAAATATGCCTCTTTTCAGGGTAACGCTTGAACAGAGGCATTTACAAATTAGCTACTAATAATTAAACGGCTTCAAAGGCTAGTGCTTTCTTCTCTACCTGGCGGAAAATAAGAGTTAGCACACCATTTACCGTTAAATAAAATGCGCCCGCAATACCAAATACCGTCAACGTATCGTAAGTTTGTGCGTTAATGCGCTGCGCGTAACCCATCAGATCCATGATCGTGATTGTGCTCGCTAATGACGTGCCTTTGAAGACCAAAATAACTTCGTTCGAATAAGCCGGAACGGCACGACGAATAGCGTATGGCAGCAGCACTTTTAGCGTTGCGGTTTTGTTCATCCCTAGAGCACGACACGCTTGCCATTGACCAGAAGGAATTGCGTTAAACGCGCCTTTAAACAGCTGAGTGCTGTACGCCGCGGTATTAAGCGCTAACGCTAACATCGCACAGAACCAAGGTTGGCTTAACCATGTCCAAAAAACACTTTCTCTCACTACATCAAACTGACCCGGACCGTAGTAAACCAAGAAGATCTGTACCAACAAAGGCGTACCAGTAAACAAGGTGATGATGCCACGGCTTACCCAATGCAAACCCGGAGTACGTAGGATCAGAGTCAGCGTCATCATCAAAGCTAAGAGGCAGCCGACAACCAAGGAAGCGGCGGTTAATTGAAGGCTAGTGCCCAAGCCATTCAGCATTTGCCAAACGTGTTGTTCGTTCATGCGGTTGCCTCCTGTCCCATGCTCATGCCTTGAATTGAGAACTTCTTATCAATCAGTTTGACGGCACGTTGTGTAATCAAAGTGATGCCTAGGTAAATCGCCGCAGCAGTTGCGTACCATGTAAAGGCTTCATGCGTCGCTGCAGATGTTAGCTGTGCTTGCTTCAGTAAATCCGTTACGCCAATCAGTGATACAAGCGCGGTATCTTTCAGCAAAACCAACCATTGGTTAGTTAAACCTGGTAGTGCGTGTCTTACTGCTTGTGGCAAAACAATGCGAACAAAAGCGTGTGCTTGACTGATGCCGAGTGCACTTGCTGCTTCTCTTTGCCCTCTTCCAACGGCTTTCAATGCGCCTCGTAGAGTTTGAGAAGCATAAGAAGCGAAGATCAATGACAACGCCACCGCGCCAGACAAGAACGGGCTAACTTCAATAAAGTCGCCGGTGATTAAAAACAGAACCTGCGTCGAACCAAAATAGATGAACAACACGACAAGGATTTCTGGCAAGCCACGCACAATCGTCACAAATGCCGTCATTGGCCATTTAACGAAAACGCGGCGAGACATTTCACCACTGGCGAATACCACTGCCAGAATCAAACCGACTAAAAGGCTTGTGAAGGCTAGCTGGACAGTCATCCAACTAGCTTGAACAAGCGATAAAGAGTAACCCGTTAGTGCCATATTACTTACCGAAGTACTTGTTGTAGATTACGTCGTATTCGCCGTTCGCTTTCACTGTTTTCAGTGCCGTGTTCAGCTTGTTCACTAGCTCATCGTTACCTTTGTTTACTGCGATACCGAAACCGTTACCGAAATATTTAGGGTTGGTTACGTGCTCGCCCACGTATGCTAGATTGTCTTCTTTCTTGAACCATTCAGCTACGACAGCTGTATCGCCGAATACAGAATCAATACGACCGTTCTTCATATCGATGAATGCGTCTTGGTAGCTAGAGTAAGGAACCGCTGTTACGCCCGGCATTTGCTCAATCAGGTAACTTTGGTGTGTTGAACCGTTTTGAACACCAACGCGCTTACCTTCTAGTGCTTTTTGATCAGCAACTTTTTCTTTGATAGAAACAAACGCTGCTGAGTTTTCATAGTATGCATTCGTGAAATTCACTTGCTCCAAACGCGCCTCAGTAATATCCATTGCAGAGATAGCCGCATCGTAACGTTTGAATTTTAATGCAGGGATCAGGCTGTCAAAAGATTGGTTATGGAAGGTACATTTGGCTTCCATTTCTTTACATAGTGCGTTCGCCAGATCCACGTCAAAACCTTGGATTTGGTTATTTTCATCCATGTATTCGAATGGGGCGTACGTCGCTTCCATCGCGAATTTGATCTCTTCTTGTGCTGCTGCGTTTGCTGCCATAGTTGCAGAAGAAAGGCCGATTAGTGAAGCTAGTAGAATCTTTTTCATTGCAATACTCCGTGTGTACTTAGTGGGCTGACACTCGCAATGACAGCCGAGCTTATCTGTTAAATAGACTGAACTTTAAAAACGTAATTTAGTGATTTAGTGATTTAAGTAGTCAGCAAACTGGGCGGTTTGCGGGTTAGAAAACGAATCATTTGTGCCGTGCTCAACGATGTGTCCTTTTTCTAAATACAGTACGTGACTAGCGATTTTCTTGGCGAAATCCACTTCGTGCGTCACAACTACTTGTGTAATTCCGGTTTCGCTTAAATCTTTAATAATCTTAACGACTTGGTTAGTAATTTCCGGATCAAGCGCAGCGGTCGGTTCATCAAAAAGCAAGACTTCCGGTTTCATCATCAATGCACGAGCAATCGCCACACGTTGTTGCTGACCACCAGAAAGTTGCATCGGCCATGCATCCGCTTTGTCTGCCAAATGCAGCGTCGCAAGAATTTGCATTGCCTGCTTCTTCGCTTCTTCTTTATCCATGCCAGCGACTTTTACCGGAGCCTCAATCAGGTTCTCCATTACTGTCATGTGCGGCCATAAGTTGTACTGCTGGAACACCATGCCTACTTTACGACGAAGTGCTAAACCTTGTTTCTCTTTGATTTCAGTAGAGAAATCAAAAACATCATTTGCGATGTTTAGCTTGCCGTTATCCGCACCTTCAAGAAGGTTAAGAACACGTAGTAGAGAGCTCTTCCCTGCACCACTTGGACCAAGTAACACCAGTGTTTCGCCGCTTTCACACTTAAAGCTGACATCGTGAAGCACTTGTGTCTCACCGTAGGATTTATTGATTCCGCTTACCTGAATAGTCATGCTGACATACCGCATTAATTGTCACTTGGTATTTATATTACTCAACTGGACTTTTTATGCAATAAAAATGTATAAAAATTTAATTTGTTAATTTTTTGTATGATCAGCAACCACCAAGACAGAGTATCTGACTGGTTTGAAGAGTTAGTTTTAACTGAATTTGTTGAAGAAAACCCAACAACATGGTGACGACCGAAACAAGGTTAAAATGGTGGTTATTTTTGTGCTGACGTGTAGAGGAAGTTTTGAGTCTATGAGGATGATCTATTCCAAGTACACCCGCTCATTTTTGCACAGCATCCCCTGTTAGTTTTCCTGTAAAGTCCTCTATGGCAGGGGCCTGATTACGACTTCGCGAATGGACTATAATTTCTCTTTGTATCTGACTCTTAATTTGAGTCATCTAAGTATTAATGGGATAGCTCCATGTTGAAGTCGCATTGTTTTTCTCTCGTTACACTCGCTTCTCTGAGCTTACTTTCTGTACCCAACGTTTGGAGTAGAACAGCAATCGTGTTACCTGGGTTGCATGAACAGGGTATTGATCTTCAAGATAAGCCTATCTCTGCTGCCGCTGCACTTGAATGGGAGTTGGATAATGCCGATATCGTGTTTGGAGCTTACGAAAATAAGAGTGATAACGAGCGTGTAAAAGCGCTTGGTTACATGTACAACCAAAAGCTGGAACTTAACTCAGGTTGGCTGGAAAACGATATACGTAACCAAGCAGAAATAAATAACATCGATTATGAGGACTTTTTTCTTCATTTTTCGGAAGACACTGTCCTAGCTGAAGTCGACTCAAGCCATGGTGAAAATACCTTACTCAATCGAAAACCGATGATCGTTGGCTATACGGCTAGCGCTGACCACGCCGGTTTTTGGCTATATCAACCACCGCCATGGGATGCTGATGTATTCGGTCAGGCGAATAATGGTGGTGCCCTCTATGTTTATCACTCAGAGAAGTTCGACCGCTTAACCCTTACGTTTTCCCAGTTTGCTCAAGGTGGCAACTTCATAATTGAATACCCTTCTGCCATCGATTCATTCGGTCTGGTAACAGAATGGAAAAACTTCGCAATTAAAAAAGACAAAACTGAGAACATGACTAAAAACCAAACGGTAAACTGGTCTGTTCCTTCGGATTGGGTTCGCGCTACGACACACGATGGTAGCGGACAAACCTATGGTGGCGGTCAGTATTTTGGGTCCACTTTTTTACGCGACGGCGGCCGCCTTTACGTTGCGAAAATTACTTGGCATGACGACAACATAGAAAACCGCCCACGCCTCGAAAACATTCAACTCAAAGATAGCTTCCCTATCGTCAATGTCTTAGGAGCACCAACGGAGACACCTGAAGGTCAAACCATTCAGCGCTGGCGACAAATTCGAGGTTTTGACGAATCAGCTGATCGAAACCAAGACAATTATCTTTCTTGGCAAGAGTTCAAGAGCCGCTCAAATAAGAATGCAACAGCACGATTTCGTTGGGAGTCACGCGTTATTCCATTTGGTCGCATGTGGAATCAAACCTCTTCTTGGGCATTGACTAATCTCGGCAATCCCGATTTTGCCAATACAATGCGCCACTATTATCAAGCTGAATGGGCGAAACAAGGTTTAAACGGTGCGTACAACGACGATACGAATAAGTTACTCGGAGAAAATCAGTTCTACGTTTATTCCGGTGGTACGGTGGATGAGCTTGGTTTGGTGGCGGGAAGCCAAGCCGCTGATGATGCATACAAAGCGCAATTCTCGGCGTTCTTAAACAAATTGGCGACGCTGGATGCGGATGCGTTAATTGGCCTCAACATAGGCACGGCCAACTTATTCGGTCGTAACGGCCAAAACCACTTGGTTGGTGCTGGCTCCTTGTACTTGCGCGAGCACTACCTTTTCCCTTCCACTGGCTTTAGTGGCTATGCTGGCTTGGCTAAGTTTTGGGATAACTCTGCTCTCGCCAAAGTTGGCCAGAACGTGATTTATCAAGCAACAACTCGTTATGGTCGCGTCCAATACTTTGGTAACACAGAAAACAATTGGAAGCAGGACCAATATTCTGCACTAGTAGTGTTCTACTTAAACTATCACCCTGAGCGCAGTTACTTTAGTCAGTGGAATAATGGCTACCTATATGGAAGCAATAACACCACCATTAACAACTTCTGGAAGGCAGGCGTACCAAAGAATATTGCTTATCAACCTAGCACCTTGCTTGCCATCGATTTAGGTACGCCAGCCAATCAAATCCCAGATGGGTATCAGGCGACTCCGCTAATGATGTCCACCAGCACGCCCTATTCCGCCGATTACACGGTGATTGGAGATGCTTCTATGAGCAAAGTGGCTCATCCTGACTTGCCTAATGGCGCTATCGATTTGTTACCAACCCATACGTACTTTGCGTATCGCTCAGAAGATACGGTAGTGATGCATGGCCCTACGGAGATGGTGTTAGCCCGCGAATTCACAAAAGGCCGAGTGCTGTATCGTACTGATTTCTTTGGCAAGAATATCGATTATTTCTCCTCACCGAAGATAACTATCGCACTTCCAGAGCCTATGCGACCTGTAGATCAAGACGGTAACATCGGCGACTATGTTTCTCACATTGAGATCGGCGGCTACGAAGGGGTGTTCTTGCTGTATTAACTCCCTTTCAACCACTCTCACTAAACGCTTCATAAATCGCCGTTTTTATGCTTAACGTCACTGAAAAAACCTTGTTCACTGAATCTTTGTAAACCGATGTATATACTGAAGTAAATGACAACGACAAGGAAATTCAGTCACATGAAGACGACACCTTCAATGCTCTCTGTTCTGCTGCTATCAGCATTATCAACTCATGCAAATGCGGATGAATGTGGAAAAATAACCATCGCGGATATGAATTGGAATTCGGCCAGCTTAATGGCGCACATCGACCAATTTGTCTTAAATGAAGGCTACCAGTGCGATGCGGAATTGATCCCTGGTGATAGCGTTCCTACAGGCACCTCTATGATTGAAAAGGGGCAGCCTGACGTTGCGCCAGAGTTATGGACAAACGGTATTAAAGAAGCACTTGATAAAGGGATTGCGGATAAACGCTTGCGCATCGCTGGTGAGTCGCTTGTCAATGGTGGTGAAGAAGGGTTTTGGGTTCCTGCCTATCTGGTAAAACAGTATCCAGAGCTCGCGACGATAGAAGGCGTCATCAAGCACGCCAAACTATTTGAACACCCTGAGGATGATGACAAGTTCGCCTTTTATAGCTGCCCTGCTGGTTGGACATGCCAAATCACCTCCGGTCACTTGTTTAATGCATTAGGGTTAAGTGAGCACGGCTTTGAGATGATTGACCCAGGCTCTGGCGCAGCATTAGCTGGCACCATCGCCAAAGCCTATGATCGCAAAATGCCTTGGTTTGGTTACTACTGGTCACCAACACCCGTATTGGGCAAGTATGATATGGTCAAAGTGGATTTTGGTAGCGGAACAGATTTGGAAGAGTATCGCAACTGTACCACCCAGCCTGATTGTGCTTCACCAAAAGTAACAATGTACCCACCTTCTCCGGTTCGCACAGTAACAACTGAGGCATTTGCGAACAAAGAACCCCAAGCATTCGCGTACTTGCAGAAACGCGGATTTACCAACGAGCAAATGAGTGAAATGCTGGCCTGGATGGAAGATAACTACGCAGATGGTGAGGAAACGATGTTTTACTTCTTTAATACCTATCCTGACTTATGGAAAGGTTGGGTATCTGAAGACGTAGCGGTGAGAATCGAAAAAGCGCTTTGATGATTAATACTTAAAGTGCCACAAATCATTTAACCTCCCATACCGTTTGAATAAACGGCATGGGAGACTAATCAACGATTCGTTAATACATGGTGTGACCATTCAATGTTTCTTTAGGAATCTCTTGCAGAGCGTCCCAATGTTCGACGATTTTCCCATTATGATCAAAACGAAAGAAATCCATCGTCACGTATTCAATATCATTAGGCCATGTTTGGTGAGTGTGTAGTGCCACCAAATTCCCCTCAGCAATGGCTCGCACAAACTTAATGTCTTTATTGGGATACTCGTTTTGCATCCGCTCAAAATACTCGATAAAAGCCTCGGGGCCATTTCCAACTAATGGATTGTGCTGAATGTACTCATCGCCAACGTAGTCTTCAACTGCCTTTTTTGGATTACCTCGATAGGCGGTTTCGTAAAACGCAATGGCATTTCTTTTGTTCTCTTGCAGGTCCATTTTTCTTCCCTATGTCGCTCTACTTGGTATTTAACGATAATCATAGCCTTAGAACCTAAGAAGTGACCGAACATCACGCACAAAAAGGGCCGCTAAACCGCAGCCTTCATCACTTGAAACTTGGAATCACTGTCCCTTCAGAGCTTAAACCACACCACCAGCGCCCTGCATGGAACGCTCACTGTTCTCCACCAGCAACGCGGTTGCGGTTTGTTTCAGTGTTTCCCACTCTTGGTCTTCGACAAAAATACCATTTTGCCAAGAGGCTTGTTGCGTGTTGCTTAACTCATCGCCTTCAATGTGAATGGTGTATCCCTGTGCGCTTTTCTCGATATCGAAATCGTTCACAGAGAGTTCGATAACCATACTGTGCAAATCCGTATCATGCCCATCAAACTGATCCGAGAAAAAGACTTCTGGCGCGATTCGTCCACGGTTTAACACATAAAGCGTTCGTTTTGGACTAGAGCCATTGACCCATTGTGCACGGCACGCGATGCCTTTTGCAGAGAGCTTCAACAACTCACTAAAACCTAGCCAACGGTTATGGCAATGTTTCAATGTGATAGTAATCGACTTGCTGTTGATCATTTTCTCAAGTGCGAAATCCAACACTGCGGGTAAGTGGCACGCCACACTGCCATTGTGCAAATCCATCTCGATACTCGATGGCGTGCTGTTGGTCACCGATACGGCGCAGTCCGAATCTAACCCAAGAAACAGGCTGGCGTTATTAAAGTGACGCACCCCGTGCAAGCCAACCATTTGCAAGTCCGCCACCATGTTCGCAATGACATCCGCCTCACCACAGTGACGGCGCATGCCAAGAAATGCCTTATTAACCGCGGCCACCAATTCGTTGTGAGAGACGATCATAATGCAAATCCTCCGTTGATTTTTTGATTGTCACTTTGCGCAATTTCTTCTCGTTCCGGCATGCTCGGGAAAATCCATGTGTCCGCCAGTTTAGGATCGTGAATTTCATCCAACAACGGCGCGCCTTGGAAGAAGGTTACTCGAACCCAACGATCCGAGCGTGGATCAAATTTAGTCGCACCAAAGATAGCCAACTTACAGCGCAATAAGTGCATTGGCAGTGCATCTTGGCGCAGCACGTTCATTTGAATATCACCCATTGCTCGGTTACCTAACGTCCATACACGACGTGTGATCGAACGATAAGTCGGGTTCTGCAACAGAAACTCTGCTACGGACATCTCTACATCACAACCAAGCAAGGCGTGGTACAAGCGATTCACTTGTCTGCCGATATCAAGCGGCAGCTCTTTTTCTTCTCCTGCTTCCTCCCCACGAACACCAAGCCTTGGCTCTTCTTTGTCTTGCGAGCGATACCAGAACCAGTAGTTGTTCTCGGCTAGTGAGTAATCTGCATCAATCGCCCAGCGGTATTTGCTTTGCAACACTTCCAGTAAATCTTGGATCTTTTTCCCGCCCGGAATCGATAGCGTTTCATCCGTATTCATTTGGCAGGCAAATTCATCCACCAAAGATGGGTAGAGTTCAATCAAGCAAGAGGTGAGGATTTCTTGGGCTTCCACACTCATTGTTTTCTTATGCTCGACCAAACTCGCCCAGTTCGGATGTGATGCCATTAACGTTGTTAGCTCCGATAGCAGTTGTTTGATGTCTGCTATCGCTTGATGATTGAGCCTGTCTTGATGTTCATTGATGGTGATGACTTGCTCTAAATGACGCTGTGCTTTTTGCAGCAATCCTTGCAAAGGAGCATGGAACGACGCTTCACATGGCATCGCAAAGACTCGCGCTACCGCACGTTCACGAGAGGTCATCCATTGGTCAACAATACACGGATGATTAATCAAGTATGGAGCCATGCCTAAGCCAGTAGCATTTCCGACACCAAGGTAGCGCTGCAAGCCACGATGCAAAGCCACCGCGTTGTCGCCTCCTTGCTGAAGTGCCAGGTAGTGCACCCAATCCAGGCTGAATTCACGCAACATATATACGGCACACATTTGCGCACTAAAGGACTGGCTGAAATCTGGGTTATTCTCTAACAGTTTGAAATCGGCGATACCAAACTTTCCGTTCCCATACACAGCTGTGGTACGCAGGATATAACCCACTTCCGCCAGCTCTTTTGGCTCGGGCTGCTTGCCTTGAGAAAGTGCGCTAACAATGTGTTCAAACACACGCACGCTTTTGTTTGCGCGAGCCAGAACAAGCACGTTATTCGGATTACGTCCCGCTTCTTGCAGCGGTACATTTGCTCTCAATCTTTCCAACAAAGTAACATCAACATCGCCTTGAACCAGTGCGAATGTGACGTCCCACTTTTCAGCAATGACGCGGTCATTACGCTCGTCATCAGCAATTTCATCACAGAACACCACCAAATGATAAACGTGCTCTAGCGTGGTCAATTTGTAAATAACGTGACCATAACCACGCGGACAAAGTTGCCACTCATGCTTGGTTACTTGCCAATTTTGGCTTGCCATATTACGAATCAGGCTACGAACAAAGCTGATTCGGTTTTGGTGCATTGCGCCAAGCCTTTCGGCTGCCATGACAATCGCTGCGTCGCGCATAGTTGCTTCCGTATAAGTAGAACGATGTGCATCCATTTTGCTCACCACCTATTTGTTATTGTAAGAATACTAGGGTTTGTGCGGATGCAGGAGGAAAACACCCGCACAAGCTCCACGTTGTTTGAATTAGATAATTGTTATAGCCCTTGCTCTTTCGCCATTTTGATTGCGATTTGCGGTGCATTCCAAAGTGACGGCAACAGAATCAGAGAAACCGGAACCGCGGTAATCACAATGAAAGATTGCAGTGCAGAGATGCCACCAGAGCCAAGCGAAATCAGGATCAGAGCTGTCACACCCATCATTACGCCCCAGAAGGTACGGATGATCGCATTCGGCTCCGTTTCACCACTGATCACGACACTGATTGTGTAGGTCATTGAGTCGCCCGTCGTGACGATGAAGATCGTGGTTAAAATCAGAAATAGAATTGAAGTCAGCATTGGCATTGGTAGTTGCTGAGTCACCGCAAGCAAAGCACCTGGCAAGTTAAAGCCTTCAAACGCCGCACTCACACTGCCCGGTTCAGCAATTTCAAACGCTAGGCCAGAGCCGCCTACAATCGTGAACCAAAAACAGGTGGTGAGCGGAGCCACAATACTGATGGTTGAAATAACTTGGCGAATAGTGCGACCACGGGAAATACGCGCAATAAAGATTGCCATCATCGGACCATAACCAAGGAACCAGCCCCAGAAAAATACTGTCCACCAGCTTAGCCAACCTTCGTCACCGCGATAGGTCGCCATTGGGATAAAGTTATCCAACATGCTTCCGACCCCTTGAATGTATCCGTTAAAGATAAAATTCGTAGGACCAAAAAACAGGATGTAAACCATCAATGCCATTGCCAGAATCACGTTGTAACGACTAAGCAGTTGCATGCCTCGGCTTAATCCACTGAGTGCTGACAAGGTGTAAAGCGCAATCGCAAACAAGATGATGATAAGCTGAGTCGTAAAGCCATCAGGAATATCAAACAATGCATTTAACGCGTAGCTAACCTGCAAGCCAAGAAACCCAATTGGACCAATGGTGCCCGCGGCTACCGCGATAATGCAGCATGCGTCAATCAATGCACCGAGTTGGCCTTTAAGTGCTCGTTCGCCCAAGACTGGGTAAAGCAAAATACGGGGTTTTAGCGGTAAGCCTTTGTCGTAATGCAGGTGCATCACCACGATGGAAGTTAAGCTACCTACAATCGCCCAAGCCAGAAAGCCCCAGTGCATAAAGGATTGCGACAACGCATTCACCGCACCTTGCTGCGGGTTATCTTGCGCGCCGTACAAAGGGGGTGGGCTAACATAGTGTGCGATAGGCTCAGCCGCGGCCCAGAAAACGCCACCACCAGCCAACAAGGTACAGAAAATAATCGCCATCCAGCGGAAAGAATCCATTTCTGGTTTAGCAATCCCGCCCAACATCACCTTGCCTGTTCGCCCTGCAGCCAAGCCAAGACCAATAAGAAAAGTGAGAAGCAGCAGTAACTGCCAGTAAGGACCAAACACCTGAACTGCCCAGCCAAAGCCAGCGTTAACGATCGTAGATAACAACTCGCCGTCATAAAGTGCAATAGCAACGAACAACGCGATAAAACCACCGCTATACCAAAAGGCCGGGTTATTCAGTCCCAATTTGTCCGTCGTGTTTTCTGTTGTTGATGTGTTGTGTGTTGCTTTTGACTTGCCCGATGACACGCTCATCGTGGAAGCTTTCATGCTATTGGTTAAATCAGACATACTCTGGCTCCAGAGGTTCTTTGCAGCTGCCAAAGACTGGCTACAAATGTGAGTTTTACGCCTGCCGTATTGTTGTTATGTAGGCAGGCGGTTCCTAATTTTGGGAGTACTATGAAATAGGCTCTAATCCTTCTTTGAGGAAGTTGAACCAGTTTTCACCCAATATTTTTCCTGCCTCAGATTCACTAAATCCGTGACGCATTAATCCGTTGTAGATGTTCTCCATCCCTGCACTGCCGCAGAACCATGGCAGCGCATCTGGCCATCCCGAGTTACTTGCCGAACCTTCGCCGTAATCCATCGCTTTTGACCAACGACCGTTGCGCATCCACTCCAACACTTGTTGCGGCTGATTTAGGCACAAATCGCTACCGATACCTAAATGGTCAACGCCAAACATGTCTGCGGATTTCGCAACCATCTGGCAGAAATCATCCAGCGTGCACTGGCTGCCATTTGGCAAATGGAATGGATATAAACTGAATCCAATCAAACCACCGCGCTCCGTCAGTGCTTTGATCACGGTGTTGGACTTGTTGCGCAGTGCGTCATGCGCAAACGTCGGGTTAGCATGGCTGATACAAATTGGACGCGAAGAGAGCTCGATAGCTTCCAACGTTGAACGCTCCGCGCTGTGGGACATATCAATGATCATCCCGACTCGGTTCATCTCTTCAATCGCTTGCTTACCAAAGCGAGTTACGCCGGAATCGTTTTGTTCGTAACAACCTGTCGCTAGTAAGCTTTGGTTGTTGTAGGTCAGTTGCATGATCAGTAGACCTTGGCGGCGCATCACTTCAATCAGGCCAATTTCATCATCAATCGGTGAGCAATTCTGCGCGCCGAAGAAGATGCCAACTTTGCCTTCTGCTTTGGCTTTTTCTACATCTGCCATTGAATAAATAGGCATGATGAGGTCCGCATTTTGCTCGAAGCGCAAGTTCCATTCAGCAAAACGCGTTAAGGTTTCGCGCGCAGTTTCGTGGTAGACGATGGTGGCATGAACGGCGGTAATGCCACTCGCCTTGAGTGTTTGGAAGTACTCTCGATCCCAATTGCAGTACTGCAATCCGTCAATCACAATCCGTTGTTGGTACATAACCACTCCTTAAACAATTTCTTAGCCTTTCAGTGCGGGTAGCTGACACCATCAGCTACCCTGCTGTTCTTAGTAAGGGCGCTGATAAGCGGTTTTCACCACGGTGTAGAACTCTTTGGCGTACTGACCTTGCTCACGAGGACCAAAGCTAGATTCTTTACGGCCACCAAATGGGACGTGATAATCTGTACCCGCAGTTGGCAAGTTAACCATGACGCAGCCCGTTTGGACTTGCTGTTTGAAGATCGCGCTATTGCGCAGGCTTTGCGTGATAATGCCGCCTGTCAGGCCAAAGCGCGTATCGTTCGCGACCGCAATTGCCTCATCCAGATCATAAACGCGAATCACGCTTGCCATTGGTGCAAAGACTTCTTCTTGGTTCACTTCCCAGCTGTTTTGTGTGTTCAAGAACAGGGTTGGTGACATGTAGTACCCGTCATGCTCTAGGCTCAGACGCTCGCCACCAAAAGCCAGCTCTGCGCCCGCTTGGCGAGCGTTTTCAATCCACTCAAAGTTCGCATTCAGCTGGTTACCATCAACAACAGGGCCCATAAATACGCCCTCTTCTAGTGCGTGACCCACTTTAAGTTCGCTCATGCGTTTGATTAGCGCTTCAACATACGCGTCGTGAATTCCGTCCATAACCACAAGACGAGAAGACGCGGTACATTTTTGACCTGCACCCGAGAATGAGCCTGCGATTGTGGCTTCAACGGCAATTTGAATGTCTGCATCATCTGCCACTACGAGCGCGTTTTTGCTGCCCATTTCTAGCTGACAACGCACAAAGTTTGGTGCCGTTGCCGCCGCTACTTTACGGCCTGTGTCCACAGAACCAGTGAAGCTCACGCCGTTCACATCTTTCGAATTGATAAGGGTATTACCAACTTGCGAACCGCTACCCAAAACGAGGTTAAACGTGCCAGCAGGTAAACCTTGGCGATGGATAATCTCAGTCAGTGCAACGGCACTTGCTGGAGTTAGGTTGGCAGGCTTCCAGACGACACTGTTGCCAAACGCAAGTGCTGGCGCGATTTTCCAAGCCGCTGTTGCTGTTGGGAAGTTCCAAGGAGAGATAATGGCGATAACGCCGACGGCTTCGCGAGTAACTTCAACGGAGACACCTGGACGGACGGAAGCAGCGTTATCGCCAATTTGACGCAGTACCTCAGCAGCAAAATATTGGAAGAATTGGCCGGCACGGTAAATCTCACCTCGACCTTCAGCAAATGGCTTGCCTTCTTCGCGCGAAAGCAAGGTACCCAATTCGTCACATCGTGCAATGAGCTCATCACCAATCGCTTGCAGCACTGCTTGTTTACGCTCGATTGGTGTTTTTTCCCAATCTGGCTGCGCTGATTTAGCCGCTTGAATCGCTTGCTCTACTTGCGACACACTCGCTTGTGCGAAATCGCCTATGTTTTCGCTGATATCAGAAGGGTTAATATTGGCGATGGTGTCCATGCCCGATTGCCATTCACCTGCTATATAGAGGGATTTTTCTGCTTGAACATTGTTAATAAAAGTCATGGTTCTTTCCTTGTTCTTCCGATTTGTGATGGCAAGCCACCCACTCACTGATCTCAATTATTCTTGTTGGATTTATTCTGGTTGGCTTGCCGACGCGTAGACGACAAACTCCACCAACATTTCTTCTCGTGCTAACCCTGCAACCACCATGGCGGCGCGGTTTGGGTACGGCGCTTCAAAGTATTCTGCGTACACTTGGTTAACGGTTTTTAAGTATTCTCTGTCGGTCACGTAAATCAGGACCTGCAAAACCGAGTCCAAAGACTCCCCGGCACACTCCAGGGTGTGAATGAGATTGTTAAAGGTTTGGCGTGTTTGTGCTTCGATGCCACCTTCAACAACCGTGCCTGTATCATCAATAGGAATTTGTGCTGTATACAGAGTTCCATTGTTAACAATCGCCCATTCAAGCGGCGCTTTAGAAGCAAACAGACTGGTTTTAACTGGGTGTTTTTTAGTAGGAGTATTCACGTGCCTTTCAACCTTTGTAACAGCTTTGTTTCAATATGGTTAAATGATGCACATTGACAGGCGATAAATCTAACGGTAAATTTTTTACATTTGATAAATAAAACTTATCACCTCATTGAGAATAACGTAAATAAAGGGATTAAGAGGCATTAGGGATGAGTATTAAGCTTCAACAATTAATGCATTTTGTGATGGTAGTCGAGGAAGGAGGCTTTCGAGCCGCTTCACATCGTGCAAATCGTTCTCAGGCGGCACTGTCAACATCGATAAAAGAGCTTGAAAAAATTCTAGGGCAAACGCTGTTTGAACCCGGAAACAAAACCAAATTGACCCCGTTTGGTGAAATTTGTCTTCCCAAAGTGGTTCAGTTTCTCAATATCTACAGTGCACTAGACAACGATCTCAAAGCAGCCGCTGCCGGACAGCAAGGGAGAGTGCGAATTGCGAGCGTTCCTTCTGTTGCAGCGAAGCTCATTCCTAGCGTGTTGGGCGCCTTTTGCGAACAGTATCCAAATGTAGAAGTAAGCTTGATAGACGATAATGCCGCTGGCGTCGAGGCTCGCCTACTCTCCGGTGAGGTCGACTTAGCGCTCGGTAACCCCTCTCACCTTGATGAGGGCGGCATTGACTTTACACCGCTGTTGTCCGACCCCATTGGCGTGGTGTGTTTAAAAGATAACCCGATTGCCAATAAAACAGAGGGAATCGAGTGGCAAACTTTGCTCGAACAACCTTTCATTCGCAACGGCACCTGTACGCTTCTCGATCCAACCCCTGCCAGAGCATTGAGTGAGCAAGCGCTCTATTCGGTCGAGAATATCACTTCGCTGTTTTCTGTCTTAGAACTTGGGATTGGTGTCACGACCCTACCTAAGCTTGCTTTCCCAACCAATGAAACACGCTTGGTTTGGATCCCACTTATCGATCCACCGCTTGAAAGGCAAATTGGTATCTTTACGTTGACCGACCGCACGATCTCGCCTCAAGCTAAAGCGTTTCATGATTTGTGTGTACGTTATCTAAACTATCAAGATGAAGAAACGTAGTTCGAAGGTTTTAGCTAATAGTGGCTCCATTAGATTTTAGAGCCACTATTATTTGATATTAAGTGACAGATCCGGTCATATGAAATGACGACGCTCTTATTGCACTTATTCTGGCTTGATATTCTGATTCATTCTGAACAAGTTATTTGGATCAAACTTCTTCTTCACTTCTTGTAAACGCGCAAAGGTTGGACCATAGGCAGACTCTGTACGTTCAGCTTCGTCTTGTGTAAGGAAATTGATATACGCTCCGCCACTTGCATAAGCTGGGCAAAAAATTCCCTTGCCCAGCTTATGCAAGCTTCATCATCTTCTGCTAAATCCCATCTTCCATGAACATTTAACACATAGTTTGCATCACGGCTAGAATAAGCCATAGACTCGGGCTCAGGTCTAGAGGCAGCGCAGCCAAGAGAGGCGATAAAAATCTCACACTGAGGCGATGGTAACTTACCTGCGTATTCTATCGCCGCATCAATCACACCTTCGCTTAGCGAGTTAAAATTGTGCGATTTCCAATAGTTACGTGCACCCGGAGTAAGCAATGGATCAAACGCTTGCTGCCACGCCGCAAATGGCTGTACACCAACATGCTCACCATGTGCATCACCAAACTCTCTCAACGGTGCAATTAACTTCTCACCTTCAGCCGGGTCACCCGCATAACATATCGCGAGTACAACCACTTCTTTTCCGTGAACGCTTTCAGGTAAAAATGGGAGTGGCGGCGCTTTCCGACTCACCATCCAGACACTTAGATCATCAGGGGCCGACTCAGTGAATTTCGCAAACTGGGTGATAATGGATTTCGCTTGCTCAAATGGAAAGACAATGAGACCACTTAACACCTCTGGACCGACAGGATGTAGCTGGAATTCAAAACGCGTAACGATACCAAAGTTACCGCCGCCCCCACGTAACGCCCAGAACAAATCAGCATTTTCTGTCTCATTCGCGAGCAGTTGACGACCATCTGCAGTTACGACATTTGCAGAGACCAAGTTGTCTATCGTCATACCATATTTTCGGCTCAACCAACCAAAACCACCACCAAGCGTTAACCCCGCAATTCCCGTGGTTGAATTAATGCCGACAGGCGTTGCTAATCCATATTTTTGTGTGGCCTCATCGACATCAGCCAACGTACAGCCAGGTTCAACGAAAGCCCTTCTTTCGCTTTCATCCACTTGAACATGATTCAAAAGTGACAAGTCGATCATCACACCATGATCGCAAACCGCATTGCCAGCAATATTATGCCCGCCACCTCGGATCGAAAGTAGCTGATTGTTATCCCGAGCAAAGTTAACCGCCATCACGACATCATCGGCAGACTTGCAGCGAGCGATAACACCGGGACTGCGATCTATCATGCCATTCCAGATTTGACGAACTTCGTCGTACGTAGGATCTCCGGGCAAAACAACATCACCCTGAAATTGATTTTTAAAGTGTTCAATGGTTGCATTTTCTAGACTATTCATATTAGTTGCCTCTCACGTTTTACATGAGGCTTGCAAAGCACAATGCAACGACAAGCTAATACAAGTCCCTCACAATTAAACGTGACGTTTGAGTAGCTATTTTCAGAAAATAAACAAGGCCCCACAGTAACGATACCGTAGGGTCACAAATTCCCTTACTCTCTTGGGTTCGATAAAGCTGAAACACAGTTATAAAAATCAGATAGTTATCGCAATGATACCGCACCTCAAAGCACCTTCTCTATTCTTTACCCTGCGTGACACTCGCACCTAATTATTAATAAGTTCATTGTAAGTTTAGAATGCAATTTAGTTTCAGATATGAAACTTTGTCTTATAATTAATATTTTTAATAATTAATTATAAGACCTTTATTTATCAATTAAATAGGATTATAAAAATATTTCGGACTGCGAATAGTGAATAGCCGTTAGAGGCAGTGATATTGAATTAAATTGAATAGCCTTCTTAGTGTTTTAGAAGACTATTGCACTATTTATCAGTGATATACCGTCACTTAAGGTGGGTTATTTACGACGATTTCGGTTCTTATACACTACGCAAAAGTTACCACGTTTGGTTCGGCATTTTGAGCAACGCTCGCAATCCACTGGCGCTCGATTACCCTCTTTCCAGCGCTTTATTAACTGAGGCTCAGCCAATAAAGGACGTGACACAGCAAAAAATTGGATATCTGTGTTTTCTGCAATTTTCTCAATCGCATCAATGTCACTCAATCCGCCGACAGTAATCACCGGTATGTTAACGTCCTGACTGATCACGTGCCCATATTCGTGAAAGTAACCTTCTTCTTGTAGTGTATAACCATCGAACGTTTCACCAACAAGTTCGTTTGCTTTGCCGTGAATATTGCCAGACACGATGATCGCATCAACGCCCACTTCTTCGAGTTTCTTACAAACAACGCGAGTTTCATCGAACGTTAAACCGCCGTCAAAGAATTCTGTCGCGGTAAGCTTCACAAGGATTGGGAAAGTATTCCCAACCAGCTTTCTGGTTTCAGAAAAGATTTCTAAAAGGAAACGCATGCGATTTTCTAAGCCACCACCATATTCGTCTTCGCGACGATTATAGTACGGGCTTAAAAACTGGTTAATTAAGTAAGTGTGTGCCGCATGAATCTCTACGCCGTCAAAACCAGCGTCTTGAGCACGTTTACTCGCAAATGCGAATGCCTTTACGATGTAATCGATCTCGTCCTTAGTCATCGCTTTGCCTTGCGTATTCGTGCCACGCTCAGGCACGTCACTCGGAGCAAAGATGACACGCTCACCGACGTTGTAGGTGGTTTTGGTGCCACCGTAAGCAATTTGCATTACGATTTTAGAATCGTGTTGATGTACTAGCTCTGTTAGCTTTTTGTATTCTTCAATAAAAGAGTCGTTGTAGATCCCCATCATCCCAGCGTTGGGTTTCTCTTCTTCCACGATATTGGCATAACCAGTAACAATTAGACCCACTTCACCTTTCGCCAACTCTTCGTAAATATCGTAAAGCTTATCCGTCATGTGGCCATCTTCGGTCGCCATGTTTTCCCACGTTGCGCTGCGCACAAAACGGTTCTTTAGGGTCATGTTGCCAATGCGGGCTTCGGAAAACAAAATGCTCAAAACCAGTCCTCTTAATGTTGTCTTTATGGTTCTATCTTTTCCCAAGTAACCAAGAACAAAAAAGGAACAGCGATACACAACGTATGGCTGTTCCTTCTCTGAATCCGTGAGACCTGCAAACTACAGGCGCACCTTAATGCCTCGTGGGTGACAAAACTTTAATCTGGATTAAGGTTTAGTGAGATAAATACGCATGAAGAAATTGCAACAATTGAAAGAAGAGTAAAACGACGAAACATGAACCAAGACCATAGTTAAAAGGGATAATCATATTATCTCTTTTAGGCATGAATTCGAGTCTAGCAAAGCATGTAGCTCTCAGAATGGGAGCTACATGGAAGTGATATTAAAGAACTTCAAACTCAATAAATAAACGGCAACGGAATAAGCTCTAATCCTAGTACACCACTAATCCCCATCACCACTAGCAGTGAGACTTTAAACACCGACTTTGACCAAGCGATGTAGTTGCTGTCATCAATGCTGCGAAAAGTCACTTTCGTCCACATAAAGCAAACGACCGCTGCAACCGCTAAGTATTCATACCCAGCTTCACCAAGTAAAAATAATCCCAACGATACTGCGCCAAACGCCACGACATACGCTTTCATGTGTCGATGCGCTTTATGAATGCCCTCTTTAACTGGTAATACGGGAATCCCGGCTTCTCGGTAGTCTTGCATGCGGAACATGGCAATCGCGTACGAGTGCGGCATTTGCCAGAGACAGAACATGGTAAAGAGTAAAATCGCTTCCAAGCTAATAAAGTTTGTTACCGCTAAATAACCCACTAATGGCGGGACTGCACCTGAAATACTTCCCACTAAGGTTCCATACACCGAGTTACGTTTGTACCACATCGTGTAAAAGAACACGTAATACACGTAGCCAAGCAACACGACGACAGCGGATAGTGGGTTCACTCGGATAAATAACAGTGCGGTTCCTACCAGCAATAAAGCAAGTGCATAAACAAACGCAATATCGATATTGATGTTGCCTTTCACTGTTTCACGATTTCGTGTACGTGCCATCTTTTGGTCGATATCACGATCGAAAATATTATTCACCACACAACCTGAAGCGATGACTAACCCAACACCAACTAACGTCGTAACGAACAGCATTAGACTGGCTGGTTCTGTTTTTGCGGCGAGGAAGAACCCCGCCGCAACAGAAATCAGGTTGCCGAAAATAATGCCCGGTTTAGTGATAGACAAATAACTTTTCAGCATACCTTGACCTACAACTTCATGTTGACGTTCATGTTGTAGATGATCCATACCGAGCCAGCGATAAGGATAAGTACAACAATGGCGGTAAACATCAGTGATACAAGATTCCAACGTCCGTCGGATGTTTTTGTTTCCATGTGCAAGAAGTATTTAAAGTGAACAAATATCTGCACTAATGCACATCCAAATAGAATCGCATAGGTCGTTGTATCTGGTAATGATTTCGTCCAAACAAAGTAGAACGGAATTACCGTCAGAATCAGTGAGGCAATAAAGCCTTTCACGTAATCTGACGAACTGGTTTCTACATGTTGATCCATTACATTACTCCCAGTAAGTAAACGATGGTAAAGACACAAATCCAGACGATATCTAGAAAGTGCCAGAATAGGCTTAAGCAGTTAAAGCGCATTGCCATATTGTCGTTCAGACCTTTCGTCGACAGTTGATGGTACGCTACCGCTAACCAAATCAGACCAAAGGTTACGTGCAGGCCGTGCGTACCAACCAACGTAAAGAATGCCGATAGGAATGCACTTGTTTGTGGACCATAGCCTTCTTCAATCAGGTGATGGAACTCATAGACCTCCATACAGATAAAGCCAAGACCAAGCGCGAACGTTACTAACATCCAACGTTTGAGACCAGCAACGTTGTTGCGCTTCATCGCGATAATGCCGAAACCAAATGTGATACTGCTAAACAGCAGCAGCATGGTTTCGACAAACACGAATGGGAGTTCGAAAATGTCTTTACCTGTTGGGCCCGCAATTGAATTGCTCGACAGAACAGCGTATGTCGCGAACAAGGTCGCAAACAGTACGCAGTCACTCATCAGGTAAACCCAAAAGCCAAATAGCTTGTTGCCATTCGTGTCATGGTGGTGATCATGGTCGTGATGTGCTGCGATATTAGTTTGCATACGTCACCTCCAGATCATCTTTACTTTCGCTGTCTTTCACTGAGTTTTTCTTCGCTTCTTCAAGCTGAGCTCGACGCTCGGCCTCAATTGCTTTGATCTCTTCAACTTCCACGTAGTAATCCACGTCATCGTTGTAGCTGTGCTGAATACACGTCACGATAATACCGACCAAACTTGCTGCCGCTAGCCACCAGATGTACCAAATCATGCCGAAGCCAAATAGGAGCGACCAAGCCGACACGTAGATGCCTGTTGCCGTGTTTTTTGGCATATGAATACGTTCGTATTCCACTTCTTTAGTTGGATCGAACTCGCCACTTTGTTTCTGGTACCAGAAGGCATCCAGCACATCACCTTTTGGTAGGTGCGCAAAGTTGTAGAACGGCGGTGGAGACGATGTTGCCCACTCAAGAGTACGACCACCCCACGGGTCACCAGTTAGATCACGGTTTTGCTCGCGGTCACGGATACTCACGTAAATTTGGATGAACTGAGACAATACGCCCAGCGCAATCACAACCGTACCTGCTGCGGCAATCGACAACAGTGGGAAGTATTCTGGGTTGATGTCTTGGCTTAAACGACGAGTCATCCCCATGAAGCCCAGCGCGTAAAGCGGTAAGAACGCCATTAAGAAACCAATAATCCAAAGATAGAACGCGCGTTTGCCCCAAGTTTCATTCATGGTGAAACCGGTCGCTTTCGGGAACCAGTAAGTGATCGCAGCGAAACATCCAAACACCACACCACCGATGATAACATTGTGGAAGTGAGCGATAAGGAATACTGAGTTATGCAGAACGAAATCTGCGCCCGGAACAGCCATTAGTACGCCCGTCATACCACCAACAGTAAAGGTGATAAGGAAGCCCACCGTCCACATCATTGGCGTCGTAAAGCGGATGCGGCCTTTGTACATCGTGAATAGCCAGTTGAAGATCTTCACCCCTGTTGGGATAGAAATGATCATCGTGGCAATACCGAAGAAGGCATTTACGTTCGCGCCAGACCCCATCGTAAAGAAGTGGTGTAGCCAAACGACAAAGGCAAGAATCGTGATAACTACGGTAGCCCAAACTAGCGATGTGTAACCGAACAACTTTTTACGTGAGAAGGTTGCGGTGACTTCTGAGAACACACCAAAAATTGGCAAGATCAAGATGTACACTTCTGGGTGACCCCAAGCCCAAATCAGGTTGACGTACATCATTACGTTGCCGCCAAGATCATTGGTAAAGAAGTGCATGCCTAGGTATCTATCCAGCGTAAGCAGAGCGATAGTCACCGTTAGGATTGGGAATGAAATGATGATCAAAATGTTTGCACACAGAGACGCCCAAGTGAAAACTGGCATCTTCATCATTGGCATAGACGGTGTACGCATACGCAAAATGGTCGCGAAGAAGTTCACGCCTGTTAACGTCGTACCAACACCTGATATCTGCAGCGCCCAAATCCAATAGTCGACCCCGACTCCTGGGCTAGCCTCAATACCTGAAAGCGGCGGATACGCCAACCAGCCGGTACGACCAAATTCACCTAAGCCGAGAGACATGTTTGTTAGGATGACACCTACAACAAACAGCCAGAAGCTCAAGTTATTCAGATACGGGAAAGCTACGTCACGCGCACCAATCTGCAATGGCACGATGATGTTCATCAGACCAATGACCAATGGCATCGCTACGAAGAAGATCATGATCACGCCATGGGCAGTAAAAATTTGATCGTAGTGATGCGGTGGTAAGTAACCTGCTTCACCCGCAGAAGAAAGGAGTTGCTGACTACGCATCATGACTGCGTCAGCAAAACCACGAACAAGCATCACCATCGCTACTGCGATGTACATGAAGCCAAGTTTTTTATGGTCTACTGAAGTAAACCATTCATTCCACAAATATTGCCACTTTCCGGCTTTGGTCACCGCGTAAACTACGGCTAAACCAACCAGCGCCACAACCGCTAGGGTGATGACAATAATAGGTTCGTGGAATGGAACTGAATCAAGAGTTAATCTTCCAAACATTACGATTATCCTTGGTTTTCAGGCAAACAGTTCATTGAACCAGGATGCTGAGTCACAACGTCGGTGAACAAGAACGGAGGAACGCTAGAGAACAAAGTGACTGGCTCTGCGATACTTGGCGCTGCCAGTGAGCTGTATTGCTCCCAATCTTCAATACGATCAGGGCTCGCCTTCACTTTCTGCACCCAATTTAGGAACGCAGCACGATCAGACATTGCTGAAGCTGTGAACTTCATTTGCGAAAAGCCTTCGCCGCTGTAGTTCGATGCAAAACCCTTGTAGTCACCTTCGTGGTTCGCTATGAGGTTGAGCTTGGTTACCATGCCTGGCATCGCGTAGATCTGTGTACCTAAGCGAGGGATGAAAAACGCGTTCATGATGTTGTCCGAAGTCAGTTTGAACTGCACTGGCACGTCTTTCGGGAACGCCACATAGTTCACCGTCGCAATGTTTTCTTCTGGATAGATGAACAACCATTTCCAATCGAGTGACACCACT
Organism: Vibrio sp. STUT-A16; assembly: GCF_026000495.1. NCBI lineage: Bacteria > Pseudomonadati > Pseudomonadota > Gammaproteobacteria > Vibrionales > Vibrionaceae > Vibrio > Vibrio sp. STUT-A16. The sequence continues at coordinate 1,627,013 of NZ_AP026766.1, read as the reverse complement.
TCGATGGTCATTGGTTTAACATCACTTTCCAAAGGTTTGGATGGCTCTAGTTCATGAGTCGAACGCCATGTGATCGTCGCAAGAATCGCAATGATGATGATTGGAATTGTCCATACCACCACTTCGATTTTGGTCGAGTGTGACCACTCGGGTGCGTACTCTTCTTCAGTGTTAGAGGCGCGGTATCGGTAAGCGAAGTAAATCGTCATTAAAATCACAGGGATTACAACGATCAACATCAGCAAAAGAGCAGTAATAATTAACTCTTTTTCTTGCACACCAATGGCACCTTTGGGGTCAAGTAAAGCTGAATTACATCCTGAGAGCATAAGTATGACGGACGCCAAACTTCCCCTCGACAAGATGCGTTTATATCTTGAGGCTTCCATTAACTTTCTCGATGGTTGTCTGGTTTCAAAGCAGATGCCAATCAAAGTAAATAAGAGCTCACAAATAGCGCAGAGGTAATGTATGAGAACAAGAAAAAACCTCGATAAGTAGTTATTCTACTTACAATTTTTTCAACTTCGTCATCAAGCATTTTACCAGCTAGGATGAACCGTTATTTGCTACGATACGATTGGTATCAAGCCAAGAACCAGTTGTTATAGTCATTAGAATGTTTATGTGTTGAGCATGAGTAACGTCGGGCTCAGAGCGAAACAAAACGGAATTGAGTGGAGATCAAAACCACACTCTTAGTGTGAGTTTATTGTTACACTTTGAAACACTATGTTACATTTGGCGCATTATGAGGAGTAAAAAGTTAAAGCTCATTAGCCACAACTGGAAACTAACCTTCCATTAATGGAAGTTACACACTTTAAATAGAATATTAACCTCAACACGAATTTCTCGTGCTTCAACAATTAATTATTTAAAAACAAACAGTTGAAACTAAAAATTGATGAGACTGACTATCAACTTCATTTACGCAGATAGCCTTAATGAGAAGCGGAAGCTAAAAAATCAAAAGTGTGATCAACATCAAATTAATGATTTCACTTAATATTTGAGTGGTATTTACATCTCTTTATTGGATTGTGAGAAATCATTCTCAAGGTAAATCCAAACATAAGTTGTAAATACATTTGGGTTGCGCAGAATTAGCACTCCACAACATAGAAAATGTTGAAATGGAAAGAGACTTATTATTCAGGTCTATCAGAGCCTTATTTCAGTGGTCACTTACATACGAATGCCGCCATCCACTTCTAAAACCCTGCCAGTAAAGTAATCACTCTCAATAATGTATTTTACTGCATGCGCGATTTCGCTTGTTTCGCCCATCCTGCCAACTGGGATCATCTTTTCTAGTCGCTCTATGGCTTCGGGTCTCATTTGCTCTGCCATCGCGGTATGAACTACACCTGGTGCAACCGCCGCCGCGCGAATACCGTATCTTGCGAGCTCACGAGCCCATGTTGTCGCCATGGTCGCGACCGCCGCTTTAGATGCAGAATAATTGGTTTGTCCGATATTCCCTGCTCTCGCAACACTAGAAATATTGATGATAACGCCTCGGGAGCCACTCTCAATCATCTTGACGGCAGCTTCACGCCCACACAAAAATGTTCCTGTCACGTTAACGTTCATGACCAAATTGAATTGATCCAAAGACATCTTACTGATCACGCCATCTTTTGCTTTTACAAGTAACCCATCTCTTAACACGCCAGCGTTATTGACTAACCCATTGAGTTGACCAAAATCTTGGATAATCGCTTCAAACGTGGTTTCAACATCGATTTCGTTGGTGACATCCACTTGATATGTCAACGCTTTCGCACTCAGCATTCGACACTGCTCTTGTGTTTCCATTAAGCCACTGGCGTTTACATCCAACAACGCTAAATCAGCGCCAGCTTGAGCAAGGGTAATGGCCATCATTTGCCCAAGCCCCTGCCCTGCTCCTGTAATGGCAATAACACTACTTTTTATGTCCATATTGGTGCACTCCATAGCTCGTAATGTTCTCTATCTCAACTAGTCTAAGTTGGCCGAAATGATGCGCGTTTTAGGTCACCATCTCGGGCTGGTTTGTCACAAAACTCGGTCTAGCCTTTCTTACTCTTGTATAACTCAAATAAGCTTGAGAAATCGAGCTCGCCGTGGCCGCTCGCGTTGTGGAAAGAATATAAGTTGCGCGCTAACGACCCCATCGGAACCGAAGAATGTGTTTGTAACGCCGCATCTAACCCCAAGCCGAGATCTTTTAGCATGAGTTTGCTCATAAAGCCCGGCTGGTAATCGTGACTGGCTGGCGCACTGTCCATCACGCCTGGGCAAGGATTGTAAAGCTCCAATGCCCAATTTCGGCCAGAGCTTTGCAGCATGATGTTTGATAGCACTTTTGGATCGAGTCCATGATCGATACCTAGGTTTAATGCCTCGCACGTACCAGACATTAAAATGCCGAGCATAAGGTTGTTACAGATTTTCGCCATTTGACCATCGCCTGCTTTGCCAGCATGGAAAACATTTTTTCCCATATACTGCAAAATCGCATTGGCTTTAGAAAACGCTTGATCCGAACCACCAACAATAAAGGTTAATGTCGCCGCTTTAGCGCCAGCAACGCCCCCCGAAACGGGCGCGTCGACAAACAACACGCGTTTATTTGCCGCTTCATTGGCGACTAATCGCGCAGAGTCCGGATCAATGGTTGAACAATCAATCATCAAGGTACTTGGCGAGACAAGATTGAGGACACCTACGCCGCCGTGTAAGTCGCCAAGATACACGGAACGAACGTGAGATCCTGCTGGTAGCATCGTGATGACCGTGCTTGCACCATCCACGACTTCCTCGATAGAGCTCGCCACCACCGCACCAAAAGGTGCAAGTTGCTTTGCCGCTTCGCTATCGACATCAAATACTTGCACGTTAAATCCAGACGCTAATAAGTTTTGCGCCATCGGATGCCCCATTCTTCCTAAACCGATAAATGCGATGGTACTCATGATCATTCTCCTTATTGACCTAGTGTTTGTTCACCCAAATCAGCAAGCGGATGTTCGTCATCCGGCCAAAGTGAGGTAAACAAGGTATCGATGATATCTTCATCGACTTCACTGACATTGTTAAACATCCAGTTAGGTTCGCCATCCCGGTCAATAAGCCGAGAACGGACGCCCTCTTTAAACTCACCTAATAAGGCACTGCGAACCGATAAACTCAGCTCCAAGCGGAAGCAACCTGCAAGTGGTAAGCTGTGGTATTCTTTCACTTGTCTGAAGCAAATATGCGCGGTGATCGGACTGCCTGCGGCGAACGTTTGTTTCGCGTTTTCTATCCACTGACTGTTCCCGTCGATAGCCATGATTCGCTGTGCTATCGTATTAAGATCAAAGCCTTTGCACGCTTCCTCTATCTGATCTAAGTATGGACAAATTTGCGTGGTTGGTTTGCTATCAATAACTTGTTCTTCCATTAACTGTAGTAGTGCAGTTACCAACTCTTTCGCATCTTCTTTGCCCCACTGGAGCCGCTTTAGCTCATCCAGTAAGGTGGGATACTGCTCTTCCAACAGTAACCAATCGGCCAAACCAATAGTGACAGCGTCACTTGAATTTACCATTGAACCTGTCAATCCGAGGAATAAGCCCACTTGCGGATCTATCTGGCTTAAAAACCACGTACCTCCCACATCAGGATACAGTCCGATATTGATTTCTGGCATAGCAAGGCGTGATGTTGTTGTCACAACTTTATGGCTGGTTCCCATAAAAAGCCCCATCCCACCGCCCATGACAATACCTTCTCCCCAACCGATAATGGGTTTGTTGTAAGTGTGGATGAGATAGTCACACTCATACTCCAACGAGAAATAGTCCGTACAGAACTCTACGATTTTTTCTTTACTCTCGTTATGCATGACGTGATACATAGCTCGAACATCGCCACCAGCGCAGAATGCTTTTTCTCCAGCGCCAGTGAGTACCACACAAGTCACATGCGGATCGTCTTGCCACTTGATAAGCTGATCGTTGAGTTGGACTAACATGTCATACGTCAATGCATTCAATGAAGCGGTGTTGTCTAACGTTGCGATACCAATGCGGTGCACGCCATCTAAGCACTCTATTTCACTGATGGTTACCATCCCTGCCATGTGGCCTCCTATCGGTTTTTCCATTGCGGTGGGCGTTTTTCTAAAAAGGCGCGAACACCCTCAACTTGATCTTCCGTATCAAAAAGATTCAGAAACAACTCTCGCTCTTTCATTAAGCCGTGCTTAAGTGGCGCAGAGCGCATATTTTGAATGAGCGCCTTACACGCAGCGACAGAAGATGGCGACTGGTTCGCAACAGATTCAGCAAGCTCCAACGCTTTACTTAAAGCTTCGCCTTTGGGAACCAACTCCTCAACCAAGCCTAGTTCTTTTGCTTTGTCAGCGCTGACTTGCTCTCCACATAAAATGATACGCTTTGCCCAGCCTTCCCCTACTAACGCTGTGAGGTTTTGGGTACCGCCAGCGCAGGGCAAAAGTCCGACTTTGGCTTCAGGTAAAGCAAGTACCGCTTGCTCTTCAACTACTCGAATATCACAAGCTAATGCCACTTCTAAACCTCCGCCCATGGCGTAACCATTAATGGCGGCAATGGAAACACCACGGAATTCCGAGAGCGTTTCAAAAGCTTCACCAAAGCATCGCGCCATTTCTAACGCAACCGCTTTGTCACCATCAGAAAATAGCTTGAGATCCGCACCAGCAGAGAAAAACTTTTCTCCACTGCCAGTTAAAACCAGTGCGTAGACCTGCTTATCATTGTTAAGTGTGAGTATCAGCGACTTCAGTACCTTGAGGCTCTCTGCTGTCCACGTATTGGCTGGCGGGTTGTTCATTGTCACCACCGCAACATGATTAGTGATCGTATGTTGAATGGCTTCTTGGGTTAATGGCATATCTGAATCCTTTCTCAATGAGCAAATCCAATACTTCGCTACAGCAAGGCCGATTCCTCAGAGAGCAAACGGCGCGCGATGATCAAGCGCATGATTTCGTTTGTCCCCTCCAGAATTTGATGCACACGCACATCTCTGAAATGACGCTCCATTGGATACTCTTTGATGTAACCATAGCCGCCATAAAGCTGCAGCGCTTGGTCGCAAACCTGAAAGCCCACATCGGTTGCGAACCGTTTTGCCATCGCGCAATAAGCAGTGGCATCTGGGTCATTTCGGTCGAGTTTACTGGCGGCATAGCGCACCAACTGCCGCGCAGCCACTAGCTTTGTCGCCATGTCTGCCAATTTGAATTGTAAGGCTTGAAACTGCGCAAGCGGCTTGCCGAACTGCTTACGTTCTTGAATGTACCGTGTCGCCTGATTAAGGGCCTGTTGAGCCGTACCGACGGAGCAGGTCGCAATGTTTATACGCCCTCCATCAAGCCCTTTCATCGCAAAGACAAAACCGTGCCCTTCTTCGCCCAGTAAATGGCTAGCTGGAATAACGACATTTTCAAAAGTAACCGCTCGTGTTGGTTGGCTGTTCCAACCCATTTTGGGTTCTTTGCGCCCATAGCTGATACCATCTGCGTGAGCAGGAACAACAAATGCAGACACGCCTTTGGCACCCGCTTCTCCGGTTCGCGCCATCACGACCAAAACATCTGTCTCTCCTGCGCCAGAGATAAAGGTTTTGCCGCCGTTGATGACATACTTATCTCCCTTTTTTGTAGCGGAAGTGGTCAGTGCAGCGGCGTCTGATCCTGCGTTAGGCTCGGTTAAGCAATAGGAGCCTAACCACTCCCCCGTAACTAATTTCGGACAGAACTGCGTTTTGGCTTCATCGGTAGCAAAACTGGCTATCATCCAACTGACCATGTTGTGAATCGTCATAAACGCCGTAGTGGACGTACATCCCATGGCCAGTTGTTCAAAGATAATTGAAGCATCCAAGCGACTCAGCCCTAGGCCACCTTGCGCTTCTGGAGTGTAGAGACTGAGAAACCCCAGTTCCCCCGCCTCTCTCAATACGTCTTTGGGGAAGATCTGCTTTTCATCCCACTCCGCCGCCATCGGTGCTAAACACTCATCGGCAAATTGCTGAGCGGTATCGGCAAATGCACGTTGATCTTCATTAAGTTCAAAGTCCATAAAAGCTCCTTCTATTCACTCAGCGCAGTTGGATGGTCAAATTAGGCCCCGTTGGAATATCGTCATCAAACCAACGTGCCGTCACCGTTTTAGTCTCGGTATAAAAACGTACCGCTTGTTTACCATACGCATGTAAATCACCATAGAAACTGCCTCTCCAACCAGTAAAGGAGAAAAATGGTAAAGGGACTGGAATAGGCACATTGATCCCAACCTGACCGACTTGAATGTCATGCTGATATTTTCTCGCAGCAGCGCCATTAGCCGTAAAAATGGAAGTGCCGTTCCCGTATGGGTTGCGATTCACCAACTCAATGGCCTCTTGCAACGTTTCGACTTCCATACAAACTAAAACAGGGCCAAATATCTCTTGCGTGTAAATCGACATATTCGCTGTTACACCGCTAAACAAGGTTGGGCCAATCCAGTTTCCATCGGGAAAGCCTTCCACTTCACACTGACTGCCATCCAGTTCACACACTGCGCCTTGTTGTTTGCCATCTTCGATTAGGTCCAATACGCGTTGTTTGGCTTGCTCACTGATCAGTGGGCCATAAGCAGCTTGCTCATCGTCCCAAGGCCCTGGGTGTACTTTCGCCATTGCCTGTTTAAGGTCTGTAATCCATTGTTTTGAATCGCCGACAAATACCGCAACAGAAATTGCCATACAACGCTGCCCCGCCGCCCCAACGGAGGACCCCACTAAGTTATTCACCACTTGTTCCTTGTTCGCATCAGGCATGATCACCATGTGATTTTTAGCACCAGCAAAAGCTTGAACGCGTTTAAAGTGTTTCGTACCCGTAGTGTAGATATAACGGGCAACAGGAACCGAGCCAACAAATGACACCGCTCGAATATCAGGATGAGCCAGCAGAAAGTCGACTTGCTCTTTGCGGCCATGAACGATCTGCAACACCCCTTTTGGCGCGCCGGCTTGCTCAAATAGTTCGGCTAAACGAATAGAGGTCAATGGCACTTGTTCGGAGGGTTTGAGCACAAACGTATTGCCCGCAGCGATGGCGATTGGGAACATCCACAACGGAATCATGGCAGGAAAGTTAAACGGCGTGATCCCACAACACACACCTAAGGGCTGAATCATTGAGTAACTATCAATATCCGTGGCAACGTTTTCGACGGTTTCTCCCATCATGTTGCTAGCAATGTTTGCCGCCTGCTCAACCACCTCGATACCACGCCACACATCGCCTTTGGCATCCGCTAAAATCTTACCCGTCTCATGAGAAAGCAGTGTGGCAAGCTCATCATGATGTTCTTTGAGCAAGTGCTGATAGCGAAGCATGACTCTGGCACGCTCGGATACTGCCACTTCCTTCCAAGATTGGAATGTCTCTTTCGCATTATCAATGGCGGCTTCCATCTCGTGCTCTGTGGAACATGGAACGTACGCAATGACATCATTAGTGGCGGGATTGGTTACCTCAACCCAATCCGATGTTTGAGATTCACGAAACTCGCCACCAATAAACAAGGGAACCAAACGAGTCATCATTTACTCCTTTCTGATTTCAATTAAAGCGGTATTTCAATGCCTATCGCCGTGGCTTCTCCACCACCGATACAAAGTGACGCAACACCCCGCATCACTTTTTTGGCTTCGAGATCACCATTGGTGCCTAACGCTTGTAGCTGACGCAAACTGTGAATCAATGTCACCAGAATTCGTGCGCCACTAGCCCCTATCGGATGCCCAAGCGCACAGGCTCCACCTTTAATATTTACTTTGCTCGTATCTAGTCCAAGTTCCGCCACCGCTATTTGTGTCACGACGGCAAAGGCTTCATTGATTTCCCACAGGTCCACTTCATAAATTGACCAATCTAGCTGGAACAGCAGTTGCTCAATTGCGTAGACGGGTGCCAAAGTAAATTCTGCAGGTTTTCTGGCATGTGTAGAGTGCGCCTTGATGATCGCAAGTGGTTTAAGCCCCTGATGACGCGCAGTGTCTTCATCCATAAGCACAAGAGCCGCTGCGCCATCTGAAATGGCACTCGAATTAGCAGCGGTCACCGTACCTTTTTCATCGAATGCAGGTTTGAGTTGAGGAATTTTACCAAGGTCAATCGAGCGAGGGTGCTCATCGTAGTTCAGCACCGCTTGTTCTGACTTGGTATTGAGTGAAACCGGCGAAAGTTCATCGGCAAACAAGCCTCGCTCTTGAGCTTCCAACGCACGTTTTGCCGACATCACGGCCCATTCATCCATTTGCTCTCTGGTGAACTTAAGCCTGTCAGCGACTTGCTGAGCATAAACACCCATTAAGTGCCCTTCGTAAGCATCTTGTAGCCCATCGAGAAACATGTGGTCATACGCAGACTGGTGCCCCATACGCATTCCCTTTCTCGCCTCCCTCAGCAAATACGGCGCATTGGTCATACTTTCCATACCACCAGCAATGGCAGAGCGAATCGTTCCAGCTTTAATGAGATCGTGCGCTAACATGACGCTCTTCATGCCAGAGCCACACACTTTGTTAATGGTGGTGCACCCTACACCCAAAGGAAGATCTGCCCCCATAGATGCTTGCCTCGCAGGAGCTTGTCCACACCCTGCTGGAAGCACACATCCCATGAACACTTCATCCACCGAAGTCACATTCACTTCGTGCATTGCCGCCTTGATCGCCAGTGCGCCTAATTGAGGAGCAGAGTAAGTTTGCAACTTGCCTTGAAAGCGCCCAATTGGCGTTCTTTTCGCGCTGACAATCCAGATGTCTTTTCCCATGATTCGCATTCCCTTAAGGTATATGTGAACACTTGGCAGACTGATGACACCCTACATAGAATTACTCACCAAGCGCCACACCAGCCTTTATCGCCTTTTTCACTAACAAACTTTCATTCCGCGATTTCTTGACGTTTACGTAAGCATAGCACTAGCCTTTACAATGAGATGAAAAAACACACCAAGCAGACGTTTATATTTCAAAGTTGATGTTCGGCCTTCCCATTTAAGGTTCGATTTCCAGAAACTGGATTTTTATTCGAGGTAAGTATGTTATGGAAAAATACAAGATCAGTGACCTCGCCAAGGAGTTTGATATTACTACTCGCAGTATCCGGTTTTATGAAGACGTGGGTCTGATTGAACCAGAGCGAAAAGGCAATATGCGCGTTTATCAACGCAGGGATAGAATTCGCCTCAAACTGATTTTAAGAGGGAAACGGCTCGGTTTTTCGCTGGCAGAAATTCGTGAACTTTTCGAGCTCTACGACATGCAACAAACCGAAGGACAGTTATTGAAAATGCTCAATATCATTGAAGAGAAACAAGCCGTCCTACAACAACAACTCAACGACATCAGCGTCGTTATGGCTGAGTTGAATGCCGCTAAGGAGCGTTGTATTCAAACACTCAAAAGCAAGCAGACATAAACGCTATACTCAATTAGCAACACCGCTACCGGCTTTTCCACCTTACCTCTGATACCGGGAGACGTTATGAAAAGCACCTATACCCCACTCAATTTCGGACTTGGTGATACCATCGATATGCTCCGAGAACACGTTAATGCCTTTGCTACGGAACATATTGCGCCCATCGCCGCTGAGATAGACCGCGATAACCAGTTCCCGAATCATTTATGGCCTTTGTTGGGAGAAATGGGGTTGCTTGGTGTGACCGTCGATGAAGAGCTTGGTGGTGCAGGCATGGGATACCTCGCTCATGTTGTTGCCATGGAAGAAATCAGCCGTGCCTCTGCGTCTGTCGCTTTAAGCTACGGCGCTCATTCTAACCTGTGCGTCAACCAAATCTTTCGTAACGGCACGCCTTCTCAACGCGAAAAATACCTTCCAAAACTCATTGATGGTACGCACGTTGGCGCCCTAGCGATGAGTGAGCCCAATGCCGGTTCAGACGTGATAAGCATGCAACTGAAAGCGGAGAACAAGGGCGACCATTTTGTACTGAATGGCAACAAAATGTGGATAACAAACGGGCCCGATGCTGACGTAGTGGTGCTTTACGCTAAAACGGATGTCAGCGCAGGTTCACGTGGCATTACCGCATTCATTATTGAACGTAACTTCGCAGGTTTCACTCATGCTCAAAAGCTGGACAAGCTAGGCATGAGAGGCTCGAATACTTGCGAACTTGTATTTAACCATTGCGTAGTGCCAAAAGAGAATATTCTTGGCGAGTTGAATAAAGGCGTCGAGGTGTTAATGAGTGGGCTGGATTACGAGCGCGTCGTCCTCGCTGCCGGACCACTCGGGATAATGCAAGCTTGCATGGACATTGTGGTCCCGTACGTACATGAACGAGAGCAGTTTGGAAAATCCATTGGCGAGTTTCAGTTAGTTCAGGGCAAGATCGCCGATATGTACTCTCGAATGAGTGCAGCAAAAGCGTATGTATATACCGTCGCAGCGGCTTGTGATCGAGGTAACGCAACACGCAAAGATGCGGCAGGAGCGATTTTGTACAGTGCAGAGCTCGCCACACAAATGGCACTCGATGCAATACAACTGCTCGGTGGGAATGGCTACATCAATGAATACCCTGCTGGTCGTTTGCTACGTGATGCAAAGCTTTATGAAATCGGCGCGGGTACCTCAGAGATTCGCCGCATGTTAATAGGCCGAGAGTTGTTCGAAGAATCTCGCTAACGGAACATACGACAAGGAAGTCATTATGGCCATTATCAAAAGTAAAACTAAGCCAACTGACGAGTTATTTCTTTCCAATAAAGCTGCGATGGAAACGTTGGTCACTCAACTTAATCAACACATCGAGACCATCAAACAGGGCGGCGGTGAAAAAGCCATTCAGCACCAGAGGCAAAAAGGAAAACTCCCCGCACGAGAACGCATCGCGCGCTTGCTTGATGACAACACTGACTTTCTTGAAATCAGCCAGTTTGCCGCCTGGCAAGTGTATGACGAAGCGATCCCCTGCGCTGGCGTTATCGCCGGCATTGGTATCATAGAGGGGATTCAATGCATGGTCATCGCCAACGATGCTTCGGTAAAAGGCGGAACCTACTACCCACTCACGGTAAAAAAACACCTTAGAGCGCAAGAGATTGCCCAACGTTGCCAACTCCCCTGCGTGTACTTGGTGGACTCCGGTGGCGCAAATCTCCCTCATCAGTCCGACGTCTTCCCCGACAAAGAACACTTTGGTCGCATTTTCTTTAACCAAGCGAGAATGTCGGCGAAAGGCATCCCCCAAGTTGCTGTTGTGATGGGGCTTTGCACTGCTGGGGGCGCGTACGTTCCTGCCATGGCGGATGTGTCCATTATGGTTAAAGAGCAAGGCACCATTTTTTTGGCGGGGCCACCTTTGGTGAAAGCGGCCACTGGCGAAGTCGTGACGGGTGAAGAGCTCGGCGGTGCAGACGTGCATTGTCGAAAATCTGGTGTCGCAGATTATTACGCTGAAAATGATGAACATGCCCTAATGCTTGCGAGAGAAGCCATTGCCAATGCCAATAGAACAAGACCTGTTAAGCCAGAAAACACCGTGCTTCCTCCCCGCTACGACGCAGAAGAAATCTACGGAATAGTGAATGCCAACTTACGACTGTCATTCGACGTTCGAGAAATTGTTGCCCGCATCGTCGATGATTCTGATTTCGACGAATTCAAAGCCTTGTATGGCAGAACGCTAGTGTGTGGCTTCGCTCGTATTCAAGGACACTTGATTGGTATTGTGGCAAACAACGGTATCTTGTTTTCTGAATCGGCACAAAAAGGCGCGCACTTTATTGAGCTGTGCGCCAAACGGAAAACACCGCTTCTCTTTCTCCAAAACATTACCGGCTTTATGGTCGGAAAAAAGGTTGAAGAAGAAGGCATCGCAAAACATGGCGCCAAGTTAGTGATGGCCGTCGCTTGTGCTGACGTGCCGAAGTTTACCGTGATCATCGGTGGATCGTACGGCGCTGGTAATTACGGCATGTGCGGCCGAGCGTATGATCCAACCATGATGTGGATGTGGCCGAACGCGCGTATTTCTGTGATGGGCGGAGAACAAGCAGCAGGCGTTTTAACACAAGTTCGAAAAGACGCGAAGGAACGTCAGGGGGAAGCGTGGTCAGAGCAAGAAGAGCACATTTTTAGAGAATCGATCATAGACTTGTATGAAACACAAGGACATCCCTATTTTGCGAGTGCTCGGCTATGGGATGACGGAATTATTGACCCTAAAAAAACGCGTCAGGTGTTGAGTCAAGCGTTAATGGCAGCATTAAACGCCCCCATTCCTGATAGCGAGTTTGGCGTCTTCAGAATGTAAATATCCAAAGATGAATTAAGGAAGTAAGTATGCAGGAAATGCAACCAAGCATTATTCCCAACGCCCAAAGGCAAGATGATGTTCTTTGGCATGTCGATGATAATGGCGTAGCGACCATTACCCTAAACAGAACAGCTAAACACAATGCTTTTGACGCTTGTACGATCGACTTGCTGATCCACCGCCTAGATTATCTCGCTTTACGAACGGATGTGCGGTGCTTGGTATTAAGAAGTAACGGTAAGCATTTTTCATCCGGGGCCGATTTGAATTGGATGCAGTCGATGGCCGAAAGCACGAGGCAAGATAACTTCGTTGATGCCCAAAACTTGGCAAGACTCATGGAAACATTAGATTCGTTCCCTCAACCCACCATCGCAGTTGTTCAAGGTTCCTCTTATGGTGGTGCTTTAGGGTTGATTTGTTGTAGTGATATCGCCATCGCAAGCCAAAGTGCCAACTTTTGCTTAAGTGAAGTTAGGCTTGGTTTAGTTCCAGCAACCATTGCGCCTTACGTCATGCGCGCGATGGGGAATAGACAAGCTAGACGCTATATCTTAAGTGGTGAAGTCATTTCAGCCGAAGATGCCGAACGGTTTGGTATTGTGCACGAAGTGAAAGAAGCCAAACAGCTTGAAAATGCGGTCGATAGCGTAATCAAGACGTTGCTACTTAATAGCCCAGATGCGATGCGTAAAGCGAAAACGCTCTGCCATCAATGTCATCAAAACCCCATCGATCAACAACTGATTCACTATACTAGCAAGCTCATTGCGGACATTAGAGTATCACCCCAAGGTCAAGATGGGCTGCAAGCGTTTCTTGAAAAACGTAGCCCAAGTTGGGTCACCAAGTCACAGGACAAGTAATGCTACCTTCCAAAGTAAAGATTGTCGAAGTAGGTCCTAGAGATGGGTTGCAAAATGAATCTCCTGTTGCGACCCAGACTAAAATCCGGCTGATCAACTTACTCTCTGATACTGGGTTAACGCATATTGAGGTGGGCTCTTTTGTCTCACCCAAATGGGTGCCACAAATGGCGGACTCAACAGAGGTCATGAAAGCAATAACACGGCGAAATCATGTTACCTACTCTGCCCTGACTCCAAACCTAAAAGGCTTAGAACAAGCGTTGGAGGCTGACGCCAATCAGGTCGCAATTTTCACTTCATCCTCAGAAGGATTCTGCCAACACAATATCAATTGCTCGATTGCAGAAAGCCTAACTCGCTTCGAACCTGTAATGCGATTAGCCACCAAACACGGCATCCCTGTTCGTGGCTATCTATCCTGCGTTGCCGACTGCCCTTACGATGGCCCGACAGCCCCTAGGCAGGTGGCGAGCGTGACCAAATCGCTCATCGATTTAGGGTGCTATGAGGTATCCCTAGGCGATACCATCGGCACAGGCACGCCAAATCGAATTGCAGCTATGCTAGAAACCGTCATGTTGGTTACACCTCTCCCCCAGCTTGCTGTCCATTTCCACGATACATGGGGACAAGCGCTCGCCAATATTCATCAAGCATTGAGTATGGGCATCAATACCATCGACAGTAGTGTAGCTGGGCTAGGTGGATGTCCATACGCTCATGGGGCCTCGGGGAATGTCGCGACGGAGGATGTACTGTATTTATGCCAAGGATTAGGGATCGAAACGGGGATCGACTTGGAGCTGTTAGCAAAAGCTGGCTGGATGATCAGCGAAGAGCTTAATCGAGAACCCACGTCAAAAGTATCGCTAGCTTTGCGTAACCGTATGACATCTCTAGCGTAAGACGTTTATTAAACCTCGTAGTTTGCTTTGATACCAATATCAAAATGAAGTGGCATCCGCCACTTTGATATAGACAGGAAGCCCATAATTAAGCCAGACAACCCTGTCGCAATAGTCGCTACCGACAGTATTTCGAAACAAAACGCGAAGGTTGCGATGGCAAGTAGCACTGGCACCGCTTTCAAGCCTGGAACTTTAAAACAAAAGGACTCTTTCAGCGCCACACCGGAAAAAGTGACAAAGACAAAACCAAGAGAAAGCCACACGCTGGATAAGTCTGGATCGCTCACCATGAAGAGCAGTCCCACCCAAGTTGACCAGCTGATGACAGTACGTACAGTTTTACTGTAGACATGGATATTGGCTGCAGTTAATGCACCTGCAATGGCGATGAGCAGCAACACATTTCGATCATAAAATGCCGAACCTTCAATAAGGTGCAAACCCGATATCGTCATCGCGATAAGTCCAAAGGCAAATACGCTAATTCCTAAACGGTATAAACAGACACTTAAAATATCTAAAAAGTCTAGTGATTCCTGATGCTCAGTATTGGCCATGCTTCACTCCTAAATTGTTCCCTACCCACATTTCTTGAAGCTACCTAGGGATAGACAAACGAAATCGACCGCCAGTACGATAAATAATAAGAGAAAATAAGATAAGCACACAGCCTACTAGCTTATTTGCCGTTAGCACTTCGCCATACCAAAGCACGCTTAGAATGACGGTCCAAACTGGCTCTAATATCATGATCAAGGCAGCATTACCTGCCTGAACAAATTTTTGCCCCATGGTTTGCATTACGTAACGCAAGCTCGTCGCTAGCAAAGTGCTCAACGCGAACCACCACCAAATGGAGGAGTCAACCTCTGCCGGAAAAGACTCCATAAAGAAAGAAACCAACAAACCTAAACAACCAGCAGAAAAAAGCTGCACGCAAGTAAGCAGCAACACAGGTAATTTTTGAGAGTATTTACTGTTCACATTAAAATGAAGCGCAAGAACCAGTGCCGCCCCAAGAAACCAAAATTGACTGGCCGATTGCTTCCAACCGCCAACTAAAGAGAGACAGGCGAGACCTAATACCGCGATAGGCAAAGAAAGCCAGAAAATTCGTTGTGGTCGTTGACGAAACATAACCCACGCAACAATCGGCACAAATAGCATGGAGAGACTCATGATAAATGCGCCTTCCCCAAGCGTGTCGCTGATGGAGATGGCGTAAATCCATGTCATAACGGCACTACCTAACAGTAGCCCGACACCACCAGCAGAAAGCACATCTCTCAAATTCGCTTTCAACAAAGGTCGATAGCACAACGGCAGCAGGCAGAGCGATGCAATAGTAAATCGCGCCCCGATAAAGCCGAAAGGTGGTAAACCCTGTATTGTTTCCTTAGAAAAGATCCAACCAAGTGCCGCGATCATCGTTGTCGCAACCAGAATAACCGTCGCTTTGCGTTCTGAGTTAAACATAAGTACTCACAAAATATGGAACACAGTATCGCAGCAAGGGAAGTTTGCTGCGCTGTTGTATCAATTTGAAAGGAGTTTCTGTCGAGCGGAAGTGAAAGCCCGATTCTCTCCTGTGTTGTTGTTAAGCAGATTGAAGTTCTGCGGTCGGATACATTAAAGGCAGGTAAAGTCTTAAGGCAAGCGTTTTCGTATACTAAATTGCCTAAGCATCTTATGCACTAAACAAACTGGCTAAAACTTGGAACGGATGTCGAACGACCTCCCCTTCAAAACGCTTAACTTGACTGCGGCAGGAGTACCCCGTGGCTAACACACGCTCAGTGGGCAGGTTCTTTATATTCGGTTTCCAACTCAGTTGATAAATAGCTTCAGACGTACTTTTCTTATCCACTTCATGGCCGAATGTCCCTGCCATACCGCAACATCCCGCAGATATCACATGCAGTTTTAAGCCAAAGTGATGAAAAATAGACTGCCAAGATTTCTCAGTCTGCGGTATTTTGGTCTTTTCTGTGCAATGCGCCATCAAATACCAAGGCTCTTCATCCGATGCGCGTACAACTGGCCATTCATTGAGTGTATCCACCAGCCATTCATGAGCCGTATAAACTGTAAATTCGCCCCGCTTTTCTTTTAGAGCCTGACGGTATTCATCACGATAACAAAGCACTAAGGCTGCATCGATACCGATCATAGGAATTTCAAGCTCAGCAACTTGTTTGAGAAAATCCGAGGTGTTTTGTGCATTTCTGGCAAATGCCTTAAGGAAACCTTTTACATGTTGAGCTTTCCCATTGGGTTTGAAAGGCAGAACAACAGGGTGTTTCCCTAACCGCTGCAATAACTGAATAAAGTCCGCAACCAACTCGGCTTCATAAAAGCTGGTAAATGGATCTTGAACAATCAAGACGTAATTTTGCTTCACTTCTGGGGAAAGCGATTCTAGATACGCAAAGTCGAACGGGCTCACGCCAAGTGCCTGACATCGACTTTGCAACGTAGGGTTCGATAGCACTGGCGAATCAACAAAACCGATGGATGTCTCTAATACCTGCGTAACAGGCCTACTAGATGCAATTCGATTAACCAGCTTGGGGGCTTTTGCCATAATCGGCAGCAGTTGCTCAATATTCGACACCAGATAGTCGCGCAGAGGTCTGCGATAACGCGAGTGATAGACGTGTAAAAAACGTGCTCTAAAATCAGGCACATCAACTTTAACAGGACACTGACTCGCACACGTTTTGCACGCTAGACAGCCATTCATCACCTCATAAACTTCATGCGATAGGTCGTCAGATGTGGGGCGAGATATCAACTTACTCAGCTTCTGAGTCAAAAGCTTAACCGATAATGTTTGATTGAGAAGCTGTTGTTCGTTAGCGAGCAAATCGAAGCCACTGTCATTAAGGCGACGCAGCCATTCACGCATTATCCCAGCCCTCCCTTTCGGAGAGTGGCGACGATCGGCTGTTACTTTAAATGATGGACACATTGGGCTATCAGCATCGTAATTAAAACACAGCCCATTGCCATTGCAAGACAGCACGGGCTTAAGCGACTCTCGGACTTCTACGGGGATCTGACGATCATAGTAGCCACGCTTGGTCGCTGTGACTTTTACCATTTCAGCGTCGCTATTCAGTGGCGTGCAAATCTTGCCCGGGTTCATTTTATTGTCGGGGTCAAACGCCGCTTTAATGCGCCTTAATTCAGTAAAGAGCTCATCACCAAAGAAGGCAGGTCCATATTCTGAGCGATATCCTTTACCGTGCTCTCCCCACATTAAACCATTGTATTTTGCCACCAGCGCGACCACATCATCGGATAGTTGATGCATCAACGCTTCTTGCTCAGGGTCACACATATCGAGCGCCGGACGCACGTGAAGGACGCCAGCATCCACATGCCCAAACATGCCATAATGCAGGTTATTGCTGTCTAGCAACGTACGAAATTCCGCGATAAAGTCCGCCAAATTTTCAGGCGGTACACAGGTATCTTCCGCGAATGCAATCGGCTTTGCCTGACCTTTGGTCGCGCCAAGCAGCCCAACCGCTTTCTTGCGCATACCATAAATGGCTTGGATGTCTTGGGGGTCACGACAGACTTGATAACCTATGATACCACTGCGTCGGTGAGCTATTTCTTTATCGAGAATTGAAAGTAAGCGTTCAACTTTATCCTCAATATCATCGCTGTGACTGCCTGCGAACTCGACAAAGTTAATCCCTTGCATCTCTTTGCCCTGCACATCTGAGATCGCGTGTTTTACCGAGTGCCAGACAATGTCTTCTCTTGCAAGATTAAGCACCTTTGCATCAACCGTCTCTACCGATAGCGCCTCTGCTTCGACCATCAAGGGAGCATTTCGCAATGCAGAGTCAAAACTATCGTATTTAACGTTCACTAACCGTCGCGTGGTAGGTATTCGCGTAAGGTTGAGCTTGGCTTCAGTGATAAAAGCTAACGTACCTTCAGAGCCACATAATATTCTCGTGACATCAAACTCTTCACTCTTGTCGTTGATGGCATTTTTTAGGTCATAACCAGTAAGAAATCGATTCAGAGGAGGAAACTTATCCAGAACCTGTTGACGCTTGTCTCGACAAACTTCCTCTGTAATTTTTAACGCTCGCGATACTACATCACTGTTTAACCATTTGTTTTGTTGAATTGCTTCGGTATCGAGCACCGAACCATCCGCCAATACGGCTTTGAGCGCCAACACATGATCCGAGGTTTTACCATATTGCAAAGAGCCTTGGCCTGATGCATTGGTATTAATCATCCCACCTAATGTTGCGCGGTTGCTGGTCGATAGATCTGGCGAGAAGAAATAACCATAAGGGCGAACGATGTCGTTGAGTTGGTCTTTGACTATCCCTGTTTCCACTCTCACCCAGCCTTCCTGCTCGTTAATCTCTAACACTCGATTCATGTAGCGAGACAGGTCAACCACAATCCCCGTGTTCAATGATTGTCCGTTGGTGCCCGTTCCGCCTCCTCTGGGCGAAAAGGTCAGGTGTTTAAATTCATCACGAGCACTGACCTTGCCAAGTATTACCACATCATGATGGTTGGCAGGAAAGACGACCGACAACGGAAGTTGCTGGTAGACGCTGTTGTCAGTCGCCATACTCAATCGAGTGGTATAGCGAGCATCAGTATCCCCCTTGAAACCAAGCTGTTTAAGGGTGTTAAAGAACTTGATAACCACAGGATCAGAGGAAACCTGTAGCGGAAGTGCAGGAAGCATAATTTGAATCGGTGCCTTACGGTTGTCTTTTTAGGTTCGTAACATGAATGCGGAGTTAAAAGTGGTAGAGGCGCTTGGGGTTATCGACCAGAATCTTGCCAAACAGTGTCGTATCTTGCGTCCAGTGCCACAAGGTATCTAATAGCTGGCCATCATTTGGCATCTCAGCAGCAAAACATGGATGAGGCCAATCCGAGCCCCAAACACACTGCTCTTCATTCGCTTCTAACAAAGCTTGAGCAAATGGAGAAACATCGTCATAAGGCGGTGATTGAGGCGACAAACGATACGGTGCCGACAATTTTGTCCACACTTTCCCTTCGGCCTTAAGCTTCAATAAGGTTTGAAAACCAGGATGAGAAATCAGCTTGTTTGTTGGCATATGTCCAAGATGATCAATCACTACGGGCACGGGTAAAGCCCTTAATCGGTGATATAAGTCATCAAACTGCGAAACATCAATTAAGCATTGAAGGTGCCAGTGTCGCTCAGCAAGGCGAGCCGCTAAACGTTCAACATCACGCCACTCAATACCGCCTTTAAACAGCAAATTCATCCGCACACCACAAAATCCCGCTTCTTGTAGCTCATCCAGCGTTTGCTCGGAAACATCCGCATCCACGACCGCGACGCCTTTGTAGTCGTAACCTTGCTGGCGCAAATACCGCAATGTATCAAGATGCAACTGGTTGTCATTGCCATACACACTCGGCTGAACCAGCACGCCATGACGGATGCCTAATTGCTGGTGCAAATGCAGGTACGCGCCGACGCTGGCATCAGGTGGCGTGTAGGTTCGCGTTTCACAGTACAGATAACGTGAAGAAAAAACGTGGGCGTGACAATCAACCGCGCCTTCAGGAATCGCGATTGTTGGTTTATTTACAAATGGGTCAGCCGCTTCACAAAATGGAATTATGCTCATCGAAAATCATCCTGTCAGAAAGGTAGAGGTGCCATCAACGCAAGCACCTCTTGAAGACTTAACTGAAGTTCTCACTCAACCAGTTCGCGATCACACCAGAGAACTGAATAAACTTAGGATCGTCGTCCAACATCCACTCGGTGTGACCACCTTCAGGCAGTAGGAAAAGAGATTTCGGCCCAGGGTATTTCGCGTACAGCGACTTTGCTTCGGTCACTGGGTGAAGGTCGTTTTCTGCACCGTGCGCAATCAAGATTGGCGCGTCTGCAAATCGCTCGTCCAGTAGAGCTTCCGGTTTGAAATTGATGAGAGAATCCGCAAAATCCAGATCAGATGTCACGCCGTAGCCCGGCGCTTTGACCAGTTCAGTGAATACATATTCTCGGCTTACTGGATCAAGCGGGTAGATTTCAAATGGATCAATCCCCTGCTTTTCTCCACCAAGAGCAAGACGTGTACGCTCTTCTAACATAAATTGACGGAACGCTTTCCAGCCGTGCTCGCCACGTTGAGCAACCTGAACACGTACCGCGTCATAAAAGCCGTTCATGGAGATAAGGCCATCAATCGCATCTTGGCAAACTCGGTAAGCATCAAGAATTAATCCACCCGCCATGCCCCAGCCAGCCAGTACGACTTTGCGCCCTTCCTCGTTAGCGCGCTTTTTCACAACCGCAACCGCGTTGGCGATGTCGCGTACTTGTTCATCCAAAATAACTCGCTCACGAATGCCCTCAGATTCACCAAAGCCACGGTAGTCAAATCCGAATACCGTAAAACCCTTCGCAGTTAAGGCTCTCGCGTAACGCTCTGGGTGAATATTTTTTTGCCCAGTAAAGCCTGAGCAGACAATAACGATCGGTAAGTCTGGGTTGTTAACGTTCTCGTCAGTAAAGAAAGCGCCATCAAGGCGTAGACCATCACTAATTACTGGGGCTTTTTGTTCAATCATAATTATCTCGTCCAAATGAATGTGTATGCTCGACAAAGAACTCCTTGTCTTAAGTCACATCATGTTCGAATTTTGATAGCAATAATTTAACAATTGCGACATTCTTATCCAGAAATACGACATAGACGAACTGCCCACTTGGTGACCACAGAGAATGAAAACGACACACACGTATCGCATTGGTTTTTTCCTTATTCCTGATTTTTCGATGCTCTCTTTTTCGGCGGTTATCGAACCTCTTCGAATGGCAAATCGCCTCGCTGGTTGCGATTTGTATCAGTGGGATATTTATGGATTCGAAGATAAAGAAGTGTCGGCCAGTAATGGCGTTTCATTCTCGCCAACGCAGTCAGTCAACAACATTGCCCATTTAGACTTGCTGCTGGTTGTAGCAGGTATTGGTGCCCACGTTGCTGCTGCGAGTGGCTCGGTGAATCAGTGGTTAAAGCAAGCGCTTCGTAAAGGCATCGCCGTGGGCTCGACTTCGACAGGCAGCGTGTTGTTAGCAAAAGCTGGCCTGTTAAAAAACAAAACGTGTACCGTGCATTGGGAGTCCGCCAACAGCCTGGCAGAGGAGTTTCCAAACATTAACGTGACCAGTGAGTTGTACGAATTCGACCCACGCACACCAACTTGTTCGGGCGGCCTAGCCGGTTTGGATATGATGCTTCATTTAATTACAAACCAACATGGGAGTGACTTGGCGAATCAAGTGGCAGAGCAATGCATTCACCCTGCGATTCGACCAGCACATGATAAACAGCGGATGTCGTTAATCCGTAAGCACAACATCCGCCACCCGCGCCTGCTCGACGCTGTAGAGATCATGGAAGCCAACATGGAAGAGCCGCTAAAGTGCTATGAAATTGGCGAGCAAGTCGGGTTATCGCTCAGGCAGATGGAAAGGTTATTTTTGCAATACTTGCAAGACAAACCAGGCAATTACTACCTTCAATTGCGCTTAGAACGCGCTCAACATTTGTTGTTGCAAACCATGCTGTCCATCACTCAAATCAGCACCGCTTGTGGGTTCAGTTCTACATCGTATTTTGCGCGCTGCTACAAAAAACGCTATGAAAAAACGCCGCGTGAAGAGCGACGTTTAGCTTAAGATTGAGTAAGAGAAAAGAAGTTCGATCTCATAGTGACTTGCTAGGCGACGTGTCAGATGGCTTATCAGACAAAGTGCCTTGGTAAAGCAGTGATAGCCAAGCAAGTACCTGCTCTTTACTGGCTTTATCAAGTTGCAAACAGCCCTCTTCTATCGCTGACACGCGCGAAGCGGACAATTCTTTCTCTGCCAAAGTGCGAAACTTACCTTGCATCTCGTCTCGACTGAGAGGATTTTCAGGATTACCTCGCGCAATACAGGGAGACGACGTCAGTTTGTCGCCATTTTTCAACGTCACCACGACATGCGCCCAGCGTTCGGCTGGAAACTTATCATTGTAAGCAGGCTCTTCAATTAACTTCATCCGCTCCGTAATTGCCAAGCGAGCAGGATCTTTCAGTCCTTTGGTAACGGCTTCTACCGTGACCGTATTATCCATGACCGCACTCGCGACTGAAAATGGCAAACTGTACTGAGCCTGCTCGGTTGTCTCAGGGCGCTTGGTATGCAGGCACACCGCCTGGTGAAAGCTGTGAACTTCGATAAGTTCAATCTCATCAGGTTTTAGTTTATTTTCTTGTTGCAGTGCTCTCACCGCTTCAACCGCAGGTTGAGCCCAACGACAAACCGGATACGGTTTAAAGTATTGCTCCAGAATATACCAGCGCTGCCCTAAATCTGCCCACAAAGCGTGAGTTTGTTGGTCCAGCAGAGTCACGGCTGGCGCGCCAGTAAATCCTTCTTCTGCCAGCTCTGCACTGGCAAAGCCCGCCATTGCTCCCCAGCCAGAGCCGTCTTTGAGCATGGTTGGATGTTCAATACAACGCATCATTTGGCTGCGTGGACCATAAAACTCAGCAATGCCGAGCGCATGCTCTGTTTGTGCATCCGTTAAGTCTTTTCTTCTTGCAGACACCGCAGCGACGCCCAACGCATTCCAAGCACCAGAAGTATGATAATCACAAGCGGTTTGATGCAGCGCGATTCCGGCGCGAGTTGCTATTTCGTAGCCAATGACGAGGGACGTTAATAACTCTTCTCCCGTAACTGCTGACTCATGCATACTGGCGAGCAGCCCCGGCAAAACAGCGACGCCAACATGGCCTTTCGTCAGGACTTGGCCGTCGTGCGCGTCCATACTGTCAATCAACATGCCGCCATATAGAGTTGCCCCACAACCACTGGCCGTGTGATCAGAAAACAGCATCGGCGTATCACCGGCAAACTGCTTCTGCGCGAGTTTGGCTACCATGTTTTGCAGCTGCGTCGCTTTACCAGCTGCGGCGACACCTAACAAATCCAAGACGCAATATTTCGCTTGTTCAATAACGTCAGCAGGAAGCTGTTCAAAGGTTAATTCGTGAATAAATCGATGAATAGATTGCATCATCTACTGCTCCAGTTTTAGCGTTTTGCCTTCGACAATAGTGTTGTGATCAATGGTGTATTGCTGTCTCGCATGGTAGGCAGCTCGAATCTGGCTTTATCAATATCGTCCAATGACAAGGTTGCAGTTATCAAGGTTTCACTGTCTTCTGCCTGCGCCAAGAGCTCACCCGTTGCAGACAAAATACAGCTTCCTCCCCAAAACCACGCTTCGCCCTCTGGCCCGTAACGATTGGCCATCAAAACTGGGGTTCCGTAGAGCACCGCATAGAATTTAACGTTAACTAACCAGTTGTCTTCATTGGAAAAATCTTTACTGACAATACTGCTGGCCGAGTTAATCGGCGCAAGCAAGATTTCAGGCTTATCGAGTAATGCGCAATGAACCAAAGGTGGATTCCATAAATCGGCACAAATTAAAACCGAGCCTCGCCAATTATCATCAAGACAAACACTGGTGGTGGCATCTCCCGAATGAAACCACTTGCCCTCTTCAAGCCCACCATAGGTTGGTAAATTGATTTTGCGATGCACAGCAACCACCGTACCACCGAGCAACCAAGCCATCGCGTTGTAGTACTCTCCCGGCGCGGCCTGTTCCACAAAGCCGACAATTACGGACATGTGCGGCGCAAGTTGCGCAAGCTCTTTAAGCCGAGCATCATCACGCTTCATGGCAACTTCACGCACTGAGGATTGGAGCTGGTATCCGATCAAGGAGAGTTCAGGAAACAGCAATAGCTGCGACCCCAACGCCGCAGCTTGCTTTATGTAATCCTGATGAGTATTCAGATTGGCATTCACATCGCCTAACTGGGCGTTGATTTGGGCCACACTGACTTGCAGGATAGTCATGGTATTACCCCAAGTTATGCTCAGATAGGAACTGGCTTGCGACTTCTGAGATCGAACGTCGCTCCACATCAACTTGTTGATTCAATGTCGACATCGTATCGCCATCGATCGCCGCAGAAAGCGCGTTCATTTGCTCGGCAAGCTCTGGGTTCGCATCTAGCGTTTCTTGACGAACGACAGGAGTGATCGCGTAATCAGGGAAGAACTGTTTGTCATCCGTTAAAACGGTAAAACCGAATGCTTTGATACGACCATCTGTTGCAAATACGAGCGCAGCATCGACTTCTTTCCCTCTCAGCGCATCATAAGTTAACCCCGTATCCATACGTTTCACTTGATCTCGTGAAGCTTTGAATTTGTAGGTTTTCTGTAAAGGTCGGAAGCCATCTTTTCGAGCATAAAACTCTGCATTCAAAGCAATGGTCATTGGCGGCTCTTGGCGCATTTGCTCGGCAAAGTCGGACAGGGTTGAGATGCCACGTTGTTTCGCATCGTCACTGCGCATAGCGAGCGCGTAGGTGTTGTTCGCTTTTGAAGGGTTAAGCCACACTAGGCCTTTCTTGGCATCCAGTTCCTTAACGCGTTGGTACACTTGCTCTGCTGGGAGCTTATCTTTGACTTTGTTGTAAATGATCAGTGATGTGCCCGTGTATTCCCAATAAAGATCAATCTGGCCGTTTTCTTGCGCTTTACGCAAAACCGCACTGCCCATGCCCGAACGTTTATCAACGTCGTAGCCTTTTTTGGTTAAATATTGAGACGTGATCTCCGTTAAAAGCTGTTGTTCTGTAAAGTTTTTACCACCTACGACGATTTCCGCAGATGCGTGAAAACTTGAAAGCAGTACACCAACGGCCAGCAAGCGGCGAGTAATTTGCTTCAACATGTTTGACTCCTGTCTGTGTTCAATTTTTAGGATTGTTATTGTCTAGCTCTAATAGGGTTACAGCCTTTAGGTACAGTGACATAGGAAACGGCTCCTACCACACTGTCGATAGCGATAGCCAGCATCGCTGTAGGAATAGCGCCTGCCAGCATCATGATGGGTTCATCCAGATCAATACCGGTAAAAATGAGCTCCCCTAACCCACCGCCACCAATTAAGAAGGCCAGTGGAACGGTACCCACGTTGACAGCTAACGCCGTGCGGATACCGGCAAAAATGACGAACAGCGCATTAGGAATTTCAACCTGAAACAACATTTGTAACTCGGTCATACCAATGCCTGACGCCGCTTCTTTTAAATGAGCGGGCACTTCTTTCAGTCCAATGTAGGTGTTTCTGACAATCGGCAACAACGAGGCAATCGTCAGTCCAAATACCGCAGGCACGGTGCCAATGCCAAGAAAGCTTATTGCCAGCGCGAGAATGGCTAAAGTAGGAATCGTGGTCCCCACATTCAAAACCTGCATCGCCGATTCTGCGACTTTCTGAAAACGAGGACGGCTGAGCAATACGCCGACGGGAATCGCGATTAGGATCGCCAATCCACCAGATAGCAGCACCAGTTCAATGTGCTGAACCGTCAAATAAACAATGTCTTCTTGGTAGTAAAGAAAATCATCGATCGTGCCCACGCCTTGTAAATAAATACCCAACGCAAAGACACACGCCAATAAAATGAAATAGTAGGTTTGTTTTAGCTGATTGGTCACGATGCCTCCTTAGCCTGATGCAATGGCTGCGGCTGACTAGGAGAGGTATCGCGCTGATAAGTTGCGCCTAGATAATGGGTAATGCCGCGCTGTGTGACTTCGCCCACTAAGCAGCCGTTCTCGTCAACACACGGCATCCAAACAATGTCGTGCGTGAACATCTTCGACGCGACTTTACGCAGATCATCCGTGGTTCGGGCGATTGTTTTCAGGCCGACATAATGTTCGCCGCAGTACCCCTTCATATTGATTGCGGTAGCTTTGGGCACATAACCGATAGGTTGGTGTTGGTCATTCACTAATATCACGGCGTCGCGATACCCATACGCGTCAATTTTGGTTAGAGCGTCGGCAAGCGTATCGTTAGGTTTCACGTACGCAAAAGTGGTCTGCATGACGGACTCAGCCGTCACTAAGCGAAGACGTTTAAGTGCGCGATCATCTCCGACAAAGTTTTTCACGAAATCATCTTTCGGGTGTGCGAGCAAATCGTCAGGCGTATCGTACTGAACCAGGTGACCATCACGGAAAATCGCAATTCTATCGGCCATTTTGACCGCTTCATCAATGTCATGACTGACAAACATGATGGTCTTGTTGAGCTCTTGCTGCATTTTAAGGAACTCATCCTGAATTACTTCACGGTTGATCGGGTCAATCGCGCCAAATGGTTCGTCCATCAGCATGACGGGAGGATCCGCAGCTAGCGCTCGAGCAACTCCAATTCGTTGCTGCTGTCCGCCAGACAACTCATTTGGATAACGATTAAGGAAGACACTAGGATCAAGAGCCACCATCTCCAATAGCTCTTTTGCACGCGTCATGTACCTTGCCTTATCCCACCCTAATAACTTGGGAACCACCGCGATGTTTTCGCCGATCGTCATGTTGGGAAATAAGCCAATTTGCTGAATAACATAGCCAATGTTGCGGCGCAGAGTGACCGTATCCATCCCAGAAGTATCTTCACCACCAAGATAGATCTTGCCCGATGTCGCGGGAATAATTCGGTTGACCATTTTCAGCGTGGTGGTTTTGCCACAACCGGACGGGCCAAGTAACACACATATTTCACCACTGGGAACTTCCATCTCAATGTGATCTGCGGCAGTCACCGGGCCATTAGGCGTTTCAAAAATTTTGGTTAGCTTGTCAATTTTGATCATTTTAATGTCCCTATTATTTGTCCTTTATCGAGCTGCAGTCAGGCCCGGTGGCGTTAATCTTTTTTGTAGTCGAATCAATCCATAATCCGCGATGATAGCCAGAAGGCTGACGGCGATGGCACCAACGATCAGTTGTCGAGGATCACTTTGCGAGATGCCGCGGCTGATAAACACGCCTAGCCCTCCTGCTCCGATATACGCGGCAATCGCCATAACGCCAATATTCATTACTACTGCCGTTCTCACACCCGCCATAATCACCGGAATCGCCAATGGAATTTCCACCATTTTCAAACGCTGAAAAGGCGTCATCCCGATGCCGCGAGCTGCCTCTCGGAGTGACGGTTCTACGTTGTGAATGGCGGTATAAGTGTTGCGAATAATAGGCAGCTGAGAATAAAGCAGTACGGTAATCACGGCGGGCACGTAGCCAATCCCATGACCAATGGTCGATAAGAGAGGAATCATCAAACCAAACAGTGCGATTGAAGGAATGGTGATAATGATGGACGCTACGTAAAGCACCACTTTCGCAACGCGCTCATTTTGTGTGATAAGAATGCCGATAGGTACGCCAGTTAGGATGGCAAGCCCAACAGCCAGAGCGACCAAAGAGATGTGCTCCATGGTAAGCGTACCTAGCAGCGCTAAGTTATCTATGGTGAAATTTAGTAAGTCCAAGTAGGTCTCCCCCAACTGTGATTCGCAACCAAGTTAACAGGAGATTAAATTACGCTACTTTTTATTAACAGTGTTGTAAAATAGCGACACGTTAAGATAGAAATACGAAATATTAAGGGGGAAAATAATTAGCTTTCTCATCACCAAAAAAAGCGCTTTGTTGGCGATGAGCAGCAGTAGTAAACAAGTTGATTATATCGGAACTGAAAAAAGCCATTGATAGCATGAAGAACCAACTACAATGAGCGGTTAAATTGCTCCACAGCCTCTACGACACGGCTAGCGCCATCTTGTATTTCGTTCATCACATTCCCCGCTTTTTCTGAAAGCTCTAGCGTATCTAGTGCTTCTTTTTGGCACTTGGCGATCAGTTGGACAGCATTATCGGTTCGCTCTAAGTTTTCAGTTACCATTGAGACAATTTCATCCGTGGTCGCATTGGTTCTTGTGGCAAGCTGTCTGACCTCGTCAGCCACCACGGCAAAGCCTCTACCATGCTCACCCGCGCGAGCTGCTTCTATCGCCGCATTTAACGCTAGTAAGTTAGTTTGGTCTGCAATACCACTGATGCTATTAACCAGTTCACTAATGCGTGATGAGTGCGCTTTGAGCTCGTCAATGGCCGTATTCGCTTGCTGCATCTGGTCAGACAGTGTTTGCACCTTTTCTAGCGTCGAACCTATCACTTGCTGACCTTGCAGTGTTTGTGTTCCGGTCTCTTGAGAAACTTCATTAGCCAATTGCGCAGCCTGAGCCATTTGCTGCTCTTGCATCACCTGCTGGGTGATGTCGGTCGCGAACTTGACGACCTTGTAGAGCTCTCCTCTATCGTTATGGATAGGATTATAGGAGGCTTCTAACCATACCTCTTCACCGTAACGGTTAACTCGCTTAAATCGGTCTGAAGCAAACTGTCCTTTTGCCAAACGTTGCCAGAACTCGCGATAAGCTTCAGAACCAGCCTCTTCCTGATCGCAGAACATACGATGATGTTTCCCTTTAATTTGATCCAGTGTATAACCCATCGTACTAAGGAAATTATCATTGGCCTTTAATACATTACCATCTAACGTGAACTCAATAACCGCCATAGAACGGCTCAACGCATTCAGCATGTCCTCTTGCTCACGCGATGCTTTGATCGTTCGCGTAAGCTCAGAAGCAAACACAAAAAAGCTTTCGACTTCTTGATGTTCGTTTAAAACAGGCTGGATAACCGTTCGTAACCACGCTTCTTCGCCGTTGCCTTTAAGTACTTGCATCGCGCCATTCCAAAATACTTTGTCTTGAACGGCTCTCTTCATTCGATGAAAGTGCTCTGTATTGCGCGAATTTGACGGTACCAACTCGGTAATCGGTTTCGCTAAAATATCCGCATCAGCGAAAAAGAGTTGTTGGTGAAGTTTTGTATTTACAGAGGTAATGCAGCCTTTCTTATCCAGCGTTAAGCGAAGCATTTCTTCATCTAAACTGTGTTGGATTTGCTGCAAGCGTTGCAGATCCTGCTTTAATCGTTGGTTTTCTTGCTGAAGCGACTTATTAAAAAACATAACTTTCTCTCATTTGACTAATCTTCGAACTAGTCAACGGTTTATTATTTATATGCCCAATAGCCTGCAAAGATACGATTTCGTTTGATCGTTCTTCAAACGCAATTCCTGTCTCCGAGCTGAGACACCTACATGACATAAGGCTATTTTTCTTTGGTATGACTTAAGCGCAGTATACTGAAATTTCTTCACCGCCCAAATTGTTTATATATTTATCAATATTAAGACAATTGGCAGCTATTAGAGATCCGTATTAATGCGGATAGTTGTATGGAGAAAGGATGTATTTGGATCAAAAAAAGCCCTTTCCATAAAGGAAAGGGCTTTGACTTAGTTCCCAAAAATTTTTGCCGTTTTACAGCAGTTCCACCGACTGTTGAGCGATTACCCACTCTTCATTGGTAGGAATAACTAGTGCTTTCGCACCGAGCAACTCAGATGTTGCAATAACACCTGCGTTGCCAAATCTTGCATCTTCGTTGCCTTTCTCATCTTCAACAAAACCTAGCAGTTTTAGGTTTTTCAAGATTTCACGACGAATTGGTAGTGAGTTTTCACCAATACCACCAGTGAAGATGATGCCGTCTAATGAATCCAGAGCAGCTAGGTAAGAAGTAATGTATTTCGCAACACGGTAAGTGAAGATTTCAAATGCCAACTTCGCACGTGAGTTACCCGCTTCCATGGCTTCTAGTACACCACGTGCGTCACTTGTTACACCGGATACACCTAAGAAGCCTGACTTCTTGTTCATCATCTCGAACACTTCGTCTTTTTCCCAACCTTTACGGAAAAGGAACTCGATAACACTTGGGTCGAGGTCACCACAACGAGTGCCCATCATTAGGCCAGCTAGCGGCGTCAAACCCATACTTGTATCAACACATTCGCCATTTTTAACCGCACTCACTGATGCACCGTTACCTAAGTGCACGGTGATAAAGCTGCTTTCTTCAACCGGTTTATCTAGCATTTTCGCTGCTTCACGGCTTACGTAGTAGTGGCTTGTGCCGTGAGCACCGTAACGACGCACTTTATGCTCTTCGTAAAGCTCGTAAGGAAGCGCGTACATAAACGCTTTTGCAGGCATTGTTTGGTGGAAAGCAGTATCAAACACAGCGAATTGAGGCAGTGAAGGGAATGCTGCCATTGCTGCTCGCATGCCTTCTGCATTCGCTTTGTTATGAAGTGGCGCTAGCTCAGCAAGACGCTCAACTTCTTGAATAACTTTTTCATCGACTTTTACTGTGCCTTTAAAGGTTTCGCCACCAGCAACAATGCGGTGACCTACAGCTACAAATTTTGAGCTCAAACCCAAAGTCTCGAGTAGTTTTACCACTCGCTCAACAGCGTACTGATGATGGTTACCGCCAGCAGGAATTGCTTCAACGGTTTTTTCTCCCTGATATTTCCAACTGATTTCAGCTTCAGGTAGGCCAAAACACTCACCAATACCTGATACCAAAGCTTCACCGGTTTCAGAATCAATAACAGCAAATTTTAATGAAGAGCTACCAGAGTTGATCACCAGTACAAACGAATTAGACATGAAATAGTTATCCTGTTGTAGAGCAGAGGTTGTAATAGCGCTTGTGCGCTGCGTACTTCTTGTTTGCCCCTCTATTATTCAATAATTTTTTAATCTTTCAACAATCTTTTAGTAAAAGCGATTTGATTGAACAAATTTTGTTGATCTGTAGCAAGTTTTGATTTTATTTGAAGACTAAAAAATATGACTTGTTAAACATAATTTATGAATAGGTCAATTTGTACAAATTCAGAGATATGAGCTACGTTGTTTATTGGGTGAACAAAAATAATAAACCAATCAATAAATCGGGGTAATAATGTGCCCACTATTGCATTTCTATTAGTGATCTTAGGTTTGATTTTGCTCTGCTGGGGATGGCAGATGACAAAAAACATCTGCTCGAGAACTGATGTACCCGGGTGGACTTTCCTATTGTTGTTAATCAGCTGTTTCATTTTTGCGTATGCCGCTTTTTTACACGCTATAATGCAAAAACCTATCGCTTCCCTCTTGGAAACCGGAGTTTCTCTCATTTTATTCGGTGGCAGCATTTTTGTGGTGCTGGTTATCAAATGGAGCAACGACTCCATACTGGAACTTCATACCGTTGCTGAAAAAGAGAAGCGTAATGCCGTTCACGACGCACTTACTGGACTCCCTAACCGTAAATACTGCTTTGAGTTAATCGAAGATAGAATACAGTCTGGAGACCCTTTCTCAGTGATCCTTTTCGATGTCGTTAACTTTAAACAAGTCAACGATGCTATGGGACACTTTTGTGGAGACCAACTGCTGATTCAAATTGGGCAACGTCTCCAAGAGAAACTTAAAGGCAGTGACAAAATTTTCCGCGTTGGTGGCGATGAATTTGTCATCCTCACCTCGTCAGCATGCGAGGAAACAGGCAAAAGTCTCATCGAAGAGTTAGATTCGGCACTGTCTAATCGCTTCCATTTAGATGAGTTTCAAGTCTCTTCCCGCGTTGTTTTCGGTGTCAGTACCTACCCTTATGACGCTCTGTCCAATGATCTATTGATAAAGCACGCGGACATTGCCATGTATCACGCCAAACGAAATGGCAATCTCTTTGCATTTTATAATGAGGACATGAACGTCGGGGCCAAATACCAGCTCGAAATCTCTTCTCGTATTCAATGTGCGCTGGAAAAAGAGGAGTTCCAGCTATACTACCAACCGTTGATTGACGCACATACTAACTTAGCTGTCGGCTTTGAAGCCGTGATCCGTTGGCATGATGAAAATGGTAAAACGATTTCGCCTAACGACTTCATCCCCATCGCGGAGCGAAGTAATCAAGTGCACAACATCACCATGTGGGTCCTAAACCAAGTTGAAAAAGATCTCCAGACCTTTATAGAAAAAGACATCAAGCTTCCTGTCCACGTTAACTTATCTGCAAAAGATCTCTCGTCTAATTTATTGTTCAACCGCTTGGAAACACTGCTCAAAGTAAACCCTCAATTTGCTGACCTTATAAGCTTAGAGATTACTGAAACGATGGCGATTGATAGAGTTGTTGAGCTCAACCCCCTAATTCACCAAATCAAAGGATTGGGTATTAAGATCAGCTTGGACGACTTTGGCACCGGGTATTCATCTCTGTCGCTTTTGAGAGATCTCCCAGTTGATCAAATTAAAATCGACCGATCATTTCTTTGTACCGCAAGCCGGACAGAGGGCACCCGCTCTATCGTTGAGAACACAATAGCGTTAGCGCATGGTCTAGGGTATTCAGTCGTCGCAGAAGGCGTTCAAGACATGGATACACTGCATTTTTTACGCAGTCGTGGCTGCGACATCATTCAGGGCTACTTGTTCTGCCCAGCCCTACCCTTAAACGAAGTAATAACCTGGGTAAATGAGCACGATGAAAAACAAAGCCGTATTCGACGCGCATAAAAAAGCCGAGCATTTCGCTCGGCTTTCAATTCTTACGGCAATTTAATCAATTGCTCTAATCACTGATTCGTGATTATGCTTCTTGAGTGCGACGACCACGGCCGTGACCACGCTCACCACGGTGGTTACCACGGTGATCACCACCACGGTTACGATCGAAGCGACGTTCGCCACCTTCACGGTTACCATCGCGGTTGCCGTCACGGTTACCACGGAAGCCACCTTCGCGACGACCGCCTTCACGACGATCACCACCACGGTTGCCGCCTTCGCGGTTGCCACGGTAACCGCCGCCATCACGACGACCGCCATCGCGACGACCACCGTCACGGCGACCACCACGAGACTCTCGGAAGTCATCGAAGTCACATACTACAGCACCAACATCTTGTTGACGGATGCGTAGTTTGCTTAGCTTGCCCGCAGCTTCAGAAGTCATTGCTTTTGGTAACTGAACGAATGTGTGGCCTTGTGCTAGCTTGATCGCACCGATAGAGCCTTTACCTAGACCTAGTTCGTTCGCTAGAGCACCAACGATGTCTTTAACTTGAACACCTTGCTCGCGACCAACTTGAAGCTGGTAAGTATCCCAATCTTGGTTGTTGAAGTTACGACCGCCGTCACGACCACCTTCACGGCGCTCTTTGCGGCGTTGCTTATCACGCTCAATCGCTTCAACCATTGGATCTTCGCCAATGTAGAACAGAGGACGTTTACCTTGCTGGCGCTTAAGAAGCATAGCAGCAAGCGTTGCTGGGTCGATGTCTAGAGAAGTTTGTAGTTTCTCTACCAGCTCAGCAAATTTGTCTAGAGCTTTGTGCTCTTTCTCTGCTTCAAGCTCAGCGCCTAGTTTAGCTAGACGAGCTTCAGCAACTTGGTCACGTAGAGGAAGTTGAATTTCTTCCATAGATGACTTAGTTACACGCTCGATAGTGCGAAGCATACGAATTTGGTTAGTGCGAACTAGAAGGATAGCTTTACCCTTACGTCCAGCACGGCCAGTACGACCGATACGGTGGATGTAAGACTCAACATCGAATGGGATGTCGTAGTTGAATACGTGCGTAATACGTGGAACATCAAGACCACGTGCCACAACGTCAGTTGCAACTAGGATGTCGATAACACCTTGTTTGATGTGATCAACAGTACGCTCACGTAGAGACTGAGGAATGTCACCGTGCAGAGCAGCCGCTTTAAAGCCACGTGCAGATAGCCAATCAGCTAGACGCTCAGTGTCTTGACGAGTACGTACGAAGACGATTGATGCATCAGTTTCTTCCGTTTCAAGAAGACGAGACATCGCTTCATCTTTCTCTACACCCTTCACTACCCAGAACTGCTGTTGAACTTTGTCTACAGTGTGGTTCTTACCAGCAACGTCAACCATTACAGGCTCACGTAGGAAACGCTCAACGATTTTCTTAAGCATCGGAGGCATTGTTGCAGAGAATAGAACGCGTTGAGCGGACTCTGGTGCATGTTCCATGATCGCAGTAACGTCATCAACGAAACCCATGTTTAGCATTTCGTCAGCTTCGTCTAGTACAAACGTGTTTACTTCATCTAGGTGTAGACGTTCACGGTTGATAAGGTCTTGTACACGACCTGGAGTACCAACAATAACTTGTGCACCGCTCTTAAGAGCACGCATCTGATCTACGATAGAAGCACCACCGTAAATCTCTAAAACTTTAAGACCCTTGATGTTCTTACCAAGGTTTTTCATTTCAGCCGCAACCTGAATCGCTAACTCACGCGTTGGCGCAAGAACGATAGCTTGTGGTTTACGTTGGTTGAGATCGATCTTATTTAGAAGAGGCAGAGAGAACGCTGCCGTTTTACCTGTACCTGTTTGAGCTTTACCCAGCGCGTCAGCACCTTCCAACAGGTGTGGGATTGCCGCAGCCTGAATTGGAGTTGGTGACACGAAACCCATTCCGTCTAGAGCAGAAAGGATAGAATCATTCAGAGATAAATCGCTGAATTGAATAACAGAATCTTGCATTGGGATCCTACTTAATTAAACAAAAAAACAGTCCCATATGCTCTTCCAATTCGATACTGATTCATCCAGTTACTGATTCCATTCAGACAGGAACACAGCACAGTACACAACCGCGATAAGCCATTAGGGACGACTAAGGGAGGCGGATTATTCCTTAAAAGCATAAAAAAAGCCAGAAAAAATTGAATTACATCACAATTTATTCTCAATAATGGCATTTTTAGCATATTTTTCCACCAGCCCCACCATTCCCCGTAGATTTGCGCAGCTCGCAGATGAGTTTTTCATCAATATTTAAGCCGATTTCCTGCAATTCGATCAGCAAAATTCACGGCGAAATTGCGCTCCACAGGTAGTAATAATAGCTCGCAATGATTATAGTGTGCCCAACTCCATAGGTAATTTAAGAAAAGATGTTTCAAGATAACCCACTACTCGCTCAGCTTAAGCAGCAAATCCAAGAAAACCTGCCGAAAAAAGAAGGCTCAATAAAAGCCACAGATAAAGGCTTTGGCTTTTTGGAAGTGGACAGCAAGACTAGCTTCTTCATCCCACCTGCGTACATGAAAAAGTGCATGCACGGTGACAAAGTAGTCGCCATTATCCGCACAGAAAATGAACGCGAAGTTGCTGAGCCACAAGAGCTGTTAGAACAAGCCGTGACTCGCTTTATTGGTCGAGTCAAAATGTTCAAAGGCAAGCTAAACGTAGCACCTGATCACCCGCAGCTTAAAAAGCTTTCTCTTAAAGCGAAACTAAAGAAAGGTCTAAAACCTGACGAGTTCGCTGAGGGAGATTGGGTTGTCGCACATCTTATTCGCCACCCTCTAAAAGGCGATAACTCTTTCTTCGTAGAAATTTCTGAAAAAATCACAGATGCGAACGACAAAATTGCACCTTGGTGGGTAACGCTTGCTCAAAACGATCTACCAAACTCTGAGCCAGCAGGCATCGAGAACTGGGAACTAAAAGACGACGCCGATCTAGAACGCGTAGACATGACACACGTTCCTTTCGTGACTATCGACGGTGAATCAACCAAAGATATGGACGATGCGCTGTACGCGAAGAAAACCGAATCTGGCGATTTCGAACTGACTATCGCTATCGCAGATCCAACCGCCTACATCACACCAGAAGATGAAATGGATAAAGTAGCACGTGAGCGTGGCTATACTATTTATCTTCCGGGCCGCAATATTCCAATGCTGCCTCGCGATCTAGCAGACAACCTATGCTCTCTGATTGAAGGCGAAATCCGCCCTGCTATTTGCTGTACCGTAACAGTAAATAAAGACGGCGTAATTGGCGACGATATCAAGTTCTTTGCAGCAAACATCAAGTCACACGCACGCCTAGCATACGATCATGTGTCTGATTGGCTAGAAAACGGCAGCTCAGAAGCATGGCAACCATCTGAAGAGATCGCGACGATCGTTCGTGACCTTTACGACTTTTCTCTTGCTCGCGCAGAATGGCGTGAGAAAAACGCAGTGGTCTTCCCAGACCGCCCTGACTACCGTTTTGAGCTGAGTGAAGACAACGATGTGGTTGCTATCCATGCAGATATGCGCCGCAGTGCAAATCGCTTGGTTGAAGAGTCAATGATTACCGCAAACATCTGTGCTGGTCGTACACTGCGCGATAAATTTGAAACAGGTGTTTTCAATACTCACGCTGGCATTAAGACTGAGAAGATTGAAGAAGTGGTTCAACTTGTCAACCCAGAAGGTGAACTGGAATTCACAGCGGAGTCAATTACCACTCTAGAAGGCTTTGCTGCATTGCGTCGCTGGTTGGCTGCGCAAGAAACCTCTTACCTTGATAATCGTATTCGTAAGTTCCAAGCCTACAGTGAAGTAGGTAATCAGCCTCTTCCTCATTACGCTATGGGGCTGGATATCTATGCGACTTGGACATCACCAATTCGTAAGTACGGCGATATGATCAACCATCGCATGTTGAAGGCCGTCATCCTAGGCAAAGAGCCAGTGCAAAAACCTGATGATCAAGTCGGTGAAGAACTAGCTCTGCACCGTAAACATCATAAAATTGCTGAGCGAAATGTCTCAGATTGGTTATATGCACGTACGCTTGCTGATGAGCCGAACAAGAAAACTTGTTTCACAGGTGAGATTTTCGATATTAATCGTGCTGGTGCACGTGTCCGACTTCTCGAAAATGGCGCAGCAGCCTTTATTCCTGGTGCACTAATTCTTGATAATAAAGAAAGAATTGAGTGCAATGGCGACAACGGTACCATCTCTATCGATAAAGAGGTCGTATACAAACTTGGTGATACATTGGAAATTGTCCTTGCGGACGTAAACCAAGAGAACCGCAGTTTAGTTGCAAAGCCAACCCAGGTATTTGCTGAACAACCAGCAGCACAAGCAGAACAGACTGTAAGTGAATAATACCGAATGAAGTTAAAAGGCGCTCTATTGAGCGCCTTTTTTATTTGTTATGTAAAAATGATAAGAACAAATATGCCGAACATTGAGATCATTCGCTTTAATCACTTCACTGCGCGCAAAAGTGAGCGTTACACAGCAACACATAATGGCTTATATGTTGTTGAAGAAGGTGCCCTATTAGTTCATCAACCAAATGGTGAACAGTTTGAACTTAAAGCAGGAGATTTTACTCTCTACAACTCCGCTGATTTGAGCAGCGCAGAAGCCATCCCTAGTGAAAAAGGCTTTAAAGCACTGGCTCTAGTCTTCAACCCAAATCTATTCTGTGACTTTAAAAAAGCGCACCCAATGCTACGCTCCAAGACGGAAGAAAGGCGCTTCTATCCTTTTTCAGCGCAAACCAGCAGCGAAGTAGCACAACTAAAAGACACATTGGTCAACTTAGCGAGTCGCAATGCTCCAGACTACACACAAGGTCATATCGCAATGGCACTGCTGTCGTTAATGGTGGAGGTAGAGCCAAACATCCTATCAATCATAGATGATGCAAGCAGCCTAAGCGACTCTCAAAAGGCCATCAAGTATATTGAGAACAATATCGAGAAAGATATCACTCTGGAAGGCTTAGCGGCTCATATGAGCATGTCTATTGCGACCTTAAAACGCCGCCTCGCCGCAGAGGATCTTTCATTTTCACAGATATTAAAAGTGAAGCGGATCAACTTCGCCGCAACCCAGCTGCGCATGTCAGAAAAATCTATAACAGAAATAGCGTTTGAATCCGGATTTAAAAGTGCTGCGCATTTCAGTACCGCATTTAAATCGGTTTACAACATGACACCGAAAGACTTTAGAAACCAAGTCGTTAAATCCAAAGCATAAATTATGGCGACATTGGCAGCTGTTAGAATTGGAGCGTTCCCTATTCCCAAAAACACGCTTGAGGATCGCTTTCCAATTCGGTGA
This sequence comes from Vibrio sp. STUT-A16, assembly GCF_026000495.1. Taxonomy (NCBI): domain Bacteria; kingdom Pseudomonadati; phylum Pseudomonadota; class Gammaproteobacteria; order Vibrionales; family Vibrionaceae; genus Vibrio; species Vibrio sp. STUT-A16. Next base: position 1,589,009 of record NZ_AP026766.1, on the reverse strand, counting down.
GTAGGTCTTCAAGCGTTTGGCTGTATGGAAGTGGCTTATAAGGTATCCACCTTAATAATTCGTTGCGGTACGTTGGGACGTAGAAATACCAAAGCTGATTGCCCTCATCAAACACGATCTTCGCGACGGGAGAGGTATATTCGCTGTGCTGTGAATCAAGAAGGAAATGCGCTCTATGAAGTTCGACACCATTCTCCACTGGCTCATATAGGCACTTACCCTGCTCGACAGGCAGGTTAGCATTACGCGCAGAGCAGAGCGATTGAACTGATTTGTATAAACGACTTGTCGCCATTTGGGACACTGACATCAACGTTCTCCCGATGGATGATAGTTAGAGCTGTCGATCCTAGTATATAACCTTTACACCACCATCGATGGTGATTATCTGCCTACCTCAAACAAAGGGTGGCTATATTCTCATTTACTCAGATTATCATCTCACTTTGCTTGGAAACGCTACCTACATCACCTCTTGGTTAGAAAGAATTCCCTTGTTTAGACCCGACAGTTCACAAAAGTGTAACCTGAACGCAATATCATAAACGCTGCTTTATACCGTATATGGAGTTTAATATGTTACGTTTTACTGTGGCGACGTTATTGGCCATAGCAGTCTCCCTCCCCGCCATTGCAAAAGAAATTAATATCTCTGGGTCAACCTCGGTTGCTCGCGTAATGGATGTACTTGCAGAGGAATACAACAAAACACACCCGGACGATTACATTGCAGTTCAAGGTATTGGTTCTAGTGCGGGTATTACAATGGTTAATAAAGGTGTAGCCGAGATTGGGATGAGCTCTCGCTATCTGACAGAAAGCGAAAAAGGTGAAGATCTCAACGTATATCCTATCGCTTATGATGGCCTAGCTGTTGTTGTAAACCGTACAAACTCTGTAAAAAACCTTTCTCAACAACAACTATTTGATATCTACAAAGGTAAAATCAAGAATTGGAAAGAGGTTGGTGGTGCAGATCAACCTATCGCTGTTGTCACTAGAGAGGCGTCTTCAGGCTCACGCTACAGTTTTGAAAGTCTGCTAGGACTAACCAAAATCGTAAATGATCGCCTCGTCTCAGATATCAGCCCGAACAACTTGGTTGTAAATAGCAACAGCATGGTAAAAACCATCGTGAACCATAATACTCGTGCAATTGGTTTTATTTCTGTGGGATCAGTAGATCGCTCAATAAAAGCGATTCAATTAGATGGTATTGACCCAACTTCGGCAAACATTAGCAATCACAAGTATAAATTGGCGCGGCCATTCCTAGTACTCTACAAAGTCAATAAGATTAGCGAACCAGGTAAAGGGTTCGTCACCTTCCTTCGCTCAGAACAAGGACAAAAAGCGATTGCTGATTACGGTTACACTCCAGTAAAAAGCTTTAATCAATAAAACCAAAAAGAGAGCATATTAATGCTCTCTTTTTATGTGTTTTCTATCTGGCTCTGGAATTAGAAATGCAGTTGAATAACAGAAACGACAACAGCACCAGGTCGACGAATACCTTCGATTTCCACTTTAATTTCACGCTCGATCTCCAAACCTTTTTTGATCGGCGTTACTTTTGTTAACGTGCTGACAGCACGAACATTGTTTCCTGCTTTAACAGGGTAAGGGAAACGAACTTGGTTTAAGCCTAAGTTAACGACCATTTTGGCTGTTGGGAACATTGGCTTATCAGGGTCCACTGAGTCAGTCAATTTAGGCAACAATGCTAATGTTAAAAAACCATGGGCGATGGTTGTCTTAAATGGAGATTCAACTGACGCGCGTTCTGGATCTGTGTGAATCCACTGCATGTCTTCCGTTACCGCACCAAATTGATTGATACGTTCTTGAGATACATGCACCCAGTCACCAGTGTGAATCACCTCACCAATTTTTTCACTTAACTCGTCATACAGCTTTTGAGCCTCAGATGCCATTACGATTGGTGCAGGTTGAGGCGCAACCTCTTCGTTAACAGCTGGCTGTTGGTGATCACGAACTTTTGAGAAAAGAAAGCTATTCTGAGCTTTTCCCAAAAAGTCACTCCAATAATCGCGTAGCGTTGGAGACATCCAATTCATAAACTCGGATTGATGAGCAGAAATCGCATCAACTTTGTCTTTAAATAGATTTGTGACCTTCATAAACACCCTTAAAAAATTTAAGCACAACTGGCTATACCAGTTAATTTTGAATTAGTTCACAAAGTCTTGCAAATACTTTCGGGCGAACACCTGTACCCTAAAAGCAAGTTATTTCTTAAATATCATAAAGATAACAATAAAACACCATTTTATTGACTTGCGCCAATATAAAGTAAAAACTCTATAAATTGCTACTATTTGTCTCTTTTTTACCCCATTTTCAAACTGTTTAACATTACATCAGCGACTATAAAACGAGCAAACAGTACTTCTATTATAATTCAGCACTTTACAAGTCGGACTATGCTCCCTATTATACGTTCCGCAACGGAGAGATGGCTGAGTGGTTGAAAGCACCGGTCTTGAAAACCGGCATACGTTAATAGCGTATCTAGGGTTCAAATCCCTATCTCTCCGCCACATTCAAGCCCTTGATTTATCAAGGGCTTTTCTCGTTTTAAGACGATCAAATGTCACCTAATACAAGTAGGTGATACATATGTATTTGATTAAATTGAGCAATAACGTGTTTTATACACGTATTTCCACTCCAGCTATTCTGCAAACTTCTCTGGGTTATCCGAGAGAGATTCGTCTCTCTCTTTTCACTAAATATCGTCGATTAGCTACCAAACGAAATGCTCAGCTTGCTAGTGCGATCCACACGCTACATGAACAAGCTTTAGCAGAAAACATCCCTTATACAGATTTTAAGATTAGCTTATCTACAAAGGTGGGGGAGATTCGCCAACAGTTCTGCTCTAATCTTCCGCATGTAGACAACCCACAGTCAAAATGTACGTCAATGAGTATAGAGACCCGAGCCATGCCTGCTCCTGCTCCTGCTCCTGCTCCTGCTCCTGCTCCTGCTCCTGCTCCTGAAGAAAGCGTAAACAGTCGTTTGATTGGAGCACAAGAACTTACCACAGAGTTAAATAACTTTATTCGTAGTAAACGTCTGGAACAAGTAACGCCTTTGACTCTAACTCAATTAAATCAACGGTGTACTAACTTCTTGAGCTATCTAGCCAAACAGGAGATCTGCTTATCTGCGAAAGCTGCCAACACTTACAGAGATCACTTAATTGAAAAAGGACTAAGTGCAAAGACAGTAAAAGAATACATTGCAGCCAATAAGCAGTTCTTTGATTACTGTGAACGAATTGAACTCATTGAGAAAAATGTCTTCAAAGCGATTAAAGCGCCGAAAAGTCGTGTAGCTAAAGCATCACAACAGCGTGACCGCTGGCAGTTAAAAGAGCTTAAAAAGTTATTTTCTAGTTCCGAATATCGTAAAAAAGAAGTTCAATTTAATTGGACAACCAAGATACAGCTATACCACGGTTGCCGCCCTTCCGAAGTTTGCCAGTTAACGACCAGTGACATTCAAATAATTGAAGGTGTCCCATGCATTACTATTTCAGACTCAGAAGCGGATCAACGGGTAAAAACTTCCAATGCTTTGCGTATTGTCCCCTTGCACAATCAATTGATAAACGAAGGGTTTCTTGAGTATGTGCAAGGACGCCGAGAGCAAAAGCAAAAACAGCTTTTTGATTACAAGCCGCATGGAGACAACAAAGATTGGTCATTTCGATATCGCACTAACTTAGGGAAGCTGCAAACAGCAATTGGAATGAAGCCGAATGCGCGACCAACGGCATACTCATTCCGACATACTTTTATCGATGAGTTAAAGATTGCTGATATACCAGAGCACATAGTGGCTGAAATCGTTGGGCATGCTCATCCTAACATCACCTTCGGACGATACGGAAAACAAGCGAAAATTCACCAATTGCATGAAGCAGTTAATAAATTTCCAGCAGTGGAGGTGAAGTATGCGTAAACTCGCAAATTTTGAACTTAAAGCGATTCTAGAAGCTATTGAACATGCTGAGTTTACAAATAGCTATGACTTTTTCAATCTGTTAACTTGCGGGATATCAATAGAACAGATTAGGGCAGTATATAGACTCAGATCAGCTTTGCTGCGTGACTCTTCTAAAACGATCTTCGATTATCCGTTGTTTATTGATCAAATTTACTCAAGTGTTGAGTCCTTCTACTCAGTGAAGGAAGCTCTGGGATACGAGGTTGATACCCAAGAAATAGAGCGGGAAGATAAGCTTATATTTCTTATGCAGTTTCTAGCTGAAAACAAAATGCAACTCAGTATAGACCGCCGTAATACACCGTACTCTATTGCAATAAATCTAGGCTAGGAAGGAGCTTTAGTATGGAAGACATTCATGAACAGTTAGGCGTCAACAAAGCATATCTCAATGATACATTTGCCATGATACGTATTGCGAAAGACGGCGAGGTATGGATTCAGTATTCCGATAAACTCGATATACCTGCTGGCATAAAGGCTGTACGAATTGCAGCGGAAGTTCTAAAAATCATAGCTACTGAGTCAACTAACTATAACTAACAAAGTTTCTAAACCTAGATAAAAGCGGCTGTAACGAGCCGCTTTTAAAGAGATTTTGGGTAAAGGCAAAAGAGTCTAACGCCCGATACCGCAGCCCTCCAGCACTTTTTTTTGCAACTGTAAAGCTGAAACTAACTTCAATATGAATCTGATATGCAGAGGTAGTTTATGTTGTTCCAACATGTCTATTTTAAGAAATGCTATATCCAAAAAACAACTAAATACTATACAATATGCCTTTCAATGCATGGTTAGCATGATGAGTTGTTAATGCTGATTTTCAATTAGTCAGACTCATGAAGATAAAGGAAATTAAGTATGATCACACTGCCTGCTTCACTTAATATAGAAAAAATAGAGGATGTCATATCCAAAATATGTGAAGGACAAAGTAATCCCGAGTTAGAGCTACCGATCTCTTCAAAGGGTTTCGCATTTGGAGGATACGCTGCGGCAATTCAGGCAGTAAATACGTGGGCTAGCAATAATGAGAAACGAGAACTGATTGTTAAACCTAGTTCTTTGGAAGTCGAAGAACAGCTGGAACATATAGTTAAATATCCACATAAGTTTACTGCTGCAATGATGGCAAAAAAAGTCTCTTTAAATTTCGATCAAAAAATGGACGTGAGGAAAAAAGTTAACAGTTTAGCTAAAGCAGCAATAGAACAACAATCAACTCACTCTTACGGTCAAAACCATGGACGACTTTGTTGGTATTCTTTTGTTGATCATAGTAGTAAAGGATTTGATAGAAATTTTTATCTATCTTCCACAACACAGCATGCTGCACCGCAAAGCCTAGAGCAGATTACAAATATAATTAGCTCTATGGTAAGGAAATCGTCCATTGTCGCGGGAGGTAGCGAACTACTAGGAAAAGAGGATGCTAACGAGCTAGGACGTTTATTTTATGAATTATTCGTCAATACGCATGAACATGGTAGCCGAGGTAAAAATAGAAATATATGGTTAAAACCCGCAACTAGAGTTATTTATACATATGGTATTAACTTATCTGACGATGCGGTAGCAAACTCAATTAGTAATAACGAAGTATTGCAAGATTACTTATCAGCGTTAGGAAAAACTTCTAGATCAACAAATCGATTTATTGAGATTAGCATCATAGATGCTGGTTTAGGATATAGCGGTCGTTGGCTTGCTGATAACCCTAAAGATGGTTCTTTTGAGCAACTTACTATTTCAAATGAGTACGAAATATTAAAAAAATGCTTCAAATTTAGAAGTACTTCTTCCAACAATCTAGTTAAAGGTAATGGATTACCAGCAGTAATGGCAAATCTTACCCTCTTAAATGGTTTTATGAGAGTGAGGAGTAATAGGTTATCCTTATATCGCGACTTTGTTAATCAACCATTTATTGAGCAAGAAAATGACAGTTACGAGTTTATGGATTGGGATTCAAGACAAAAATGCAATAACAATATAACTCAGAAAGCAAACGCTGCAGGCGTATCAATCACTATCTTAATACCACTTGTTGACAAAACGGAATTGGAAGGTAATTCACTATGAGTCGTTATTTTTCGTTTAGGTTCAATAAGAAAGCTAATTCATCAAAGCAAACATTGGTATTATTTTGTCACTTTGATATTGATGCATCATCAATGATTAAAGAGATAAAAGAAGATGTAATGTTGAACTTAGTACCCAGTGATGTTGTAGTTCTTGGCTATGATTTGACAGAAGAGTTCAAAACTAAAATCATTGAAAACGCATTGTTTGTATCTGAATTTGAATCATTTATTGGTAATATAAGTGAAAAGTTAGATTTCCTATCAATTGGTGAAGATGGCAGTATTCATGAAATAGGTAAGAGTGAAGAGGTTCAGTTTAAAAAAGAGATGTTAACGACGGGTGCCAATCACATATTCAAGAGTAGAAAAGGTCTTATAACCTCTTCTCCTAGTTATCACTTTGAAAAGCCATCAGGAGATCATTGTGACAAGTTTATTCGTGCATCAAACTTATTTACATCTGGTGTGGAAGTCGCTTTTTTAGCAATTAGCTTACTTCCTTACTTATCCAAAAACATTTCAAGAATATATGTTGACACTTCATCAATTTCTTTCTTAGTTAGTATTGCTATACAGTTATCAAAGCAGTTTAAAAATAAACAACCAATAATAGAAAGCTTTGAATCATATTCGGTATTTGAGCAACCATACGGCTTTGTAACAAGTCCTGATAGTTTGGTTATTATATCTGCAACTACAAGTGGTGGTTTAACCAATACTTTGCTTAAAGATACAGCTTTTTCACAAGAAAATATCTTGACTTTATTTTATTCAAATATTCCTAGTGAACAAAAAGGGCTTTTTAATATCTCGGATGTTGTTGATCAAGGTATAATTTCGGTCCCACAAGAACATTGTAAGTTCTGTCAACAAGGGTCAAAAGTTATTAGGATTGAAGGCGAACAGTTCCTCCCAGAGACTCCTAAGCATGAACTGTTAGTTATAAAAAAAGTAGATTTTGATTTAAAGCGTCAAAATTTCTTTAGGGAATTTGCAGTTAAAGGTTTACTAAAATTTGACACTTCTCCTAATGAAGATTGGGAAAAGGAACATTTTTATATTGATATAAATAAATTGCTTATTTCCAGTGCGGAAAGTTTCAAAAAATCAATAAAAAAGAAACTTAATAAACACTTTTCTAGAGATGTTAAAACGGTTATTTCATTAGATGATGATGGTTCTCTGGCATTGGCCAAAGAGATTGAAAATCAAATTAATGATAATAGTATTGACTGGGTTAAGTTTTCTGAAATAAATGAGGAGGAGCTAAAAGATCGTAGTTCAATATTTGTAGTTGCTGGTGCAATTACATCAGGAAGGAAATTATTAGCTACGGCAAGAAAGCTTCGTGGAATTTCAAATCTCGCTACAATCACTTACTTTGTAGGGTTCTCAAAATTGCCTAGCCAAGCGGCATTCGAGCAGCTTGAAAAAGATCTATGCTTGGGAGGATTTGAACTAGTCGTACTACGAAGTTGCAGCCTGCCTAGATTCAACGAAAGCCACAAATCCGTTTGGGACATAGAAAAAGAATATCTTTCCGCCTTTAGTGATACTGATGATCCGTTATCAGATGTAGACCATCATGATCCCTTACCTAACTTGTTGGCAGAAAGAACGAACATATTAGACGCTGTTTCTCCAAATGATTTATTTTTAACATCAGCTAACGGTGAGTCATTAAAATTGAGGGAAACCTTTGCCTTTTGGGCTGGATTAGAACTTGATACACAAGAATCTAGCCAAGCTGATGTATATTGGACTATCCAAGCTATCTTACATGACCTGAGGAGTAAAAGTGACAATGGATTGGCTACGACATATCATTCAACATTGATTAGTCCAGTCTGTTTTGATCGCTTTAACGACGGTGTAATTCAAGCTTGTTTGCTGCGAGCAGCTAGACCTATTGAGCTTAACTATGGCGTCGATGAGATTTACAGTCGGCAAATGACAGATATAATAGTCTCTGTCCTACAAAATTGGGATAACCCACAAGGAGAAGCCTCTTTAGAGTTTCTATTTGCGCTATGGTGCGGTCAGCTAAAATTGCTCAATACCCACCTTAAGGAAATCGTAAATTTGGAACTTGAAGGGGTATCTAATGACATCAAGTTTCTTTTGAAGCGATTGGATAATCAAATAAACCTAATAGATTAAACGGCATAGATATCCTTTCCAAGTCTAGACAACTCATACAACAGTCTAGACTTGGACATCGTTACTTTAAGTATCATATGTCAAGTCGTTAACTATGGTTTCAACAATCCTTTCAGATATTCAGTTCGTGAAACACGAACCGTACTTTGTGAACCATATCTGAAACTCATTTGGGGCAATGGAAAGCTAGTCCATACGCCATGATATCTAAACTTTGGCTCACTCTTCGGGAAGTGACTAAAGTTCATCAAGCATGCCTTTCAGTCCATTAAGCTAAACCCAATCGTCTTAGCATTTTAGAGATTGCTACTCACCACAACCTTCCCCTACCAACCAATATTCTGGTTATTTTTTGACCAATCAGATCATTTTTTTAAAAAAATTTTCTAGGTAAAAAATCTCGATAAACTCGATGTCTATAGGTTTGATAAATAATCTCAAATTCGATATCGATTCTTTCTACGTATAGATAAACAATGTCAAAAGTAAATATTTTATTGTTAATTTTCAATATCTTACATCATTGACGACTGTGGTTTTTGGCCGTACCTTCCGTTTTGACGAATGACTTGCATTCGATAAAAAACGGAAAATATTATGAAAACTATTACAACTACAAAGTCACCAACTGTAAAAGACTACATCGACGCATATCTCATAGAGAGAAAATATTGTGCTGCTCCCTCGACATTAGCCTCCGACCTCAGCAGAGCAAAGAATATAAACGAGGCATTGGGAGAATTCCCCATCAATGCCGTTAGCCACACTCAGATTAATATGCTTCTGGTAAGTTGGCATGAGCGCTTTCGAAACAAAACCATCAACGAACATCTGACAATCTTACGTCGCATTTCTTTGAAAGCGGTACGTGATGGCGTAATTGCACGAAATCCAATGAACGGCGTACAGAACTTCAAAACTGTGGATCCTGAGCCAAACCCTTTCACAAAAAAGGAATTAGCACGGATGCATGAGTGCAAGGATGTCTGCACCCAGGGACAGAATGCAGTAATGCTGAATCTGCTGACAGGTCTTCGTATCAGTGAACTGATAGCGTTGTCTTGGCAAGATATAAACTGGGAACGCGAAGTGCTCTATGTCCGTCGCGCTTGTGTATTGAACATTTATAAATGCCCGAAGACTAAAGGTTCTGTACGTGAAGTTGATTTAAATCCACTTGCTTTAAAACTATTGAAAGAGCAGCTGAAACTTACAGGAAAGCGCCACCCACAAACAATCAACATTCTTGAATGTGACAATAAAACATTCACGAAAGACTCTGTCAGTTTCATTTTCCTAAATACGAAAACGAATCAACCTTTTACTGATGCTAAAGAATTCACTGAGCGATTCTTCATCAAATTTCTAGAACGAGCGGGTGTGGCTCACAGAGGTGTTGGTCAGCTACGCCATACATTTGCTTCCCAGTGCCTAACTGCGGGGATCAGCAAAGACTGGCTCGCGGTTCAAATGGGACATAAAAGCACAACAATGATCGACAAGCACTACGGTCGATGGATTCGTGAAGATTCACCAAACTACGCAAGAGAGGCTGCGCAACACCTTCAGGAGATATTCGGCCTACCGCAAATAAAGCCAACAGTGACTTTACCTGCTGTTCCTCACTCTTCGTTAGTGTTGTTGAAAAAACTTCAGTCCAAACCACAGCTCATTCAACTTCTTGAAGGCATGCTGGAGAGCGACAGATGAGCACGGTGACCATTGAGACCAAACATAAAGTCGTACATTTTGAAAATGTGACGACATGGCAACCCGCTACGCTTCCGTCACACTTTTGCTCCGCAAAAGATGCACGGAAGCTGCGGGCAAGAGAAGGCTCTCTTGACTCTCTAACTCGACCTCAGGGAGGTCGAGAATGAGAACAATCAGACTATTCCACCGACGAATGAATTACTCTTCAACTACAGAAAGTCGTGTGAAATGCGAACACTCTCTTGCGCATTCACTGCGGATTGCTCCTCCAACTAATGCCAAAATATCCAAGAAACTTGAGTGGAACGAGGAGCTAAGTCAACACAATTTCATGTGGATAAACAACCATATTTCTCCAATAGAATCTTGGACTGAAGCTGAGCGGCTTGAACTCTTGTATAAGATTGTTCCACAGCCACGTATTCACAACCAATTAAAGCTTCAAACACAGCAGCGCCAGTATCGCCGAAAAATGAAAAACGCAATAGATAGTGAAATCAAAAGTGGTAACACGGATGCTGCTAAGTTTTTGCAGAGTATTTTAGAAACTGATGGTCATGTTTCGTACTCCTCTATTCAGAAGTTTTCTCTTTTGACAATGCAGCGCAAGAAACAGCGTCTCAAGATGCTAGAGACTTATCTGAACGCTCACAATCAACTACAACACAGAGCGCCGACCAATAACATATTCATCCAAGAAGGGATTTTTAAGATCCCTCACCGATGGGAGGTTGGTAGTGATCTGGTGAATGCTTCGGATTATATCGAGTTCACTCGACTATTTCTTGGGCATTATTTCCCAGACTATGAAGTTAAAACAATTATTTGCCATGACGATGAACGGGATAAAAACCAAAACACAGGGTGCCACACGCATTATTTTTTATCTGCGTTGAATCAGAAAACCAACAAATTTGATCTTCACAAACGCCAAATACAAGTTGTGAGCGAATACATAGAAAAAGTTACAGGGGTAAAGGATTTCTTTCCGAATGATTCAAAGTTGACACGTGAGGAGACGCAAGACTTTGGGCATTACTTTCAACGAATGGTTCAGGATTTTGCGAATAAACATTTGTGTCGTTCAAAGGGGTTGTTAGTTGAGTTTTCTACTGAAACAGAAAGGAGAACAAAGCAGCGTAAAGAAATGAATCAGCAAGCAAAACTTCCGAAAAGCCAGAGGAAAAACAACTTAAATAACTACTTGCTCAAAAGACAAGCAATACAACGCAAGGAACTCGCGAGTGATATTGAAGCTGGAAGAAGTGAACTAGACGACATTAAAACGCAAGTTGCTATTTCTACAGGCGAAAACGAAATGATCAATGAACTAAAAAGGCAAAATAGTCGAGATATTTCTGCTGAGAAAAAAGAAATCGTTCAATTGCGTGCTGAAAAGCTCGCTTTAGAAAAATTAGTTCAAAACTTAAAAGATGACATCATCCGTCCTTTAAGCCAGTTCTGCCAGTCAGTTTTCTTGGGTTTGAAAGCTAAAGAATCAGGTCAATCACGGATGGTTGAATCATTTTTGGATAACGCCATGAAAGATATGTTGAACCTGCCACCCAGCATTCAGGTAAAAGCAAAGCTGCTGTTGGAATCAGTAGAACTGCGCAAAAGTAATCTTGAGCGCAATAAGACCGACCAAAAGTCAGAAAGCGATACGTTTGAAAGGTAAGTTAGTTAAGTTCTTAACTTACTAACTTACTAACTTTCATTAAAAAAACAATAATAATGGTGAACAGCATGGCAAGGCCGAAAACTTACACTGATGAAGACCTCATCCAAGCCGCTAATGAGCTGATTAGCAGAGGAAAGAAGCCCAGCGGGTGGCGAATTAGAGAGTATTTACAACGAGGAAAAAGCTCTTCGATTCAGGCTGATCTGGAAAAGCTCATTGCTGACGGTAGGATTCCAGAAGCACAAAATGATCCCCCATCAACAACTACTCAAGTAAGAACCTCATATGAGCTACCAGCGGAAATTCAAGAGCTTCTCGAAAGAAAGGAACATGATATCTCCACATCACTTCGAGATATTGTTATCGCTATGAATGACTGTATTCATACCCATTTTGAGTCAATTACTTACACACGCATTAGAGAAGCAGAGGCAATCAGCCAACACGCGATCAAACAAAAAGAGCAGTCTGAGGGAGAAGCTTTGGATATTGAACAGACTCTCCAAAGGGCTACAGATGCAAATGATGAACTAGAGGAGAAAATTGAAGCTCTGCAATCTGAGCTAGTCGAATCACAACACGAGAAATCTGAGTTACTAAAAAATATCAGTCAACTTACGAGTTCACTCAATCAAGCAAATGACAGGTTAGAAAACCAGCAAGATACCATTTGTGGTCTCCAAGCCAGTCTATCAAAAGTCGAGAAAGCGCATTCAGCACTAACAGTACAACGAGAATATGCACTTAACGATGTGGAAAGGCTTGAATCTCAGCTGACTGAACTATCTGAACGCTATGAGAGCACTTGTCTCAAATTAACTGAAAGTTCGATTAAGCTACAGTCAATGACAGAAGCACTGGAAAATTCTGAACGTAAGTTAAGCACTGTCCAGGATGAAAATACCGATCTTTCAGTAAATTATCGAATCTTAGAGAGTAAGCTACATGAGTATCAATCTAATATCGCAGAACTTAACCGTGTAAATCATGAACTTGAGAAGCAGCTGACGTACTTTTTAGAAGAAACTGACTCCATTTGTGATGCTGTCAATGACTCATCAAGTGGACACTAAAGTATGCTATGGTTACTCCTATCGTCTACTTATCACACTAAACAATATGGATATTCAAACGGCGTTAGAACGTCTGCATAAATTTGATAGGCAACGCATTTATGTATATACCAAGCGCAACTTGCGAAGAGTATTTTTTGATGACAGTGAAGAAGCTTTTAAGCAAAGTTTACCGCGTTTAATCAAGTTTGGGGTACTAGAACGAGCTTGCCGAGGCGTTTATGTGTTTGCTTTAAGTCGCTACAGAGGTGGTTATACCATTGAATATGTGGCTAAAAGTCTACGTCGTGGTGAATACAATTACATCTCGCTTGAATCTGCTCTTTCAGAATATGGTGTAATTTCTCAGATTCCTATTGATCGTCTGACAGTAATGACTACTGGTCGAAAGGGTGTATTCAAGACTCCATACGGGGTGATCGAATTTACACACACTGATCGCTGCGATATCGATATTCTGAACAATACAATTCTTTCTGATAGACCTTTGAGAATCGCAACAGAGTCTGCGGCGATTCGAGATTTGAAGCGCGTTGGCAGGAATACTCATATGCTTTGCAATGAGTTTGATTGAGCACGGTAGGTTTACTAGAACTCTCCATTGAGGTCGATTTTGTAGTCACCGACGATCTCGTCCATTTCCTGTTTGAGCACAGGTGTGATGATTACTAGGTTATAGCAGTTTTCCTCAATATCTTAACCCAGCAGTTGAGAAAATCGTTCTTATGCTGAGCTTCTAAAGCATCATCCTCGCCTGTTTCTGCTGAGTGCTTCGTACATACTCCTCCGATATATACTGCTACCGTTTAGGTTGTTTAAACATATACTCATAATCAACAGAGTGCTTATTTGCATTAGATCAAACAACCCGTAGTTTCTCATTGCTTGAATTCGGTTGATTGGTAGACTCGATTGCAATCATCACTTTATCCTTTTTTGGTGGATTGTGATACTAGCATTAGGGAAGAGCCAAAATGAAAAAAATTGATCTGCATGTGCACACAGTTGTGACCCCTAGCGACCCATACTTTGACTATTCACTGGATACTCTCAGGCGGTATGTGACTGAAAGTAATATAGATTGTATTGCTATCACTAATCATAACAAGTTTGATAAAGAGCAGTTTCTCTTGATAAGAGAAGAGTTATCAAAGACTGTGGTTTTCCCTGGTATTGAAGTTGATCTGGAAGGTGGCCATATACTAGTAATCGCTGATAACTCAGACGTGGAAGACTTCAGTTCCCGATGTTCACTAGTGACTAAAGACATTCCTGATGCTAAAAGTGATATAGATTACAATAGGTTTATAGAAATATTTGAAGATCTTTCCAAATACATCATCATTCCACATATTGATAAAACTCCATCTATAAAGAAACCAACGTTGCATAAATTAGGGGATGTAGTTACCTGTGGCGAAGTACAGAGCGTTAAAAAGTTTCTCTATGCATTAAATGGAACTGGTTTAACCCCAGTTCTTTTTAGTGATATGCGAGCTAAACGTGACTTAGAGCACTTACCTGTAAGACAAACTTATGTCGATGTCGGAGAATTAACACATTCTTCGTTAAAAACTGCCTTGAAAAATAGTGATAAATTGGCTTTAACTGAAAAGGAAGGAAACCGATTCTTCCAAGTGCTTGATAATGGGCTAGAAATATCAACAGGACTCAATGTTTTACTAGGACAGCGTTCCTCAGGAAAGTCTCATACTCTAAATGAAATATTTAATTATTCTGAAAATGAAAAAATTAAGTACATCAAACAATTTGAGCTTCTTGAAAGAAGTGATAGTGATGATGAATCTAAGTTTGAGTCAAAATTGAGAGATGGAAAAAAACATTACATAACTGAATATTTAAAAGAGTTTAAGTCAGTTATTGATGACGTAAAAGAAATTAATATTACTCAATCTGAAAAAAGTATCGAGAAATATCTTGAGTCGCTAAAACAATTTGCAGAAAATCAAGATAGGCATGACTCATTTTCATCAACCGCTATTTTTAGTGAAGAACAATACAAACCTACAAGTTTGAGTTCAATTGAGGAATTAATTAAATCTGTTAGAAATATATTAGATAATGTTAACTATAAAAACATAATTGACCAACATATAAATCGAGATAGTTTGATTAATCTTCTCAAAGATTTGATTGTGGAACACAATAGAGAATATAAAATTAACGCTCAAAAACTGTATGTAAATAGCATTATAAGAGATGCTCAAGCTCAATTGAATGTTCAATCTGCCACAGCACCAATTTCAGAAGTAGATTTGTATAAAACCGCTCTTGATAGAAAAAATATTAGCAAATTTGAATCCATTGTTGGTTTTATAAAAACTGAAAGCCAAGAGTCTATTGAATCAATATACGGATACAATGTTGTAGCAAGAAAAGAACCTTATAAAGGGGCAAATGAACTTCGCAGAAACAATGGCAATAAAGGTCGATTCTCTGATGCGTATGAAAAATATGATAATGCATATGAATTTCTACAGGAACTCAAAGAGATTGAGACTATTGACAAATCACAACTACATACATTTTTTTGTGATATTAATTATGAGGTTTTAAACTCTCTTGGTTACAAAGTGTCAGGTGGAGAACGTTCAGAGTTTAGGCTTCTTCAAAATATAAATGATGCATACAACTATGATATGCTAATGATCGATGAGCCAGAGTCATCTTTTGATAATGTTTTTCTCTTAAATAAAGTCAATAAAATTATTAAAGACCTTTCTAAGAACATGCCTGTAATTTTGGTTACGCATAATAATACTGTAGGAGCATCAATAAGCCCTGATTACCTTTTATATACAAGAAAAGACGTCATAGATGGAGAAGTTACGTATAACATATTTTATGGTCATCCGACTGACAGAGTTCTGCATAGTTTAGATGGAAAAACACAACCAAACTATGATGTCATTATTAATTGTCTAGAAGCTGGTGCAGAACCATATAGAGTGCGAGGAGATTCTTATGAAGCGATTAAAAATTGAGAGATCACAGGCTACCTATACTGTTGACGGTATAAACTGGGTAAGTATAGAAAAAATTGGTAAAGAGGATTTACTGTTTCTTGTTGATACAGTGTTTGAAGAAGACTTCGACATGGATAATCCTGACGAGTCAAGAATTGGTAACGAAGCTCATAAGATAATATATGAAAATATCTATAAGAAATTCAAAAAACTGATTGAAGAAAAAAAGAACTTTCAAGATGAAAGTGAAATTAAATACAAGGATGCGTTAGAGAAATATTCAAAATATTAATGTAATATAAAGATGATAATGCAAACCTAAGTTCCAATGGTAATTAATGAATCGTCGGAATATCTAAAGCCGTTTTTATCTTTTTCTGGCTAAAATAAACCTTTATATTTTTATTTTAAACGGCTTTAGTGGTTCTATGAAATTTTACCAATCATCAGGATCACGAAGCTTTGCTTGTTCACGGCTTACAGCTTTGTCTTGAATATGTAGCTCAAGATCTAGTGATGATAGCAGGCGCATCAGACTTTCGATACTGGACGAGGCAGGATCACGTTCAAGTTTCGACACCGTTGTCTGTTTTAGACCAACAATATCTCCGACTTTGGTTTGGTTGCGCCTTTGATTCCTGCGTACATCACGCAAGTATATCCCCAGTTGCTTAGGACTTGTTATGAGCATATCTGCCTCCAATCTAAATTAACCCCTGTAGGGGATATTAGCACTTTAACCCCTGTGAGGGTTAAAGTTAATTTTACCCCCGCACAGGGGTAATCAGTAATAGCTAAGATTAAGAGGATTAGTTGACTGGGTAAGGATACTAGAAAAATATTTTGGCTTATATGCTTGATGCTCTTGCTAAGTTCGATTGTTTTCGTATACTGATTGTGATTAACATTCGTCAACGTGACATTTGGTTGATGAACGTAGAAAGCTAGAAAATTCAAGAGCTTGATATATATAGGTTTTCAAAGAGATGGGGTTCAAATCCCTATCTCTCCGCCACTTATTTAGAAAGCTCGCATTTATTGCGAGCTTTCGTCGTTTTAGTGTTTGTAAAATGACGGAGGTTCGAACCCCTAGTCGTATACGGCCCCAGAACTTCACCACATTCCAATAAAGAGCCCGCTAAAAGTTAGCGGGCTCTTTATTTCTATTTTCTAGTGTTTAAGCAAACTTCTTAATCATTTCAGATAGGTCATTGGTACAACTTTGCACTTTAGAGTTCATCTGATTCGTTTCTGTCATCAGATCATACGATTCACTGTACTTTAAGTTAAGCGACTGGATGTTTTCGTTAATCTCATCCGTTACGTAAACCTGTTCTTCTATCGATACCGCAATTTGTTGATTTCGCTCGACTACATCCTGAACGAGAGATTGCAGCTGTTGGATGCTCTCTAAAGCCGTGCCTAATAATGATACCGTTCCAATAGACATTTCATTGCCTTTCTCTAGCGCAGAAACCGCTGATTTACTGCCCTTTTGAATTCCTTCAATGGCCGCTTTAATTTCTGTTGTCGATTCCTGTGTTCTTTTAGCAAGGGTTCTCACTTCATCCGCAACGACTGCAAACCCTCTCCCTTGTTCGCCTGCCCTCGCCGCTTCAATTGCTGCATTCAACGCTAATAAGTTGGTTTGTTCAGCAATATCATTGATCACTTCAACAACGGTTCCTATTTGCTCGGTTTGTTGGTTCAAACGCATGACCACTTTAGAGATTTCGCCGAGCTCATCCACCAGCTCTAGTACCGAGTGGTTAACATTATCGATAACGCTACTGCTATCTGTCATCGTGTTCTGCGCTTCTAGCGTAGCATCAGCAGTCGCTTGAGCATTATTTGATATCTCAGATGATGAGGCTTGCATCTCGTTGACCGCTGTAGCGACCGAGTCGATCTCTACTTTCTGTGCACTCAAGTTTTCCGTCACTTGCTGGCTATTCGTCGCAGCACTGTTGGCACTTGCACGCGTTTCTTCGCAAGAGTCTTTTACAGACACACCGACTCGCCCTAATAGCGCATCTGCAAATTGCTTACGCATCTTCATACCCAGCTCAATTTCAGCCAGATCGTTAATTTTTCCGCAATAAATATACTCCATTAGTGGATTGTTGAAGTCTTGCCTAGCCTGTCTAGCAAGCTTCTCAACTGGCCTGGTTAATACATAAATTGAGAAAACGGAAAGTAATGCAGCAATGCCAAAGGCCACCGCTGGTGATTGATTCATTTGTAGAGTTAGCAAGCCAAGAAAGTTTGAAATGAAAAGAAAGAAGGCTGCTCTCATCCACAAACGCGTACGAGGAAGATACATTTGCAATGGTTTACCGTTATTCCGAAGCTTTGAATACGCTTTTTCCGCTCGTTGAACGTGTATACGCTCAGGTTTAAATCGAACCGATTGGTATTCAACAACTTCACCATTGGATTTGATAGGAGAAGCAAACGCATCAACCCAATAATACCCTCCGTTTTTACGTCGGTTTTTCACCATTCCCATCCAGTGTTTTCCGGCTTTTAGGTGCGTCCATAAATCTTTAAAAGCCTGCTTCGGCATGTCTGGGTGGCGTACAACATTGTGAGGCTTACCGATAAGTTCACCATCACCAAACCCCGCGACTTCATTAAAGTTTTCACTGGCATATTTGATATAGCTGGACGTATCGGTGATAGAAACTAGGCTGTAACTCGAAGGGTAATCATATTCCGTTTCACTCATAAACATGTGTCCTTACATTGATTAATTAAATAAACGGCAAGTATGAGTGTAGCAGCATAACATTTATGCGCATAATGATAAGCTCATTGTAAAATTCAATAAAATTACTGATAGGTCAATTTATTACCTGCAAACATAGTGGCGGTTTCACTCTCAAATAGCACTACCCTTGAGTGCGCACAAGATGCTGCATTGATTAAAATTAATACACAAAAGCGCTTCCTTACTGAGTTCGTAAATTGTTATAAATAAACGATTACAACGAAAACAAGGAAGACAAACATATGACTATTCGTTTTAGTCAGCTTGCCGCTCAAGGGAACACGGCTCACCTATTTATTGACGATTGGAAAATAGACACTCAGCAATCTTGGGGAATATTCAGCGCGGATGGGGATATTGGAGCTCTACTTGGAGACCTTATTTGTGGTGAACTTTCACCAATAAGCGGGAAACTTGAGCTTGATGGGCTGTCCGTTGCTCAAGTGTCGTTATCAGAGCAACAGCGATTACTGGAAAGAGAATTAGAAAAGGACGATACAGACTTTCTTGATCGTATCGATCAAGGCAGTACCATTTACTCACTCATTCAGGAGCGCAGCCAAGACGCTGATTTAATAGATCAACTGATTACCGACCTCGACCTAACTCACCTTAAAGACAGTGGCTTTCGTGTTCTCTCTACAGGGGAAACAAGACGAGTGATGTTAGCTCGCGCTTTAGCAACACAGCCTGATTTGTTACTGCTAGATAACCCATTTACTGGTTTAGATATTGCCCATCGAGCAGCTCTCGCTCACTATTTACACTCGCTTTCTCAAACCGTACAGCTACTGGTCACCTTCTCTCGCGAGTCTGATATGCCTGAGTGGATTGATCGCGTTGCGCTTTTCAGTGCAGGAAAGCTGGACAGTACAATGGATAAATCCAGTTTGGATAATCATCCAATCATTGGACAACTTAAATCTCAGTCCGAGCAACAGAGTGAAGAAATGATGAGCTTGATACGTCAGCATCAGCACTCGACACACTTCAACAACCCAATATTTGAACTAACAAATGGGTCTGTTGAATACACTGATAAGAAGATCTTTACTGACTTAAACTGGCGAATAGACAAAGGTCAGCATTGGCAGATCAAAGGCCCAAATGGCTGTGGGAAGAGCACCTTGCTTGGGTTAATCTTTGGTGATCATCCTCAGTGCTACAGCAATGACATTGATATCTTTGGTAAAAAGCGAGGGTCTGGCGAGACAATCTGGGAAATTAAGCAGCACATAGGTATGGTATCTTCAGCGTTACACCTTCAATACCGCGTTAACTGCAGTGCGCTAGACGTGATTTTGTCCGGTTTTTACGACTCCATAGGGTTGTATAACCAACCCACTCGTAAAGAAGTGGACATCGCAAACGAATGGCTCGACATCCTACATATGAGCCAATACCGAAAAACCTCATTCAAGCAATTAGAGTACGGTCAGCAGCGCCTGTTGTTGATTGCAAGAGCCATCGTTAAACAACCAACATTACTGATTTTGGACGAGCCATATCAAGGGTTAGATTTTCTTGGTAGGCGTTTAGTTAAGAATACTCTTGAGCTCATCGCCCGAGAGAATTTAAGCCAGCTATTGTATGTATCTCATTACCAAGAAGACCGCTTGGATAGCATCAAGAATGAGTTAGAGTTTGTTTTTGATGACAATGACCAATGTTATCGGGCTAACGTTTACCAATCATAATGACTTCGCTGAGCAAGTTGATCATAAGGTAAAGGCTTGGAGTAAAAATATCCTTGATGATATCGCACTCCCATCTTTTTCAAATGGTCGGCTTGCGCCGTTGTTTCTACACCTTCAGCGATGAGTTGTACTTTTAGCTCTTCCGCAAAGTGAACAATAGCTTTTAAAACAGAAGCACTAAGGCTAGGTATACCAATAGTTTCGACAAAACATTTATCGATTTTTAGGTAATCAATACGCATGTGCTGCAGAAACGCCAGCGAGGTTTGACCGGTACCAAAATCGTCGATTAACACATCAATACCATGTACTCGCAGCGCTGCAATGCACTTTCTGGCTTCAGCATCAATGAGTTGACGTTCTGTTATCTCTATGCCTAATGAGACGTTATTTCGACTTAACTTCCTGTCAATGAGTTGAATCTTTCTAATCGCGTTTGGCCCAACCAAGTAACCTGGCGGCACATTAATACCAAGGTGAACAGACTGATTAAAGTCTAATTTACTAAAATCTTCTGCCGCTTTATCGAGAACGTAATCCGTGAGCAAAAAGACCAATCCACTTTGCTCCGCCGCTGGCACAAACTCATCAGGAGAAATGAACCCTTTATTCTGATGTTCCCATCGCACTAGGGCTTCAAAACCAAATAGTTGACCAGTATCAACGTTAATCTGGGGCTGGTAATACAGAGTCAACTCGCCTTTCTTTATGGCTTTCTTTAAATCCAGAACCAAGCTTCGATGAGGATCGATAAATTTATTTAACGCATATAAGCAAAGATAGATAACAAAAATGATTGGAATTGAATACAAAAAATAGGAAAGTGTTCTCTGTTTGACGAATAGATCGCTAGCTTCACTCAAAGCTTCATACTCAAACATTTGCGACGATTTGATGCCAATAGGATTACTTCCCGTTCTCAACGCTTCTTCAGGTGCAACTTGGTCAAGAATAAATAAGGCAGAGCGTTTTAAACGTAAATCGTTATTAAATCCTATCTTCGCATTAAAGTAGTCATGATCAATAATCGTCACCGCTTGATAACCTCGCTCTCCTTCGGTCACGACGAGCAAAAATTGGTCATATACGCTATCCACGTTTCCCAGTGCTAACGCTTGTCCCTCAGGAAATGTAATGTGCTCGGCTAACGGCTTAGAAATTACGCCCAGTTTAGAAGAACACGTAATGATCCCATCTTTTACAATCAGCATTTCTTCGATATCTCGTTCAAACATCAAGTTTTGCTGAAGCTCTTCACATCGTCTAGGATGCAACAAAGCCGTGCGGTTTTCGGTCTCTATTTGGAATAAAATTTCGTCTGCGATTTGAACGTTTTTTTCTAATAGATGATTGAGGTTGTTTTGCACGCTTTCACGAGCTAAATACAAGACCTCGCCAACAATCAAAGGAATGGGCAACAAAAAAATGATGGCTTTTTTAAAAAGCGCCTTATTCAGCATATAAAAGTAACCTTTTATAAAACCGATTTACTTAGATGGTATCTGGATTCTGATACCCACTAGCAACTCTCGTTTATAATATTATTTATTTAGATTAACTCAGTATGCGAAACACTTGGTAATACCGCAAACTAAACAATGCCTTAATCCCTCCTGTTCCAATTTAGCATCAAACGACTCAAACCTGAGACGTCAATACGACATCATTTTTGAGCCTATCGGTACCGAGGTAAGCCCTCAGTCGTCAAATTCTCACTCTACGAGAATTACCCATTAAAATTATTTTTCTTTTCTCAGTGATTAAGAATTATATTTGTCGTAATTCATATAACACGTTACAACACTCTCATGACGACAAACAAAGCTAATGCGAACCAGGTAAACGAAAAAGCACTGCAGTTGTTAATGCAAGTTGCAGTTAGTCCATTCCCAGTCTCTGCGAAAACGCTAAGCGAGCAATTGAACGTTCCTTTGAGCAGTCTCTACCGACACTTGAAGCTGCTCAAAGAGTGGAACTTGATTGAAGAAAGCGTACACGACAAGACATTTGTCGTTGGCCCGGCAGCATTGCTGCTCATGCATAGCTATGAGACCGCACAGCATGGGTTAGATATGGTCGAAACCATACTGGCTCGGTTGGTACAACAAACAGGGGAAATGGCCGCTTATATGGTACCTGCAGGGTATCGCGCGCTTTGTGTCAGACAAAAAGAAAGTATGCAGGCGCTACGTTGCAGCTTCGTCCAGGGTCAAAGTCAACCTCTGCTACGTGGTGCCTCATCTAAAGTGATGCTCGCTTTTATGCCTCAAAGTCGATGCGAGAAAATCTTGAGATACTTTAATCAAGATCACCGACGAGACGAATGGGAACAAGAGCTCACAACCATCCGTAAACACGGATATGCCGTCAGTACTTCAGAAATTGACCCGGGTGTTTCTGGCATCAGTGCACCAGTGATGAAAGGAAGCAAACTGATCGGCGCGGTCTCGGTGATGGCTCCGGCCCACCGAGTCGAAAAGGATAAGCAGCGCATTATTTTGCATGTGTTGCAAGCGGCAAGGGCACTACCACCAGAAAGGTAATTCATCATGTTAAGCTTTTTCAAACGCTATAAACTCCACCACACCGTGAAACAGCCGCAGCATTACCCTTTTTCTTTTATGACAGTGTGTGAGTATTTGCCACCCATGTCTAAGGGCGCGTTTGAATTAGCTGATCAAAGTTTGGAAAATGCTAGTGATTGGCTATACCAACAGCATGATCATGAAACCGCTGAAAACTTTGGTCACTTCAACCACGACAAGCTGGAAAATGGCGAGTTTCAGGAAGCGTTAAGCCTTTCGCTTTCTCGCCACTCCATTCCTGTTTTAGTAACTAACTGTACCGAGGCAATCTTGTCCATGTTACCTGTGGTCGGGTCCTATCGAGACGAAGTGGGTGTGGTAAATATTGGACATGACATGAATTTGAAGCCAACACTTGAACCACGTTTAGGCTCGGCATTCCATTTTGCGCTTTCTCGCTATCAAAACGTGCGATTATTTTTTGCTGGTGTTAGCGAACAAGATACAAAGCAAGAAACGTGGGAATACGCGGAGGATCAAGGTTGTGACTGGGTAACCGATAAAGAGTTTTCTTTCCGTCATCGCAATAATGTAAAGCAGTTAATCGGCAATTACCTCGACCATTGCGACCAAATAATCCTCAGTATCGACCTTGGCTCCCTAAAAACCAAAAACAGCCTTGATGGTACCTCAGAAATTGATATCCAAATGGTTCTACGCACCATTAGGCAATGTCTGGTTGCAGGTAAAGTCAGAGCCATTCAACTCGTAGGCGATCGCGATCGTCTGGTCTATTCGAGACAAACGAAAGCCATACTAGAAGAGTTATATCAAATGGCTCCACTCATTGTTCACGCAGCCTAGGATTAAGTTCTGTTCAGAATCAGGACGCTCAAGCTACTGATTCTGAACCAACATGGTTAATTATTATCTTTTACCAACAAATAGTTACATGAATAAAGCGACTCATGTCACACTTAGCTATTGAACTAATCTCATACTTACGTTCTAATAACGCCACTATACTTTGGTATGACATACGAAATAAAAATAGCCAAAGTTCAATAAGTAAGCGGATTAAAAACCAAAAACACCGCCGACATTTCAACTTCTGTGAGCACTTGCTCACGCTCGCTTGATGCCATCTTGTTCCACTTTTTTAGGACATTTGATGATGCGTCTTTGCAGTATTTTCGCTGCGGTTCTTGTTTTACCGCTAGCCTCACACGCCACCACTTATGACGTCAAAGATCTATCTGAGTTAGGTCAACTTTGCTCACACAAGAGTTTTAGTATCGAAAGCGATGGCACGACTTATCGCTGTACAGGGGAAATAGTCCTACCCGCAGGTGACAAAATTGTCTCCTCATTACCGGAAAAAGAGATAACGTTAAAAGCAGATTATGGCATTGTGTTAGAGGGGAACAATACGATTGGTGAACCCAATAAGCGTATCTCTCTACACGCACTCGCTACCGGATTAACGGTTAACAATGAGAAAGCTTCAAGCATTGACGATTACCAAAACAAGCACACTGTTATCTATGGTGATCTTCTATCGGCTTATCCAACAAAGCTGCATAACATTCTCATAGACGGGAATATTAAGCTAACAGGTTCGACACTTCACATTGATGGAGCATACAACACCATTATTGGTGAGATTTCGACACACAGCACGACCGATATATTCAATGCAAACATCTGCGGTAAGGTCGAATCACAAGGCGACACACTACACCTAAAAACAAACCATCCTTTACAAGATCATTTTGTCGTCGGTGACATTGTGGCGCACAGTTCTCTGCTTATTGATGACATGGAGATCTACGGCACTACTGAGACTAAAGGAGCATCTGCCGCATTGAACGGTTCGTTCTATGGCTCTACTACAGCAATTAAATACTTCCAAACATTGAACTTCAACAACGCTCCAAATCAGCCAAGTCAAGTTTGTGGTGAAATCCAACAAACGCCAGGAAGTGCACAAACGAAAGCACAAGACAACAGATACACGCAATACTGTGGATTGGGCGACACTGATTGTCACTACTCTTCTCAGCTCTGTCCGATCACCCCTCAAGATGTTCCGAATTGCAGCATGCAACCTCCATCGGAGAACGACTTCGACCTAAGCGTCACACCATCGGACGATATGGCACTGATGTGCGGCGACGATCTTCCGCAATTTACAGCAACAACAACCAATAATGGAGAAGTTGTAAGCGCAGAAGTCAGTGCAGCCCTATCACACCCTGACTTGTTCACTTTAGAGGTGGTCAAAGGTAAGCAGATATTAAAAGCAAACCAATTTATGTCTGACGACAATGGTGAGCTCGTTGTTCGAGTGGTCCCGAACGATATTGATACCATCGCGTTAGGTACTAACTACACGCTGACTTTCACTATGACAGAAGACACCAGCAAGCATCAAACGGTTAGCTTTATGTTTACGCCATTTATGTTTGAGGCCTACTCTAAGACGAAAAGCGCCACTTTAAATGAAATACGCGTTATTGCAGGTAAACCAGAAAACGTGCATACGCGATTGCTTGCTTGTGCTTCCACCGGCGAACCTGTAGTCGCAAGCAACTACAATGGTACTCCTAAGGTTTTTCATCCATTGGTTCAACCATTAGGAGGAAGTGAAGGAAACTTTAGCTATTCAGCGGAATTTAAAGACGGCTTGTCTGAACATGGTCTTATCACGAACGAGTCCGGCATATTTGAAGTGACATTGTCCGATCATTTTGAATGTGAGGGATTTGAAGAGTGCCCAGAAGAAGGCAAAGTGGAAGTGAACGGAACATTTAATGTGTACTCGCGACCATGGACACTGGCTATCTGTGACAACCAACGTGCTTTGCCTTCTGGCACCTCTGAACAAGGAGATGGGTTTATTGCCGCCGGAGAACTTTTCTCTCTAACAGTGAAGCCGATCATTTGGCAAACTGACGGCTCTGTAAGTGGTTCTGTTGAATCAGCACGTTATTGTGATGCCTCTATCACCCGTAATTTTATGCTTGATGACGCTCCAGCAGCATCCGTTGTCTTGTCGGGTGAGCAACATACGCCATCAGAGACAGCGAACCAAACCTCGAAATTGCTAAAAAGTAGTTACTCACTGGCTCAGGCGCATAATTCAGCCAAGAATGATCAATTCGTCTTTAATGGATTATATTGGGAAGAAGTCGGGAGCTTGAGAGTAAAAGCAAACCTAGAAAGTAAATATCTAGGTATGACTGTTAACGAAGGCTATCGTTACATCGGTCGTTTTTACCCAAAATATTTTCAAGTGCAAGACCAAGAATGGCACTACCCACATGGCCAAACTTTTGCTTACATGAATCAACCTTTTGAGAAAGTCACTTACGATGTTGTCGCACTCAATGCGAATAAGGAAAACGTGAAGAACTACGTCCACTTTTCATCTAACCTTCAACAACATTTCGACTTAGGCGAGCTAAGCTCATACTCCGATCGGTTTTTGCCGCCTAAGCCTAAGAAGGTAGACTGGAAACTACTGGGTAACGCGAGTGTTGGAACGTTTGTGATCGAGAAGCCGTCGACCAATGCGACTTGTAACAATAGCCCATGTTGGAAAAAGAACACGACCGACAAACAATACCCTGATGGCCCATTTAATAAAGGGACTAACAGTGACAGCAGCAAAATAGGTATAGTCACGACTAAAGCCGTTGATGAGGTAAATTTCTTTGATAACAGCGAAGTGCTCACTCAACAACCGGACATTCGATTCGGTCGTTTGAACTTTCAAGATGTAGGTGGCAACCAAGGCATGGTGATCAAAGTGCCACTTGATGTGGAAATTTGGCAAAACGGTCGATTTACGACTAACTTCGATGACAGCTCAACAACGGCGAATGGTGAATATTACTTCAGCACGCCAATTTGGTCTCATGTGCCAGCAAACAACGCCCTGCTTTCTGGCGTTGGAACGATGAGTATTGGCAGAATGACCGATATCGTTGCAAGCCAAATTGACTCAGCGCGCGAGCAAATACAATTCCACCTAGATTTAGACAGCTCAGGCAATCGCATCCCTTGGCTGAAATACGACTGGGATAGCTCTACAAGTGAAGAGGAAAACCCACCCGTCATTGTTACGTTTGGTATTCACCGAGGAAACGATCGCATTATTTATCGTGGTGAACCCAATATGCTTGGCCTAAATTAACGCGAAACGGCAAAAAAAAGAGCCCCTCAATTGAGGGGCTCTTTTCATCACAAACTGATGTAATTTACTTTGCGCCACGACGCGCTTTCAGGCGCTTCACCATAGCAAGACGACGCTCTGCCGACCCTTGGTCTGTTGCCGACTGGTTCGGATTATTACGACGACCTTGACGATTCTTGAATGCTGGTTTTGAGTGCAGCTTTTCAATGTAAGATTCACGCTGTTTTGGTTCATAGCCTGCAAGCTCAATACGGCGAATGCGTTGCTGGATTAGATTTTCAACCTGAACCACCGTGAGCTCTTCATCTCGGTTTACAAATGAAACAGCATGACCTTGTTTACCTGCACGGCCCGTACGACCAATTCGGTGAACGTAATCTTCCGCTAGGAAAGGCATGTCATAGTTCACAACGTGAGGTAAGTCTTCAATATCTAGACCTCGAGCAGCGACATCGGTAGCCACCATGACACGTGCTTTACCGGACTTAAACTCTTCTAGCGCACGACGACGAGCGCTTTGAGCACGGTCACCATGACAAACCACCGCTTTGATACCATCAAGTTTCAGCTCTTTTACCACTTCGTTTGCGGTCTCTTTATAGTTCACAAATACCAACACTTGTTTCCAGTTTTTGCGACCAATTAGCTCTGAAAGCAGTTCCGTTTTTCGCTCTTGATCAACTGGATATAGCACGTGAGCAACTGTTTGTGCCGTAGTATTTGCACGCTCTACTTCGATACGTTTTGGTTTACGCAGAATGTCTTTCGCTAACAGATTTAGCTGGCTTGAAGTCGTTGCCGAAAACATCATGATTTGTGGGTCTGTATCCACATCCAGCATGATCTTACGAACTGCATGAATAAAGCCCATATCCAAGATACGGTCTGCTTCATCAAACACCAAAAACTCTAAGTGTGCCACCGAGACATTACCTTGTTCGATGTGTTCTTCCAATCGACCAGGTGTAGCCACAAGGATATCAACACCATTTTCCAGTGCCGCAACCTGAGAAGACATTTTACGGCCACCGAAAATCGCCGCCACCGACAGATTTGTGTACTTCGTGTAAGCTTTGATGTTGTCAGCAATTTGTTCAGCAAGCTCGCGAGTTGGAGCCAAGATAAGTGCACGAGCAGTCTTACGAGAAGCGCTACGGTTACTGTCTAACAACTGCTGAATCATAGGCAGAGAAAACGCAGCCGTTTTACCAGTACCTGTTTGTGCTGTAGCGAAAATATCATGGCCTTTGCGAGCCATTGGAATCGCCTTCTGTTGAATTGGCGTTAACTTTTCATAACCGCATTCTGCCAGTGCTTTAACCACTTCTGGCGCAAAACCTTGAGATGAAAATGACATTGAGCGTATTCCTTAAACAAACCACTAAAAATAGCTTTAAAAATTTAGCCGTGCACTATACCCGAATTTGAGTGATTTATCTCACTTTTCTCATTGAAACGCTACAAAAGCAAAAACGGCGAACGCAGACAGATTGCTGGCTCACCGTTTCCGTTTAACATTTGTTCGATTTAACGCTTGATGCCAGACAACTGAAGGAGAATTTGCTCAAGTTCATCCCATGGCAACAGCTGAGAATCTATCACTTCTAATCGTGATTCAAACCCTTCTAAGCTGATTTCATTCACCGACACGACTCGGTTGGCAACATTAAACGCGTAACACCCCTGATCCGTGTTGACCACCGCTTTAACACGTTCAGCCGTTAAGTCCGAAAGCATTGAGAAGAGTTTATCAAAATCAAACGTGTACTCTGCCCCAAACAACCACCCGCAACTAAAATACCCTTGCCCTTTGTTCTCTTTACGCACAAAGGCTTCACCTGGCGGCAACTGGAATTGAGGCTCTTGGTGAGCATGGTCATGATGATGTGACTCGATATGGGAAGAAGCGCTGCCGTAAACCCGTTCGATATCCAAGACTTCTATCGGTAACTCACCATCATGAATAAGCTTACTGAATACTTTTGAGGGAGATTGGTCCGTCACCCAGTCATTAAACACATCAATGTCGTGACTGGTACAAAGGTCAACCTTACTGCCTATAACCACATCTGCGCTGTCTAACTGGTCCACGAAATTTTGGTTAGAAAGATATTTTTCATCACTTAAGTTACGCGGATCAACCAGAGCGATCGTCGCTTTTAGATCAACGTAAGGTTCATACTGTTCTGAGGTAAGCGTCGCGATAACCTGTTTTGGATGACCAAGGCCTGTCGGCTCAATCAATAAACGGTCCGGTTTTTGGCGCAGTAACGCGGTAATACCGACCGACATTGGCACGCCCGCCGTGCAACACATACAGCCACCCGGCACTTCTTTAATCAGCGCACCTTGGTCGGTCATCAATGCACCGTCGATGCCAATCTCACCAAATTCATTGACCAAAACCGCCCAGTTTTCGTTTTCCGGTTTGTTCTTCAGTAGATTTAAAATCGTGGTCGTTTTACCGACACCCAAAAATCCGGTCAGTATGTTGGTTGGTACTCGATTTGACATGCTTATCTCCGACACGTTAGTGCATTAATGCTCCAGCAAAGTATACGGAGAATGTGACTCGCTTCAACGCTTTTTATCGCGCTCATCAAGCTCATTGCGTGATGCGTGGGTACACATTTTTTGAGAATGATCAGAGTGACTTATCAACTCTGAACGCTTCATATCAGAAAGATACATACTGGTGTAAATGACGCAGGTAAAAAACGCGATAATAGCGACTACGATGGGAAGAACTCCGAGTGTGTTTTCGAATTTAAGCGCAGCGATAGCCAATGCGAAAACAACGACAGAGATAAGTGCGATAGACTTACTTTTGTTGCTTTTCATGATAACTCGCCTTTCGTAAGGGTAGCCCCTAATACCTCCTGTATTAGGGGAGTGCC
This sequence comes from Vibrio sp. STUT-A16, assembly GCF_026000495.1. Classification (NCBI taxonomy): domain Bacteria; kingdom Pseudomonadati; phylum Pseudomonadota; class Gammaproteobacteria; order Vibrionales; family Vibrionaceae; genus Vibrio; species Vibrio sp. STUT-A16. The sequence continues at coordinate 1,559,189 of NZ_AP026766.1, read as the reverse complement.
AGTTTGAACAACATCCAACCTGACTATTCAATGCTACTCCTTTCGCTACTTGTGAAATTTGACAAAGCTAACATTTATTACAACATCAAACGATGAACTTATTACTAGCTTTCAGACACTTAGTGGACTGTAAAACGCTTGCTAGCAAATCGACCCGCCGCTGACCAATATGTCGTTTTCATTGGCAATACAAACTTGAGCCACCAGCCTTAGCCCTTCGACTATCATCTCCAGAGACATGGAAGGCTGACGGCCATCTGCTGCTTGTTCTGGCAATAATGGGATATGAACAAACCCATGACGAATAGGTTTGTCTTTTAGATAATGTTGGATGCCATAAAAAAGGTGGTTACATACAAATGTTCCGGCACTGTTGGAAATCTGGCTAGGTATCCCCTGCTTTTGCAGCGTTTGAACAATACGCTTTATCGGCAGCGTCGAGAAGTAAGCATCTGGGCCATCAGCCACTACGGGTTCATCAATCGGCTGATGACCACCGTTATCTGGAATACGAAAATCATCCACATTAATTGCGACACGCTCTGGGGTGATCGCGCCACGTCCAGCCGCTTGCCCAACGGTAATCACACAATCTGGTTGGTGCGCTTCTATTGCATCAATAACGGTATTCACTGACTCATGCCGAATCACAGGAACTGGGCAAGTAACGATCATGGCATCTTCTATTGCCGCAGCCTCTAATCGCTTGACCGCTTCTAAGGCGGGGTTAATGGCGTCACCACCAAAAGGTTCAAAACCGGTAATCAGGACTTTCTTCATAACAGCCTTTAGGAAAAGAGTTTCACAAATTATTGCACTCCCCTTCACCCCATCCAATAGCAAAAGTATTGTTGACATAAACCAGACAACATTATGTGACTCATGTCTAACCAGCGAGGGTTGTCATCTTTATTGAATCTACACAAGTTCCGGACTATCGAGACTAACTATCGATGATTAGTGGCAGGGCTTGGCTCTCTCATTACATGACTCACGCAGAAACTTGGTTTCCACGCTTATCTTAGGTAGAGTACGCGACCGCAATGCAATTCGAAGAGATTGAATACAATGAATATTGATAACCATGTAATCGAAACGATTGAAGAGTTAGAGGCATTTCTGCATTTAGTAGAAAGCGGCGCTCTGGGTCTTGAAGGTGTCACTGGCGTTGCGCTAGCCACCACTAATACCGATGGCCGTCCATTTGTTGCCGTATTAGGAGAAAAGCACCAATTGCTCCTTGGCCGCTGGGTTTCGCAGCACGTATATGACAATGGTAAAGACATCGTTCGTAACGGCTCAAACAGAAAACACTAAGCGCTCAGCACCATCTATAACACCATGCCGTCTTATACACCAAGCGTATGCTTTGAAAGCAATGCGCTTGGTGTACTTAAAAAATAAAAAAAGAAAAGGCTAGCCTTTATTAATTTTGTCGGTATACTGCACATCAGCTCTTACGGAAAGAGCTATTAATGTAATTAAAGATCAAAGTTTCTCTCAGTTCCACATCGAATTCCTCGTTTACGTTCCTGCGACAAAATAGTTATCTCTAAAATCATATAGTAGCACTTGATATTAGCTAAAAATTCAATATTTAAAACAATCAAATATAGAGGTATCTATGTCTAATAAATTAACTGGTTCAGTAAAATGGTTCAACGAAACTAAAGGTTTTGGTTTTATTTCTCAAGACAATGGCGGTGATGACGTATTCGTTCACTTCCGTTCTATTGTTTCTGAAGGCTTCAAAACTCTTACTGAAGGCCAAAAAGTATCGTTCGTTGTTGAACAAGGTAACAAAGGTTTACAAGCTGCTGAAGTAACTGCACTGTAATTCTTTGTGTGGCATCAACGTTGTTGGTGCCACAATCCCCTTCCACTTATTGCCGCCCTTACTATTCTCTATCTAAGTTTATATACCCAAATCACTTACCTCTCCCACACCGTCATTAATCACTTTCAATAAAGTCACTTTGGTATACATCTTTAGGTAATCACACTACCTACCTTGCAATTCCAGTTTGGAATTAAATTAATCTGATTCATATCTGAATCACTTCGCCTCATGCTTTGCTCATATAAATAAAGTTTATAAAATAAAAGCGATTGGCGAATATAAGAGAAAAAAATGAAATTAAATATATCCGCACAATCAATAAATTCTAATAATTACGAGCACATTATCCCTAGCCGAGACGTTATCCTTAGCCTATTCGATAAAGTTAAAAATCACTTAAGTCACGAGCAAATTTCTCGCTCTACTGGCTTAGATGAGAAACCACAAAAAGACGCTTTAAAAAAACGTTTACGCGCTATGGAGCGCGATGGCCAGTTGATTTTCACGCATCGCCGTGGTTATAAGAAAGTCGATCAAACCGCTTTGGTTTCTGGAAAGGTCAGCATTCACGCAGACGGCTTTGGTTTTGTCACTTACGACAGTAATGAAAAAGACCTTTTCTTACCTAAACACCAACTTACTAATGTGTTTGATGGCGATATCGTACTGGTTCTGAAAGGCAATGCTCAGCATCAAGGACGCTCAAATCATCGTTTCATCAAAATAGTGGAACGAAAAACAACACACATCGTGGGCTTGTTAAAGAGAAAAGGTTCGAACTTCTATCTAGTGCCAGAAAGCGCGAAACTGACTCAAACCATTCATGTCACACCAAATGATCTTATCACCAAAAGTGCCGGTAAACTCGTTCATTGTAAAGTCACTGCCTATCCAGATCACAGACAATCAACAACGGTTGAAGTGGCGGAAGTATTAGGGCGTCCGGGAGAAGCAGGGATTGAAGTTAAATTGGCGTTACGTCGACATGGCATCAATGATCATTGGGATGATGAAGTTCTTCACGCCGCCTCCGCATTTGGCAATCACGTAGAAGAAAAAGACAAAACGTCCCGAGTGGATTATCGAGATTTACCGTTCGTCACTATCGATGGGGACGACGCGAAAGACTTTGATGATGCCGTTTACGCATACCAAATGGACAATGGGCATTGGAAGTTATTCGTTGCGATTGCAGACGTATCTCACTACGTTCAGCCAAACGACCATTTAGATCTTGAGGCGCAATCTCGTGCAACGTCCGTTTACTTCCCCGGATACGTTGTACCAATGCTACCAGAAACATTATCTAACGGTTTGTGCTCGCTTAACCCGAATGAAGACAGATTGGTTATGGTATGTGAGATGACCTTTGACGACGAAGGTAACATGCTAGATTCAGAGTTTTCTGAAGGGATCATTCACTCGCATGCTCGTTTAACTTATAACGAAGCTTACCGCATTGTTTCCCAATCAGCGGAAGCAAAAACATACCAAGGTAAGAACCCAAAACAAAACATTAAACAGCATCTGGTGAATCTCCATCGCTTGTATTTGAACCTATCTGGTCAACGTCAAGTCCGTGGTGCCATTGATTTTGACACGCAAGAGCTTTCATTCACGTTAAACAATAAAAAGAAAATCGCGTCCATCGTTCCTGTAGTTCGAAATGATGCCCACCGAATGATCGAAGAATTCATGCTGTGTGCCAACGTTGCCACCGCTCAATTTTTGCAGCAACAAAAAATACCGAGCTTATACCGCGTGCACTCTGGTCCTCAGATGAAAAAACTGTCTTCATTAAGAATGATGCTTGCAGACAAAGGGCTAACGCTTGCGGGTGGTGATAAACCAACTTCTCATGACTACAACGCATTACTGGAACAAGTACGAGATTTAGATGAGTGTGATGTGATTCGTACCCTACTGCTACGTTCTCAGAGTCAAGCCGAGTATTCGCCGAAGAATATGGGTCACTTCGGTTTAGCCTATGACGCATACGCACACTTTACTTCGCCAATTCGTCGTTACCCAGACTTACTCGTTCACCGCGCCATTCGCGCTAAACTTCGAGAGCAAAAAACAGGCAAGCTACGCAGTCTGCTCATGAAACTAAAACCTATTCGTCAATTGACAGGTGCTGCGAACAACTACCCTTACGATACAAAAGTAATCGAGCAACTGAGCGTGCACTGTTCGCATCAATCTCGTCAGGCAGATGAAGTGAGTCGAGAGGTTGAGTCAGCACTGAAATGTCATTACATGAAGCCATTTATCGGGCAACACTTCATGGGGACGGTGTCTGGAGTCACACACTTCGGAGTATTTGTTGAGTTAGAGGAAAGCCGAATCGAAGGTCTCATTCCTTTATCAAGTTTTCAAAATGGAGAGTTCGAATTTGATGCAGTCAAACAAAAAATTTCTAGCCAGAGCACCACGTTTACTTTAGGGACTAAAGTGCACGTGTTAGTTAAAGACGTCGATTCGAAACAAAGAAAGATCATGTTCAATTTAAAAGATGCAGAACACACGGTAGGTTAGTCTGTTTTCTAACCCATTGTTCAAAAATAAAAAATAAGCTTTAGATATCGCGATTAACTTGTGACATTTAGCTGACATCAGCTCATTCTAAAAACCTAATATCTGGCAAAGGAAACGAATCTAACTTTTGTTTCCAGACACCATCGCAGAGTGTATTTCCAGCACTCTGTTTGCCTCGAGAGGTTCTTATGACAGCCTAGGATCTCTCGGGGCTTTTTTGCGCCTCTTAAACCTTACCTTATGTTGTATCCAACCCGTTACCAACCACACAAATTGTACTTTTTAACTAGTGCACTAGATCGCGAACTCTGATTTAAGCAACTGATCACACAACCACTTCTAAATTTTGGGTATAAAAGTATCAATACTTTCGTTAACTAGGATGTAAATAATGAAAAACTCGTTTGATCTCACCATGCCCAATGAAGAAGGATACTTTGGTGAATACGGTGGTAGCTTCGTGCCGCCGGAGCTTGAACAAATCATGCGTGACATCAACGCAGCTTATGAGGAATGCAGCAAAGATCCTGAATTTAAAGCGGAGCTTGCTCGCCTGTATAAGCACTTTGTTGGACGACCTAGCCCAATCTTCCATGCGGAAAACTTGTCAAAGAAATACGGAGCAGACATCTACCTAAAGCGCGAGGACTTAAACCATACAGGCGCACATAAAATTAACCACTGCTTAGGAGAAGCCATTCTCGCTAAAAAGATGGGTAAGAAGAAACTGATTGCTGAAACTGGCGCAGGGCAACATGGGGTCGCGCTTGCGACAGCCGCCGCACTGGTCGGCTTAAAGTGCGATATTTACATGGGTGAAGTTGATATTGCCAAAGAGCACCCGAATGTCGTCCGTATGAGAATCCTTGGTGCCAATGTCATCCCTGCCACTCACGGGCGCAAGACTCTCAAAGAAGCGGTTGATTCTGCCTTCGAAGCCTACTTAAAAGATCCTGACACACAACTTTATGCGATAGGCTCTGTCGTTGGCCCTCACCCATTCCCTAAAATGGTACGAGATTTCCAATCAATTATCGGTAACGAAGCACGAGTTCAATTCAAAGAAATGACAGGCAAGTTACCCAATAATCTCGTCGCATGCGTTGGAGGTGGTTCTAACGCGATGGGGCTATTTACTGCTTTCTTAGACGATGAACAAGTCGCTATTCACGGCGTCGAGCCCGCGGGCCGCTCTTTGCAAAAGGTTGGCGAGCATGCTGCAACACTCACACTTGGTGAGCCAGGTATTATGCACGGATTTAAGTCTTACATGCTCAAAGATGAGCAAGGCGAACCTCAAGAAGTGTACTCTGTAGCAAGTGGCTTGGATTACCCTTCGGTTGGGCCTCAGCATAGTTACTTAAAAGACATTGGCCGTGTCAATTACGGCTCAATCACTGATGACGAAGCAATTGATGCATTCTTTGAACTGTCTCGCGAAGAGGGGATTATTCCAGCGATTGAATCCTCACACGCTGTCGCTTACGCGATTAAACTCGCGAAGCAAGGAGAAACTGGCTCAATTCTGATCAACTTATCCGGTCGCGGTGACAAAGACATTGATTTTGTCGTTGAACACTACGGCGCAAAATACGGCATTGAATCAATCATTTAGTCCCTGCTTGGTAGGCTAAATGTCTATACAAAAAGCTACCTATTACTAGGTAGCTTTTTGTTTGCGCCTTACTTTCCCTACATGCGCTTTGAAGGCTTAACTACACAGTCCAAACCTTTTACTTTTGAGAAATAGGCATAGCTTGAGAAAGCCCTCTCACTCACCACTCCAACTATGCCTTTAGAGCATAATTCGATTAACCGATCAGAGCAGGAATGCCCGGAAGCTGACCAACGACAGCAAGGGAGCCTGCACAGACGATAAATGCAGTACCAGGAATCAGGTATTTATCTTTTCTCGAGAGTTCGTTGGCACGCTCATGGTCGCCGATAAGTCCAAGGTTATCCAGCAGCATAGTGATTGCCCAACCAAAGACTGGATTAACGAATGCACAGGCAAAAATACAGATACCTGCACTGAGTGAGTCTTTATGCTTATGGATCATCTGCATGCCCGCCTCAAGAAGTGGTAAGAATACACCGACAATCAAAGCAACGCGCAGAACAGGTTCCCACATCGCTAGATCCATAGGATAACCAATTACCGCCGCGGCAATACACATGAAACCCGTTAACAGTGCGCCACCTGGAATAGGACGTTTGGCAATTGCGGCTGGAATCATGTACGTTCCCCAAGAAGAAGCTAGGTTTCCGCCACCTAATAGTGAGCCAACTCCCTGACGAACAGACGCTCCGACCATCGTGTCGTCGACATCCATGAGTACGCCTTTCGCTTCTTTTGGGTAGTTAAGTTCTTGAAACACACGATGGCCGAGATAATCAGGGGACCACATAGCGACTGCCAGTAGCGCAAATGGAGTCACGGCAATAAAGTGCTCTAGGGTTGGCCAGCCTAGTTGCCAGCCTGTATCTTCACCCCACCAGTAGAATGGACTGAAATTAGGCAGGCCCGGCTCAGTGGTAAAAGCAAACTCAGCGCCCATCACATAAGCAACAATACCCGCGAGAGCCGAACACAGTGGGATTGCCAACCAACGCTTGTTGATCTTAGCTAGGTAGGCATAAACCATAACCGTTAGGCCTATGACCACAAACGAGATGTAACCTTGATCCGTACTAGCAGCCCACGCCTCAGTCTTATTAATTTGTCCGAGCAACCCAACAGCGCCTAGGTAGATCAATAACCCTCCTCGAACCCCAATGCCAGTCAAGGTCATGAGTTTAGAACCGCCTTTAGTCAAAGCGAGAATTAAGCCAAAAGCACATACCATCAAGCCAAGCGCCAGAGGATGCCCTCCTGCGGCAGCAATCATGGGAATCAGCGGTATCATTGGGCCGTGGGTACCGGCTAAGTTTGCGTTCGGGTTTAGGATGGCAGAAAACAAAATAACGAACAAAGCACCCGCGATAAGCAATTCGTAACGCACGTTTTCTGCAACGAACTCCGGAGATAAACCGAACTGAGCAGCAAATGCAGCAACCATGGCGGTGACCATCACCACTTTACCAATGGTTGCGGCTAATGCAGGCACCCAGTCTTCGATTTCAATACTGTAATCACGTGATGGCAAATGAATACCCCAGCGACGAAAGCTCATGATGGTTAAATCATGGTTTAGAAAGTCTTCACGACTTTCAAATTCATGCGGTTTTTTGCGCACATCCCTGTAAAAGGTCTTACTTGAGTCAGACATTGAGCTATCCTTTGTTATATTTCAACGTTGAACTATGCCAACTAGAGTTTCGCTTGGTATACAGACCAATACGAGACAACACTCACATCAAACATCGAGGCCACACCAAGAAAGTGGTATGGCTAATTTTTGATTTGAACCTATTAAGCATGTATTGCTATCGGTAGGAATATTAGACATTAGTAAAAGAACAACAAAAATCTCACTTATCACACAAAGATTTAACATTACATTAGAGTACGCTGATCTTTAGTGAGAGTTTTTGAACAGCAATTCAAGAAGAGGAACAATCGCAACTCCACCTGTGCTTTTCAAGGTAGAAAAACATGTCTGAATTCACACAGGTAAATGGTTAATTGTGCTCATGCAAGTACGCACTAACAACATCAAATCGAGTTGCAACCCAAACCATCGCTGCCTGACTATAGATATCTCTGTAATGTATAGTTTGCTAAACTCCACCCTTTGATGAGTAAGGCCCCTAAAATGATGACTGACGAAGAAAGAATCGAACTGCAACGAAACAACCCACTGCACGGGTTAAAGCTAGAAACTATGTTGCAAGAGTTGGTGGATTTTTATGGCTGGGACATTCTAGATACAGCAATGCGCTTTAATTGCTTTAACACTAAGCCTTCGATTGCAAGTAGTGTGAAGTATTTAAAGAAGACCGAATGGGCGAGAGAAAAATTAGAAAACTTTTACCTTTATCGCTTTAAGCGCATGCCACGCGCAAGTGAAGAAGAATATGATTTACCACCGAGAGCTCGTACGTTCCCGCATGGTCTTGAACCTAAAGAGCCAATGCCGCTAACCGTTGACTCTATCCTCAAGTCACAAGCTAAAGCTGCATCCGCATTTAAAAAACGCTCACCTCGTGGACGTCCGACGCGTCGATAGTACATAACCTTGAAAAGCAATAGAGCCCTACTGGTAGCTCCAGCAAGGCTCTATTGTTCTTTAAAGAAATGGCTAGAAGAAAATACTCAAGCTAGTGCGCCCCCTTCTCCAGCGCCTCCCGTAAGTAAACTCACAGGTTGTTTACGTATTCTATTGACTACGCTTTTTCTTCTTTTTACCCGTACCTGCCGGCTTTGCTCGCGGCTTCATTGGTAAAAAGTAGGCTTCACTCTGATCGTCTTCCACTTCAAAACCTACTACCTGCTCGCGTTCAAGTTGGAACTTATTTTTCTTTTCTATCACTTTGAAATGGTGGTAGTCATCGTAATCGATAAGAGATAACCCTAGACCCACTTCACCAGCACGACCACTACGCCCTATTCGATGCATATAGTCAGCAGGACTACGCGGGAGATCGAAGTTAATCACCACTGGCAGCTTTTCAATATCAAGGCCACGTGCTGCGATATCGGTGGCAATAAGAACTTGAATCTCGCCAGACTTAAAACCGTCAAGTACACGAGTACGAGCGCCCTGCCCTTTATCACCATGGAAAACTTCAGCAGTAATACCGCGTTTTGACAGCTTTTGAGCTAAATGGTTACAGGCATTCTTAGCATTCACAAAAATCAAAGTCTGTCGCCACTGATGCTGTTTGATTAAATGCGCAAGTACCGCCGTTTTCTCACCTTTATTTACACTAAACACGCGTTGCACCAAAGTGCTGGCTTCTGCGCTCTGCAACTGAACTTCAACAGGGTCGCGGAGCAAGTGCTGAGCAAGCGTCGTGACTTTATCAGGGAAAGTAGCAGAAAATAGCAGCGTCTGTTTCTTCTCTGGCAGTAACGCAAGAATCTTATTGAGTTCTTCGGTAAATCCGAGGCTCAACATACGGTCAGCTTCATCGAGCACGAGCGTTTTTACTTGGTCCAACTTAATCGCGTTACTGGATACCAGATCAAGTAATCGACCCGGCGTAGCTACGATAATGTCACAGCCACCGCGAAGCTCCAGCATTTGTGGGTTCACCGATACACCACCAAATACGGCAACCGTTTTGATCTTATCTCTAAGGTGGTATGAGTAAGATTTGACGTTGTATGCCACCTGTGATGCCAGCTCACGAGTTGGAACTAAAATCAGGTGAGAAACGAAGTTACCACGGCGATGATTTGTTTCGTCTTGCTGAACAATTTTTTGCAGAATTGGCAGCGAAAAAGCAGCGGTTTTACCAGAGCCCGTATTGGCACCGCCAACAATATCTTTCCCTTCAAGGATATAAGGAATGGTATGAGATTGAATGGGCGTCGGTTGGCTGTATTCTAACGCTTCTAGTCGCTCGACTAAGGTTGGAATCAGGCCAAGATCGGCAAATGTCGCTTGCTGTGTTTTATCTGTCATTACGATGAGTGGCTCAGTGCTAGTAAAGGCCGTGTATCTTATGCTATTTCGCGTCTGGATGTTAGAGATAATGGCCCAAACAGAAGATTGGTGAGAGAAGCACGTATTTATGTTGGGTGAGTAAATGTATGTAAACCTCAGTACATAAAAACGAACCTAATTTAGGTAAGCTCTTAGCAACTATATGCCACGACTCGAAAAGTAACGCGTGGGTGAATCGCCATAGACCCGACGAAACATCGCGATAAAGTTACTGGGCGTCGAATAACCCAAAGCATATGCAACCGCTCCTACAGATTCTCCGCGTGCCATCATTTCTAACGAATGTATTAGCAGTGCTTGTTGCCGCCATTCACTAAAACTCATGTTTAACTCACTTCGAATCAATCGTCTTAACGTCCGAGATGAGACGGCCCCGATATTTGCCCAATGCTCCACAGAATGTTTGCTGTTTGGGTCTATTAAAATTGCTTGAGTAACTTTTTGCAGTCTCGGATCTCTGGGCTGTGGGATGTGGAGTGACTCATGAGGGCTATTGACGATTTCATCAGATATTACGGCAAGAATACGTAAAGACTGTATGGATAGATCGTCTGTTTTGCTCCATATCGATGCTCTAACCGATAGGGCTTTCAACACATCGCTCATTTGGATCACGCAAGGTCTCATTGGAAACCGCTCACAACTCTCTGGAGTAAACAGTAATGAACGACCTTTCAGAGAACCACAAAAATAAACACTGTGCATCGCACCCGGGGGGATCCAACCAGCTCGGTGAGGTGGTAGTATCCACGTTCCTTCATCGGTTTTGACCTGAATTAGCCCTTCATCTATACACAGTAACTGGCCTCGATGATGACTGTGCCAATTATGTGGCCGTTGCTCCAAATGGTTGAAGTCGCTCCTTTCATGCTGCCACTCCTTAGCGATCAACGCGGCGCCATTTTTCCATTCGCTGTAATCAGAGTTTGTCACTTTATTTACTCAATTCCATTTTGGCCATTATTCATTATTTTCTGTCCTCTTAACGTTACCATAGCAAGTTAGCGTTCGATTAACATTTTAACAACGACCATTTTTATCGAAGGCAGAACCATCATGAACGAACCTATCTTTATTATCTATTACATTACAGCAGGCTTGGGCATTGGCTTTCTCGCTGGACTCGTTGGTGTGGGTGGTGGTGGAATGGCCGTCCCGATTTTTGCGTTTCTGTTTTCACTACAGGGAATAGCTGATACAGAAGTGGTCCATCTTGCGTTAGGGACATCAATGGCTTCGATGATTATTACAACATTGGGCAGCATGCGCGCTCACTACAAAAAAGAGAATGTAGACTCGACAATGGTAGTAAAAATGTTGAGCGGAGTTCTAGTCGGAACATTTTGCGCCACATTCGTAGCATCGTATCTACAGGGGATCTATCTGGCAGGTTTTTTCAGCGTATTCATGTTGTATGTTGCTTATAAGATGTTTCTCAACACTGAAAATGAGTACAACCCTAACCCACATGGGGCTATCGGTAATATCACTGTAGGCTCGGTGATTGGCTCTGTATCAGCACTTGTCTCTATAAGCGGTGCGGGGTTGATCATCCCCTATCTTGTCCAGCAAAATTTTGAGGTAAAACGTGCTATTGGTACCTCTGCTGCGATAGGTTTCCCTATCGCGCTGTCAGGAAGCCTCGGTTACATGTTAAACGGATGGGGAAACACAGATTGGAACAACTTAGTATTAGGATACATATACCTTCCTGCAATGCTCAGCTTCTCCATTAGTAGCTACTTAACTACTAGCCTCGGCGTGCGTTGTGCAGAGTATTTCCCAAATAAAGTTCTTAAGAAAATCGTTGGTATTTTGTGTGTTCTTCTGAGTTTTAAAATGCTGGTACAAGTACTTAATTAGGGCAAGTAATACAGTCATCAGTATGTCTTGCAATATGTTGTGGGGACAAGCCTGAAAAACTTACTTCTCGCTTTGCAGGTCCAAGCACACAATGTGTAAGAAAGCTCCGCATTGTTGCACTCTTATGACTTTGTTAAGCCAGCCAGAATTACATCCAAAATTTGTTGGTGATTATCCTTTCTGGAAACCTCGTCACGCTCCTGGCAAAGTGCTTCCTCCCCTTCTGATGCGAGAATTTTAATGCCACGCTCAGTACATTCTGCGAACGCACTAAACTGACTCGCACTGGGAATCTCTTGAAATGTCACATTGGGAAGAGCAACAAGTGATTCGGCTGGTGTCAGTGCGGGATGTAGCCGATCAGAAAGCGTCACCACGGTGATAGCATTGTTCATCAAGGCCAGAGTTTCATGGACAAAAGTTTTCGTTAGCTCAGGGTTGATAACGACGACCGATTTCAGTTTGCTTTCAGACTGAAATCGGGGGAATTTTTGATCCGGGATGTTGGTAATATCAACGTTATTTTCACGTAACCAATGACAGTCTACATTGGTGACGTTGTGGCACGATGTTCGATATTTTTCCGGGCTTATTTGCGCTCCGGAGAGCATCAGCATAGATGTCCCGCCCAGAAAAAAGCCGACACCCTGCACTGCATCAGTATCTACGCCTCCGGACAGTATCCCGACCGAACTTAATTCGTTCAGCCCAAGCACCAAATCACTGGTTCTGAATGTGATTTCATCAACAGCCATTTCTGCATTGATTTCGTTCGGTGCAGGAGGCTTTGGTACAACAACGACATAACCTTGTTGCGCCAGGCTCGAGGCTATCCAACCACTATGGGAAAATGCTGACCGTGTTCCGCCCTGCGACAAAAGCACAACGGGAAATTTTCCACTTGCTAAAGGGGCATCTAACTGCGTTTCGACTGACTTAAAAATGTTACCCCTACCAAACGTGAAGTTGGTTTTTCCGTTCGTTGTGGGATACCAGTAGTAGACTTCCACAGGCTTGTCTCTGTCTTCACTGAATACCGTTTTGACTGTTAGCGCAGAATGGTATTTCGGCCCATTCGTACTGGCGCTGACACTGACACACAATGAAGCGAGTAGAAACGACATTATTATTTTGGTTTTCATTTTTACCCCAGCCGGTCAACACATTATTCTGCACGGCATCTGGAAAAAATAACGCGCAGGAGATTCTCCATATATTTTGCGAAACATAGCAATAAAGTTACTTGGAGTCGAGTAACCCAAAGCGAGTGTTTGCTTTGAACTACGCCAACAAGCTTTTGGACAAAAGTGAGTCAGTGGATTTTCTAATTTAGCTATCATTGAATAACTTTTCGTATCCCAAAATGTCAAAGATCGTTGTTGTCAGCGGTGGTAGATTTGCGCGGACGTGGAACTGGACATTTTCTTTCAGAGTGTTGAACTCAATCGAAATACCTAGCTTGCATATAAATGCGCAATAAATAATATTCACCTAGAGCATATACTTAAACACCACTTCTTAATCGTTCTTCAAGAGCCGTGATACATAGCTGTACGGCTAGTGGAGTGTTTTTATTGAATGGATTTCACGCATAAACGGGATTCTTAGGTAACATCATATCTGGTAATAGAGACACAACCTCTGGCTCAATCTGAGAGAAATAAAAGTCGGGAATGATACCGATACCAGCTCCTGATCTAATTAAAGCCAAACAACTGTGAAACGAGTTAGCGATACAGTCGGCCTCTTTCTCATAAATCATAGTTTTGCCCGTCTTTGACTTAAACTTGTGCCGAACGAACTTGCCTTGCCAGTGGTTAGCGATGTAGGGTTCCTTATCGATATCATCAAGTTTTATGTCTGGAATGCCACAGAAAACATCCCTGAACTCACCAATCCGTTTTTGCTTGAGATTGCTATCCTGCGAGCTACCGACTCTAATTGCCAGATCCACATCGTGCTTCATAAGATTTAAGGCTTGATCATCACTGATAAGCTCAGGTTTAAGCTTCGGATACCGCCTCATTAATTCTGCTACCACAGGTGTAACTAGTATCTCCATGAGTGCACTTGGAGCAGTTATACGTATGCGCCCCTTTGGTTCAACCTGAGATTCCTGAGCCTGTTCCCACGCTGAATTGGCAATGGAATTGATCTCTTTACAGTTTTGATAGAAGACTTCTCCTGTTGCAGTTAGCGCCTGCCTTCTTGTAGTCCTTTTTATTAGCGTCAAACCTAGCTCTTGTTCAAGAATTTTCAAGTGTTGACTTACCACTGATTTGGAAAGGTCGAGCTTGAGCGCAGCAGCTGAAACTGAACCTTCTTCAACAATGTGGGCAAAGATAGACATCTGCTTTAGTCTATTCATTTATTGTTCTCTTTAATTAAACAGTAATTTCAATTATCTCTGTTTTTCTTGGTAATTGATATGTTTAACCTAAAACTCGAAACGCTACGATATTAATTGAGGAGATTGTGATGTTAGAACGTGATGTATTAGCTGCTTGCAAGAAGGGCATTGAGGATTGGAAAAAGGCATTCAATACACAGGATGCTAAAGGATGTGCAGATCAATATACTCAAGCCTGCACAATGCATGCCCGACCATTTGGTACTTTTGAAGGTAAGGATGCCATTCAAGCATTCTGGCAAGATATTATGGATAAGGGGTTCAGAGACATAATCTATACCGATGTCAAATGGGAGCCGTGTGGTGACGATGGTTATATTCTTTCTTCGAAATGGACAATGAATAATGTCTTTGGTGTTGTGCATCGAGAGCACTGGGTTGTTGAGAGTGACGGACATGCCCGATTGGTTCATGATGATTTTGAAGTCCAAGGTGAGCGTTAATAGTGAGAATTGCGGCACACCGCCTACTGATAAAAAATCCAGAGATCACTCTGGATTTTTATCAGAACCGATTAGGTATGTAGCGAAACTAAAGGACAGTCGCACTACTACCTGTCCTTTGACTCAGAACAAACCATGTTGGAATTGAGTTATCAAGCAGAAACCAATATGACCGAGTCTAGATAGACGGGCGCAATCGAAGGATATTGGAAATGTAACATCGTTGTAGATGGTTTAGATTCTACCCGTAGCAAGATTATCGAACATGGTCTTCTTATCGGGGAGTGCTTTGACGTTAAAGGGCTTGCCTACTTATATCACCTGACTGACTATTGCATTGAAATTATTCATAAAAACCTCAAAAAGTGCTCTCAAAGCTCCTAGGCGGATGGGTTCTGAATCTTTTAACCTTTCAACTCTTAAAATTAAGAATATTGAAAAAGGCATCAAGTTCTATACGTCTATTAGGATGAAGTTGTCCAATACATATCGTTCTGAGCAAAGTAAAATGACTCTGTTCTTTCTAGTCTTTGAAAAGGATAGCGAAAGCATCCGTAAACCTTCAAATATCATTCAGGAAGAAAGTTTATGGTAATTTCCATATACGATATTAGAACTTCAGCATTTAAGTAGAATGGAGTAAAACCTCAACTTCCATTACTGAATTGGCTCCGAGACAGGATTTTTGGAGTTAGAGTTGTATTGTGAACCAAAGGCGTTCACACATTTAGGCAGCGGCTCCCCCACCTACAATGACATTTATGGTGTCAATGAAATGTTCTGCCACTGAGTATTCACACTATCTCGTTAGAAAGTGCCCACTGTGACGGCTCTGGAAAAAGTGAGATATAGCAGTAAAACTCTCTCATTAGTAAAAGATCACAAGTGCATTTGCTAATTCGATTCGAAATAGGAAGTGACTTGAAAATAGGCTCAGTCATTACTGAGCCATGTCTTACGATTTTCATTCCACTTGAAGTAATAGTTTGCCTTGGGTTTGACCTTGTTCAAGCTCTTCATGAGCTAAAAATGCACAATCAAGTGGGTAATGACTATGAATATGGATCTTTAATTCATTGTTTTGTATCAGCTCTTCAAGCTCTTTAATCGCTCGAATGTTGTCTTGCTTACAAACTGAGCCACCATTAAATACTTCAAACTTTATCGATTTCATGAATGCATTAGTGATAGCTGATTCGAGCTGAGGCGCTTGACTACTTTGGGCAAAACCGTACCAAATGATGTGGCCGTTTTCAGCCAGTAACTCGATATCTCTTGCAATCGTATCTCCGCCAGTGGCATTAAAGATCAGATCTAACCCTTCAGGAAATTGTTGAAAAATGGTTTTATTAAGCCCAGGGTTTTTATAATTGAGTACGATATCCGTGCCCAATTCCTTCACGAAACTATATTTATCATCAGAACCTATTAAGCCAATAACCGTATAACCTTGTTTTTTTTAGAAGTTGTACCAATACACTACCGACACTGCCTGCTGCACCATGTACCAACGCAATTTTATTTTGAGCATGATTCACTCTGTATGTTAACAACATTGCTGTTCGAGCGGACATAGCAATACTACTAGCAATATCTTTTTGAAGTGTTACTGGGACAGCCACTTCCCAAGATTGTGTGCTTTGTGTATCGATGATCACATATTCAGCGTATGTTTGGTTTCCAGCAAAGGCAACCAGCTCACCAACTTGAAAGTTTTTAACGTCGTTGCCTACCAACTCTACAATGCCAGAGCCTTCCATTCCTAGAGTAAATGGTGGAGTAGGGAGCCCTGGGAAAGCACCTTTTCGGATGTACGTGTCAGCGTAGTTTATGCCACTAAATGCCACCTTAATTAGAATTTGTGTTGAAGTAATGGTTGGTTTTTCTACTTCACTAGTAACTAGGTTTTCGATGCCACCAAATGCTTTTAATTGCACTGCTTTCATAAGTTGTTACCTATTTTATTTGTTTAAATTCGCCTAATTTCTAAACTAAAATCCGTTGGGGTTATCTATAATGTAAACCCAGCCACCATCCACATAGCGCATAACTTCAAGAGCTGTTCCTGTCATAGTATTTGATATCTCCCACTCCGAGCGAATCATGGCAACGTCATTATTAATGTGGATAGATACACTTTTTGTCACCATTTCCACATCACCTTGCATGAATGTTTTTAATACCTCTTTTATTTCGTCATGACCTTTAGCTTGATTGCCCTCTTTATCGAGGACGAGTACTGCATCTTTATCAAAGAGAGTGCTCAAACCTTCTAAATCGTGCTGGGCAAAATACTGTCCAAAAAGAGCGTGAAGCTCTCCAGGTGTTTGAGGCTTGATATATTCCGCAGCTTGTAGGCCAAATGAGAAAATAGGGAGAAAAAGTAAAATAAATCGCATAATTAGTCCTTGATTATTACTGCGCCAATGTAAACCCAATTGGTGCGTTGTTGATTTGATAACAATAATGAACTTAGTTACTAATTAAAATTAGCTACTAAAAAGTAACTAGTTACACAAAGGTAACTAATGGTTTGTGGTAAACTTGAACATTAGACTGATCACTAATGCATAAGAGCAGTATGGATTATTATGAAAGTGACAAAAAAGGTAGTGAATCATCAAGTACAGCCCGATGACTACTGTAGCGTGGATAAGTATTTAACTTTGATATCCACGAAGTGGACAGCTCATATCGTTTGGCTTTTGGGTCAAAGTGATGAAATGCGTTTTGGACAAATTCGCAAACAGTTAGCGTTGGTTTCAAGTAAAGTGCTCACAGAACGTTTGAAGCTGCTTCAACAGTATGGCTTTGTATGGCGTAGGCAAGAAGATACTATACCAGTGACCGTAAACTATGGCTTAACACATAAAGGAAAAGAGTTTGCACAAATAGTTAATTTTATTGTGCATAAAGCGGACGACTGGGATTCGAGGTAATTAGGGTTTGTGTGACAACAAACTCTAAAATCAAAACTAGAGCTATTGATAATAAATAGGTTCTGATGAATCATCTATATAAATTTGCACCTCAAATCTTCCTCCTTATTTTTCTATGAGTTAACAGGTATTGAGTGTTTGTTTTCGTCAGTCGTAGGAGCACAGGCTTCTCTGAAGTATGAAACTAGCAATCCGTTTCAGTGCTATCTAGCTTTAAGTGTCCAAGTAGGATCTGTACCCTTATGTTTTTCATTCTGGCATAGTCCAGAATAGCTCTAATACGAAGCATGGAATGAATACCATAATAGCCCGCATTCAGCCTCAACTTTACAGCCCAGTTCCTGATAATCGTACGATAAAACGAATAACTGATGACTTGGCCTTTACGGCGACAGCTTGGAAATAGAAAACTACTTGCCTGTAGATGTGCTGAGTAAACTCACCGACTAATACTCTGCTGCGTTCTCGGAGTAATCTCATAGTGTACATCGGTACCTGTTTTTTGCAGGATGTATTGAAGCCTCTCATAGATCACTCCTGCCGAAGAAACATCATATACGTGCATCTTTCGTAGATCGCTCGCCCTCAACTCGCTATCAATGGCTAAGTTCAATAGTGCAAGCTGTATTAGGTTACTTTCAAGCTCTAGCCTAGTTCTGATTCGCCAAATCTCTTCCAACTTGAGTGGTCTTTTTATCCCGCTACATTTTCCTGAAGATAACTTTCTCATGTTGACCTCCTCTTAGGTGTTATTGGTAAACATAAAGTCTGGCTATCGACTACAACTGTTGCAGCAGCTTGGTATGGGAACTTACGGGCATGACGACAAATACATCAGCTTTAAGCATGTAATCAATGCGGTTGTGTGGCCACTACACCTTAACAGATGCGTGGGATAGTGATCGTCTGGCGGCTAACTATCGATTTACCCCACAGAGGTGGCGGACATCGATGTCCTCTACTTAGAGGACTATGACAGCTGGACGTTTCAGATTAATACCCGTGCACTATCAACAATACTCCAAGATCCACTGCTTGAATAGCGTTTGCGCTTTGGTCTCAGTTTGACTTTGTCGTTTTGTTAGCCAGTAGGAGCCGCTGTCGAGAAAGATATCGAAGGGCTGGATAAGCTTTTCTTCCATTAGTGTCTTTTCAAACATAACGGGAGGCGCTAATGCAATTCCGAATCCCTGAACTGCGGCTTCAATCATCGAAATGGATGAGTCAAAGGTGATACTGTTGAGCCTGGACTTAGGTAGCGGTATATGGGCTTTTTGAAACCACAACGCCCACTCCTCAGGGTTGTATGAACGCAGCAAAGTGTACCCCAGAATATCCTGCGGTTTCTCTAAGTGGTGGCCGACCGTTTTATTGCAAAGTACGGTTAAGGGGGCTTGAAACAAATGTTCTGCTTCGGTCGCATGCCATCTGCCTTTGCCATAACGAATAAAGAAGTCCAGCCCTTCGGACACAGGAGCCGCCACATTGTTGTTGGTCGAGATTCTGACATCGATATAGGGAAAACGTTCATTGAAGTCTTTGATTCTTGGGAGCAACCAGTTCAGAGCAAAAGTGCCCACAGCACCAACACAGACCACTTCTCGGTGAATTCCTTGTTCAAGCATCTCTAACGTATCGATCATACTGTCAAACGCATTTCTAACCACCGGCAATAACATCATTCCTTCATCGGTCAGCGCTAACCCTCGCGGAAGACGATAAAACAGCGCTCCCCCCAGTTGCTGCTCCAACATCTTAACCTGTTGACTGATCGCCGCCTGCGTGACACAGAGCTCGATAGCGGCTTTAGTGAAGTTCAAATGCTTAGCAGAGATAAGAAATGCCCTTAGTGCATTCAACGGAAGATGTGTGATATTCATAATTAGATCTTAGTTAAACTTATGGCTGAGTTCAGTTTTAACATATTGTTCTCTGATACGTCTATCCTTACGATTGTTGTGTTTTTAGAGTGATACGTAATAAAAACCAATAAGTAATAGTTATAAATGAACAGGTTCACTTCAATGTGTGTGAGAATATTAACCATCAATGCAGTAACTCTAGCTATGTTGTTTGCGCCTACCATTAACGCGACTAGCGTGGGAGATGTACCCTCATCCCTGAAAACTTAAAGCTCTTGTGGAAGGCAATTCGACGGGAAACCCACCCAAATAAACACGCCGCCGACACCACCGGCGAACGAGGTATGGGTCAGCAGTACAGGCTCGACCGCTGGATTTGGTGCTTCTGTGGTTTACATTCCAAGCCAAGATGCGGGTATCGTGATTCGTGCCAATTAAAACTAACCAAGTCAGGAATGCGTGAAAGCGGCTTACCATATTCTTTAGGCAGGACTAGAACAATAAGCGTATCAGGGTAGATAAAGTTTGAACAAACAATCAGGAATATAACTAGCGTACTTAAAGTGAAACAGCTGCTCTCAGTACCATCACTGATAACGTTGCAAGACCAATTAAGGCAAGGAGGTCGGAATTAGCAAGATCTAATTAAATCAATTGAAAGCCCGTTTTTATCTCAATTCAAGAGAAACTGATAAACCTATAGGTATTTTTAAGTTCCTATACTCATAAACAAACATTATATCCTTAGTGATCTACAAAAAAGTTGTTAACAAATACTTTGGTAATCAAGTATTTCAGAGTGGATCATAAAACCACCAAACTTTATAGAAATTCAACCACCATATTAATTTTTAAGGGTTAGAAATGAAAAAACATATCGTATCTAAAAATAAATCGTTATCTTCAAAATTATTTATTTCTATTAGTTTTTTGCTCTCATTCGGTGCCTATGCTTCAGATTTAGAGCAAAGAGTTCAATATTTTGAAGATAAAGGTTGGAGTATTGGAGTAACTGTTTTAGATACGGAATCAGGTAACATTAATTCTGTAAATGGTGATAAACGTTTTCATTTTAATAGCACTATAAAAGCATTAGCATGTGCAAATATCTTATCTAAAGTCGATAAAAATAAGATCTCATTAGATGACTCCATCTATCTCAAGAAAAGCGATATTGTAACGTACTCTCCTGTAACAGAAGATTACGTAGGTAAAAAACTAACATTACGAAAAGCATGTAAAGCTTCTTTAACATATAGCGACAATACTGCAGCTAACTATACAATATCTGCGGGTGGCGGTCCCGAAGGGCTGACGAAGTTTATGCGCTCAATAGGAGACGATGTACTTAGATCAGACCGATACGAGCCCGAGTTGACTAAAAATATCGAATACGATATTCGAGATACGACGACAACGAATGCAATGGCATCCAGTCTTAACAAGCTTCTATTAGAGAATGTATTATCCGAAGAGTCTAAGCTTCAACTTAAACAATGGATGAAAGGCAATAAAGTGGCAAACGACTTGTTAAGAGCCTCTCTGCCACAAGGTTGGGCCATCGCAGACCGTTCTGGGGCAAGTGACTACGGCGTAAGAGGAATTATATCAATGGCTTGGTCTAAAGATCATGAACCGTTGATTATTACCATGTATGTTCGAAAAAGTAACACTACGATGAAAGAACGTGATCAGGTAATCGCAGAGATCGGCAAAGTAATTTTTGAACAATACCCGTAACAATTTTTAACCACCACCGTTAAATCGGTGGTGGTACGATAAATTGCCGTCCAAAGAGCATATTTTTAATTGTATTTAGGGCTATCTATGTCAATCAGTTGTTCTCGTGTATTTATAAGCAGTTCATTCTTAGAAAAATAGATTTTGTATAATTAATAAGGTAAAGCTTTGAATTTATTCTATCTAATTACTCTAATATGGACACTATTGATTATTTCTTGTGTTTGGGTTGAATATACTAAAGAAATCAAAAACCTGATCACTTTACTTCTCTTTTTAATATGGACCACAGCATTAATTACCTTAACATTTGGTACACCTTCTGGTGGTGGTAGCGCTATTAACTTTACGTTATTAGATGTTACAAATCGTGCAGACGTCATTGACGCTTGCCTGAACACATTATTGTTCTTGCCCTGTGGAATGCTTCTAAGACTTGCCGGCATAAGGTGCTTTCCGTCGATTATAGTATCGGGCATATTAAGTACACTGATAGAGGTTATGCAATTTGCAGTAGGTTCTGGAAGAACTTCTGACCTAAATGATGTACTTTTTAATACTTTAGGAGCAATTCTAGGTTTTTCTCTTTTTTGTGCTCTTTTTAGATATAAAAAGTTTTTAGCATCGAGGTAGCGTTATTGAACCGAGTACCCCACGTTTAATAGACATCTTACTAAGTTTAGCTCTAGAGTTTCATTGAGCGGTGATTTATGACTAAACGTCGTAACCCAGCGTATACTGAAAGTTTCGCAAAGAAGCGGTTAGCTTAACCAGTCCTTCAGGTCAAAAAGCAGTCTCCATTGCCAAGGAGCTGGTACTGGGTCAGCTCAAGACAGGGGAAAGGTTAACTTTGAAAATTAATATGTCGTATAATGCATATCCATCTTAACTGGATCAGAACAGTATGCGTACTGATAGATCGAATTTACCCTCCTCCTTCGTTATATATCGTGATGATTAACAGCATGTTGTATTAGAAAGTGGATAACTTTTGCTAGGGTAAACTCATATTAATAGAGTATGAATGAGTAAAAGGTCTAACGCATAAAGGGGCAGTTCTGCGTTACGATGATCTACCCCGTCAGCAAGCCGTTGGACATTAATGAGCTACGCTAACCTCCCTAATAATCGGAATTGACATGAGGAAATGTATGGCAAACCTTAGTTGGAACGCTGAATATTTGTCTAAGGCTGTTGGTGGAACGTTTTCCTCCATCGGTTAGGGGTTACCTCATAACGCTCTTTAAATTTATCTCTGAAAATGAGAACTGAGCTAAACCCTGTTTTTGCAACAATCTGTTCAATAGACAAATCTGTAGATTCAAGTAGATCCTGAGCCAAGTTTAGTCGCTCAGCCGTCAGCCATTCTCCAAATGACATACCTGTAGCTCTATTAAATTTTCTCGTAAAAGTTCGGCGGGACATCATCACTGAATCTGCTAGCTCATCCAGTGAATATTTTTGATTGATATCACGCCTGATATTGTCCATTAATGCATTGATACGTGAATCAGATGTCGTCACAGGTATAGGTTGATCGATAAACTGAGCTTGCCCACCATCTCTGTATGGAGGCACAACCATTCTTCTTGCTACTCGGTTCGCAATCGTACTGCTGTAGTATTTTCGGAAAACATACAGACAGCAATCGATACCTGCGGCAGTACCTGCTGAGGTTATCACCCCGCTATCTTCAACATATAAGGCATTCGTATCGAGCGAAACTTCTGGAAAGCGTTGACTAAAATCCTGTTCTAATTCCCAATGTGTCGCAGCTCGTTTCCCCGCTAATAAGCCAGCATAAGCGAGAACATAACCACCAAGACATAAACCGACAACCAATGCGCCTCGGGCATGAGCACGACAGAGAGCATTGAGCAACTTTTCATTAGGGCGCTCGTCAATTGTTCTCCAATAAGGTACAACGATGATGTCGCAATACTCTAGGAAATCAAGCTGCGCCTCGGTATGAATTTCCATACCGATATCAGATAAAATCGGTCCTTCCTCTCCAGCGACAAATTTAAGCTCGAAAAAAGCTTCATTAAGGGTATCTCTTCCAAACACAATGCTAGGGACAGAAATATGAAACGGGCTAAAGCGATTGAAAACAACAACAGCAACGGAAGGAATTTTATGGTTTTCATTGAGATACATAGTTCGTTTCCAAAGTAAAATGCACAGAGCAATGTTAGTACACTACTCTGTGCGGTTCATAAACGCAGGCCATAGGTTTGCTTTATGACATCAAAACTAGATTATCACTGTTTCACCATCTTCTGGAACAAACACAAAATCGCTAATCATATTTGCAGCTGCGTATTCGCGCATTTCTTGAGTAGTCACCAATACATGGTTAACCGCCCCCATATGAGTCGCAACGATTTTCGCTTTAGGTAGCACTTGGTGTGTTTTTAGTACATCTTCTTTACCCATAATAATAGGACCAAAGCCCAGTACATGCGCCCAACCTGTATTGAGAATAACGACACCTGGTTGTTCTTTTTTCATGGTTTCTTCTACACTTGGAATCCAAATCGTATCACCAACCACATATAACTTTTCTTCATCGGCATGGGAAAAAATCACGCCTGTCACTTCACCCAAAATTTCAGCCATTTGATCATGTTGGAATGCTGCATCAGAGCCATGCTGGCAGACTGTACGTGTAAATGAAATACCGTGATATTCAGTCTCTTCAGAGAAGATTTTAACGTTGGTAAAACCTTGTGATAGAAGAATAGTTTCATCACCTTCGTGCTGTACAAAAATCAATTTATCTTTAGGTATCGCATTCACTGCTGTTTCATCCCAATGGTCTGGGTGAGTATGAGTTAGAAGAACTGCGTCCACATTGATGATGCTTTCAAGAGGCAGAGGCAATTCAACTGTTGGATTGCGTAAGTGTGAATTTGCTGTTCCTTCAAATCCAGAGTAAGTGCCTTTTGGCGCTAACATTGGGTCAATAAGGAATGTTTTACCTGCATAATCTATGACTTGTGTTGCATTGCGAATTTGTGTGATTTTCATAATTGTGCTCCAGTATTGCTGTGTTTTGCTGTAATGGAGTCATTTTATGCAATAGGATAGACGCTCAAAAGTGGCTTAAAGGACACATAAGGATACTATTGGGACAAAAATTTGTTCTTGGAATTAGTTGTTATTAGATAAATTGAGGGAAACTAATAGAAACCATTTTAGTGTTCAACAACTGACGTAACACTGTTTGGGGCAGTTCTGCGTTACGATGATCTACCCCGTCAGCAAGCCGTTGGACAGAAACGAGTTAGATGTATAACTCCAATCCGTTTCTGTCAGATTAGAAAAAGTATGTTGAAGCTATAGTTGTATGTTATATCCTGATAACTCCTGAACCTGGAGTTCTCAGCGCTTTTATCCATTCAGAAACCTTTTCCCCATTAACTTCCTTAATTGGGTAGCTTCGAGCTGAAATAGTAGTCCTAGCCCCTGGACTAAATTCTGATGTGGTAACTAGTAAGCCCGTTGTTGCTTTCGCTTCTAAAACGTCTGCATATAAGCCTTTTATTGTTACTTTATCGATCTTCGACTTATACCGTTTGCATTGAATGATAAATTCAGGGTGTATTTGAGCAGAATCATTCCAAACACGAACATCAACACCGTCATCATTGGTACCAGGTCCAAGTTCAACTTTATATCCTGATTGACTAAAACACTCACTAATTAATTCTTCGAATTTTCGCCAGTGGATTTCACCCAATTTAGCCAAGTTATTCGACAGGTAATTGATGAAGCGTTGATCTAAGAAAGTGCCATGTGAAACTACAGGTTGATGTTTCTCGAATAAATCATTTAGATCGACTATATCTTTCCATTCTTCCCACCTCCCTGCAGTATGAGGGCTATTCTGAAAATGAGCGTCGTACATTTTCATCAATTCAATAAGGTCACTCGCTCCAGTTTTTCCGTACCTTTCCATTGCTTCAGCTAGCATTGGCATAGGATCAACAGAGCTTTGACCGTTTTTTACTGCCAGTTCTACACCCAGTCTATAATGTTTACTGTAAATATTTTGAAGATCAGTAATGTAATCTAAACCTTTTTCTTTCATTGCTCTTATGAAGAACTGTGATTGTGTAAACAATCCTTGTCTTGGGGTATCAGTAACACCAACCTTATATAAAAGTTGGTAATATAAACCCTCGTAATCTTCAGAGCGAATAGCAAGCCCATTACCTTCAGATCTCAATATATCATCAGCATATCCAGTACCTGACAGTAAATCGCACATCTGTTCAATTGAACTAGCTAAACCTGCTTTGTAACCTATTATCTCATGGAGATGATCGGCAAGGTCACCAGGAGAAAACCAAATTCTTGCCATAATTCCTCGTAATTCACTGGAGGGTATAACGTTGCATCAAGACGTGAACAACGCAATCAACCAACCTTAAGCTGTTACTACCGCTTCCATTTCATTGTAATGGTGCTCATCTATTGTCTTAACCATGTCTAGGATTGTGTTCAAAATAGCGGGTGATTCACCTAACAAGTTATCTGCATTATCTTCCAGTTCTATCTCTTGGTTATGCGAGTACTTGTTTATAAAGCGATATACTTTTTCAACATCCTCTGACTTGATATCTGAATACCCTCGCGTACCATCATCTACCAACTGCCTAAAGTTACTTCTCTTCTTAGGGAGCTTGAAGCACAAGAATGATTCGAGTAGTTTTCTCGATAAGTTTGCGCACAGGTATACTTCATCAAGATTCAAATTCGCTTTGTCTTTGAATGAATACAGCTTTGAGAATAAGTAGTGATACTCAGAGTTGTACTCTGTCAACGTACCGCCAGCACTTACAATTTTAGATTTTCGAACACCGTCACACGTACTTTCAATTGTATATGCTCTTGATTTAATTATTGGGTCTTTACCCTTGGGGAATTTATTCTTCTTGAGTACCCAATCTCTGACTAACTTGAAGTACGAGAAGTTATGTGTCATTACAAATAGCTGTTTAGCGTTCTCGCAGTGCTTTTTCAAAAATGAATACGAATGGAACAAGTGGTTTGAATCAAAGCTAGATACTGGGTCATCAACAACCACTATAGTTTCTTTGATATCGTTATCATGCTCTTTAAGTTTTGTCACAAAATACACGAATGCTATTGCTGTTTTCTCACCTTCACTCAAGTTATTAGCCAGCTTACCAGTGCCATTACGAGATATTTTGTACCCTTTCTCTTTAGCATCAAACTCTAGCTTAAGTTCTGTACGCCCCAAGAACTTAGCAAGCTCATCATTGAAAGGGTCTACCGCAATAGATTCATTTGACAGCTCAGCCTCAAGCCTTACTACCTCTGTATTGATAGCTGTAATTTCATCACTTACTTTCTTAGCTTTATCCTGATCCGCTTTTAACGCCTTTTTCTTCATGTCATAGTCGAAATCAATAACTTTCTCCGCAGCATAATGTAGCTCAAGAGCTTGTTTGTGTGTCGCTGTCACAGCTTGGAAATTACCTGACTTGTCATTATGCTCTTTCACACAAGCATTGATACTTTCAACAGCATTGTTGTATTCATCAATAAGACTCTGAGGGACATTTACAACTACCATAGAAACATCAAAAGGGTCATTTGTTTTCTGGACGAGGCAATCTTCCCATCCCTTTACAATGTCTGAAACTTTTCTTCTAATTTCGTCGAGTGGAGCTATAGCTTTTTTATAAGCAGCTTGAAACTCTTCGAAAAAAGAATCTACAGCTGGAAGATCGATTTCTGGTAACGACTTGCAGTACTTGTCAGCTTGCGCAATTTCTTCCTTTAACAGTTTAAAGGCCTCGCTAAAGTGATTATTCAACGAAGTCAACCTAGACTCAGTTAGCGTACTTCCACAAAAGTGACACTCATTTGATTCATGCTTTTCGTGCAAACTTATACCAGTAGACACCCACGTTTGGACATCAGGGTTTTCTTTTAAAAAATCTATTACCTCATTTACAGCGGTCTTCTGCATTAATGCTTTCAGTGCATTAAAATCACTTTCAAAAAAGTCTGTTTGTATAGGTGAAATCGACAAAGAAATTTTTGGTTTTTCAACAGGAGAGGCAGATTTCGTATGATGAACAATGTCTTCCTCTGAAAGTACTGAGTCTATGTCACTAACCCCCGTTGGGTCGGAAGTGATTAATTTCTTAAGTGACGTTTTGTTGTAGTTCAAATACTTACGGTCATCTGTTCCAATCACTTTCAAGCTTATCTTGATGCTCTTCGCCGTATCTGAGAGGAACTTATTAATTTCGGCTTCTAAATCACTGGCGGTCTTGGTGGCACTCTTCGACTCCTCTCGTTTTTGCTTCAACTCATTTTTCTTTTGGTCAAGTTGCTTACGCTCTGAGATTTTCTGTTTATCAACTAGAAGTATGCTCTTAACCGTACCGCTCCAATCAATGTTTTCTTGAATAAAGTCATTATTAAACGTTCGAACGTTGAGTGGATTGGTCTCGATATTAGCTTGTGTCAAAGTATTTACATTCGTTCCGTCAGTACTGTACTCAATATCAAAAGACGGAGTTTCATACGACAAGCTATTCAAAGACTTATTCTCAATACTTCTAAACAATCTTGAAAGCGTTGACTTTCCAGAGCCGTTCCATCCATAAATAAGATTAAACCTCACAAACTCATCACACCCAACATTCGTATGGTTCTCGTAGATTCCAAACGAACGAAGGCTCTTTATCTTACTGATACCATTAATCATTCGTGTCTATCCGCATATGGTTGATTTTCCAACTATCTCAACCATAGCCAGCATATGGACAATTTCAGTGATACATATCCAAAATCCAACTAAAACAATATATTTCATTCGGTTACTAACAGTTCTGTCAGTGTAGGAAAAAGGACAAGCGATGAGTTCTGGTCTTGCCTTTCATAAGTTCAAGTATTGAAAATGACTTTCTTACAACTTAGAAAGGGATAGTGGTAACAAGAAATGGGGCATTTTCGTGTTTCATGCCCCGTCGGCACATCTTTGTCGGATAGGCGACACCTGTTACCAGATGCCGCCCTCCTAAGAACCGTACGTGCAACTTTCACTGCATACGGCTCAAGCCTCCACTAAGGCGTTATTGTTACCCAGCAACTCACAAAGCAGTGGCGACAGGATCAAACCATGAGTTACGACCTGTATTTTTCACCTTACGTTCATTGAGAAAACCTTCCCAAAAAGGATCGAACAGGGTCGCTTGACTCATGATTTTTACATGTCGCTTGATTGGCACTTGACCAATTTGAAACAGTCGGATCACGCCATACAGTCCATCCTTTTTAAACCAGCCATGGAAAATCCATTGCCCTTGATAGTTTAGAAAGTACTTGTGTGCGATCCATTTACGTCCCTTGTTTGGGTGACGCCTGACTGACCATCGCCATAACGCTAGAAACATCTGATGACCAACATAGCCGAAGGTTTGTTTAGCAACACAGTGGCGATAGTAATTCGCCCATCCTCGTAGCTTTGGATTCATCATCTTAATGAGATCGGCTACTGGGATTGTTGCGTGTTTTCTAATGAGGTCACGCATGTTTCGTAAGAATGATAATACGTTGGATTTGCTCGGTTTAATGAGCAGTTTCCCTTTGTACTTTCTGGCGTTGAAACCAAGAAAGTCAAAACCATCATTGATATGAGTAACGTGCGTTTTCTCTTCAGAAAGCGCTAAACCTCTTTCTTGTAAGAAAGCCATCAGTTGCGGCTTAATGTCATTCACTAGGACTTCCTTTGAAGACCCCGTGATAACAAAGTCGTCAGCATAACCTATAAAGTTTACTCTGCTGCCTGTCTTGCGAGCGATAGACTTAATTAACTTTTCTAGTCCGACAAGAGTGAGCAACATCAGGGTGGGTGAAATTATCCCTCCTTGTGGTGTTCCCTCTGCCGTTTTGTAGAATAGCCCTTTGTCTATATAACCACATTCCAGCCATTGCTTGAGCATCCTTTTGTCTGTCGGTACATTATCAAGTAGCCACTGGTGACCTATCTTGTCGAAACAAGCTTTGATATCCCCCTCAAGAACCCATTGTGCTGCTCCCTTTTTGCACAGGCATTTGAAGCACTGCTGTAT
Source organism: Vibrio sp. STUT-A16 (assembly GCF_026000495.1). Classification (NCBI taxonomy): domain Bacteria; kingdom Pseudomonadati; phylum Pseudomonadota; class Gammaproteobacteria; order Vibrionales; family Vibrionaceae; genus Vibrio; species Vibrio sp. STUT-A16. The sequence goes on along the minus strand of NZ_AP026766.1, from coordinate 1,529,825 downwards.
TGCATCGGCTGCGCTTCGGTTAGGTCTAAAGCCATAGCTGTTAGGGTCGGCAATTGTTTCCGATATAGGTTCTAGTGCTAGAAGATGTAACGCTTGTTGCGCTCGGTCTATCATACACGGGATACCTAATGGTCTAAGTTTGCCGTTTTTCTTCGGGATATAGATTCTTCTGAGCGGTTTAGCTCGATAGCCTTTTCTGATCAGTAAGCTGACTGCCGCCATTCGACGTGCATCGGTGTTCCAGATGTCGCCGTCAATTCCTGGCGTTTTACTGCCTTTGTTTTGTGATACTCGACGAACAGCGAGAAGTTTTGCTGCTTTCGAGTGAGTCAGTATCCACTGTAGTGCTTTCGCCTTACCGTGTTTACCTTCTCGGATTGCTTTTGCAATGCGCATCTGGAGCCTTAACACATGGCGCTCAACCGCTTTCCAGTCGATGGATTGCCATTGGGCGCTGCCAGAAGGGGCACTCACTTCATGAGAAGAGATCATCTGCGTTCCTTCTTAAATAAAGTTTTCCAAATCATCTTGCAATGGGAGACCAGTTGGAAGTGGGCACACTTTCGTGTCAAACATCCGTTTGTATCTGCATCATTACAATGCAGCATTCGCTTTTTCCAACCTCCTTTACCAGCACCGCTATCGGCTCTCTTCACAGACAGCTTTCCCGAAGGAACGATACTGGCTTACCGTGTTCCGCATGTCGCGCAATATCAGGGTAGATGCCCACTATAGTGCGAGGAGCCTATCGATCACGAAAGAGTATTGTCCAACCTCTTTCCTACTCCCATCGCCGTTTGGCCACAGCGTATTAACCACTTCCGCTGCTTCACGTATAACGCACCTTACATGGATTCACTTTCGTTCATCATACTGATTCCCTAGCACTCACCCAATTCGTGGTTATCAGGAGGAGCATTCCCTCACGGTTCTGCTCCCGTTTGGCACAGTGCCAAACTTCGTTACATTGTCAGGCTCGCTGCTTTATTCAGAGCCTTAGGGTCGTCTGGTGATACAAACGGTTCACTCTTATCGCGGTGAACAGCGCTTCATGCGACTTCACGTCGCACGGACAAAAATGTGCCCGAGCATTTGCTAAATTAGCAAGGGATTGATAATTAAAGGCATGAAAAGTCGCTTAGTTTTAGTATAGATGGTGCAACTTTAACGCTGACGGGTTTTGTTTAAATATCATCGAATATACCTCTACGGATCAGTACAGTACGAAATGAGCTAAATCAAGGAATGACAGGAACGCTGGCTCCTATCAATTACTTTAGGCCGCATAAATAATACTCTACTCCATACAACGAGCAATGAGCTTTTCTACATCGTAATAGCAGAAGAAGTTATCAATTAGTATATATTGATACCGACGCGGTTTGTAGATATCAATACCCAAAAATGACTTTTGAATCTGGCTGACAATAGGAGACGTGGATGCTGTGAAGACAACTTTTTTATTAATATGGTCGGTATCTTCAACTTGATTTGTTTTTGATACAATAAGTCCATTTTTCAAGTACATTTCACCATCGATAGAAAACGTACTGTATTGATTTTCTTTATCGACATCCGTTATGGTAATAATAGAAGTGTATTTCATTTCTTTCGCAAGAAAATCAGCATTGGTATTCAGTTCAATTCGATCTTCTCCTTTAGTGATAATCACCTCACTTCTTTTGAAGTAACCGTCAATAGGCGAAGTTTTTTTGTCTAAAGGGAATAAGGTATAGGTGATAGTAGCTACAAAAAAAATCACGTTTAGCCATTTTAAATAATTCATAACTTACACCCCTTCTCATTCAACTCGCTAACAATCTTCTCAATATCGTCACCTGAGAAAGAAACCAATTGATCATTTACCAAACAATCTATTACTACCCGATCTCCTGACGAGTTGATAAACAAAATATTCTTATTTTCATGTTTCGCTAACTTGAGGTCTTCTTCTATATCTTGAAATCTAAGAAGCATTGATTCTTGACTACTCTTCACACTTTCCAGCTGAGCCAATACTTGGCTATCACCAGTAAAAACCGCAATATAATCATCGTTATTTATTACATTTACCTTGGGAGGTTCTAATCTGGTATGATTGAAGAAGAGTACGATTAGAAGAAGAGCAATGTTTACAAAAAGAAGTGGGTATAATGCAATTTTAGATACAAACAATTTGGTTCTATTAATCTTGGACTCACTGAAAGCATCCAGTAACTCTGGTGAACTATCTTTCGTGATCGTGTCAGTAGACTTTTCTTGATTAGTGTTAATGTCAATAAATTTAATTTTATCAACTTGAACAACATAGCCTTTGTTTTTCTCATTGGATATAACGTCGATTTTGGTATGGTTCTTAAATATTTTTCTTAGATTAGCGATAGAAACCGGAACTGAGTTTTTTGAGACCAGCTTCCCCGGCCATCCAATTGACGCCAACTCATCTCTAGAGAAGAACTTGCCTTTATTGTTCAAAAAATGGCTTAATATGACCGACTCAGCATAAGAACACTTATACCGGGTCTCATCAACGGTAATAAAGTAGCTTCCTCCTTCTTCACCACAACTGACTTTGATATCGTTAACTTCCATTTCTCTCTCTTCTTTCTTCCATTTGATATAGTGATTTAGCTGAAACTCGAATAGCCTCTACAGACCTATACCATAGCCTATCATTAAGCACTAACTAAATTAGATCAATCGATAACATCGAGTCGTTCCAGCTTTGCAACGCCATCAAGAGTCAAGAGAAGATACGCTTGACCATGAGGGCTGCCGTAATAGCAAGATTATTTAAATGTTGTGTTCTACCACGTTTGGCTTGCTTCCACTGAGGCACCACATCTTCATCAATCAAAAGTGTGTGTGAACCACAATCGCATTGTACAGGCTCCAGTAGTGTTTTTGTCGCAAGATTTCAACAACAACGTACTCCATTTATCAATAAAAACGACTTAACTTAACTATCTGTTTTTATTTGGTTTTAATATTATTAATTTTAATAAAGATACATTATCGAGATACCTATTTAGCATTCACTCCATTGAAGGTGATCAATCAGCTTGTTTAAAAATGATTTTTGATTGTAGCTGGGGAGAACCTGCTAAAAATAATTATGAGTTATTAAAGGTAATGATAATGAAAAAACATTTAGTGATTGGTGCTGCTCTCAGCGCAATGAGCCTTGGTGGAGCTTACGCAGGTGAATAGCATCGGACTGGCTGGAGAAGGCTTCTCTTATGATCAGCCTAATGCTGGAGATGTTAGTGTTTCTACATCTGGCGTTGTAGTTCATGGTGATGCAAGCCTAGGTGACACAAACTTCGTAATCGGCGCAGAGACTTTCATCTCAATGCAAGGTGATGTCGAATCTGATCAATGGGATGATACTGGTGACGGTGACCTTCGTACGTTCAAAGCTACTATAGGTTATGATTTTAAGTTCTTCCAAGACACGTTCAAAGTCACCCCTGTGATCGGTTACCAACTCGGAAACGGGAAGTTGGATTACGACAGTTATGAGCTCGACGGTTTCGTAGCAGGTATGCGTGCTGATTATGCTATCGACGAACGTTTATCTGTCAACGCTGGCTTTTTGGTTGGCAAGAGCACCATTGACTTTGATGATGCAGACTCATTCGATGCAACATCAGGTAGCTTGTCATTTGGACTTGGCTACAACTTCTAACACCATACTAAATGTCGTTCTACTGTGTGTCATTTAAGAATACTGTTAACTAAACTCCAATAGGAAATTAATAATGAACAAAAGCCTGTTTACAATTATGTTTTCAATCTTATTTGTTAGTCTTACAGGGTGCTCCGCGCTAAAAGAAAAAGCCGCTAATGCTAGCACGGAGCGTGCCGCTAAGTTCTCGAATGAGGAACTGTGTGAACACTTTAAGGAAGACACCAATATTTACTATATGGAAGCAAACAAAGTCGAAGTAAAGAAAAGAGACCTAACCTGTAATTAATCGATAATCTTGCAGCCCTCAGAGGGGGTATCTCTTTTACGACATGAACAGGGTTGATAATAACAAAATCAACCGGAAAACAAAAGCTAAAAACGTACTCATGAACCATTATGAAAATTAGTTAAGTTAACGCCCAGTTTAGTCGCGATTAAATCATTACTCTAGACTGGAAGAGGTATTTTTATCAGGAAAATATCACAAGCATTTATTATTTAATTTTCAAATAGTTTGACACTATCAAGTTATTCTTCTAAAGGTTATTAAGACTTGGTAAACATTGACTTAAATCCGGCATATTAATCTTATTTTAATAGGTTATTTTCTTAAGTCTAACTAATTGACAAAGGTATAAATAATATGAAAAAATTAATTCTCGCAGCGGCAGTTTCAGGTGTATTGGTAGGTTGCGGTTCAGATGATGTAGAGAAAGCTCTTTCCACAGAATTATCTAGTTTCGAAGCTAGAAATGCCGCAGAGGACATTTTAGAGGCAACCAGTTTACTGGTTAAAGATATTTTAGCTAAATGTAACATTACAGCAAGTACAGACACATGTAGTCAAAGCTATGATCCTGATGCACTCGATGACTTTGATGGTAATGAAGCAGGCTTAGAAATCACGACTAGCAACAGTGTCATAATGTTAACCTCAAATGATTCAGGTAAGTATTTTGAATATTCGCCATTTTTAGAAAAGTTGCGTATTTCATATTCAAGTGAGGGTGACTTAGATCACTACCTTAAAATAGATATTAGTAATTATCCTTCGATTAAAGTGGACTTCGACGCTCACAATATTAATGATGATGGCAATTTTGGCTCTTCAGCAGAAACGTTAGATTATGACTTTAATGGTACAAATCAACTTAGTGGGAAAATCAGCGTGTCTAAAGATGACTTTACTTGCTCGGATAACGACTGTTAGGTAATTTTTGCACGGGAGGTTACGATTAACCTCCCTAAAACTTATTTATATCCCTACCCACACTCTCTCTACAATCCGAAGTAGGTAACACCATGACTAAGTAATTCTAATGAGTTGTAAAGCATCTGGTAAAGATTGTTTACTCATTATCAACCCATTTTGGGGCAAATTAGTGTTACCAATGGCGTCAGTCGTGACTCTGCACGCATGACCAAAAGTATGGAAAAGCTCTATATACGTGGCCAGTTTTAGTTAATCACTACAATATGTCTGGAACATCTTGACCAGAATAGTGGCCCCTAACTGGCTTAAGGTTTTAGCTTGGGTTTATATTGGTAGGGTCATAGGGGCGGTGTGTGTCTTGATTCTAAAAGCCGACCAGATTTCAGCGTGGTTCGATAGGTATCTACTGAAAAAAGACAAAGAGTAGACGTGATTGTGAAGCTCTAATATCGGTCTTTAGCATGATAAAAGCGAGTAGCCAAATAAAATGGTTCTCGCTTTTTTAATCAATTACCACGTTCGATTCGAGATAAAAATTACCCAGTAAACTCTTCAGAATCGGGACGATTGGTAAACTGCACACCATTTAAGAAGTCGCACAGCAGTTGGTCTTCACACTGTTTGTAGTTTTTGTTGTTTGGCTTGCGGAAATACGCACCAATTTCGTATTTACTTAAACTAATACCAACCACTTCTAATACGTCCAACACATCTTCTGCTTTCATGTCTAGCGCAATGCGCAGCTTCATGAGAATCATGTTGTTGGTCAACGTGACTTCTGGCTTAGGTTGCTCGCCGTCTTTTTTTCCTCGCTTGAGGTTAATAAAGCCATTTAAGAATACCGCTAACTCTTGATCCTTCATCTTAACGCAAGATTTGTCGCTCTCATCTTTTAACCAGTTTGCCACTTTATCGTGAGCCACAGTGACTTCGGCCAGCGCGAAAGCTTTCATTATCTGCGCGTTTTTAAGGTTTAACGCGTGTTGGATACGACGTAAAATTTCGTTGTTAGTCACTAGGGATTCCTAAAATGAGTTCTAAGAGTGAATAAAAATCCATCAATGACATGCGATCTGTGGGTGTCTTTATTCAATAGCGTAGTTGATGGTGACTCTAACAGAGAACACGTTTCTTCGGTAGGTTAAAAATAGAAATAAGACGGCCTATTCGAACTAGTTGGCTAAGTTGGTAAGACCCCACTTTCATAGACACTATGCTGATTAGAAGAAGTAGGTCAAACCACCTCACTGTTATTTGTGAAGTAGAAGGTTACTGGCAAGGAATGGGGCAGAATTGAGTTAGCCAACACGCCTTCCCATCTGACTGCATCACGACAGTGCAATAGCTTGCTCTTATGGGAGTGCTGAACTGCTCGCTGACTAATGAAGTCAGCAAGTCAAAGTAGGAAAATGAGACTTCGTAAACGCCGTAAAGTAATGCGTTGGGCTAATCTTACGGTTTGTTTTCCTCAGCGTTTTTAGCTAGCAACGGAGTTCTTTCATGAGCAATGGTCCAATCATCGTATCCCCCGAAAGCAGCGTTCAGAGGCTTCAACGAGTCGAGTTGCAGGCAACAGGTATCTACGATGAGAAGTGGTTACAGCAACTTATCTTTGCTAACGCTGACCTATTACCCTTTTATGAGATTGATGCGGACTATACCGGTGCGGTACCAGTGTGTATGGAGCTTGCCACTAAGTCGGATCGAGTGGACTGCATCTATGTGACGCCATCGGGCCGATTGGTCATCGCGGAGACCAAACTCTATCGTAATCCTCAATCTCGTAGAGAAGTGATTGGACAGATACTCGATTACGCTAAAGACTTGATGAATTGGAGCTACGACGAACTTGATACTAAGGTTTGTGCAATTAATGGTGGTCTATCGCTTTTTGAATTGGTTAAGGCGGATGGCCATGAAGTATTAGAAGCCTCATTCATTGATACGGTCCAGCGAAACCTCTCAAAAGGCCGCTTCTTATTATTGGTAGTGGGCGATGGTATTCGAGAGGGGGCTTTTGAGATAAAGGACTTTCTTAATACGTATGCATCAATGGAGTTTTCTTTTGCCATGGTTGAGGTGCAGATCTTCCACATGCCAGGCGAACAACTGCTCGTGAATCCTCAAGTGATGCGCAAAACTGAAATTACTGAGCGCCGAGTGATTTCGATTAATCAAGTAAGTAGTGAAGTTACTGAGAAACTTGAATCCACCAACGAGCAAAATGAATCAGCCACAAACAAAGGTTCTGGTCAATCCTATGAGTATTGGAGTGCATTGCTTGATTATCTTGAGCTTGATGACACTAGTGTAAGGTTACCAACCCCTTCGACTAAGGGGCACTTATGGTTCGAGTTACCACCAAGGGCACACAATAGTTGGATAACAACTTACCGATCTAAACCCAATGAGGTGGGTGTCTTTGTGAGATTCAGAAATGACGCACTTGGACAATACTTGTTTGAGTACCTGTATGCTAGGCGAGAGTCATTGATGCCACTATTGCCGGAGGACTCTGAATTTGTCCCAGAGAAGCTAAAAATCTCGCTACCTGTAATAACTCTTGACTGGCAGGACGAAGAGTCTTGGAAAGAAGCGTTTGATTTCTACCAGTTGCGTTTAAATCAAATTTACCCCATCGTTAAACCTTTGCTGCTACAAGCGCTCAATGCGTATGAAAATTAACGGCGTTTAAAAGCATAAGATGATAGTCCTCCGACTTCCCAGACACTACACAGACAAGGAAAAGTAGGTCAAACCCACTCACTGTGATTTGTGAGATTGAGCGTCACTGGCACGGGAAGGAGCAAAGGTGTGTTGCAGTTCTTAAATGGGGAAGTGTTTTTCCTCATATTCCTCAACCAATGCAGCTAGCCTTTCAAGTTTACAAATTAGTCTTATATTTGCTCTATCTAAAGGGATTGAGGTTACTTACCTTGGCGAGATTTTTTAAAGTGCTCAATACCGTGTTGTATGCGACATTCAACACTTGTGCTGTTTCCCTAACTCCAGAGCTATTCATTGACATATCGACAATTTTTTCTTTTACATCTGGCTTGCGGGCTTCGTAAACTTAATCGAGTTCAAAGCCCTTTCGACATTCGATACACCTGAAACGAGGAAAGCCAGAATGCCCTTTTCCATGTTCACGGACGGGCTCTGTTTTATTACAGAAACGACATTGAACTTGGATAGTAGCCATGAGTTAAAAAACATCAGAAATCAGGTGGCTATATTAACATCTATCAACCGATTTGAGTCATTACCAATGAAAGGATAGTTAGGTTTTTATTGCGTAAATTATCGGTAAGAATAGTGCATATAACAGGCAATAAGCCAGGTGTGTAGAATTATTCTATTTTAGGGATTTTGCTCTAAATCTAAATGAATCTTTGCATTTCAATTTCAATAAAGCTTAGTTATTGATCATGTTTCTGAGTATGCGAATTATTATCAATTATGCATATGATTACTCATTGTCTAGTTTGATTTGTGTAACGTCACTGCAGCACGTATTGAGCGTACCACGCTGATTGTCTGTGTTTTCGTGTTGACAGTTTGGTACTAGGTAAAATCAACAAGACTATGATTTCAAGGAACATTTTATGTTAAAGAAACTACTAAGTTGTTGTATCACCTCCGCGATCTGTTTTCATTCTTCTCTCGCTTTTTCGCAACCCAATGAGATTCCGGACAGTGCAGAGTTACAACAAGATCCCGACACATTGCCTGCCACTTTGATGCTTGCACCGGACGACATCGCCATTGCAGATCGCTACATAGTGGTATTTCAACAACCGCAAATGATGGCGAGCAACTCAACAGAATTCGAGCAATTCACGCAACAGTCTGTAGACCGCATGTCTGGTTTGTATTCGATACAAGTGGAGTCGGTTTTTGACCACTCGATAAGTGGATTTGTCGCTAACTTGAGTCCTGAGCAACTGAAAGATCTGCGTTCTGATCCTCGTGTGGACTACATTGAGCAAGACAGAATCCTATCGCTTGACCCAATAGTCTCGGCAGACGCAAATCAGACCAATGCCATTTGGGGACTAGACCGAATCGACCAACGTAACTTGCCACTCGATAACAACTACAGTGCCAACTTTGATGGAACTGGTGTAACGGCTTATGTTATCGATACTGGTGTGAACAATGCACACGTTGAGTTTGGTGGGCGCTCGGTTTCTGGGTATGACTTTGTCGATAATGATGCAGATGCAAGTGACTGTAATGGACACGGCACACACGTGGCGGGCACCATTGGCGGCAGCTTGTATGGTGTGGCGAAAAACGTCAACCTTGTCGGCGTGAGAGTATTGAGCTGTAGCGGATCGGGGTCTACGTCTGGTGTTATCGCCGGTGTGGACTGGGTGGCTGCGAACGCTTCCGGACCTTCAGTCGCCAACATGAGTTTAGGTGGCGGTCAATCTGTCGCTCTCGATAGCGCGGTGCAAAGTGCGGTTCAGTCAGGTGTCAGCTTTATGCTAGCAGCAGGTAACTCGAATGCTGATGCTTGTAACTACTCTCCAGCGCGCGTTGCTACTGGTGTGACTGTCGGCTCAACTACTAGCACGGATGCACGTTCGAGTTTTTCAAACTGGGGCAGTTGTGTGGACGTATTTGCGCCAGGCTCACAAATCAAATCTGCGTGGTATGACGGTGGTTACAAAACCATTAGTGGTACTTCGATGGCGACGCCACATGTAGCGGGTGTAGCAGCACTGTATCTTCAAGAAAACAGTTCGTTATCTCCAAGCCAAGTAGAGGCCTTGATCGTTAGTCGCGCAACTAGCGGAAAGGTGACGGACACAAGAGGCAGCGTGAACAAGCTACTTTATAGCTTAACGGATGCTGATTGTGGCCAAGACTGTGGTGGCCCAGATCCAACACCGGATCCAGAAGGTAAGTTAACCTCGGGTGTGCCAGTGAGCGGTTTAAGTGGCTCAACCGGTCAAGTAGCGTATTACTATGTTGATGTAGAAGCTGGGCAGCGCTTAACCGTACAAATGTATGGTGGCAGCGGTGATGCGGACCTGTATCTCCGTTTTGGTGCAAAACCAGCACTGAACGCATGGGACTGCCGACCTTTCAAATACGGTAACAATGAAACATGTACGGTCAGCGCGACACAAAGTGGACGTTATCACGTCATGATTCAAGGTTACTCAAACTATAGCGGTGTCAGCATTCAAGCTAACTACTAGTTGTTATTCTCGTTACTAAAAGAGAACAAAGCCCGCTTTTCGGTGGGCTTTGCTTTCGGGAATACTGAGTTTAATAGGTGGCGTTCGATGCTATTCAAACGCACCGGCCTTTTTCTTCAAGAACTCAACTCGAAACGGCATCGAAGCTTTCTATTAGTAGTACCCGCATAAGTCGGGTTCTCCAAGTCGTGTACATCAAATAGGATGCGAACTTAATCTCCTCGAGCTAACTCTTTCTCCATCATAAATCTTGGCATGATGGCAAACCCAAGATGATACAAAACAAATTCTTTACTGTGACCGCGGTTCTCACTTGCAATTTTAGGCTGTGAGACAAACGCGTGACCTGACCTTGGCTGTTGGTCATCGTGAACGATATGGTGGCTAATCCGAGAAGATTGTATCCACTCAAAACTCAGACCCTATACTGCACATGTTGATGGGCTGACAACGGTAACATTGGATGAAATGGGCCTTGAACCACGCAAGATCATTATAAATGGGAACTATTAGGCAAAGAGACGATCAAACGAGGTAAATTGGAATGGGGCAAAGACGTTACAAACCATACAGACACGCCTCTGGATATAAATGCTCTAGTCCTTTTCTATTAAATCATTAATAACCAAGGATGTTGCAAAGAGAGTTGTGGACAGTTAGCAGTATCAGTAGGCTTGTGCTAGCCAAGGCACCTGACTTTGGGAGCGCACTAAACATGAGCCTTGGATTCTGCTACCGTAAAGCCCATATTTAATTTGAGAGAGATGGATAATGAACGACAGTTGGGCTAACTTCTTTCCGTACTTTGCTGGAGCTTTTAAGCTTATTGTATTAGGTATTGGAGCTTACTTAGCTATTAAATGGCATTTTGATGAAGAGCGAAGAGTAAGGGAAGCCGAAGGCGTGGTATTCGATAAACCAAGCTTCAAGAAAAAGTTCGCAATGATGCTAACCTTCCCATTCCTTCTAGGTCTTCTAGTCCTTCTCGTTATTTATGCAACTAACTGGTTTCTCTACTGACGGACTTTATTAATACGATCAACGTTTAAGCTCTCAACGGGTTTGGAGCAAAAAAGAGTCAGCCTAACAGTCTGGCTCTTTTGAATGAAAATACATGGTATCGTGGAATAACTAGGGAAGCTGTGGCAGGTTACACTCACTTACTCCTTAGGCAGGTGACCAGTTTCCTTCGCAAGCTTTTGCATCGCCTCGGCAAACGTTGTTGTCCCGCCTTTAGCTTTCACCTGAATTACCTTATACCCCATTTTTTCCAACGCTTGGCGCTCTGCCAAAACAGCTTTGTCATCTTGCTGGCTACCTTGAGCTGGCTGATGAATGTAACATCCCTCTAATTTACCATCTTCGACCAATTGGTGGTGTTTCAGTGCATCGATATCAAAATTCATAATAAGTCTTTTCATTAAAAGTGGGAGTTTCTGTGGCTAGTTACATACGCTTCAAAGGCTTCACGACACTATCTAAGCCTTCAATTTTGAGCGCTAAACACAGCTTGAGCAAATCCCCTAGCTCGCCACTTGGCCAGCCCTTTTTATCGAACCACAATAGGTATTCTTCAGGTAGGTCGATTAACACTCGCCCTGCATATTTTCCAAATGGCATTTGCACTCTAGCGAGTTTAATGAGGTTTTCTTTTTCTAACATAAGTGACAAAGATTTGAGGTAACTCGTCCAAGAATATCACTGCCGCCCTCTCCTCACCAGCAAATCGCACTCACGTTTATTTTGGCGGCTTTGACTCGCTTTGTGCTAGAGTACGCGGCATAAAAAATGAGAACGAGAAAGCAATGAAGTCACCTTGTCGAGCAGCATGTAAAAATAACGCCGGAATATGCTCTGGTTGTCACAGAACGATGGATGAAATCATCCAATGGAAAGACAAAACCGATCTCCAACGAGATACGATTATCGAACAAATCGCAGGGGAAGATTCAACGCACAATTGTCCTGAGTGCGGGACTCAAGCCCATTGTGATATCGCCGCAGGCAAAGAAACCTGTTGGTGCTTTACTATTGAAACCCGTGATTTACCCAAGCCAAGCGCCAACCAGCTGTGTTTGTGCCGAAAATGTCTAGAAAAAAAGCCAGTCGCATAATACGACTGGCTTACTGTTCTGCGTTTTCTGACTGGTGTTTATTTAGCGGTTAAAGCGGGTGCTTCAAACTTAATACCATCCCACCCTGTTACCATAAAATTACGAATATTCTGGTGATCGCTATTCTCTGGATGCTGCAATACATCTTCACGATAAAAACGGCCAAAGCAGGCTAGTGTCGCTTCTTTGTCTAGGTTATTTAGCAAGCCGAAAGCGAAGATCTTACACGAACCGTTGTTCTCACCCGCGTTGTTTTGCGTCTCACCATTAACAAAAGCGGTTGGCTCAAACGTATAGTTATCTTCGATCACCGCCATCGTTGCTTCAAATTCGACCTGCTCTGGTGAAGCTGCCAATAAATCTAAAAACGATTTTAATTCCATTATTCCTCTATCCCTACTTCATCATTTTGATGACACATTAGTTTCATAAAAAGCCAATATAAGAGTCATCAATCATACATATATTCAGAGCCTTACCAAATCACACGTCATTCAGCGTTCCATCATTCCAATTGCGGAAATGGACAGAAGCATAAACCCCATGCTGATTGACAACGTATCGGATTGATAAGGAGATATCATGATCACCCCTTTAAAGGCAATCGGTGCACTCGCATTGTCATCACTTGCCATCGCGTGTTCATCACAACCCGAAGATACCGTGGCTTCATTCGCTACACAATGCAAACCTACCACTGCGCCCGTTGCTGGGGAAACTTCAATTCAAGGGTTAACGTTTATCGGGACATCCGTTGCTGATGCCCCATTCGACACATCGGCAGCTGAAATCGTCAGTTATGACGCCTGTACGGATAAGCTCTATGTGATCAATGCTGAAGCAAAACGTGTCGATGTACTTTCTATGGATGACAACGGCGTACCAACGCAAACCGCATTCATTGATCTCAACAGCGCTGGCGAAGCAGCTGGCGTTGAAATTGGCGCTGCAAACAGTGTCGCTGTATTCAATGGTTTGGTCGCGGTTGCGATTGAAAACAGTAATAAACAAGCGAATGGTATTGTTGGTTTGTACCGCTCCGACGATTTGTCATTAGTCACGACGTTCCCAACAGGCGCATTGCCAGACATGGTGGGCTTCTCGAAAGATGGCCGATACATCGCAACCGCTAATGAGGGCGAACCAAACAGCGATTACAGCGTCGATCCTGAAGGTAGCGTCACTTTGATCGATCTGAACCTTGGCGTTACTCAAGCAGAAGTGACACAAATTGGCTTTAATGAGTTTGATGGTTCACGAAAAGCAGAGCTCCCAATGAATGTGCGTATTTCGGGGCCAAACGCCACTATCGCTCAAGATCTAGAGCCTGAATACCTCACTTTTGCAGATAACGGTAAAATCTATGTCGCGCTACAAGAAAATAACGCCATGGCAATCGTCAATCCAGTGAGCAAATCGGTAGAAAAAATTGTTGGCTTAGGTGAGAAGTCTTGGTCGGACGCTAAACTCGATGCATCTAACAAAGACAAAATTATTGGAAACTTGAAAAGCTACCCACAACTGGTTGGCTTATTTATGCCTGACACCATCGACAGCTACTCAGTGAATGGGAGTACTTACATCGTATCCGCAAATGAAGGCGACGGGCGTGAGTACGGATTCAAAACCACTCAAAAACTGTGCGACAAAGCTGGCTTTATGTGGGATGAAGACGATTACCTTGGTACAGATGAATACACATCTGAGCAAGGGAGCTGTTTAAGCCATATTGATGAAGTGCGCGGTAAGAAGCTGAAAGTAGCAGCAGAACACCCATTGGCAGAGGCACTAAAAGACAACAAACAACTCGCGCGTTTAAAAGTGATTAAGCCGGCACAAACGCTTTCTGCACAAGATAAGGTTCAAGCATTTGGCGCACGTTCATTCTCGATTTGGGATGAAAACGGCAAGTTGGTGTTCGATAGTGGTGACGATTTCGCGACCATCGCGCTGCTGAATGAAGGTAAAAACTTCAACAGTACCAACGATAACAATCACAGTGGCGATGACCGAAGTGATGATAAAGGCATTGAGCCAGAGGCGATTGAAGTAGCACAAATTAACGGTCGCCATTACGTGTTCATCGGCTTAGAGCGCCAAGGCGGTATTATGATTTATGACATTACCGATCCGAAAAAAGCACAGTTCCTACATTACGTAAACCGTCGCGATTACAATCAACCAGTGTGTACAGAAGTCGAAGATGGTGAATGCGCGAACGGCACATACAATCCAAAAGCAGGCGATTTAGGCCCAGAATCCATTAATTACTTTACTCGCAATGGTGGTCATTTTATCGCCGTTGGCAATGAAGTATCTGGCACGACTTCCGTCTTCCGAATCAATCTATAAAGTAATGTAAAAGTCATTTAGAACCAAAACGCCCGACGTAAGCCGGGCGTTTTTTGTATGAGGTAATGTCCTACTCTGCCGATGCTAGCGCGTCACATTTTGATGCGCAGATAAAATCGTTCTTATGCAGACCTTTGATCGAGTGACTCCACCAAGTTACGGTGACCTTACCCCACTCCAACAAAATAGAAGGATGGTGGAACTCATCTTCTGCCAGTTCCGCGATTTTGTTACTGAAAGCCCATGCTTGTTTGAAGTTCTTAAATTTATACACCTTTTCTAGTTGAGGTATGTCTTCTCTTTCAATGATCTGCCAATCAGACAATTGCAGCAACAGAGATTGTTGTTCTTCTTTGCTTAGTGCAATGGCATCGATACTACAAGCTTCGCATTTTTGTTCATTCAACATGAGCAGGTTCCTTTGGTTCAAAAAGTGGAGGAAGCAGTCCAGCTTCAATCGCTAGATCGGCTTGTTTCAATAAATTTAACTGACTGATTTTAAAGAGCTGAGAAAAGTCATCAATCACGTAGTACTTCGGTTGCATGATGTCGATACGATAAGGCGTTCTCAGCACAGTTTGTAATTCAAATGGGTCGCGAATTGCTACATCACTCTCTAATGCGTAGAGGGTTTCGCCAGGAGATGAGAGAATACCACCACCGTAAATTTTGGTTTTGTCCCCTTCTTTCACCAAGCCAAATTCTACGGTAAACCAGTAGAGACGAGCGAGATACGCTCTTTGTTTTGGTGTAGCGGCTTGCCCTAGTTGACCATAATGTTCGGTAAATGCAGCAAAATCTGGGTTGGTTAACATCGCACAATGACCAAATATTTCATGGAAGAAATCCGGCTCTTGCAAGTAATCGAACTCTTCTCTGGTACGCAAGAATGTGGCGACGGGAAAGCGCTTATTACCGAGCAGATTAAAAAAACGGTCGAAGTCAATAAGCGCAGGAACGGGCTCCACTTGCCAACCTGTTGTCTCCATCAGGACAAGATTAATTTCTGGCAATTGAGGAACGCGGTCTTGAGGTAAATCAAGCAGCGTTAAACCGTGTAAATAAGCCTTACAAGCTCTGTTTTGGATCACACCCATTTGTCGTGTTACCAAATCTCGCCAAATGGCGTCTTCTTCACGGCTCCATTCAACCCTGCCTTCCTGGTTTACGGGTTTAGAACGATACTGAGTCATGGCACATCTCCATTAACAAATCCTTTACATTAAGCCTATCTTCAGTCTTGAGAGCTTCCAATCCCCACACGATTTTCTCAGTATCAATCCGATGTAACATATTGTTTACAACACGTCGTAACTGCATGATTTTTATGACACGATATAATATCTAGCTTGTTTGACTTTATCGTGTATTCCTCTCAAACTAAAATCTGTTACCACTTTGTTATAGAGGGACCTATGCGCGAGAGCAGCAAAGTATGGCAACCGAGCGAAAGTCGTATCGAAGAAGCCAACATCACACAGTTTATTGAACACATTAATCGACAAGGAAATACCATTGAAAACTTCGCCGATCTGCATCAATGGTCGCTCGATCATGTGGAAAAATTTTGGCAAGAAGTCTGGTTATTCTGCGACGTCATTGGTACTCAAGGAGAGACCGTAAAGGAGCAAGCAGAAAGTCGCTGGCAGCAACCCGTCGAAAATAGAGACATAAAATGGTTCCCAAACGCACAAATTAACTACGCAGAAAACTTGCTAACCTACGCGTGTCACCAACCCGATGATCTCGCGATTTGGTTTGAAAATGAACGTGAAGAAAAGCAAACCTACACATGGAAACAATTGTGTGAAGAAGTTTCGAGTGTCCAGCAATGGTTGAAAGAATGTGGAATCAAGCAAGGTGATGTCGTCGCTGGCTATTTGCCTCACTTACCTCAAACGGTGATAGCCATGTTAGCAACCACCAGTTTAGGGGCAACCTGGACTTCTACCTCACCTGATTTTGGCGTTGAAAGCGTTTTGGAGCGCTTTGGTCAAGTGAAACCTAAAATCCTGTTTACTTGTGATGGCTATACATTCAATGGCAAAACTTTCGATATGTCTGAGAAAAACCAGCATATTGCGGATCATCTTGATGGTCTTAAACAGGTTTGCCAAATTAGCTACCTTAAACCACACATTTTTGAATGCGACGTCTGCACTCAAGATTGGCAAAACGTCCTGAATCAATACACACCCGAAGCGCTGACTTTTACTCGCGTTAATTTTAACGATCCGCTATTTGTGCTCTATTCTTCAGGCACGACAGGCAAACCGAAATGCATCGTTCATTCCGTCGGCGGAACAGTGCTTAACCATTTGAAAGAGCACCAACTGCATTGCGACATCCAACCTAACGACAGAGTGTTTTATTACACGACCTGCGGCTGGATGATGTGGAACTGGCACGTTTCTTCACTCGCGAGCGGCGCATGTTTAGTAATTTTTGATGGTAGCCCTGTTTATCCCGCTCATAACGTGCTTTGGGACCTCGCTGAACAAGCCGAAGTGACGCTGTTTGGGACTTCGGCGAAATACCTAGAGGCATTGGAAAAAGTTTCTTTTTCTCCGCCGAAAAGTGATGCATTTCCAAGTCTGAAAACCATTTGCTCAACGGGCTCAGTTCTGTATCCAGAA
This sequence comes from Vibrio sp. STUT-A16, assembly GCF_026000495.1. Classification (NCBI taxonomy): domain Bacteria; kingdom Pseudomonadati; phylum Pseudomonadota; class Gammaproteobacteria; order Vibrionales; family Vibrionaceae; genus Vibrio; species Vibrio sp. STUT-A16. Next base: position 1,512,609 of record NZ_AP026766.1, on the reverse strand, counting down.
CAGTTTGATTATGTCTATCAGCACATTAAAGAAGATGTCCACCTCGCATCGATCTCAGGCGGGACAGACATTTGTGGCTGCTTTGTGTTAGGCAACCCTATTTCTCCCGTTTATCGAGGAGAGTGCCAATCAGCGGGATTAGGGGTCGATGTCAGAGTCTTTAACCCGCAAGGTAATAGCGTAATCGGAGAGCGCGGTGAGTTGGTTTGTGCCAATTCATTGCCCAACTTCCCCGCTGGCTTTTGGAACGACACCGGGGAAAGATACCATCGTGCTTATTGGGATAAGTTCGACAATATTTGGCACCACGGCGACGATGTTGAACAAACCAGCGTTGGTGGATACGTGTTTTATGGTCGAAGTGATACCACGTTGAATCCCGGTGGCGTAAGAATCGGCACAGCCGAAATCTATCAGCAAGTGAACAGTATAGACGGTATTCTAGATTCCATCGCAGTAGGAAAAGAAGTCGATCGCAACGAACAAATATGGCTGTTTGTCCAATTAATGAAAGGGATAGAGCTCAACGACGAGATGATCGCCTCCATCAAAGTACAGCTAAAATCTGCATGTTCTCCAAGACATGTACCTAGTGCAATTTACGTAATAAGCGATATACCTAAGACCCGTTCGGGAAAATTGGTTGAGTTAGCCGTTAAGCAAGTCGTTAACAATCGGAGCGTAGAAAATTTAGGCGCAATAGCCAACCCTGAAGTATTGGAGGAGATACGCAGGATAGTCGCCCAAAAACAACCTCAGAACACTTGATTGTTATAGAACCACTTTGCTTGCGTCCGCAGCGATAGGTGAAGAACAAGTGAGGTTAACTTGGGACATCATACCCTCAACCGATAAGAAAAAAGCGAGCTAGGTAGCTCGCTTTTATCATGTGGTGTTCTTTATTCAGTATTAACGGCGACCAAGCCCCATTAATACCGACATTGTTTTACCGTCAGATGTAATGTCAAAAACGTGTTGCGATTCAACCTCAGTAAAACCTGCATCTTTCAAAGCACGTTTAGACTTCGCAAGGGTAAAACCGTCTTGTTCAGATTCTGCAATCCAATCAAAATGAACAAAGTAACCGCCGTGGTTAAGTAAAGAATGCGAGATTTTTAATGACGCGTCTAAGTCTTCCACAAACGCTAAAACTGACGATGCAACTACTAGGTCAAACTGTCCACGAAACGCTGGATGCTGAGCGACCAAGCCGCGAGACAATGCATCTACGACAGGTTCTACATTGGCAAGCTCTTTTTTATCGAGTTCTTCAATCATGGCTTCCGATGCGTCTAATGCTACAATGTCTTTAACCATCGGTGACAATCGTTGACTTAACTGCCCTGTTCCGCATCCAAAATCTAGTACTTTAATGCCATCAAGCTGAGTTAGCTGTTGTAACTGCTCAAACACCGACTGCGCAAATTGCTCTGTTGCTGGATTTGATTCCCAGTTTTTTGCTAAGCCGTCCCAATCTTGTGCCATCGTGGCCTCCATGTTCACTTTTTGTAACCCACATAGATTACCGCAAAACCGTTAAAAGACCATAGACTTATCTGGCGGATTCGCGTTTTTTTCGATAATCTTTCACGGCTTTGGGAGCATATCTGCATAATACCCAAATTATTTGAATTCATTTATTGGTTGTGTCAAATCATGAACTTAACTCAAGTAGAAGCCTTCTGCACCATCGCTGAGTGTGGTTCTGTTTCTGAAGCAGCAAGGCAACTCGATTGTAATCGCACCAAACTCAGTATGTCGATTAAGGCTTTAGAGAAAGATCTCAACGTTGAGTTGTTTACCCGAACTGGCAACCAGCTCACTCTCTCTGAAGCTGGGAAAGCCATTTACAAAGATTGCGAACACCTACTTATCATCGCACAGCGGATAAGAAAAACCTGTGCTCAAATCTCGGAAGGTTTTAACGCGGAAGTTTGGGTTGCACGTGACGACTCCTTACCTGATGATCTCTGGCAAGAGCTTTCTCATACACTGAATAACCGATTCCCTTCCACAACCTTCAACTTAATCTTGGCATCCAGTGGCGACTTAGCCAACTTAGTCAGTACCCACCAAGTGGATTTTGCCTTTGGTGTTGATTATGAGCGCGTCGACGATCCTCGTATCGTGTATAACCCGCTAGGCAAGATACGTATGATGTCAGTATGCAGTGCAGAACATCGCCTAAGTAAGATGCGCCGAGTCTCAGACGAAGATCTACGCAGCCAGATGCAAGCGTTGATGGTGTACCTAAATGAGAAAGACAACCCTGAACTGCAACCTTTCTCGACTCGATACATTGGCTTTTCAAGTTTTGACTACATGCTCAACACCATCTTAGAAGAAGACGCTTGGGGTGTACTGCCAGAACCATTAATCCGCCATTACCTTCGCCAGCAAAAGCTCGCCGTTATCAAGCATACATACGGATTGACACAAGAAGACTACTGTATGTTTTCACCTAACGGTCAAACTGAGCACCCAGCAATGACATGGTTAGCGGATAAATTGAGCGAGTATTTATTTGACTTCTAAACATTTTATCAGTGAGCGCCAATTTTATTGGCACCACAATCATGCAGCAAGTCATTGTTTTATAAGAACATAAACAAAAACGCAACTTTTTAGATTAGAACCTGCTCACTTAGTGGTTGCCTAAATTACCTTATGCGAGAAGAATAGTAAGGTATTAAAATTTAAAGGCATCTTTTATGTGTGACAGGACAAGCAAAAACGAAAACCGTATTCTAACCATTTCAGCCCTTTTAGCATCTGGGTTCGCTGCTGGTGGTATGGTACTTGGCTTGCTTGTAGGATCAATTGTCATCGTTTTTGACGGTGTTTACTCTTTGGTCAGCTTACTGTTAACTTTATTGTCACTGGCCGCTTCCTACTATATTAACAAGCCCTCAAAATCTGTATTCCCATTTGGAAAAGCGGTCTTAGAGCCAATCGTTATTGCGATAAAAGCGGCTGTTATTTTAGTGGTTGTAAGCTTTTCTCTTTACTCTGCAATTTCAGCATTGATGTCCGGAGGCCGTGAAGTCGATGCTTCTATTGCCACTCTATTCGGCATCGTAAACGTCATCGGTTGTGGTTACGCTTGGTGGTTTATGGCGAAACGCAGCCGTCGCTTCTCATCAGGCTTGATTGAAGCAGAGAAAAAACAGTGGCAGATGGATACGCTATTAAGTGTAGCGGTGACGGTAGGATTTGTTGCTGCTTGGGTTGTATCACTAACGCCATTCGCTGAATATGCGGTTTATGCCGATCCTATGATGATGGTGCTAATGGGCTTCTACTTTCTGAAAGTTCCTTTTGATATGTTGGTTGGTGCACTACGTGAGCTACTAATGATGACACCAAGCAAAGAGCTATGTCAGGTCGTTGGCAATGATGTACTAGAGATAGAAAAAACATCTGACCACCAGCTGAAGTTAGCGGGTATCACTAAAGTGGGCCAAGAGCTTCGTATTAACATCGATTTGCACGTCGATGACGACACCATCGCATTAGATAAGTTGGAACAAACTCGTACTCAGTTAACGAAACGTCTGTCGAAACACAGATTTAAACTGCAACTCCATTTAAACGTCGCAAACTGTTAGAGCACGAAAGAAAAAGCTCCCGACCGAGGGAGCTTTTTTCTTTCTGTCATTTGAGCATACAGCGCAAAGATAAAACCAGATAATTTTGGTTTAACCTGCAGCTTCACGCTTCTCCTTGGTGACAACCCAGCAAAGCAAAGAGCCCACCGTAACCATCACAACCCCCTGCCAAAAGCTCGGGCTCAACGTCACACCAAGAATAATGGAAGAAAATAGCGCAGAGAAAATGGGTGTAAAGTAAGAAAGTGTCGCAAGAAAGACCATGTTTCCGCCAACAATCGCGATGTTCCACAAACCATAACCACCAGCCATCAACGCCGCAGAAGCAAAAAGGTAGCCCATTGCTTCCAATGAAAAAGTCATCTCTGGCTCATCAGCAAACGCATATTTCACCCATAACGAAACAGCAGTAGCAATGAAAAACAACGTAATCGCGTTATGCTTGGATTGCTGCCTCTGGGTTAAATTACAATAAAAGGCCCATATAACTGCTCCTGCGAAAGCCATAAAGTACACCAAAGGGTTACTACTGACATTGGACATAATCTGAGTAACGGATAAGCCATTCTCACCACTCACCGTCCACGCGACTCCGATAAACGCCAGCGCAACCGCTGGATAAAGCAGCCAGTTTGTTTTTTTGTTACTGCCTAAGACCGCAAACAAAACGGTGAGAGCTGGCCAAAGATAATTGACAATCGACACCTCAATAGCCTGCGCACGCGAGTTGGAATATCCCAGAGATAAAGCGAGAAATATTTCATAACAAACGAACATCGCGCCACCAAGCACGAGATACTTTGGAGAAAAGTACGATAACTTCGGAATGCCAACTACGATAAGAAGGAAAATAGAACTGAGAGAGTACAACATGGCCGCCCCGCCCACGGGACCTAGGCTCTCGGTTACCAACCTGGCAATGCCAAGTAAACAACTCCAAGAGAGGATGGCAATACAACCATAAAGTGTGAAACGAAATTGCACTGATTTCATGTGACCTACCACTCACGAATGCCAAAGGAAACATCAGCTTAACTCAAAAATGATCAGGTTCAACGTACTGTTTTATAAAAATCAGTATAAAAATCACTCCATTACGCAGTTGGAGTCGATATGAAACATTTTCTGCCCTCGAGTGTTATGCTTACACCTTTTGTTGTGCGCTACTATGATGAAGAAGACGACGATAGCGAAATCGCCGAAACTGATTCGAGCACTCAGCATCTAAAAGAAACAGAGCAACAAACGGAAACCTCAGACTAAAGGAATTCTCAAATGAAAAAAGTCGCAGTTATCTTCAGTGGTTCAGGTGTTTACGATGGCACAGAACTACATGAAGCCGTATTAGCACTCCATGCCATTGAAAAAGAAGGTGCATCATGGCATTGCTTTGCTCCTAACATCGATCAATTACACGTGATTAATCATCTAACTGGCGAAGAGATGGACGAAACACGAAATGTGTTGGTGGAATCTGCACGCCTTGCACGTGGCAATATTGATGATGTTGCAAGATTGAATCCAGATGAGTTTGATGCCCTACTCTTACCTGGCGGTTTTGGTGCCGCTAAAAACCTCACTGACTTCGCAGTATCAGGGGCTGAGTGCTCGATTAATACACACGTAGCTCAAGCATGTCGCTCATTCGCTCATGCGAAAAAGCCAGCAGGTTATCTGTGTATTTCTCCTGTCATTATTCCGATGATTTATGATCAAGGCGTGAAAGGCACCGTAGGCAACGATGAAGCGATCTCGATAGCATTTAATCAAATGGGCGGTGAACACATCACTTGCTCTGTCGAGGATATCGTTTTTGATGAAACACACCTCGTTCTCTCAACCCCTGCTTATATGTTGGCAGAGAATATCTCTCAAGCGGCATCAGGTATCGAAAAGTTAGTATCAAAGCTGATTGAAATTGCCTAATTATTGATAGATAACTTATAAACCTACCTCCCACCCCCATTGATAGTTAAGTTATTAATGGGGATTTTTTATACTTTAGTCTAATTTAGAGATATATCCGTATTAGATATCAATTTCTGCCAATCGATTGCGTCAATGGTTTCATATTTGTTCTACTTTATATCTGTGTTGCACCTATACGCTGTGCAACAAGATCACTGTCACAGTTTTTCTCTTGCAAATACCTCTAAATAGGTAAACTTGCTTCAGATCAACTTCAATCTGGAAACGAGTGTGCGACAGTAAATGGCAAATTAAGAAAGATTATTAAAAATAACGACGGAGCTATCCAATATGACAAGTGCATTTTTTATCCCTACGGTAAACCTAATGGGCGCTGGTTGTTTAAAAGACGCAGCAGACAGCATCCAATCTCAAGGCTTTAAAAAAGGTTTGATCGTTACGGATAAGATCCTTAACCAAATCGGTGTAGTCAAACAAGTTCAAGACCTTCTCACTGAACGCGACGTAGCAACCGTTGTGTACGATGGCACTCAACCAAACCCTACTATCACCAACGTTAATGATGGCTTAGCTTTACTAAAAGAAAACGAATGTGACTTCGTTATCTCACTCGGAGGCGGCTCACCGCACGATTGTGCAAAAGGTATCGCTTTAGTAGCGTCAAACGGCGGCAAGATCGGCGATTACGAAGGCGTTGACCAATCCGCAAAACCAATGCTGCCTCTCGTATCAATCAACACAACGGCTGGTACTGCTTCTGAAATGACGCGTTTCTGCATCATCACAGATGAAGAGCGCCACATTAAGATGGCGATTGTGGACAAACACACAACACCATTGATGTCAGTGAATGATCCCGAGTTGATGCTTGCTAAACCTGCGTCTCTTACTGCCGCAACAGGTATGGATGCGCTAACACACGCAATCGAAGCTTACGTATCTATCGCTGCGACACCAATCACTGACGCGGTAGCAATCAAAGCAATTGAACTGATTCAAGCTCACCTTCGCACAGCAGTGAAAAACGGTGAAAACCTTGAAGCTCGCGAGCAAATGGCATACGCACAGTTCATGGCAGGTATGGCATTCAACAACGCATCTCTTGGTTACGTTCACGCAATGGCGCACCAACTAGGCGGCTTCTACGACCTGCCACACGGTGTATGTAACGCAATTCTTCTACCTCACGTACAACGTTACAATGCGCAAGTATGTCCAGAGCGTTTACGTGATGTTGCTAAAGCAATGGGTGTTGATGTTGAAGGTATGTCAGCAGAGCAAGGTGCTGCGGCGGCCATTGATGCTATCGTTGAGCTCGCTAAAGATGTCGGCATCCCATCAGGCATTAAAGAACTTGGTGCGAAGCTAGAAGACATCCCAACCCTAGCGGACAACGCGCTAAAAGACGCTTGTGGTTTCACTAACCCGAAACAAGCAACGCACGAAGAGATCTCTAAGATCTTCGAAGAAGCGATGTAGGCTCGCTAAGTAAACAATTCTCTAGTCTTAATTCAATCCCCGATCTCGTATTGGGGATTTTTTATATTCGCATACCCTGCCAAACGTCCTCTTTTAGTGTTAGCTTTTAAGTATCTTGGATTCATATTGGAAGGAACCATGAGAACTATCACTGCGACCCTACTCGCTTGCCTAGCTTTTTCTATCGATGCTGCGGACTATCGTGCCAATGAGGTTGCCAATGGGTTTCAAATCCCATGGGGAATTGAATTTCTCGATAAGCAACAAATGATCGTGAATGAAAAAAACGGCACCGTTTCATTACTTAATATTGCGTCGGGAAAACAGCAAACCCTCTTCAAAGTACCGAATGTGAACACCAGTGGGCAAGCTGGTTTATTAGATGTAGCTCTAGTGCCGAATACCGCTCCACAAAATCCACAACTTTTCTTTACTTACAGCAAACGTACCGATAAAGGAAATACTGTGGCCTTAGCGACCGCACAATTGAAAAACAATCAACTTGTGGATTGGAAAGACGTCTTTGTCGCCGACGCCATCACGGACACCAGCCGTCATTACGGCAGCCGTATTGCGTTTGTCGATGACAAGGTTTACTTCTCAATTGGGGACCGTGGCGAACGCGATAATGGGCAAGACACTCAAACCCATGCAGGCACTATTCTTCGCCTCAATCTTGATGGCTCGGTACCACAAGATAATCCATTCAAGACTTCTGAGGCTCGCCCTGAAATATGGAGCTACGGGCACCGTAACCCACAAGGCATGTTTTACGACAAAGCAACAAAACAGCTTTGGTCGATTGAGCATGGCCCTCGTGGTGGTGATGAAATCAACCTGATTAGGAAAGGTGCAAACTACGGCTGGGCGAGAGTCTCTCAGGGTAAAGAGTATTGGGGACCGTTAGACGTTGGAGAAGCGAAAAGCTTACCGAATATGGAAGACCCAAAGTTGGTTTATATTCCGTCTATCGCGCCAAGCAATATGGTGGTGTATCGTGGTGATAAGTACCCAGAGTTGGATGGAAAAATCCTCGCCGGTGCCTTGAAGCTGGCGCACATCAACGTGGTTTCTATTGAGAATGGCAAGCTCACCGAATCAAAAAGATTGATGGAGAATCTTGGCGAGCGAGTCAGAGATATCACCATCAGTCCGGATGGCTATGTCTATTTTTCAACAGATACAGGCAAAATTTTCCGTCTTGAAGAGAAGTAATCAAACACCAACATCATTGAGACTATTTAATTTGTGACGTATCAGTGATTTATTTTCGTACAAGTAACACGTTTGAATCTAAAATTAACAGTAACCTTTTGTTTTTAGAAAGATAGCTTGGTTTAAGTCGTACGAGGTCATCATGGTTCCTTTTCCATTAAAACTTGAAAGAGTCAAAGCCGTTATTTTCGACTTAGACAATACACTCGTCAGCTCCGATATGAACTTCAAAGATCTTCGTCAGCAACTAGGCTGTCCACAAAACGAAGATTTATTGGATTTTGTTGATAAGCTTGACCATCCACATCAGAGAGAGCATGCCCATAATGTCATCTTTGATCATGAAATTTCTGATGCCGAGCAGTCATCTCCGATGTTGGGTTGCCACGAGCTTTTGGCATACTTACATCAGCATAAAGTTAAAACCGCGATAGTAACGCGCAACTGTTTGATCGCTACGCAGCGCAAGTTGGAACATAACCGAATTAATGTTGAACATGTCCTCACTCGTGAATGCTATCCAGCAAAACCTGATCCTTTATCACTCCAAGTCCTAGCCAAAGAGTGGCGATTAATGCCAGATGAAGTACTTTATGTGGGCGATTTCCTTTATGACCTACAAGCCGCATACAACGCCCAAATGCCATCCTGCTTGGTTCACCACAATACGACTGCACAATTCCACGACTCCGCCTCTCTTGCTGTAACAGAACTGACCGATTTACTCGAACATTTTCAGTCTTTTAAGCACATTCACGACTAACTAGGTACTTTCATAAACAAAAGGAGCACTCGCGTGCTCCTTTGACTTATTCCCGATTTATTTATGCGCCCCGAAGTGAGTGCTTGGGTGATGCGTCGCTTAGCCTTGTAGGTAAGCGTTAAGCATCCACATTAATTTTTCTTGCTCACGGATGTAGTCACCCATCAATGCCGCGGTACCTTCGTCGCCTGCTTCACCCGCGTTTTGCAGAATCTCACGCTGTTTTAGAAGTAGAACGCTAAAGCCTTGAACCAGACCTTGTACACACTCCTCACCAGAAGTCGCGTTTTGATGTTCTTTAATTTCACTTGCTTCCAAGTAGTTGCTGAATGCGTGCGCTGGCGTATGACCCAAAGTTAGAATACGCTCTGCAAGCTCATCGATTTTAGTTTGTAGATCAGTATAGATCTCTTCAAATTTTACGTGCAGTTCGAAGAATTGCGCACCTTTAATGTTCCAGTGGTAACCGCGAGAGTTCATGTACAACACTTGGTAATGTGCTAGCAGTTGATTTAGCTGTTGAGCTAGTTGTGCTGATTGTTCGCTGTCTAGACCAATTAGGCTTACTTGTTTGTTCATAATCTTACTCCTAGAAGGATGATACCAATCGTAGTAACGAACGATTCTCTTACTCAGATTGGTATAAAGTTTAAAAATTCTTTTGCAGTATTTGCTGCCGATGGAGTCATATTACGACTCCGGCTCGGTGAAGAAAATTTGGTTTTAGCTATGATTTAAATAGCCAAATCCAATGAGCAAGCAGACGAATATCGGCGTATCATCCAACAAAAAGCCCCAACCCTTTTTGTGTAAAAAGGGTTGGGGCTTTTTTACTATTTGGTTAACGAGCAAAAGTAGATGAAAAGATGTAAACCTCATCTACGCCGTTTTGAAAGTTGCCATCTGTTGATTAAGCTCGGTAACTTGCTCTTTTACTTGCAATGACGTCTCTGATGCACGTTGGCTGTTATTCGAAACCTCATCCACTGATTGAGTAATATCGGACATCAATCCAGTGATCGAACTAGTCGCATGAGATTGCTGCTCTGCCGCTGCCGCAAGTTCTGCCATTTGTTCATTCAAAGAGCCAATTTGCTCAGTAGTAACAAGCAAACGAGTTACCGCTTTTTCAATGTGCTCCGCGCCTTGCTCCGCAAGTGATTGGCTGTGTTCAATTTCCTCAACTACCGAATTAGTCGAGCGTTGAATCGCATTGATGATGCCGTTGATTTCTGTCGTCGATTGAGTAGTGCGAGTCGCTAACATACGCACTTCGTCCGCCACAACCGCAAAGCCTCGTCCTTGATCACCCGCACGCGCGGCTTCTATCGCCGCATTCAATGCCAGTAAGTTAGTCTGCTCTGCCAAGCCTTCAATCACCTCCGTAACTCGGCCAATGGCTTCGCTCTCTTTGCTTAACTGCGTCACTTGCGTACTCGCGGTTTCAATGCTGCCATGTAAGCTTTCCATGGTGACTTTGTTTTGCTCTAAAGCATCACGACCTTGTTCAATCTCGCCTTTTGAATCAGAGAGCTTCTGCACCGATTGATTGGCTTGATCTAGGGTGTTACGCGCGGCTAAAGCGATCTCATCCAATTGGCTTCCCATTTCAACAATGCTGGTCTGTTGCTGTTCCACATTCGATGAGGTGACTTGCGCCGATTCCAACAAAGCCCCCATACTGGCATCCACTTGGTGCGCTTTTTCACTCACCCCTGACACAATGCTCGCTAACGATTGGTTCATGCGGTTAATCGAATCGGTAAGGTCTGCCAATTCATCTTTCCCAACAACGGTGAGCGGAGGCTGAGAAACGTCCCCTGAAGCGATCGTCTTTGCACGCTCCGATAAGTTTTTCACTCGGCGACCAATGGTGTTGCCCATGTATTTTGAAATCGCTACTGCGGCAAACAAAACTAATGCCGCTGCAATCAACATAGTGGTCAGTACGTTCTTGATCGACTGATTAATACCCTGTCCGCTTTGATCAGCACGACTTTGCTGAGCTAATACGATCGTTTCTAAACTTTGATCTAGGGCATCTGCTGCTGGCAACAGTTCGTTCGCCATCAGCAAGTTTGATTCGTTCCACTCTGGCGACTGACGCAATGCGATCACCTGCTCTGCTAAAGGAAAGTACAGTTGCTGCATTTCTTTAAACAGTGACCACAGTGATTGGTCGTTATCAGTCAGTCTGTCGAGTTTGCTATCGATTTCCGCCACAGACTGATTGTGGTACTTAATCAAGTCGTGGTATTTGTCCAGATGATCTTGCTGGCCGTACAACAGGAAGTCTCGCAAGGCGGACAGAGCCTTAGCGAGCGAGGTATAGCTGTCGGCGTAGACTTTAAACAGACGTTTTCTGTCTCCACCAAATGGGTTTCCTGACTCTTCATTGATTAAGCTTTGAAGCTGATCAAGTGCCACTTCTGCAATGGGTGCCGCTTCGTTAATAAAGAGGTTGTGCGCGGGTAAGTTCTCATCACTGTGGCTAAGTTTAATCAGCTTGTTCAAAGAGACTTTTACCGCGTCCCACTGGCTTTGAGTCGCTTGAAAATCCTGTTCAGAGATCAAAGCCTGCAACGTTGGAAGCGACTCGTCTGTTGACGCCATAATATTACGCACGTCCTCACTCAGACGTGCGCTCGCCTCTTCATCGCCACCTAGCAACATGTAGGCTCGAATAGAAGACAACGACGCTTGAACGGACTGTTGGATACCGCGACTGGTGTCTACGGTCGGTAAATCGGATTTAAGTAGCGAAGAGGCGTATTGCTCTACGGTGGTGACGTTGCGATACGTGAATACCGCTGATGCCATAAAAAGTACGGCTAGCAGCACAAAACTGAGCTGCAACTTCCCTGATATCGTAAGGTTCATCCATAAACTCCTGACAACGATGAGCCTTAAATATAACGATGTTTATAAAAATGTTAAATGCTTGTATCAAAAACAACTTCAGAACAAGGCATTATTTGTGATTGATTGCATTATTTAGGGATAGCAGCTAAATGAAAGGCGTCTCTAGTAACTATACCGGATATTAGCAAACACCAAAGTTGCAGGTGTTTCTCCAAATAAGCTGCCGTCCGTACCGTTAAAATGTTGAACTACAGTTAGCAGTTGCCAATTATTACTGAGCGAATAGCTGCTGGATAATCCAGCAAAGTAAGAGCCATCATCATAGTAACTAGCCGATAAGGTGACGCGGTTGAGCGCCGTTAAGTCGAAGCTAGCATCGGCATAAACAGTATGCTCCGTGAAGCTCAAGGTTTTCGCAGAGAGAGGGAGGTTTAGGTAAGTTAATGCGCTGCTCGCTGGCTTTGGTTCAGAAATAAACAACCAAGCACCTCTCACCATCCAGTTACGCACACCACCAAAACTGTAATCTGACTCCAAACTAGCGACTGTCGTATCCTCAGTAGGCTGACCTTGATGCTCTGTATCAATAGGATCAAACCAGCTTAACTCGCCTCGAAACCCGGCTTGATAGATATCAGTCGCGAACCCTGCTCCAAGAACATAGTCTTGCCGAGATCGGCCCGCAATGATTTGATAGTCCCAACCAGAAACGTTGGAGAAATATCGTAGTGACGTGCTGTTTTCTTTAGACTGCTTTGACGGAGAGAAAACGAGATCTAACCCGTCGGCAAACCCAAGTTTTTTACTCACCATGACAGCGTCGGTGCCCGCCCGCTCTTCGTAATCAAAGTCGTAAATAGAATAGGCGTTGTAGATGTCGTTTGGGTTCCAAATGGTGTTCATTGACCAGTTGACCCGGAACCGCCCTAACCTTGCACCCCAATCTTGGTCACTCCAAGAGACGTAGAGTCGATCCAGTTGGGTATTGAGGATTACATTATCTTCTCGCCAGTTTTTGCTTAGATCAAAATACCCATTATCAAGCGCCACGAGTTCCGCATATTGAGGAATCTCAAGCGCATCGCCCCACAATGCTCTATTCCTGATACCAAGATTTATTCGCCATTCAGGAGAAAAACGATATTCAACGTTAATCCGGTTATGGAGTAGATGGTCAAGGGTATTACCCTGCTCGTCAGGCATACTATAGGTCGCCATGTATTTCACATAGCCATTGATATCCCATGCTTTTTCAGGCTCCAAACCCGGTATGCTGGCATTAATTTTAATGCAAATTACCGCAGGACTTAACGCAAAAATAAGCCACAATAACTTGGATAGTAAGCTTACGCCTTCTACTCTACCATGCATGGCTCTTCTCTATGGTGTTATCAATGTTGGCAAAATCTCGAGCCAAACGCCCGTCCTCAAATACTATGATTCGATGCGCGCGCTTAATAACTCTAGGATCATGGGTAGAAAAGATAAATGTGGTGCCTTCTTTTTCGCTGAGTTGTTCCATTATATCAAGCAGCTCGGCTGTACTTTTTGCGTCTAAGTTGGCGGTAGGCTCATCTGCCATTACAAACCTTGGTTTTGGTGCCAATGCTCTTGCAACCGCAACTCTCTGTTGTTGGCCTCCAGACATTTGACTCGGACGTTTATGCATCTGCTGCGATAATCCAACCTGTTGCAGTAATGCGCTGGCGCGTTCACGATATTCCCTTTCTGTTTTCCCTTGCAATTGCATAACAAACTCGACGTTTTCAAGAGCTGTCAGTACGGGGAGCAGGCTATAATCTTGGAAGATAAAACCAATGTTATCGCGCCGATAAGCGATCAACTCTTTTTCTGACATATCAGAGATTAAGCATCCATCAATTTCCACGCGTCCTGATGTAGGTGAATCGATCCCGCCCAACATGTTTAGTAGCGTCGTTTTCCCTGAACCAGAAGGTCCCATAATAGCAACAAACTCACCTTGCTTGATCTCCAAATCTACGCTCTGAACCGCATGTACCGGGAAGTCACTCTTTGGGTTGTACGTCTTGGATAAGCCTTCCAATTTAATCGTCATTACGTTTTCTCCGCCATGGCATCCGCAGGTCGATGTTTGAGAATTTGCCTTGCTGGATACAAAGCCGCAAATAAGCTCGCGACAAAAATAGCCACAATAATCAATTGATACTCGTAAAACGATACTCTTGGATAAAGCAAGGTATCGACGCCATAAGCACCTAATCCATCCGCAAGTGCGCCAAGCGATAAGCCAGTAATACTCAGTATTTTCAGCATGACTGCGCTTCCTAATAACCCTAACGCGCAACCACTCAAACCAAGGAATAGCGTTTCCAAAATAATCAGTGTGCGAATTTTATGCTGCTGCATGCCAACCGCCATTAACACCCCAAACTCTCTCGTTCTTTCAAAAACTGACATCAGCATGATGTTGATGATTCCGAGAGTCATGGCAAGTACGAAAACGACCAACATAATTTGGTTAGAGATATCCATTGAGCTCATCATTGTTGCGAGTAAAGGCTGTATTTCTTGCCATTTTCTCACGACCAATTGTTCACGGTTGGCTTGTGGCAATATTGATAACGTAAATGCCTCTGCACTTTCTAGCTGTTTAGTCTCGTTGGAGTTCAATAAAACGCCAATTTCATGCGCACCCGACAAGCCTGCGATTGTTTCGAGATCGACTTTACGGACGTAGACATTACCGTCATCAAACGTGGTGGATGGCGTTTTAAAAATACCTCGAACGCGAAAAGCTGCGCCAGATACATCACCCTTGATGTCAGATAATGTTAAAACCACTTTCGATCCAACACGCAGCTTCAACCGATTTGCGGTTTTTTGCGAAACAAGAATGGGGTTTCTTCCCACTTCGTTTAACCATTCTCCGTCTATCACATGGCTTGTAAGCGGTGTGATACTTTGCTCTTGTTCAATATTGATGCCATTGATCCGAACGCCTCTCGTACTACGCGCAGAAGCAATCATGCCATCAGCAAGAAATCGCGCCGATACCGCTTTAACATCTTGATGTGCAGCCAAAGCGGCCGTTATCGTTTGATAATTCGTTATTGTGTCACTAAGGTCAGGATTATTAAGGTAGGATTTCTGATGCACTTGTAGATGACTGGTTTGCCACGCAATCGCGTTTTTGATCATGCTGTCGACCAAACCGTTCATGAATCCAATCATGGCAACAACGCCCATTAAGCCGAACACCATCGCTCCTAGCATAATGGAAGTTCTGAGCTTGTTCCGCCATAAATTACGCCACGCCAATTTAATCAACATGCGCGCCTCCTTTTAGCCCACTAGCAATGGGCAAGCGAAGAAGTCTAGCCATCGGATACATCAGACATAACGATAAAATAACGAGAACGACAAGAATTTGATCAATTAACAAATACGGCTCTAGCGAAACAGGTACGATTGGTTCAAAGCCACTCTCCAGCATCACTTGTGCAGCATCGCCTGTAATCTCAATCGGATTGATATAGAAATACGCAAGCACAGGCGCGCTGATCAAGATACCGAGCACAAGACCAATAACGGAGATAAACATCGATTCAATGGCGACGAGCCCCATAAGCTTGCTGCGCAACATACCCGTCGCGAGCATCACCGCAAATTCACGCTGGCGCTCTAACGTCATCATCAAAATCGTGGCAAACAGGCCAAAACCAACAATGCCGTACAAGATATAGATCAAAAAGATCCCACCCGCTTTGTCCAAGGCTATCTGTTGAGAAAGTTCTGGCGACAGCTCCTGCCAGCTTTTTACTGCGACGCCATTCCCGTAGTGGCGCTTTAGTTGTTTAACAATGTCAGGCAACACGCGTAAACTTTGAGTGTTAAGGACCCATGCGGTGACTTGGTTATCAAGCGAATACAACGCTTGTGCGGTATCAAGAGGCATGTAGACCAACTGAGAATCTAACTGCTGCAAAGGAAAGTGCAAAATACCGGACACCTGATACAGTCCAGCCGCCGTTTGACCACGATAACCCGAACCATACAACACCAGTTCATCACCAACGTTCAAATGAAGGTAGTTTGCCAAACCCTCACCAACAAGCACCGAGTTTTGTCCAGATGCAATAAAGCGCCCTTGTACGATTTTGTCACTAATGCTGGAGTAGCTATCTTCAGCGTCAGGCTCAACGCCGAGCACCATCACGCCTTTGGATCGTTCGTCTTTGGCGGCAAGCGCAAATGACTCAATTCTCGGCAGAACGATGTCGATATCAGGATTATTTTTGGCAGATGCAATGAACGCAGGCGTTTGTGGAAGGACATCATCAATGCTAGAGGAGTCCCCAAAATCGGGATGTTGTAGCTGAATTAATCCCGTATAGAACTTCGCAGCGTTTTTAATATTTGAGGAGTAACTTCCTTCTTGGAACGCTCGAGTCAGTAAGGAGAGAAACAGAACAAGAGCTAACGCAGAAGCGGTTAACAATGTCCGCCGTTTTTGCCGCCATAGATTTCGCCATGCGAGCTTGATGAGCATCCGATCTCACCTCTTATCTAAACCAAAATCCACCCTAATCTCGCAGAGCCTTCATTTGCTGCTGGGAGAAAAAGTCATCATCGATATCAAAATCAAATTGCGCTTCGTGCGTAATCAAAACCGTTTTATTTCCTGGTTTATCTATCGGCTGCATCTCCATGCGAGTCGCAACGTCTCGCCCACCCAACGTTTTCACATCGTAAGTCGTCAAAACATTTACCAGTTCATCAAATTCATCGTAAAACTCGACTTTGCGCTGTAACAAGCTCGTTTGAGAAATCCACAGTCTGACTTTGCTCCAAACCACTGGGGCGTCAGGCTTGGCAAGTGCATCAACTACCCAAACTTTGTCGCCATCAAAGGTTTCACTTTGAAGCAGTTGATGTTGATAATCGACAACAATAGAAGATTGGTTAATTAAATCATCATTCGTGAAGTCTGATCCCATCCAAGACTGACTGAGCATGGATGGCGCAATTTTAATCACTCGCTCTATACTCGGCACCCAATTCCACATTTCTCTATGACGTTTTAACGAGGCGCTACCTTTATCTTTCGCCGGAGCAGTCACCAAGACCAAAGATAATTCCGTACCTTTCGTCCAACTCTTCATGGTCATTGAACGTGACCAGTCAGGGCGAACAATTTTCATGGTGGCTTCGCTATAACTAGATTTCCCGCGCATCGCTTGATCAGACTTTTGGACTATATCGAAAGCGCTCTCAGCGTAAGAAAAAGAAGAGAGAAGTACACAAGCGAGAACACAAAACGTTTTATACATACCTTCCCTTTGTACCGACACGACCTAGAATTTGAAGCTAAACGGGTATAATAATTTTAAATTCAATTGAGTATAGCAAGTGAGGATTTAGAAATAGCGATTGGTGACTCAAAAACGCTAAGGGACTTGACGAAGCTCAGGTTGAACCTGGCTGTCTGTTATAACTTGAAACACCGAGCGATTTTTACCTTCAGACTTACCTTGATACATCAGTTGATCAGCGTCTTGTAAATTCACGATGTGAGTAAATTCAGGGTAGTATGCGCAGCCTAAGCTAATGCTCAAATGAATCGCTTGCCCGCCAAGGATAATAGGTTGTTCGTACACGGCTTTGCAGAGCATTTGAGCAAAGTCGCGCGCTTCTCGCTCAGAGAGCGATGCCGTCACGAGT
This sequence comes from Vibrio sp. STUT-A16, assembly GCF_026000495.1. NCBI lineage: Bacteria > Pseudomonadati > Pseudomonadota > Gammaproteobacteria > Vibrionales > Vibrionaceae > Vibrio > Vibrio sp. STUT-A16. Next base: position 1,495,050 of record NZ_AP026766.1, on the reverse strand, counting down.
GCGAACTCTTCTCCGCCAATTCTCGCCAATGTCATACGTTCATCAGTCATTGATTTTGCTGTTTCAGCCACGGCCACTATCGCTCTATCTCCGACAAGATGACCGTATTGGTCATTAATTGATTTAAAATCATCAATATCAAATACCATTACCGTCAAGCTTCGCTGCAAGTGATTCAAGAGCGCCAATTGTTCAATCAAGTGTCTACGGTTGTAGAGTTTTGTTAGGGAATCCGTTAACGTCATCTCCAGCAATTGCTGGTTAGCAATCGTCAATTGTCTTGTGCGCAGCGCAACCATGCGTTTGAGTGCGAAGATATGATACAGCGTCGCGACCGCCATAACGAAAATCGCAATAGGTAGGAGATAAAGAGGATAGACCGTTTTCACCACACTCCACCGATTGAGGATCCTTTCTCGATCTGTATCGATAACTTTTTCAAACGCTCGAGAGACATCCAAAATGGAAGCAGAACTATGCAACCCTGCTGCAATCCGAAGGTCTTTACTATATAAATTTATTACAGGAACAAACATGCCTGCTCCCGGCATAGTTGCCATATAAAAGTTAGCAACTTGAAGGTCCGCGACAAAATACAGCACCTTCTTAGCGACAGCGGCCTGTATCATCGTGTCGTTATTAATGTACTCTGCAATAGGCGCATTAGGATAATTCGTCTTAATAAACTCAGACTCGTAACTTCCTTTAACGACACCAATTGGCAACGTCATTTCACCAGCTAAAACACTTTTGACATCAATCGAAAGCACGTCTTGATTGACATATAATTTGGTTTGAATGGGCATGATAACTGCGCCAAAATCCAAGTAATCGGCTCTTTCCGATGAGTAAACTAATCCCGCGTGAAAGTCAGCACGCCCCTCTTTTACGGCCTGTAAAGAAGCCTCCCAATCAAGAAGCAGAAACTGAACATCAATTTGGTTGTCCGCCGCATACGCTTTCCAGAAGTCGATCAAAATGCCTTTGGGTTCACCGTCTGGGCTAAGGTAAGAGAATGGCTTCCAAGCTTTGGAGTTAGCAACTATTAAAGAATGAGACTCTGACTTGTGCGCATACGTCATCGGGCAAATAGACAGCCATAGTAGTAACAAAGAAGCACACGCTTTTGTACACTTGCAACCATAAGTACCATAACTCGTCGATGACATACCTACTTCTCACCAGTCTTTTTAAACCATAATCTCGGCTGTTTTGTCTGATCTAAAGATATAGCAGAGCGGTGTCGGACAGGAAGTGGCTCCTATTGATATGAATCTAACTTAGTAGGTTTTAGTACTTATTTGGTACTTTTCAGCGTCTAGTTTTAAGAAGAAAGCTAGCCAGTATAAGGTGAGATAAGAGTGATTTAACTAACACTAAACCATTGAATTTGAATAGGTTGATAAAAAGCAGCATCAATAAAAAAAGCCCTATTCAAAATCCACATCGGGGAGAACTTTGAATAGGGCTCTTTGCCTCTATGCTTCATTTTCCGACTGAAGCTGCCTTTACCTTTTTTCGCTTTTACGACTCGTGTTCTGAACAATTGACTGGTGACAACCGCTTTTAACGCATTGTCCTTGATTTCACCTCTGCCGAAATCGGTCTCGTGTTGTAACTCATTCGGCTGAGGACTGGTTTTAGGTTTTGCCATAAATCCTCCTTAATGGTCGAACCAGATTGGACAATAATTATATAAATAAGTCAAATTTATAGATTTAGTTGAATGTTATGCTGAAAAACTTCACATCACCGTCATTTATTTGAAATTTAATCAAAAACATGCTGGTTAAATAGTGACTAAATACAAATATTTGTCCATAAAGCACTAATATATGTTGACTCTTCGTGGAATTAACCTAGACTCAAACACGGCTAGAAAGAAAGTTCTTTGTTTTCACATTTCGTTGGATTACTTGTAACCCGTCGTCCTGTGGTACGCAATAGCAATTTATTTTTCCACGCTATAAGCGCCGTTGAGGCGAAAGATTACATTATTTAGATATTTAGGAAATAGACATGTCTAACACAGCTACTGGCACAGTTAAGTGGTTCAACGAAACTAAAGGCTTCGGTTTCATTCAACAAGAAAACGGTCCTGACGTATTTGCTCACTTCTCTGCAATCACTGGTGACGGCTTCCGTACTCTAGTTGAAGGCCAGAAAGTAGAATTTGTTATCTCTCAAGGTCAAAAAGGCCCTCAAGCAGAGCAAATCAAAGTACTTTAATTCTTAAAGAATTTGATACGATAGCCAGCTTCTAAAGCTGGCTATTTTTTTGTCTATAACTTATTTTTGCCAACAAAAAACGATATAAATCCATGGCTCTTAAACCGACTATTTATAAGTTACACTGAAATCTCACCTAATACTGCCACCCCTTACCCCATCTAGACGGCCCTCACTACCACAACAAATTCAACCACTTAACAAAGCATCTCAATGTAGATGATTTAGTATAAAGTGCTATAATCTCCGATGCGCGGTACACCTTTTGTACCCCTTAAAATACCTTTCTGGTACACCTTGGAGATCTCAAACAATGGCATCGTTTAGTATTGAAAAACGAACCTTAGCAAGTGGTGAGTCTCGCTATAAAGCAACGGTTACAGTCAAACACCGCGGCAAAATCGCAAAGCGTTTTTCTAAAACACATAAGAAGAAGACGCTCGCCACTGCTTGGGCAAAGAATGAAGTCCGAAAATTGGAAGAAGGAGGCGCTCAGGAACGCTCAATCCCCATTGGGCACTTGATTGATATGTTTATAGAGAATCGAGAGCTTTGGGACAATACAGGGCGTTCTAAGCAGACAATCATCAAGTTTCTGCGCGACTGTGACATTGCTAAAATCCATGCTGATGAACTAACATCCAAAGACTTAATTGACCACTGTAGAAACCGCTGCGCCACCGGAACTAAACCTTCAACCGTTTACAGTGATGTTTACTACCTGCGCTCTATCTTCAAAAAAGCCAAACCTGTCTTCAATGTAGCTGCCAACCTTGCCACCATAATTGAAACCACGCCAATTCTCACTGAAATGAAGCTAATTGGTAAATCTGAGAAACGAACTAGACGTCCAACAGCCAGCGAACTAGAACTGCTAAAACAAGCACTAGAAGAACGCGAACAGCGTAGAGAGAACAAAATCCCCTACTCTGATTTACTCGACTTTAGCATTCTTAGCTGTATGAGAGTTGGTGAGGTATGCCGAATTCGATGGGAAGACCTAAACGAAGAGCAAAAGACTGTTATCGTCCGAGACAGAAAAGACCCTCGTAAGAAAACCGGTAACCACATGGTTGTGCCACTGTTAGGCGGCGCCTTTGACATTGTCATGCGTCAAGAACGTAAAAGCGCATGTATCTTCCCCTATAATGAGCGCTCAGTTGGTCGAGGATTTGGAGAGGTTTGCCAAAAGATCGGAATTGATAATCTCAGGTATCATGACCTACGCCGTGAAGGTGCAAGTCGCTTGTTTGAGAAAGGGTTCAGCATTGAAGAAGTCGCTCAGGTAACGGGACACCGCAATCTCAACACTCTATGGCAAGTTTACACTCAGTTGTTTCCGCATAAGTTGCATGAACGAAAGATATGAAAAAAGCCGCTAAGAAGCGGCTTTTTATCATGTGTCGGTCGGAGCGGCGCCCGCAGTCTCAATAAGAATATGAATTTTCTTTAAGTCACTGAACAAATTGCTTCAAGTTAATGATTTATCTTCCCGCAATCTGAACCACGCTCGGCACGTCTAGGGTAACTGTGCTTTTACTATTATGCCTAGCCTTCATTGGTTACCTCAGGCTGACAAATCGTCTTTAAACGACCTAAGATGATCATAGATAAAATCAGTTCTAGTGTCAACTGCACCATGTTGTTAGAATACGTCGTTCTTAATTTGATCGTAGAAAAGCAATGACAACCGATACCTTTACTAAAACAGGCGATAAGCAATTCGACTTCTGGTTGAAAAACAATAGTAAAGATTGGGCCATCATTCCAGCAGGAACTATTGAAGGCTTTGATGAAGACCTACCAATTAGGCTTCAGGTTGGTAACAAAGGCTTTGGTCAAAAGCATATCGAGTTTCGCCATGGTCACTGGCTAAAAAAAAATCAAAAAGACAGTTCAAGAAGCACTTGCTACTAAGCTAGGCCAAAGCGGAAGTGTCTACACAACAGAAGAAGATGGCAAACTTAAGATCATGATGCGTGTCAGCCCAGATTCACTACTCGTTATCCGGTATGTTCCGAACACGCAGGGAAGTTTCTTTACAGTGGTCTCGCTCTACTATAAGAATGAGCGAGTCGACGGTGATTATGTTGGTCGGTATCTATCTACATTCAAATGTTAAAAAGGAGCCTGTAGGCTCCTTTTAGCTAGAAGTAGTGATATGTACCAATTAACGAGATAGAAGATTCGCAATGAAATGTTCAGAAACAAACTTGAAGAGCTGACCTTCATCCGTGCTTTCTCCAAGCTTCATGGTTCCCCGGTCACTTAACTCAACAGTACCTAGCCCTTTAAACTGAATTTTCAACTTCTTGATTTCAAAAGAATGGCCCTCAAAATAATCATACGTTTTTTTTAGCACACACTTGTTACTAGATACTGACATCTTCACTGAGCTTTCAGACATAACGTCTTTCGACATAACATTTAGTGCAATTACACTAACAGCACCATCCATTAGTTCAGGGACCCTTTTTGCAAAAGACTTTAAGTCGATTTGAAGAGGGGAAAGTGAACAGCGATAATTCATAGACGAAGAAAGATCATGCTTGAGTTGGTGTAAGCTTCTAGAAGGATTAACTACCTTTACAAGCCCTTCTCTAACCTCCAGCTCATTCACTAAAAACTCTTGGACGACAGTGCTCTCAGTCTCCCCAAATGGATTAGTAATTGTTCGCTCTGAAACTACTTCCGTCACGTGCTTAACTAAAATATGGTCGTGCGCAACACGACCTAGCATAAAACCTGATTTTTTGTTTTGAGCATATCTCATATCAAGAAAGGCATTCGCGATGTCACGAATACTCATGTCTACCTTGAACTCAAATAGAGAGATACGACTCATAGCATTATTCCTTACCTTTATCAGAAGTTAACTCTAAGTATGCTTCTGTAGCTGCTTTAAAGAGCAATTTAGACAGCTCTTCTACTTCGTGCTTATCTAACTTGCCTGTAGTCACATTAAGAGTGCCCTTAGAGCTATTGTAACGATGTACGGCCTTAACTTTATAGCTAAATCCCTTAGACTTTTCTTTATCGTCGAACTTAGCCTCAATTGTGAAACTGTCGGACATATCTGAACTAAAAATATCTTTACTATCATCTTCAGGGTCAACTTTTATAGTGACCGCTTTTCTGACTTTCCATGACATCTTATAGATATTGTAGTGATCCCTAGCAAGGCTTTGATAAAAAGATGATGTCAGCAATTTTTTACCTGACAGTGCAGCATTTCTCAATTCGCTTGTCACGTCACTATCTTCATCATCTCCGTTCGAGTCACGAACGCTTACATTCACAACATCGTACATTTTGTAATCAAACACATCCAATAACTTAGTAAAAAACTCTGTTCGTAACTCATGAGGATGATGCTCAAAATCGATTTCTATCGGTTCGACAGATGCAGGCAGCTGCTTGTTCATCTCTTCGATAACCATATCTTTCAACTTTTTTCCCATCTCGGTAGCAGGGTGCATAATGCTAGTATCTTCAGGCGCTGAAAAATCAATTTCGATTACATCTTTTTTCGGCGTCCTCTGTCGCATTGGAGCCTTAGAGTAATCTGTGTCTACATAGTTAGCTTCTACAATGACTTTCTTCCCCGACACCTTATAGCTAAGGCCCACTTCTTCACTTTCCAATTTAGATGTCAATGACGTCAGTGCGGTGGAAATTTTTGGGGCTGTAAATTTTGCAGGTAATTCTGTAGTAGCCTGATTATCTCGGCGATCGGGGTTCTCTAATAGTGACGCAAGATATAGGTAGTCGAAGTAGTCAAAACGCATGGTTTGTACCATATCCATAAGCATTGGCTTGGTGCTGTCTTGGGCAACATAGATCCCTTTCTTAGATAAGAATGAAATCAAGTGCTCAGGCTTTACCCTCTGAGCAATCAGACCGTCACGGATACTCTTATCATTCATAAAGTAAAGGCGATTGCCGACTTTTTTATTTTCGCTGCTCATGTTTACATTAACCCTACTTCGACGTCAGAGAATTGAGGTACAAATTTGTCAATCGTATTTGCTTTTAGCTTTTCCTTAAGCTCCTTAATTTGTTCCTCGCTGTAGCCAAGATCTCCAAAGTACTTGGCAATTGCTGCTTGTAAGTTTAAAGCCCCATTTTTATTACGCTTAACTAACTTAATCTTGACTGAGCCTTTGTCATTTAGAATCTGATAGTAAGATAACGCATCTAACAGATAGACAAATTCTTCTACTGTGTCGCCTTGTTCCATGTAGTAAATCACATAGCCACCCGCATCAGTATTTTCAGCTTTATCATGCTTAACGATAATCCAAGAAGAGAACAGAACCTCTAGAGTTGCTGGTTCAGAGTAGTCTTGACTGAAGTGGTTTTTGTTTAGGGTTTCACTCGGGTGGAAGAAGCAATACTTGTCACTCTGAGGCAACAGACCATCTGCAGTCATTAGCTTTAAATCTTTAGCAATACTATTCAACTCTGTGATTTTTTCCGGGCTCATCACATATACCTGAGAATAGCCTTCAAGATGATTCACTTTAGTGCGTTCTCTGTCTGATTGATTAACATCATCTAAAATATCATCAAAGTTCCCAGTGTATTTACCACAATGGTTGTAGACAAACAGCATTCCATGTACTTGATGGGAATCTACTGGTTGATACAAGGCCTGCCAGTTTGGATTATATTGGGCACAGTTAGTTGCATACGTTAGTGAGTGCATCGCTTTACGAATTTGCACTTTGTTAATAGAGGTCTTCTGATAGCTCTTCAGGTCTGTGTTAACGTATTTGACTTGGTTATCATACGGATCACGGTAGTGGAACACACAATCAGAAGGATGTGAGTCTTTACCATCGTGTTCTTCCGGTGTGACACAATCCCAGCTATGATCTTGCGCTTCTTTTCTTCCCCACTTAAAAGCGCTAAAAAGATTCTTCGATACTAACTCTGCCATTTTTGCAATGTTGGCTGTTTCACTCATTGGGTTATCAATCTCCGCACCATTTTGATGATGTTACTATCAATAAAAAAGGCACCCCGTAGGATGCCTTGAATTCTTAAATCACCGCCTTCATAACGGTGGTGACTACTTTTCCTATCACCGCGAACTCATTGAGTTTCTCCTCGTTCACGATGAATGAATCATATTCTTCTTTATTGTCTGAAATTACCTCATAGCCTTCTGCCATGATGTCGTACTTCAGGCGTTTGATGTAAACATGCTTACCGATACGAACAACATACACACCGTGCTTAACTGGGTGATCAAGCTCACGAATATCCACTAGAACTTCATCACCGTCACTCAACGTGTCTTCCATTGAGTCTCCGTGGCAGATAATGATGCGCGCTGTTTCTTCTGTTAAGCCAAAGCGCTTTAGCCACATACAAGGCAGGAACTCTGTTCTTAGTTGATACTCAGCGTCATTTTGAGCACCAAAACCACAAGAGGCATAAACGTTATAGACAGGTACAGCACACATATCCCCCATCTCAGAAGCAAGCTTTACTGATTTCACGTTAGATAGTTCTGTAACGTTATCTTTGTCATATTTCCGGCGAAGAAGCTTCATTTGCTCAATAAAGTCACTTATAGGCGTACCGCCTGGATTACTTTCTACAAACTTTCTCAGTTCAAGTTCCAAAGCTTCTTCTGTAAGCGTCGTGTGCTCCAGTATATCAGCAACTAATGGCACAGATGTTTTTTCCGATGGTGGGGGCAGATCCATCAGCTGTTGGGCTTCGTCTTTATCTGTGACGTACTTCTCAATCAGCTGTTTTTTCACATCTGGGTGAAAGTTGGAAATATGGTACTCCAAAGCTCGAGAGCTCTCCTTCGAACCTCGACTTAACCAATTGTTTCTTCTGGCTTTTTGAGCAACGCCAGATGATGAATTAGCCATTCCAGCTAACCCTACCAATTCTGTACTAAGAAACCACTCTTTCATAAAAACACCAAAAGCACAGCAAAACACCTAGACGAACACCGGTGAAATGCGTAACATAAAAACACACAAAAACACTATAAACACACTTTAACTTCTATTTGTCCGTTTGACTAACGACGTTAAAGTGAAATTAACTAAGACTATACCACGTCAGTGGTTTAGTGGAAATGAGGCTAACCTTATGAATACTCAATATGCGTTGCACGCCGTATTTGGTGCACCAGTGGTCAAACTGTCTGAGATCTCAGAAGAATATTTTGGAATGAAGTACGCGACTGCTAAAGGAAAAGTCAGCGCGAATGAATTTCCAGTACCTACCTTTCGCCTCCATGAAGAAACAGAAACAAACAAAGGTACTAAAGCGCCTATTTTTGTTTCTGTTGATGACCTTGCCGAATATATCGACCGAAAAAAAGCAGAAGCAAAGAAGGAATGGGAATCCATTTACGGGAAGTTTGGACACCACTAATAAAAACGGCATTGAAGCAAAGCCTCAATGCCGAGTATGAAAACCAGTGCTTCGTTCCTATGTGCCTTCTTAGACTTTGGCGAGACTCAGAACACAAAAGAACAATTCAATGAACATGACTTTCATGTGTGAACTTACGTTCCTTTTTAGGATAGCTTTTCACACCCCTGCTGTCATCCCGCATTTGGTTTTCGCTTCACTTGCTACAAGGTGAGTATCGGATATGGAAGCGAATCAAGCAATGTGCGAGTGTTTAAGCTCTGCACAATACAACTTTGATGAAGCCTGTGTTGCCTTTTCAGGCAAACACAATATGAGTGACCTTGCTGACGCTCTCGGCATCAAACGCAACGTAATGCGCAATATGCTGAACCCTGAACAAGCAAGACTGCTTACGCCACCAATGCTGATTGCTATCAGTAAAGCAACAGATGACTACTCCATTGTTTACGCACTTCTTCGTGAGCTGGATATCGTAGCAGCTCAACTACCCCGTAATGCGAGTGAAGCAACCCAAGAAACGTTTTTAAGACGCGTATTAGAGAACTCGGAATGTGCCGGTGATTTCTCTCGTATGGCGCTTGAGCATGCAGGTGATCTGTACCTGCCTCGCTCTATCAGAAACAAAATCATCAACCGAGCACAAAAGGGCATTAGCAACTTAGTGCTTCTAATCAATGACCTAGAAAACCGCTCTGGCAGCGCTCAACCATTCTTCTCAATGGGAGTGGACTTTATTGCCAATGGAGCACCTATACCGGGTCTTTCTTAACTTTCTACAGGGGTGTAGCAATGGGAAATAATTCAAACTATCTAGAACAAATATTGACTAGCTCTTTTGAGCAAATCACTGATCGTTTTAATGCAAGTAGTGAAGAGCAACAGCACGAAATTCTTATCTGGCTTGATGCGATTGCTAAGAAACAAACTTTAGTCGAAACACACCGCCCACAATCTGAGGTGATATCCGATATCAAAAAAGCAATGCAAGGCGATCGTGCTCGCGTGTTTTTTTCTCACTCTTTTGCGAGCTGGTATCGCTCTGGTCTACACGAAAAAGCAAAACCTCAACTGCACCACTGGTCGCAGCTTGATATGAGCAACCGCCATTTGTATTTGGAAATGCTTGGCCTACGTGATCTTGGCCGTTGGAACGATGAAGAGCTATTTCAGTTCGAACAGTACTGCTTAGAAGTGATTGGGGGTTAGTCATGGAAACACAATCAATCAATATCCAAATTTCCACTATTGATGAGGCACTTCATTGGCAAAACGTGGCGATTCTTAACATCAATAAATTCCGCTCTAACCCTGTAGAGGGACAAGAGAACTTTCAAAGCAACCTAATACGCATGTGGAATGATGTTCATGCACAAGCCGGATTAGCGCTTATAGCAATGCAACAAGAAGTAAAGGTGGCGTGATGGAATACTTCGCCCTTCGATTATTTGGTGATGGCGCTGTGAAACGCCACGCCAAAACACTTGAACCTGAAGTAACTAAGCTTGGTGACTTTGATTCATTAGATGATGCAGTAAAGCAAGCTTGCGCTCAGTTAGATTGTAATCACCTACTCCGCGGCATTCTTAGCCAGGGTGAAGGTGCTGGCGGCTACATGATTGTCGATGCACAGGAGTTAACCGAAGTATGAACCTCACAGAAAAGCAGCAGTACCAGCGCCAGTACTACCAGAAAAATCGAGAGACCATTTGTGCGAAAAAGCGCAAGCAATACACGCGCAAAATTCAGCTTAGTAGTCTGCCTGAACAAAAACGAAAGACTAGAGCAACCTCTCCGAATATTGCAGCTCCAGCACCAGCTACTTGCCCAGTAAAACTGGTGAATAAGATGCCAGAGAAAACTCGCCACAGAATCGAAGATATTCAGCTCGCGAGAGAGTTGGGTATTTCTATAGATGAGCTTTAAAGGCTTCGGATGTGATCGTTCTAAACGAAATCAATTTGTAGAAAGCCGCATTTGCTAGACCAATAATGCGGCAAAGAGAGGTGAATATGTCTGTTGAAGATGTCGAATACTGCCCTGCTATTTCTATTTATGACAAAGGGGTGAGAGCAACCAGCCCTACTCATATGCCATGTCCTGATATGGAGGGGCTATCTGATTTTGATCCAGTAAAAACAGAGCGCTCATTGAGTCGTATGGAAGTGTTGAGGAAAGAGTTAGGGCTGAATAAGCGTCAGAGACAGAGCAGTAAAAATGCGCCTCTCAATTACATTTGCACCGAAGATAAGTGCTTAGACCCTTGGGAAATCAAGAGTAAGCCGAAAAACAAAACTAAGCCAAAAACTGACACCGATACAAAGTGGCGAACAAGACTAGCAGTTAAAGCCAATAACCTTCCAGATCGAGCAGTACAACGCCAAGGGCAAAATGAAACAACACAACACTAATCTCAATAATCCACTTAATCGGCTCCCTAGCAATATTCATAGGGAGCTGATGGCGTATCTCGAAAACAAAAAAGGTACGTCTCAACTTGAGTTCATCAATGGTCAGTGGGTGCATGATGGTAAGAAAACACCAAGAGAGCAAGTGTTTGAATTTGCTTCTACCACAGCCAACAAGCTCAAGCTACCTTTTGATATTCGTAATTATATAGATAAGGCTGCTGCTAGCCGCTTGCGTAAATATGGTTTCAAAAAAGCAATAGACTTTATTGAGAAACGAAGTGGTGCTGCAGCCGCGGCGTTCTCAGTAATACCTGAGCCTTGGTGGAAAGTAGATAATGAAATTAAGCGAGCTAAGTTAGCCGTTGAGATGGCAGGCCGTTGCGGGAATCGTGTGCGCCTAGCAGCCGAGAAAGGACTCTCGCCTATGGCAACTCTTTCCTTTGTGAATGAGTTCGTTGGAGCATCTCTGTGGCTACCTCAGTTCACTTATGTAGAAGATGATGAGCAAGCTTATTCAGCAATTGTACGTTTGATGGACGACGGATTTTGGCGCAGAGCAATTGGTAGAATCAGTGTGGCTGTATTTGAGAATGCTCGCCGCGCTGCTGGCATGGTATCACCACATAGCTCACCTTATGCTTCTATCTCTGCCTGTGAATGGCTAACCATTCGCCAAGACAGACAGCGAGAATGGATTGAGCTTATGGCAATTGAGTCAGAGAGTGGCGAAACAATAGATCTACAAACTGTGGTTGATTCATCACAAAGCAACCCTGCTAACCGCCGCCATGAGTTGATGACTCGTATTGCTGGATGCCAAGAATATGCAGAAAGTAATAATCACATCGCGGTATTCATTACGATGACCTCCCCTAGTCGCTTCCACCGCTTAAAGCAGCACGGAAAATACTGGATTGAAAACCCTAACTTTGACGGCAGTACTCCTAAGGATGCTCATGCTTGGTTAAGCAAAGGCTGGGAGTTATTCCGCGCTTGGGCGGATTACCGCAATCTAACCTATTACGGAATGAGAGTTGTTGAACCCCACCAAGATGGAACACCACACTGGCACGGCGTGTTTTTTATGCCATTAGACCAAGCAAAAGCATTCATCGGTGGCCTTCAAAATTATCAATTCCGCGAAAAGAAAGACTTATTCTTTGATAACGGAACCCCAAAGACCAAAGCAATGAAAGCTCGCTTTGATGCAAAATTTATTAGTGAAGAGTCTGGCGGTGCTGTTGCGTATCTAGCTAAATACATCTCGAAAAACGTAGATGGTCATGCCCTTGAGGGTTTGACCGATACCGACAATAGACGAGCAAAGTTACAGGATACGGTGAAGAACGTCACAGCCTGGTCGCGCACATTCTGTTTTCGTCAGTTCCAGTTTCAACGCACACCACCTGTGACAATTTGGCGAGAGCTTCGCCGTATTGATGAAGAGCAAGAGTTTTGCTTGTTCGAGAAAACTCGTAGAGCTGCTGATAACGGCTTCTTTTCAGTTTATATGGATTACATGGGCGGTCACCGACTAAGTGCATCTATGCGTCCAATAAAGCTACTCAAGAAAGAACGTGAAAACAAATACGGTGAAATTGTCACTGCAACCGATGGACTTGAGGGCTCAGGGCTTGTGGTGTTTACCCGTGAGACTGAGTGGAAGTTAGTTAAAAAAGACTCCGACTTGTCGGAGGCTTCTGAAGGGAGCGGGAGCGACCGACCTTGGTCCAGTGGCAATAACTATAGAATTCCACCCAAAAGCAAAAAAATCATCGATAACTTCTTCTTGGAACAAGAGTTAAACCGCTCCGATCCAGAATGGGAGGAGTTCATTAACCGGGAAAACTCTCCCGTTGACTACATTAAAGCAATCAAAACAGACTGTTTACCTTACCGAGAGAGAGGTAGGTATAAGAGTTCCTGTGAATAGAGCTAGTTCTGTCGTTCACTACTTAGGGGTAGATATTGAACGAAAATATTAGGATTAAGGAGAAACAACATGCTGATCACCTGCCCTAAGTGCGAAAGTAAAGCCAGAATTGCAACCTCACGAGCGATTACCAGAGAGACTCGTGAGGCTTACTGCCAGTGTCTAAACCTAAACTGCGGAGTTGCTTTCACCACTCTAACCTCTGTACACAAAATCATTGAGCAAACAGGCAAGAAGCCGGACCCTGAACTACAGCCGGAGCTTTGTAAGGGTGACTTAAATCAAATGGATATTTTCAATCAGCTTGAGCAACAACCTACTAGATAAATTGGAAATTAACAGCACTGAACAATGTCGACGTTCCGAAGTTCAAGAAATTGAAAATCAATGAAGCATCCCCCTAACCTGAAATTAGCAACTTACTTGAGTAAGACTATCCAATGAATGAACTAGCTTGAACAGAATCAAAGTTTGAAAGTTGGCCGTATCACGCTCTTTCATATGTATTTCTGTGTTAGTTTGAGGTAAGAGACAAGCTCTATTTAAACAGAGGGGCTTGATGAGTTTAGCAATGAGGCAAAGATGGGCGTAGAAGTCATTGAACAAAATGGTATGTTTAACACCATACTGAATGGGAATTTAATTCATTCTGAAAAAATCTATCATGCAAATCAGGATAAGAATCAAATAGAACAAGTTAACGAAGAAGTTCTTTTATTGCTTCTAACCTGCAAAGTAGCAGACTTACCTACCCCATTCGCTGTAGATGGTGATTACTTTCCGAAAAATGGAAGTGAAATTGATTATTTGACCATCAAAAATAGAGGTGAGGGTTGTATCCTATCAGTCATTATGACTAAAAAGCTCATCAACTGGAAACAACTATTCACAATAGGAGAATATTCCGATCACATACAAACAATATCTTCGAATATAAGCACTGATATCGATGAAGGGTATGCTTATATTAGCTGTACATTAAAGCTCGCTCCTACTGATAACTTAAATGAAAAAGCAACTTTCGCATCCAACCTACTCCTAGAAGCAAACAACGACACTTTAAACAAACTGAACAAAGCAATGTTGGACGAGTATATACTTGAGACTTTCCAATTCCCCCGAGAATACCAATCAATATGTAGCCAATATCTAATCTGGTTTGGTGAGTTCCTCGAGAACATTGGGATTGATGCTCTAGTTTCAGTGAACAATGATGGCGAACAAACTCAAGTAAAAATTTCATCAAAACACAGTGAACAAGTTCTCGAAAAGATTGAAGAGCTTTTCTCGCAATACATCGCTCTCCCTTATGCAGAATTTTTACCCGCAGCTCACCCTTTAGACCCACAACAACAGTTCATGGTGACGCAGTTGCAAACGCAGATAAATCATTTCAAAGGTCAACTTGAAGTGAAAAGTTCAGTAATTCAACTAAAAGAAGCAACTATTCAAGGGCTGCAACGAGAAATTCAGTCACAACAAAACATTATTGATGTCCAAAAAAATCAATTGCTACTTATTGAAAGTAAACAAGGTGATGAAGAGGTAGAGCTATTTGGTGGCGTTATCAAGCTTGGCGAACTTGTGTGGGGACCGATCAAATTTAGCCCCAAGAAGCTACTCGAAAAAACTAACGAATAAACCTCTCTCAAGTGTAAAAATTAATAATCTGTATTGATAGTTAGTGTATACATAATGCATTACTTACAAAGTTATATAATGATAGATATGTTTAAGAAAAAATCTCGTTGCAAAGAAAACTCTTTAGAAATGGAAATGCTACTCAGAAGAGCGCATGAGTTATTAGCGAACAATAATATTGAAGGTCTAAAAGATCTACTTCGTACAATATGGCGGAGGCTACAATCACGATTGATGCTAGAGCCCTACTTACTTGCAGATCATGATGCCTGTGGTGACATAGCATTTAATTTTTGTAGTTTTAGTGAACTACAAGGTTGTTATCAAGGACAAGCCAACAGCTATATTTCATTAATTGAACCAGTCCTCACTTTCCCATGGCATCCAAATAGAATAATTAACAACCTCGGTGTTATAGGCGAGAATAGAATAAACGGAAGATTCACTTCATCCTCCAATCACTCTGCAAATTATTACTGGCCACTTATGTTAATAAAGGTCACTGGTGGTAACCATTCAATTGCGCAGGGCATACTAATGGGAGAAGGTGAAATCGCCTTAGAAGACTGGTATAACCTTACTCCACTTTTAAAGAAATACAGGTGCAACGGACCGCTCTGGATTAATAATGATACAAACAAAATTGTAATGCACTGTGATTGTCCAGAACTTGGTATGGCATGGGAAGTTAGTCGCTTATTAGCTTCCGTTTGCCCTCCCCCTTTACAAGCAAGTAAGTAAAGTTAACCAAAGATCTCTTTTCTTGAAAAACGCAAAAAAACGATCTTGAACGATCTCTAAATCTGCAATTTAAAACAGCCCTTGATGTTGTTCCCATAAGGGCTGTGCTCAAATAAACCTACCGAAATGAATTGCGCCTCTGATTGCGCAAAATTGCAGTGTTGAATTTTGGTGTGGAGGGAGGGGTGAGCCGACGCAAGCCCCAAGCGCCTACCCCACTACCGAATTTTCCTCATTCTGCAAAATTCTGATTTTTTCCTTGGATTTGATGGGTTTTCTGATGTGGAAACGACAATACGAGCACGGACGATGGAACGGGCATAAGCTCAACATCCTATCGACGGCCATTGATGGCGGTCAGCGTCTGCACGTTGTTGAAATCCCTTATGAAGACCTGCCACACATCAAGGTGATGGGCAGCAAGGCCCGTACCTTCAACTTTGAAATTGTCTTTGTTGGCACGAGTTCCCTTGCAGATGCCAATGCCTTTATCGCGAACTGTGAAGCCTCTCCAGAAGGCGAACTCGAACACCCTTGGCTTGGTGAGTTAAAGCTCGTCTACCAATCTTATTCCCAAAACATCAGCACCAAACGCGGCTTGGTCACGCTTAGCCTTTCGTTCGTGCGTGCCGGCATATCTCCAACTATCTCTGCGCCAAGCATTGTGAGAACCAGAGAGCAGGCCAGCGCCGTCGAAAAAATCTCTACTAAGGTGTTCGTCAAAGATGTGGAAGAAATGAGCGTAGCTGAAATTGCTCAAACTCAAGATGACTTCACCAAGATGCATGATGCCCTGGTAGACATCACTAATCGCCTTGATTTGGATGCTGAGAAGAAGCAGGACATCAACAACGCACTAAACACAGCCTACTCAGCGATTAGCAGTATCAGCAATGACCCTAAAGACTTTGCCAGCCTAATGAGCATCGCTGTGGATGCCGTTGCAGAAGGTGTGCAGCTAGAGCCTGACTCAATCAGCGAAGCCGCAAATCATGCACGTTCGGCTCAGGCGTTCATGTTGGGGTTGATGGGAGAAGAACCGCCCAGCACTCACTACAACACTCAATTGGTGACCGCCGCGGTCAAGATGAGCGAAAGCCTCACTGAGCTTGAAGCGGTTGACACTTACGATGTAACCGCATAGGGGGAGAAATGAATAGCAATGTCATTTTAAACGATCTCAACGCCCTGCTATCTGCGCTTGATACCAACATAGGAGAAGTAACAGCCAACTCTACCGTAGAAGCTCTGGAGCTGTATGAAAGTCTGACTTCTCTCAAAGGCAACGTACAAACTCAGCGCGATAAAGTCATTGCAGGTATTACGCCGCACCGAACCGTGGTGAAACCAAAATACACACCGGCACTAGCCCTCGCTCATGATGAGCAAAGTAGCGAAGCGATGGTGACGGCTTTGAACGCATTGCAACATCCACTCTTTATGCGTGGTGATATTGCCGTGAGGAATGTGAAATGAAGAAAGTCACATTACTTATCAGCGGTAACCTTGTACCGTTTTACTCGGCATCATTGAACTATTCTGTAGAGCAGCTTGCGCACACCTTCAGTGCAGACATTCCGCCGATGAGCATTACCTCACCTTTGCCTGTTGAATTTCGTTTAGATGATAAGCCAATTCTGATCGGGCAAATTGATGATACTGATTCAAGCACCGAAAGCAGCGCTCACAAACTAACAATCACTGGCCGCTCCAGAAGTGCCAACATGATTGATTCACGTATCACTATGGATGCGCTCTATAACCAGAACGTAGCCAAGCTGCTGGCAAACATCGCGAAACCGTTCGGGCTGTCGGTACAAAGCTGGATAGGCGCCATGCCCCTGGTTGATGAGTTTCAAATTACGGCTGAATCACCCGTTGATAACATTGCTCAAATCATCCGTGAGCAGGGTTACATGCTGATTGAGCGCAATGGTGTTCTAACTATTGAGCACACAGCTCACGCAGCCATACAAGGTATTGGCCTACAGGTGGGTAAAAACATCGAAAGCCTTGGTATTAAGCGTACCTTTAACAAGCAGTTCTACCACACAGAGGTTCAAGGTGCGTGGGATGATTCATACGCGGTCATCACCAACCCTAACGTGAATAAGCAAAGAGTCATGGTGATCATCTGTGACCAATTACAAAACGCAAAGGCCTGTTTTTCTCGCGCCAGGTATGAACGTGACCTCGCCATAGCCGAAAGCCTCACCGCAACTAGCACGATTGCTGACGTGTTCCAAGAGCTTGCTATTGATGGATTAAACCGAGTGATACGAGTGATGGATGAGCAACAAGGTTTTAACGAAATGCTCGTAATTAAAGCTTTAAGCCTACGGGTATCCGAAAGCTCAGCAAGTACATCGATTGAACTATTCAGACCATTTAAGGAGCAGAAGTAATGCATCGCTCCATCGCGCAAAAGCAACAGCAACAACGGTTAATGGCGCGTATTAAGAATATTACCGGAACAGGAACCGTGACAGGCGCAACCACCGGAATGCTGCAAATCAAAACTGCCACAGGTCGTACGAACGACAAGATAAAGCGCGTCCACAACTACGGGTTTATGAGCCGCCCTTTAGTGGGCGCCAAAACCTACAACCTGTTTATTGGCGGGGTGACGGCTCGTGGTGTGACCGTGAATGTGGAAGACGAACGCCACCAAATTGAACTAGAGCCTGGTGAAGTGGCAGTGCTGGACGATAAAGGCAACCTCGTCCACTTCACCAATAACGGCATCAAAATTAACTCAATGGCGAAGATTGAGGTCACATCAACGCAAGAAACCTCGGTGAAAGCACCATCAGTTTCAATAACAGCACCAAAGTCATCATTTTCAGGTGATGTAAGCATAGGCGGAAGTTTATCTGTGACGAAAAATATCAGCGCAGCCGGCGCTGTTGGTGGTAAATCAGGGACGTTTGGTGGGGTAAGTGTCGAGAAGCATACACACAACTACCAAGATGATGGTGCAGGCAAAGTAACACAAGGGCCCAATCAATGAACCGCTTTAACCTTAACGCCCTAACTTCCCCCATTAGTTCAAAAGAGGGGATGACCCACGCCGTACAACAAAGTGTTCATAACTATGCTGAGTCTACTCAGAACGATAGAGCAAGAATGGACAGCGACGAGCGCGGCGGTACTTGGAGCAACGAACTACTGAACATTGTCGGCTCACGTGATTGGACACTTAAGCGCGATAAAGTCACAGCTCAAACCATCAGCTTAGCCAGGCGTTTTTATCAAGATGCCCTGCAATGGCTGATTGATGAAGGCTACGCCAAACGCATTGATGTCACCACATGGGAAGAAGCACCTAATGTCATGGGACGAAACGTTATGATCACCTTAACCGATGGAACCAAGTTTGAGGTTGAGCTATGAGCACTCAACGCAGCCTGAAATACCTAATTGACCGAGCCAAAGCAACGCTCATAGCGAAAACAGGTCAAAACAACCCTGCTATTGATGCCATCGCCAGTGCCATTGCAGGTGTTAGCTATGGGCAGTATGGCTATCAAGACCTGTTGTTTCGAGAGCTACACCCAGAAAGCTGTTCGGAGGCTTGGTTATACCTACATGCAACAAGGCATAAAGAGCCTCGCTTACAACCTCAGTTCGCTACGGGGCCAGTGAGCTTTTTCCAGACAGGGGCGGTCGTGACCATCCCCAAAGGTCGAGTACTGGTTGATGATGCCGGCAACGAATACAAAACCGTTCGTGAGCAAAATAGCGACGAAGCGGTAGCGGTCATCGCGCTTAAAGCAGGTACGGATAGCAATCTACCCAACGGGGCAAAGCTTAAGCTGACAGAAGCACTCAACGGCGTAGACCCAAACAACATTGTTAGCCTCGGCATTAGTGGCGGTAGTGGCATTGAAGAGCTTGAACACTGGCGAGGCCGCGTAGTTAATGCCTTCAATAAAAACCAAATGATCGGTAAACGTGAAGACTATGAGTCATGGGCGATTTCTGCTCATGCTGATGTCGATTTTGCTTGGGCACTCGATAACACCCCAAAGCGCGGCATGGTTGAGGTTTATATAGGTGCAAGAAATAACAACCCTGCCGTCAGTGATGAAGTGATGAACCTGGTCCAGCAAGCATTTGAGACAAACCGACTTGCAGGTTGTCACCCATTTGCTCATCAACCTCAGAAAATGCCGATTGATATTGAGATCCAGGGCATTGAAGACGAAAGCGTACGTGAAGATGTTATCACCGCACTGGAAGACTTAATCAAAGGCAAGATGGGAGTGATCGATGAAGAGACGCAAAAACCGGAACCAATTACCCCAACGGACATCACTCTGGTGGTAGCAGAGATTACCAGTGGTTTTATTCTCAAAGCGCCACTTGATGAAGTGACCATTGAGAACAATCAAATTCACACAATAGGAGGCGTAACATGGACACCTCCGACTTAATCATTGATTACAGCGAGAGCGACTTTGCTGACTCTATCCGTGCACTACTACCCAAAGGCGATTACTGGCAAGAGGTCGAAAACAAAGAGCTGACCAATCTGATTGAGGGCATGGCACAAGACTTCAAAACCACGCATGACGAAGTAGAGCTATCCCTACTTGCAGAGCTTAAAGATGATCTCTTTGGCTGGAAAATCAATGACTATCAAGACCTGCTGTTTGAAGTGACAGGAAAAGAAAGCGGCACGGTTTACGACGACGTAGCAACACCGAATCTCATTTATGTCTCGCTTAAGTCATCGTCACGCTCAAGCGCCGGGGATGCATGGAAAGCCTTTGAAGATAAGCGACTACCGCATACTGAGATTCAATGGATCTACAACAACGAGACCACGCTTTACGTGCAAGCCGCTAACTACCAAGTCACGCGAAATATTCATCAATACGAAATATGCCCAACCATCGAGCACTTTACAGGGCTTGCAAATGCGCGGCATATCCGGACAACACATACACACGAGGTAACTCAATAATGGCGCTAGTAATTACAGATGCAGGTCGAGCTGCATCCGTTCGTGCCGGTGATCTGGGTGTCGAGTTTAAAATATCTCACATCAGTATCGGCACAGAAGGTTATACCCCAACCAAAGACCAAACCGAGCTACGCGCGGAAATCATCCGCAAGCCTGTGATTCGTGGCCGCATCATTAAAACAGGCCATCTTCACTTTGAAGCCGACTTCGTTGGAAAGGAAGAGTTTGAAGGCAAAGAGATCGGTTACCACTTAGACGATGAAGCCCAAACTCTATTTGGTGTGGACAGTGACGATGGCAAAGTGATGACTCTAAAGCGTGCTAACTCCATCGTAACTGAGGTGTTTGACCTAAACCTTTCAGCATCACGCATCGACAATATTACTGTCGAAGTGGCAACGACTCCTTACGCAACTGAAGAGACACCTGGTATTGCTGAAGTAGCGACAGATGCAGAAGTGGCCGCAGGCGTTGATGATGAGCGAATAGTAACAGCGAAGAAATTAAGCACGGCGTTGAGTAGAAATAGCGAGCCAAACGTCATAAAAACCCAACACGATGAACTAGCGCTCAACAAGCTCAACATTTTTAAAGTGCTCAAGCCTATAAAACTGCCTACACCTGGTAGCGATTGCGTATGTCGCGTTCGCGTGGAGATACCTGTTTCTCCAGGGGGAGAAAAACTATCGTTTGATGCGCCAGACGGTAAACAAATTACGATTCAATCAACAGGAGAGAAAGACACAACGGTGAACGTGGTGACATCTCATGTAGAGTATTTATTCATGTTTATTGACGGGGAGTGGTACGTATGAGCACAGACTTAAAAAATCCTGCGGCTTCAGGAATGAATTATAAAGTTGTTAATCAACCGTCAATCACCATGCCAGACAGTACAGAAGGCGGGAATTCTGGATGGGTATACGGTGCAATGTTCTTTTCTACCGCTAACGGTGCGGTTTTGAATATTAGTGCGCCAAGCGACCTACACTGTATCATTAACATGGCCTATTCGACCGGAAGCCCAAACACTGTCCATATTAGAAGACTCACAATAGATGGAGTTGACATTCTTTTGCCGCCAGATAGTGGCGGTGATACTGCATTTGTGTATCTGAATAAAAACAATGCTAGTTCGGAGTCATCAAATTCCTATCCATCCATTTTTGCACTGATTGGAGTGCCCTTTAAAACCTTAACAATTGAGTTAGGCGGTAGCGGTGCTGCTCATATAGGTTGGTGTGACGTAGAGGTCCAGTAATGCATAAACAAGTTAAATTCATCATCGATGGCAAAGAAGTGAATGTTCGCCCTCAGAACGGAGAACGCTACACTCAACAACTGTTTCTTAACGGTAAGCTCGTATGTGCTCTAACTCAAACGGCTACAACACCAGAGCAGCGAGAGCAAACAAAAATTGATCAAGAAAAAGTATGGCGCAATCAAGAGCTCGATTACGTTGATGCGAAAAACTACGGCGAAAGCTTCCCATATTTCGCAGAGGTTGAAGCTTACAAACAAGTACTGCGTGACTACCCATCGACACCAGACTTTCCGCATGGCGAACGTCCACAACGTCCAGTTACAGATAGCGGAACTCCAATCATCATTTAATACCAACATCAAAGCCCCACTCTGGGGCTTTTTTTTACTCACACTTCTATATCCCACCACTAGAAATCCAACCACTACCCTTTAAAACTCAGCAATTTAGACTGGCTCATGGGGGCACTATTCACAAGCTACGAGAGAAATTAAATGAACGAAACTGGAGCAAAACCGCTTGTCGTATCGCTGTTAGATGCCACCGGGATAAAGAAAGCCATCACCTCTATCTTATCCACCATGGTGAGTTTTGGTGTGAATGATATCGCGCAGTTAATAGCCGCGGCAGTAGGTATCATCACTGGCATTATGGCGATTAAACATTACGCCGTATCCATCAAGCTCAACAAAGCGAAGCTAGCTAAATTAAACGCTCAAGAGGATGGCGCCGCATGACGATTAAAACAAGAGCGATTCAGGGTACGGTTTGCGCTGTCGCTTCCATACTTGCCATTGTCTTTAATATTGACTCAGAACTGAGCGTGAGCGAAAACGGCTTGCGTCATATCGCTAATGAAGAAGGATGCCGGCTTAAAGCCTACCAATGCAGCGCCAATGTTTGGACTGTCGGGCTCGGGCATACCAAAGGTGTAACAGAACACACCAAGATTACTGAACGTCAAGCAGCAGAGAAGTTTGTTGAAAGCGTTGCTGCGGCTGAGAAGGTGGTTAAAAAGTACATCACTAAAACGCCAAAACAAGGCGAATACGACATGATGGTGAGCTTTGTTTATAACCTTGGGGCAGGCAATTTCAAAAGCTCGACTCTCCTTAAAAAGTTCAACCAGGGCGACAACATTGGAGCATGTAAACAATACCCTAGATGGATTTACGTAAATGGTAAGAACTGTCTCATTGTCGAAAGCAACTGTGGTGGCATTCCCAAACGCAGAAACAAAGAACAACACGTCTGTTTGAATGGGTGGTGATCATGTTAGCAAGCCACCTCACGTTAGTTAAAAACCTTGGCGTCGTTGCTGCTTTTACTGCTATCGCTTATCTCTCTTATGACTATGGCGTAACGACGACTTTAGCCAAAGCCCAACAAGAGCAGAATGCCCTGTTTGATAAGTATGAACAAAAGCAAGATGAAGCCTTTACCCTAGCTGTTATCCTTGCCAAGCAACAACCTGACATCCGAATTCAATATCGAACTATAGAGAAAAAGGTGATTGAGTATGCCCAAGAAAATACTAATAAGCAGTGCATTGCTAATGATGCTGACTGGCTGCACATCCGCGCCGAGTCCGTGCGAGCGCATAATAGAGCAATCGGTATTCAGCAACCCGCCACCGTCACTGATGGTACCACCGCAACCACTCCATACCAGCGAGATGCAGAAGTCCTAGCCGAAGATGTAGCAAACATTCAGACATGTGCAGAAAATGCTCAACGCCTAAGAACATTACAGCGGTGGATTGCTGCGCAGCTGAAATGAAAATACATTGAGTTACGAGCAGTATGGCATCTTTGATACTTGAACCAAATCTTCTTAGATTAATCACTTAAATTAGAAAATGCGGACAATTTTGGGTATCAGAAAGTCGCGTAGGTAAGCGTCCAGTATTGTTGATATAGCTCGCAATTTATTTATTGAGCTTACCCCCTGAGTCAAGAGGAGGCCAAAATTCTTGGTTATTATTGGCAGTAAACGGCGTCTCATTTCTTTCTATATAAATTGTGAATTGGAGTCAGATTCAGCTCCTTTTTTTAAGCATTAAGTATTTTAAAGCCTATAAATTGAGCTACTCATCAACATTATGAATCAATGCACTGTTAATCATATTGCGCTACGGGCCTTTAATATGAGTTAATGACCAATTAGTATACAATGTGCATAAAGGAATGGTTGTAATATGAGACAATATGGACCGCTAGTTACAGTGTTAGTAGCTACCCTTTCATTATCTGGTTGCCAATCTACTATTGATGATGTAGCAAATAACATTACAAATACACTTCAAGACATTGGAAACCTAGGTGAAGAACGAGCTAAGCCAGCAGACTATGCAGTGTGGCATGAATCAGGAGATCAGTATTTTTACCAAGTTAGGATTTCAGCAAAGGTACCCCTCAAAGAATTTAGGGAACGAGTCCATTATGCCCTATCTCATGAGTCCGGGGCTGCATCCGAAGTTGAGTTTTATTCAACCATCGCTGATTTTGACAAAAATAGCCTTAACTTCTTTGACCGAAGTAATGCTTTTAACACGTTTATCAGCTCAAAAGAGTTAGGTGAAGGCAAAGTTATTTCTTATGAAGCGCCTTGGCTTGATATGAGATTTACCACTAAAGGTGACTATCACGTATTCACTATCGCTCCAAGAGAGACCAAGAATCGAGAGGGCAATAAGGGGCACTTTGAGCGAGGGTTATATTTTAACAACGGCACTAAGGTCGAAAACTTTCAATTTGATTTTGATAAATTTAGAAAACAAGTTAACTCAAAACTAAAAGAGCTGGAAGGAATAGCCATCTCAATTCCCGCGACAACACGTTATAATGGCAGCACCACATTATCTAACGATGATGTCACCGCTTTTGCAAATATACAGCGCCTCCACAATTCTACATATTTGAGCTCAAATAAGAAAAATGATTCAGAGAAGTCTGGTTTCTTTAGAACAAATGAAGGTGACGTTTTATTCCACTTCTCCCTGTACCCGTACAAAGGAGTGTCTAAGGTTCAGTATGATTTCTCACTGCCTTCCATTCAAACGTACTACAGCTTCCGAAATGGAAAGTCCACACCTTATAAGGACGATCTAGATAAAAACTACAATAAGGTCATCTTGAAGAGTGCGCTATCGTCATTTAATGACTAAGCTCTTTCCATTAATATTTTAGCCAAAAGAACGAAATGCCAGCTTGTGCTGGCATTCTTTTATAGCATTGACTTAAAAAAACTTTAATTAACCACCACAATAGTCAGATGTATATTAAGAGAAACGGACAACCCGGCGTTTGCTCGAACACCTTAAGCAACCGAACAATACTGAAGAACAACTGATGTTCAAACGTAAATTTGTTGAACGAAGCCAATAATTAAGTAAAAAACCGTTGGATAGGTCAGATAGGCATTGTATTCATAGGTATGATGGTACTTATCAGCCCTGTAAGATCGCGCATGGGTCAATATAATTAGAAACAAATCTATCTCAGCTCGATACTAAGCAACTTCGAGTTTTTTATACTCATTCTCACTGATAACTTTTTGCCCCACAAAGTCATTCAACTCTTTCATGGAGTCAATCAGGGGCAATAACTCATTCTTGTGAAATAACCAATCCACTTTGTTTAAGTCCAATGATGTGATGCTCTCACGGCGAACGCTCATCAGCTCAATCGGAACACGGTGGAGGGCTAGCACGTCATTCATGGTTTGGTTCTTTACGTCCTTAAACGCGTCTTTCGCTTCCACCTGACCAATCGGCTTCAGTTCTGGCGGGTTGGTGTCCTTCCCCTTAGCATTGACAAACATATTTTTGAACGCCATGCCGTCTTTCGCCTTGAGTTTGTCTTTGATTTCTTGCTCTTGCTTGTCACTCATATTCGGATCATTCATATAAAGCAAATAGCCTGCATGGTTACCATTACGGTAATACTGACGACGGAAGAGCGTGGCATCATCATTCAGCCAAATTGAGGTTAGCCCACTCACATGTGCCGGCAAACCGTAAATCTCTTGGGCAACATCGTAATCACAAAGATGGAACACCTGACCATGTTTAAAGTCGATTCGTCCGTCATCGTCGTACTCTTTGGGTTTGTACGTCCAACCTAAATCTTCACGGCGTCGCATATATAACGCTGGAAGGTGTTTAAGTTTGACCACCTGACCTCGCCCCCCAAAATTACGAATTACCTGCAAATAGCCATTCCCAAAGGTTAAGTAATCTTGTGACCAGCGCTTTAAGTCTTGGCGAGAGAGCAAACCACTTAAGGTGATCGCATATACCAAAGTATTGCGCTTAAACTCAATCGCACTGGAATGCATGGGATTCACTCGTAGAGCCTTTGCTAACGTATCAAGCGGGATAGGTGGCTCGTACAATCCATCAATCAGCGCGGTTTCTAAGTAACTGAGTATGTCACTGTTCATCACGCTCACAGGGTTCGAAAATTCAATTTCAATCACTTTGCCTCTCCACGGTTTGGCTTAGAAAATCTCAACGGTGGTGTCATCGTCGGTATTAATATCAATCGGCTCCCAACACATCACATGCATTGAAGCCCAAGCAAGGTCAGCATGTGAGCCAATCTTACTTCGGTTAGAAACAAACGTTACTTGGTTGCTAATATTGGTCGTCTGCTGTCGGATCATCAGGAAGGAATGCACCAAGTCGTCCCACTCGGCATCAAACTGCAATCGACCATTGTTAATGATTTCTCGCGCCTTATACGCCATCATCCGTTTAATTTCGGGCGAGTAGTTCAGCTCAATCAATGCCGGGTAGAACTTACGCACCAGTTCTGCAACAGCAGAGCCAACCCCGCTTGTATCTATCGCTAAATGGACAACATTGTATTTTTCCGTAATGGCGCGAATGGACTCTGCTTGCTGCTCATAGCTAGAGCCTTTTAGCCTCATACGTTCAATCAACCTGAACATGCCGCCTTTACGCCTTGGCTTGAGAGAAACCACCAAGCCAGCATCGTCTGAGCCGTCCCCGGTTCCGCCGCCTCTTGGGTCATAGCCCACCAATACCTCTTCACTACCAACAGGGTGCGCTTTTTCATGGTCCACATCATTCCAAAGTGACGTATCTGTTTTACAGCCCAGTAGCGCTTTAAGAGAGAAGAACGAAGCGCTGTCATCCAAAAACTTACAACGTAGCAAGTTATCGAATACCTCTTTAACTGGGTATTTGCGCTTCAGCTTATCCATGTTGAAGAAGTTCGCACCCTTGGCTATCGCATCATCGACGGTGATCATCTGACGAAAGATAAAGTCTTCCCCCAACGCACCATTTTTTAGTGCCTTGTGGCTGATGTCGATATTGTGCTCTTTCTTACCTTCCCATTTCGGGTACGCCTCGTGAGCCATAGTCGAAGGGGTGGAAATATAGGTCGTGCGGAACTTCGCTTGGATAGACATACCGCCAGCGTAGTCGTCCAGCTCGGCAAAGCGAGGGATCCAAAAAACCTCATCCCAATACATGTGACCGTTGAAGCCTTGAGATGTCGACACGTTCGTCGACATGAAACCTAGTTTGGCGCCATTACTCAGTTCAAGGTCGTCTTTACCCTTAAGGTCGACATCACCAATCTCTAGGGCAAACTTCCGAATGTAGTTCTTGAAGATGTAAGCCTGTTTCTTAGAGGCCGAGATAAACACCTGATTATCTCCGTTAAGCACGGCATCCTCAAAGGCTTCAAATGCAAAATAAAACGTGAGACCAATCTGGCGAGACTTAAGGTAAAAGCGGATTTCATTGATCGCATCATCTTGCTTGTGCCGGTGGATCTCTTTCTGGTACTCAAAAAACGTCTTCTCACGATACTCATCCAACATCTCTTTGGTGATGTGAGAGATATCGTTTTTGACCTTGTTTGCTTTGCGTCCTCGCTTGCTCTCCCCTTCCCCACTTCCAGCAGGCCGGCTGCGCTTTTTATCAGCCTCCACTCGCTTGTAGTGCTGGTCTAGCAGCATCTTCAGCTCACGTTCTTGACACTCTAGTTTGTGGTCAATCCACATCAAGTAAGCAATACGTTGACGCAGCATCAGTTCTACGGGCGAATCGTCCCGCATTTTTTTCCAGCCAAAGCGTGAAATCCACTGCTGTACAGTGCGCGTGGCAACGTCTACCTGCTCTGCAATCTCGGCAGGTTTATATTGGCGCAAGTACAACCCCAGCGCTTGGGTCTGCGCATGGGTGTAGATTGGCTCATTCTCAGTAACTACATTGGTATCCATGCTTGCATAGTGCTACAGGCTCCGTAATTACTCAGCCTGAGCGGTTTCTATATCAGAGTTCTAGAATCACCATGAATACAAAAAGATAAGGGCATTCGTTAGATTGGAGTCATCGAATTTAGGAGAGAAATGATGTTCAAGTCTGAGCCAATTTGTATTTTGAAGGCAGGCCCAACCGTCGATGGGCGTGAGGTGCCACAGCAGGTTATTGATGACATTGCTGAAACTTACGACCCGAAAAAGTACAACGCTCTAATCAACGAAGAGCACTTTCAATGGAGCTGGAAATACGGCTCAGTCTTGTCTACTGAAAAACGAGATGATGAGCTTTGGGCAGTCATAAAGCCTAACTCAATGCTTCTACGCACTGTTGAAAATGGTCAGTTACTGCATACGTCTGTTGAGTATCAAGAGGACTTTGGCAAAACAGGCAAAGCCTATCTCACAGGCTTAGCGCTGACTGACAACCCTGCTTCTCTTGGCACTACGCAAATCCAACTGTCAAATAAATCTGCTGACAAAACCTATGTGTCTACAGGGCAGACCGTGAATTTGTCTTCTCTCTCTGTGCAGGACTCTGAACACTCAGAGCAAAGCCTATTTAACAAATTTAAATGCTGGCTCAACGGCAATAACGCTGATGAGCAGCTCTCTCAACAAGAGGATGAAACCGAGATGAGTAAAGAAACTGAAGAGCTGCTTAAGCAAAGCATTGAGCAGAACAAAGAGCTAAACAGTCAGTTAGGTCAGCTCGTGACTTGCCTGTCAGCTAACAACAAGCAAGAAAGCCAAGAAGAAGGCTCTGATAATACTGGCGATGACGGCGAACTCACCAAGCTAAAGAGCCAGGTAGAAACCCTTTCAAACCAAGTTGGTGAACTGAGCGGCACAATCGAAAAGTTCAGCAAACTTACTGACGAAGATGAGCGTCAAGCAGCGGGCTCAGACGGCGAAGAAGAACTGTATCTATAACGCGTTCTTTCTCAACCAATAACGAATTCAATTAGGTAGTGAAATGGATAGAAAAACAGAAACGAAGCTGAGTGCTTACATTAAAAAGGTCGGTGAACAAAATGATGTAGCCGACCCAACTCAGAAGTTTAACGTAACACCAAACGGCACCCAGAAAATCATCGCTCAAATCCGTGAGAGCAACTGGTTCTTAGGCAAAGTAAACGTTGTGCCGGTTAAAAACCAGAAAGGCGAATCTATCGGCCTTGGTGTTACAGGCATGATTGCCAGCCGTACCGATACCTCTGGCGAAGGTGAGCGCAAACCGACAGACTTTTCAAGTATTGGCGCTATGCCATACATGTGTGAACAAACCAACTTTGATACGGCAATCCGTTATGAAAAGTTAGACGCATGGGCACACGACAAAAACTTCAACAAGATCGTCTCTTCTGAAACACGTAAGCAGATTGATGCTAATAAAGTCACGATTGGTTGGTATGGCGAGCGTGTTGCGAAGACCACAGACCGCGCAGCTAATCCACACGGTGAAGATGTCAATATCGGTTGGTATCAAGCGATGCGTGCTCACAATGCTGACCGACTGATTTCAGAAGTAGTAGAAGGCTCTAGCAAGATCCGTATCGGTGAAGGTGGTGATGGTTCAGCAGGCAAAGAGAAAGGTGATTTTATCAACCTTGATTTAGCCGTGCTTAACGTTAAAACGCTGCTTCACCCTGCCTGCGAAGACGACAGTAACTTAGTCGCTATTATCGGTTCTGATCTGCTTGGTTACGACAAAGCAAAGTTCTACGAAGCGCACGGCAATACGCCAAGCGAAAAAGGCAAGATCCAAGAGCTTCAAGTCATTGGAACCTATGGTGGCCTACCCGCTGTAAAAGTACCGGGCTTCCCTTCAACGGGCATCATGGTCACTAGCTACGACAACCTATCTCTATACATTCAGATTGATTCAGTACGTCGCTCTGTTGGTAAGAAAAATGACGCCAAAGACCAGGTGGAAAACTTCGAATCAATGAACATGGCTTACGTCATTGAAGAGTTGGGCAAAGCGGCCGCTGTCGAGTTCAAAAACGTCAAGCTCTGGATTAACGGAGCATGGGTATAACCCTTAACTAACACCCCCTCAATGCGGGCGTTAACACTCTAACTGTCTGGGTTACTCCAATGCCTGCGCAGTCTTCAGTGTTTGTCTGCCCGCATTTTTCAACCAAAAGGCGTGAAGCAATGCAATTTGTTGGTGATAAAAATGAGATTTTTAATTCAGAGCTACCAAAAACTGACAAATACCCAGCGCTCAAGGTGTCAGAGTTTCAGTCTCTGTTCCATTTCCTTAGCAATGAGACAGAGCCGGGCATTCTGCACCAAGCAACGGTATCGCGCATAAAGGTGCACCGAGAGCTAAAGGACACCATTGAACCTTTTGCTCACTTGAACGAATTGTCGCAAGTACGGTTTGAAGATGAAGATTCAGGCGAGACTCTCTACAAGCAGGCCGTGTTTGCGCTTACTGCTAGTGAATTGATTGGCATCCAACTCAGCAGTGACACCACTGCCGAAGCTGCCGACAGACAACAAGCACTCACCGATAAAAAGCAGCACTGCGAAGTGCAATATCGCCAAGCGGTTGACCTGCTGATTAACGGTGAAGAAACCTACTGTTTTGAGGTTGTGTAATGGAATCACTACAAAGTTTAACCGAGCTATTTAAGAAGCATGTCACCGACGCCAAAAACTTAACGGTTTGGGCAGAGAACGGAGTGATGTTCTCCTCTCAAGCGGAACAAGTCGATGGGTTTACCGTCGACTACACCGCGGTGGTTGACATGCAAGATGTTGCGATTCGGCCGAAAGCACTGTTCATGCACTTGGTGAGCTGGTTGAACAAATATGACCCAGAGCGACCAAGCAAAGGACTGCCTTTCCCTACCTTTGCCACCCAATTGCTCGACGACGGTAAGTGCGACATCCGCCTTAAGATTGATTTGAGTGAGGAGTTTTCACTGGAAGAGGATGTGCAAGGTGACTGGCTGCAAAACGACATTCGTTATCGCTGTGTGAGTGACTTTGAGCAAATTGCTGATTTAGAGGAGCTCGGTGAGCTGGTTCACCTCATCGGTCATCAGGATGATTTGCCATGCTAACACTTCAAACCCCAGAGCAACTCACTCAGATTGTTGAAAGCCTGGTCCTCACTGCAACAGAAAAATTTGAGTTAAACAAAAAAATGGCGAATCACGCACGTCAGTTTTTCCGCAGTCAAATCCGTTCACAGCGTGATATTGAGAACAACCCATATCAAGCGCGAACCAGCCGCAAAGTAACTGTGGTATCGCGTGGTAAACACGGCAAACATGGCGAAAAACATAGACGCTTACACGCTGCACTGAACACCGTGAACAACAAAAACATGTTGTATGGCTTTATTCGTGGTTTGCGAACAGAGGTTTCAGAAGAAAACTTTGCGGTCGGGTTAAAAGGCATAGCAGGCAAGGTAGGCCGAGAGCACAACGAAGGTTCAAAAATCACCTTCTCAACTCGAGTAAATGGTTTTTTCAATAATAAAACGGGTCGTTGGGAAGGTGGCCTTCTCACCAAGCGAAACTATGAAATGCCACAACGTGCCTTTATCGGCTGGACACCAAAGCTAGAGCGCGAACTCATGGCGATGGCTGCAGAACACTTTGCACTACAGGATGCAGCGTAATGAAAAAAACTGAACAACCCACATTCAAAATTAAACCCGCTAAAGGTCTGGTCGTTCGAGACCCAGAGACACGCGATCCTCTAAAAGCCGCAGGTGAAATCAAACCTCGCAATGCTTATTGGTTACGCCGCCTTAGCGACAAAAGCGTGGTGGAAGTCCAAACCACTACTAAAGCCACAGCCAATAAGGAGCAGAACTAATGGGAATTGGCTTTAAAGAGGTACCAAGCACAGCACGAGTGCCCGGTGTCTATATCGAAATTGACAACAGCCTGGCCAACAGCGCCGAAGACCTGCAATGCATTCTTGCTATTGGTAATGCGGTGGCTGAAGCAAAGGTTGCCCCAAACACAGTCACGCTATGTATGGATGAAAGCATCGCTGCTGATAAATTCAGCAAAGATGCAAGCCAATCAGACATTGTTGAGATGATTGAGTACTTCCGTAAGCAAGATGAAACCATGCCTATTTTCGCGATTAGTGTCGAAAATGGTGACATTGCAAGCGCACTTGCTGCACTGGGGGATGTTCAATATCACCACATTATGTGCTCACTCAATGATGAAACTACCGTTCGTGAGCTTGGGCTGTTCCTTGAAAAGCGTTATGAAGCATTAGAGCAAATCCCTGGTCTTGCTTACATCCCGAAAAAAGGCACTCATGCGGAGCTCATTACCTACGGTGCTGGCAGTAACTGCCCGTTAATCAGCTTCTTGCCTGTCAACAACTTTGGTGACACAGAAGACAAAGCCTTATCTGATGCAAAAGCGATCGGGGCATGGGTTGGACAAATCGCGCCTTCACTGGCAATAGACCCATGTCGCCCACTGCAAACACTCAAGCTAAACGGCGTTTATAGCCTTGCAGAACGAGAATGGGATTGGGCAGAGCGTAACCTGTTCCTCTATGAAGGGCTAAGTACCTATACCGTCAATTCTGCCAAGGAAGTATTGGTTGAGCGCCCAGTCACGGCATACACCGAAAATGGGGCTGGCATGGCAGATAACAGCTACCTAGACGTAATGACGCCAGCGACAGCCATGTACTACCGCCAAAAGCAACGCTCTCTTATCACGAGTGTGTACCCTCGTCATAAGGTCGCCAAAGACGGCACCAAGTTTGCGCCTGGTCAGCCCATTG
This sequence comes from Vibrio sp. STUT-A16, assembly GCF_026000495.1. NCBI lineage: Bacteria > Pseudomonadati > Pseudomonadota > Gammaproteobacteria > Vibrionales > Vibrionaceae > Vibrio > Vibrio sp. STUT-A16. Next base: position 1,462,381 of record NZ_AP026766.1, on the reverse strand, counting down.
TTACGCCGACTATGTTCAAAAGCCAGCTTCTCTCACTCTACCGAGATCTGGAATTAGCAGGCATCGTGCAAGACTTTGACGGCTATAAAGCCTCACTGATTGTCGAGCTTGATGACAACAACAAACAACGCGTCAACTATCAAGACTCACCACAGTTCGTGAATGGCTTGATTATTGTTGCGGGTAAAATTCAGTTCAGGAAGTAAATTATGGCAACAAAAATTACTAGCCGTGCCGTCATTAACGCTGGCTCATTAGGGCGCTTACCCATCAAAGAAGGCGCAGAGATTGGCTTTGGTAACCTTAAGCGTGAGCCTCAGGTGGGTGACGATGGCGTTCTTGGCTACTCAGAGTCTTATGAAGACGCTCCATCAATTAAGTGCACCATCATTCACGCAAAAGATACCGATGAAAAAACCATCGCAGAGTTTGTGGATGAAACGATCACCGTTGAAACTGACAGTGGCAAGGTCTACACCTTGAAAGAAGCGTGGACCGTTGAAACCCTGACTTTGAACACCAAAGACGGGCAGCTAGAAGTGCTCTTTAACGGTGTTGAGATGATTCCACAATAAGGAGTGATCCAATGCTAGCCATACTGATGAAGAGAAGCGCTCAACACGCAGCCCCCCAAGCAGTAACGTTAGCAGCAAGCACAGTGGCGAGTAACATATCTCGCCCTAGCCTTGCTGATAAACCGTGGGAAGATATCCAACAAATTCTAAAGCAGGATGTCTCTTACCTGCGCACGTTGTCCGGCTCGAAAGAGAAAGACCCATTTAAACAAGCGTTGATCGAGAAGTACCGCCAACTTATCCAAAAGTTACTAAAAACCCATAAGGGGAATTACGGCAACCTAGATGTGATGTGGCATTGGTTTCTATGGCATGTTGATTTAGGCAAACTCGAAACCATTCACGATGAATTCAGGCTCGCAATTGATGGGGGGTTAGATACCCCTTCAAACTGGAAGATGGACGGACAAACCGCTTTCTTAGGCTATGTTTTCAAATACTCGCACGAAGCCTATAAAGCCAACAAAGGCTTTAACCGTGAGTACCTAACCGGTGCCGTTCTTGACCTTCAAAAAGGCGAGCTGGCTACCAACGTTCCACTCAAAGTGAAAATCTTCCGCTTGGTCGGTGATTGGCACTACGAAGATGGCAACCGTAAAGAAGCTCATGACCTGTTTGAGTTAGTGATGAAACTAGACCCAAGCAAAGGCGGCTGTAAAGGCAAACTAAAAGAACTGAAGCAGGAGTTAGGCTATGACCAACCCGATTAAAGATAAAGGCACAAGCAAGATTGCCACGCTTGCTGTTCCAATTGAGAAAATGGTGAGCGGAGAGACGATTAAGATCACCAAAGTTGAGCTGCAAAAACCACACTCTGGTCACCTTCGTGGGGTTAACCTCAATGATATTTGCCAGGCGGATTTTGATGCAGGTAAGCAAGTCATTCCACGAATCTCAGAGCTTGATGAACGCGATATGCTAAACCTCGACCCTGCGAACTGGGCACCGCTACTTACAACACTCGCGACTTTTTTCGTCAGTACGGAGCGTTAGTAGAAGACGTTCCGCATGTAGAGCCTCTCTATGCAGACTTGGCAATGGCGTTTCGATGGCAGCCTAGCGAAATAGACAAACTGACTTTTGACGAGCTGCTGCATTTTCGGGAGCTAGCAATAGAACGATACCAACAGGAGAGCACATAGCTCTCCTTTTTTGTAAGGACTGATTATGAAAATGAGCCTCTCTGTCGTCATGGGAGTGATCGACAAAACCACAGCACCACTCAAAAAAATGAGTGAAGAGACTAACCGTTACGGCGAAGAAATGAAAAAGGTGGAAAAAGCCCAAGCGGAAGACTCAGCCTCAATGGGTATGATTGATACCTACAACAAATCGCTCAACGCGCTTAGAAAGAACAATATTGCTGTCGCGGCAGCCAGTGAAAAGCTTGATGAATTGAAGCGAGCGGCAAAAGCAGCTCAAACCCCAAACGCTGCCCTAACAGAGAAAATTGCCAAACAGCAGGATAAGCTCAGCAAACTAACTGGTGAGCAAAGTGATTACAGAAACGATCTCAAGAAACTCGGTAGGCAGCTAAAGAAAAACGGCATCAATACCAAGCAACTTGATAACGAGTATAACCGGCTTAACCAGAGTTATAAGAACCACGGCAAAGAAATAACCAAGCTGCAAAAGAGATACGTTGGCCTTCAAAAGGTGATGAAGATTCCGCGGGGCATCAACAAGGCTCTCAAAATGCCAACGGTTGAAGGGGTAAAAAACGGAGCGCTTGCCACTACTGGTGTATTGGGTTCGATGGCCGGCTTCGGGATTATTATCAATGACACTGCAAATGAACTTGATGAGCTGCAACGTGCTGCGGACGACATCAACATGCCAGTGGCAGAACTTCAGGCTATGCGCTTGCAAGCAACTCAATCGGGTGCAGAAGCGGAAGATATGGACGCAGCAATTAAAGAAATGGCATTGCGTTGGGGAGAGATGAAAACCTTCCAATCTGGCGCGATGAATGACTACTTTAAAGATACGGGCAACCATCAAGCCTATGAAGACCTGATGAACGCTAAAGATGCTGGTGAAGCCTATCAAGTGTTATTGCGTGAAATCGCAAAGGAAACCGACACAGCCAAACAGAACTTCATGGCTGATGAGTTCTTTGGTGGTGACAGTGAAAAGATGCTTAACGTCCTTCGTGGTGGTGTGGAAGGCTACCGACAAGCCAAGCAGCTACTTAATGATACAGGTGGCCCTGTGGAGCCAGAATCCACCAAGAACGCCCAAGCATTTAGCGAGTCGCTAGGCAAACTAAACACGATCGTCAACTCACTGAAAATCAGTGCTCTTACTCCTATCATGGCTGAGCTTTCATTCATCATGGAAGATCTAGCTCTGAACATGAAAGATATGGATTGGCGTGAAGAGAAAATTGCAGAACTCAGAGAAATTGTTAAAAGCGCGTTTAATGCATTTCGCACACTTGGCAGTGGCGTTCTTTGGCTGAGTGATAATATGTCCACTGTGATTGGTGTTCTTGCAGGGGTAAAACTTGCACTCATTGGCGTTAATGCCGTCGCTCTCGCTAACCCTTTTGGCCAAATTATCATTGCTATTGGTGCTGTGATTGCTATCGCTGGCTATTTGATTGATAAGCTTGGTGGCATTTCCGCGATAGTTAGCAAGATGAAAGCGTATTTCTCAGAGAACTCCATCTTTGAAATTCTATTCGACATCTCACCACTGGGTATTTTTATCAATGGCATTGATATGCTTTTGGAAAAGTTTGGGGGCTTTAGCGACATAGTCGAGAAAATCAAAAGTACCTGGAATAGCTTTTGGGGTGAGGACGAAGAAGTAAAAGAGGATCCAAATAAAGCCACCCATCAAAAAACGCAAGCCCAAGGTTACCAGCTAGCACAGCCTTCAACCTACCAGTCATATAATCCTTATGTGATAGACACCAAAGTCACAGGTACGGAAAAGGTCAAAGCTCAAGCCAAACAAATGAAAGAGCTTCAAAACCGCAATGTAGAGCTTGGTGTTACAACTACGGATATTACCAACACGCAGATTAACAAAGAGCAAGTTGAACGCTCTATCATTGAGCAAAATGACACAGCAAACTCAGTGACGAATGAACAGCTCCAACAGTCCTATGTTGTCGATCACCAAGTGCATGGTCAGGAAAAAATCAAAGCCCAAGCCAAGCAGATGAAAGAGCTTCAAAACCGTAATGTAGAGCTTGGCGTTACGACTACGGATATTACCAACACGCTGATTAACAAAGAGCAGGTTGAGCGCTCTATCACTGAGCAAAGTGACACCGCAAGCTCAGTGACAAATGAACAGCTCAAACAGTCCTATGTTGTCGATCATCAAGTGCATGGTCAGGAAAAAATCAAAGCCCAAGCCAAGCAGATGAAAGAGCTTCAAAACCGCAACATTGAACTTGGCCTAAACACCAATGAGGTCACTAGCCAAACAAAGAAAAGTTATGAGGAGCAATACTACTCAGCCATTTACCAAGGTGATGAGCCACCAACCATTCAGCCCTACAATCCATACATTATCGAAACTCAAATAAACGGCGCGGACAAAGTACAGGCTCAAGCAAAACTGATGAAGGAGATGCAAAACCGCAATATTGAGCTAGGTATCACTACCAATGAAACCGTCAATCAATCGGTGAACTCACAAAAGCAAGATGTTTGGGATACCTCCACTGACTACGTGCCTAGCGATAGCAGTCAAATCAACAAGCAATCAAGACAAAACGAGAAGTACCAACCTTTGGGCCATTCAAGCTTGAGTGGTGGTTACCAACCTCTCACAGCCCAAACCGTAAACAACAAGTCAGAGATCGATTTAAGAATACAGTCTGACAAACCTGTTGTGGTGGAAAAAGCCAAAGTAGATAAAGGAATAGACCTCAACTTAGATGTTGGGGATATGAGTTGGAGTTACTGAGTAAAACATCTGAGCCCTCTCGGGCTCAGTGGTCTCAACGCAACTTGCAACAAAGTTAGGAGAGCTTATTACTCTACCAAAATCCTTACTGTATTTTTTATTCGTACATTTAGATATACGTTAAGGTATACCTCAATGGTAAGTAGTTGATATGATGTCTACTAGAAGGAAAAAGCCGACATAAAAATATTAACTACGAATCAAACAAAACCATGTTGGTACACCTATAGTACACCTCAAACTCTCGGAGCCCTTTAAAAACAATGGCAATCAAGCCCACTATTTATAAATTTCGTATCGCCATTTCCGATATGAATAACGACTATTACGATTCTAAAAATCTAACTATCGCCCTTCACCCTTCAGAAAAACCTCAACGAATGCTAGCTCGTGTTTTAGCTTACTGCTTAAACGCTCAAAGTAATTTAGAGTTTACGAAAGGGCTTTCTACAATTGAAGAGCCTGATTTATGGCATGTTGGCGATGATCAAAGCATTGCTCACTGGATTGAAATTGGCGAACCAGAACCAGAAAGAATTAAGAAAGCCTCTCGCCTAGCAAAACACGTGAAAGTCTACACTTATAGCACTAAAGCGACGGTATGGTGGGATAAAATGTCAGGAAAGTTCTCAATGCTTCCCGTCAACGTAGAAAGCTTTGACTACGACGCTATCGACTTGATTTGTCAGCACCTTGACCGAGGCACTAGCCTTTCTGTTATGATTACCGGCAGCTCTATTTTTGTTGATATCAACGATCAACACGTCGAAGTAACGGTGAAGGAACTAAAAAGCCATGACGTCTCTTAGTGAACTGAGTCAAGAGATGGGATTCAAAGAAATTCCCTTCGTTAAAGAACATAAAGCGGCAAAGCGACGTTGGTTAAAAGAACAGTCACAACTGTTTACAAAAGTTTGTGAGAACAAACCCACCACGGCTCCTACTCTTCACCTGCTTGGTCTTTTGACTAAGTCGCATATTGAAGCCAGCGCTAACTATGAGCAACATGCGCATTCTGCCCAGCAAATGCAGCAAGTGCTGACTGACTCCTTGGGTGATGAGCACGCGGATAAGTTCACTAACCAGTCCGCAGAAGACCTTATCTTGATAACCCACCTTTGGCTTTATACTCAAGGCTATTTGAATATGGACTTTAGCTTGGCGCACGATCATGCCGAGCAAACTCAGAATACATTGCAACACGAACTTGTTGTAAAACGCATGGATGTTGATGCATTCAGAACCGAACTGATGCAAAGCTTTTATCTAGGTAGAGAAGCCAGTCCAGTTTCGACTAGCGGCTTTTGGGGCAAGTTAAAACGCTTATTTTCCGCATAAAATACATGGTTTTATCCATTTCAAACAACTGATAGACTTCACGCTCAATGCAACAAGCATCATGATTGCATTTTTAAAGGACAATTACCCAATGAACATCAAGGGATCATTATGAAGTTTATCCGTTGGATTTTAGGCAAGGTTATCTTATTGCTGAACGCCGTGTTCTCACCTCGTGGTATTAAACGCAGTGCAGAAGAACAACAACGTATTGATGAAAAAGCAAAGCAATACGCACTTTACCAATTTGAAGCTTGCCCTTTTTGCGTAAAAGTCCGCCGTGCAATGAAGCGTCAATCAGTGAATATTGAGCTACGTGATGCAAAAAATAACCCGACTCATCGAGCTGAACTAGAGCAAGGTGGTGGACGAATTAAAGTCCCTTGCCTGCGTATCGAAAAAGATGGCGAAACACAGTGGCTATACGAGTCATCTGACATCGTCGCTTACGTTGAAAAAGAATTTGCCTAAGTTCCCCCTATGAACATTGGCGGATGTAAAAGAGGCACCATACAGGTGCCTCTTTTCTATTCAGTCTAGCTGCTCGTTGCTGTGCCTAGCCTTTGGGTTCACTCTTCTTGCTCATTCCCAGACGGAAACGCCAGTAAACACATAAGGGCTCAGTGAAAACGACACGACGTAGTTTATCGACTAGCCACCGCCTTACTCATCAACGATCAGCGTTAGCTCTACGCGTCGATTACAAGCTTTGCCATTGGCTGTCGAATTACTGCACTGCGGCACATACTCGCCAAAACCTCTAGAAAACACGCGTTGACGAGGAATACTCGTCGCCAGTAGTTGCTTTTCCACTTCACGAGCTCGCTTTTCTGACAACGTGTCATTAAAGCTGGCAGCTCCTGTGCTATCGGCATGGCCATCGATCACGACATCCACATCCGTTCTTCCTGCTAGATAGTGACCAATGTTTCGAATCCAGTCTTGAGATTGCGCTGATAACTGAGCAGAGCCAGTTTGAAAATGCACTTGCTCTTTCAAACGTATCATTAAGTGACCGCCACTGAGTGTCTCATGAGGAATATTGTGCCTGTTCAGAAACATTTCCAGAGAGGTCACATTTTGCGACTTTTTTACTGATGCCCTCTCAGTCTGATACGTGCGAGGTGAAGAAGCCACACTGGAAGCACTCGGATAGCCCCACTCAGGATGTCTCAGCTCGGTGTTTGTTTTAGGAGCTGTATCTAAAATGTTCCCGCCAGGAACCATGTCTTGATCAAGGCTACTGCACCCAGTCAGAATGCCGCAAACAATTAAAAACCACTGCTTCATACCACTACCAACTTAGAAAAACTCTTGTCCATTGTGTCGACAAAACACGCCGAATCTTTAGCGCTTTTATCCACCGATTGGTTTGTATATGCAGCGTTCATGCCACTGGAATCAATATCAAGTATCTCTCAAATAAAAAGCGATGCCAAAATACCTCCCTGCAGCCTACACATCAGGAAAAGTCTGTTACCAATCGTCTCACTTTATTGTTATTTAATGGTTTTAGTCACTATCGTTAACCGATAAACTAACGCAAATTTCTTACTTAGAGCATTATTATGTTAAAAACCATATCGAAAGGCTTTGCTGTGATTGCCGCCATGATGGCCTTGTCGGCATGCGATAGCGGCAACACTCAGCCTCAGCAAGGCAAACAATACGAAGTTTTGCCTGTATCTCTTCAAGAATATGATTTGGCGCCATTGACAGAAGCTTTTGCCCTAACTTGCGGCCACTGCCGTTCAATGGAAGAGTTTGTCCCTCAAATCGAATCGCTAACTGAGCAAAGCGTTGAAAAAATGCATGTAACTTTCAATGAGAGTGCACAAGTAAGCGCCATCATCTTCTACACTGCAGTCATGCAACTAGAGTCGACACCTGACAAAGCATTTATGGCGGATCTTTTTGCTGCCGTACAAATGGGTTCTGATACGACTGCTGAGGAACGTCAAATCGCCGTAGAGAAAGCCTTTGAGTCTCGCAACCTTATCAGCCCTTACCATTTAGATGAAGCACAGCAAAAAACGCTGTTTGAGTACATCACTAAGGCAGAAGCGGTCACAACTCGCGGCCAAATTAACTCCGTTCCAGCCTTTATCGTTAATGGAAAATACCAAGTCATTACTGGTGGTCATGACAGCGTCGAAGCCATGGCAGAAACCATTAACTATTTGCTAAAACAACCTAAATAGACAAGGAGCTTACGTGTCTAAATTTTTGTTCCCTCTCATTATTTTCATTCTGGCGGGCTTTTTCATTTACCGTACTTGGACAAACCATAAAGTAGCGGATGAAAACTTTGCGAAAGGCCAAGCATTCTTGCTCGAGAATGCAAAGAAAGAAGGCGTCATTACAACAGAAAGTGGTCTTCAATATATTGTTCTTGAAAAAGGCGAAGGTGAGGTTCACCCAACCGCGACAAGCAAAGTCAAAGTGCACTACCACGGCACGTTGATTGATGGCACTGTGTTTGATAGCTCCGTTAATCGCGGTGAGCCAATTTCGTTTGGTCTTAACCAAGTCATTAAAGGCTGGCAAGAAGGCCTACAATACATGGTCGAAGGTGAAAAAATCCGCCTTTTCGTACCAAGCACGCTCGGTTATGGCAAAAGTGGCTCAGGCCCAATTCCACCAGCAAGTGTTTTGATCTTTGATGTTGAATTGTTAGAGATTCAATAACTCTAGAAACTTTGCATTAAAGCCAAAGTATCAAAACAAAAAACGCCGCGAACCACGCGGCGTTTTCTGTTTAAAGAGAGGCTACAAGCCAATATAGTGATCCGAAAGCAATGCAATGAACAACGCAAAAAGGTGATAGATAGAAAATTTAAACGCCTCCATCGCGGTATTGGGCTCTGGCGCGTATTTTAGCTTCCATGCATGGTACATAAAGCCAGCGTTAAGTAGTAACGAGGCAAAAAGATAAACTACGCCGACCATTCCAACCAACACCGGCAGCACACAAACCAACGTCAACAACACCGTATACAACAGAATAGAAGTTTTGGTGTACTCGATACCATGTGTCACTGGCAACATTGGAATATTCACCTTACGATAGTCCTCTACGCGATGAATTGCGAGTGCCCAAAAGTGTGGTGGCGTCCAGATAAAAATGATCATCACAAGCAGCCAAGCATTCGCATGCAACTGCCCTGTTACGGCAGTCCAACCGAGAAGAGGCGGCATCGCACCCGCAATACCTGCAATTACGATATTTTGGGGCGTAGCGCGTTTGAGGTACATGGTGTACACCATCGCATAGCCGAGTAAACTCATCAAAGTCAGCCATGCCGTCAGTGGGTTGACCAGCGCATATAAAAGAACAAACCCTATGACGCCTAACGCCGTCGCAAAGGTTATCACCGATAACGGCTTAGCTTCACCCGATGGCAACGGACGTTTGTGTGTGCGAGCCATTCTCGCATCAATGCGGCGGTCAATCAGGTGATTAAACGCTGCCGCGGAGCCTGCCATCAAACCAATGCCTGTTAGGCCAACCGCCGCCTGCAACCAAGGAAACTCAGTAACAGGCGCTAAACTCATCCCTACAACGGCCGTCACCAGCATTAATGCGACTACTTTAGGCTTCGTTAACTTCAAATAAACGGAACTTAGTCGCTTTCGCTCATTTAACGACAGTGCGATTTCTTTACTCATAGCGAACTCCTTTCGCGGTGTAACTCCAAGCTTTTTTGCCCTGCCACAAATAAAACTGACTCACACAAACAAGACTCAACATAATGGCGGCACCCAAGTTATGTGCTACGGCGACATAAATAGGAAGTTGGAATACAACGTTGCTCACGCCCAACATAATTTGACACGCTAAAGTGAGTAGTAACCATCCTCCAATGCGCTGTGAATGATGGGAATCTTGCCTCATGAGCATAATGCTATAAGCCAATACGACAGTGGCGGTGACCATCGCACCGAGGCGATGCGTAACATGTATGGTCATTCTTGCCGGATACTCCAATACACCAAATTCGTAATTCTCGAATCCGGTTTGCCAGAAAGAAAACGCCTCTTTCCATGAGAGATGACCCATCCAATCTCCCTCACAAATAGGCAGTGAGGTGCACATGAGCGCGGCATAGTTTGACGAAGTCCACCCTCCGAGCAGCACCTGCATAAAAACAACCAGAAAAACCAATAATGAGAAGCCTCGCAGCGAGCTGGAAGATGGAGAAAAATAGAGATTATTTTGCGCTTTTAACTGGCAGTAAAAAATCGCCTGCAGAACCAGTAAAGTAAAGCCACCAAGCAGATGAAGCATTACGATGACTGGCATTAATTTGAGCGTCACGGTCCACATCCCCAAAAGTGCCTGCCCGATCACAAGTACACTGAGCAGCATCGGAATAGTAGGATTCACGCGCTCAGACCTCATTGATATCACTGTCATGGCAAAAATGACCAAACCCAACGTTCCTGCAAAATAGCGATGAATCATTTCAAGCCATGCTTTCTCATGCTCGACAGCCCGTTCAGGGAAATTAAGATTGGCACGTATTACGTCTTCTTCTTGATGAGGCACAGCAAGATGCCCATAGCAGCCGGGCCAATCAGGGCAACCTAACCCTGCATCAGAAAGGCGAGTATACGCGCCTAACATGATCACCACGAAAGTTAGGAGCAAACTGAACTTAACCAATTGAATTAACTTCATATACACCCCTTTCTAACCAACTCGTGACAATTTTAAGAGCTTGCGTAAATCCGCTAACATACCTTTGTTGAACGAGACTAAATCTTCATTCGGTTTTGGCGAGTAAGACATCACCAATTGCCCCAGAGGATCAACGATTAACATTTGTCCGGGTTTCACTTTGGCGGTAACCGATTGATTCATTTGCATTGTCGTCATCGATACATCTACGGTACCGGACAACTCTGTCTGCCAAAGCACCGGCACCACACGCTCTTGATATTTTCCTAAAGCGACATGGCTTTGCTGAAGCAGGTAAAGCTGCTGCCTGCATTGTTCTGTGCACTCATTAGGTAAAACATAAGCGAGTTGCCACCTGTGCTCCTTGAGTGGGGACTCTTGACCAAGTAGCTCTAACGTTGTGTATGGTTCAACTAACACACCTCTATTGGTCACACCGCTTTGATACCACCCTTGGGTGAGAATGACCTTAGCGATGACGGCAGGAAGCGCAAACGTACACACCAACGCAATCAACATTAGCCGCCCTTTGGTTACTTTAGATGTCATGCTTCACCTCCATGTGACGCAACTTTCTTTGCCAACGAACAAAAACAATTAAGGTCAATAATAAGAAAACGCCCGCCATCGAAAACCACTGAATCGAATAACCGAAATGCTTGGCGCTGTTGAGCGGCAATGGGTTCCAAGGAAAGTCGTAAGGCCAATTTTTTAGATTGTCTGGCTGCAAGACTGCGGGCATAAGTTCAATATTAAGTAGCTGATTCAGTTGCGCGATATTCAGGTTCTGCACACGAATGGCATCGCCAACTTCTGGCATTAATTCAGAGCTCAACGGGTTAGCAGATTTTCGGTACAGACGTCCCGAGATAAAGGTCGACACTTCGAGTGTTGTGACGGTTGGTAATACTGAACGATCTGCTATTCCCTCCACAAAACCAAGCTCTAATAATGCATAGGTTCCTGATTCATCACTCATAGAGACAATCTGAAATGCTAAATAGCCCACATTGCCCTGATGCGTTTGGTTATCCAGTAAAATCACGGGAAACGCCTGAGGAACAACATTAGCTTCCACTTTTTTCCCGAGGATGCTGCCTTCTCTCCAATCGTTTTCTTCAAGAACTTCGCCTAATGTTTGGTACGCACTATCCGCTCGCGCAAGAATGGCTTGTTCCAAAGCCTGTTTCTCTTGCCCTCTTTCAAGCTGCCAAAAACCCAGTTTGACCAAAAGAGAAAACACAACCACAGTTAAACCAACTGCAACCCAAAACCGTTTCGATAGCCATAATTGTCTTGATAACAACAACGATGAAACCGGAGGTGCTATGTCCACCGTATTTCTATTCAAACTGACGCTTGTCCTTTTGCTGCTTTTCATTATCTTCAACCTCGCAAAAGCGCTTATCGAAATGGTTCGTGAAGACCCAGATAATCCCGAAAAAAGAGACAAACCTATGAGTCATTACTTAGGCCGTCGAGTCATGTTCTCCGCTTTAGTAGTTATCCTTCTACTTATTGCGCTCAGTTCAGGCTGGCTGGCTCCGAATCCCCGTCCTTACTAATCGCCCAATGCACCTACAGCACGTACACAAACACAAACAGACATAACCAAACCACATCCACAAAGTGCCAATACCAACTACCTGCTTGGAAGGCAAAATGGTTCTTAGACGAAAAATGATCTTTAGCGATTCGGAGCAATAATACGATTAAGAAAATCGTCCCAAGACAAACGTGCAAACCGTGAAAACCCGTCAGCATAAAGAAGGTGTTTCCGTAGATACCAGATTGCAACGTGAGCCCCATTTCTTGATAAGCATGAGCATACTCGACCGCTTGGTAATATAGGAAAAAGCCCGCAAGCACGATGGTGATTTCCAACCAAACAATCAGTGCCGTTCTTTTGTCTTTTTCAAGGCTTATGTGCGCCATATGTAGCGTAACCGACGACAATAGCAGCAAAATAGTATTAGTAAGGGGAATGCCCTGCCACGGCATAGCTTGTGTTGTTTCTCCACCCGGAGTCAGTGTGAGTGGCCACATTGCTTCGAAGGTTGGCCACAAAACCTCGTTGGTCATGGAGTTGTTATCTGCCCCACCTAACCAAGGCACAGAAATCATCCTGGCGTAAAATAACGCACCAAAAAAGGCACCAAAAAACATCACTTCAGAGAAGATGAACCAGCTCATCCCTTGGCGAAAAGAACGAGTAATTTGCGAGCTGTACTTTCCACTCAGTGACTCAGTAATCACATTACTAAACCAGCCCGCCAACATGTAAAGCAAGAACAGGAAACCTACCGCTAGCACAATGCTACCAATGGTTCCCACAGCCCCTTCACTTTGTGTTCCCTGAACGGTCATTCCTGCACCAACGGCAACTAAAAATAGAGCAAACGCACCGATGATCGGCCAGCTACTTTGAGCGGGAACATAATATGTTCCTGGCTTGTTACTCATAATTTCTCTCCTTACTGACCAGCCTTGGTCTGTATCTCTCTCCTTGAGTGGCTAAGAACCTGTAGGAGGAGGAAGTTTATAGAGTGTGTAAGACAGCGTTAACGTGTGTATCGACTCCGGTAAGTCCGGTTCGATATAAAAAATCAACGGCATTTGAGCTTGTTGTTTGCCATCCAAAGGCTGTTGGTTAAAACAAAAGCACTCAATCTTATTGAAATAAGCGGCACCATTCCCGGGAGAAACAGAGGGAACGGCTTGCCCTACCAACTTCTGCCCGCTTTCATTAAATGCAAGGTATTCGGTTTGCACGACTTCACCGGGATGAACGTCCATCGAAATCACTTTGGGTTTAAACTCCCAAGGCATATCGGGACTTACATGCGCCATAAACTCCACGCGAATGGTTCGACTCATATCTGGCTGCATACCAGTTGGTTGAATGGCGGCCACTTCACTTGTTTTTCCATTGATACCCAGTGCGTCGCACATTACGTCATACAATGGGACAAGTGCGTAGCCAAACCCAAACATCAAAAGGGTCGCTAAAAGCAACTTCACTGTGAGCTTTTTGTTTGATGGATTCGGTTTCATCTCACTCACCCCTTCGTTTCTAATCGACTTTAGGCGGCGTAGTAAACGTATGATGGGGTGCCGGGCTTGGCACTGTCCATTCTAAGCCCTCCGCACGTTCCCACGGTTTTGCAGCGGCCTTTTCACCGCCACGAATACACTTAATCACCACCCATAAAAAGATCAATTGTGACAACCCAAACGCAAATCCACCAATGGAGACGATTTGATTGACATCAGCAAACTGAATAGCGTAATCCGGGATACGTCTTGGCATACCCGCTAAACCTAGAAAGTGCATCGGGAAAAACAAAACATTTACTGAAATAATCGAGCACCAGAAATGCCACAAACTCAGCTTGTGGTCGTACATATTGCCTGTCCACTTAGGTAGCCAATAGTACGCAGCCGCCATAATCGAGAATACAGCACCAGATACCAACACATAGTGGAAATGCGCAACCACGAAGTAAGTGTCATGATATTGGAAATCCGCCGGCACAATCGCCAGCATCAACCCTGAGAAACCGCCAATCGTAAAGAGCACAATAAAGGCAATGGCAAACAACATTGGTGTTTCAAATGTCAGAGCCCCACGCCACATGGTGGCGACCCAGTTAAAGACTTTCACCCCGGTTGGTACCGCAATCAGCATGGTGCAATACATAAAGAAAAGCTCTGCAAAAACTGGCATCCCCGTTGTAAACATGTGATGCGCCCACACAAGGAAAGACAACAACGCAATGCTGCACGTCGCGTAAACCATCGAATGATAACCAAACAGCTTCTTGCCACTGAAAGCAGGAAGGATGGCAGAAATGATGCCAAACGACGGTAAAATCATGATGTACACTTCTGGGTGACCAAAGAACCAAAAGATGTGTTGAAACATCACCGGATCGCCGCCACCAGCTGCATCAAAGAAGCTAGTCCCGAAATATTTGTCAGTAAGAACCATCGTCACCGCACCCGCTAATACCGGCATAACCGCGATCAATAAGAAAGCGGTGATTAACCAAGTCCAAACAAACATTGGTAACTTGAACCAAGTCATTCCCGGAGCTCGCATATTTACTATCGTCACGATAACGTTTATCGCGCCCATGATGGAGCTGATACCCATGATGTGAACAGAGAATACAAACAGCGCGGTGCTATCTGGGCCATAAGTCGTGGACAACGGAGCATAGAACGTCCAGCCAAAATCGGGGCCGCCGCCAGGTAAAAACAACGAGCTCAATAAAATAAGAAATGCAAAAGGTAGAATCCAAAAGCTCAAGTTGTTCATGCGAGGTAGCGCCATATCTGGAGCACCGATCATCATTGGAATCATCCAGTTAGCAAGGCCCGTAAATGCTGGCATCACAGCACCAAACACCATCACCAAACCGTGTACCGTAGTCATTTGATTAAAAAACTGTGGATCAACCAGCTGAAGTCCAGGCTGGAATAATTCGGCACGAATGACCATCGCCATCGCACCACCAGTCAGAAACATCGCAAAACTAAACCAAAGGTACAGGGTGCCAATATCTTTATGGTTTGTGGAATACAGCCAACGAGCAATACCTTGAGGAGCATGATGATCATGGCCATCATCAATCGCAATGGTACTGTTTGCACTGGCTTCCGCTGGAGCAGACTTCACTGCCTTTTCTATTGGCTTACTCATATTTCCTCCTTAGCACTGCCTTGTGCCTTAAAGGCATTCACATCGGATGCTTGCACCCTATCACCAGTGTCGTTGCCCCATGCGTTTCGCTGGTATGTGATGACCGCAGCAATTTCTTTGTCACTTAACTGGTTCGAAAAAGACTGCATTGCAGTGCCCGGACGGCCATTCACAATCACATCAATGTGCTCTGAAATTGGGCCTGTTGCGATAGGACTGCCCTTAATCGCGGGAAATGCACCCGGAATCCCCTCACCATTAGCCTGATGGCACACAGCACAACGCGCCGTGTATATCGATTCGCCCTGCGACATCAACTCATCCATGGATAAGTCTTGAGAGAGCGCCTCTTGTGCCGCCGCTTTTTGAAGTGCGATTTCTTCCTTCTTACTCGCTAACCATTCATCAAACTTTTCTTCTTCCATCGCATGCACCACCACCGGCATGAACCCGTGTGCACGACCACATAGCTCCGCACATTGACCGCGATATACGCCTGGCTCATCAATTCTTGTCCATGCTTCATTAATAAAACCAGGGATGGTGTCTTTCTTGACAGCAAAATCCGGCACCCACCATGAGTGAATAACATCATCAGAAGTCATCAAAAAACGCACTTTGCGATTCACAGGCAACACCAAAGGGTTGTCTACTTCCAATAGATAATGCGCGCCTTTTGTCTCGATACCATCAATTTGCTTTTGGCTGGTGGCAAGCAAACTGAAGAACTCAACATCTTCACCAAAATAGCTGTAATGCCATTTCCATTGCGAGCCTGTGATCTTGACCGTGATATCTGATTGGCTTGTGTCTTCCATTGCGACTAAAGTTTTCGTTGCGGGAATCGCCATGGCGACAAGAATGATGATAGGTATGACTGTCCAGATAATTTCCACTTTTGTACTTTCGTGGAAATGTGCGGCAACTGCTCCTTTTGACTTGCGATGACGAAAGATGGAATAGAACATGACACCAAATACAATCAAAGCAATTACGCAGCAGATATAGAAAATCAGCATATGTAATTCATACACTTGCCCACTTATCGCTGTGACCCCTTTGGTCATGTTGTAGTCACTTTTCTTTGACCAACTGAAAGAGGAGAATGTGATTAAAATCACATTCAGTGATAAGGCTAGAGTAGTCGTTAATCTTTTCAAAAGATCTCTCCTCTGCTCAGCCGCTGCGCTTGCGCGAGCTTCCTTGCGTCCCGATGCAAATATCGAACAACTTTACGAAAAATCACAAAAACTACGATTTCGACACGGTTTGTTATATTTATGTTAAAAGGCTAGTTATAGTTCCAAGGTTCTTCAAGAAATTAAATATGATTAAATTTTGTTCGGATAAGAAAAATTAATTCGGTTTATCGATTGCCCTCTTTGAAATGTAATTGAGAACCATTTACATTAATTTAAAAGAAAACATTGAGATACTTACAAAACGAAGTGTCCAAGAAAGTAGGCGCCCCCTACTAAGGAATGATTGATATGACAGCACTAATTACTCAATGGCTAGAACGAGACCCTGATCCTAAGACTCGCGAAGAGCTACAACACCTCGTCGATACAAATAATGAACAAGAGCTTACTGATCGCTTTGGATCGCGCCTTGCCTTTGGTACAGCAGGGTTACGCGGCAAAGTGGGCGCAGGTCCAAACCGAATGAACCGTTTGGTGATCCAAGAGACAGCCACTGGCCTAGGAAACTATTTGCTAGAGCAAGTCAAAGATGCCGCAAGTCGTGGTGTCGTTATTGGCTACGACGGTCGTCCTGATTCGAAACAATTCGCGCATGATACCGCTTCCGTACTGACTGCCCTTGGCATCAAGGTTTACCTAACGTATGACGTTGCAGCAACCCCAATTGTTGCATTTGGTGTCCGTACATTGAATGCTGCAGCCGCTGTTGTTGTTACCGCTAGCCACAATCCACCAGAGTACAATGGCTTCAAAGTATATTGGGAGAATGGCGCACAAATCATTCCTCCACACGACTCTGGAATCGCAGCGAAAATTGATGCCGCAACAACGAAGCCATTACCTTTAATGTCTCTCGATGATGCAAAACAGCACGGTTTGTTAGTTTGGTTGGAAGACGACTACTACCAAACTTACCGTAAGACAATGAATGAAAACGCGCTGCTTACTCCTGACAACAACACCGATATTTCTATCGCTTACACTGCGATGCATGGCGTTGGCGCGAATATGGCGGAAACGCTACTTGCCGACGCTGGCTTCAAAAAAGTGGCAAGTGTTAAGGAACAGCGCGAACCTGATGGTAGCTTCCCAACCGTCAACTTCCCAAACCCTGAAGAAGCGGGAGCAATGGATATGGTGATGGCGTTAGGTAAGTCCGTAGATGCTGATATCGCTTGTGCCAACGATCCAGATGCCGACCGTTTTGCAGTGGCGGTCAAACGCCCAGATGGCGAATACCAAATGTTAACCGGCGACCAAGTGGGTTCACTGTTTGGCGATTACTTGCTAGAACAGCAACCTAACGCTCTGGTTGGCAACACCATCGTATCATCAAGAATGCTGAGTAGCATTGCCAAAGCGCATGGCGCCCAATACTACCAAACGTTAACAGGCTTCAAATGGCTCACTAACGTTGCCATGGAGCAAGAGACAGAAGCCAATCCATTCTTGTTTGCTTATGAAGAAGCGCTCGGTTATACCGTGGGTAACAAAGTGTGGGATAAAGATGGTTTATCTGCAATCGTCGCATTTGCTCAGCTAACAGGTAAGCTTAAAGCTCAAGGCAAAACACTATGGGATAAACTGGAAGAACTGTACCGCGAGCACGGTTTCTACTTTAACGCGCAGCGCAGTATCGCTCTCGACCCGAACTCTCCACCAATCGGTGACAAGCTCCGTGCAAACCCACCAACAGAGATTGCTGGTAAAAAAGTCGCAGTAACTGAAGATCTAAAAACATCAGTTCGCATGTTTGATGACGGCTCAGAAGAATCCATTGACTTACCAGCAAGTGACGTATTGATTTATCACCTAGAAGATCAGTCTCGTGTGATTGTTCGCCCTTCGGGTACTGAGCCAAAACTAAAATGTTACTACGAAGTCATCAACCTTTTCCCTGCGGATATGAGCTATGCACAAGCACAGCAAGCGGCAGAGGCGAAGATGAACGAACTTATCGACGCGCATCAGACAAGTTTGTAAGTCAAAGAGAAGCCGAGACATCTGATACGATAAGAGGCGCAAATTCGCGCCTCTTTTTTTGATTTTGACTAGAACAAGTCAAGCTAACCAGTGCTTTTCCCTAGCTTACAATTTCCTTTTGTAGAAAGTACTTGTGGATGCCCTCTGCAGGATAGCCTGAGTACTGCCCTACTTTCTCAAAACCGAATTTGAGATAGAACTCAAGAGCTTGAAAGCTGTAGGTATCCAAATAAACATGGGTAACCCCGTGAGGCTTTACTTTGTCTTCTAGCATTGACATTAACTGGCTACCGAGACCAGAGGTTCGACTTTCAGCATCTACCCACAAAAACTCAACAAACACCGTGTTTTTAAACATTTCGCCAGTCAGACCACCCATGGTCTTGCCATTCTCATCTTTAGCAAAACAGCCCACAGCATGCACTTCCCCTTCAGGCAAGTGCATTCGGTTATAAGATCGAATACCTTCACGAACAGAATCAAGGTCTGTTTGATCTGGATTTAAACAAAATTCAAGCTTCATATACCCTCTCCTTAGGAAACACCAATATCCTAAAACAAAAAACCAGCAATTGCTGGCTTTCTGATGGAATATGATAACTTTACAAGGCGAAACTGCTCAGCATCCACAACGCCAGAATAACGAACACCAAACCCATTAGTTTATGTTGATACGTGCGGAATTTTTCGTTCTCAAGCAGCCCCTTACCCAATGTGCCTGCCAGCCCAACAAGTAATAAATTGAATGACAAGCCAAGGACGTTTAACAATAACCCTAGTGCTAGCATCTGCTCACCAGAAGACGCTGTGATATTGCTTGAGACAAACTGCGGCAAGAACATCACAAAAAATACCAACGCTTTAGGGTTAAGCAAATTACTCATCAAAGCACGTTGATAATAAGTTGACGCCATTTTGTTTTGACCATCAAGCTCTGGAGCCGCTGATGCCTCAGCTCGTAAGCAGTCCCATCCCATTTTTAGCAAGTATGCGCCACCTAATAGATGAAGGACTTTAAGGGCGATTGGGCTCATTGCGATCAAGGTTGATACCCCCATCGCAGCAAGCAAAGTAAGAATAACACCAGACGTCGCATTGCCTAAGCTAGCAAACAGACCGACCTTCTTACCGTAACTCATACTTGAGCTCGCGATCAGCAACATATCAGGCCCTGGTAAGAGCAATAAGGCGACAACTGCAGTGAGATAAACAGGAAGTACAGATAAATCAATCATGATGGAACCGCTTTTCTACAACAAGGCGGCGAATGTTATACCAACAAAATGACATCATCCAGCCCAAAATAGCCAAGATAATTCAAAAAATAAAAATCATAGTTTGTCTATCTGAAAAATATCAATCAATTCGCCTGTTTATCAAAATCGAATAGCAATTTTGTACAAAAATAAGCACGATGGATCCGTTACACTTCTAAGATGATTTTCTTGAGCAGACCGGATAAAGATGAAAGAAAAGAATAAGGAAATCGCTACCTTCAAGATAGCTCAAGAGCTCGGCGGTTTAGAGCTTCTTGATGCAAAGTATGAGAAGCAGAATTTCTCACGCCATAGTCACGAGGGTTACACTATTGGCGTCATCGAGAAGGGAGCACAGCAGTTCTTTCGAACAGGCGGAAATCATATCGCGCCACAGGACAGCATCATCCTTGTTAATGCAGATGAAGTACACAACGGGCATTCAGCCTCGGAAGGCGGCTGGGAATACAAAGCAATGTACCCCGTACCTCAGCAGTTTCAAACTTTAGGACAAGAGCTTGGTTCACCAAATGTAGCTCTGCCCTATTTTCCTCAACCTGTGGTTTACGATCCTGAGCTGGCTAGTCAGTTACGATTGGTATTTGAAACACTAGAAAAATCAGACAACCGTTTATTGAGAGAAACTTTGGTTTACGGCACGTTGATCAAGCTAGCCAGTAAACACAGCACTCATCGGGCACCACTGAAAGAATCAACCAGAGCTCAGCGACAAACACAGCTGGTCAAAGAGTTTTTGGAAGACTTCCCGCAAACGGACGTCTCGCTAGAAGAGCTCGCAAAACTGGCTGGGTTAAGCCCTTTTCATTTGCTAAGAGAGTTTCAAAAACAGTTTGGCTTCCCTCCCCATGCTTATCAAATTCAACAACGTTTACGAATGGCGAAGAAGTTGCTCAAACTTGGACAAAAAATTTCAGATGTAGCGCAAGAATGTGGCTTCCATGATCAAAGCCACCTGCATCGACACTTTAAAAAAGCCATGGGCGTCACGCCCGGTCAATACATTCGTCACAGCTAAAGAGCAATATTGTACAAGGCGTTATGCCGCTACCACGTTACCTTGATAGCCTGATTTTGGAACAACTAAGAAGAAACTATGGACCACACTTTGCCGCTAAAAGAAGAATCAAAAGCTGCGTTATTTTGGCAAGGCACACTTGCGATGATGCCACTGAGTATCGCGGTGTTACCTTGGGGTTTGCTCGCAGGCTCATTCGCGATTGATACTGGGCTTCACCCTTTGGAAGGACAAGCACTATCCGCCATTCTGTTCGCAGGTTCCGCGCAGCTCGTCGCGATGGGGATGATTAAATCGGGGGCAGGTCTAGTAACCATGTTACTAACAACGTTTTTTATCACCTCTCGACACTTCCTCTACAGTGTATCGATGCGCAGTAAAATTGCACCACTTCCTCTTAAATGGCGGTTATCACTCGGATTCTTACTCACTGATGAGCTGTTTGCGATTGTAGGTCATCATTCCGATAAACAATTTAATCGCTGGTATGCGCTTGGGGCTGGTCTGAGTTTTTACCTGTTTTGGAATATCGCGACATTGACGGGCATTATTGCGGGAAGCTTGATCCCTGAACTGAACGAAATGGGATTGGAATTTGCTGTGGCCGCGACTTTTATCGCAATTGTAGTTCCGACTATTAAAAATATGGCGGTGCTCGCGAGTGTTGTCGTGGCATTAGTGAGCTCGGTCGCCCTAACCTATTACCAAGTGGAAGGAAGTTTGATGATTTCGAGCATTTTAGCCATGCTTACAGGCTACTTTGTGGAACAAGTACAGGAGAAACACTAATGATCATGTTGTCTATTTTACTGATGACGGGGCTTGTTTTCACCAGCCGCTACTTGTTTTTAGAACCCAAGCTACCACTGCGATTAGGGACACGTACACAAAAAGTGCTCAACTACGCCAGCCCTGCGGTACTCACTGCGATCTGGGCGCCTATCGTTTTCATTCCCGATGGAGCACTCAGCGTGAATGTGCACAACCCATTTTTATTGGCTGCCTTGCTGGCTGCGTTAATCGCGTACTTTACTAAAAATGTTCTTTTAACGACGGTGATCAGCATGGTGGTATTTCTCGTTCTGCGAATTTGGCTTTAATTCGCCACCCACTCAATCTCCAACAAGGTGACATCACCACACTTTAATCGTCCAAGGAAGATGTCACCTTGATGCACCTCACCAACCCCTTTTGGTGTGCCGGTCATTACCACATCGCCATCTTGAAGTGTTGTGTAACTCGTTAATTCATCCAAAATGGTTAGCGGCGGATAGAGCATCTGGTTAACGTGACCTTTTTGTACACGAACGCAGTTAATCAAGAGCTCTAGGTTAAGATCATTAATATCAATGTTATCCAAAGAGACAAATCGACTAAACACTGCGGAGCCATCAAACGCTTTAGCACGCTCCCAGGGCAACCCTTGTTGTTTAAGTGAAGACTGCAAACCGCGCTTGGTCAGATCCAATCCCAAACCGACCGCTGAATAGTGTCCATCTTTGATCAGAAAACAGATTTCAGCCTCGTAATGGAGAGGCTCTTGATGAAATGAACGCAGAGTCGTCGATACGGAAGTCGCGGGTTTATTAAATACCACCATTTGCTCAGGTATCGCATTATCAAGCTCATGAATATGTTCAACGTAATTTCGCCCAACACAAAGCACTTTACCCACTTCTACTTTCTTTTCTTCAACTTGAATAACGCTCATCGCTCTTCCCTGCAAAACAAAAACCTCATCATAATCTAACCTATTGACTTAACGACACTAAATCCCATCCTCTAGTGTGAAAAATAAGACATTCACCCCGTTTTGAGTTTTGTATCATCTAATTGAAACATCAAGGTATTTGCAAAACAAATAGACAAAAAAGCCAGCACGAGGCTGGCTTTAAATCAATAAGGATGAATGATTGTTCTCGCTAAATCCTATTATAGGTAGTAACGAGCACCTATCGCCCATTTGTCATCAGTTTCACGACCATGGTCATCATTTAGGTCAAACTGGTAACCCGCGTAACCAACAAATTTAGGCGTGAAGTTGTACTCTGCCTGCAGTGCCATTTCCTCACGAGCGGTTTCTGTTTTAGAGTTTTTGAACTCTTTACCTTCAACCATCTCGTAGTTAACGCTCAAGTTTAAACTGTTCGCTAGAGCGTATGCGATGATCGCTTCGTACGCATCACTTTCCGCCAAACGGTCGCCATTTACACTGAAGTTCATATTTTCATTTGAACCATATACCGCGGCAAGGAACAGACCTTGGCCGTAAGCGCCGTAAGATGCAGACACAACATGTGATTCCGCGGTGTGTTTACCTGTGTAAGCAGGGTGTTGGAAGTCACCACCGTTGTATGAGTAGCCAATTTTCGCGCCCATGATTGCGTAAGAAAGCGCAACTTGCATGCGGTCATCGTATTTAAGACCACCAGTGATAGTACCTGCGTCGTTACGCGTGTATTCATCATTTGCGCCTTGCCATCCAAGACCAACGTTAATCGCACCTGCTTCGCCTAAATCAAAGCCATTTCGATAAGACAGCATTTTATCCGCACGACCTGTGCCTAGGTTTCCGTGATCGTCGTAAATGAAGTCATTCGCAAACGCAATTGGCATATCCGCGATGCCTGCTACATCATAGTAAGGTGACCATTGCGTACCACCTACTGCACGACCGTAAACCTCATGTGTTAAACCTATGTAACCTAGACGAGTTTTAAACGACTCTTCACCGCCATCTAAGTAGTTTAGAGCCCATTCACCACGTGCGTCTGCGGTGAAGCCATTGCCTAAATCTTGTGTCGCAGAGATATTGATACGAGGAGAGTTAGTACCAACATCCGTGTCACCTTGCTCTGAACCATTTAAGTTAACAGAAACGTGGCCGCCCATCGAAAATGTTGTGCCATCGTTATTATAAAGTTCCACTGCCACTGCTTGAGTGCCGAAAGTTGCTGCTGCGATTGCCGCTGCTAATAATTTTTTATTCATTTCTAAATCCATTACTTATTAGTTGGTTAGTCAGTTTTAGACCCAGCTCTGATTCACTTTCGTAAAACGAAATGATGAACACAGAAAGGAATACAAAGGCCCTCTGGGGCATCTTTTCCGCCAGAATGGATTTACCTTTGTGTAACAACTGCCGACACTTTATTTGATTAGTTCCTGATAACCGAGTGAAAAATTCTCAGCAAAAAACTAAAAAGCAAACGTTTACTTATCCGAAAAAAATCCAGGCTAAAAAACCTTACAAAAAGAAATGCTTTAACGAGATAGTGCTCACAAATACTTGATGAACCCCAACTTTTGAAAATAACTTTCCCGTCAAAATGAAATATTTACTTACATTTTGGAACAAAAATAGGTTCAGGAACTTTTTGGAAAAAGCACGGTCTCCAATAGAAGGCAGAAAAACCTCAAAAAAGATAAAACCTTTCTTTTTATAAGAGATATAAGAAGGGGCACTTATTCTCGCCAGCAATAAAAGTGCAATCAAATCATAACTTAACAGAAATCTATCTTTCATTTTCAGCGTTTACCTTAGCGTCATCAACACATCGGGCAAGAAAGCCCATCGATTACAACTAGGGTAATAAGAAAATGAAAAAGGCAGCACTAACTACTGCAATTCTTACAGCATTGGTATCAGCACCATCATTCGCAGCAACAGTATACAAAAACGATGGTACTGAATTAAAAGTTGGCGGCCGCGTTGAGTTCCGTGGTGACTTCATCGGTTCAGGTGGTGCTGAAGTCGAAGGCTCTATGGAAGATAAAAGCCGCGCTCGTCTTAATCTAAAAGGTAAAACGGACATCGGCAATGGCCTTTCTGCATTCGGTGTTTACGAAGCCGAGCAAAAAACGGGCAAGAGTGAATTCAAAAACCGCTACATGTATGCAGGTGTCGACTCTGATATCGGTGCTTTCTCTGTAGGTCGTCAAGACATGGCTGCAGTCATCATCTCTGACATGACGGATATCACTGAGTTCTCTGGTGTTCAGCAAGTTATCGATTCGTCTTCTGATAAGCAAGACAGCGTTTTCGCATACCGTGGTGCGTTTGATGCACTACAACTGCAAGCAACCTACCAAGCAAACTCTAGTGATAACGAAGATAAATACGGCATCTCTGGAATGTACTCACTGCCAATGGGCCTAGACCTCGGTCTTGCATATTCTGGTGGCGACGTAGATAAAGACAACTCTGAAGATCAAATTCTAGGTGGTATCGCTTACTCGATGGATAACCTTTACCTAGCAGGTACTTATTCTCAAGGCTCCCTGACTGACTCTGAAGACTTTACGGCTTACGAGTTAGTAGCAAGCTACAAAGTAGCGAGCAAAGTGACACTTGCTGCGCTATACACAGCTCAAGAGAATGATCCAGACAACGGTTCAAAGTACGACACCGTTGAAGGTATCGAGCTTGTTGGTTACTACAAACTAAACAGCAACTTCCGTACTTACCTGTCTTACTACATCAACCAACTTGATGAAGCAAAAGATCCAGCAACAGGTCTAGTAACAGAAGGCGAAGATACACTGCGCCTAGGCGTACGTTACGATTTCTAATTCACTCTTGTCCTAAGAGCGAGTCCACTTGGCCAGCACCTTTGCTGGCCATTTTTTGTGTAACCCAACACAACTCGATAAGTTTTCACAATATCCAAGCATCGCTCTGCAATGAAAAACGAGCGTAACGACTCCTGCTTCTGCCCTCTTTTAATGCGATTTGTCACTAAGTTAGTGCATTTCTCCTAATAGCCAACCGAACTAAAACAAAAAAGCCAATTAAAATCAAACAGATAAAAATTGGCACGCGTTCTGCAATACTAATTATGCAAATGCATGGCAGCGTTTGTGCTTCTCGTTCTTTGTACCTGTTATAACAGGCACGTCCTTTGAATTGGTAATGTCGCCTCCCTCTGGGAGGCATTTTTTTATTGGCGCGAAAAACAATAGGACGTATGATCCCGCCACCTCTATCAAACTGGAATTTTTCAATTGAATCATCATCCTGTTCAAGGTGCTTCCTGGATGCTAACAGCTGGCTTGGCATTCGCCATAGTGAACAGCTTCGCCCAAATTGCTAGCATCAACTTTGGTGTATCTTCCACCACATTCGCATTATTCCAATACGCTATTGCCTTATTTGTCATTCTCCCCTATCTGCGTACACTTGGAATTAGACGCTCACTAAGAACCCAACACTTTGGTTGGCATGCCTTCCGTATTTTTCTCTCTGTTATCGGGATTCAGCTTTGGCTTTGGGCACTCGCTTATCCAGTTCCGATTTGGCAAGGCATTGCGCTGCTGATGACCTCTCCATTATTTGCAACGGTTGGATCTGGCTTGTTACTCAAAGAGAAAGTAGGTACTGCACGCTGGTTAGCAACATTAACAGGGTTCGTTGGTGCTATGATCATTCTTGAGCCGTGGGCAGATTCATTTACATGGGCGACCCTGCTCCCTGTTGGCGCCGCATTTTTCTGGGCAGCGTATTCTCTGATGGTAAAGAAAATGTCGGTCAACGATCCGCCCTCAACCATGGTTGTCTATTTATTACTGCTGATAACGCCGTTTAATATCTTATTGGCAATACCGACATTTACGATGCCAAATACCTGGACGATATGGGGCGTACTTTTAGCCGCAGGCGCGCTTACAGCACTCGCTCAATGGGCTATCGTTAAAGCATATGCAGTAGCAGACGCCTCGTTTGTGCAACCATTTGATCACGCAAAACTGCCTTTGAATGTCGTTGCTGGCTGGTTGGTGTTTGGCTGGGTACCACCTGGTCGTTTATGGCTAGGCGCCGCGATTATTATTGCCTCCATTGCGTTTATTACACACTGGGAAGCGAAAAAGACAAAGCTAGTTGAAAGAAAAGTCTAATTTCAAGGTTCTATATTTTCAGGAAAGGAAATGAGGAACACCATATGAGTCAACCAATCAAAATTACACTGTACCGCTGGGCTGGTAGTTGGGGTCCATTCAAAGTCAATATTCCTTGTGGTGAATGTACGTTAACTAAAGATATTTTGACTGATACTTTTAAAAACGAACTCGCTGATGTCCCCGTTGAACTGGAAGTAAAAGATTGGTTATCACATTGGTGGGAACCATTAAAAGCAGGGGCCTGGCATGCACCTATTCTTCTCGTCGAAGGAAAAGTGGTCAGCCAAGGAGAAGCGCTAAACCGGGGCGTGCTTGTGCAATCAGTTATCGCTGAATGGGTCAAACGCGATGAGCTAAAAGGCAACATTGTTTATGGTAAAGCCACCTGCCCTTACTGTGTCAAAGCGAAACAACTACTTGACGATGCTGGTGTTCAATACGAGTATCATGACGTGGTTAAAGACAGCGCTGCTTTGTATCGCATGATCCCCGAAGTAAAGGCCATCATTGGAGAAAAAACGCCGGTAACAGTGCCGCAGATCTGGTTGGATGGAAAGTATGTTGGAGGCGCTGACGATTTAGAAAAGTGGTTAGCAGCAAAGGGGCTAGATAAAGTGCCTAACAATGTCGTGGAGATACCAAGCCAATCCGCTTAGCGTTTGATTCAAATGCCACCCGTCTTTGAGTAGTGGTTTACCAATGTTGTTCAATATGTAGGCTGCCACTAAAAACAAGACAGATAAAAGCAAAAAGCCCTGATTCTTCAATCAGGGCTTTTTAAATTATTTCGCCAGTTTTTTCATAACACGAGCAAAAACAGAAGCTTTTTTCTTCTTCGCTTTACCGTAAAGCGCTTTGTGCATCGCGTCTTTTGCAATCATCTGGCCAATATAAGCACCACCAAGTTCGTTACCCATGACCTTCTCCTGAATGTATTGACTTAACTATGTTGTAATTTTACACCACAATTAGATAAAAACAAGACTGGCGTCACGTTTATTTTGTAATTAACTTTCAGTTTGGTTCTGATTACTTTTTCGAAACGGGCGCCTATCGCTTAGGTTGCTGGTATGTTTTACCCGCTGCGACGTACGTATCTTTCTGTTTGATTTCAAAGAATGTTTCAAAGAACCACGCAGCAAATTTGATCAAGTGATCGCCTTCATTCATGACATGCTCCACGTATTCTTGCTCTTCTCCGGACTCGTCTTCTTGAGTGGTAATATGGTAAATACGTTTCTCGCCATCAACTTCTGCAAGACCAAACTGACCCGTTAGGGATTGTGCCGCTTGTGCAACTTCTTCTTCCTCACACGCCTTCAAGACTTCGAGTGCCTTTGGCATGCTTTCTTGCTGAGTAATTTCTTTTACCAGTGTTTCAAATTCGTTTTGTTGCATTCTTTCACCTAACGATTAGAGATCGGATAGTCATTTGGGCAGAAATGTATCCCCAAGCTTGAGAGGAGCATCAGGCATTGCCCTCTTCCTCTCAAACTGAGTCATTCAATATACACAATGATCCTGACTTAATTTAGCAGCGCATTTTAGAAAGCTGCCTCTTTCGTTGCAAGTATATTCAGGTGGAAGTTTCTGCTTGAATCGTCCCTTTGGGTACTTTACGAAATTGACTCAATGCAAGCACACAGCAAGAAAGTAACGCAATAAACAAATAAAACACCCCAAGCTGGTTTTGATTCGTGACCCAAGAATCTACCAAGTATCCGCCAAACAACCCGGCTAAACACATTTGAATTGATCCAGATAGCGCAGAAACCGCTCCGGCCTGTTGCTTATGTGGCGACAGCAACAAACTAATTGATACCGGAAACGACATGCCTTGGGCAAAACTTAAACACGTAAATGCCACTAGTAATGAAAATACACTGAAGGGTGTAACCAACAACATGAAGCCAGCAATAGCAACAATCGCGAAACTCATCAGCAAAATTTGCTGAGCTTTGTAACGAGCGTTGATCAAATTAAGCACTAAGCTACCCGTCAGCAAACCAACTGACGGTATGATCATCAACGAGCCATAATCCGCCGCCGTTAAGCCTAACTCTTGTTGCATTAAAAATGGATACAAGGAAAGCGTGACCAGAGCCGATAAATAACTAAGCCAGTTGTAGCTCGCACTACCAATCACTTGAGTATTCGTTAACAGGCGCAAATAATTTGCACTCACCTGGCCTACTTTAAATTTTCGCTTCGGGTAAGGCAGCGTTTCTGGCAGCACCAATAAACCAAGCGTAAAAATTGCCATTAAGTAAATCAGCACAAACACAAAGACAGCATGCCAACTCAGGTGAAAAGCAATCCAACCACCAAACAGCGGAGCAATAATTGGCATCACAGATGCCGTGACTGAAATATAAGATAGCGCTTTGGTTAATTGCATACCGTCATAACTGTCACGCAATACGGAGCGACCAAGCACCGAGGCACTGCCCGCTCCCAAACCTTGAAGTAACCGCCCCGCTTCAAGAGCAATAATGTTGTCCGAAAAGGCGATACAAATAACCGTACCAACTAGGTACACACTTTGGCCCAGAATAAATACTGGTCGACGACCAATCGCATCAGACAATGGGCCATAAAAAAGCTGAGAGATACCGAAACCAACGAGAAATAGTGTGACGAGATTCTGAATCGAATGTTGCGGCAAATTCAAGTCATGACCAATCAATGGTAAAGAAGGAAGATAAATACTAACGCCAACTTGGCCTGTGGCAATGATCATCATCGCTAATAACAATGGTGTTTTACGCAAACGTTCCTCCTACTTTGTGACAGATTGATGGCAAACAGTGTATATTTGATACTCAAAGATGATAATCAGCTAAGTTGGAAAGGAATTAATTCCCAAGGAGACACAATGGACTGGATTCAAAGCGTGAAGAGTTATATTCGTGTGGTCGAAGAAGGTAGCTTTAATGCTGCAGCGCGGAAACTCAATACCACCAGCTCAGCTATCAGTAAACGAGTTCAATGGCTAGAAGATAAAATTGGCGTTCAGCTACTTAAACGCACGACCCGTTCTATTAGCCAAACCGAAGCTGGTGCGCTGTTTTATCAACGAGCAAAAAATCAGTTGGATTCATGGCAATCAGTATTAGATGAAACTCGCTCAGTCAATCAATCACCAGCGGGGTTATTGAAAATTGGCGCGACACTGGCGGTTGGTTCTAAGTTTTTGGTGCATTACCTAGATGATTTTCTTGAGAAATATCCAGACATTACGCTTCAATTAACGACAACGCTACCGGGCCAATTGCCAGAGCTAAGCTTAGACCTGTTTATTAGCCGGGAATTAGAGCAACTTAATTCGCTAAGTTTCAAAGCCACCGCACTTTTCGAACATAAAGCCCAGTTTTACGCCGCGCCTAGTTACCTAAAAAAATATGGCACCCCACAATGCGTTGAGGATCTGACAGAGCATAATGTCCTGATTTGGGGTGAAAAGCCCTCACGAGAAATCAAAACCAATCGAGGTAAACGTATCAGCTTGTCCGGTAACTTTGCCACGACTAACCCAGAAGCGCTGTTTCATGGTGCCAAAAGAGGCATGGGTATTCTGATGACGAATAACGTCATGATCAAAGATGATCTCAAATCCGGCGCGTTAGTCCCTATCCTGCCCGATATCACAGCGGATAAAGCCACTGTATATGCCTACTATCCAAAGCTGGATTATCAGCATACCCGAACTAAGCTGTTCCTCGATTATCTCAAATCGCGATTAGAAGAGGAGAAGCGCGCCTAGCTTAGCGTTTTGATCGCTATACCTTTAAAAGGTTCAAGTATAAAAACATGAAAATAATGATTTGTTCGTTCACAAAATTTGAAAAATTCGCCTTAGTAAACGATAGTTTATTTGATGCATATCAAATAATAATTCTTCGTGTCTCACACGATATGGTAATCACAACGCTAGGTGAAATGCTCAATGGGTCAGGTACAAATCAGTTTCCACAAAATTGATGAAATATTGAAGCTAAATGGCACGGCTCAGCTAAACCGAGTCACGTTAGATATTCATCAACAATTGCAGAGCCATTGCACTTGCGTTGTAGAAGTTGCGCATCTTCAACATTCGGCTCATACCATCTCCTTCGCTAGCAATGGAAAAATTACAGACAATCTAAGCTACCACCTTTCAGGCACCCCCTGTGAAAAAGTGGCAAAAGACATTGGCGAACATATTTTCTATCAGGACCAAGTTTACAAACGCTTTCCTGAAGATCAGATGTTTCAAGAGGATGGCATTCAGGCTTACATTGGCCTGCCATTGAAGACACAAAATGGCGAGGTTCTGGGAATTTTATTGTCTACCTTTACCCGAAGCATCCACGCTAAGGAAGCGCAAGATATCCTCGACTTCCACCGCTTTTATGCCAATGTCATTATTCACAGCTTACGTGAAAAGTGGGTCAGTGAACGTTCAGATAAGCTTCTTAATCAGCTTAGCTATGAAGTATCGCATGATAACCTAACTGGACTGCTCAACCGTAGCTGCTTAGCTGACACCTTGGAGACATTGACGCAACAGGCCACTCGTCCATTCAGTTTGGCTTACCTAGACATCGATAACTTTAAATCGATCAATGATATCAACGGAAACTACATCGGCGACCAAATCATTAAGTTTACGGCGAACGCTATTCAACAAAGCTTGTCATCGCCAAACAACGCTTTTCGTGTAGCAGGAGATGAATTCGCCTTCATTACTTACGACGAAGATCCTGTCGCCGTGTGTCAGGAAGTACTCGACAAAATTGAAAGCGGCTACAGCGACAAATCTAACCGAATTTCTTTCACTGTTAGTATTGGTATCGCGCGCGCACCAGTACATATGTTGAACAGCGATGAGCTAATTTTGAATGCCAGTCTCGCTCTCAAAGACTGTAAAAAACATCGCGATACACGAATTCAGCATTACGACACACACCTTAGCGCCCTTTATCACCGTAGAACGCAGCTTATTGAAGCCATGCGCATTCAACTAAGCGCTAACATACATGATAGCGAAGAGTTGTATGTCGTTGTTCAGCCAATCGTAGATATCACAAGCGATCGCTGGAATTACTTTGAAATCCTAGCCCGCTGGAACAGCAATGTTTACGGAAATATCTCCCCTGCGGAATTCATTGAAGCTGCCGAACAATCAGGCCTGATTATCGAGTTGGGTGAACGTATTATTGAACTCGCATGTATCGCAAAACAAGAGCTAGAAGCTAACTTAGGATACAAAGTCAAACTCTCTATCAATTGCTCTGCGTATGAGCTGGTCGACTCTAACCGCTATATTAACCACCTAACTAACATGGTTGAAAAGTATCAGCATGAAGCAAAAGACTTTGTTATAGAGCTCACCGAGACCGTTTTACTCTCGCAAAGTGGTCGTGAACAGATGGTACTTAACTCATTGCGGTACTTAGGTTTTAAAGTCGCGTTGGATGATTTTGGTACGGGATACTCAAGCTTGAACTATATACACAATTATCCGATTGATAGCATTAAAATCGATGCAACCTTCGTCCAAAACATGCTCTCAAATACAACCTCTGAACAAGTGGTGTTTTTGATAGCGCAATTGGCAGAACTGCTTGATGTGGATTTGATTGCCGAAGGCGTAGAAGACGATAGAGCACTACAAAAGTTAATTGAAATGGGCTGCCACTACATTCAAGGCTATTTCTACTCTCGCCCACACAGTGTTGATGAAATCGTACACCTGATAAATGAACGTGAAGTGCGGAGCGCCTAAGAGCTCTAAACAAGCGACGGTCATGGAATGTAAATCTAGTTAATGCACAAAGTAAAAGAGACCAAGCTATGCTTAGTCTCTTTTTATTTTTTGAGCGAAGTACTTTGTTACAGCACTGCTTTCTCTTTATCGCGTAATAGCTTATCCATTTCATCTCTGTTCGCGACAAAGGTTGCCATCTCTTTCTTAGGAACAGAGCTCGCCATTGGGATGTTTGCTCGCATAGCGTTAACTGGACGGCCGTATTCAATCAATTCATAGTGAAGGTGTGGCCCTGTCACTCGACCTGTTTTGCCGGAAAGACCGATACGCTGGCCTCGAGAAACCTTTTGCCCTTTCTTAACCAGGATCTTACTTAGGTGTAAGTAACGGGTTTTGTATTTGCTGCCGTGCTCAACAACCACGTAGTTACCCGCATAAGGGTGTTTACGAGTCATGATTACTGTACCGTCACCAGTAGAAACGACTGGTGTACCGGTTGGCACGGCAAAGTCAGTACCGTTGTGCGGTGCGACACGCCCCGTTACTGGATGTAAACGATTAGGATTGAAGCCAGAACTGATACGCCAACGGCTACTTACAGGATAACGCTGGAATGCGCGTTGCAAGCTCTCGCCTTTAGCATTGTAGAATTGACCATCGGTATGAAGGTAAGCCGTGATTTCACGTCCGCGATTGTAAATCTTAATCGCCTCAATTTCGTTCTTGCCCGTTGGTATACCATTGATGCTTTGCGAACGACGAACGACTTCAAATCGATCACCTGCACGAAGATCACGCCCAAAGTTGAGTTGCTCTTTGAGTAAGCTCACAACTTGACTCACTTCTGCCGACGTTAGACCTAGTCGACTTGCAGAAGAAGAGAAACTGCCTTGAATAACACCAACCAATGGTTCTTGGCTCCACACGCCAGGAATCGAGATATCGGTAAAGTCATAGCTACCATCACTATTTAGTTGGTAGACCACTTTATCTGCAATAGAAAATTGCAGTTCCATTTTCTCTAACTCGCCTGTCGCATCATCACGCCAAAAACGGAGCGTATTGCCCGGCTTTAGTGTATCAAGTGCAAGGTAGTTCAAATCCGTTTCCATTACTTTCATTAACGAGCTGTAACCGAAACCGAGCTGGCTAAAAATAGTGCTTAGGTTGTCACCAGCTTGGATTTGATATTCGAAGTTCGGGGGAGTGACAACTTCGGCAGTTGTCGCATCAAGAATTTTTTCAACGACCTGAGATTCAGGCAGGTTCAATGCGATGGTTTTGGTTAAAGATGACTCTTTGAGAGAGTGAGAAACACCAATCGCAACTAAAACTGGCAAGGAGTATAACAGCAGCGCTCTACGACTTGTCAGATTCGGCAACCGTCTTGTAATTTCATTTGTAGACACGGGAATTACTATCTCCTTTCAAACAAGGCTCATAGCTTATGCATTCCCGTATAAGAAATCACTATGAAATTTCGAGATCTAGCGCAGAAAACACTGAATTTTTACAGAACTCAAAAAAAATTCATCACTGTTGCATATGTAAGTTATTCCCTACACGCTTTAATGTGGATGAATTTAATTGATTTGGCGTATCTGCCATTGCTTGATCGTCACCATGCGCTAAATATGAAAGCGCGATAATGGCATCACTTTCCCATGTAATTTGGGTAAATTTAACGCGGTCACCGACAAAAATACTGTCTAAAAGGACAACTCGGCTCGGCACGGGGTCAAACTTAAACAAGCCAACATAGTTAAACGAACCGCTACCTTGTGTCGTTACAATCATCGGTGCAGCAATCCATGAAACACTCTCAATCTCACGCTGACTAATAAACGCAGTTGGAACGAGTACCTGACCTTTTGTCGCACCTGCATCATAATCGCCTATCAAATAGCCGTTTTCTTTATCCCACTCATCAAGAAAAGTGACCGCTCCCTGCTCTGGTACTTGAATCGTCCATGGGTTGCGTGAAGTAATTCCCAGCGTCTCTTGCACAATAACATTGGTTTCTGCTTCCGTTTGAGGGAACTTAGCCATGATCTCTTCATCAGACAAACTAAAGCGATAAACACCCGCGATCACAACCACGACCAATAATACGATCGGAATAAGAAGAATAAGTGGTATCGGCAGGATTCTTTTGTGAGCCATGAAGACTTCCTTGTTTAAAGGGATAAATGAAAAGCGAGTATAGCATTGTATACCCAAATGATTTCATCCCTTCAAGTGTTTCAAAATTAAACTAAACTGACTGTATCCAAATGATTTTCAAGCCCAGAGTTCATAACTGGCCACTGACACTGCTCTCAGTGTTCCAAATTCATTGGTGTATTGGGAAGAATAGGTAATCACGATGACAACAACCATTCATACATGCGAATGCGCTTGCGGTTTAGTTGAGCTCCGTTGTAAGGGAGAACCCATCCGTACATCTGTCTGCCATTGTTTTGAATGCCAAAAGCGGACAGGCAGTGTGTTTGGGGTACAGGCTCGCTTTGATAAAGAGCACGTAACCTTAAACGGTGAAGTCACCTGCTATACCCGAATGGGGGATGATGGCAGCGAGGTTCAGTATGAGTTTTGCCCTTCTTGCGGCACGACAATGCGCTTATTGGTCTCTACATTTCCTGAAATCATGATCATTCCCGTCGGTCTTTTTACTGATAAAGAGTTCCACCAACCAACGGTTTCCATCTATGAGCAGAGGAAACATGGATGGGTGAGTTTCGAATGTACAATGGAACACATCAGGTAGGGGAAATCCCCCTCTATGTCGTTATCACGGTCAACTCAAAAGCTCGATAAATGAGATTTTTTTGAGAATGATCAACCGAGTTTTACTGTAAGGGGTTTCGTAACGCGGTGTGAGCGTTATAATCGGCTCCTAACATTTGGTGGGGTTTTATTGTGATTTCCAGACTTCCTCGTTGGGTGGAATATGGCGCGTTTCTACTTGCCCTTCTCGCGGGCTGCGTCAATGCCGTTGGTCTTCTCGGCTTTCAACATCAAGCGATAACACATCTTTCGGGAACCGTAACTCAGCTAGGGAACAGCTTGCTAACAGGTGTGGATAGCTCCATTCACCTGCTCTTCATCGTATTTAGCTTTTTGATCGGTGCTGCCTTTAGCGGCTTTTTTATTGAGAGCAGTGCGTTAAAACTAGGGCGAAGATATGGTGTTGCACTGTGCATAGAAGGGAGCTTGCTCCTACTCAGTTTGGGCTTTTTGGTGCAAGGGGATTTGTACGGCCAATATCTAGCGTCAGCAGCATGTGGATTACAAAACGCAATGATCACTACATTCAGCGGCGCAGTAGTCAGAACCACACATATGACTGGGATCATCACCGATCTGGGGATTATGATTGGAGAAAGCTTAAGAGGTCGTCAATTTGATCGACGTAAAGCAAAGCTATTCCTATTCATTTTCTTCGGATTCTTGCTGGGCGGTGTCGCGGGAGCCGCACTATTCGTGGTATATGGATTATATACGCTCGTTTTCCCTGCAATATTGGCTTTCGCTACGGCTCTGATCTACTGGAGTTACCTTTACGTGCTTAGTCGCCAACAAAAAGCATAAAATCTCGAACCGATTGAGGCCGAATGCTTCAATCGGTTATAGCTCAACTATCTCACCGCTGCACATCATAATAAACGTTTTATCGTGTTGTAACGCAGCTAAAAAACCTTATAACAACTAGGGCTAACAGGGCTTCCGGCAAAAAGTTAGTTAGATCAAAGTCACATTTGTTTACCGTTTTATTATTCCAGTCACAATGCACCCCATAATTCTCTGCGCTGCCCGCGCTCCGTGCTACAATTTTCTAACACAAGCAACATATTCGTATACACTTATACGTTATTTGACCAATTACCCGACAAATCGGCTGAATAACTAGATGTATTTAATGAATAGTATTGCAATGGATGCAGTTTGCGGGTACCCTCCGCAAAACTGTGATTAAATACGGATGTTTAGTGAATATTTATGTCATGGAAATGGCAAGTATTGACTAGTAGTAACACGAGACAACTATGCATAACACCACTAATGCTACTGAAGCTCCTAAGGGCAACTTTTGGATGTTTTTCATCCCTTCCCTAATCGGTCTTCTACTCTTTATGGCTCCGATCTCATACCATGGCGGCCTAACTATCCCTGTTGCGGTTATGGCAAAAGTCATCCCGGCAGTATTAGGCGATACCTTGATCGCTATCGTCACCAGTATCATCGCTTTCATGGCAGTCGCTTCTGTTCTTTGCAAAATTTTCAAGCCTGCAGCGATTTTACGTAATGGATTTTTAAACGGTCTTTTCAATCCATCGCCACTATGGCTTGTTGTTCGCTTAATCGGCGGTGCAGCCGTATTAATGACATTCTTCCAAGTGGGTCCAAAAGCGATTTGGGAAGAAAACACAGGTGGCCTTGTTCTTACCGGTCTTCTACCAACTTTGTTTGCGGTGTTCATTTTTGCGGGCCTACTCCTTCCGCTTCTTCTGAACTTTGGTCTTCTTGAGCTGTTTGGCGCATTACTGAGTAAAATAATGCGCCCGGTATTCAACCTGCCTGGACGTAGCGCAATTGACTGTATGGCGTCTTGGTTAGGCGACGGCAGTGTTGGTATCTTGCTAACCAGCAAACAGTACGAAAATAAGTTTTATACTCAGCGTGAAGCCGCTGTTGTCGGGACAACGTTCTCAGCAGTATCGATCACGTTTAGCTTAGTGGTTATCGCTCAGGTACAGTTAGAGCATCTGTTCCTACCTTTCTACGGCGCAATCTGTTTAGCAGGTATTGTCGCTGCGGTTATCATTCCTCGCTTACCGCCGCTAAGCCTGAAGAAAGATCGTTACATTGATGGCAGCAACCCAGATAAAGATGCTGACGCCGTACCAGAAGGCCACACCACATTCTCATGGGGTATGGATCTAGCACTTAAGCGCGCGGGTCAGGTAACATCTGTTCAGTCGGTATTTAAAGAAGGCGTACATAACGCAATCGACATGGTGTTTGGTGTACTGCCTGTGGTTATGGGTCTGGGTACCGTGGCATTAGTGATTGCAGAGTACACTCCTGTATTTGAAATTCTAGGTCAGCCATTCATTCCATACCTAGAGCTACTGCAAATTCCAGAAGCTGTCGCCGCATCACAGACTATCGTTGTTGGCTTTGCGGATATGTTTATCCCGGCAATTTTAGCGGCATCAATTGATAATGAAATGACACGTTTTGTTATTGCAGCAATGTCAGTAACTCAGCTTATCTACATGTCAGAAGTTGGCGCCCTACTACTAGGCAGCAAAATTCCAGTAAACATTGTAGAACTGTTCGTTATTTTCATTCTGCGTACGCTAATCACATTACCTGTGATTGCTGGTGTTGCTCATCTGATTTTCTAAAATCAAAGCATCAATCAACAAAGGCTCCGCATTGTCGGGGCCTTTTTTATGTCTAAAACTCTATCTACAGCTCTATTCAGATCACTTAATTAGCAAACGCTCATAATTTACAACGAACAGCTCCAATCACGCCCCCTTTTACGACAGTTAAGTCGCTCTCATCTCACCAATAACGCCAACCTGAAACACTATGCTTTACACAATTCTTTTCATTATGACGCTTTCATTAACAGAGCGCACAAATCTGATCAAACTCACGGTTTTTGTCATAACTTACCGTTTTGTTTAAATTTGGTTAAAAAAGACAACAAATAGACTCATGTTTTTGACAAAGATGTCGATAAAAAAGATAACCAAACACAATAGGTTTCTCTTGATGCAGAATTCACTCGTTTAAAAAGAGGTGAAAGCATAGTGAAGCCAACCGGGAGAATCAGAGGAAAGCTCATGAAATTTAGACATAAGGTTGTCACAGCCTCGTCATTTTTGCTGCTAATTACCGTGTCACTACTGTCGACGCAACAAGTTATGACGATCCGCTCCCAAACGCAGGAGCACATTGACTCGAGTGTGAACGAGATATTGACCAGTGTTGGAAATACCGTGCAATCAGAAATGAATGCTAAAAAGGATCTCGCTCGTT
The DNA here is from genome assembly GCF_026000495.1 of Vibrio sp. STUT-A16. NCBI lineage: Bacteria > Pseudomonadati > Pseudomonadota > Gammaproteobacteria > Vibrionales > Vibrionaceae > Vibrio > Vibrio sp. STUT-A16. The sequence goes on along the minus strand of NZ_AP026766.1, from coordinate 1,423,980 downwards.
CTATTACTGAAGTTATCGAACTTAATCCAAGTTCACACAACTACGTTCAGAACATTCTTGAGCGACCAACACCAAAAGCCAGCTTTCTTGCGATTGGCTTTGGTTATGAAAGCAATGGCTTCGTGATTGAAAATGACGACGGCTGGGAAGCAGGACCAGACTACGATCCGCGTCAACGTCCTTGGTTCATCGCAGCTAAAAACAAAGGCGATTTGGTCGTAACAGACCCATACGTCGATGCGTCTTCAAAAAACGTCATCATCTCTGTTGGTACACCAGTAAAAGAAAACGGCCAGTTCTTAGCTGGTATGTTTTATGACCTCGAGCTCACTACCCTTTCTGACCTCGTCAACCAAGTTAATCTGTTTGACGCTGGTTACTTATTTTTGGTCACCGCTGATGGGACAACCATTGCCCACCCTCAAAGTAAGTACAACGGTGAAAAAGTTGGTAGCTACCTACCACAGGTCGATCTTACACAATCAACGCAACACATTGAGATCGATGGCGATCGTTATATGGTTAACTTGACTCACATCCCGGGCGAGAACTGGTACGTGGGTTCAGTTATTGATGAAGCTATCGCCTACTCTGCCGTAGGAGAGCTTCGCAACAGCGCTATTATTTATTCAATCATTGCCGTGATTGCTTCTGTTATTGCACTGACTCTACTCATTCGCACGCTCATGCGTCCGCTGGACACTTTAAACAACGCGATTAAAGATGTTGCGTCAGGGAAAGGCGATCTTACACAGCGCCTTGAAACTGATACTGACCAAGAATTCTCAGAGCTTGCTACAAACTTCAATACGTTCATGGAAAACTTGCAACAGCAAATTATTGAGTCGAAGAGTATTTCTGATCAAATTTTGAATGGCACTCAAATCACCGCTGAGGGTGCAAAAGATTCGGCTGGTGCTATTCAAACTCAGCTACAAGAGCTAGAACAATTAGCCACCGCGATGCACGAAATGTCTGTTACCGCGACTGAAGTTGCCAATAATGCGCAAGGCGCAGCAAGTGCAGCCAAAGAAGCAGATCAAGCAACGGTTGAGGGCTCTTCTGTGGTCGGTGAATCGACACAAACGATCAACATGCTTTCCGATAGCATTGACCTTGCTGTCGAAGAAGTGCAAGTGCTTGAATCGGCAACCGCCAACATCGAAACGATTCTAAAAGTCATCAACGATATTGCGGACCAAACGAACTTACTCGCGCTGAATGCCGCAATCGAGGCTGCACGTGCGGGAGAATCTGGCCGAGGCTTCGCCGTCGTTGCTGATGAAGTTCGTACACTGGCGCAACGAACTCAAGAATCAACAACAGAAATTCGTACTATGATTGAGCAGCTGCAATCTGGCGCATCATCTGTGGCAAATGCTATGCATCAAAGCAAGGGTAGCGCTGTAGAAGCCGTAGAAAAAGCAGACTTGGCAAACAACGCGCTACAACGTATTCGTGATGCGATTCAGCGTATTTCTGATATGAACTTACAAATCGCCTCAGCGGCGGAAGAACAAAGCTTAGTTGCGGAAGAGATCAACAACAATACGGTGAATATTAAAGACCTATCGACTCAAGTCGCCGAATCTGCAAATCGAACTAACGATGCTATGCAGGCACAGCAAGAAGATGTGCATAAACAAGATCAAATATTAAACCGATTTACAGTCTAGTCTTCACCTAAACAAAAACAGCGAGCCAATGCTCGCTGTTTTTGTTTTTAGACCTCTATCGCAGTGGTATCTAGACTTAGAGCGCCTAGTTTTTAGTGTTGTCGCCACTCGGCTAAAAACTGTTATCACGCTTGCTATGCTGCCTTTCCCACTCTAGTTGAATTCAACATGGATATAGCGGTCATTGGAGCGACGATAGAAACGATCATCCACTTTTAAATAGGTGAAATCTCCAATCTTTATGTAGGTACTATTACGAGGAATTCGGTCGTGGTAGTAGTAACTGCGTCTTGGTCGTCGAGACTCCACATAAATAACGTCACGATGTTTATACTTATGCTTATGTTTATGCTTGTGCTTGCGTTTATGATGATGGTGATGCTCATGATGGTGATCATATCGATGACCATGCCTATGTTTCGGGTCAGCCATCACTTCTGTACTAAACACACCTAAAGACAATATAACGCCAACCATGGCAAAAGATAATTGCTTTGACACAACAGAGCCTCTTATTAATATCAATAGCAACATAATAGGTAGGTGAATCACTGCACATGTCAGTCTTTCGCCAAGGAGTTTTACTACAAGGTCAAAGCTTATCGTGATTATCAGAGAAAGGTAAAGTATCACTGATATTGATAACTTTTTAAGTCTTCTGTGTTTGGGTTATAAACACAAAAAAGCCGCCCGTTATACACAACGGGCGGCTCAGTTTTCAAATAAGCTAGCGTGATTTTATACTGCTTGGGCAAACAGCAAGAAACAGCCGAACAGGAAGATCATGCTCATTCCCATTACGCCACCACCAGCTTCATAAATATTGTCATCCTCTACTGGCACTCGACGCACTTTCATTGTCATTGATAATGGGACAAAGACCGCGAGAAACACAAGAATAATACCCGCGTAGCTAAGAATAGCCAAGAAGTGTTCTGGCGCAAATACAGCACCTAGTAGTGGTAGCACAAAAGTAGTAACAAAAATCACTGGCTTACTTGCTTTCAGTAGGTCTGCATTTTGATCATATAGCGCCATTGCTACACCTAAGAACGACGTTAGCAGTGCTAACCCAGTGAACATGGATAAGATAAACTCCAAACCTTCGTATTGCTGACCTAATACCGAGATTAACTCTGTTACATTGGAGTATTGAACAAGCTCATGAGGTGGTAGGTTACCGACAACTGCTAACAACCATAATAAGTAACAAACAAGCGGAATAGTTGAACCCACGATAATCATATTACGCAGTTGTGTTTTGCTCGCTTCTTTGTTGTAAGTTACGAGCGATGGGATCACGACCATAAAACCGAAACTGGTGAAAAGCACCGAGCTTGTCTTAATTAGCGCCATCTTATCGTCACTCACGACTTCATCAAGTCCCTCAAACGAGACGCTTGGTGCAAGCGCAAAAAGTGTCAGAATCAGCGCCACGATCATGCCTAGGAACAAACCGCGATTAAGCTTATCTACAACCCCTGTGCCTGCCGAAACAATGATACCGACTAAAAGAGTAAAACCGACTTGGCTTGCGATCGTAGATGTTGGCAGCCCAATTGAGGCTGTTACTTTTTGTACGAGATCACCCGCACCAATGATATAAGCCATCAATAGACAAACTAACAGGGCGTAAAGCAAGCTGTTGGTTACCAACTGGCCACCTTTACCTAGCGTTTCGCGAGCAATTGCATTCATGCTCACGCCGCCGCCTACTTTGCAACTGGCCTCAAGAAGGAGCAGCGCAGCGTAAGTCGTCCCAGCCCAGATGAATAACATAAGAAGAGTGCCCCAGAGGAGGCCAAATTGAGCAAGCACCATTGGTATAGCAAGCATACCAGCGCCAAGAGCAGTACCTGCAACGATCAGGGAGCTGCCGACAAGTTTTAGGTTCACGGTTAATACCTCTAAATTCAATCCGTTTATTTCTCGCCAGTTGTGCTACATCCAAAGCACACCCAACAAAACACTCTACTCAACCAAAATTTGGTTACAAGAACCCTATATGGCTAAGAAAACATGCAGCAAAAGGTGGTTAATTCAATTGCACATGAACTCTTGAGAGTCGTTTTGGGCGATGTCATCGTTGATGAAATGCGCACAACTTTGGGTTCGAAGCAAAATTGTTCATCTTAATTCATCAACCCCATTCGTTGTGAATGGATTTGGTTCGAAAAGATTGTAAGGCATAAGCAGGACGATTGAAAAGCAAAAGGTCAATCTTATAGCGATATATTTTAACAACTCTCCTCATTCACCTAAGATGTGTTGTTATTTTCATCACTAATCAGTCTTTTATCGCCTAATGAGAGTAAGAACGTGCTCAACCGCTCAATTTTGGATGGGTGTACAAATTAATTTACAGTTCAAGTAAAGGTGTTAGATTCCAGGGGCGTAGCCTAGATCGGACAATATCGCTATTATTCGCTGCGTACCGACACTGTTCGGTTCACATACCTCTAAACACTGATCTACGGTTCGAAACTATAGGTAAATGAGTGTCCGAATGCTGGGTGTGGTTCCCCAGCATTTGCATCCTTTCTTTTTGGTGTTATCCAAACTGTCTAAATCTAAGCTAGCTTGCCCATTCTATTAATACGCTTTATCTAACGCTCCGATGATATAAGTTAATGCTGAAACGCCCATATCCGCGACCTGCTTCTCAGTCACACTCATATTTTCATACGCAATCTGCAACTCTACCTCACCTATCGATTCTTTATGAAGATAAAGCTCTTTGTAGTTCATCAACCTCTGTTGAGACTGTCGAGTCAGAGCGACAACATTTTCTTTAGTGACACGATGCTGCTCATTAAGCTCGCTAAATAATTGATCTAAAATGCGTTGCATTTTGCGAATTGAAGATTTTGTCTCGATTGATTTGTATGATTGATACTTTTCCATTGAGTTTATAACTGACTAAAATATGTACATTTTTATTAGATAGCTATTCTTATACTGATTGCAAAACAGGTAAATATGAGATGGTTAAACTGGTCCACTTCTTGCTTTATTTAGGTCAAAACTGTCCTTTCAGGAGAGCACATGCAGGTCGACCCTATTATTGAAGCACTGATTGCGAGAAGAAAAGCGAGTGGCCTCTCCCGTGAACAAATGGCAAACATCGCAGGGATGAGCGTGAAAACGTATCAACGGATAGAGCGTGGAGAATCCGACCTGAAACTTTCCCAATATCGCTCCATACTGCGCTCTCTGCATTTGACCGATCTCGACATCGCATTGGATATAAGAGACGTTCAACACGTAACAGCGGATGATCTAATTGCCGTTGCACGCTTGCTGTCTCCTGAAGCTCAGTCCCTACTTGTTCGCCTGTTATCGCTCGTTATTGAACAGCGGAACACAAAAAGCGGCTCATAACCTTATGACTGATTAAGAACAATAAAATTCCCGCTCGTCCTATAATATTCTCGAATTATGGCCTTCGTTCCCTTTTTCATTGATTCTTCTTTTCACGCTTTAAATGACATTCGCGTTGTCTGTTCTACGCCTCCCCAAAACGAATAAAACCCGCAGCTTGGCGGGTTTTAGGGCTGTATAAGAAAATACTTCGTTTAATGTGTTTGGGATTTTACTTAGTAAAAATCCTTAAACTCTGGAATCCTCGCCTTACCCCTCAGCAATAAGAAGTTCAAGAATCGGCTCGTCGACGTAGTGAGTATCTTCTCTTCTTCCACACCGTGTTTTTTCAGCAAAGCAATCGCCAAATCTAACTTGGAGATCTCTTCACAGAAGTGCGCATCAGACCCGGTACTGAAGTAAACGCCAATCTCTTTGCCCAGCTCGACAATTCGATCACAACGAGAATCACTGCCCTTACGGCTTTTGCCTGTCAAAGATGTATTGTTAACTTCAACCGCAACATTGTGCTCTTTAGCACAGCGCAGCACCTGTTCCATATCGAATGGGTAATTTGGGTTACCTAAGTGACCGAGAACATCCACTCTGCCGCTTTTAATCGCATTTATCAGAGCGGCAGTATGCTCAGCTTCGGTTGCGGGCTTGAATACGGGTTCATGGAAACTCGCAATCACCCAGTCAAGATGTTGGTCAGAAGACGATGGTAAGTCTATCTCCCCTTTCACATTCAGCGTGTTGGCTTCGACACCACGGAGAATACCTACATCGTGTAAAAAGCGGGGCAAAATTCTTTGATTATTGAAATGCCAGTAGTGAGGGGCTCCTGGCATTTCGGGAGCATGATCGGTGGTACAAAGAAGTTTTAGCCCCTTATTCTTGGCTGCCAATGCGTTCTCTAAAATGGTGCTGTAGGCATGTCCACTGGCAATAGTATGGGTGTGGCTATCAACGACGATATCCATGGTGACCTCCTAAATTGTGGACGAATTATCGAATTTCGAACGAACCGTTTTGATTGAGAAACAGCGTGAGATCCGCTGGAATTGAGTGATTTAAAACCTTATCTACATTTACGGCATCTGAGTTCAAATAAAACTCCAATGCAGCTTCTGGCTCTGTACCACCACGAGTCTTACGATTGACTAAACGCTCTTGTAGAAACTCAGGCTGTGTATCTACAAAGACGGTAAAATCGGCCAAACGATGCAGTTCATTCCACACCGGTTCATTAAGCAGTAACCAATTCCCCTCAACGACAACCACATTCCGATTTACCAAAATGGCGTCGTCGACTGGATCATGCAAATTGCGGTCGTAGTATGGCCATTTTGTATCTTTCATTTTGAGCTGTTTGAGCTTGTCGATAAGCTCCGTCAGATTAAATGTTTGATAGGACCCCTTAATACTGCGCAGAGGCACGAGCTCGCCATCTCGTTCAATCGTATTGTTGTCGAGGATCTCATTTGGATAGTGGAAACCATCAAACGGCAGCACTTGTAAAGGCTCTTGGCTTTCATCATGTTCAGAGAGATATTCCCAGAACGCAGCAAGGGTTGACTTGCCACTACCCGGAGGCGCGCACAAGAACACCACAATACGTTCCTGCTTCTCATGATAAAGACGGGTAAATTTTTCGATAAGAGGTTGATGGATTCGCTTTACGTCGGCATCAGGAAAGGTAGCTTCGGTTTCAAAACCACTGACGTTTAAATTCACTTTCATGGTGAACCCTTATTGATTGATCTCCCCTTCGATTCTTTCTATCAACATTTCACATGACAGCTTCAACACTGTTTTGATGAGAGATTCGTATCTCATTTGCGAAAAGGACTCAAACGAAGAGAACTTAAGCTGATTGATCGACTCAAGATAAAAGCTGTCTTGCTGAGAAGAGAGTACCGCTTGGTTTTTGATGAAGTCGTAAATCACGTCATCCGCAAATTCGACTTTCTCCGGTTGGCTAACCACGTACTCCAAGACCTGATCGTACAATCCGATATCGGCGTAAGTTTCCAAAGAGATTTTGCCCATCGCAAACATCAGCTTCGATACCACATCGGTCGTCACCAAAGGACCATCTTCTTTCAATAAAGGATCCACAGCATACTCCTTCACGAGATCGTCTTGGACGAACACACTCGGAAGTAATGCTTTTAACTTGAGGTTAATTATTTTGTTAGAAACCTGAAGAAACGCAGTCGCATTTTCGCACTCGTCCAGTTTCTCCAGTAATTCGTCTTCACGTGACAACGTATTATGACCTCTCCATTATGTGGCAGCGCAAAGGCTACCACACAAATTCGTTGCAACTAAACCGTTAAGCTCACGTCATAAAACTCAAGTAACGCTTTTTCTGCATGTGCGTTCCACACATAGTTATTCGCGTTCAAAATTGCGTCTAATTCGGCGAAGAACGGGTCTTGGTCTGCCAGCGATAAAAAGTCATCAATCGCGGTCAATGGCAGGTCAATATGTGGGTAAATCAACTTCTTACCGCCCGGAATATCCAACTGATTCAGAATCGTATGGGGTGCAGCTTGTAAGCCACCAACATGGGTGATCATGAAAGACGGGTTGATCTTGCCTTGTGAGGAAAGCTCAATAGATTCCACCATGTCACCCTTTGAACCACCGGACGTCCCTACAATATGGGTTGATTCGTAATGCACGTTGTAGAAGTTAAACGGCACTTTGAAATTCTTATCGGTTGGGCCTGCGAAGAAGTTTAGGCAGCCATCGTTACCCAACAGCTCATCGGCTTGTTCTAGCACTTGAGCAACAGCCGCGTAGACCATTACATCGTCGTAGCCTTTGCCACCGTTGAGTGCTTTAAGATACGCGACCGGATCGTCGATTTGAGCGGTATTCACATAGTGCAGTTCAACGCCCTGCTCTTTGGCTTTTGCAACGGGAATGAGGCTTTCAGCTCGGTCTAAACGCGCGGCGTCGATGTCCGTCACCACGATCAGTTTTGGCTTTACAGGGCCGTTGATCGCATAGTCAATCGCACCAATGCCCATTGGGCCAGCACACGCAAGTAGCGCTAATGCTCCGCCCTCTTTGATGCCCATATCGTGCTCGTACACGTATTGCGTGGTGTGGTAGCTCGCATGGTACGCACCGATAATGCAAGACATTGGCTCAGCCAGCGACGCATCAGCAAAGTAATCGCCGTGGTAAGGCAGCACGCAGCCTAGGTCGATAGCGATTTTAGGAATAATGGAATACGTCGCGTTGCCGCCAAATGTCTCATAACTGTAGCCCGCCGAGTAGCCTGTTGGCAAGCCCATGGCAGGTTGCAGAACAAAGTAATCGCCAGCTTTGAATCGGTCTTTTAGATTCTCACCGACTTCAACAATCACACCTGCGTATTCATGACCTGTCATTACTGGCACTTCGTCAATGTTTTCAGGAACGCGTTTGTGTTTGCTACCTAACAATGCTGCTTTGTAAGTGGATAGACAAATGCTGTTTGAAATGTTTTTAACCAGAAGTTCATCGGCTGAAATGCTTGGCAAATCAAAAGTTCTTAGTTGAACGTTTTTCTCACCACAGATAACCGCTGCCGTTGTTTGTACCATGATTTATCTCCTAAATGGGGCGATACCTGCCGCCCCAAACTGCATTGTTAGGCTGGTTGCTCAGTCGCGACCGCTTGTTGCTTAATCTTGTCCATCAGCTCGTCAAGCGCTGGGTCGTTGAGGAAGTTCTTGATCGTTACGACTGGTAAACCTGTCGCGTTGACTGCGCGGCTTTCTAAGCTCTCGTGCGTCACGACGATGTCGGCTTCACTCGGGACTTTCTCGATGGCAAAGTTCTTCACTTCAATCTCTATCCCAGCTTGTACTAGCTTGCGTTTGAAGGTCGAAGCGCCCATTGCACTAGAGCCCATACCTGCATCACAAGCGAATGCGACGAATGAAATTGGTTTGCTTAGTTCTTGCGTCGTAGCAGCTGCAACTGGCTTAACTGCGCCTTCCGCTTTCATCTCTTTCATGTCAGAAACTGACTTCTCAAACTCGCTTTCTTTTTCTTCTGATTTGCTCACCTTCAGAATCGCACTTGCTACCAAGAAAGAGACAATCGTTGCACTTGTCACACCTGCGATGGTCGCGATGAAGCTACCTTTCGGAGTAAGAGCAAGGTAAGAGAAGATAGAGCCTGGACTTGGACCCGCGACCAAACCGGCATCAAATAGGTTGAAGGTTGCGATGCCTGTCGCCGCACCAGCAATCATTGCCACAATCATGATTGGTTTCATGAGTACATATGGGAAGTACAGCTCATGAATGCCACCAAAGAAGTGAATGATGATGGCACTTGGCGCAGAGCGTTTAGATAAACCCTGACCAAACTTTGCGTAAGCCAGCAGCATACCAAGACCTGGGCCTGGGTTAGACGCCACCATAAAGAAAATGGACTTGCCCGTTTCTGCGGCCGCTTGCAGGCCTAGTGGGTAATAAATACCTTGGTCAATGGCGTTGTTCAGGAACAACACTTTTGCTGGTTCGTTAATGATCGCTAACAGAGGCAGGAAACCCGTCGCAACCAACGCTTCGATGCCTGATTTCACAAACAAGTTTGCTGCGGTGACTGAAGGGCCAACAATCTCGTAGGCGAACAAACACAACAACATACCGACGATACCCAACGAGAAGTTGTTGACCACCATCTCAAAACCAGAAGGGATGCGGTGTTGAATACGTTTATCCACTTGCACCACAACCCAAGCACTCAGTGGGCCCATGATCATTGCGCCAACAAACATCGGTATATCAGCCCCGACAATCACGCCCATCGTACCGATAGCCCCCGCTACCGCGCCGCGTTTTTCACCAACAATCTGACCACCGGTGTAACCAATCAAAAGTGGCAGCAAGTAGGTGATCATTGGCCCCACGAGTTCGCCAAAGGCTTCGTTTGGCATCCAGCCCGTAGGAATAAAGAGTGCAGTAATAAAGCCCCAAGCGATAAAGGCTCCGATATTTGGCAGCACCATGGCGGTCAAATGACCCCCGAAGGCTTGCACATTGGCTCGCATGTTTGCTTTCACGTTATGTTCCTTTTAGTATGCTTTTATTATGTCCAGCACTTGTTCTTTGGAAGAAGCTTGTGCCAGTTTTGCAATGTTCTCTTCATCCACAAACATCTCGCTCAACGCTTGAATCACCTCAATGTGGGTATCAGAGTCTTTCGCAGCTAAGGTAATAAGAATATTGGCAGGACCAAGGTCCGAACCAAAATCAACTGGTGAAGGGAAAATATGAATGCCTAAGCCTGTTTTTAAAACACCAGTTTCAGGTCGGGCATGAGGCATAGCCAATCCAGGGCATAACACATAGTAAGGACCGTTTTCTTCCGTTGAACGGATGATTGCATCAGCATAATGCTGGGAGACGTAACCTTTATTTTCTAGGTATTGCGTTGTCTTTTTAACCGCATCTTGCCATTGGTAAGCGCGATCATTAATTACATCTACTAGTTCGTGGTCGATTAACTCGTACAACATATTTAACCCTATCAACAGTTCGTCATCTGATGGGTTAATTATCAATAACAGAGTCCCAACCGCGCAACCGCGCTACTTTTGTGCTTCGAGTCACACTTTAAAGCCTGTCAATTTGTTTAAATGGACAGAGCTCAAAAATCCCACACGTAAAAAATCTACAAATTTTATTTGAGCAACAAGTCAATAGACGAATTTTGAATACAATCACCTTCTCGAAAATATTCTTAAAGTTACATTATTTAAATCAGATCACATTAGACCTATTGACTCGATATAATTCGTGATTAGTTTCAAAGTTCATTTCGGGCCATTTATTGATAGCTCACGCTAAAACGTAGACAAACCTCACACTTGTTGGCTAGAAAAAATAAAAACGTCACTGGCTTTCACCAACTTGCAGACACAAAAAACCGCCATTCAGGCGGTTTTGATCAGTCCGCAGACCAAACGGATCGTATGTCTGGCCATCCCCAGTTTGTGAGTGCGACATCTTCCAAGACCCCTTGAAAACGTAGCGTCTGAGTATGGTGAAACATCGGTGCAATCCAATATTCGCTAATCAATGTGGACGCAATCGGCTCTAACGCGCTCAGGTAATCTTCAAGCGGTGAAAATGCGCGGACATTTTCCATTTGAGCATCCAACCACGCCGCATTTTTCGCCCCCAAGGTGTGGTAAAGCACGGCATTGCTAAAGAAGTTGCTAAACGCAGACGCATGACGGTTATCGTCCAAGTTAATATTGGTGACAACCAGAGTCTCATCAAGCGTGCCGTTTTTGGCTTTCTCGCTCAGTTCACGGTAGGAGTACATAACGATCTCGACTCGGCTGCCCGCATGTTTTAGACGCGAAGAAATCGCTCGCGCGCACCGGCGTAGTGCCGTGTAATTGTACCCTGCGATGGTGATCAGCTTTGGCAACTTGACCGCTTCTCCAAATGGACGCAACACCGGTTTCCAGTTAGGTAATAAGTTATAAGCAGGTATGCTCCCAAATATAATGTTTTCATTACGCATCACTTCAGCTAGCTGTTCAGGTTGAATCAATTCACTGATGTATCGGCGCTGAGCCTGAGACAAAGCGTGCTTCGCGTGATAGTTAAACAGTGCGAACAAACAACCGTCTTCCGTTCGACTGCGTTTACTCGCTGGTGATACTTCACTGTTTGGCGTCGACATATAGTGGCTGCACATGTCATCAGCAGAATCAGGTTCTGGTTGCAATGTGTTTGCGGCAAGCGATGGATTTTCCATCTGTTCATCGTTGACGATCCATATCGTCACAAAATCCGTTAATACTCGACACGCGTAATAGCCATCAAACGCTTGCAGTTTCAAACGGTTTTCACTGTGCTCAACGACGGAAAATGGACCACTCCCCACCACCAACTTGTTGTTCGCAACGTTCACCTGACTCACGGGCTGAATGCCATATTTCACGCCAGAAATAAGTCCAGCAAAACCCAAGTCAGGTCGGTTAAGCTTAAAAACAACCTTCAACGGATTAAGTGCCGTAATGTTGGCAACATGCGCCAGCTCTTTTTCGTAGTATTCCAAAGAGCTTAATTTGGCGAACAAACTGACAACCGTTTCAGCATCAATTGGATTGCCATTATGAAAAGTCAGACCCGGACGAAGATAAAATGTCCATTCGTACAAGCGGTCATCATAACGCCAATGATGAGCCAACTCTGGCTGCACCTGTCCGTTGTAATCGCTCGAAACCAAACAACAATAAATTTGGCGAAGCAAAAAACGTTCACTACTTCGCTGCAGTTGATGCGGAACCACACGCTCGAACATGCGTTTGTAGGTCAGCTGAATATTGAGCCGCCCCTCTTTTACCGATGCGCCCGACGTTGTTTTGAGGAGTCGCCCAAATGCAGCTTCATCTTCATCCAGAATCGACAGCGCTTTCTCGTACTTACCAAGCTTGATTCGCTCTAGTGCAAGGCTTTCTTTTAGCGCGCTGAGTTCAACGTTTAACAACAATGTTGAACGCTGGTTCCGTCCCGGTTTTGGTCGCCAACTTAACCACGCTATCTCTTGCATCTGCGCCAGCAAACTGCGCGCATGACGAGGCGAAGTAAACAACAAATCGGCGATTTCTTGCAGCGTGGTTTTTGCTTCATTACCAACACCAAAAGAGAGCAAGCGTTGGTAATAACGAAATAAGTTGAGATCAGACACCGCACGCACCTTAACTCTAGGAGGCCATTCAATAGGCGTATTTTACTGAACTTGGCGGCAATAAAATAAGAAAACTTCCAAACACTTTGTTCCCCTTTTACTAACATTTCGTGCCTATATTGTAGGAAAACCCCACCAATTCGGTTTTATCAGGAATAAAGCGAAGAAATCTACTCTCTTTTTCGCCTCCCCTTTTTTCACCATACTAATTTAGCGAGCAGGAAATATAGAGAATTGCTCATGACCTAACCCCCAAGCAGAACTTAGCTCCTGATACCACACCCCCTATTCGTCGTATCTTTAAGTTCTGCTTTTTTACTGCCAGCAGTTGCGCCTTAGAAAAAGCACACGTACACTTAATCGTAATTCGACGATTAACTATAAAGGTCTGCTCATGAGCAACAAATGCAGCAAAACATGCGAAATTGCTTTTGAAGCCACACAAAAACAACTGGATAAAGAGCAAGCACTCGCCGCTCAAGCGAAAGCGCTGTCTCATCCTGCTCGCTTACGCATTCTGCATATTCTTCACACTTTAGACACCATGGGCGGCTGCTTAAATAGCGATTTAGTCTCTGAGTTAGGTTTAGCGCAATCGACCGTATCAGAACACTTACGTATTCTAAAACAGGCAGGGTTTATCAGTGCAGAGCCTAACCCGCCAAAGGTTTGTTACCGTATTCAACGTGAAAAACTGAACGCGTTTAACGCTCAATTTTCCGGTTTATTTAGCTAAGACACGTTGCGCGCTTTCCATGCGCGCAAAGATAAACTATAACCTTATATATCGCCTTTCGACGATAAACGAATAGAGACCACTATGACGACTGAAGTTTTAAATAGTGCCAGCGAAAAAATGAGCTTTCTTGACCGCTACTTAACGGTCTGGATCTTTGTCGCAATGGCCATCGGCGTGGGGATAGGCGCAGCCTACCCGCAAGTAGCAGAATGGAACGAAGCAATGTCAGTTGGTAGTACGAACGTACCACTCGCCATTGGTTTGATTTTGATGATGTACCCACCACTCGCCAAGGTGAACTACGGTCTATTGGGAACGGTAACGAGAGATAAAAAAGCCATCACGCTGTCTCTCGTTATGAACTGGATCATCGGCCCAATCCTCATGTTCGTTCTTGCTTTAACCTTTCTTGGTGATCATCCAGGTTACATGGTCGGTATTATTTTGATTGGCCTTGCACGCTGCATCGCTATGGTTTTAGTGTGGAATGATATTGGCGGCGGCAACAAAGAATATGGCGCGGCCTTGGTGGCATTAAATAGCGCATTTCAAATTCTAACTTACAGCATTATGGCTTGGCTATTCATCACCGTACTTCCACCGCTCTTTGGCTATGAAGGTTTTGTGGTTGATATTTCCATGGGAGACATTGCGGAAAGCGTATTGATTTACTTAGGTATTCCGTTCCTCGCTGGTTTTCTCAGTCGTAAATGGTTAGTCGCTGCAAAGGGTGAGAAGTGGTACAACGATGTGTTTATTCCTCGAATTTCACCCATTACTTTGATCGCTTTGCTCGCCACCATCGTGCTGATGTTCAGCCTCAAAGGAGAGATGATTTTACAGCTACCAATGGATGTGTTCCGCGTGGCAGTCCCACTAGCGATCTACTTCGTATTGATGTTTTTTACCAGCTTCTTTATCGGGAAGAGAATGGGCATCCCCTACGATAAAAATGCCTCCATCGCTTTTACGGCGACGGGCAACAACTTCGAGCTGGCGATCGCGGTTTCCATTGCTGTATTTGGCCTGAACTCCGATCAAGCATTCGCTGGCGTGATTGGTCCGCTAATCGAGGTTCCCGTTCTGATTGCTTTGGTTAACGTCGCACTGAGGATGAAAACCAAATACCAGAGCTAAAATTGGAAACATAAAGATCGAGCCAAACAGCAATATTAAGTACTAACTGACGACAGTTTTTATGTACTCACTGGGCGTTAAACCAAACTTGCCTTTAAATCGTTGGCTAAAACGGCCTTCCGATTGATAGCCACACAACTGCGCGAGTAACGCAACGTTGTATGAACCATTTTGCATCAGGTAGAGTGCGTGATTTAAGCGCACTTCTGCCAGCACCTCCCGATACTGAGTGCCCTCTTGCTTGAGTTTGCGTATCAACGTTGCTCGGCTCATAGCAAAGCGCTCAGCAACAAATTCCAAAGGGTGGTCATCGCCCGGAGAGCGTGACAGATAGCGGCTGAGTTTCTGACTGAACGAGGTATTGGAACTCGAGAAAAGCCGATGCAATAGTCCTCGTTCTGCTAACTGCTGATACAACCCCATCATCCAATAACGTTGCGTCGCTTCACTTAAACTTTCCCGTTCAAAAGAAAACAAGGCATTTAATGTCGCTTGCAGTGCTTTGTCTGTCTCCACCGCTGGGACATAATTTCCCAATGCATTACTCATACTCAGCTCTAACATTTCATCGCTAGGTACACAGTGAAAACTGAACATTCGTGAGAGAAAACGCCCTTGTTGAGGAAGGTTTTCAAAATTCAGCGAAGCGTTTGCTTCACAAAGCATGATGTTAGGATGAAGAATATCAAACGCTTCGTCTTTCCAAAACAGACGCTTACTCCCTTTAATGATCTGGATAATACTCGGGGAGTGAATCCTGACGTTACGCAGCTTTTGCTGCTGCTCCGCACGAAACAGCGTCACTTGATATTGATGCCCCATCTTCTCCCCTTAAGTATTTAATTATCGTGTGTAAGTCGCGGTTAACTTCGCTTTGTCCAATGCGACACTATTCAACGTAAATCCTACAACCGCCGCTGGCGTGTTCTCATCCAACTTCAACTTATCACTCGGCAGCGCCCAAACGGTAAACTGGTAGCGGTGCATACCATCTTTTTCTGGCGGACATGCGCCGCCAAAACCAGTAGTACCGTAATCGATACGAGACTCCTTACCGCCGAGCTTACTGATATCAACGCCACGAGGCAGCTCGTTAACTGAGGCGGGAATATCAAACGCTATCCAATGCCAAAAACCACTGCCTGTTGGTGCATCAGGATCGTACGCGGTAATCGCAAAACTTTTTGTACCCTTTGGAACGTCTTTCCACATCAGTTGTGGAGACTGGTTCGCACCATCACATCCCCAACCTGAATATTCAAATGTCTTCGCCATTGGATGACCTTCTTGAATATCTTTGCTCGTTAGTTCAAAAGCATGGGCAGAGCCGATAACCAAAACGCTAAGGGCCAAAACAGACTTGTGAATCGCTTTCATGTGTTTCTTCCTTTCAATGAGTTCAATTCAAGTCTATTCATCAACCCAAGCCAGGGCACACCAATAAGTATCATGAAACATAAAATCATCTTCTATTTTGAAACTTTAAGATTCTAACATAAATTTCTTATTTTCTGAGTTGCATCTGGTTTATGCTAACTAACCGCTCATAGAACAAGGAAGACAAAATGGAACTGGATATCTTCGTCATTGACGCATTTACAGACACGCAATTTAAAGGCAACTCAGCCGCAGTTGTACCCTTGCAAGAGTGGTTAGAACCAGATCTAATGCAAAACATTGCAGCGGAAAACAACCTCTCTGAAACCGCGTTTGTTAAAGCGATTGGTACGAATCAATATGAAGTACGCTGGTTTTCGCCACTCACAGAAATCGACTTTTGTGGACACGCAACGCTTGCTGCTTCCATGGTGTTGTTCGACCAACTCGGCGTTACAGGAAGTATTGAGTTTCATACATTAAAAGTGGGCACCTTAACCGTAATTAAGAACGCACTTGGCAAGATTGAAATGACATTTCCGACAAGAATGCCACAGCCCGTCAACGCCATTCCTACGCAATTAATTGAGGGATTAAACTGCGAAGTCACACACGTACTGCTTAGCCCACAAGCTTACTTCGTTATCGTGGAAGATGAACAAACCGTTTTTGATGTTCAATATCGATCCGACCAACTGAAACAACTCGCCCCTTACGATGTAGTCGTCACATCAAAAGGCAGTCAATACGACTTTGTATCTCGCTACTTTTGGCCAGCGAACGGCGGAGATGAAGACCCTGTCACAGGATCAATCCACGCAGGCTTAGCACCATATTGGGCGCAAGAGCTCGGCAAAGCATCTTTAGTGGCGTATCAAGCATCAGCGCGTGGTGGCGTTCTGTACTGCGAAGTCAAGGAGGATTGCGTCAATGTATCTGGTGATGGTGTGTTGTATATGAAA
Source organism: Vibrio sp. STUT-A16 (assembly GCF_026000495.1). Classification (NCBI taxonomy): domain Bacteria; kingdom Pseudomonadati; phylum Pseudomonadota; class Gammaproteobacteria; order Vibrionales; family Vibrionaceae; genus Vibrio; species Vibrio sp. STUT-A16. The sequence goes on along the minus strand of NZ_AP026766.1, from coordinate 1,407,010 downwards.
GGCAAAATTTACGTCTAACTGTACGTTGAAGATTGGCGTTAACTGTTTTTATCCTGAAAGCCTAGCCGCCCGCTAGGCTTTTCTATTTCCTGTTGTTTCAGCGTTAATCGTTACAAAGGTTGTTCGACAATACACACTGGAGAGCCTATCTCACAGTCATAACCCGTTGCAGTAATTTCCCCTGTTTGAGGATTGCGACGAAAGCTCACCACATTGTTGGAATGTTGATTGGCAACCAACAACCACTTTTGATCACAAGACAACACAAAATCTCGTGGAAAAACCCCTTCACAGTGAATGGCTGCTCGCCTCTTCGGCGTATCGCCAGACACATCAAACACACTGATTTTGTTCTGAGCTCGGCAAGAGACATACAAAAACGTTTCATCTTGCGACAGACGAATCGCCGCCGCCGCTTGCTGATTCTCTTCCCCTTCTAACAATTCTGTTTGATTCGAGATAAGCCATTTATCTTGGTGCTTAACCAGAACAATCAAGGTTTCTGACAGTTCGCAAACCACATACGCTGTCGACTCTTGTTGGTTAAACACCAGATGGCGCGGTCCCGAACCTGCGGGCAAATGAATCACTTGCGACAGTGAAAAATCCGGCGGCTGGGCATCGTAATCATAAATAAGGACGCTATCGCTGCCTAAGTCTACGACAACCAATTGATGACTGTGCTTTAAAAACGTGACTTGATGAGCGTGAGGAGAAGTTTGGCGCTCTAAATTCGGCCCGCATCCATCAACGTATAAATCCGCCAATAAACCAAGCGGTTTACCATCGCGCTCCAATTGAAATACGCTAACATTTCCAGAGCCATAATTAGCAACCGCCAAAAACGGTTCTTTGATATCCAAATGACACGGATAATCGCCATTAATCGGCAAAGAGACGGATTCACTACCGCGAAAAAACGCGAGCTCTGCACCTTCATTTCTATCTATTTCGCTAAACGTATACAGCCCGTGTTCGGTAGTCGTGAGATAGGACGGATTACGTTGAACTACAACATCGTCAAGCCGAGTCAGTTCACCCGTTTCAGTGTTCAGCGATAGACGCGCAATGCCCGTGCTCGGTGGGTTGGTGTAAGTGCCAATATAAAAATGCACGTGACCAGTTGTTGTCATGGATGGCCTTATATGAGTGATTCGTATTATTCAACACCTTGCCTATTGTCATGGCAGACCGCAATCCATTTTACGACTCAGCCACTTAAAATGTGAAGCAATTGCTCATTTAAAACCGCAACGACATCGCCGTTTGCAGTTAAAGTGGTTTAGCGTTTTAAACAGTATGTCAGCCTTGAGTATGAAAGCCTCGACTTACGGTTACTTTCAAGTGTTATATTAAAGACGAAGAATGTATTTTATGTTCAAGATCTAAGTTTCATTAGCAAACGCTATAATAAGAAACAAAAATCGGGATAAAATAAATAATAATCATGTAACAGTTAATTTTCCTATAAACACTAAATTGAAACACATTATTAATTTCCATTTATTTATAAAATTATAATTAATTTTATAAATAACAAGGATTTATTTTAATTATGAACATTTAGATTACGACTTAATTTTATTCACGATAAATTTATTTGAGACATTAATCACACTATATTTCAAATCTCAGTAATAGACTCCGAGCCTTTCAAAACCCCATTATCAGTGAGTCTATGAAACTTTCTAATTTAAGTATCAAGTATAAAATCAGTGCGATGATTTTGATCATTTCGTTATCTGTTATCGCTCTCTCCGTTTTCTTTACATCTGAAATCAAGATGATAGAAGGAAAGCTTACCGTATTTTCTGAAACCACCGTACCTAGCGTATTGCTCGTAAAAAATACCGAAATTGAACTCGGAATTTTAAGAAAGGATGAATTCTCTTTATTAACCAATGTGAATCACCCTCAATTCATGGAATGGGTAGCCGGATTAGAAAAATCTGAACAGAAAATTGATAAATATCTAGACCAATATGAGAAAGGACTGTGGGATCAACGCGACCGAGACGCTTTCAATAAAGTAAAAAGTGCTTGGGTTAAATACAGTGCGTTTAACAATGAATACGCGAAGTTGCTATTGAATAATAAAATCGACGAAGCAAATGAAACATTGTTAAACGGATTTTCTACATTCACACAATTATCCGATGCGATTCGTGATTTAGTGGAACTAAACCAAACCTACGTACAAGAAGATATTGCTAGCGCTCATGAAGCAGTGCGCAGCGCAATCACCTACAGCATTATTGCTATCGTCGCGCTATTGGCACTGAGTTTTACGCTAGGCCTATTACTAACCAAACAGATCTGCACACCACTAAATTACGTGGTAAACATGGCGTCGAAAATCGCGTCGGGCGACCTAACTTACCAGCTTCCACGTAACAAAATTGGTCATGATGAGCTTGGCACCTTGGCAGATGCCTGCGTTGATATGCAAGCGAAGTTGCTTACTTTGGTCGACAGTATCTCGTCAACCACAGCTCAAGTAGGCACCGCCATTGAAGAAGTGAGCACGATTTCCGAACAGACTTCAACCGGCATGGATGAACAACAAGTTCAGCTAAACCTTATCGCAACAGCAATGAACGAGATGCAAGCGACAGTAAATGAAGTCGCCAACAACACCGAAGCGGCGTCAGAAACTGCAAACAGTGCTTCTCACGATGCGAAAGAAGGCCACGGTGTCGTTCAAGAATGTATTAACCAAATCCACGAAGCGTCATTGGCGATTCAATCAGTTGGCAACATGGTGACAGAACTGGAACAAGATGCGTCTAACATCAGTGTTGTGGTTGACGTTATCCAAGACATCGCGGAACAAACCAACTTGCTTGCGCTTAACGCTGCCATTGAAGCTGCGCGCGCTGGTGAACAAGGCCGTGGTTTTGCCGTCGTAGCGGATGAAGTGAGAACGCTAGCAAGCCGAACTCAAGCTTCAACCGAAGAGATCATCACGATCATCTCTAAACTGCAAAATTGTTCGAAGAGTGCCGTTTCAGCAACAAATAACAGCAGCGATTTGATTCAAGAGTGCGTTGAGCAAGCACAAAAAGCCGGTGCAACCATCGACCAAATCGAAAAAGGCGCAGATAACATTGCTGAAATGAGCATTCAAATTGCGAGTGCTTGCAGCGAGCAAAGCTCGGTAACAGAAGAGCTGCATCGTAACGTGGAACACATCAACCAGTTCTCTAGCGAAGTGGCGACAGGTTCACGCCAAACAGCAATTGCATGTCGCGATTTAAGTGAGCTGGCGGTAGGTCTACAAGAGATCGTCGGTCAATTCAAAACTGCATAGTCACTCACGTCATTCTTATCTATTCAAGCCCAGCGCTCATCGCTGGGCTTTTTTAATGTCATTTGCCGATAAAAACCGGAGCTTGGTCAAGGTTCTTTAAATTGAGGCCTTCATAGCCCTCTTCCAACGCTAAGCCTCTCTATTTAAAAAGAATCGCTTGTAGATAAAATGCTAAGCTCTAAAAAGAAATCGTTATGGATGACGGCTAGCGACGGGTTGGCGGGCTCAATCAACACGCTCCCGTTCGCAAGTTATCTATTCATGCATTACTTCTCCAAAGGAAGCACCGCACTATGAAGCGAATCATTTTTGGCACATTGGTTATTGCCCTTTTAAGCGCCTGTTCAAAAGATAACACGCACCAAGCGCTTGGCACCCTGGAGCGTGACCGCGTAACGTTTACTGCCACATCTAATGAGATAATTAGAGCCCTTCCAGTCAAAGAAGGCAGCTTGGTCAGTGAAGGGGAAGTGTTGGTTCAGCTCGATACTAAGAATCAACAAGCAGTTCTTGCACACGCCGTTGCCGAGCAAGCCAAAGCGGGAGCGTATTTGCTTAAATTGACCAATGGTGAACGCCCAGAAGACATTGCTGCTGCATCGGCTCGCGTAGCCCGAGCGGAAGCGCAGCTCACCGAAGCGCAGAAAAACTATCAACGCAAAGCAGAACTGGTGCGTAAAAAGCTCATCAGTCAATCCGAAAAAGATTCCGCTCTTGCGGCAAGGGACTCGGCGAGAGCCGAATTAGACTCAGCAAAAGAAGAGTTCAGTAAGCTCACCGCAGGTTCTCGCCTCGAAGACATCGAACAAGCTAAAGCCGCTTTAATGGCGGCAAAAGCCGAAGTAGCGTTGCAAGAGCAAAAACTGGCAGAACTCACCATCACGGCTACGCGTGACGGTACGCTCGATAATTTGCCTTACAATCTTGGCGAACGCGTACCAGTGAACGGTGTGGTTGCCGTGATTCAAGCCAACCGCGTGCCGTATGCGCGAGTGTATGTTCCTGCCGATTATCGAATCGGGTTTATTCCTGGGAAAACCGTGACGGTGAATGTCGATGGTCTTGAGAGTCCATTACAAGGCACCGTTCGTTGGGTGGCTAGTGAGCCTTCATTCACGCCCTACTTCGCACTAACCGAAGAAGAACGTTCACGATTGATGTATCTAGCAGAAGTTGATTTACCTGAGTCTGCAAAAACGTTGCCGTCAGGTGTGCCTGCCCAAGTAGATTTGGTGGAGTAAGCCAATGACCGAGTATGCAATTCAAGCTCAAAATGTGGTCAAAAAGTTCGGCGACTTTACTGCTATCAATAACATCACTCTCAACGTGCCCAAAGGCAGCATTTACGGATTTTTGGGGCCAAATGGTTGCGGTAAGTCGACCACCATTCGTGTGCTCACCGGCCTTCTCAGCCCAAGCGAAGGCAGTGTGGATGTGCTTGGGTTAGACATCCCAAAACAATCCGAACAACTGCGGCTCAAAATTGGCTACATGACACAAAAGTTCTCGTTGTACGACGACCTATCCGTTCAAGAGAACCTTGAATTTATTGGGCAAATTTTTGGTTTAAGCAGCAAGTCGCTGAAAGAGCGGATAGAAGAGCAGCTCACCACTTACGGGTTGGATCAATTGCGCAAACAGCGCGTAAGCGGCATGAGTGGCGGTCAAAAGCAGCGCCTTTCACTCGCCGCGGCGACCATGCACAAACCCGAACTGCTATTTTTGGATGAGCCAACATCCGCTGTTGACCCCGAAAATCGACGCGATTTTTGGGAGCAGTTGTTCGACTTGTGCGATCAAGGTACGACGATTTTGGTCACCACGCATTACATGGACGAAGCAGAGCGCTGCCACCGTCTGGCAATCATGGAATCAGGCGAAATTCGTGCCGATGGTGAACCCGAACGGTTAATGGAACAAATGGGCGTTAATATCATTGAGGTGAAAGCCGACAAACTTCGTGAACTTAAAGAAAAGCTGATTCAACGTGACGAAGTTCGCTCTGCGGCGCAGTTGGGGATTCGTTTACGCATCCTTATCCACCAGCATGTCGAGCAGCCGATTGAATGGTTAAAGCAGACGTTTCCTGAACTTCAAAACGCTGAAATGAATCACGCTCGCCCAAGCTTAGAAGATGTTTTTGTCAGCGTGACAGGGAAAGGCCGCCAATGATGAAACCTATCGCTCGCATGAAAGCCGTCATGATCAAAGAGATTCGCCAACTTTCCCGTGACCGAATCACATTTGGCATGGTGGTGATGATCCCGCTTATCCAGCTTTTGCTGTTCGGCTTCGCAATCAATACGGACATTCGCAACATTCCGGTAGGTGTTGTTGACCAAAGTGGCAGTACCGCCGGGCGGATCATTACTCAGTCCGTCAAAGTCACTCAAGTGGTGGATATCAAAGAAACCTATGCCACCGCGCAAGAGGCTGAACAAGCGATTCAAGATGGTATTGTGCGCGCAGTGCTGATTTTGCCAAGCGATCTCACACAACGCATGATGCAAGGTCGAGAGCTTGGGCAATGGATTGTGGATGGGTCAGATACCATGATCAGCTCGGCAATATTGTCGTTGCAAACCATGCCATTGACCGATTTTGATTTCGAGATTCGCCCAGCGCCAAGCAAAACATTCGAAGTCGCACTCTACTACAACCCAAGTCGGCGTTCTGCCGTCAACATCGTACCCGGCTTACTCGGTGTGATTCTCACCATGACGATGATTTTGTTCACCAGTGCCGCGATTGTACGAGAACGTGAACGAGGAAATTTGGAGCTATTGATCACCACGCCCATCCATTCGATAGAGCTAATGGTGGCGAAAATCGTGCCGTATATCTTTGTCGGCTTAATTCAGGTTTTTATCATTCTAGGGTTGGGACATTGGATTTTCGGCGTGCCGATTAACGGTGCAATCAGCCAAATTCTGTTTGGAACCTTGTTGTTTATCGCCGCCAGCTTAACTTTAGGATTGGTCATATCCACCATCGCTACAACACAGCTTCAAGCGATGCAAATGACGGTGTTCATTCTTCTGCCTTCGATTCTGCTGTCTGGATTTATGTTCCCTTACGAGGGCATGCCAGTCGCAGCACAGTGGATTTCAGAAGCCCTGCCCGCCACTCACTTTATGCGCATGATTCGAGGCATTGTGTTGCGAGGGGCGGATCTGATGGACTTATGGCGAGATACCCTTTGGTTGCTCGGGTTTACCGTATTTGGATTGGTCGTCGCGTCACTGAGGTTTAAGAAATCACTCGATTAAACTTGCCAATTTTTTCTCTTCTGCAGAAACAAAAATAGCCTCGACAATGAGGCTATTTTTGTTTGGATATTCAAATTTAGTTTTACCGGACTTAACTAAGCAACTCACCTTAATAATATTCGCCGTACGAGCAGTCTCGTAAGTCTGAAATACTGTAGTTTTTCAACGAGTTGATTTTAAAGTTAAACACCACCTGTTTACAGACGACACCTTCATGATCGGTATAGGTAATAAAGCCTTCACTGTAAGCACGTTTGCCATCAGAAGACGTAACATCGGCCACGAGCTCTAAATGCCCTTTGTGCGCCTCTACGCGATTCATCATCTCAAACACATCCATCCATTCTTCGCGATTTGCCATTTGTATCAACATGGATTTGGCCTGTGTTTCCAACTGCTGCGGATACACGTAATAACGGTTGTAACCAAAGTATGCGCACATCAGTAATAAAACGAGTGCAAATGAGGTTGTTCTTGTCATGCAAGCTGCCTCTTGTTGTTATAAAAATCCTGCTTCGTTAGTTCAGTATAGGAAGCGAGCAAAGTTTAGGTCATGGAACTTGCTCAAATAACAGAGAACAGTCAGAGAGAGTCAATTCTATGACAAGCTCAGCACAGGTTTAACTTATGCAACACAACAAATTCTAAGGGCTTTAACTATGGAATATGCACACCGATCTGGGTTGTCACCATACGGTGATCTGAGCCTTGTGGTAAAGCAGAGGATTGTCGAGAGCAAATGATTCGCTGTCCTTGATCAGATTTTAGCCACAAATGATCAATACCTATCATCATCGGCTCGGGCACGTTTATGCCTTTGATGTTGGTTGGCCAGCTCGTCACTGGCGCGGTTTGAAAACTCGGGAACAGCGTAGAAAAACGAGGGCTAACCGAGGAGAGATTGAAATCCCCCACAACCAACACCTCTGGCTCAGGATAAAGCGCGGTCAGCGTTTCTATGGTTCGCACCAGCGCATTTCTTTGATGCCAAAGCTCGCTGGTTCTTGGTGACGGTGGATGAGCCGCAAACAAAGTGATCGGTGCTTGACCTTTAGGCAACCAAACCGCTCTGATGACTTCTTGTCCATTTGGCGCACGATAAACCGAAACCTCCGTGATCGGGTGTCGGCTAAGAATCATCAAATTTGATGGGTACCCCACGTCACGTTGGCCACCATAATAATGCGGATAGACATCATCCAACATGTGCAAAAGGCTGCCAACACGCGGCGTCAGTTCTTGCATTACCACCAAATCAGCAGGATGCCTCAACAGATAGTTGATGAACTGATTGATGTCCGAGTTTTCGTAAAAAAGATTGAATTGAATGACGCTCAAAGACTGCGAGCAAGACGCCACATGGCTGCGCTGCGGCGGAACAAGTAACGAGACAAACAAAATAGCGACAAAGGCAGAAAATGCACTTTGCAACCATCGGCGAGCAATAAAAAACGCCGAGGCTAAAACAACGTAAGTGAACACAATGAGGGCGGGAATCGAGGTAAGATTCTCCGCCCACCAAATATGTTCAATTTGCCTGACCGCCAGCCAAATAAGAGCGGGTAGGAGCAATATGATCCACTTAAAAACGCTCGACACACGCACTGCTCGTTTCGCTATTACATATCATAAGCTTAAATGCAATTTCTCAACTCGCCAGTGCGTGAAGCGTTGATGTTAGACGTGGTGTACCTCCTCCTCGACAGGCTCTGGTTGAGCGGCCGTTTCACTGATTTCAATCTTAACCGCTGCGACTTTGAATTCAGGAATTTTCGCATGCGGGTCCGTTGCCGTAGTCGTCAAGCGGTTGACTGGCGACTCAACGAAATGGAAAGGAATAAACACGACGCCTTTTTGCATTCGCTTAGTCACAAACGCATCAATTTCGATGCTGCCACGACGAGTCGACACTTTTAGGCGCTGACCATTATGGATACCAATTGCTTCAGCATCTTCAACACTGATCATCGCTCTTGGCCCAGCAAGGTTATCCAACCCTTTCGTTTTGCGCGTCATCGTACCGGTGTGGAACTGTTCTAGCACACGCCCTGTTGTAAGCACCAAAGGATACTCTTCATCAGGCAACTCAGCTGCATAGCGGAACGGCACGCCCACCATTTGACCTTTCCCTCGGGTAAATTGGGTTTGGTGCATAATACGAGTACCGTTTGGATTGTTCTTGTTACTTGGCCATTGAACACCGTTCGGCGTGATCGCGTCCCAACGCAACCCTGCATATTGCGGCGTTACACGCGCGATCTCGCTAGTGATTTCAGAAACGCACTGGTAATGCCAATCGCTACCCATCGCGTTTGCGATCGCTTGAATGATCCACCAATCTTCTTTCGCCTCACCCGGCGCTTTCACTGCCGCATTAACGCGCTGCACGCGTCGCTCAGTATTGGTGAAGTGACCGGATTTTTCCGCAAATGAACAAGAAGGCAATACCACATCGGCGTACTGCGCCGTCTCGGTGAGGAAGATGTCTTGCACGACCAAGAAGTCGAGTGCTTCCAACCCTTCAATCACGTGTGCTTGGTTTGGATCGCTCAGTACTGGGTTTTCGCCCATGATGTACATCCCGCGAACTTCTCGTTTGCACGCCGCATCGATGATTTCCGTTAGGGTAAGCCCTTGCTCAGAAGGTAAGTTCGGCGCATCCCACTCAATCGCGAATTTCTGACGAACAATCGGGTTATACACTTTTTGGTATCCCGGATAACAGTTCGGCAATGCGCCCATATCACACGCACCTTGTACGTTTGATTGACCGCGCAGTGGGTTAATACCACCACCCTCAATACCGATGTTGCCACACAACAATTGCAGGTTTGCAATCGAACGAACGTTGTCGTGCCCTGTTGTATGCTGGGTAATACCCATTGAGTAATACACCGCCGTGCGTTTTGCCGTACCGATCATTCGCGCCATCGCGAAAATATCGTCCGCTTTTACGCCCGTCACTAACTCAACTTTGTCGAGATTGTACGCTGGCGACATCACCTCTTGAAGCAAGGTATCAAAGCCGTCGACGCGCTCTTCGATGTATTCTTGATCGTACCAACCATTTTTGATGATTTGCTGCATCACGCCATTGAGCAACATAACATCCGTGCCCGGACGATGCGCCAAGTACAGCTCTGCATGTTCAGCCATGTCCACTCGTTTCGGGTCTGCCACAATCAAGCGTGCCCCGTGATGACGAATCGCCTGTTTGATGTGCGAAGCAATGATCGGGTGCGCAGATGTGGTGTCAGAACCGATAATAAAGATCACATCGGAATGCTTAATGCTCGGAATGTCGTTGGTCATCGCACCACTCCCCAACGATGCTTCAAGCCCAGTCACACTTGATGCGTGACACAAACGTGCGCAGTGATCAACGTTGTTCGTACCAAGTTCACGACGGATGAATTTTTGAAACGCGTAGTTATCTTCGTTAGTGGTTTTCGCTGAAGAGAATCCGGCCAGTGCGTTGCTACCAAAATCTTGCTTGATGGTCGAAAGCTTCGAAGCCACTAGCTGAATCGCTTCGTCCCAAGTTGCTGGCTGCAACCAACCATCTTTACGAATCAGTGGTGTCGTTAAACGCTCTTCGCTGCTAATGAAATCAAAACCAAAACGGCCTTTCACGCACAGCATTCCTTGGTTAACTGGCGAATCCGCCCCTTTTACATAGCGGATTTTGTTTTGTCGCTCATCGACAAACATGGTCAACTTACAACCCACACCACAATAGGTACAAATGGTATCGACGGCTTTTAGATGTTCGGTCCTGCCTTGAGAGCGGTCACGGCTGTCCACCATCGCGCCCGTTGGACATGCCTGAACACACGCCCCACATTGCACGCATTTTGAATCGCCCATGAGCGTCAAACCGCTGCAACTTGCGCCTTTTTCATCGAAACGGAATCGTGGACGATCATCTGGTCGTAAAGCTGGTCGGCCATTTTTATCCGACACAAAACTCAACACACCATGTACCGCTTGCTCGCGGCATGCTTGAATACACTGACCACAACTGATGCAGCGGTTAGCATCAAATTCAATGAACTCAGAACTGCGGTCTACTTCGTATTTATGACGAAGATCTTTCGCTCGCAAATCGAGCCAATCTTGATGACCAATCACGTTAGCAGAGGAAACGTCCACGGAAACATCGAAATGTTGCTCGGCATGATATTCCGTTGAGTAATCTCGCAAGGCACAGTCGGTATTCGCTTGGCAACCACACTCTAAGCAGCGCGCCGCTTCTTTCATGGCCTCTTCGTTATCAAAGCCCAGTTCCACTTCAGCAAAACTCTGCTCACGCTGCGCTGGAGTCAACTCCGGCATGATTGAACGAGCAACTTTTTGGATGTTTTCAAAATGAAGTGGGTCAACCTGTACCAGTTTTTTCTCTTTACGAGAGTTGAACGCAGGTTTCGGCATATCCGCCATATCGCCATTGAGGAACAGATCAATCGCTTTTGCCGCAACTCGCCCGTCTCCCACTGCTTCAACCGCTGTCGCAGGACCACGACGAAAATCACCGATACTGAAGATATTGCCCGTACCCGTGTGCATGGTTTGCGCATTGGATTCAGATGTGTTCCAACGCGTTAGAGGAATGGAGAGCTCATCGTTTTCTAAGAAGCTGAGATCCGGCTTTTGCGATACCGCTGCAATCACGGTATCAAATGCTTCAGTAAAGAACTCACCCGTTGGTTTCGGACTACGACGACCAGACGCATCTGGCTCACCTAACGCCATTCGTTCTAATCGAATTGCCTTCACGCGGCCGTTTTCATCCGCGATGTTTTCCGCCGGATTCGTTAAGAAATGGAACTTCACGCCCTCATGTTCAGCTTCGACGATTTCGTAGTCTTCGGCTGGCATTTCGTCACGAGTTCGACGATAGATCAAAGTGGTATCGGCACCCGCACGACGCGCCGTACGCGCACAGTCGATCGCAGTGTTACCACCACCAATCACGGCAACTTTTTTGCCCGTAACGTAGTTTTGTTCTATAACGTAATCTTTCAGATAATCAACACCGAGGTAGCAACCGTCCAAGTCGCTACCAGGATAATTCATTTCTACCGCTTGAGACGCCCCCACAGCCAAACAGACAGCATCGTAGTCTTCACTCAATTGAGACAGCGTGAAATCAACACCAAGCTTTTTGTTGGTTTCAACTTGCATGCCGTTGCGGCACATCAGTTCGATTTCTTTGTCTAGAATGTCTTTGGGTAGGCGATATTCAGGAATGCCGTAGCGTAGCCAACCGCCTGCTTTTGGCATGGACTCAAATACGGTGACGTCATAACCTTCATTCGACAAGTAATAACCTGCCGTTAAGCCACCGGGGCCACTACCAACAACGGCGATCTTGCGATGCTTCGCTGGTTTTTTCTCTGGGACATACGCTTCATGCGCCGCTAAATCTGCGTCTGCGGCATGGCGTTTGAGTTGGCGAATGGCAATCGGCTCATCCACCAAAGAACGGCGACACTCACTTTCGCAGAATGCCGGACACACGCGCCCAATCGACAACGGCATTGGCAGTGTGCGTTTAATAACTTCAATCGCTTTTTGATGATCGTTTTGCGAGATATGGTAGAGGTAAGATTGGATGTCTACCCCAGCAGGACACGCCGTTTTGCATGGAGCTTCACAGTCGGCGTAGTGGTCCGTCATGATTCGGTTGAGCGCTTTTCTGCGGTGCTCACTCAGTTGTTCTGATTGTGTGACGACATTGAGACCGCGGTACACTTTGAGATCACAGGCGCGCTTAGTTCCGCCACTTTCCACTTCGACAACACACAAATCACACGGAATTTTCTCGTTACTTTTGTTCATTCCGCACAGTGAAGGGATTTCGACCCCACACACTTTGGCTGCTTCCAGAAGGGTTAGCCCCTCTTCTACAATTCTATATTTTCCATCGATGACAATTTCTATCATACAACCCCCGAAGCAGGCACATTAAACCTTACATTCTATAAGGATAACCCCTACCATGGAAAGTTCGTGTGACAAAAAACTCAATAAAGAGATATTTATTGGCGATTAATATGTCCAACCGATCCCAAGATGCACCAAATATCTCACGCTTACTTGGGGGTGAATGCTTGACTTTCCCCCTAGGGTAACCTTTATTATTAAGCGGTTACTCGTTATTTACACTCATTTTGACTGGACTCCGTATGCGCCTTAAATCACTGCATACAATTTGGCTAACGTTATGTACAACGCTGATACTGCTGGTATCTAGCGTGGTTAACAGCGCGCCTTTAATGAGTATCAAAATGATGTCGAGTGGCGCTATGATGCCTGAACACATGACAGAAATGGCAAGTGCGAACGATCACTGTGGCTCCCCGAGCATGAGCATGGAGATGGCCTCATCGTTGAGCTCCGACTCTACAGAAATGCCCATGAGCTGTGTTGATGGCTCCGGCATGATCCACAATTGCTGCACAGCATCTTGTTCATTCGTTTTCGTCCCGTTACCAGTCACTGACAGCCAACTATCCCCACTGGCTTATCGCGCATCCATTGCCTCAGAAATTACCGCACCAGTGGTACAAGTCACCCATGATTTGTATCGGCCTCCGATAGTTTAATCCATACAAAGCATTCGACCCTGCATCGCTTTGCAGGCAGTTTCTTTGCGCCCAACTGATAGCGTGCTCACCTCAGCTATTCGCTCGTAACTCCATTTGTTACCTGCTATTTAGCGATAAAAAAGTGCGTCATCCGTTTGGCAAATACCAACGCTCTCCCGCTCGGTTCAATCGATCCCGAAACGCAAAAGAGCTTGGTATCAATTTGGATGTAAATTATGGAATTCAACCCAAATCGCTTAGTGGCACCAGTATGCTCACTGGCTCTGGTTGCCCTACCTGCTTTCAATGTGGTGGCACAATCGCCAGCCAATACGAAAGCACAACAAGAAGCGCAAGCTCAATCAATCCAAGCTCAGTCAACCAATGAGCTAGCAAACCTCATTAGCGTTGCGTTGAGTAACGATGGAAACCGTAAGCAGTTCTATGCTCAATCGGAAGCAATGCGTGAAACAGGCGTAGCCAGCGCAACCTTGATGGACCCGAAATTGAAAGTCGGTTTTGGTGGTTTGCCTGTCGATAGCTTCAAATTTGACGAGGATCCGATGACCAATATCTCCGTCGGTTTGATGCAACAGTTCGAACGTGGCTCGACGCTCAATCTTCAACAAAAGAAAGCCAATCAACAAGCCGATGGTTTGTCGTTGCAAGTTCACGCACGGGAGCTTGAAGTGGCAAACAGCATGACTCAGCTTTGGTTGGAGCTGGGCTATCAGCAGAAAGCAGAGCAAATTTTGCTAGAAAACCGTCGGCTCATGACGGAAATGGAAAACTTCATTCAAACCAATTACTCAATCGGCAAAAGCGAAGCGCAAGATTTACTGAATGCACAGCTTCAAGTGAGTAAGTTGGATGAAAAGCTGCAAGCCAACGCACAAATGCAGCGCCGTTTGGTCTCGCAACTCTCAGAATGGCTGGGCTCTGACTGGCTCAATACCTATACCCAAAACGGACGCTCAACACTTCAAGCCAGCAACACACTGACTTGGGCGTCATTAAACCAAAAGTTGTCTGCAAATAGCGAAACGACCAAGCACTACCAACAGTTGAGTGATCACCCGATGGTGAAAATGGCAGACGTAAGTATTTCTGCCAATGAAACTCAAGTGGACATTGCAGAGCAAGCTTACACGCCTCAATTCGGTGTGGAAGTGATGTACGCTTATCGTCAAGCCAACAATATGAAAGGCGAACCTGCATCGGATTTGGTGAGCGCGTATCTAACAATGGACATTCCCCTGTTCACTGGTAATCGCCAAGACCGCAACTTAGCCGCCGCGCAGTATCAAGTGGGTGCTGCTCGCTCACAAAAAGATACGTTACTGACTCAGATGAACGCGAAGGTCAACACATTGCTGGTTGATCGCGCTAACTTGAGTCAGCGTTTAGAGCGTTATCAATCCACCTTACTTCCCCAAGTTCAAGCTCGTATTCACGCGGTAGAAAGGGGTTATCAAAACAACACCGCACAGTTTAACGATGTGATCATGGCAAGCACAGACGAGCTGGCGCTAAAGCTCGAACAGCAACGTCTTATTACCGATTTAAACATCGTAAACAGCAACTTAGCGGCTTTATTGGGTGGTTTCGAATATCAAGTATCCACACCCAACATCACGCCTGAAGCAAGCGCGAACTAAAACAAAAACATGAGAGAACCCAAGTTTGGGGACGATGGCGAATGCACACCAATAAGCAATCAACATCGCTGTCATGCCTCATGGGGAAAATAAGGAATTAGGAATGAGTTCAAATTCAATCAAGATAGCAACCATCGCTCTGCTTGTTGGCGGGGCACTAGGGTTTGGCGTTAATCAGTACCTATCTGGTGCAAACCACGACATGAGCGGCACAGGCGGTAGCGCGGCGAGCAGCTCAAACGAGCCACTCTATTGGGTTGCTCCAATGGATCCAAATTATAAGCGCGACAAACCGGGCAAATCGCCAATGGGCATGGACTTGATCCCAGTGTACGCTGAAGATCTCGCGGGTGAACAAGACAAACCCGGCACGGTAAAAATTGACCCATCAGTTGAAAACAACTTAGGTGTAAAAACTGCTCAAGTCTCTTTAGAGCAACTTTCACCTCGGATTGAAACTGTCGGCTATATCGCGTTTGACGAAAGTCATTTGTGGCAAACCAACGTTCGCGTGGCCGGCTGGGTTGAAAAGCTTTACATCAATGCCGTGGGTGAAAAGGTCAAAAAAGGCGATGTGCTGTTCACGCTGTACTCGCCTGAGCTAGTCAAAGCACAAGAAGAGCTGCTGAACGCCTACCGAACTGGGCGTAATGGCCTGGTGAAAGGCGCGACAGAACGTTTAGTGACACTGGGTGTTGATCGTTCTCAAATCAGAGCCATCACTCAACGCGGGAAAGCATCGCAAACTATTGAAATTAAAGCTCCGGAAGATGGCGTCATCGCGAGTTTGAACGTTCGTGAAGGTGGTTACCTATCCCCTGCTCAAGCGGTGATCAGCGCGGGCCCACTTGAAAACGTATGGGTGGATGCCGAAGTATTTGAGCGCCAAGCTCACTGGATGAAAGCAGGAAGTAGCGCCACTATGACGCTTGATGCTATTCCAGGCAATGAATGGAAAGGGGTTGTCGACTACGTATACCCTATTCTGGATCCTAAAACTCGTACCTTGCGTGTACGCCTCAAGTTCCCTAACCCGAATGGCGATCTTAAGCCTAATATGTTTGCCAACATTGCCCTTCAACCAGTCACTGATAACGCGGTTATGACTATTCCTAAGTCTTCCGTTATTCGATCCGGCGGTATGACCCGAGTCGTGTTGTCTGAAGGCGATGGTAAATACCGTTCAACGCGCATCAAAGTCGGGCGTGAAGCCGACGACAAAATCGAGGTGTTACAAGGTCTGTCTCAAGATGATCGCATCGTAACCTCTGCACACTTTATGTTGGATTCGGAATCAAGCCAAACGGCTGATCTATCCCGTATTTCATCACCTACTGAAGCCAAAGCAGAAACAGTTTGGGCTAAGGGTGAAATCACCGATGTGATGAAAGATCACCGTATGTTGACCATTAATCATCAGCCCGTAGCAGAGTGGGATTGGCCGGGTATGGTCATGAACTTTACCCTCGCAGATGACGTTGATGTAGGCACTCTGCAAAAAGGCCAAGCTATCGAGTTTGAAATTCAGAAAACAGAGTCAGGTCAATATGAAGTCGTTGACTACAAAGCCGATGACAGCGTTGTCGTGACTGACGTATGGATTACCGGAGATATCAGCATGTTGATGGCGGATTTTGGGATGATAACTCTCAACCACCTCCCAGTTGCAGAATGGAACTGGGAGGCAGGAGAGATGAACTTCTCTGTAGGTGATGAAGTGGATCTATCCGGATTCAAAGAAGGTCAGAAAGTACGGTTTTTAGTTGAAAAACAAGGAGCTGACTACGTCTTGAAGCAACTTGAAGCGGTTGAGGGCTAACTATGATTGGAGCAATAATCCGCTGGTCGATCAAAAACCGTTTCATGGTTTTGATCGCTACCTTAGCGCTTGTTTTAACCGGACTTTACAGTGTAAAGAATACACCTGTAGACGCCATTCCGGATCTTTCTGATGTTCAAGTGATCATCAAAACAAGCTACCCAGGCCAAGCACCTCAAGTAGTTGAAGATCAAGTTACTTACCCGCTAACAACCGCCATGCTCGCCGTACCAGGAGCGGAAACCGTTCGTGGTTATTCATTTTTTGGTGACTCATATGTTTATATCATTTTTAACGATGATACCGACATGTATTGGGCACGTTCGCGCGTTTTAGAGTACCTAAGCCAAGTAGCACCTAAATTACCACCGAGTGCAAAACCGACATTAGGACCAGATGCGACGGGAGTGGGTTGGGTCTACAGCTATGTACTGCAAGATAAAACTGGCAACCATGATCTTGCTGATCTGCGTAGTATGCAAGACTGGTTCTTGAAATATGAGCTGCAAACCGTCGATGGCGTCTCTGAAGTCGCAACCGTTGGCGGTATGGTGAAGCAATATCAAGTTCAGATTGACCCAGCAAAGCTACGTGCTTACAACCTGACACTGCAACAAGTGAACATGGCGATCCAAAACGGCAATCAGGAAACGGGCGCCTCTGTTGTTGAAGTAGCAGAAGCGGAACATATGGTTCGCACTACAGGTTACCTAACGAGTATTGAGGATATTGAATCACTCCCGCTCAAAGTGACAGAGAAAGGTACACCGCTCTTATTGGGCGACATTGCTGACATCAACTTAGGTCCGCAAATGCGTCGCGGCATCTCTGAGCTTAACGGCGAAGGTGAAGCGGTTGGTGGCGTGATCGTGATGCGCTATGGCGAAAACGCGAGTGAAGTCATCAGCAAAGTTAAAGACAAACTGGAAGATTTACAGCGCAGCTTACCGGATGGTGTAGAAATCGTGCCTACTTACGATCGCTCCACGCTGATTAACGCTGCCGTAGAAAACTTGTGGAAGAAATTGGCGGAAGAATTCATCGTCGTGGCGATTGTTTGTGCCCTCTTCCTATTTCACATCCGTTCGTCTTTGGTTATCGCGCTGAGCTTGCCCGTCGGTATTTTATCCGCGTTTATCGTCATGCATTCTCAAGGCATTAACGCCAACATCATGTCGCTCGGGGGGATTGCCATCGCCATCGGTGCTATGGTGGATGGTGCCATCGTAATGATAGAAAACGTCCACAAGCATATTGAACGAACGCCTCTCACGGATAAGAACCGCTGGCAAGTGATTGGCAAAGCCGCTGAAGAAGTAGGCGCGCCCCTGTTCTTCTCACTGCTTATCATCACGTTAAGCTTTGTGCCAGTATTTGCACTGGAAGGTCAAGAGGGCAAGATGTTCTCCCCTCTCGCCTTTACTAAAACTTATGCCATGGCCGCAGCAGCAGGTTTGGCAATTACCCTCGTACCTGTGCTCATGGGTTATTTCATCCGTGGCAACGTATTACCAGAGCATAAGAATCCAGTAAATAGAGGCTTAATTGCGCTGTATCGCCCGTTGCTGAATACCAGCCTCAAGTACCCTAAGAGTATGATCGTTATCGCTTTAGGCCTAATGGCGTCAGCTTACTATCCAACCAGTCAACTGGGTAGCGAGTTCATCCCACCATTGGATGAAGGCGACTTGATGTACATGCCGACTACGTATCCGGGAATCTCGATTGGTAAAGCACGTGAACTAGTTCAGCAAACCAACAAGCTGATCAAAACCGTACCGGAAGTCAAAACGGTTTGGGGCAAGATTGGCCGTGCGGAAACGGCCACCGATCCTGCACCACTTACCATGATTGAAACAGTTATTCAGCTAAAACCTCACGATCAATGGCGTGAAGGCGTGACGACAGAGTCGTTACGCAAAGAGTTCGATGAACTGATTCAGTTTCCGGGACTCACCAACGCTTGGGTAATGCCAATCAAAACGCGTATCGACATGCTGGCGACCGGTATTAAAACGCCAATTGGGATCAAGATTGCAGGCCCAGACCTGAAAGAGATCGAAAAAATTGGTGCTCAGCTGGAACCTATTCTTAATAGCGTTCACGGCACCTCATCTGTATATGCGGAGCGTGTCGCGGGTGGCCGTTACGTAACGATTGATATCAAACGCCGCGCAGCTGCGAGATATGGATTGAGCATCAAAGACGTTCAGCAAGTTATCTCAACAGCTGTTGGGGGTATGAATGTTGGAGAAACCATTGAAGGCTTGGAACGCTACCCGATTAACGTTCGCTACCCGCAAGACTACCGTGACTCGGTTGTTAAACTGCAAAACCTACCACTGGTAACCCCCAACGGCGCACGCATCGCACTCGCAGACGTGGCAGATATTCGTTATGAAGATGGTCCACCGATGATCAAAACCGAAAACGCGCGTCCAAACGGTTGGGTTTTCGTGGATATCGAAGGTCGTGACCTGGGCTCATACGTCGTGGAAGCACAACAAGTAGTAGCAGATCAACTTGAATTACCTGCGGGTTATTCGCTGGCTTGGTCAGGTCAGTACGAATACATGGAACGCGCCAAAGACCGCTTAAGTGTCGTAGTACCAATCACTATTGCGATCATCATGATGCTACTTTACTTCAGCTTTCGCCGTGTAGGTGAGGTGCTGATCATCATGCTGACGCTGCCTTTAGCAATGGTTGGTGGCTTATGGCTGATGCATTATCTGAACTACAACTTCTCTATTGCCGTGGGGGTTGGGTTTATCGCCCTCGCCGGCGTTGCGGTGGAGATAGGCGTCATCATGCTGGTGTATCTCAACCAAGCGTGGCACCACCGAAAACTGGATGCAGAAGAGAAACAACGACCGCTTCAAGCGCGGGATCTTACAGACGCAATTCGCGAAGGTGCTGGCTTACGTGTGCGGCCTGTCATGATGACCGTATTAACGGTAATCATTGGTCTTATTCCAATCATGTACGGCGAGGGGACAGGCTCTGAAGTGATGCAACGCATCGCTGCACCGATGATTGGTGGCATGGCCTCTGCCCTGCTGTTAACACTGCTTGTGTTACCTGCCATCTTCAAGCTGTGGAAACAGCGTGAAGTGAAATCAACTCAACACCAAGATAAATAACAACGAGCGCCATTATTCAGAGAGTAATGGCGCGATAGCTCATTGATAGTAAAGGAAATCAACATGAAAAAGACTCTTATCACTCTTGCTCTAACCATGGTATCGGGTGGCGTATTTGCTCAAATGGATAACTCAAACATGAACCACGAAAATATGGAGCATGGTCAAATGGATCACGGTTCCATGAACATGGATACAATGCCGATGGATCATGGAAAAATGGACCACGGTAAAATGGATCATTCTGGTATGAGCGGCATGCCGGGCATGTCAGCGGTTGGTATGCCTGCAAATGGCGCAAAACCAGACAAAGTCGTTCATGTACTCTTAACGGATGATATGAAAATTACATTCAAAAAAGACGTGACAATAGAACCGGATGATGTGGTTCAATTTGTGGTAATGAATACTGGCAAAATCAATCACGAATTTACCATTGGTTCAGCAGAAGAACAGCTTAAACACCGTGAAATGATGAAAACCATGTCTGGCGATCACATGCATGACTCCGGCAATGCGGTCACTGTTGAACCAGGCAAAGCGAAACAACTCCTGTGGCACTTCCATGGCGATAAAAATGTAGAGTTCGCGTGTAATATCCCCGGTCATGCAGAAGCCGGCATGGTCAAAAAAGTGGAACTGTAGTGAAACCGGATTTACGCATTCACACGGTTCTTAGACGTTAAATGTAAATACAAAAGGAGCTGATTCAGCTCCTTTTTATTTCACCCCAAATACTAGATTATCGCATCACAAACAGCTCTTCATGATAGTGATGTTCTGTATCAAAACGATATGCCTCTAACTCTTTTTTCAGGGTTCGAGAGAATACCTCCGGTCCACAGAAATAAAACTCATAACGCGATAAATCGCCGCATTCCTTCGCAATTCGTTCAACATTAAGTCGAGGTGAAATCGCAGTATCTATCACGTTCAGTTTCACTTGTGCCTGACGCGCAGCATTCCACAGTTCATCCACTAAATGACTATCTAAGCCACGTGTGCAATAAAACAAATGTACTGGCGGATGTCTTTTTAGCGTTTTCAATGAAGATAAGATGGCAAAGAACGACGCTATTCCGACACCACCAGCAATCCAAACTTGCGGCTTGTTGACATCAAACTCTAAACGTCCATATGGCCCTTCAACAACAACCTCATTACCCGCTTTCACGCGCTGGTACAAATTGGTCGTGAAATCGCCTAGCTCTTTGATCAAAAAACGGACCTCTGGATCGTGCTCACCTGAAACAATCGTAAACGGATGTGGATCTTCATTACCAAAACGAACGTAAGCAAACTGTCCTGCTTTGTGCCCTTGCCAAGGTTTTCCTTGACCGTTATTGCTTGGCGCCAAAACCAGCTCCATCACGCGCGCTTGAGGGAAGTAGCGAGTCGACACCACTTTGGCTGGATAGCGGTTCGCTCGTCCGACAAAGCCAAACAAACTATAAACGGCAGCCGCAGAGCCCATCAATGCAAAACCAAAAGCGATAAAATGAATGGGATCGCCCCAGTACGCATGCTTTATCAATAAGACCGAATGCAAGGCAACCATCAAATACACCACAGCCATCAAACGATGGGACAACTTGAAAGGTTTGTATTTAACAACCGTCCAGAGTGACACTGCTAGCAATACCAATAGCAAATAAAAGCCCCACTCACCTAAATTCAAGCCTATATCACGCAGTTCTTTAACCCATAACTCAAAACCAACGAAGTTATTGCCTGATGGCCCTGCTCCAGTGTGTTTTACTGGTTTTTCCAACCAACCAGCAGCAACGAGCCACTTCGGCACTTTATACATAAGCCAATGGATCACACCCAAACTGACGCCTGCTATACCTAACCACTTGTGTACTCGATATGCCTTGTCCATGCCATGAACCCATTGCTCTATCACAGGTAAGCGCAGCGCCAGCACCATCGCAATAGACATCAAAGCTAACGACAAAACACCAGAATATTGAATAAGCGCGGAGCTCCATTGGGAGAATTGGGTCGAGGAAAGCAGTTGCGGTTCACTCATCCACCACAACACAGACACGGCGGCAATTATCATCCATACAAAATTTCGTACAGTTTTCATGAACATCACTCTCAAATTGACGACAACTCTAGTTTAGTTTTTCTAGCGTAATGCAACGTCAATATTCGTAAAGTTGAGTAAACCCACAATATACCCAAGATCAATAACAAACTTGGAGGTATTGCGCAGAATCCTACAAAAAATCGACATGGATTTAACAGTGGTTAGAGTATTCGCTCGTTATAGTTTGCGTAACATCGCCACAGTGCGAACCAAAACCAAAATGAAGAACACGACGCATGAAAAAGTTATTTTTGTTGGCTGGGCTAATGGTTTGCTCAACCCTAAGTTACGCTTCCCAATTGAATGAAGACATTTCTCTCATCGAACAACAAACCTCAAGCAGAATTGGAGTCTCGGTTTGGGATACGCAAACCGATGAGCGCTGGGATTACCGTGGCGATGAACGCTTCCCACTCATGAGCACATTCAAAACCTTGGCTTGCGCCACAATGCTAAGTGATATGGACAGCGGTAAGCTAAGTAAAAATGCGACCGCGAAAGTCGATGAGCGCAGCATCGTTGTGTGGTCTCCAGTGATGGACAAACTCGCAGGCCAAAACACACGCGTAGAACACGCTTGTGAAGCCGCGATGTTGATGAGTGATAATACTGCTGCCAACTTAGTATTGAATGAAATCGGCGGCCCTAAGGCCGTGACAATGTTTCTGCGTTCAATTGGTGATAAAGCGACGCGCCTAGATAGATTAGAACCACGTTTGAACGAAGCGACACCGGGAGACAACCGCGACACCACCACACCTAACGCCATGGTAAACACTCTGCGAACCTTGATTGAAGGAGAAACGTTGTCTTACGAGTCTCGCGTGCAATTAAAAATCTGGATGCAGGACAACAAGGTTTCAGACTCGTTAATGCGTTCAGTATTACCAACAGGTTGGTCTATCGCCGACCGCTCTGGTGCGGGTGGTCACGGTTCGCGTGGTATTAACGCAATCATATGGAAGGAAAACCATCGTCCTGTTTACATTAGTATCTATGTCACAGAAACCGAGCTATCACTGCAAGCCAGAGACCAGCTCATCGCGCAAATCAGTCAGTTGATTTTACAGAAATACAAAGATAATTAATTCACTGCTTACATATTTACTTTCCTAAGTTCACCCTCTTTGCCCTTCTCTTCCCTGAAGGGCTTTCTTATTCTTTGGTTCTACCTCAAAAACACCCCTTATTGAGTAATGACTTACTTATAAATAGGTATAACATTTATTCATTTAGGCGTGAGTTAACGCCCACATTAAGCAATTGAACACACATAGATAGCGATAAATAAACCATAATCTTACGTAGAAACACATTTTTCTTGAAAATAGCTTCGTGTAACTTATTGTCGGTATTTGCAACATCGCAAGGAGACGTCTATTGAGACTTGAAAGAACTTTTAACCCTGATGACTTATCGATGCAGAACATGGAAAGTCCGATCTGTATGCCGATAGGGTTTGTTCACTTTTTAGCTCAATCGGAAACATTGCAGCAGGTGCTCGATACAGTCGCAGAATGGATAAATCGTATATTCAATTCCGACCGCGCGAGTATCACGCTTTATGAAAATGATGATCATCTAAAGGTCTACTCTTTCTCTGGTAATAAAGCGATTCCGGCTGAATTCTTGGTACCTATTCACCGAGCTTTTGTTGGCCGAGTGTTCAAAAAACAACAACTGATGATCTGTGACGATGTCACTCAATCTGATGAGGTCGATTGTGTGATGCTGGCATCCAATGGCATGGGGACGTGTATGGATGCGCCTTTAATGCACGGTAAAGTCTGTTTGGGCACGCTTAATGTTGCACATCACCAAACGCACACTTATACAAACGAACAAGCGGCACAGCTTCAGTGCATTGCTAACTGGATTGCTTTAAACATTGCTCTTCATATACAAATTATGAAAATGGAGCATCTTGCCACAACGGATGACCTGACTGGCATTCCAAACCGCAGAGAATTCATGCGACAAATCGAAAGCCGCCTGAATGAATACCGCACCCAAGGCATTGACTTCCATGTTGCTATTCTAGATTTAGACAACTTTAAGAGCCTTAATGATCGGTTTGGTCATGACGCTGGCGATAAATCTCTGATCCATGCAGTCAACACCATTCAAAGCCATCTACTTGACTGTGACTTACTTGCCAGAGTTGGCGGTGAAGAGTTTGCCATCGTACTAAGAAGCCGGTCATCGCAAGAAGCCCTAAACACATTAGAAACGATTCGCAATGCGCTAGAAACTACGACGATTCAACACTCAGGTCGTGATATGAGCTTTACCGCTAGTATTGGTGTAACTCAAGTCTGTAGCTTGGATGACTCGTTTGAACCACTCGTAAAACGCGCCGACTTAGCCCTTTACAAAGCCAAAGAAACCGGTAGAAACCGTGTTGAGGTTCATAAAACAGAAGAAAACTAGAAAAGAGAGTGATAAAAAAGGTAGCGACTTGTTGCGCTACCTTTTATAAATTCTAACCCGCCTAAAATAAGTAATACGAACTTTAAGCCAGTTTAGAAATAAGAGTGAGCAAATTTAATTATGCTTTCTTAAGATCTTTAGCTGGGTAAGTTAGCGTTTTCTCGCCTGCTTTTACGTGTGTGTAAAAACCGCCACTGCTTAAACCTGTAACAACCATTTCGCCAAGATCGATACCTTTAGTCGCTACTACTACGTCACCGATTGAAAACATATTGAATACCTTGTTTATTTAGATTAAGACACTAAGTCGTTGCGCGGTATTTAATATGATATTAGGCAAACCACCTAATCGAATTTTTTATCGTAAAGATTAATTTTTATTTGGCGTGAACTCTAAGTTTCCATATTGAAAAAAACACAATATTTCCCAAAAACAGATGCGCTATTCTTGTTAAATACGTTAAGATTTTCTAGCATCAATTGCGGAGGTTTACTTCGCCTCATTGGAGATAAATGATGAAGAAAGGCCTAAAAATGCGTGCACTAGAACGCTCTGATTTGCGCTTTATTCACGAACTAAATAACAACCGAAATATCATGGCCTACTGGTTCGAAGAGCCCTATGAATCTTATGATGAGCTCGAAGAACTGTACCGAAAACATATACATGATGACGCAGAAAGACGCTTTGTGGTTGAAGATGAAGACGGCATAGTGATTGGATTGGTCGAACTTATTGAGATCAACTACATTCACCGAAGCGCTGAGTTTCAGATAATCATCGCCCCAGAGCATCAAGGACGAGGTTATGCGACAGAGATGATTAATCGTGCATTGGATTACTCCTTCTCGATTCTTAATCTACGTAAAATATACTTATTGGTCGCAGTGGATAATGAAGTCGCTATTCATTTATATAAGAAATGTGGTTTTATTGAAGAAGGCCATTTAGTAGAAGAATACTTTATTAACGGAGCCTATAGCGATGTTAAGCGTATGTATATATTAAAACACCAATATCAGAAAAAGATCGAAGAAAAGAACGCGATTCACTAATTTATTCCATCAAAGTAAAAACGCAGCCATCGTTGCTGCGTTTTCAATTTACTCAAATTGATATTGGTAAGATAATGCGACGCGCCTATCTGCCTCATCTAAATACGTGTTGTTGTCCATGACAAACGTCATTACGTTAAACGAGTGACGTTTATTCACGAGATAACCAAGGCCGATACCACCAAAGAAGCCTTTGTAGTTCTCTCCTTCACTGTTTTCTGAGCCGTAAGTGCCTGCTGCGAAGCTGATTAACGTCAGCTCTTTGGTAAACGATTTCAGCGCAAATGCACCAACGTAACCACTGCTGCCAGAAGAACTCATCAGATTGAAGCCATTCTCTGCACTTGGAGTGCCCGTAAAGTTAGGCTCGCTACAGTGGCTACTTTCTGCACCGTCACATACGGGAACATCACCAGTGTTGTACGTATAGCCTGCCATTGGGAAAATTTGGAAGCCTGCTGGCTCAATCCCGAAATAACTTAGCGGCATAAAGGTACCAACGCTGTAGTTGGTTTGATCCGCGCCGTTTACGTATTCATTTTTACCGAAGTTGAAGTTCACGATACCGACCGGAAACAACCACGAGCCACCAATACGCCACTCGCTCGCATCATCATTGATACGCAGGTTAATTTTGCGCGCTTGGTCAAGCGCAAGTGAGCCCGAGAATGAGATGTTTTGATCATCAAAATCGTAGTTGTTTGCGTACGACGCGCCAAATTTCGTGATGACTTTTGTTGGGTCATCCGCCAACTTGTTTTTATTGTCTTTTACTCGATGCTCGGCACCATGAGCCAGCGTACTGACCAACAAAGTCGTACACACTAACGCTAGTTTATTTTTCATTTTTTAGTCCTTTGAGATGTTGAATACCCGCACTTAGCTGCGCAGATACTTTTTGAATCATCACTCACTGGATGTGACAGAAGCGCCCTAACTACCTCAGATGGCATGACAGTATCCAGTGCAGGTAGTTAGGGTAGAATGGCCTGTAAGGAAGGCGTTTTAGCGATTAGGAATGATTAGTTTTTCCAGTTGTAGCTCATGCTCATGAAGTACAGCGCAGGCTCATCAAAGCCAGCTTGTAAGCGTGGCGTTTCTGTTTCTGAAGACTCCATCAAGACCGCTTCAAACGCGAAACCAATTGAGTTTTCTGAATCCAATTTGTAATCAATGCCTGTACCAATGCGGTACGCCTTGCCAGTAGGAACGGTAATGTCACCGTTTGATTGGCTTTCATACATGCTGGTATCGAATGCAAAGCCTGCATTCCACACCATTTTTTCATTCAGTTTGTACTGAGTACCCAATGCGATTTGGTAAGTGTCTTGTGTCTCTACATCGACCAAATCTGCAGCCTTCAGCGCGGTTGTGTATTCGCTCCAGTCTTGCCAATTCACGTTCCACATCACCGCTAGGTCATCATTCACTTCATGGTAAGCACTGAAGATCAGTTGTTGCGGAGCAATGGAGTTACTATTGTCGAATTCAAATTCGGTTTCAGAAGAGTAAGACAGACCAAGACGCGTGCCTGATGTTGCCTCATAAAGCACACCTACTCGGCCATTAACCTGAGTATTTTGGTCTTCGTCTAAGTATTTTTTATGCACGCCAGAGCTAGCCAACGTCCCTTCTACTTCATACATACCGTACTGAATACCAAGCGCCGCACCCACAGACCAGTGATCATTGATGCGGTAAGAAGCGGAAGGTTGAATGGTCAAGGCTTGCGTCGTTGCTGTAGGAATATCTAAATGATTATCCAAAAGACCTTCGTACTCGAGGCCAAGACCGTAGTTGCCATATAAACCAATACCCAGCGTCCATTTGTCGTTCACTTGTTGGCTGTAAAATGCCGACGCCATAGGAACAAAACCAATCACGTTGCCCGCATCACCAGTCATCGTGTCTAGTTGCGCGTCACCGTAAAGGCCAATCAGGTTACCAGAGAAGGATTTACCAGAAACATTCGCCAGACCAGCCGGGTTTGCTGCCATTACTGAGGCATCTTGCGCACGAGCCGCCATACCAGCGGATGCCAAACCAATATCCGATGCTGTAGTTTCGTAAAGGTATAACCCACCCGCTTGCGCAGCAGCACACGTCAGTAGAGAGCTCGCTACGACGATTTTTGAAAGATTTTTCATGTTAAAACCTATTATTGTTAGGGGAACCCACGCTGCGACGGTGGTTGTATATCAATGAAAGGCATTGGCCAATCGCACACAGCGTGGGGGTGTTGTGGAGTTAGTCGGTTGAAATCAGCGTTATTGCTCGCTCACCTCAAGTTCAGTGGGTTTCTTTCGCTTAAACTTCTCGCGCAGAGATTGCATCATCACGAAGAACACCGGCGTCAGCAACGTGCCTACAAACGTAGAGAGAATCATGCCGCCGAATACCGCAAAGCCCAGTGAGTGACGAGATGCCGCACCAGCACCCGATGCAATCACCAACGGGAATACCCCCCAGATGAAGGCGAACGCAGTCATCTGTACTGCACGGAAACGGATTCGAGCAGCTTCTTTGGCAGCATCAATGATGGATAAGCCCTTTTCTTCTCGCAGAACTTTGGCAAATTCCACGATAAGAATCGCCACTTTGGCGGACATACCGATCAAGATGACCACACCAATCTGCACGTACAAATCGAACGGTTGTCCCACCAGCAGTAGCGTGCCCATAGCGCCGAGAATCGCGACTGGAACCGCCATCATTACCGCAGCAGGAATAGTCCAACTTTCGTACTGAGCCACCAAGAACAAGTAGGTGAACAGCAAAGACAGTGCGAACGCGATTGGTGCCATGTTGCCTGCTTTCATCTCTTGGTAAGTCATGCCTGACCACTCGTACGAGTAACCACTTGGCAAAGATTCCGCAGCCAGTTTTTCAATGGCTTTTACAACATCACCCGAGCTGTAACCTGGCGCTGGCGCACCGTTCACGGTTGCAGAACTGAACATGTTGTAGTTCGACAAGGTATCAGGGCCGAAGATCGGCTTCACTTTCACTAGCGTTGCCAGTGACACCATTTTTCCAGAGCTTGAGCGAACAAACAGATGGTCGATGTCGTCGATGTTGTCACGGTATTGCTCTTCTGCTTGCACTTTCACTTGGTACGAACGACCAAACAAGTTGAAGTCAGAAATGTAGGCACCGCCCAACTGTGCTTGCAGTGTGCTGAAGATTTCATTCAACGGTACACCCATCGAAATCGCTTTATCGCGGTCAATATCGATGTAACGTTGCGGAATGTTCGCACGGAAAATCGAGAACGCACGCGCCACTTCAGGCAGTTGGTTGATTTGGGCAACAAAATCAGCGGTTGTTTTTGCCAACTCTTGTGGAGAACGGCCCAAGTTGTCTTGCAGCACAAGGTTGAAACCATCCACCGCACCCATACCTTTGATTGCTGGCGTCGCGAAAACGAACGAAGCGGCATCTGGCGTTGAGTTCAGCATTTGGTTAACTTTATTCATCAATGCGCGTTGGTGTAGCTCAGGGGCTTTACGTTTGCTCCAGTTATCCAGTTTGATGATCAACATGCCCGAGTTTGGAATAGACGCCATGTTAATTACCGAGAAGCCCGCAACCGAAACCACGTTCTCCACACCTTCCATCTGTTTTAGTTCATCAACGTACTTCTTCATTAATGGTGCAGTACGCTGCAATGCTGCTGCGTCTGGCAAACGCATTTCGACCATGAATACGCCTTTATCTTCGTTCGGTACGAAAGAAGAAGGTACGGTCATGAACGCAAACGCCAGCACCGCAATAAGCGCGCCATACACACCGATACTCAGCACAATACGACGGCTCAAGAAGCCAACTAAACCTTGGTATTTGCGCGTTATTGCTTCAAAACCTCGGTTAAACGCACGCAAAGGCGCAATAGGTTGCGAGTGAGTTGATTTCAACATCAACGCACAAAGCGCTGGCGTTAACGTTAATGCGTTGATCGCAGAGATCAGCACCGACACACAGATAGTGACCGCGAACTGGTTGAACATTCGACCAGAAATACCCGGCAATAGCGCAACCGGTACGAATACCGCCAACAAAATAAGCGTTGTTGCCAATACTGGCCCCGTCACTTCTTTCATGGCTTGGATCGTGGCCGGAATCGGGTCTAAATGCTCTTCATGGATAACCCGCTCCACGTTCTCTACCACGATGATCGCATCGTCCACCACGATACCGATGGCGAGGATCAAGCCAAACAACGAGATGGTGTTAATGGTCATGCCCATCACGCCCATGATTGCGAACGTCGCAATGATGGAAACCGGAATCGCTAAGGTTGGAATGATGGTCGCTCGCCAGTTCTGCAAGAAAACGTACACAACGAAGGTGACAAGAAGTACCGCAATCACCAGCGTCTCGTACACTTCATCAATCGATGTCTCTACGTATTCAGTAGAGTCATACGCGATGTCGTAAACCAAATCATCTGGGAACGATTTCTCGTACTCTGTCATGGCCTCTTTCACGCGCTCCATCACGTCTAGCGCGTTCGCTGTCGGCAACTGGTACAAGGCCAGAACGGCGGCTGGTTCGTTATTCATACGACCATCAGCTTCGTAACCTTGTGCGCCAACTTCCACACGAGCCACATCTTTCAAGCGAATCAAAGAACCTTTCTTGCTCGCACGGATGATGATGTTCTCGAACTCTTCCGCAGAAGTAAGGCGGCCTTTGGTTTGCAAAACATATTGATATTGCTGGTCACCCGGAGCTGGCATACCACCGATCTTACCCGCCGCCACTTGGATGTTTTGCGTTTTAATTGCGCCAATAACATCACTAGCGGAAAGCTTCAAGGTGGCCAGTTTATTTGGGTTCAACCAAATACGCATTGAGTAGTCTTTCTTACCCAGCAGCGTAATGTCACTCATACCTTCGATACGTTTTAGACGCTCAACAATATTGAGATCCGCATAGTTAGAGAGGTAGATACTATCGTGAGACTGTTTCGGAGAACGCAGTGTAATAACGCCCAACATGTCGGAAGATTTCTTCTTAACCGTCACACCGATTTGGTTTACTTCTTGTGGGAGAGAAGACGTCGCTTGCGCCACCAAGTTGTTCACACGAACCTGCGCCATATCGCCATCTGCGCCCACTCGAAAATAGATACGTAGTGTGTATGAACCATCGTTACCAATCACAGAAGACATGTAAATCATGTCTTCAACGCCGTTGACTTTGGCTTCTATCGGTTGTGCTACCGTCTTTTTAACCACGTCCGCGTTTGCACCCGGATACATGGTGCTCACCGTAATTACCGTTGGAGAGATTTGAGGATACTCAGAAATTGGCAAGACTTTCAGGGCGATCATACCCATCAATGTCATCGCCAGTGAGATCACCAAAGCAAACTTCGGCCGGTGAATGAAAAATTTACTTAACATCAGTACTCACTCAGCCTTGTTCACTCTGTAATTCAACGTCTTTCACCGTTGCACCCGGACGCACTTTTTGTAGACCATTAACGATGACTTTTTCGTTAGCCGCCAAGCCAGTCAGCACAGCACGTTTCACACCGTAGGTCTGACCGAGTTCAACGTTACGACGTGACACCACGTGATCATCACCAACCACCATGACGTAGTCACCCGCTTGGTCTTGCTGAACAGCCGCCGATGGGATAAGCAAACCATCAATGGTTTTGTTGCGCAGCTTGATGGTCAAGTTGCCATATTCACCCGGCATTAGCGCGTAAGTTGGGTTATCAAATTGTGCTTCTGCTCGAATTGAGCCTGTTTCTAAATCGATCTTGTTGCCAACGGCGTAGATCTTGCCATCAAGCGGATACAATGAACCGTCTGAAAGCGTCAGTGTTAAATCAACATCCAGTTTGTCATCGTTACGATGAGCCACATCAATCGCACTTCTTACGCGGCGGTAGAGCTTCTCATCCACATCAAAGCCAAAGCGAATTGGGTCGATTTGAGTGATCGAAACAAGAGGAACGAGTTGAATTTTCGAAATACGGTCACCCACTCGGAAGTTGCTGAAACCCACGCGGCCTGAGAAAGGAGCACGCACAGAGCTAAATTCAAGATCGAGCCTTGCTGAAACCAGCGTCGCTTTCGCCTCTTCTACCGAAGCAATCGCTGCGGCGTACGCGGCAATGGCGTCATCGTATTGCTGCTCACTGATGCTTTTATCTTTGATGAGTTTCTTCACACGTTCTGCATCACGCGTAGTTTGAACGAGTTGTGCTTTTGCTTTTTGCAACGACGCTTTTGCATACGCCAGTGCCGCTTTGTAAGGACGGTCGTCGATTTCAAACAGCAATTGGCCTTTTTCGACCATATCGCCATCTTTAAAATGAATCGCGGTTAATTCGCCACCGACTCGAGGCATAATATCAACGTCATTTACCGCTTCAGTTCGACCGATAAAAGTATGATAAGGAGTGATTTTTGTTTCGGTTAGGGTAACGGTTTCAACAGAGGGTGCTTGGGCAGTTTTCGTTGCGATATCGCCAGTTTTGCATCCTGATAGTAATGCAGAAGATATAGCAATAGATACCAACGCAAATTTATATTTGGCTTTCATGATAAACCTACTTTATGTAGAAAGTGCCCTAGCCTAAACATTTAAATATATGGATAAACACACTTTCTATTCTGGAAATAAACGAGGGAGTTAGAATTGGTAGTTAAATTCGATACGGTGATCACCATCACCGAAATTAACGTGCTCATTCCAGTTTGCAAAGTAACGAATATTTGCGCGAGGATTAATTTGATAAGACAACGCAAACTCATGAGTTAAGATATTATCTTCACCCGCGTAATAAGTATCTTTATATTGACTAGACCCTGATAATGTATGCATATACATTGGGTTGTAGTTAATCCAGATTTTATCGGTTAATTCAATTTTTGAGTACATACCGACAACGGTGAAAGTACCTGGAATTTCATAACCTTTGTCATCACCACTAAAATCATTAGCAATAGTGACACCCGCACCAGCTAAAGGAAATAACTGCAACATGCCAAACTTAGGTAGGCCTTGAATAAAGCTATAAGATGCATCTAATTTATCGTTATCAACATCGTAGTTTACATCTAATTGACGGCCTAGACCTTTTGCGACTTCTACTTGGAAATTACGTAGTCGGAAAGAGTCAATGCTGTCATCAACATTGGCATACATTGGATCGTCATTGTCGCGAATGCCAAATAGCTCACCACCAATGCCTTTCATTTCGATGATGTTCATCGCCATGGTGCCAGGCTGGCTAGATTGGTAAGTTTGACCGATTTTGATGTTCGCGCCTTTGTCAGTAATACCAAAGCCCGCTTGGGTGTAAACCGCAAGTGGGTCAGACATATCTTGTAGTTCTTCGTCATTATTTGTCTGAGCATAAGCAGAAGACGCGAGTTGAAGGGCTGCTGCCATGATAACAACAGACGGTTTCACTAAATTCATAAAACTGTATCCATTTTAATGATTATAAAATTATTCACGTCATGAGGTCATCATAAATAGCAAGCAACACAACTCGCTTTGGATAATATAAATTATCAAAGCAAATTTAATAATGACGAAACATTAGACGTTTTAATTAAAATAAAATAAAGCGTCGTAAAAGTTCAATCACTGCTACTTATATCTTATATAACTTGAAATTTGGTAAGCTTTACGAAGAAGGGAATATTAAAACTTATGAAAATTCAATTATCATTAGAACAAATGATTAATTAAATTTACCATATAAATAAGGAGTGCAATGGTGTTAGGTGATCGCGATCAAGTTTTATTTGTATCGTATATTACTCTTCAGGTAAAGAAGAGAGTTGTAATAAATTGCAAATACCTTAATTTAATTAGCCTTGCGGTCAATTTAGAATAGTTACTCCACAATAAATTGAAAGGAAATCACACTCTGTGATCTCCTTTTATTTTCGAGTGCAAAAGCACCAATGCATTTCGTTAACTAAAAACGCAAACGATTCGCACTATTGCAGTTTCTCTATCCCCATATTGAACAGTGCAAAGCTATAAATATCTGCATTTGTCTCAATTATTTTACGCGTTGGTGTGCCAGCACCATGTCCTGCATTGGTTTCGATGCGAATCAAGGTCGGATTTGAACCCGCCTGTTTTGACTGCAACTCAGCAGCAAATTTGTAAGAGTGAGCAGGAACAACACGATCATCATGATCACCCGTTGTAATCAATGTTGCTGGGTATTCCACCCCCGCTTTTACATTGTGCACTGGCGAATAACCTTTCAGATATTGGAACATCTCTTTACTTTGCTCTGCCGTACCGTAGTCATACGCCCAACCAGCACCTGCGGTAAAAGTATGATAACGTAGCATGTCCAGTACGCCGACTGCTGGCAGCGCCACTTTAAACAGCTCTGGACGTTGCGTCATAACTGCCCCCACTAACAAGCCACCATTCGATCCACCGTTAATGGCTAACTTGTTTGATGACGTTACCTTTTCATCAATTAGGTATTCAGCCGCCGCAATAAAGTCATCAAACACATTTTGCTTTTGCATTTGAATGCCAGCGTTGTGCCACTCTTTACCATACTCCCCACCGCCACGAATGTTCGCTACCGCGTAAAAACCACCAAGCTCCAGCCAAGCCGCACGTGTCGGGCTAAAAGATGGTGTGAGGCTAATGTTGAAGCCGCCATAACCATATAGGATGGTTGGTGCGCTGCCGTCCATCGGTGTCCCTTTTTTATAGGTGATGATCATCGGCACTTTTGTTCCGTCTTTTGAGGTGTAAAACACTTGGCGAGATTCATACAAAGTAGGGTCAAATGGCGCTTTAGATTTGTAGTACACCTCGCTATCACCATCTTTGATGTTCAGACGATACGTAGTGCTTGGCATCTTGTAGTTGGTGAAAGAATAGTAGACTTCGGTTTCTTCTTTTTTACCCGAGAAACCGTATGCGCTGCCAATATCAGGCAATTTGATTTCTCGGATGAGTTTGCCGTTCATGTCGTATTGCTTCACCATCGAGATCGCATCAACAATATAACTCGCAAACAAATTGCCACCCGCGGTAGAAACGCGTAACACATTCTTTGTTTCAGGAATCAAATCTTTCCAGTTTTTGGGCTGCGGCTGACTCGCATCCACCGTCACGACGCGTTTGTTCGGCGCATTAAGGTTCGTAACCAAGTACAGTTTCGTGCCTTGGTTGTCTATTACCCAAGTATCAGAACTGGTGTTATCTAAAATGGTTTTAAGCGGGCTGTTTGGCTTACTCAGATCTTTAAAGAACAGTTTGTTACCCGATGTCGATATGCTGGCTGAGATAAACAAGTAGCGTTCATCTTCCGACGTATAGCCGCCAACATAACGGTATTTCTCTTCCTCAAAGCCGCCGAAAATCAGCTGGTCTTCACTTTGTTTCGTCCCAAGCTTATGAAAGTAGAGCTTGTGTTGATCTGTCTTCGCGGAGAGTTCACTCCCCTGTGGCTTGTCATAACTTGAGTAATAGAAGCCTTGATTGCCGAGCCAACTGATGCCGCTGAACTTAATATCCACCAGCGTTTCGCCGACGGGCTTTTTGGTTTCTGTCTCTAGAACTATGACTTTTCGCCAATCGCTACCGCCTTCCGAAATGCTGTATGCAACCAAAGATCCATCTCGTGAAAAGCTCACTCCCGCTAACGATGTGGTGCCATCTTCACTAAAAGTATTTGGATCGAGGAAAATTTCTGCTTCACCATCACCTAGCTGCCGATAAAGCACGTCTTGGTTTTGTAACCCGTCATTTTTGTAGAAGTAAGTGAACTTACCCTCTTTGAACGGTTGGCTTTGTTTTTCGTAATCCATGAGCTTAGTAATGCGCTCTTCAATCTGCTTGCGATAAGGGATTTTCGACAGATAATCAAACGTCACTGCATTTTGTGCCTTCACCCATTCTGCGGTTTCTGGGCTGAGATCGTCTTCCAACCAGCGATAAGGATCACTCACTTTTGTACCAAAGTAGTCATCGACAACATCCACTTTTTGTGTGGTTGGGTACGTGACGGCTTTCGGATTTACCTGTTCAGCCGACGACTGCGCCGCTTCATTTGCATGCGCCACAGACAACACACTTCCGAGTGCGAGAGCCGTTGCTAATGCTAGGGTGTTCTTTTTCATGAAATTCCTTTTTATTTTTCTGTTGTCTTTTTGTGCAATACATCAGAACTCTACTATATATCGACAAAATGAATCTAATTTCATTAAACGAGTTGTGAAAGCCATCCTAACTCCCTCATTTCCTGCGAATTCTACATATCGGTAAGTGGAAGTGTAGAGCTTAGGAACAACGCTGAAGAGCTACGATGGCGTTTGCTCTCTTTCGTTTAATTCAGTTCGATTTGACGCAAAACCCCAGACTCAGAAGCGAAATCTTGGTCGTGACTAATCAGAACAAATCCACCTTTGTATGCATTTAACGCCTGACTAAGCATTATTTTTGAATCGAGATCGAGATGGTTATCTGGCTCATCAAGCAGCAGCAAAGGCTGGGAGTTTTGATGGCTGACGATCAGCATCGCGAGCTTCATCTTCTCGCCACCGCTCAGTACGCGCCCCAACCGAAACACAGCGTCTCGACGAAAACCGATCCCCGCCAATAAGGTTCTCGCTTCACTTTCCGTCATCTCTTGGCAGGTCTCCATTACGTTCTCAAGTAACGAAAGATTTGGATTCACTGCGCCAAAGTGTTGGTCGAGATAATACAAGGGTGTATTCACTTGCAGCTCACCACTCAGCAACGATAACTCGCCAAGCAACGTCTTTAACAAGGTTGACTTTCCGCAGCCATTTTTCCCTTTGAGATGGACTTTATCGTTCGCAAAAATCTGCAAAGTGATAGGAGTAGAATCCCCAAAAGGCAATATACCTTCTTGTATCGACAACACTTTTCTCGAACGGTTCGGATTATCTGCAAGATAAAGCTTTTGCGCTTTGAGCTGCTCATGTCGCGATTGCAACGCCCGCTCTTTGGCTTGTAAATGCGCTTGTCTGAGTTGCTCATTCTTATTGCGATTTGATGTGCTGGCGGTCGCGCTATCCTTTTTGCCATCAAGCAAAATTTTGGGCTGACTGCCGTCTTTGCGCAGTTTGTTCCCTTGCGCGGCGCGTTGGTCTGCTTTTTCACGATTTTTCTGGGCTTGCTCAGCTAACCGTTTTTTGTGTTTATCGACCTGCACTAACTGCCTTTCGACCGCTTGCAGCTCAGTGCGTTTTTGCTCGGCATACACATCGTAATTTCCACCAAAAACCTGTAAGCCTAGGCCCGATAGTTCCCAAATTTCCTCCATTGCTCGCAGCAGCTCACGATCGTGACTGATGAGTAAAATCGCGCCACCGAAATGCCTCATAGACTCTATCAGCCATTGTTTCGCCTCGGTATCGAGGTGATTGGATGGCTCATCGATAATCAAAAGCTCCGTTTCGTTTTCAAACAATTGCCATAACTGCAAACGCGCCAACTGACCACCACTGAGCCGAGCACATGAGAAATCAGGGTCTTGCGGCAAGCCCATCGCAGCAAGCTGCTGTTTGAGTTTCGGTTCAATATCCCACTGTTCGCCAACCAGTTCGAACCAATGCTCAGAAACATCACCTTGTTCAATCTGCTTTAAAGCATGCAAGACCGCATCTTTGCCCAGAAACTGGGCGATCGATTGCTGACCTGAAAGCAAATCAGACGGCTGCTGGCGATACATCATGAAAGAAGAGGGAAAAGTCACTACACCGCTGGAAGGCTGAGTTTCGCCCGCCAAAATGGAAGCCAAAAGCGACTTACCGATGCCATTGCGCCCAACCAAACCAACACGTCGTTTAGTCATGGAACAAGAAATAGACTGGAATAGCGTCTCGCCATTATCAAACTGATGGCTAACATTAAAAGCTTGTAAAACTGGCATAATTTGCCTCCTGTATGACAGGGACAACAGCCGTAGCTATGATTTGAGATTGCAACAAAACGCGTGCACAAACGCATTAAGCTTTATGTAAAGCTCGACGATAAACGTCAAATCAAAAATTTGTCTTGTTGCAAAGAAATATCGGAAAGTGAGCTACGCCTACTAACCCTGCAGATCCAAAAAATAAGTAAAAATATGGATAACAGGTTTAGTTCTTCATTTTGGCGTAATCTCCTAGAGAAATGATTTTCGAAGTTTAGCGGGTTTTCTGACTAAAAAGCAAGCAGCATTATTTATCAAAACTTTGAACGATTTCGAGATCTTATCTACACAAATTTTGCCCAAGCCATACTATGCTTACAGTAAAGCTAATCCACATAAGGGCGTGGTAATGAAATACAAACATATCCTTGTTGCACTCGAACTGTCCGATGAGAGCACAGTTCTGATCGACAGAGCCGTAGCGATGGCTAACTATCTCGACTCCGATATTTCATTCATCCATATTGATGGAACTCACGGGGAAATTTATCGTGAGCTCGTAGACATTAAAGAGAACCCAGACCAAAGGCCGCTGAATGAGCACTCTATGGAATGTTTGAGAACATTCAGTGAGTACATGGATTATCCACTCAAACACTTCTTCGTGGGTACTGGTGATTTAGCCGATAAGCTCGAAATTACCATCAAAGAGCAAGAAGTGGACTTGCTGATTTGTGGCCATCACCAAGATTTCTGGAGCAAAATCATTTCCTACTCAAGACATCTTATCAACAAGTCACCAGTCGATATTTTAGTCGTTCCTATTCATGATTAATTAGAATTTGACGCTTGCCAAAACCACCAACTTATTTGGTGGTTTTTTATTGATATTGAAACAGCTTAAGCACTTTTCCAAGCTAGCTTGACGGCCATTTATGAGTTACATTTTCTAACCAACCTGCGCTCCTACCGGGCATGGTTATTTAGATAGCAAGGATCCTTATGGCGAATAAAAAAGTATTAATTCTCTTTGCTCATCCTTCCCAGCATCGTTCAGAAGTGAATACTCCACTTTTCAAAGAAGCTCAAAAAATTGAAGGCGTGACATGTGTTGATCTCTATGGTGAATACCCTCGTTTCGATATCAATATCGACCGTGAACAACAACGCTTGCGTGAGCATGATGTAGTGGTTTTTCAATTCCCACTATATTGGTATTCAACCCCAGCAATTTTAAAAGAGTGGCAAGATCTGGTTTTGGAGTATGGCTTTGCTTACGGCACTGAAGGAACCGAACTACAAGGTAAAACCATGCTGTGCGTACTTTCGGCCGGTGGCAAGGAAGAAGCCTATAAAGCCGAAGGCTACAACCATTTTACGATTCGGGAACTGCTCGCTCCTATCGAGCAAATGTCAGCGCTCACGGGTATGCACTACATTGCGCCTCTTGCTTTGTTCGGCGCACGTACAGCCGAAGAGGAAGGACGAATTCCCCGTCATGCCGAACGGTACAAAAGCCTGCTAACAGCATTAGTCGAAGATAGACTAGATGTTGAAGCAGCTGCGTCATTAATCAAACTCAACAGCGCACTTCCGAAGCTCATCAAGGAGGCTTCATGACAGGGATATTCTTACAAGCCTTCGTGTATTTGATTGCCGCTGTGATTGCGGTACCACTTGCCAAGCGTTTAGGGCTCGGTTCCGTTTTAGGTTACCTCATCGCTGGTGTGGTAATTGGTCCAATTATCGGTTTAGTCGGTGAGGAAACAACGACAATTCAGCACTTTGCCGAATTTGGCGTGGTGATGATGCTATTCCTAGTGGGGTTAGAGCTAGAGCCTAAAATGCTCTGGTCAATGCGAAATCGTTTAATGGGCTTAGGCGGTCTTCAAGTTGGCGGTACCATCGCGGCGATTATGGGTATTGCCCTGTACTTTGAGCAGCCTTGGACCATTGCCTTAGCCATCGGCTTGATTTTCGCCCTTTCTTCTACCGCAATTGTTTTGCAAACTTTTAGCGAAAAAGGGTTAACGAAGACAGAAGGCGGACAAAACGCGTTCTCTGTTTTGCTTTTCCAAGATATCGCTGTTATCCCGATGTTGGCCTTTATTCCACTGCTGGCCCTGCCGGAGTTAGTCGAACAAGCACAAAATGCTGTTCAAACGGCTGCGCAGCATCATGACGATTTAAACCTCGTGGCCGATTTACCGGGCTGGGCGTACGGAATAGTCATCATAGCATCGATTGCGATTGTCGTCGTTGGTGGTCACTTTTTAAGTCGACCTCTGTTGAGCTATGTTGCTAGCTCTGGGCTGCGTGAGATTTTTACCGCCACCGCATTGATGCTGGTGATCGGCATCGCAGCACTGATGAGTTTAGTGGGCTTATCTCCTGCCTTAGGAACCTTCTTGGCTGGCGTTGTATTGGCGAACAGCGAATTCCGTCACGAGCTAGAGTCCAATATCGAACCATTTAAAGGGTTGCTGCTGGGTCTGTTCTTCATCACAGTCGGAGCTGGGATCAATTTCTCAGTTCTATTTGGTGACTTCTGGTTGATCATGGCACTGACCATTGGCGTGATGGTATTGAAAGCCTTGGTGCTATTTATTCTCGCGCTGATATTTAGAGTGAAAGGCAGCAACCGCTGGCTGTTTACCTTAAGCTTGGCTCAAGCGGGTGAATTTGGTTTTGTGTTGCTAAGCTTCTCTGTGCAAAACCACGTCATTCCGTTTGAACTCTCGCAAACTCTTGCGCTGGTTGTTGCTATCTCAATGTTCTTAACGCCAGGCTTGTTCATTCTATTTGACAAATTAATACTGCCGCGTTTTGAAACTCAATCAAACGAAAGAGAAAGCGATACGATTGAAGAAAAAGGCACAGTAATCATCGCTGGTATCGGCCGTTTTGGTCAGATTGTTAACCGCTTGCTTGTTTCTAATGGTGTAACAACAGTGGTGCTCGATCACCAAGCCAACCAAGTTGATAACATGCGCCAGATTGGCACTCGTGCTTATTTTGGCGATGCGACTCGACCAGATATGCTACACACTGCAGGCATCGAGCATGCGGCTGCGTTGGTCGTCGCAATTGATAACCAAGAATCGAGTGTGGAACTGGTGAAGTACGTCAAACACACGTACCCCAAAGTAACGGTGATCGCACGCGCCTTTGACCGTGGTCACGGCTATCTTTTGCGTCAAGCTGGGGCTGATATTATTGAATCGGAAACCTACCATTCCGCATTGGAGATGGGCGGTCACACGATGAAAGCACTTGGTATTCATCCCTTCTTTGTTGAGCAGCAAAAAGCGACATACAAGCGTGTTGAAGCACGCAAGTCCGAGATACTCTACAAAGCTTGGGAAGATGATTCTGAAGGCGAACGTTATGACAACAATTTCCGACAACTGTTTATTCAGTTAGAGGAAAAAATGGCGGAAGAGATGCAAAAAGATCGCCATGACAAACTCTCGCGCTCAGAACGTGGTTGGACGCCACCGCCGAAAGGTTACGCCGATGACTTCAATGAAGATAACGTTCAAGAACTAACACCGCCGAGAGAAGAGCCGCTCTGACGGTAACTTGCTCAATATTAAAAACCTCCCGTTTGGGAGGTTTTTCTTTTTCAGTACCGAGTCACATGCCGTGCAGGATAAAATGATCTTCTCACGAGATTACATAAGATCATTCATTAAAATCTCATACTCTTCGTTTGCTTCTTCCACTAAATGAGAAAGCTCTAACGCATCAGTAACTGCAAGATTGAACTGCCACGGAGTTGTGTCTTCTTTACCACAGATTCGAGTTTCACACCCACGACTCTCAAAAGACAAATCATCAAACTCTGTGGTATGGCGCTCTTGAAGTTCTACAATCTCAACTTCTAATTTACCGACAGGGTTAACTTTAACGTGAGCATGTAAATCCGAACTGTTAGACAAACAATAATCTCTATGAACCGCAATCATGGCCGCCTCCTTGGTCTGCCAACTGACAACTCACCCATGAGTGTAGACGAGGGAGTTTGAACGTGGGGTGAAATAATAATGAAGATTGATCTGTCTCATTGGAGTAGACAATTATTGTTGTGCTGGTATGAGCCGGTATGAATCTCATCTGATTTAAATCGTTCCTAGATCACAAGAGTTGGCATTTACCGAGACTTTCCCTATTATCGAAACAAATTTACTGTAGTCATTCTTTAGAGGTCAGTATGGAGCTTGAAGCCGTCGCTAAAGCACTAAAAGAGTTAGGGCATCCTACTCGTTTAAGTATTTACAAAGAAGTTGTCAAAGCGGGATACAAAGGTATCGCGGTAGGCGGCGTACAAGAAAAGCTTGGCATTCCTGCATCCACTCTCTCTCATCATATTTCTAGTCTAGCCTCAGCCGGGCTTCTCACCCAACGTCGTGAGGGGCGAACCCTTTTTTGCGTTGCAGAGTACCAATGTTTAGATGATGTGATCAGCTTTTTAAAGGCTGAATGTTGCGTTAATGAGTGCTCATAACCTTATAGCAGAGGCGAAAGACTTCGGTTTTACATTAGACTTTACCCGTTCTTGAATGACCGCCGACAAACATAAACACCGAGCTCACTAAGCTCGGTGTTTTATTTTTTAGTTTTCGACGAGCAACATTGAAGCTTTAGGTGGCACAATTAACTTACCGTCAGATGGAACGTCCTGCTCCGTCATCAAATCCACCCAGTCACCATCCATTTTCAATGTCAAAGACTGCTGACGCTGCGATTTATTAAGCACGACAACGCCTTTGCTCCCTCGCTTCAATACCAGCATATCATCGTTACCTTCAAGAACACTCATCGACTCGCCATGCGTCATATTATGGAATTGGATCATTTTCGCCATTCGCGGATCGTTCCATGCGCCTTGCCATCTTGGCTTGCCATTTTTATCTGTAATACCGCTAGTGTTTAAGTCGGTATAAACCAATGGCACACCACCATCGCGGCCTAGAATGTAGGCATAAGCTAACCATTCATTTTCCTCATCCATGATCAGATCGAGAAAAACGTCATTGTTAGGAATGTCATGCGTGACAACAAATGTAATCGCGCGACCGGGCGAAAGGGCCTGACCGAAACAGTATGGGTCAATCAACGACTTGAAACTGCCCTTTTTAGCAAACGCCTTAAAAATGGTCGAGAACAACGGGAAATCGTAAGCGCCTAAGCGAGTTTCCTGTAAATACGGCTCAAGAAACAACTGATACTCTTCCTCTGTCGCACCGCCATCGGTAATAATTTCGCCAAATATATGCACATCGCGCGTGATGTCGTCTGTCCAAACACGTTTAAGATGCTCTAACGTCATGTGTTTCGCGGCATCAATACGAAAACCTTTCACACCAATGGCTTTCAGTGCTTTTAGGTAAGCGCGTTGCTGCTCAACGACATGGTCACAAACACGGAGGGTTGGCAAGCCAGGATCGGTTGGTCCACCTGTGATGCGTCCATTTTGTACCTGCCATTTATCTTTCCAGTCTTTAATACCGAACGCTTCAACAAAGTCCTCTTCATCAAAAAGCGGTTGAGATAAGTCGCCAAATAACGTTAGCGACTGATATTTCTGTTTGTTTTGTTGGTATTCCTCCAAGACCTCTTGCCTTGGGTATTGGAGGTCTCGGCGAAGGTGGGCCTCATTTGCCATATGGTTAAACACCACGTCAGCGTAAACCCACACGCCAACTTGCTCCAGTTCACGAACCATACGGATAAAGTCTTTGGTATCACCCAACGCATTGTCGATGACACGGTAATCTTGAGGTTGATAGCGCTGCCACCAGCGATCATCGTGGGCGCTTTTCATTGGTGGCGAAACCAACACGGAGCCGTAACCTAGCTCGTGGATTTCTTTTGCTCGTTGGGCAATGTCAGCATACTTCCAATCAAACGCATGTAAGATAACATTCGCACCGAATGATTGTATTTCCTGTGAGCCACTCATGTTGTTCTCCTACTCGTTTTCACTCACGATTACTTGTTTGCATTTTTTTGTGAGTGAATTCAATAGTCGAAATTATAAGAGCTATTCATCAGACGCCCTCACCCTTTTCGCCCTAACTCAAGGCTGAAAATGAAGGCGTAGTGACTCCTCCATTGCCCAAGTAGAAACGGTTCTGGACGTAAACGAGTAGATGACATTCAAGCACACCGCACACAAAACACACTAAGTCATTGTTTTGTATTGAAAAAGATTACATTCAAAATATATGAAAGAAAATGCCCGGGTACGCCCTAAAGGAGGCCAAAGACTAAAAACAGCCAAACCACTCTATTGAGTAACTAATTTTTAATAAAGTGAAACTGGCAGGTGGATCACGTTTGGCGCGTATTCAAAATAGCCCCCTTCTGCGTATCCCACCTTAAAACATGGAAGATTACCGTTTGTATCTATCCCGAAATGACTTCAAAATGCGGAACTTAGCTTATGCCTATTGGTATGAATTACCTTGGAGGGTAATCATGAATATCAAAGAGTTTTCTAGCCTCGTCGGCTTGTCTGCTCATACACTTCGATACTATGAAAAAATTGGCTTACTTAAACATGTCCATAGAAACGCGAGTGGGCA
The DNA here is from genome assembly GCF_026000495.1 of Vibrio sp. STUT-A16. NCBI lineage: Bacteria > Pseudomonadati > Pseudomonadota > Gammaproteobacteria > Vibrionales > Vibrionaceae > Vibrio > Vibrio sp. STUT-A16. Next base: position 1,363,157 of record NZ_AP026766.1, on the reverse strand, counting down.
TCGAGTGTATAGTGCGAAAGATCTAAGCTGGATTAGCTTCGTAAAGCGATTAAAAGAAACTGCAATGCCACTTGAAGAGATTCTGGAATATGCAAAATTAAGGGAAGTCGGCTCAGAGTCTGTACGACAACGCCAAGCCTTGCTAGAGCAACATCAAGAAAACCTCAAGATCCACATTGAACAGCAGCAGAAGCACTTAACGGCTCTAGAAGAAAAAATTGCCTTGTATAAAAGCGGAAAAGTTCGTTGACTTAGAGTTAACTCTAAGGATTAAGGTATGTTTGCATTTATTCACTAGGAACATATCAATGGAACAATCACGCTTTAACAAAGGATTAGAACTACTCTCTCACATTGATGGCGACGCTGGTCATAACGTCATCGAAAGCTTACAAGATATTTGCCCAGATTTAGCTCAGTACACCATTGAGTATCCGTTTGGCGATATTTATGCTCGCCCAGGCTTAGACCTAAAATCGAGAGAAATCGCAACCGTCGCCGCGCTAACGGCAATGGGGAATTGTTCGCCACAACTGAAAGTACATCTCAATGCAGCACTGAATGTAGGCTGCAGCGAGGCTGAAATTAAAGAAGTCATCTTACAGATGTCCGTCTACGCAGGGTTTCCAGCGGCATTAAACGGCATGTTTGCCTTCAAAGAAGTGCTGGCGGAAAGAGCAGAGTAATCACGACGTTGAAATCAATTTAAAGGCAATTAAAAACGGCCCTTGGGGATCGGGCCGTGATTTAAACAACGAGTGAATTAGCGCTCAGGGGTTTCAAGCAGTTTAACCGCGCAATCTACCGCGTTGTTAATGCCTTGACTACTCTCCAACTTGCCTGAACTTGCAGGACCAAGGGCACAAGAATACAAAGCCAGCTGCTTATCGAACGGCAGATCCAACTGTTCATATAGATTTTGTCGGATTCTTGCATGTTGTTCTGGTTCTTGGTTAGCAAGGCTAATCAACGTTTCATAAATAAGCGTTTTCATGTCTTTCCCTTTTCACTTTATTGCACGGGGTGCATATATATTGTATCCGTTTGGAAAGCACAAATCAGAAGCTAGGTCACAGAACGCGTCGCTAAAAAAGTTTATGTGCACGGTAAATTGTAATACAAACCTAAAGCCGTCTAGAAAAAGAGCAAAGGATAACTCGATAAATCAGCCGATTAACTGGCATTCGCCGCTGTTTGATTACAATAGCGTCCGATACAAACAAAAACGCCGCTCAATGAGCGACGTTTTTATCTCGATTTCAGCTAATCAAGCATGTTTTAGTTGAAGTGCACTAACATTTCAACGTCATCACCTTGTTCTGGTGCTTGAAGAGAGAAGTGCACATAACCCGCTTCAGTAACAGGAATCGCAAGGTATTCGTTGCTACCTGCATAGTTAGACACGTACTCGTGTTGCTCAACCGTAGGCCAATGCTCTCTGCTGGCGTATAGATCGACATTACCCGTTTGAGAGTGAGCCGTTAGCCATACACGAATCTCTTCAACACCTTCAGGTACATACACTGCCGCATAACGCTGCTTGTGAACGGTCAGCATTTTTGCTTCACCAGACTCTAGTACCACCGGTGCCAAATCGTCTTGCACTTGTGTTGGCGGTGTTTGCGCTTCAACGTCTAAAGCAGCCACAAGATTCACAGAGTCATAGCTATCACGGCCAGTTAAACTGATGTAGTAACGACCTGCTTTCACGTAACCATCCTGCTCTGGCTCAAATACAATCTCTTCATTGCTGCCATCGCCATACTGGCTCATTTCAAAGTCGTAGTAATGCGCAACTTTGTTGTAGCTCATGTAAAGATCCGCATCCCCCGCACCTTCAATAGATACATTAAAGCGAACGGTGTTGGCTGGTACGTCAACGTAGAACAGTTTTTCGCTATACGCTTCGCCACTGAGTTGAAGGCTTTGGTTCGCCGTCAATTCAGTCACTTGTGCTTCAGGTTCTGTTGGCTCTTCTGGGTCAGTACCTGGTTGCTCTGGCTCCAATTCTAACGTATCCAACCAGCGCTCAAACTCTGCGTCATATTGTTGACCTAATGTCGTCACCTGTTGCGCCCACTGTTCAAACTGACCAGTACGCGACAACGCCAACAAGCTTTCTACGTCTTGCGGATGATTTTCTAACATGAATCGAACGGCCAAGTAACCCCAACGATAGATACGATTAGTATCGTGAGAATATGTGGTATCAAACACAGTTGAAAGGCTCAGTTTACCGCCTGCAATCAGTTCGATCGCCGCTTGGTAGCCTTGTTTGTAATGCATGTATTCAGCAAAACCTTCCAGCCACCACACGATATGACCGTGGGCTAAGTTATCACTGAATGAGCCGTACTGGTTAAATCGCGCATCCAAATAGTGCGTGTACTCATGCTCTAGATTCAAGATCGATAAATCTTCGCCATTCGCATAGCGATAAGCCACGAAACGGGCGGTATTGTCCGCTTTTGATGGATTCCCCTCAAGGTACTGACCACCGTTGTCCGTTGTGTTACCAAACAGGAACGAAGAATAATCAACGTAGCTGTCGTTACTAGCAAACACCGCCACTTCAACACGATCATTCAAGTCATCAGCAACAGGTTGATTGCCCGTATTCGCCACTTGATGGAAGTCGGCTTCTTTCGCAGCCAGTACTTCACACGCTTTTGCAGCTTGAGCATCAGTTAGATCTTCAGAGCGAATGATGGCAGGCCCCTGACACTCAAAACGATTTGGCATCACGCGCGCAGCTAGATCTTGCTTAGCTTGCTCAATATTCAGACCATTTAGGCCTTCTGGTGCGTAGTAGCCCATCATCTCTACGGCAGCAAGCCACAGTTTGTCATGCTCGCTGCCCAATGGGTAACGCTGCATCACTTGTTGCATCACAGCCAAGGCTTTGCGTTTGGTCTCCTGATCTGGGCTCGCAAGCAAACGACCAGTTTCACGTAATGCATTGAAAACAATAAAGCTCGCATCCGTATCCAATGCCCAAGCGTTATCAGATGCGAATCTAGCTAATGTATCAATATGGTGAGTATTGTTTGCCATGTAGCGGTAGAACTCATCGTTTGCTACATGACCTGCCATAGAACGGAACAGGTTGTTTAAACCATCGACCCATTGCGTGTCCTGCGCGGTTTCACGGTTAAAGTGCATCAACGCGGCCATCATGCTATCCATGGTCAGCGGCAACTGCTTCACGTTATCAACCATCAAAGTCAGGCTCTTCATTGCGCCAACTTGTTCACGACCTTGATCCAAAGCATGAGGATTGTTTAGGAATAGGTTCGTCGACTGAGCAAAACGCTGACTCAACGCTTGCGAAAACTCAGGTGTACCTGTGCCAGCATTGTAACGAACGTAGTATGCAGCACGAATAAACTCGCCCAGATTTTCTATAACACGAGCTTGCTCTGCTTCTCCACGATAGAGGGCAATTTCTTGATCCAACGCGACTTGGATACGGCTTAAGCTCGCTTCGCTGTAAATATCGTTCAGCGTTGCGGAAGGAGCTGAAAACCAAGCGTGGTAGCAATCATACTCTGCACCAGAAACGGCAGCAGCCAAGTCTCTCGATTGTTGTAAATCAGCAACAGCGCACTGGTTTTGTGCAAAAGAGAAGCTAGACACACTCGCTAGCATACAAGCAAGCGCCAAACGATGGCGCGGGAAAAAACGGATATGAGACATAACAACACTCATTGATTATTAACATACATGGAGTGGGGGTTTATATTCTTTACAGCTCAAACAGTGAAATCAGTGTCATAAAATTTATGAAATCGCTCCCAAAAATAGGCTTTTTACTCTAAATTTATGGGATCAATCCCAACCCAAGATTTCTCACAATTATCAATAAAAACATTAATTTACCTTTTTCTAAATAACGACTTTATGAGGAAAATTGCTCTTAAACGCCCCCCTTAACTCTTCCAGATAGAGTTCACGACAATCAAAGGTTCTAAATTAAATTTTGATGCTTGATACCATCTATTTTTATTTGTGACTCATTCCCAATAAGTCATCGAGTGCATATCAAAAGGTTGGCATTAATGGTAAATTCTCCGCCAAATCAAACACATTTACTCCTCGAGTCATTGATGAGTGAATAAAGCAGATATTTGGCTAGGGATAATACATGTCACTTTGGGGATTTTTGGGAGCGGGGATTGCCTACTTCATGACAACGTTTGCCTTTGTTTTTGGCGGCATTTTTTGGTTATGTGCTGAAGGTAATACATTAAGAGAAACAAAGCGCCAATCATCAATAATGTCCGGGGTTATTGCTTGTACTATTGGAACTTGGGTGCTTGCTTTTGGTGTTTACGTTTACGGTTACTTTTGGGATAACTCTTCTCACTATTATTTTTATTTGCTCGCTCCATGGGGACTTGCCATTTTTGGGGTAAAACTTCGTAACCGCTGGGTTAAGCAATACGCGCGTGTAAAACACGCAAAAGAAGAACAGTGGCAAAAGCGCTGGCGAGAATTATTAGGGGAAGATACTGAAGATCTTCCACCATATCCACATGATTACGAGCTCTACTCGGGCATTTGGCAAGCCAATGAAGCGCTCCGAGAACAGTGTTTTGCAGCCCTTCCTCACGGGAAAGCAGTCTACGAGAGAGTGAAAGCCTTCCAAACGATGGCCTCCCCCGCTGGTGACATAAACAATCAAGTTTTGCTGAGTAAACTCGACCAACTAGAGGATGAAATCATTCAAGTTCTTGAGCAACACTCGCAAAAGAAAGTAAGCATTAAAACTGGCTCAGGTACTTTACGCAAAGAGTCAAAACGCAATGTTTATCGCCATGAGAATGGCCCAACAGAAGAGCAACTGTGCGACTCAATCAATCTCCAACATGATTTGGATCGAGAGCTACGCAACATTATCTATGATCGGCTCGGTTACGATGGCGAAGATGAGTACTTTTTCCTCCAAGCGCCACTCGAAGAGCTTACCGAGAATGAAACCGCAATCAACTGGATGCTCTGGGGTTTAGTAAGCGACCATTTTGCTGTTGACCCATACCAAACTGCGTTGGATCTCAGCCTAATGAATGCGGAACCAAGATGGGGGCAAAATGAACGGTTTGTAATGATTACGGCTCAATAAACGCAAGTACTAAGCCTAACTTTAATACAACCTATTCTGAGACCACCCTCGCGTTGGTTAACTTAGCCAATAAGCCGCCAACGCGATCACGCATTTCACGTCTGTCTACAATCATATCTAATGCACCATGTGCTAATAAAAACTCACTTCTTTGGAACTCGTCTGGTAGCTTTTCACGTACCGTTTGTTCAATAACACGCCTTCCCGCAAAGCCGATGCTTGCTTTAGGCTCACCAATATTGATGTCTCCCAACATGGCTAAACTCGCCGAGACGCCACCATAAGTTTGGTCCGTCAATACTGAGATATAGGGTAATCTGTGCTCAGATAAGTGGTTTAACGCGGCGCTGGTTTTTGACATTTGCATTAGTGCTACCAGAGACTCTTGCATGCGCGCCCCTCCGCAAGCAGAAAAACACACTAGCCCAGATTTTATATTAATCGCAGTTTCAACGGCGCGGACAAATTTCTCGCCAACCACCGCCCCCATCGAACCAGCCATGAAAGAGAATTCAAACGCACAAGCTACAACAGGCAAGCCTAGCAACTTCCCCTGCATCACAACCAAGGCATCTTTTTCTCCAGTCGTTTTCTGCGCGATGGCAATTCGCTCTTTATATCGTTTTAAATCTTTAAAACCCAAAATATCCTGCGGTTCCAACTCACTTGCCAACTCTTGCTGTGTTCCATGATCCAGAAAAGTGTTCAACCTTTGACGTGCAGCCATTCTCATGTGATGAGAGCACCTAGGACATACTTCCAAATTCTCTTTTAATACCGCGCGATAAAGTATTTGTTCACATTCAGGGCATTTTGTCCAAACGCCCTCTGGAATAGACGCTTTGCGCGAACCTATTATATTCTTATTCTCAAATAACCTTTCTAGCCAACTCATGAGTACCTCATTATTGATCACCTCGTAGCACGACATCTGCATCGTTTGCCCGCTCTGACTGTTAAATAAAATTGTATGCAACTCAGTCTGAGGATAAAGTGCAATATGCTGGCTTGATAATCCAACAAAGTGGGACAATAGAATGTTTGATAACGTCGACCAAACCTGGTTAAAAAGTTTTCATTGTGTTTATGAGAACAACAGCTTTAAGCGAGCCGCTGAGTGTTTGAATATACCAACATCGAATGTCAGCCGACATATTGCCCTGCTTGAAGAAAAGTTAAACATCAGGTTGTTCAATAGAACAACAAGGCGAATGACGCCTACCGAGGCTGGAGAAGAGCTCTATAGCAGCACTCGTCCATTATTGGAACAACTCAACAACGCGCTAGAAACCGTGACTCGCCACTCGCACACTGTAACGGGAGAGCTACGTATTCTTATGCCAGACACACCTGTACTGGCCAAAGCGGTTGTCACCTTTTGCACGCAATACCCGTCAATCTCTTTATCTTGCGATACAACGCTAAACCCTAAAGATGAGATTATTGATAGCTTTGATGTCATTTTGAGTTTTCATAGAGGGACTTTGTCTGACAGCAATTGCGTAGCAAGGGAAATAAAACGCTGGCCCAGTGCTATTTTGGCTGCGCCTCAACTGCTTAATAAGTGCGGCCGCCCTTACAAAATTACGGATTTAAATCATGTTCCCTGTATCACGACACTTACTGCAGTAAATGGCGCTCCCTGGGTGTTTAAAAATCCCGACGGAGGTCATATTACGCAAACAGTACAATCATCGTTCAAAGTAAACAGTGGCCATCTCGCTAAATCTGGCGCGTTATCAGGGCTTGGATACGCAATACTTCCAATAGAATCATGCAAAGATGAGATCGAGAGCGGCAAGCTTGGAGTCATCCCTCTAGAATACGAACCTGAAGATTTAGTGCTTTATGCGTTTTACTCTTCTAGAAAGCACTTAGCCAAGAAAATCTCTATGTTTGTTGAGCACTTAAAACAACACGCGAAGCTTAACGCCTAGTTAATCACTGATCGTTTATCCCAATAACTATAAAAGCTGGCATAGTAGAGCAAATCGACATTCGATTTTCTCAAATAAAAAAGCCAGCAATCGAGATTTACTGGCTTTTGCAAAAGGATTTCCGCTGGCGTTTAAATTCTAAACGCTCCTACGTGACGATCGAGAGTTCTCGATAATTCCGCAAGTTGTTGACTTGATTCTTCCAATTGCTCACTCGCCGTTAGCGCGTTTTTCACGGAGTGACTGACGGTATCCATATTCATGTTAATTTCATTTGCTACCGTCGATTGCTGTTCTGTTGCCGTTGCCACCTGAGTATTGATATCCAAAATAGTGGTCACTTGATCTGCAATTGCCTCTAGTGCTTGTCGAGCGAGCTCCGTTTCTGCAGTGCCTTCTTCAATTAGGGTTCTACTGTTACTCATTGAATTAACCGCACTTTGGGCTTCGGTTTGCAACTGATGGATCATGTTGTCAATTTCATCAGTGGACTGAGCCGTTTTAGTTGCAAGATTACGAACCTCGTCTGCCACTACGGCGAAACCTCGTCCGGCATCACCGGCGCGCGCTGCTTCAATAGCGGCATTTAACGCCAATAGGTTAGTTTGCTCAGAGATCCCTCTAATGACTTCGAGAATACTACCAATCGACTGAGTGTTGTCCGCAAGACTTACGATAATATTGGAAGTACTGTTCATCTCGTTTTCAAGATTCGTCATCGCCGTCTTGGTGCGTTCTAGCGTCTTGTAGCCATCTTGAGTCTCATTACTTGCCGTGCTCGCAGCACTTGCTGCACCAGCAGCATTTGACGCGATTTCGTTGACGGTCGCGATCATTTCGTTCATAGACGTGACAACCAACATGGTTTGCTCATTCTGCTCCTGCCCTCTTGCGAGCGCTTGTTGAGATTGTCCACGCAGCGCAACAGCAGAACCATTCAGCTCTACACCAGTATTTACAACTTGTGTAATGATTTCATGTACCTTGCTAACAAACACGTTGAACGCCGAAGAAATTTGTGCGACTTCGTCATTACCTTTTGCTGGCAAACGAACCGTTAAGTCTCCGTCACCTTTCGAGATGTCTTGCAACGCCTCCTTAAGCGCAGAGAGCGGTCGCATCAGCTTGTTGAGTAGAAGCGATAGAGCCAAAACACACAGAACGAAGATCACCACCATGGAAATCAGTTGGGAAGTAATAATTCCATTCGTCGCTTGGCTTACTTCTGTAATAGGAATACCAATATCAAACGTTCCGTACAACTGACCATTCACGTAGATCGGCGCCATGATATCAAACACCCACACTTTCTGGACATCGGCATACCACTTTGAATACTGTTGTACACCCTTGGTTGCACCTTCAACGGTGTAGTTATCATTGTAGGTTTTATTTAGCTTTTGCTTATCACTGTGAGCAACCGCCGTCACATTGCGATCAATTACGACTGCATAGCTTACGTCTGAACGTTGTTTCAAACCCTCAACGAGCGATTGTAAGTCTTGCATTGGGTTGGCTGAGTTCTCCAAAATATAACTTGCATTTCCTGCTAAAAACTCAGCTTGAACTTGGGATTTGTTTAAGATGATGTCATCGATTTTCTGACTCGAAATTAGGTACGTTGATGCCATACTTGCTACGACAGCAATACCAAACATGGCGCAAACGGCTAATATGATGATTCTTTTCATTTTAATTGTCTCGGTACAATTCAATGTGATGCTCACGACAGAGCGTTAAGCCTTTCGCCTCTTATAACCAACACAAACTATATTTTTAGCCTGTCTGGCAAAGCTAGACGTAACTTTGTAGCCACTGTATCTGCCTGATTACCGATAACTTTAGAATGAAGGAAGAAAAGTCTTCAAAACGTCACATTTCTACGAGGTTTGGCTGAAAGACAAGAGAGCAATCGCTAACTTAAAGTAAGCGGCCACACTAGCATCGAGCGTTAAAGAAAGAGTTCTAGTTAGAGCCTTGAAAATATAAATAAGCGAGCGCTTCGACCTATATTCTTACAATTCTCCTTTGCTCAATTAAGTTAATTCTATTCCAAACTCTTTGATAACGATGGTCACAATGAAGAAACAAACGATTGAAATAATGGCGCAAATTCCCAAAGAGAACCAAAACGAATATCGGCTCAGTAAGAAAGGAAAAACTAGAAACATCGGCAATGTAGGCAGTACATACCAAAAAGTATAAAACGCGTGGTTCGCGAGCTTTTCCTGACCTTGACCTTCAATATACATCCAAATCAAAGCTAAAATAGTGACCGTCGGGAGCGCGGCAATCAGCGCTCCCGCTTTATCACTTCTCTTGGCAACTTCAGATATCAGCACCACTATTCCTGCGGTTAACGCGTACTTAGTAATCATCCACAACATGAAAGAGCTACCTTTAATAAACAAAAAGCGACGTAATAATTACAACAGAGCTTAGCTCATTAACGTCGTAAACCCGTGCATGCCCATATACATACCAACGGCACTAATCAAGATCCCCGATAGATAAGGTGCACGACGAGCCACATCGTTCAAACCACTCCACTTCGATGTTGCTTTTTGAACGCCCACTGCCGCGACAACACCAACCGCAACTAAAGTTAACGCTAGACCAATACTGAACGACACCACCAAGGTTGCACCAAGTGTCATGGCCTTAAGTTGCAAACAAATGAGTAAAACAGTGACCGCCGCCGGGCATGGTATTAACCCACCCGTCAAACCAAACAGAAGTATTTGTCCATTGGTAACATCTCGATCGCCAAAGCGCTTTTGAATATCTAGAGCGTGAGCACGCTCATGAGCGTCTTGGTACTCTTTATTCTCACCTTCCGAGTGGGAATCCGCATGAAAATGCACCTCGAAATCGTGGGTGTGATCATGGTGCCCGACCATCAACGTGACGAAAAAATCATCAGAGGCTTCAATACAGGAGGCGGATTCCAAATAGCCATCGCGCTCAATAAAGTGATAAATATCAGAAGGCTGCCTGATTGCGTTAGGTAGCACTAGTTTAACGTTTTCAGCCGTTAAAGGCTTACCGTTAAGTGTGCGTAACTGAAAACGGCAGTGATGCCCTTCTTCTACGATAGAAAGCGATAGATGCCCATGACCAGTATCGACAACTTGCGTTCTCCAGTCTCGAGCTTGCTTATGAGCTTTGTGCCAAGCTCGCTCATCGCTCCACGTTCTCCAGAACATCCATAAACCCGTCGAAACGATAATTACCCCAGAGATAAGCTGCATCCATGGCTCCGCAGCTTCTGCAGTAAATCTTTGACTTATATACATCCCACCCGCAGCAATTATCCATACGATCGCCGTATGGGAAAGCGTTGCAGCCAACCCCAACATCACCGCCTGCTTCACTGTTCCTTTTACGGCCACAATAAACGCCGCCATCATCGTTTTTGAATGTCCTGGCTCTAATCCATGTAACGCTCCTAATAAAATGGCGCTGGGTATAAAAAACCATCCATTACCTTGTTGTAATAATGCGACAAAATCCATTGTTATTCTCAATATGCTCTTCTAAAGTTGCCCCAAACTATACTCCCCCCCTAGTATTAAATACTACCCCCCAGTATAAGATAAGTGCTACATTATCAGTTAGAATCTCGCAGTCAGTAACTTAAAGAAGATAAGTCATGTCCCATACAACCAGAGATCAAAAGAAGCTCAATACCCGTGTCAGCAAAATACAGGGTCAGGTGAATGGTCTCAAAAAAATGCTGGAAGAAGAACATGAGTGCCAAGATGTGTTGCAACAAATCGCTGCAATTCGAGGGGCTGTAAATGGCTTAATGAAAGAGGTGATCAAAGGCCATCTGATCGAACACGTCGTATTGGAGGAAGAATTAGAAAAACGTGAAGCTGATATGGAAGTTGTACTGAAAGTGTTGGACTCCTATATCAAATAACACGATTTCATGAATTTTTTGAAGTGCCATTATCGAATTTCATTAAAATAGATAACGCACGTCCTAAGGCGATAATTTGCAAATGCCTCGCTCGATATCCAACACATAAACATTTATTTTTTATAAGACTCGAGTCGCAACGAACATATTGTCTGCATAGTAAACTCCATGCATTTAAACTGTACATGGAGGTTACTATGCCTGGTGCTTTCGCACATATCACAGCGGTAAATGAAGCTTCTGCTAATAATGCATTGATGAAGTTAAACATACCTCAAGAAGCAAAAAAGGCTTTAGCTCAAAATAAACGGTATTTAGAGCTCGGTTGTGTGAGCCCCGACTATCCTTACCTTGCTCTAATGAATTCTGCGCAAAATAAATGGGCAGATAAAATGCATTACAACCACGTTGGTAAGCTAATTGATGCTCTTATTCAGCATGTAAAAGCCGCAGATAACGAACACTTTGAAAAAACCTTCTCATGGTTATGTGGCTTTGTAGCACATGTAGCAACCGATATTACTCTTCATCCTGTTGTTGAATTAAAAGTGGGCCCTTACGCAGAAAACGCCCAGCACCACAGAATTTGCGAAATGCACCAAGATGCTTATATTTGGCCATCCAGGATGCAACTCGGAAGTATTGGCCTTGCAGATAGAGTCAGAGAAAACATCGGCAGTTGTGTGGACCAAATTAACAACAACCTAATAGATCCAGTTATTCGTACTATTTGGTCTAGTGCCCTTTCAGCTACTTACCCTGAATATGCTAAAGAATGCGAACCTGACGTAAACGTCTGGCACGAAGGATTTCAATCCGTTGTGGATAATGCAGAGGAGTCGCATCGCTTATTTCCTTGGGCGAGGCATGTGGCTTCTAAACTAGGGTTAACTTACCCACTTCCAAACGAAGTTGATTCTACTTATATTCAGGATTTAGAAACGCCAGATGGTATTAAGCACTACGATGAAATTTTTGATAAGGCGATTAAGACAATCCAAATATTTTGGGAAAAGCTGGCAGCTTCCATTTATGAAAACCAAGACACTGGCTTTTTTGAAAATTGGAATTTAGACACTGGTCGAAATGAAAACGGACAGCTTAGTGCTTGGGGAAATCTATGAAGCTAATCATCGTTATAACCCTTCTTCTCTCATTGACTTCTTGCGCCACCAAATCTCAATATTCTGAAGAAGTCATGTTTGATATGGCCTCGATTTTAAAAGATGTAGCCCAAGCTGTTGACGGTGAGCTCAAGTTTGGAGAAACAGCAGGACTAACAGAGAAAGAAATATTCGAAAATGCGATGTCAGCTAATCCAGCTCAAATCACCAAACTCTCACAGTTAGCTATCGATGGAAACATTTCTAATTATCGAATTCTTTCAGAGTTTCAAGGTAATAATGCAGTTATGTTGATATGTGACGGGGATACAGCACTAATGGAAGATGCAGGTTGCAACTCAGAATTTGATAAGATCTATTGGGACTCCCCAAAACCTTACTCATGCCAAATCAAACTTGATGCGGCATCTCTTTGTACTGACTAACAGTAGGGAAAATAGAGGAAATTTATGAGTAATACATGGCTTTAACTTATGCCTGTCATGTATTACTCACAATATGCAGAAACAGGTAATATTTAAAAAGCTCAAGCTTACCTGTAAGAAATCACTACGTTCTGTAAAGCACCTTTACAACATGCCAGCCGAACTTGGTTTTGACTAGATGTGGCGTCAGAACCTCGCCAGAAAAGCACACTTTGTCGAACTGAGGTACCATTTGACCACGGCGGAACTCACCAAGATCACCACCGCGCTTACCTGACGGGCAAGTGGAATACTTCTTCGCTAGTGTCTGAAACTTTGCGCCTTTTTTCAGTTGCTTGATAATGTCTTCTGCTTGCTCTTTGTGCTTCACAAGAATATGTAATGCGGCTGCTGTATTTGCCATTGATCTATCTCTCACTATTCTGGTCGCGCAAGTGTACCCAATCCCTTTTAACACGCCAAACATTTCTTGTTTATACCTAGGCGGCTTCAAGGTTCAAATACATGGGACTATAAAACTTTCGGCATAACAAGATTAAAATACAACCAAGTTTTGCTCAGTTAATCACTATTCTTTAAGAGATTGTCTAAAAAGCTCACATTTGTCTCTCCGATGGTTGAAGCCTTCGTCTGATAAGATTAGATTAGACACAATTCGGTGGTATTTATAAGGTTATTTCATGGCAAAAGTCGTTAGTAAAGCGAATCAATCTCAGGGCATGTTGATGTTCAAACTCACCCTGCAACAGAGTTTCGCGATAGGCACGCTAAAAGTCCGTGAAATCGTTCCGTATATGCCAACCACGAAGATCCCTTACTCGCATCATCACGTCATTGGCACCGTTACAATACGTAACTTAACAGTGCCTGTGATCGACATGTCAGCGGCTGTCGGCTTTCGTCCTATCAGTGAAGAAGAATACAAGAATTGCTACTTGATCGTGACAGACTGTTTGCGAACCGTGGTCGCCTTTATGGTTCGTAGTATTGAGAAGATCATTGAATGCGATTGGAAAGCCATTGAAACCCCACCAGCGAGCGCTGGGAAAAATATTTTCGTAACAGGTATTACTCGCTACGAAGACAAAACGGTTCAGATGCTGGATGTAGAACTGCTACTTTCCAAAATTTATCCGCAATACGAAAACTCAAAGATCCCGATGCTGACAGATGTTGAACGTGAGCGCCTAAAAGCATTAAGCATTCTTTTGGTGGATGACTCTTCCATCGCTCGTAAACAGCTGTGTGATGCTCTTGATAGTATCAATATCGGATACCAAATTTGTAAAAATGGTTTAGACGCATTAGAGCTGATGAAAAGCGAGGCTGAGGCTCATCGACCAATCGATATTTTGGTCAGTGATATTGAGATGCCAGGGCTTGACGGCTACGAGCTAGCATTCGAAGTACAAAATGACTCCGCTCTTAATCACTCATACCGCATTTTGCATACATCGTTATCGAGCGAAATCTGTGTAGACAGAGCTCACCAAGTTGGCGCACACGAGGCGCTTGAGAAGTTCAATGCTGGTGAGCTGATTGAAGCCATGCTGCGCGGTGCAAAAGAACTAGAAGCCAAAGCTATGGCTTCTTAACTCTTAACTAAACAGCCAAGAAGCAAATTGTCGAATATGGTGTTTTGCGGCCATTTTTTCGCGCAGAAGCTTTGATGTTCGCAGCTGCTAGTTTCTCAGGTCACTTCTTTGGCATCGAGTAACTACGAGATACAAACTCTGTCTCTTCGACTTGATTGATGTGATTAATATAAGAAGCCAAGCTATAAAGTACATTCGCCAATAAGTTCGCGTAACGAAATAGAATGGGGGCAGGTTGCTTCTTACCTGCATGTTCGATCGCAACTAATGCTCGTACCGTTTTTTTAGCTTGGCAACGGCACAAATGCAATTGACTGGATGCAGGGTGCCCTCCGGGTAGAACGAAACCTTTGAATCCACCATCAATGCGTTGCTTAAGCAAGTCATAATCTGCCTTTAGCTCTTCAACTTCCGCTTCTGTAATCGCTAGCTTTCCGCGAACCGAACCATTTAGGTGATAAACATTAGGCTGCATTCTTGTCAGTATGTCGCGGCTAAACTCGTCCAGATCCATCGCGAGAACTAAACCAATACGACTACAAAGTTCATCAGCCGTGATTTCAAAGTCACAAACCGGACTGTCCTCGTAAATAAACGGATAGCAAATCTCGCTCAATTCCTTGCTCACAGGCTTCATGCTTTTGTTCCAATATAAAAAAGGGAGCCAGTATAACCTAACTCCCCTTATGCGTTCATTATTCCGAATGATCGATATTTACATGACCGATTTACAATCAAGCACTTTCGATTTTCTTGTGACCTTCTTGAAGGTGAACAAAATCTACTAAATCATCACCAGACACTTGATACGCCTGACCAAAGCCTTTAACAAATAGCCCCGATTCTGGCTTTAAGTTAAACAACACGAAATCCTCTAGTTGGCTGAGACCATCAATTATCTCCCCAAAACGTTCTTTCATTTGTCCAACAACTTGGTGCCACATCTCCGTGTCACGCTCAACCATATTTGCCACAGCATCAAAAGTTAAGCGCTTACGAGCAAACAACTGCTTTGAAGATTCTTCATCTTCGATCATCATCAAAGAAACGTTTGGATTTTCTAGAAGGTTACGAGCATGACGAGCGATTTTAGAAATGAGTACGAAGTAACCTTCCTGATTTTGGACATAAGGCGCGTAACTTACATTAGGGCGACCTTCTGCATCGACAGTTGCAAGCTGAAGCGTACGACGCTCCTGACGAAACTCTTTGATCTCTGGCCCTAAACGACCTTGCAAACGCTCTTGTTTAACTTGTTGATCCATAATGATACCTGACTTTACTAATTAGTATTCGAGTTGAGCCTCGATTATGTTTGTGATTACTTTTTCAATTCGGCTTGTAAGGCGCGGAATGCGGTGACTTGATCTTCAAGTAGCTCGCGCTTTTCGTTACGGCCTAAATAAACTTTGAAAATATTGCTTCCGCACTCAGAGAAAAAGCCAAAATAGTGACTCTCTCTACCCATAAACGGTTTGCTGACCAACGCTACATTTTTAACATTATCTAGCTTCAAGTGACCGTGTAGCTCACCTTCTCTGCCCATTAAATTGTAATAGCCACGCGCCACTTTTCCCTTTGGGAATGGCGCTTTGACTTCAAAAATAGAGCCAAAAGAGTGAACAATAGTCGTCACCGGGCCGAAACCAACCAAACCTTCTAGAATGCTTTGTGCTTGCGCTCCTGGAGCGATGGCCACCATTTCCTGCGGCAAAGCCGCAACAACCTCAAATTCAGAAATACCGAGACGTTCTGCCATTGCTGCTGGCAATAATTGCGGTTCTTGCTCTAGTAATGCTTCAACTTGTTGTTTGATTGATTCCATATGTTTTCCGTCTTTTTTCAATTTTTTCATTAATTATTGGATACTTTCGGTACGGTTTCGTTCATCTCTGACGTAAGTACCTGAATACAACCTTGAGCCAATGAAACAGCCCAGAAACTACCAGCAAGAGTAAGAACTAGGCTGCGTTCATGCAGTTCCACTAAACCTTTTTGCTGCCACACTTTAAATAGAGGCATTAAAAATCCGAACGTGTCCTCCCCCATAAACGATGGCAGTTGGTTTGCCTGAACGATACCGCGATCAAACCCGGATTTGAGTGCAGCAAATAGTGGATCTAGAGGGCTTTGCTTCATCATCATAGCGATGGGGCTTTGCCCTTCTTTGATGGCTTTAATATAGGTCGCCAATGTGCGATGTTGCATCACCCCGTAACCACCGATATTACCTCCAGCGCCACAGCCAATTGGCAGTACCTCTGCATATGTCTTGGCTAAACTGTTGTATAAACTACGTTCACGGTTATCGATTGCCCAATGGTTCACACTCAGTTGCTTCATATGGTGTTTGTCCATAAAGTTCACACCGAGCTCATACATGCCTGCTTTTTCTGGCGTGGTAGCTGGTGGGGGGATTTTTCCTTTTTCTACAAGGTTAAGCATGGGTGCTGAACCACCGACTACCAACTGATATAAGTCCAACCCGTGTGCGCCAGTCGAGAGAAAATCATTTAAATCTTGCTCTAGCACTTCTTTGGTTTGATAAGGCAAGCCGTAGAGTAAATCGATAATGACAGGAATTTTGTCTTCGTTGGCAATCTCGCTAACTCGCTTGAGCACATCTTCTCTATCATCTAATCGTTTCGCGCTGCGACGCACTTGTGTATTAAAACTTTGTACACCAAAAGAGAAACGATTAAATCCACCGTCGAGAGCGCCTTGGTATAGCTCATCAGAAAAACGGTTGATACGGCCTTCTAAGGTAATTTCACAATCCGCGGCCAAAGGAAAGTGCTCATGAATCGCCTGACCTAACACGCGAACCTGTGCTGGAGACAGATCCGTTGGCGTTCCTCCACCGATATACACAGCATGGAAAATACCGTTTTGTGTCCAAGGCAATGCAGCTTTCTCCTTGAGATCCTGCATCAGTGCGTCAAAGTACTCGTCAACCAGTGCGCGGCTCGCAGCATTTTGAAAGAAGTTACAAAAGGTGCAACGTACGCGACAAAATGGAACGTGAATATAAAGACAACGTTTATTGGTCGCTTTAACCGAGTTAGCGGTAACGCTTGAAAAAATCGCCTGCTGCTGAGGTGGAGGTACAGGCACGCTCGCTCCGCCAGCGTGTGCCGAATGTTTCTTAACAAAGGCAAATCGCAATGGGTCAGGGCTATCGCTTCCCAACACTGATTCGTCAAATTTATCGATATCGACGCTCATATATACTCGCTTAGCTCCCACCATATAAGGGGTAGAGGCTGGTCTTTAAAAATCTGCAAGAATCATAATTTGAGCGTAATGATAATGCAATTGATAATTGATCTTATTTCGGTTGTGAGTAATAATCTGCTCAAGTTTTCATAGTTTCCCGAGATATTCCGTGAACGTACAAAGATATGTCATTGCAGGAGGTGCTTCCCTTGCCATCCATGCCGCACTTCTTTTTGTTTCTCAAGAAACGAAAGTGTTCGCGATGCCTGCTGGAAATCCAGCAAGTTCGGTAAGTTTAAACCTTGTATCGGCACCACCACCTACCGTCGAAACATCCACGCCAGAAAATGTGGCACCACCAAAAGAGCCGCAGCCTCAGGAGCAGCCTGAGCCAGAAAAGAAGATCGTAAAG
Source organism: Vibrio sp. STUT-A16 (assembly GCF_026000495.1). Lineage (NCBI taxonomy): Bacteria > Pseudomonadati > Pseudomonadota > Gammaproteobacteria > Vibrionales > Vibrionaceae > Vibrio > Vibrio sp. STUT-A16. The sequence continues at coordinate 1,345,401 of NZ_AP026766.1, read as the reverse complement.
AAACAGGTCGTCAAGAAAGACGCTGTTAAGAAAAAGGTAGTGAAGAAAAAAACAGAGCCGGTTAAACAATCTAAGCCTAAGACGGTGGAACCAGCCAAAGCCGTAACAAAACAAGAGAATCAGCCCGAAGCCAAACCGAAGAAAAAAACGGAACCGGCGAAGAAAGAGATGGTCGCTCAGCAAACCGCGCCAGCGAGCCAATCCAAAGGGGCAACGTCTCAACCTATTTTGGTCGACAAACCAACGTTTGTTAATCAACCAACTCAGCCTCGCTACCCAAGATCTGCACAAAGACGCGGTATCGAAGGCGTAGCCTTATATGAAATATGGCTCGATGAAAATGGCAATCAAATTAAACAGGTTTTGATTGAGTCTTCCGGCACAGAATCGCTGGACGCCTCAGCGCTTCGTGCCATCAAACAGTGGCAATTTACACCACATATTTCGGGCGGGCTAAAAGTGGCTCACCGAGTACAAGTACCTGTTCGTTTTAAGTTGGATGGATAATGGAACAACTACAAGAATTACAAACTCAACTTGGCCTAATGACATGGCCTTTGATCATTTGCTCAGCCCTCACCGTCATGATCATTACCGAGCGGTTATTCCACGTTTTGATTAGCCTTGGCGTCGGGAAACGAGCCATTCGCCAAAAACTCATTGGGTTAGACCCAACGAATGGAAACGATCTTGAGACGCTTGCAGAAGAATTGTCACATAAGCGACCGCTCCTTTATCGTGGCGTTGCCATGTTGCTTGCCCATCACTCTTTCTCAAAGTCTCTAAGAGAAGATGCCGCAGGCATTTGGCTGCAAGAAAAACGTCATCAGCTGCATTCTGGCCTTCGCTTACTGACGTTGATTGGCGTCATTAGCCCTTTGATTGGTTTGCTTGGTACGGTACTTGGCTTAATTGAGATGTTCAAAGGCATCGCTGTCTCAACGGGGAATATCACCCCGAATGATTTGGCAGACGGTCTAGGTTTGGCCATGCGCACTACTGCAGCAGGTCTTATTATCGCCCTTCCTGCGATTTCAGGAGCACAAATCATTGGTTTGTGGGCGGATCGTGTGATCGCCAAACTCGAACACACATTAAACTATGTCAACTTATGGCTTGAAGGTATCTCTCTGCAACACGTGTCGCCAGACAATTCAACATTAGCAGTGCGCTCTTCTGCAAAGGTCGAGGCTGAAGCACAATGATTAAAACGCCACAAGACAACACTCGTAACGACTTAACTCCTGATTTAACACCGCTGTTGGATATCATTTTTATCGTAATGGTTTTCCTGATGTTAACTGCAGCGGTCAAGCTCGATTCATTAGATGTCAATTTACCGAGTACAGAATCTCAGGCCGTTGCAAATGTCGATAAGCAATCCATCACGGTAAATATTCTCAAAGACGAGCCTTACTGGGCCATTAACGGCAAGACATACATCGATTGGGACAACTTTACCCTCGCGCTGCTAGAAGAGAGTAAATCAAGCGATAAACCGATTGTGATTGGAGCAGAAAAAACCGCGAACATTCAGTCGCTAGTTCAACTTCTCGGCTTTTTGCAAGAAAACGGAATTCAGGCAACTCAGTTGCTCACTGAAGAGCCATCATAAAAATAAGTAAGATAGAGATCCTTTCAAAATGAAGAACACACGTGCCACCATTCATGCTGTTGTTACGGCAGCCATTTCCCTACTTGCGAGTAGCCAACTTTTTGCCAATGAAACACCATCATCAGAGCGTGTTGTTAGTGCAGGCAGTGCCGTCACTGAACTGTTGCTTGAACTCGACGCCAAAGATAGCTTGGTTGCTATCGACGTAACCAGTCAGTTACCAAAAGGCATGGAACTGCCTAAAGTAGGCTACCATCGCCGCCTTTCAGCAGAAGGGTTGCTCGCCTTACGTCCGACAAAAGTCATTGGCTCTGATGAGATGGGACCGAAAACAGCATTGAACCAATTAAAAGCGGCGGGGGTAGATGTAGAAATCGTCAATACCGATGCCAACGTTGAGGGCCTTTACCAACGTATCGATCAAATTGCGAACCTTATGAATCGCCAGGCTAAAGCGGAAGATTTAAAGCAAGATGTGAAAGCGCAAGTTCAAGCACTCAATGCAAATCAACCTGCTCAAGCTCAGAAAAAGAAAGTACTGTTTCTACTCATCCATAAAGGTCGACCTGCGAACGTTGCAGGATCAGAAACCACACCCGATGCAATTATTCAGCTAGCAGGCGGACTAAACCCAGCTGCTGACCAGCTGTCTTCTTACAAGCCTTTATCCACAGAAGCCATGGTAGAGATGCAGCCTGACGTTATTCTCGTTAGCGGTCGCAGCTATGAAACGCTGGGCGGTGCCGATGCGATTTTAAAAGCAATGCCACTTCTCGCCGCAACACCTGCGGGAATGAATAAAAATATCATCACGATTGACGGTCACGCCCTTGTTGGTGGTTTGGGTCTTAAAAGCCTTGTAGAAGCCGAACGTTTGAATGCGCTGCTTTACCCATAGAGACATGACATGTTGTTAAGACGTATCTCCCTTTCAACGACGTTATCCGTACTTAGCGGCTTTTTAGCATTTGTTGCTATCGCCTCTATTACAGTAGGTCCAATGAGCATTAGTTTCACTGACAGTTTGCGTAGCCTAACAGGAAGCAGTTCTGATCTCGCTCCTCACATTCAGTTGGTGATTAACGAGATCCGATTACCTCGCACCATTTTGTGTATGTTCATCGGCGCCATTTTGGCAATTTGTGGTGTGGTTATGCAGGGCTTATTCCGTAACCCGCTGGCCGAGCCCGGCATCATTGGTGTGTCTGCTGGTGCTGCACTTGGCGGTGCGTTCGCTATTGTTGTATTTGCAGAGTTTAGCCAAAACTATCCGCAACTAATGAACTTCGCTGCGCTGCCTCTTTTTGCTTTCCTAGGTGGTGCGTTGACGACTATTCTCGTTTATAAGCTCGGCACAAGTAAATTTGGTACCTCAGTTACGATTATGTTGTTAGCTGGTGTTGCCATCAGCGCGCTTTCAGGAGCGGCGATCGGTTACATGAACTTTATTGCTGATGATCAGATGCTACGAGATCTAACACTTTGGTCGATGGGCTCATTAGCTGGCGCAAATTGGTCGGGGATAGGCCTATCCGCTGTCACGCTGGTCGTCCTATTATTCTGGTTCCAGAAAAAATCGATGGCGCTGAATGCTCTTCTACTAGGGGAATCAGAAGCAAGACACTTGGGAGTTCCGGTCCAAAAACTCAAACGACAGCTTATTTTGCTCTCTGCATTGGGGGTTGGTATTACGGTGAGTATTAGTGGTGCAATTGGTTTTATCGGGCTAGTGATTCCTCACTTAGGACGCATGCTAGCAGGCCCCGACCATCGAACGCTACTGCCAATCTCTGCACTCATGGGAGCGCTGCTTCTTACCGCTGCTGATATGTTTGCTCGTATTGCCGTGGCACCAGCAGAATTACCCGTCGGTATCGTGACCGCCTTGATCGGTGCACCCTTCTTCATCTACTTATTGTTCCAGCAGAAAGGGAAGATTTTGTAATGAACCAGATCGTTTTATCGGGTAAAAACATTTCGATGAAATATGGCAAGCGCATTGTTCTCGATGACATCAATATTGATATCCGAGCTGGTGAAGTGACCGCCCTACTCGGCCCCAATGGTGCGGGAAAAAGTACTTTGCTCAAGCTTCTGTGTGGTGAAATCTCTTCAAATCATGACATCGCCTACTTCGGTAAACAAAAACATGATTGGGAGCCTGAAAAAAGCGCAAAACACATTGCGATGCTCCCACAGCACAGTACGTTGACCTTCCCATTTTTAGCCAGAGAAGTGGTCGAATTAGGCGCGATTCCGCTATCGCTGTCCAATAAAGAAACCACTAAGTTAGCTTTACATTACATGAAACAAACCGATGTAATGCATTTGGCAGAAAGCCTCTATCCATCTTTATCTGGTGGCGAAAAGCAACGATTACATCTAGCACGCGTGATGACACAGCTACACCAATCTGGCGAGGAACGAATCTTGATGCTTGATGAGCCAACCTCTGCGTTAGATCTCGCCCACCAACACAACACGTTAAAGATTGCTCGTGAGGCCGCGAAAATACAGAACGCCGCAGTCGTTGTCGTGTTGCATGACTTGAATTTAGCCTCCCAGTACGCAGACCGACTTGTACTTTTACATAACGGAAAACTGGTTTGTGATGACACACCATGGAATGCACTGACGCCAGAGCGCATTGAGCACGTTTATGGCTACCGCTCCATCGTGACAAAACATCCAACTTTAGACTTTCCTCAGGTACACGCCGCCGCTTAGCGTGTATCTCTTCTGAGCCGTCTCTTCTGCTTTCCAAACGACAAAGGCCCGCAATAATCATATTGCGGGCCTTTGCTTTGATATTTAATCGAATCTTGGGCTCAAAAGAGCGGCGAGAAAATTACTGTGTTCTGCCTTGGCTTTACAACCAAAGCAGCAAACAAGTGTTCATCTATCGCTCTCAATTGCTATTACTTACTCATTTGGATCAATGAACGACCAATCAACCACTCGAGCTCTTTGTCACCACCTGCGCCAAACTGGCTTTCAACCATTTTGTATAAACGGTCAATACCGTTAGCAGCAAATTCTTGCGCATTTTCGGCCGTGACAATGTGATGGAATAGCAGTCGTAAAATCGCGAGGAACTCAGCATCTTCCAGTGCTTTAATCCAACTTTGTGAAAATGCACTTAGCCCTTTATCAAACTCTAGGTGTTCAATAAACATTTTAAAGATACGGCCATCCAGTGCGGCCGTGAAGTCCGTTTTCTTAGGGAAGTGATGGCTAATACCGGTACGAGATATACCTGTCTGCTGACTTAGAGTCGTGTACGACATTTTGTCGTAACCTAGTCTTAGTAGCTGATCAACAACGGCATCCATGATCTTTTGGATAGTGATTTCGGTATCTTCTTTACTACGCTTTGGCATATTTTAAGCTCTTCTCTTTGTAAATCCATCTAACTCACTATTAAATGAGGCCAGAATGAAATCATTCTTAGCATTATACCCAAGTTGCCCAAGGCACTTCGTTAAGCGAAACCTAAAAATTGAACCGCTAACACCTGCGCATTAAGGCCATTTGGATATATGTACTGCGACTACTTAATATAAAGTTAAGTTCCAAATCATAACGTCTTTACACTGCGTAATGTGCAATTTGCAGTTATGTTTTTGTCAATACATGCTACTCAAAATAAGGCGAAAAGTTAGTCTCATCAAAACCTTGCGCCATTTATTCATCGAAACTATTCAAAGACCAAGAATGATAATTATTAAAAATAATCAATCAAGAAATAGTCTTATAAATTGTCCATTAGTTCAACTGGGCTGAGCGAAATCTCGTCACTATGTTCGTTAATTGATTTTAAATGTTGATATATATCACATTAACGTTCTTGATGATTTAGTAATCCAATCTTTAACCCTTACTTAACAAGCGCCTATTCTGTTCTTTTTTTATTCAAAACTCGTCATTTTTGTAGATACAGATCAAATACCTGATAGAATACCCTTAGTATTTACAAGAGGATTCGTTATGAGTGTCGAATTAGAAAAAAACCAAGTATGTGAAGCTTGCGGCTGCGCAGGCGAGATTGGCTTCATCATCAAAGAAGGTGACGAAGTTGCCGACGTAACGGTTTTCGCACAGACAAAAACAGAGCTAGAGTCTGAACTACAAAAATACATTGAGCTCGCTAAATCAGTATGTGCTGATGTTGAATACAATGTTTCTGAAATAACAGAAGAGTCAAACCAAGCGACGGCTCGATTCAAATTTGAAGTAAGTGCTGAAAAGCTTATCTTTGAATTAAAAACTCGCTCAATCGCGCGTTAATGGAAAAAGCGAGCTCTGTGCTCGCTTTTTTATTTTTCCGTTATCCTAATATTAAACAGACCGTTTTTTGGCGTTTATTTATCTTTTTTGAATACCACCCACTTTAACGAACCATTCGTTTCAAAATCGTTCTCAGCTGTACACATCAGTAATACACCCTCAACATTAATCACGGCTCCGGTGGTGTAGGCTTTATCATCGTAGTAACAGATACGCTGACCTACCTTGCCGTCAGCGACCACCAGCGCTTTGCTTTCTGGCGTACTGTATGATTTAGCAAAAGCGGCCCCAGATAGTAGTACTGCTACAACACCAGCGGCAAAAATAAACACTCTTTTTAACTTCATGAAAATCTCCCTCAGACGCTCATGATACTAACAAGGACGCTTGTTCAGTTCTTGGCAGAACCTCATATTCTTCATATCTCTACTGATATTTTTCTCACATTTACTTTTAAATAAACTATATAATCAATCACTTAATCATTCCCTAACTTGCACACTGAAGCAACCCGGCATCGTGAGAGCGTGTATGCTTTCAGATAAAGCCCTAATTTGAAGTTCTTGGGCTAAAAATCAAAAACTGTTAACAAAGTATGCATAATGAGTCTATTTAAGTATAAGATGAGCACTTAAGATCTCTATGTTTACTAAGTCTCTGGCTATGCGTTTTGTTTCCCTTTTCCTTACCTTGATGCTGCTCTGCTTCCCATCTTTCGCATATGAGCTAGATTACTACTCTAAGTTTGGTCACACCGATAATTACGGTAATCTTGATCTACGAAACAAACCTTACACCCAATTACCTTCTGGGTTAGTGGTCAAAGGCAACTTAAATATCTCGCAAACCCCGATCAAAAAGCTGCCTAAGGGGCTTGATGTTGGAGGCAGTTTGGAAGCAACCAACAGCGCACTCAAAACCATTCGCTCAGGTACAAAGATAAAAGGTTATGCGAATCTACTGGGTAGTAAGATCGAAAGCTGGCCTAGGGGCATCAAACTCGGCGGTTATCTGAACTTGACGGATACACCATTAAAAACGCTCCCAGCTAAACTTCGAGTCAAAGGCGATTTAAGTGTTATTCGCACTCCTATCTCTGCTCTTCCTGAAGGATTGGTGGTTGATGGTAACCTTTATATAGGAGGATCAGCGCTACAAGTATTTCCAGACACGATGACGGTGAAAGGGAATATCTTTTTAGGTGGTAACAAGATCACCAAGTGGCCTAGCAATTTAACCCTTGGCGGGGCCGTTGCTCCTTAAAAAGCAAACAAGAAAAAACCCCGGAAAACCGAGGCTTTAAGGCGTTCATAATCCATCAAGTTCAGCGATGAATACTACTCTTGATTGTTCACTGGGTTGGCATAGCTCGCCACCAAATAAGGTCTTGCCCCTTCAGGTAACTGCTCCAATTTATCCGCAAGATGACGTTTCACCGCCTCTGTGATGATGCTCGAATCTTCACGTCCAGCAGCTAACAAGTTGATTGGGTACAACTTGTAGTTATTGTGAATTTGGCGATCGATTTCACCGGCAAGAGATTCTGGCGTTTCAAACTCTTGCTCAATCACATCACCAAACGCGACATGCACACGGCCTTTATAACCAATGATGCCCTGAATGATGCTTTCGATATCTTCAAATTCACCTTTTTCATAACGGCCATTTTCAGCTTTTTCGTACAGCTCTTTTGCTTTGGCAATGTCACATGGATCATTTTCATAGGCAATCGAGACAGGAACGATTTTCAAAGAACGCGTGTATTCACCAAAGCTGATCTTCTGCTTGCGGCCTTCAACATGGAACATTTTTAAAATCGCAGGATCAGTAAAGTCGTTTCCATCTTTGGCACGACCTTCCTTTTGGGCAATCCAAATTGAATTACCGGTATCAAGCGAGTGTTTAATGTAGCTCGACAGTTGTCCTAATGCTTTCATCATTTCTCTAGGCGCCTTAGCAGAGCGCTTAACGATGAAGCTTTTATTGAGTCGCATCAATTCAGTCGCACATGGCTTCTTCAGCAGGTTGTCACCAATCGCAATACGAACTGTACGGTGCCCACTTTGGTACAAGCCATAGTTTACTAGCGCAGGGTCCATCGCAATATCACGGTGGTTAGAAACGAATAAGTACGACGTGTTTTTATCCAGCTTATCCAAACCAGAAAAAGTGACGCCATCCGTTGTCTTATTCAATGTATCTTTCAGATACTTCTTCACTTCAATCTGAATCGCTTCTACAGAATCAAGCTTGCTCCATTTAGCTTTCAGGTAGATGCGCAGGATAGGGCTCATTAGCGTTTTAAACCACGCTGCTTTATTAGCAAAGCGATGATCGAGAATAGCAGTGATAAATTCATCATCTTGGATTAGACGATCCAGCGCTGCTGGAATTTCTTCGTCATTGTAAGGACGAATTTCAATATAAGGATCGGTATTGGCAGTCATTGTTCATTACATATCAAAAAAAGCTGGCACATTTTACGCATAGTTTTGCTGACAAGCAGCATTTCAACCCATACTTTTAACATGGTCATACCAGTTAGACTACAATTTCTCATGCTAAAAAATTCTCTCAGCTGGTTGGAATCGTATAGGTTTAACGTTACCCTTAGCGCCAAAAAACACTGGTACTCATAATGAACTACGCAATTGAATTTCACGACGCTAAATACCCCTTTCTTGAAGTAGCTGCGCGCAAAAAAGCACTGAAGCACAGTCTGCTGTCTGTCGTCGAAGGGTTAGCCGTCATTAAATTGGGTAAGCAGGAGTATGCCATTGAACCAGGCCAATATTTTTGGATTCCTCAAGGATGTTTGAGCTCCCTCACCTTTTTACCTAATTCTCGTGTATATCGTTGTGATTTTTCTGTGCGTTTAAATGATGACTTCTCACAACAAGCAGGGTTTGTGAAACCTTCACCGCTGCTAAAAGCCCTCGTCGAGAAACTAGCAACAACAGCCGAGCGCTCGGATTTGCAAACCGATCTGCTGACGGTAGTAAGACATGAAGTATTGACTCTCTCTCCTAAACTAGCGCACTCAACGTTAACAAAAACCATCAATCAGTGGACACCTGGTTGTGACATGGACATTTCTAAAGAGCTGTGCTTGGTACTCACACTCCGTGAAGCAAGAAAAATGAAGCTGTCGGGAAAGAAAGAAGAGCAGATTGTCGATACGCTTTTTGCGGGTAACACAGAAGAATATGAGCAACTTTGCTTTTTGGTCTTTGGAGAAGCGCTATAACTCGCATTCTAACGAGCCATCTTTTTAGTATTACGCAGAGTGACGCGCGCAGAAAATAGAGACTCAGATAATAATAAAAAGGGCGTACATGGATGATGTACGCCCTTTTTATGTTCGCTCAAGGTGACTAGAAGGGAACTTCTATCTGCATCATCCAGTCAGCGTCGTAATATTCGTGCCAACGATAATCAAATCGCATTCTTGGCTGTCCGTCGGATTTATCACCAAAACCCACGCTGAACATCAGGCCATGACTACGGAGCCACTCTTCTGTGTCCATTTTGCTCTCTTCGTCTCGGAGCTCTTCCGGCATCCAAAAACCAAGCCCAAAATAATTCTTTTCTAGATTTTGGGTTAGGAGTGGTGTGTCTTCCGGCTTAATCGCCCACTCTTCCCAATAGTTTTCTGTTGGCCCTTCGAATTTCGCTTCCGCAGCATACCAAATCAACGCATCCGTACTTAATACGCCAATGGAATCTAAAATTTCTTCACAGATAGGAAGGGTGTTATCTTCAAACACAACAGAACGATCAGAAAAATAGTTACACGCAGAATGAGCTTGTGTGACCACAAGCAGCGCACATGCACTAAATACGGCTAATCTGACCATGAAAATCTGACCTCTCAGTTCCCAGATAATGTTTCTTTGTATAAGCCTTTGTTAAGCAACAATTCACAGACGGACGGGGTTGTGTAGGCGTTTATGTCTTCACCCGTAACCAATGCGTTACGTATATCCGTGCTTCTGACTTTTACTTTTTCAGGGCACGCCATAACAGTCCAACGTTCCATAATCTCTTCTGCTCTACTAAATTTAGCAAATTTGAAGAAATTATCAGGACCTATGACAAAAGTTATATCGGCTGTTGGGTAGATTTCTTGAATTTTTTCTAACAACGCATAGGTTGTCACACTTTGTCCGGGTTGGTACAAAGCTTGCTCTGCATCAGAACGCCGAACATTAGAAAGTCCCATATCTTTGATGAATGCATCAACCATTTTGCACCGAGTTGGGTAATCGAGCATATTCTTGCCCCAAGCGTGTGCAATGCTAGGTTCAAGTAGCACAAGGTCAAAGTGGCTCAATGACTCAATAACACTTTTGTGCCCTAAACTAGGTGGGTTAAATGCACTACCAAAAATGGCGATTTTTTTCATATCCGGTAATTACCTGGTTGAAGAGAGTTTTCTAATCTGATGATTTCGGTATGATACTACTAATCTTTACAGCTTTTGACCCTAAAGTCGTGTTTATCAGTCTCAATTGCATGGTTTATCACCATTTGAGCAAGCGGGCTTTAGTGTCTGAAATATTTGCAGGAAAAGGAACCCTAAATGGAACAATCCATCCGTGATGAAATGCGTGTACTCCCTTCAATTGATCCGCATTTTGAAATTGAACGCCGTATTGCTTTTATTAAGCGTAAGCTACAAGAAGCAGGTTGTAAGTCACTGGTGCTTGGCATTAGTGGCGGTGTTGACTCAACCACGTTAGGTCGCCTTGCCCAGCTTGCAGTAGAACAATTGAATGCGGAATCTGGTACTGACAAATATCAGTTTATCGCAGTACGTCTGCCTTACGGTGAGCAAAAAGATGAAGATGAAGCGCAACTGGCACTCTCTTTCATCAAGCCAACACACTCTGTGTCTGTGAACATTAAAGATGGTGTTGACGGTTTGCATGCGGCGACTGATACCGCGTTGCAAGGGACGGGCCTGCTTCCGACTGAAGCCGACAAAATTGATTTCGTAAAAGGTAACGTAAAAGCGCGAGCTCGTATGATTGCACAATATGAAATCGCTGGTTACGTTGGCGGCTTAGTATTGGGAACAGACCACTCAGCAGAGAACATCACCGGTTTTTACACTAAGTTTGGTGACGGCGCGTGCGACCTTGCCCCTCTATTTGGTTTAAGCAAACGTCAAGTCCGCGAGTTGGCTGCAACATTAGGCGCACCAGAACTACTTGTTAAGAAAGTACCAACGGCAGATCTAGAAGAACTAGAGCCGCAAAAAGCAGATGAAGATGCTCTGAACTTAACTTATGAACAGATCGATGACTTCTTAGAAGGCAAACCCGTTCCACAGCAAGTGAGTGATCGTCTGGTAGCGATTTACAAAGCAACGCAGCACAAACGTCAGCCAATCCCGACGATTTACGACTAAGCGATATTTTCCGTTCACTTTTAAACTCAAAACGCTGCTAAAGTTAGCAGCGTTTTTATTGAGAACCGGGGAGCCTTCTCGCTTAGTTTGTTACCGTCACGTCCGTCTCTGGAACAGCACAACACGCCAATACGGTTCCCATCGCACGTTCCTCATCTGTCAACGCAGGCACGTCCGGATGATGTACTTGACCCGACGTAAGCTGAACCTTACACGCTCCGCATAAGCCAGCACGGCAGCTATTGCTAACAACCTTCCCTGCGTCTTCAAGCTGATCTAACAACGTTTTCTGATTATTCCCTACAACTTTCGTCCCATTAAAATCGATCGCTATGCTCTTCTCTGGTCTTGAAGTGACTGAAGATACGCCAAACGCTTCTTGATGGTAGTTTTCTTCTGGCAGCCCTTTTCTTAGTAGGAGATTTTTCGCTTTCTCCATAAAACCATCAGGACCACACACAAACACTTGGCGCTGTTCAATATCTTTGATTTGCTTAATGTGTGACAAGCTTAAACGCCCTTTTAACCCAAACCAATCAACGGCAGGCTGCGTCAAGCAGATTTTCACTTCTAACCCCGGGTGCTTACGCTTTAACTGCTCCAACTCAGAGCGACAAGGAATATCATTTTCGGTACGACATTGATGGTAGAAAACCACGTTCTCCAACTGATTGTGATCCGCTAAGTAACGTACCATCGATAGCATTGGTGTTACTCCACTGCCTGCAGAGAGTAACAATAGAGGCTGCGCTTCATGAGTTTTTAGGTGGAACTGGCCATCAGGTTGTTCTGCCTCTAAAACATCACCGACTTGTAAATTGTCTAAGAGCGAATTAGAGACTCTTCCACCTGCAATACGCTTAACAGAAATAGCATAGCGACCCGGACGAGACGGACTGGATGATAGCGTATAGCGTCGACCTACTTTCTTACCATCAATATTCACTTCTATTGGCAGGTGTTGTCCTGGCAAGTAATTAGGTAAAGAACCTTTGTTTGGTTCTAACCATAAGGTCACGAAGTCTTGGGCGATTTCTTCACGCTCAACACATGTTAACGTCATGCGCACTGGCGAGTTATCTGCGTAAAACTCCGGCTCTTTGTACTCCAATACTTCAACTTTATCGCCTTGACGAATAATGCCTTCATTTCGCGCGACAAGATTCTGGCCAAAGAACACACCACCGACATCGTTTGCACGGAACTGTTGCAAGGTTTTGAGCGGCTCTTTGCTCTCACGGAATGTGCCTCTTTGGGTATTCACCGTAGTCAGGATACAGCGCTCGCAAGGTTTGAGAGACTCAAACTCTACCTCACCGATTCGTATGCGCTTCCATGAATCTTCTTCAAACGGCTTGGTATCAGAGACCACTAAGTTAGTACGGAACTGATCCATAGAGTGTTGCTCAGAGCTTCTTCGGTTCAGTTCATCAAGGGAAGCCTGGCTAATCACTAACACCGGATAACCATCGGCAAAGCTAACGTTTTGTCCTAGCTTTTCGCGAACACGATTCGATTGCTCACCACTAAACAACAACTCAACACGTTGACCCAATACACGACTAAACCAATCATCTGCATCATCTGTGGTGGTATATGCAGTAAAGGTGTCTTTCCAAACTGTTGCTGGCGTTTCCTGCATTTTAAAGTCTTGATAACGGATTTTAAGCGGCTCCATCCCCAAACTGCTAAACACAACCCCATCGGATAATAAGGCAGACTTAATGGTTACCATTTGCGGATACTTTCGCGCAGTGATCATCGAGCCATCAGCTTTCGCAATCATAAAGCGACGATCGAAGCTCAATCCTTGCTTCTCAACCCATACGGACGACAGCGATAATCCGCCAACTGACTTAACCGGAAAAACATTAATTTGGGATAAAACGGGTTGCGACATGGCCTTCTTCCTACGGGTGTTTTTTATTTGTTGCGGTATTGTATACTCAAATCACATTAAGTTGCAGAGTCTACTGCCTCTTCATCCATCGCAACTTTCTCGAAACCATATTCTTATAAATTTGGTTTTAGTGACAAGTATTTACTACACTCAATATTCGCGTTTTTTAACACCGTTCTGACCAAATACCGTTTGATAAAGTGTGATACGACACACATAATTCACCCAAGTTATCACTGCCCCCATTTATTGATTTGGAGCTTAATTATGGATACAAGAAAACTGGTTCTGATTTTGTTATGTATCTTTCTTCCGCCTGTCGCGGTGTTTATGGAGAAAGGTCTAAATAAAGACTTTTTGATTAACCTAATATTGACGTGTTTCTTCTTTCTGCCGGGTACGATCCACGCGCTTTGGTTAACAATGAAGTAATCACTTACACTCTCACTCTGTAGAAAAGTGAAAAATGGGATGAAATGTCAGGGCAATTCCTCTATCATCCTGTCGCCTAAGCGCAAGCGTTTGCTCAAAAGCAAATACGGCGCTTGGGCTCCAATCAGACAACTTTTCAATGGTGGGAGCAATTAATGACAACACTGACAATCACTCGTCCTGACGACTGGCACGTTCACTTACGCGATGGGGAAGTTCTTAAAGACACCGTTCGCGACATCAGCCGCTACAATGGCCGTGCGCTGATCATGCCAAATACCGTCCCACCAGTTACTACAACTGAGCTCGCCCTAGCCTACCGTGACCGAATTCTAAAAGAGCAACATGGCGAACAGTTTGAACCTTTGATGGCGCTTTACCTCACAGACAACACCACACCAGATGAAATACGTAAGGCTAAAGCCACCGGAAACATTGTTGCTGCCAAGCTTTATCCTGCTGGCGCTACCACAAACTCAGATTCCGGTGTGACCAATGCGAAGAACATTTACCACGTTCTCGAAGCGATGGAAGAAGTCGGAATGTTACTTTTGGTTCATGGCGAAGTAACACATCACGATGTTGATATCTTCGACCGAGAGAAAGAATTCCTTGATACTGTCCTCGCTCCTATCGTCAATGACTTCCCTAATCTTAAAATCGTTCTAGAACACATCACTACCGCCGACGCAGCAAACTTCGTTAATAACGCCTCAGATAACGTAGCTGCTACCATCACTGCTCACCATCTTCTTTTCAACCGTAACCATATGCTTGTGGGTGGTATTAAACCTCATTTCTACTGTTTGCCAATTCTTAAGCGCGGAACCCACCAGCAAGCGCTGATCGAAGCTGCAACCAGTGGTAGCAAGAAGTTCTTCCTAGGTACCGACTCTGCGCCACATGCGAAAGGGGCAAAAGAGTCAGCTTGCGGTTGTGCTGGTTCTTACACCGCACACGCAGCACTAGAGCTTTATGCAGAAGTATTCGAGAATGAAGGTAAGCTGGAAAACTTGGAAGCGTTTGCAAGCTTCAATGGTCCTGATTTTTACGGCATTGCGCGCAACACAGATACGGTAACGTTAGAAAAATCCGCTTGGGATGTGCCGGAAACGATGCCATTTGGCAATGATATCGTTGTGCCTATTCGAGCAAATGAACAAATTGAGTGGAAAGTGAAGTAAGTACTTTACTGACGTTCCACCCATAAAAGAGGGTCATGCCTTTCTGTGAAAAGAAGTCATGACCCTTGTTGTTCTTTTCTTGTTTTGAGCTGTGATTATTAGTGGCCGCGAATTTTTTCTACAGCTGTCCACACAGCAACCACAATCAAACCCGCCACAAAACCGATAATACCGTTAAGCAAAATAGGCAGAATCGCTGTAGCAACCGAATGACCACTAAAGTTCATAATAATCGGCTCTACAAAGTGATGAATGGCAGGCACGTTGTGCACTACAATCCCCCCACCGACTAAAAACATCGCGGCAGTACCCACAATCGTTAACAACTTCATCAGCTTTGGTGCAAAAGCAACTAAAGCACTGCCGACTTTTGCCATCCAGCCCTTACCTTTTGAGCGAATTTCAAGGTAGAAGCCCAAGTCATCCAATTTCACGATGCCTGCTACTAAGCCATAAACACCAATGGTCATGATGACTGCAATTAAGCTCACCACTAAGATTTGCGTCACAAGGCTCGCCCCAGTCACGGTACCCAACGCAATCACAATGATTTCCGCTGAAAGAATAAAGTCCGTTCGAATCGCACCAGCAACTTTGCGTTTTTCATACTCTTCTATCGACTCGCCAGTATTAACTAACTCTTCTTTTTCTTCGTGCGGATGCGAGTGAGGGAACACTTTCTCAAGCACCTTTTCTGCCCCTTCAAAGCAGAGAAACAAGCCGCCAATTAGCAATAGTGGCATGATAAGCCATGGAATAATCGCGCTAATTAGCAATGCTGAAGGAACTAAAATCAATTTGTTTTTGAACGAGCCTTTCGAAACCGCCCAAACCACTGGAATTTCTCGCTCAGATGCAACACCAGACACTTGTTGAGCGTTTAACGCTAGGTCATCACCCAACACACCTGCGGTTTTCTTTGCCGCCATTTTCGACATTAAGGCGACATCGTCGAGTACCGTGGCAATATCATCCAACAGTGTGAGTAAACTTGCTCCAGCCATTTTTTGTCTCTTATATGAAATTGAGTAAGTAACAAAATGTAACACCAATAAATCACTCATCAAAGTGATGATTTTGCAAAGAATACTATCCCAAATGGTGTTTTATATTGCCGTTAAGATAAGACAGGTCTAGTCTTGTGATACCTTTCAGCAGTCAAAAGAAAAAGTATAGATGAAAAGTGGATACATTTACCCAATCGGTACCCCTGGCCAACCTTGGAGCGAAGAAGAACGTAAAGCTTGGTTAGCAACGCAAGAAGTAAAACGTAGCTACCAAGATGAAGTCGTCAGTAAAATCGATGCCCTACGCGAGCGTTTTGATGTTGAACAATACGGTGCGCTCTCATACAACGAGGCACGTTTCCCTCTATTTTGTATCAAAACTCGCAACTGGGATTCAACGAAGCCTGTTGTTTTGGTTACAGGTGGCGTGCACGGTTACGAGACGAGTGGTGTACATGGCGCTTTAAAGTTTGTAGAAACAGAAGCAGAGCGCTACGCAGAGCATTTCAATATTGTCGTTGCACCTTGCGTGAGCCCTTGGGGTTACGAGGTGATCAACCGCTGGAACCCAAACGCGATTGATCCAAACCGCTCTTTCTATAAGGATAGCCCTGCCGAAGAATCTGCCAACCTCATGAAGCTCGTTGCTACATTAGGCGATGTATTAATGCACATTGATTTGCACGAGACGACAGACTCCGATGAAACAGAGTTCCGTCCTGCGCTTGCCGCTCGTGATGGCATTGAGTACATCGAGGGCATGATCCCAGACGGTTTTTACACAGTTGGAGATAGTGAAAACCCTCAACCCGAGTTTCAAAAAGCGGTGATTGAATCGGTTGCGAAAGTGACTCACATTGCACCTGCAGATGAAAATGGCGAAATCATTGGTTCACCAGTCGTACAGTTTGGCGTTATCAACTATCCAATGGTGAAGCTGGGTCTGTGTGGCGGCGTAACAAATTGCGTTTACGGCACGACAACGGAAGTGTACCCAGACAGCCCAACGGTGACCGACGAAGAGTGCAACGATGCGCAAGTTGCAGCCGTGGTCGGTGGTCTGAATTACGTTCTGGCTCAGTTATAATAAGCGGCTCTTATATTGCTCCGGTGTCATGCCGGAGTATTTCTTGAACATCGCGATAAAAGGGCTAGCTTGGTTATAACCTAACGTCAACGCGACTTCCTTTACGGTCTGCCCTTTACGCAGCAACTCCATAGAATGCAAATAGCGTACACGTAAGCGCCACTCAGTAAAGCTCATGCCCAACTCACTCTGACAGTGTCTCGCCAACGTGCGTTCTGTGGTATGCACTTTTTCCGCCCACTCCGCCAAACTGATCTCATCCGTCGGCGATTCTTCTACTGCTTTTAAGATCGGTTCAAGATACTTGTTATCGGTCGTTGGTAAAAAGTGGTGTTCCACTTCTTGCTTTGCGAGCTGGTCCAATAACACCTGGACCAAGCGCTTGTCTTCATCACTTTGCGCCACGTTAATGTCTCGTTGGCGAAAGTCCTCAATAATGGACGACACGATTGGAGTCACTTTGATCAGACTCGTTTTGGTAGGAAAGTGCGCCGTCAATTCAGGGGCAATGTTCAAAGAACAATATTCGATAGGTTTACGGTTGTAACTAGTATGACGGATTCCAGCAGGAACCCAAATTGCAAGATGCGGAGGCGCTAGAAATCTTGTATCTTCTGCATCCATCTCTAGGATCCCACCGCTGATCAGCTGCACTTGCCCCCAAGGATGGCTATGAATTCGTGTTTCTGTATTAGAGAGAAAGGCTTCAAAATTCATAAATACATCCGATGGTGCGCGGTCGATTGATAATGAGGGATGAAGATTTCTGGCGCTCTTTTTCAAAATTGTCTTCCTATCGCTTACGATGTCTTTTAAGAGATACTTTTTATTATAAAGACCTGCCAGACTAGCGCCATCAATAATTGTGCTATAGGGTTCTCATGATTTATTTACTTCCGTTTTTCACCGTTATGATTTGGGGTGGTAACTCAATTGTGAATAAGATGGCAGCAAGCGCCATTGAACCAAGTGCGATGAGTTTCTATCGTTGGTTTGTCGCAATGGTACTTCTAACTCCATTTTGTCTGCCTGCGATCATCAAACAACGACACATTATTCGACCTTACTTAACTAAGCTGGCATTTCTTGCGTTACTTGGCATGGTGCTCAACCAATCACTTGGCTACTACGCTGGTTTAACGACAACGGCTTCCAACATGGCACTGATTACCTCTTTGGTTCCTTTGATCAGTGTGTTTTTAAGTGTTCCTCTGTTAGGCAAGTCTGTATCAATGTTAAGTATCGTCGGTGGTGTGATTTCGCTCGGCGGCTTGGCGTTTATGCTTGGTCATGGTGATATCACCTACTTTTTACATCAAGACATGACCCAAGGTGATAGCCTTATGCTGATTGCAGCCATGGTATACGCGGCTTATTGCGTGCTGCTAAAACGCTGGAAAATGCCTTTCAGTAGTTTGACTCTGGTTTACATGCAAGGCTTCTTCTCGGTTGTGATGCTTACACCACTTTGGCTCTCTAGTGAGCAACTGTTACCAAGCCAAGACGCGCTACCATTAATCGCCTATGCTGGCATTGCGGCTTCCATTTTTGCGCCGTTAATGTGGGTGAAAGCGATCGATTCAATTGGCGCTGATTCAAGTGCCATGTTCATGAACTTAATGCCCGTGGTTTCTGTCGTACTTGCTTCAACGTTGATTGGTGAGAAAATTTACGCTTACCACATTATTGGTGGGCTGTTAGTCATCTCTGGCGTTATCCTGTCGCAAATAAAAATACGACACAGAAAGCCATTGCCCAATTCTGAGATTGCCTCCACCGCCAATTAATCCCAGTTTCCCAAGCCACAGAACTACGCTGTGGCTTTTTGTTTTCAGCGTTCGAATAAAAGTTAATATTTTGTTTCATTCGCTATTCCCGAAAATTCATCTTACTGCTAAATTGGGAAAACAATAACCCATCAAGGAAAGACAGATGAGCAGTGGTCAAAGAGACATTACCCTTCGCTTTTTAGCAGAACCCAGTGACGTCAATTTCGGCGGAAAAGTGCACGGCGGCGCCGTAATGAAATGGATCGACTTAGCAGCCTACGCCTGCTCTGCAGCGTGGAGTGGCAAGTATTGCATTACTGCATACGCAGGTGGTATTCGTTTTGTTGCGCCGATTCATGTCGGCAACTTAGTCGAAGTTAGCGCGAAAGTCATTTATACCGGACGAAGCTCAATGCACATCGCGATTGACGTGCAAGCCAGTGACCCAAAGCAAATGAAAAACAGACTCACCACTCACTGTATCGTTATTATGGTTGCTGTAGATGAGAACGGGAAACCAACCGACGTACCGAAATGGGTTCCAGAGTCTGATGAAGATAAAGCCTTGGAACAATCCGCTATCCGCCTTATGAACATGCGCAAAGAAATCGGGGAAGAGATGGAAGCGCACGTAAAGTATCTCAAGTAACCTACATCCGTTAAGAACGCTATTGACTACCTCAACGTTACTTATATCCAGAGTGTGGAGCAACATCATGGTTTTGCCATTTGCTTCACACTCGGCCTCCTCTGTCATAAATCCTTCACCTAGCTTTGCTTAAATCCATCCACTATTTTGGAGTTGGATAGAGTTTGGATCTTGAGACTAAAAGAAACGACCTTAAGTGAAGAGACGTTGACCAATTTAAAAGCGGTCGAGTACCAGTGGGTAAGAACCATGTACGTCGAGGGGTATAACGAAACAGAAATTAACCATTACATTCAAACCTGCTTTGGCGGTGATGTCACCTTTGCAAATTTATTTCGTCGCGTCGCACTACAGCAAGAAAGCTTATACACGCTGCTTCAATACGTTGGATGCGCCCCATCCAGTCGAGAGTTTTAATCCTTACCTACCTTAATTTTACTGATACCTGAGCTCAGGTTATTTATGTGAAGTGCTACGCAGGGCATTCCCCTAGCCCTGTGTAATCCATTGCAAAGCCGCTAATCTTTACCTGCTTATTGAACAACTGTATTTAACAAGTATAAAAAAACCTGAGTCTAGACTCAGGTTATGGTTACAAGAAACTGTTAGTGATTGAATCGTAAGGAACTAAGCTAACAGCCAGCTATGCGTAACGCCAATAAAAGCCAAGATATTACTGATCGGCGGCCAAACCAAAATTGTAATATCCGTGCTACGTATAAGGGCGACCATGTGGTCGCCCTTTTCTAGTTATTCTTATCAATCTCAGACCACAAGAGATTATCCTTTCACACCACCAGCGGTTAGACCACCAACCAACCAGCGTTGAGCAAGTAAGAATACGGCAGTGATTGGCACTGCTGAAAGTACAGCAGCTGCAGCAAAGTCACCCCACAAGTAGTTTTGTGGATATAGGTATTGCTGCATACCCACTGCAAGTGTGTACGAGTCTACATCAGAAAGTAGTAGTGATGCTACAGGAACTTCACCAATTACCATGATGAACGACAAGATGAATACTACCGCTAGGATTGGCACAGACAATGGAAGCAATACCAAACGGAATGCTTGCCATGGTGTCGCACCATCCAGTGCCGCCGCTTCTTCTAGAGACGAGTCAATACTTTCGAAGTAGCCTTTAATCGTCCAAACGTGCAGGGCGATACCCCCTAAGTAAGCGAAGATCAGGCCGCCGTGCGTGTTCAAACCAAGGAAAGGAATGTACTGACCCAATTTGTCGAACAACGCGTATAGAGCAACCAATGCCAATACCGCAGGGAACATTTGGAAGATCATCATCGCTTTTAGGATAGTGTTCTTACCTTTGAACTTCATACGAGCAAACGCATAAGCTGATGTGGTTGATAGCGCCACGATTAGGATTGCAGAAATACCACCCACTTTTACTGAGTTCCACAGCCATGTCATGACTGGGAATGGTGGCGGTGTAACTGTACCGTCTGGGTTAGTCACCGAGAAACCTAATGCCAATTTCCAGTGATCAAGCGTTGGGTTGTCTGGGATCAGACTACCCGTTGCAAAGTTACCTTCACGGAATGAAATCGCGATGATCATCAGTAAAGGGAAAATAATCAGTGCCAAGAATGCCCACATCGCAATATGAGTAGCCCAAACACGATACTTTAATGACTTACCTTGTACCATTGCCATTGTAATCTCTCCTTAGTCCTGAGCTACTTTAGTTACGCGTAGGTTGATAAGTGCCAATGCGCCAACCAATAGGAAGATAAGTGTTGCTACTGCACTTGCTAGACCGAAGTCTTGACCGCCCGCACCTTCGAATGCGATTCGGTAGGTGTAACTTACCAATAGGTCTGTGTAACCCGCAGGTTCTGACGTACCAATCATGTTTGGACCACCGCCTGTCAACAACTGGATAAGCACGAAGTTGTTGAAGTTGAAGGCAAAGCTCGCAATCAACAGCGGTGTTAACGGCTTCAACATCATTGGTAGCGTGATACGAGTAAAGTTAGTAATAAAGTTCGCACCATCAATTGCTGACGCTTCATATAAATCATCAGGAATCGCTTTTAGTAGACCCATACATAGAATCATCATGTAAGGGAAACCAAGCCACGTGTTCACGATCAGGATCATGGTTTTCGCCATGAACGGGTCTGAGAACCAAGCAGGGCTAATACCGAACAAACCTTCCAGAAGCATGTTGATCTCACCAAAGCTTTGGTTAAACAAACCTTTAAAGATCAAGATAGAAATAAACGCCGGTACCGCATAAGGCAGAATCAGTAAGAGTCGGTAAACCGAACGGCCTTTTAATGCTTCCCACTGAACAACACTTGCTAGAACAAGACCAATTACAAGCGTAAATAGTACGGTGAGTGCTGAGAACACAATCGTCCAGATAAAGATACTGATAAACGGCTCTTTGATACCATCATCTTTCCACACACGCTCAAAGTTGTGTGTGCCAATGTTCACCACAAAGCCAGGAGACACTGTGCTACCAACAAACTGACCATTTTCATCGACAGGTTGGTAGTAACCTACTTCCATATTTGGACGTAACGTCTCTTCAGTACGATTGTTGTAAAGCGTTTCGCCGTCTTCTTGCAGCGTGTACAAAGGCACAACTGCCGCAAACTTACGTAACCCGCTCATGCGGATGTCTTCACCGCTCGGCAGATGCAAATCAACACTGCTCAACGTATTACGGCTCTTAACAATCGTCTTGATTGATTCTTTCTCGCCCGTTGCTTCTTCAATTGGCGATAGGTCAAGATCCGATGCTGAGAGGCTATCTAGTTGAAAAGTGGGCGTAGCAAGTAGCTCACCATCTTTTTCAACCACAAGCTGATGTCCTTGATCCGTTTTATATAAAGTGAACGGGTAGCTATCACCACTTTGATAAGTTCTGTCCAAAAGTACGCTCTGCGCACGATCAAAAGAGAGTTGGTTTTTCGCGCTGTAGTTGGTAAACGCCAAACCTATGGTGTACGCCAGAGGGAAAAGAATGAAAAGGATCATCCCTGCGATACCAGGGTAGATGTAACGGTGTGCGTACGTCTTTTTACTACCAAAGATGAACAACGCTAAAGCGGTAAGAATGATCGTAAGTAGTGCAAACGCAATCTCACCGCGTGAATACATAAGGATTGTTGCGTAGCCATTGATAATGCCGACTGTGCCTAAAAGTGACCATTTCATGAACACTTTTTTGCTGCTCGGAAGGCTGGCTTCTGGTGCTGTCATAGCATTTGTACCTTGAACTGACTGCATAGGGAACCTGCTAGCGAATATAGAATAAATATAGAAAAGTAAGGAGGAGTTGCCCCCTCCTTAAAAAGGTCTTACTTAATTATTTAGTCATTTGTTTTTCTGCGTCTGCCAATGCTGCATCGACAGTTTGACGACCATCAACTACGTTGATGATTGCGTTCTTAGCCGCGCCCCAGAATGCGTTCATTTGAGGGATATTTGGCATAATTTCGCCGTTCATCGCGTTGTCCATTGTCGCAGCAATACGAGTATCTGAATCTAGTTCACGTTGGAACGAGTTAAGCGCTACCGCACCTAGAGGCTTATCGTTGTTAACCATACGTAGGCCGTCGTTTGTTAGTAGGTAGTTCTCAATGAACTCAACCGCTAGGTCTTTGTTTGGAGACGCAGTGCTGATACCAGCCGTTAGAACACCAACGAATGGCTTAGAAGATTGACCTTGGAACTTAGGTAGCGTAGTCACGCCGTAGTTAACGCCAGACTTCTCGATGTTGCCCCAAGACCATGGACCGTTGATCGTCATCGCTGTCTTGCCTTGGTTGAATGCAGACTCAGATACTGAGTAGTCCATATCTGCAGAAATTACGCCTTTGTCTACCAAGCCTTTTACGAAGCTCATTGCGTCTTTAACGCCTTCTTTCGCGATACCAGCGTCTTTAACATCGTAACCTTCAGAAGTGTATTTGAACGCGTAGCCGCCATCAGCAGCCATTAGTGGCCAAGTGAAGTACGGTTCTTTTAGGTTCCACATGATTGCAGACTTGCCGTCTTTTTTAAGTTTTGCATCTAGCGCTGCAACTTCTTCCCAAGACTTCGGTGGGTTTGGAACTAGGTCTTTGTTGTAGATTAGAGATAGAGACTCAACTGCAACTGGGTAGCCGATCAATTTGCCGTCATAACGTACAGCATCCCAAGCGAAATCAACAATACCTTCTTGAATGTTCTTCGAAGGTTTAATTTCTGCTAGCAGGCCCGCTTCTGCGTAACCACCGAAACGGTCGTGAGCCCAGAATACGATGTCAGGACCGTCACCAGTCGCTGCAGTTTGAGGGAATTTGTCTTGAAGGCCATCTGGGTGAGCCACTGTCACTTTAATGCCAGTGTCTTCTTCGAATTTTTTACCAACTTCAGCAAGGCCGTTGTAACCTTTGTCGCCGTTGATCCAGATAGTAAGTTGTCCTTCTTCGATGGCAGCATTAGCACCAAAAGAACCCAAAGCAACAAGAGTACCTAGTGCTACAGCGCTTAACTTTTTCATGTTCGTATCCTTTTTATATTTTTGATGTAGGGCTAGTCCATTGAGGTTCAGCCGTATTTCGACATATATCATCTGAAATAATCCAATATGTCTCATCCTCCTAATCCCTACGCCCTTACAATTATGACGTATTTTCGTGATCTAAATCGCCAAGGGTAAGAGACTCAAATCACAAAACGGATACTTCCTGTGATCGGTTTCAACTTTAGGTGGGGCAATAATGTGATTTCCGACCAACTGCTTTATTCCTTCTCCTTTTTTACTCCTCCCTACCTACTCCCCCTACAATTATTTCTATTAGGAGGATGTCGCACCTCGCACAATCTTACAAACTTCAGTCATCCAAGAGTGGATGGTAAGAACCCTTTCCCAGCAGTGCCTACGTATTAGGAAAAAGATTTGCTGGTTTTGCATTGCCAGACGAGTGGAATGTCATTATTGGTGTTGTTTGTGGTAATTATTTCACGGGGGAGACAACACGAATAATGTGGGGGAGAGAAACTCGTACTTGGCTATGATGGGTAGCACTTCTATTCAGGACATTTTATTGAAGTGCTACCCTACTTTTCTTACCAACCGCAATAACTTACCGATTCCTACTGTTACTGCTCGCTAGATAATTCATATAATGATGAGCGGTGAATAATAAAAAATTGATCGAGGACGAGCTACATGGCGAGTGTCACGTTAAAAAATGTTTGTAAAGCGTATGGCGACGTACTGATTTCTAAGAACGTAGACCTAACAATCAACGAAGGTGAATTTGTTGTTTTCGTAGGTCCATCAGGTTGTGGTAAATCTACCCTTTTACGTTGTATTGCCGGTCTTGAAGACATTACTTCAGGTGATTTGTATATTGGTGACCAGCGCATGAATGACGTCGAACCATCCAAACGTGGTGTTGGTATGGTATTCCAGTCTTACGCTCTTTACCCACACCTTAACTTATATGACAACATGTCATTTGGCTTAAAATTAGCAAAAGCAGACAAAGCAGAAATCGACAAACGTGTTGAACAGGCTGCAGAAATTCTACAACTGGGTCACTTACTTGAACGCCAACCAAAAGCGCTTTCAGGTGGTCAGCGTCAACGTGTGGCTATCGGTCGAACACTGGTATCGCAACCTAATGTATTCCTTCTGGATGAACCACTATCAAACTTGGATGCCGCACTGCGTGTAAACATGCGTGCGCAAATCACTAAGCTACAACGTCAACTTGGTTGCACCATGATCTACGTAACGCACGATCAGGTAGAAGCAATGACAATGGCAGATAAAATCGTTGTACTAGACGGCGGTTATGTATCGCAAGTTGGTAAGCCGCTTGAGCTTTACCATTACCCACAAAACCGCTTTGTAGCAGGCTTTATCGGTTCTCCGAAAATGAACTTCATGAGCGTATTCATTGATGAAGTAGAAGCAGAGCGCGTCAAAGTTCAACTATCTAATGGCGTATCTTTCTGGATTCCAGTGGATGGCACGACGGTTAACCGTGGCGATCGCATGTCTTTAGGCATTCGCCCTGAGCACCTATTATCCGCTTCTGAAGCTGATGCAAGCATTCACGGTGAAGTGATGATTGTAGAGAAGCTAGGTAATGAAACTCAAGTATACCTAAACCTAGAAGGCGCAGACGCAGACGTTATTTTCCGTCAGCCTGACACGCTCGCAGTCGATACCGGCGATAAAATCGAGATTGGTATTCCAGCACACCGTTGTCACCTGTTCCACAGTGATGGTCGTGCATGCCGCCGCCTATACAAAGAAAACGGCGTAGAAGTCGAATAATTCATTCGTCCTGATTCACAATAAATCCCTCTCACTTGAGAGGGATTTTTTTATCCTAATAAATATAAGTAATTCGATACTAAATCATTAATCGTTAACGAATAAGATCACCCGTTTCTTCTACCTTCACATAAACCATTGTCTTTGTACTGATACTTCATTTTTAATACTTTTCCTCATCCCTCATGAGTAAGTACCAGCTTTTTCCTAACCCGCCAAACTTAGCCAAAGGTCTAAATTTCATTCTTATTTCCACTTACCTCAACAACGCAAATTTTTACACTTATCAACGAAATTACACGTGACAAAAAACTCAGAAGCATTCAACAGAATGCTCTGTTCACCAACTACTAATAACGCTCACGACACGGCAATTGGGGGAGACACCCAAGGGCGGTAGCGTGTAAGAAGGGAAACTGAGTCATGAAACAAAAAGGACTTATCCGCTCTCACGAGATGGAGTTCGCTTTTTTATATCGCATCTCAGATCTTGCTGTCATCGTCTCTTTTATGCTGCTTTTAGTGTTCAAAGACATGAATACTGCGATGGGGAAAGATTACGTCATACTGGCTTTTGTTGGAGGCATCTCCTTTCTATTTATGGCAGAAAGCGGCAACCTGTACCGCTCTTGGCGAACCAGTTCGTTTAAAGAGCAGATGATTATTGTCTGTGTAGCCTGGGCAGTAACTTCCGCGCTTATCTTTATTGTTCTGTATTTTTCGGAAGTCTATGACTTATTTGATAACACTATTCTGGCATTGTGGTTTGCGATTACGCCCGCTCTACTTTTGGCATGGCGAGTGACATTCCGTACCGGATTAGCCTATTTAAGAAAAAAAGGATTCAACACTCGTACTGCAATAATCATCGGCCAAACTCCTCACGGCATTACCCTTGCTAACGAAATTCAAAACCACACTGAACACGGTGTACTTTTTGATGGCTTTTACGATGAGCGTTCTTCCGACAGATTGCCAAATTCTGCTTACCCTATTAAAGGGGCAGTTGACCACGCTCTTGAGCGAGCCAAAAAAGGGGAAGTGGATTACGTCTATATCGCAATGCCAATGCACGCAAAAGAACGTATTGCATCGCTTCTTAACCAATTCTCAGACACCACCGCAAATACGTATCTGATTCCCGACTTCTTTACCTATAACCTTTTGCATTCTCGTTGGGCGCAAATCGGCCAAGTTCAAACGCTCAGCGTATTTGATACGCCATTTGCTGGAATTTCTTCCTGGGTAAAACGGTTTGAAGACATCTTGTTTTCGAGCATTATTTTAGCCTTGATCTCTCCAGTCCTGCTCACCATTGCGATTGGCATTAAGCTGACCTCTAAAGGTCCGGTCATTTTTAAACAGCATCGTTACGGCCTCGATGGACGCAAGATTGAAGTCTGGAAATTCCGTTCAATGACCACTATGGATCAAGGCCCTCACGTGAAACAGGCGACAAAGAACGACCCACGCATTACGCCTTTTGGTGGTTTTTTGCGTCGCACCTCTTTGGATGAACTACCTCAATTTATCAATGTACTGCAAGGGACCATGTCTATTGTTGGTCCACGCCCTCATGCCGTGGCGCACAATGAAGAGTATCGCCAGATTGTTGACCGCTACATGCTACGTCACAAAGTAAAACCGGGCATTACTGGCTGGGCGCAAATTAATGGCTATCGCGGCGAAACAGACACCTTAGAAAAAATGGAAAAGAGAGTCGAGTTTGATTTGGATTACATCCACCACTGGTCTGTTTGGATGGACATCAAAATCATCTTCATGACCGTTTTCAAAGGGTTCACTGGTGCTAACGCTTACTAAGGTTGAAACTATGAAGAAACTGACAATGGCAATAGCATTGAGTCTGTTTTCAACTGGCTTACTCGCAGAACCGATGGCTTACCAAACCGAGTCTGGCATTGAGTTTATTCCCCTCGTAAGAACTTTCTACGAGGGCGATGACAACATCAACAAAGCGGAGGAATCCGGCAATGTAGAATCGGTCAATATTTGGGGTATAGAGCCAAGCTTATTAGCACGTATAGAAAGGAATCGCTATCGCGCAGATATTTTGTACAAGTTGAAAGCAGGTTTTTCATCCGATGACCGCAACGACTTCGACGATCATACCTTTCAGTTTTCCAACTTTTTTGAGTTCAATCATCGTCATCGTTTAGTGGTTGATTATCGTTTTCGCGCCCAGCATGAAATTAGAGGGGAAGACATTACCGAAGGTAATGGTAGCGCAATCGACTCACCAATAGAGTTCAACCGTAACGATATCAAAACCAATTATGTCTTTGGCTCTAACGGTGCAAAAGGCAGACTCGAATTCGGTTTAGGCTACAGTGATAAAACCTATCAAAACTACCGTGACGGCTTGCCTGGGCGCACAAACGCTAAAACAAAATACAACGATTTTCGAGCCCCCAATGCACACTTGGAATTCTATTTAAGGGCGACGCCAAGAACCTATTGGTTGGTTGGGACAAAACAAATAGTAACCGACTATCAGCACCGAAATTCTTCGCAACCATCCAAAGATAACAACACCAGTTTCTATTACACCGGTGCCGAATGGGAAGTCACAGGAAAAACCAAAGGCATCGCTCGACTCGGTTATCAAATCAAAGATTTTGACAGCGCTCACCGAGAGACATTTAAAGGCTTTAGTTGGGATATCGGCTTTGAATGGTTGCCTCAAGAACAAACTCTAGTCAGCGTGAAAACCACTCAAGCAGCGGTTAACCCTGACCAAGATGGCGATTACAACCTACAAACTCGTTATCGACTGAACCTCAAGCACGATTGGAATAGTTACCTTGCAACTCGCTTAGGTGCTATTTATCAACAAGATGACTATACGGGGATCACCAGAAACGACGATCGCTACACCCTATCTTTTGGTATCGATTATCAAATTAAACGCTGGGTACAGCTGCAAGCCGACTGGCAATACCAAGATAAAACCTCTAACCGACCAGATTATAGCTTCGAACAGAACATTTGGACTTTAAGCGCACAGTTTTCTCTGTAAAAAGGATTATTAATGAAGGCATTCATCACATTCATGAGTGTAGCGTTGTTGCTATTTAGCACTTTGGTCAACGCTGACTCAAACGAGGAAGATTACTTACTCGATACTGGCGATACCATTTCCGTGCAGGTCTATGGTGAAGAAGATCTTACGATTAAAAATATTCTAATAACGTCAGATGGCTATTTTGATTACCCCTACCTTGGCCGAATCAAAGCAATCAAAAAAACACCGAAACAACTCAAGTACGAAATAGAAACGGGCTTAAAAGGCGATTATCTCATCAACCCAAAAGTGATGGTCACTATCAATAACTTTCGTCTGTTTTACGTTAATGGCGAAGTCAGGAAACCAGGTGGATTTGAGTACCGTCCAGGGTTAACCATAGAGAAGGCCATCGCTTTAGCGGGTGGCTTGACCGACCGAGCCTCACGCAAAGGCATTAACCTCACCAAACATAAAACGGGTCAAACGATAGAGGGTGTCAGTATGCACCGCAACGTTGAGCCTGGTGACATTGTATTTATCGACCAGAGCTTCTTTTAAGTGACAGGGAATCAAATGAACGGGACTCATCCAAATAATCTCCAGATGAACAAAGTAGAACTGATTCGTTTTGGTCATCACTTTAAAGCGATTAAAAAGAATTGGCTAAGCATCGCAGCTTTCACGCTTCTGTTTTCATTAACTTGTACTTGGTATATCTACTCCAAAGCATCGATATACCAAGCTACAGCAACGCTACTCATCCAAGAAGAACAAAAAAGCGCCCTTTCAATCGAGGAAGTATATGGCGTCGACACGACAAAAAAAGAGTACTTTCAAACGCAAATCGCTATTTTAAAATCGAATCATATCGCAGATAAGGTCATTAGAGAGCTGAACCTAACTCAACTACCGGAGTTCACACGCTCAGGTGGATTAAATCAAAAGATCGACCAAATAAAGTCGATCCCTTTTGTTCAAGACCTACTGAATGTGGCACCAAGCCCAAAAGAAACCGCCCAATTTTCAGAGTCCTATTATCAGGCACTTCAAGCTTTCAGAAGTAAACTCGATATTGAGCCAGTACGTAACACCCAATTAGTCAGAATTCGCTTTCGTTCTACCGATCCTAAGCTTGCTACGACAATCGCTAACGCGGTCGGCCAAGCCTACATTGACGCAAATTTTGAAGCCAAATTGGTCGTTACACAAAATGCGGCTACTTGGTTGACAAATAACTCACAAAAATTGGAGGAGCGATTACGTAACTCTGAGCAAGCGCTGCAAGAGTTCTTGTTAAAAGAAGGGTTGATCGATATAAACGGTATTGATGAAATTTACGCCAATGAGCTAGAGGAACTCACTCGCAAGCTAAATGTCGCTGTTAATAAGCGCATTGAAGCGCAGACGTTAATCCAACTGTTAAGACGTAAATCTTCACAAAGTTTAGACAGCTTGCTGTCAATTGATGAATTCGCTAATCAAGCGCAGATCCGCGACCTCAAATTATCGGAAGCACAGGCAGCCAAAAATCTCTCTGAACTGGCACAGCGCTACGGCCCCAAGCATGACCGAATGATTCAGGCAAAAGCGCAGCTTGCTGAAATTCAAGCAAGAACCCAGCAACTCATTCGTGACATTTCCTTCAGCAAGCAACAAGACCTTCTTGCTGCAAAGGCGCAAGAGGACATGCTTCGAGCAGAACTCGATAACAAAAAGTCTGACTTCCAATCGTTAGGGTCACAAAAAGCGCGTTATGAACAGTTAAAACGCGAGGTTGAATCCAATAAGGCACTCTATGAAGCGTTCTTAAATCGTGAGAAAGAGACCAACGCCACCAGCGACTACAAAAATGTCACTGCGCGTTTTACTGACAAAGCCATCATCCCTCTATTTCCGGTAGCACCGCAACGAATCAAACTGGTAGTGATTGCCACCTTTTTTGGCTTTGCCATTGCTTGCGCTCTGATCATCATCTTAGAAACGATGCGAGAAGTTATCCGAAGCACAGCCGATGTGCAGGAAAAACTTGGTGTTACGTGTTTAGGTGTGATTCCTATGGTCAAAAAACGCAATTTGCGTAAAAACGGCGTCAGTTATACCGCGTATTTAGATGATGAAGAAAAGCTATTTAGTGAAGCTTGCCGCTCCGTCAGAACCTCGCTTCTGCTCAGACTAACCAACACGAAGCAAAAGATATTGCCCTTTACTTCTGCCATTCCAGAAGAAGGAAAAACATCGACCAGTATCAATATGGCGGTGTCGTTTTCAAAAATGGAAAAGGTATTGATCATCGACTGCGATTTACGCCGACCTTCCATCGCAAAACGGTTTGGTATTGCTGAATCAAGCCCAGGCTTAACGCATATCCTGACTATGGATACGCCAATCAAAGATTGTGTTACACATATAGAAGAAGCCAACTTAGATGTATTACCGGCAGGCCTAATTCCGCCAAACCCACAGGAACTGCTAGCTTCTGAACGCTTTAAAAAGTTGCTCGAACATTTTCAAAATAAGTATGACCGGATCATTATCGATACACCGCCCCTACTGTCAGTGAGTGATGCACTTATTCTTGGTCAGTATGCCAATGGTCTGATTACCGTCATTCGCTCAGAATCGACAAAATCATCACTGGTTAACCTTGCGTTATCTAAACAAATACAACACTCAGTTCCATCTCTTGGCGTCTTAATCACACAAGCCAAGACTAAGGAAGGAGAAACGCTTTATGTCCAGAAATACGCCTACTAACTCAAACGCATCTTGGTACCAAACGTTGAAAAGCCAAGAACAACCGGTATTGATCTATCAAATGGGCAAAGTAGGTTCGAGTGCATTAGAACATTCCATTCCTAACTCGATTCACTTGCACGACCTTATGACTGTCGATGCGCAAAAACAGATATCCCCTGTTAGAGCGCAATTGCATAAACCTCAGATCAATGCGTTAAAGCGACGACTCAAGCGCATAGCGATGAGCCGTATGTTAAAGCACAAGAAAAAAGTTCGAATTATCTCACTGGTGCGTGAACCGATCGGACGAAATGTTTCAATGTTCTTTCAAGCACTTCCGTTTTGGATGGCGGACAAATACCTAAAAGATGATAGCGCAATCCGTACCGAACGTCCGCAGTTACTCCAAGAGGCATTTGATAAGCACATGAATCATCAATATGCGCTGCAGTGGTTTGACAACGAGATCAAACAACTAACAGGGATTGATGTGTTTAACGAACCTTTTAATCACGAAGTAGGCTATCAGACATACCATAACAATAACTTTTCACTGTTGGTCATTCGAAGTGACAAGCTAAAGCAGGCTAACTCCGCAGTTGAAGGCTTTTTAGGTTACCCCGTGGATGTTGTTTATGAAAATCAGTCAGACAACAAATGGTACTCGCCACTAATGAAAGAATTCAAAACGCAATTTCAACCTACACCCGAGTACGTTGAAGAAATGCTGAATTCTAAATTGACGAAGCACTTTTTCTCAAATGCAGAAATCACCGACCTTAAACAGCAATATCTGACTAATTAATCATGAAAACCAAGATTCTACATATTATTAATGATCTTTCTCAGAACGGCGGTGCTCAGAAGTTCTTAGTCGACCTTGTTTTAGAACATAAGCCTGAATACGAAATCAAAATTTTGGTCTTGTGTGATGAAAATGATTACTTACCAACGCTATCCGCCCAAGGGATAGAGTGTTTTAACTGGCGCACTTTGTCATTGAGTGAGAAATACTGTTTGCTGCGTTGGCCGCATGTCGTTCACGGGCACCTCTACCCTTCCATTTATCTAGCGCTATTGGCGGTAGGTAAAAAACGAATCCAGACTGAGCACTGCTCTTACAACCGTCGACGTGACTATCCGTTGTTTAAGTTCATGGAATATGTCTTGTATTGGGGCCACGACTTGACGGTCAGTATTAGTGAAAAAGTACAAGATGAACTGGTGAAGTTCATGCCTCGCTACCAACATAAATATCACGTGGTGCACAATGGCGTTGATTTAAAAAGGTTTCCTATGATGCCGAAGTGCTCCAGCCACCTAATCGACAAACCAATCATCAAGATTGGCATGGTGGGCCGACTTCACCAACATAAAGATCATGAAACTCTTATCCAAGCACTTGTCCATTTACCGAGACGATACGAGCTCCATCTTGCTGGAGATGGCGAAAAAAAATCGTCACTGCAAGCGTTGGCAACAAAGCTCAACGTCACGCAACGTGTTCACTTTCATGGGGTAGTTTCTGATGTTCCAGCGTTTTTGAACGACATGGACATTTACGTGCAATCATCGCATGTCGAAGGCTTTGGCTTGGCGGCGGTTGAGGCCATGGCAGCAGGCTTACCCGTATTATCATCGGACGTACCCGGTTTGGATGACGTCACCGGACGTGCCGAATATTTATTTCAGGTTGGTAACTCAAATGAGCTGAGCCAGAAAGTGCTCCAGCTGTGTGAAAGTGTTGAGCGGTATGACGCTGCAAGTCAATACTCAGTCAATAGGGCCTCTCTCTACACCATCGATAAATTTCGTGAAGGTTACTATGGAATCTACCAGCAGCTTTGCACCAACAAATAGCTCCGCGCCATCGAGCCATCGAGCCTCATGGTTTGCAGCATGCCTATTAGCATTGTTCTTTATTCCTATGAAGTTTCGTGCTGGAGGAATAGCACTAGCACCATCAGACATCGTAAGTCTTTTGTCCATTGGTTTTACAGCGTTAGTGGTATTGGAAGGAAAAGCTGAAAAACTCATGCATCCCTGCATGGGGTTCCTCGTATTGTTCACTGGGTATGTGTTCTTAAATGGCCTGCTAAATCGCGTCCCCCTAATGCCGCTAGTTATAGAAACCGTGCAATGGCTGGCGATTCTCTGCTTGCTTAGCCTAATGTACGCCTATGGCGTGTTTGATGATGAATGGGTAATGGTTTATTTCACTTATCTGCTGTTTTTCATCTGTACGCTCGTTGCCTTATGGCACTTTGCTCAAGGCTATCAAAGCGGGTTTAAGTTACTCGGGGTAAGTAAATACGGGTTCGGTGTACTTTGCTCACTACTGTACCTTTATCGGGATAAAATTCGCGCTTTCCACCTTTTGATGCTCGTTGCTTTGGTATTACTGGTGTTGTCGCAAGAAAGAAAAGCACTACTTGGTTTTTGTCTGCTTTTCTTCTTTGACCAGCTGCTCGTAAAAAACCTGATGAGAAAATCGCTTAATGAAACGTATACGTGGACCATTTTATTGGCCTTAAGCTTTATGGTGTTCACTGCCGTCGCAACTACACTCTATGTTGGGTTTGAAACGTTAGCAGACACATTGGAAATAACCCAAGAAGACGTCTTATTTGCCAACCAAAGTGAAGCTCGCTGGGTGTCGAACCTTCATAGAAAACTCTTACTTGCCAATGGGTTAGATATTTTACTTCAACACCCTATTTTAGGTGTCGGCGCGAAGATGCTGCCCAACTTTATGATCAGTTACTTTAACTATGATGAGCTGGCGATCTACACCCACAA
Source organism: Vibrio sp. STUT-A16 (assembly GCF_026000495.1). Lineage (NCBI taxonomy): Bacteria > Pseudomonadati > Pseudomonadota > Gammaproteobacteria > Vibrionales > Vibrionaceae > Vibrio > Vibrio sp. STUT-A16. The sequence goes on along the minus strand of NZ_AP026766.1, from coordinate 1,311,188 downwards.
CTTTGTGTTAGATACCGCAATTGAATACGGGTTGCTCGGTATCGCCCTATTGTTTGGTGGTTATTTTCTGTTTATTCGCTTTTGCTTCCGTAGTCTCAATGACAACAGAAAAAGCCTCTTACTCGCGATATACGCCCTCATCATGGTGTTCTTCGTTGCGGTAAATACCACCATCATTTTAATACTCTTATTACCCGTCATGATAAGCATGAGCCGCGAGTCAACGGTCAACACCATTGCTCATACTTTTCCGGTAAACCATCACCACGAATTTGAATAATCAAGGATAGGATAGATGAAGTATTCAATCTCTCGACAATTTGAAAAGAACCGAGAACTCCAAGCTGACAATTTTGTTTTAGTTTACCAAATGGGCAAAGTTGGCTCATCGTCAATTGAGCACACGCTGGGAGAAAGAAATATCCCAAGCTATCACATCCACACCTTTGATGATCACGAAGAATTTCACATGTATCACAATAAAAAAGACGTGAGTAAATTTTTCGATTTCAAAAACCGTGCGCTCTACCGCTTAGTGCTCAAGCAACGAAAACGTATCTTACAAAAACGCGAACAGATCAAAATCGTCACACTGGTCCGTGATCCAATCGCAACTGTCTTTTCTCGTTTCTTTCAAGACCTCCATTTGCAATTTATCGAAGGCAAAAAGAATGATGCAATTCACCGAGATATGGCAGTCACGTATCAGCACCTCGAACATTGTTTCGATAACTATATCAATCTCAACTATTTTGCGAACTGGTTCGACAACGAGTTAAAACGTAACTTCAATATCGATGTGATGCGTCAAGAACTGGACAACACTCAACCTTTCTTCACATTCAAGAACGAGCAAGCCAACGTCATGCTAATCAAATGCGAAAAGCTCAGTTCTCTCGATAAAGAAATTGGTGAATTTCTCGGGCTGCAAGACTTCGTGCTGAAAAACAGCAATGAAGCGAAAAACAAGTGGTACTCCAATATCCACCAGCACTTTAAGCATCACTACGACTTTTCAAAGCTTTTCTATATGTACGATCTTCCCTTATATCGCCACGTTTATTCAGAACAAGAACGTGATGCTTTCAAGCATAAATGGATGCAGACACCAGGAACAAAATCATCATGAGAAAAGTACTCCATATTACAGAAGCCTTCGGAGGTGGCGTTCAAACCGCCCTCTATAGTTATGCTCACTCCTCTCGAGACGAACCCTATCAACATTTCTTGCTAGCCAGAGCTCGAGAAAACGACTTAACCAATGAGAACAACCATCATATTTTCACACAGACCAAATGGGTGGAAGGCGGCTTACTTCAATTTGTTCGCGATGCAAACCACATGATTGCATCACTTGCGCCTGACGTTGTGCATTTGCACTCGAGTAAAGCGGGATTTCTCGGGCGATTTCTAAAACTTGGCAAGGCGCGCTTGGTTTATACGCCGCACTGTTATGCTTTCGAACGTGAAGATATCTCCGAATTCGCACGCCAGCTCTATAGAGTGCTAGAGAAAGTAAAACTAAGCAAAATTGATGTGGTGGCAGGCTGTAGCCAACGAGAATGTGACTTGGCGATTAGCATTGGCGCGAAACGTGCTGAACTGCTCAACAACTACGTGTCCTATCAAAGTGAAGAGCGTTTATTGCGAAACAGACAAGAAGCGCTGCGACTCGTTGTGCTTGGTCGTGTCGCCCCCCAAAAGGATCCGCAATTTCTCATCGACACATTGCAACACCTTAATCGATATGCGCTTAACCGCCCATTAGATATCACTTGGATAGGTGGCGGTGACAACACACTTGAACAAAAATTGCGTACAGAAAATGTGGATGTGACTGGCATGTTACCTCGTGATGAGGTGGTTAAAAAGCTCAAGGGTTCAGACCTTTACTTACATACTGCAGCATGGGAAGGGATGCCGTTAACTATTCTAGAAGCAGCCAAATTACATCTTCCTATGGTGATTCGAACTATCGGCGCGACCCAAGATCTCAACTACCCATTTTTAGCGCTAACACCTGAAGAAATGGCCAAGCAGATCGCGCACTGTGTCAATCATTATGATGAAATTGATTTTTGCCAATATACAACAGCGTTAAACGACGCCTTCAGTGAAGAAAAACAGCGCCTCGCACTCAATAATATTTACGGTTAAATACCTCTATGTTTCACACTATTCAACAAAAATTACTGTTGATGCCCAGCGGTAAAAAAAGCTTGCTATCTACTGGATTGAAAACCGCAATCACGCGTGTGTTGAGTGCGCTATTTGCTTTTTTACTAACACTGATTGTATCGAAGGCCAGTGACGCTTCGACTTCCGGTCAATTTTTCTTTTTATTCAACCTAGTCTCACTACTCGCGATCGTTTCTCAGCTAGGTTTTGATGTCTCATTAGTTCGCTACAATGCGATCGCCTTTAACAACAAAGAGACACTTCAACAAAGCCACAACTATAAAACTGCACTTTATCGAAGTATGGCGTTTTGCTTGCTGGCCATTGCCGTTTTGTTGGTAGGATTTAATCTGTTTCCTGAACAGCTAAACCAGACCCAATCGCCAATGCATGCGATTACTTTAGGCTTGTTCTGCATACCGTTTTTGGTGCTTGCACAGACCAACAGTCGTGTGCTTCAAGCATGTAGAAAGGTCGTGTCATCACTGTTCGCTTTACAGCTTGGCGTGAGTATGTTGATGGTCTTTTTTGTCTTTGGCTTGGACTATATCGGTCAGCAAAATATCAACAATCTGATGACCGCACTGCTTCTAGCGAGTATGAGCGTCGCGGTAATATCCAGTGTTAATTGGCTAGGTTCAGGTCAATATCAAACATCGGCTTTCGTACCAAACAAAAAAATGGTCGCTTCTGCCAAGCAAGTCTGGATTGGTAGTATCTTCACGAACGTCCTTCAATGGGGAAGCCTTGTCATTGCGGGCTTTTTTATCTCAACAGCGGAACTCGGTCTATTAGCTGCAGCTCAACGTACATCACTACTGATTGGCTTTGTGCTGATTACCATTAACTTTGTGGTCGCCCCGATGTTTGCCTCTCTCTACAAAGAACGCCAAATGATCAAACTGCAAAGCCTGAGCCGTTTAGCTTGCCGAGCCAACGTTGGTTTGGCCATTGTGCCCGTGATTATTTGCACTCTATTCCCAGAGTTTGTGATGCGGTTTTTTGGTGAAGAGTTTCTTGCTGCTGCGCCACTGTTAGTCGTCCTGTCTTTAGGGCAGTTAGTCAATGTTGCGACTGGCTCTGTAGGATTTTTATTACTCATGAGCGGTCACGAAAGAACCATGAAATACATTACAATTTCCTCCGGCACAATCTCTATCTGCTTGCTCATTGCGCTTTGCCAAACCTTCGGTGTTATTGGTGCAGCATGGGCGATGGCAATTGGCATGGCAATTCAGAATCTAGCAGCGTTGTACTTTGTAAAACGTTACTTAGGCTTCTTTCCAATAGGTTAATTATGGTTTCAATACTGACACGGATAAGTTTTGTTTTCGTTCTGACGCTTACGGCTTCACTCTCTTTGTGGAAAAGCTCTGACTTACACCATGCCACTTACCTGCAAATGGAAACCTACTTAGGTGGATCGAGTACGCTTCACTTTACTTTCAGTTTATTGATCGGCTTTTTATCGGTCTTCACCTTCCCCTCTTTAGTAAGTTCAAGTAAAGCCGACGTCTTTGGCATTCGCCTTTTGCTACTGCTGTTGGCTATCGTTTCAATGGAAGAAATAAGCCAACTTTTTATTCCAAGTCGCTCATTTAGTTTTGATGATCTCAGTACCAACTGGATAGGCATTATCTCGGGTTACTTTAGTGCCAAGTTGATTCGCGTCCTGCGCACTCACTCGTTCTCTTGAAATAAGCACCTCAAGGTTATTTGGGTATATAATTACGCCAAACAATCAGACTAACGAGTACATCATGTCATCCCACCCAACCAAGATTACCTTTTTTGAATTCTTAACCCCGTTGATCACATCAGGCAAAAAAACGATTACGATTCGAGATGAATCAGAAAGTCACTACGTTCCAAATACAGAGGTCGAAGTTTTTACCCTAGAGACGGATCGTAAAGTCTGCAACATCAAAATACGCTCTGTAGAACCACTCAACTTTGAAGGTATCAATGAGTTTCATGCAGAACAAGAAGCGATCGAACTGCCAAAACTCAAGCAGTTAATTCGAGAAATCTACCCAAATACCGACACGCTATTTGTGATTGAGTACGAGCTAATCAAATAACCCACAACAAAAACTAGACGACTGGTCTAATTCATTCTATAGTACGCTTCATGAACGCAAAGACGAACGACACACGCCAACATATTCTCGACGTCGGATACGAGTTAATCGTAAACCGAGGGTTTACGAGTGTTGGCCTTTCAGAGCTTTTAAAAAAGGCCGCGGTGCCGAAAGGCTCGTTTTATCATTACTTCAAATCCAAAGAACAATTTGGTGAAGCGATGATTCAAGACTACTTTACTAAGTATTTTGAGCGTTTAAACGCACGCTTTACCAATACCGATCTGAATGGCTACCAACGCCTAATGAGCTACTTTGAAGAAATGGTCAAAGTAGAAGACGACGTATGTAATGCGAACAAATGTTTGTTGGTCAAGTTAAGTGCGGAAGTCTCCGATCTCTCAGAGTCCATGCGTCTAGCGTTACGCCAAGGTGCAGACAAAACCATTCAAGCAATGGCGGATTGCATTGACGTAGGCATTCAAGATGGCTCTATCCCAAATGGTGACAGTGCTTTATTGGCAAGGCAGATATACTACCTTTGGAACGGCGCAAGCTTGCTGAACAAACTGTATCAAGATCAGGCAGCATTAACGCAAAGTCTGACCTATACTCAACATCTACTGCAAAACACGCGAACTTGCCCATAGTAGGTAGCGTAAAAGTAAGATGAACACCCTACATGTGTTTCACAGTTGGTAATAACTCCTGTGATTGCACAATACACCTTCCCGCTCTATGAGCGGGATATTTTGAAATCAAAACTAGACGACCGGTCTAATCAATAAGTGAGATAAATATGACTAACGCAACAAATCGCAGAATCGTACTCGCGTCACGTCCCCACGGTGCACCAACAAAAGAAAACTTTCGTCTAGAAGAAGTGGCGAAACCGACTCCTCAAGATGGTGAGATGCTACTGAGAACCGTTTACTTATCTCTCGACCCATACATGCGCGGTCGCATGAGCGATGCCGAGTCATACGCCGATCCTGTTGCGGTTGATGACGTAATGATCGCTGGCACAGTTTGTCAGGTAGAAGCATCGAACCACCCAGATTATGAAGCGGGTGAATGGGTTCTTGCATACACTGTTGGCTGGCAAGACTACGCCATCTCAACTGGTGAGATGGTGATTAAACTAGGCAAAGAACCACAAAACCCTTCATACGCTCTAGGTGTTGCTGGCATGCCAGGCTTTACCGCGTATATGGGCTTGCTCGATATCGGTCAGCCAAAACCAGGTGAAACCATTGTGGTAGCAGCCGCGACGGGCCCTGTGGGAGCGACTGTTGGTCAAATTGGCAAAATCAAAGGTTGCCGAGTTGTTGGTATTGCAGGCGGAGAAGAAAAGTGCCGTTACGCCAAAGAAGTCCTTGGCTTCGATGAATGTATCGATCACAAAGCTGACGACTTTGCAGAACAGTTGAAAAACGCCTGTGATCAAGGTATCGATGTTTACTTCGAAAACGTAGGTGGCAAAGTATTCGAAGCTGTAATGCCACTTCTGAATACCAGCGCACGTATCCCACTTTGTGGTTTGATTTCTCAATACAACGCAACAGAACTGCCTGAAGGTACCGACCATCTTCCATTATTAATGGGTAAGCTGCTGACTAAACGAATCAAGGTGCAAGGCTTCATCATTTTTGATGACTACGGACATCGTTACGGTGAATTTGCGCAAGATATTAATCAATGGTTGGCAGAAGGAAAGATCCAATACCGTGAACATCTAGTACAAGGACTGGAGAATGCACCAGAAGCATTTATCGGTCTGTTGGAAGGTAAGAACTTCGGCAAGCTTGTAGTACAGATTAACGACCCATTATAAGGAAGGGATAAATAAATGATTAAACTTCACCATCTCAATCAGTCTCGCTCAAAGCGCATCATTTGGTTACTTGAAGAGCTAAATGTGGATTACGAAATCGTGCCTTATGTTCGTGACAAAGTGACCTTCATGGCACCGCCTGAGCTAAAGAGCGTTCATCCGCTCGGTAAATCGCCCCTGCTTGAAGATGATGGCGAGTTCATCATTGAATCTGGCGCGATGACCGAATATTTGATTGAGAAGTACAGTGATGGTGCGTTGGCTCCTGAGCGTGGGACGAAGGCGCATACTGAATACCTACAATGGATGCACTTTGCTGAAAGTTCAGCAATCTTACCAATGTTGTTAAAAATCTTTATTAGCAAAGAGCCAAACGAAACTCAATTTCTATCAGGCTATGCTGACAAAGAAGCGATGAACGTTCTGGGTTATTTCGAGCAATCGCTAGAAGGCAAAACTTACCTAGTAGAAGAACGTTTAACTGGCGCAGACATCATGATGTCATTTATTGTCGAGCTCGTGCATAAGTTCGGTTTGGCTGGTCACTTCCCGAATATTGAGCGTTATGGAAAACAACTCGCAACGCATCCAGCGTTTGAAAAAGCTGAGCAAATTGAAGTGAAGTACTCCTAATCATTCCGCCCCTTTGATGTTCAGTAAAGCGATATCAAAGGGGCGATTTCCGACATTAGCCTTGTCAACAAAGCGCAATTCATGCAAATGCCAGCGTGCTCTTTTTACCCTTTTCGCCAATACGTTAATAAACCAATCATAAAAATCAGCTAAGAATTTGATTCTAAGTTACTTTTCATCATCGTTACCACCTATTGAATTGATAAGCAGTATCAGTTTTTGCTTCCAGCTTTTCCGTAATAATCTTCTCTTCAGTTGCTAAGGTATTGATCCCTGGAGGGGAAGAAAAATGACAAATAAGAAATTAACCACCGCCGCAGGCTGTCCTGTCGCCCATAATCAAAATGTGATGACTGCAGGTCCTCGTGGTCCCCAACTACTGCAAGACGTTTGGTTCCTTGAAAAACTGGCACACTTTGACCGCGAAGTGATTCCTGAGCGTCGTATGCACGCCAAAGGCTCAGGCGCTTACGGCACCTTTACTGTGACTCATGACATCACAAAATACACTCGCGCGAAGATCTTCTCGGAGATTGGTAAAAAGACCGAGCTATTTGCCCGCTTTACCACCGTTGCAGGTGAGCGCGGTGCCGCAGATGCAGAGCGCGACATCCGTGGTTTCGCGCTAAAGTTTTACACCGAAGAAGGCAACTGGGACTTGGTTGGTAACAACACACCAGTGTTCTTCCTCCGTGATCCACTAAAATTTCCAGATCTAAACCACGCAGTAAAACGCGATCCACGCACCAACATGCGCAGCTCGACAAACAACTGGGATTTTTGGACATCACTACCAGAAGCATTCCACCAAGTTACGATCGTTATGAGTGATCGTGGTATTCCAGCGTCTTACCGTCATATGCACGGCTTCGGTAGCCACACATTCAGCTTTATCAACGCAGAAAACGAGCGTTACTGGGTGAAATTCCACTTTAAAACTCAGCAAGGCATCAAAAACCTGACTGACCAAGAAGCAGAAGCGATCGTAGGTAAAGACCGCGAAAGCCATCACCGTGACCTTTACGAAGCGATTGAGCGTCAAGACTTCCCTAAATGGAAGATGTACGTCCAGATCATGCCTGAGTTAGAAGCGGATGAAGTGAACTTTAACCCGTTCGATCTAACAAAAGTATGGTCACAAAAAGATTATCCATTGATCCCAGTAGGCGAGTTGGAACTGAACCGTAACCCAGAAAACTTCTATGCGGAAGTTGAGCAATCCGCGTTTAACCCGGCAGCTATCGTTCCTGGAATTGGCTTCTCGCCAGACAAAATGCTGCAAGGACGTCTGTTTGCATACGGAGACGCGCAGCGTTACCGCCTAGGTGTAAACCATCACCAAATTCCAGTTAACGCGCCTCGTTGTCCGGTACACAGCTACCACCGCGATGGCGCAATGCGCGTTGATGGCAACTTTGGTTCAACACTAGGTTACGAGCCAAACTACAAACAAGAATGGGCAGAGCAACCAGATTACTCTGAGCCACCTCTACGCATCAACGGCAATGCTGATCATTACGATCACCGTGTAGACGAAGACTACTTCAGCCAAGCGGGTGACCTATTCCGTCTTATGAGCGAAGAACAGCGTCAAACTCTGTTCGACAACACCGCTCGTGCAATGGATGGTGTGCCAGACTTCATCAAAGAACGTCACGTTAACCACGCCTATCAAGCGGACGAAGCTTACGGCAAAGGCCTTGAGATTGCGCTAGGCTTAAACAAGTAAACGGACACTGCACCAGCAAATGCTGTGATAAGTAGACATAAAAAAGGAGGTGCCCCAAAGCACCTCCTCATTCAAGTTCGTTAGTCACACACTAATGTTCAAGGGGAACGATTATGATCAACTTAAATTTCTTCAAGCTCTTTGATACCAAAGAACTGTTTATCTACTACTGATTCTTAGCCACGGCTTTAATCAGAACAGATGTATCCATGCGACCTAAACCATCGCGTTGAAGGTCTGCGTATTGCTCATCCACTTTTTTAGTTAGTGGTAGGGTGAGCCCAACCCGCTCTGCTTCTTGCAAACAGAAGCCTAAGTCTTTGCGCATCCAATCAATCGCGAAGCCAAAATCAAACTTATCTTCCGCCATCGTCTTGGCGCGGTTTTCCATTTGCCATGACCCTGCAGCACCGTGCTTGAGTGTTTCAACTACTTGTTCAATATCCAAACCGGATTTCTGCGCGAGTAACAACGCTTCGCTCAAGCCTTGAAGCACACCACCAATACAGATTTGGTTTACCATTTTACAACGTTGACCTTGGCCATTTTCACCCAGAAGCGTCATTTGCTTTGCATATACGTCCATCGCTGGAGACACACGATCAAAAATGTTCTGCTCGCCACCACACATGATGGTTAGTACGCCATTTTCTGCGCCTGCTTGACCACCAGATACCGGAGCATCAATGAAGTGATTGCCATATTTGGTACAAGCATCGGCCAATTCAACGGCTAAATCAGCGGAAGTCGTGGTGTGATCAACCAGTACCGCGCCTGCTTTTAGACCGACTAGAATGCCTTCTTCACCGTATACAACGCTGCGCACGTCATCGTCATTACCGACACAAGTAAATACGATATCGCAACCTTCTGCCGCTTCTCGCGGTGTCTCACACGCAATGCCGTTGTATTCTGCAGCCCATTTATCAGCTTTGGCTTTGGTGCGGTTGTATACTTTGGTTTCATATCCCGCTTTGCTCAAATAGCCCGCCATTGGGTAACCCATAACACCCAAACCAATAAATGCTACTCGTTGTTTTTCCATTGCACGCTTCCCTTAGTTCACCTGACTGAAATGTTTTGTAACATGCTACTAAAGAATTGAAAACATTACTCGTAATTTATCCTTCACTCGCGGCACAAATAAAAGCGAACCGCGATGTTGGAGTAAATACCAAAAGCATTCATCAGGGTCATCGAGGAGACATTTCTCAGAAGTTAAATGTTAAGATACTCTACGAGCTTGCAACAAAGCCGTGGCGTTCAACATGGCATCCTTGGTACTGACATCCAAGACTTGGATTTTTCGAAAGCGTTCCGGTTCTTTAATCGCTACATCGTGAGCAAAAATCACAAACTTGGCTTTCTCGATGTCTTTCTCGGTAATTCGGTTGATGACGCCATTCGCGCCCTGGGTTTCGACTTTAATCTTAATGCCGAGTGCACAAGCCGCTTTTTCCAATGACTTAGCCGCTAAGAACGTATGTGCCACACCTGATGGACAAGATGTAACCGCCAAAACATCCGCCTCACCTTCGCCTTGAACGGAACCATATACTTGAGAATGACCTGTGTAGCTTTCATCTTCGGTGACGGTTTTCTTTAGTGCAATCACGATCAACGCCGTGGTAACAGAGCCCGCAATCGTGCCGATGATGTAACCAATTTTTCCATCCACAACAGGGAGAACAATCCAACCGCCCCACGGTGCATGGTTCATTACGTGGAACATAAAGCCAATCACGTTACCAACGATGCCCCCCGCCACAATAGCGGGTAATACTCGTGCAGGGTCGCCAGCGGCAAAAGGAATCGCACCTTCGCTAATACCGATCATCCCCATAATACCTGCGGCTTTCCCCGCTTCGCGTTCATCTCGCTTGAATTTACTCGGCGCCAAAAACGTGGCTAGTGCCATACCCAATGGCGGCGTACAAATCGCAATACCGACCCCGCCCATCAACCATGGTTGCGTGTTCACTTGGGTTTGAGCAAACAACGTCGCCACTTTGTTGATTGGGCCGCCCATATCAAACGCGGTCATTGCCCCAAGCACAGTTCCGAGCATCACTTTGCCTGACCCCGCCATGCCTGTCAGCACCTCGTTCATGGTGGTCATTGCGCTGGCTATCGGAGCACCTATCACCCACATCACCGCGCCGCAAGTAACAAACGTACCGACTAGCGGATAAATAAAAATCGAGCCAAGCGAACTCATGCTGTCTGGTAGCTGAATTTTCTTTAATAGCCAAACGACAAAGCCAGCAAAAAAGCCGACCACAATCGCACCTAAAAAACCCGTATTGTAATGACTTACCGCAATCCAAGATCCAATCATACCCGGCGCAAGGCCCGGCTTGTCGGCAATGGAATAAGCAATGTATCCGCCAAGAACGGCAGTAAACAATGTCAGACCAGCAATCCCCATTTGGGCAATATCGGCCAGAATGCCCTCTTGTGGTACACCACCGTGACCAGAGATCATCACCGACAACGACAACAACACACCGCCCGCAACGATAAACGGGATCATGTGAGATGTGCCAAACAGCAGGTGCTCTTTAATGCGACCAAGTTTTTGCGCCCAAGGGCTTAGGGGTTCTGATGTAAATTCTAAAGAAGTTGGGAGAAATTCATTGGATTGGGTTTGAATATCAGTCAGCATCTCAAGCGCTTCTTCTCGCGATTGAGCCAACTTGAGCTTTTCAACAAAGCCGTCTTCGATAATTTTGGTGGAAATTTGTGCCAATACTTCAATGTGATGATGATCATCACCATCTGGGGACGCCAGCATGAAAAACACATCGGACAGCTCGCCATCTTCGGCGCCATAATCAATCCCATTACGGCTGATCCCGACCGCGACAGCTGGTTGCGCTACAGCATCACTTTTGGCATGAGGGATCGCAATACCATCATCAAATCCTGTGTTACCGATCTCTTCTCGTTTCCAGATATCTGCCAAGAACTGGCTTTGACTATTGAGCTTGCCGGCAGCCTCTAGCATCTCGACCAGCTCTTTGAGCGCTTCATCTTTGGTTTGAGCTTTTAGATCTAAACATATCGTTTCCAGCTCAATTAGGTTTGTGATGTCCATTGTTTTACCTTCCAATATTCACGCTCGAATATATACCCAAGTGAGTTTGAGATATAGGATCCCCTGGCTCGTATGCGTTCCTACTCATTTGACTTGGGCATAGATTAACCAGTGCCTACCCTTTGATATATAGGACTAAAAGTGCATTAACTGGATTAATGTAACATGAGATTCAAACTGTGATAGAGCTCTTGCGTTAATCCAGCTCAAATCAATTCAATCTGCGGTGGCTGTGCTAATATCCACAAAAAATAAAATGGATAGAACATGAAAATCGTAGCGGTGACAGCATGCCCTACAGGCATCGCTCATACTTATATGGCAGCAGATGCACTAATGAAAGCTGCGCCAAAACATAACGTGCAAATTAAAGTAGAAACGCAAGGTGCGATGGGGATAGAAAATCAGCTCACTCCTCACGATATCGCTCAAGCGGATCGGGTTTTGATCGTGTCGGATATTGAGATAGAACAACCTGGCCGATTCGAAGGGACGCGCAAAATTCAAATCCCCATTGAAGTGGTTTTGCTGAACGTCGACAAAGTATTCCTCGTCCACTGCCGCGACTAAATTTGCAGATGAACGAATACCAAATCACCTTTTTCGTCGATAATGCAAATGCCAGTGCGCACGTTGCTCAGCCACTCAATCGAGTGGCAAAGAAGTTCAAAAGTACCTTACATATCATTAATGTAACGCAAAATCGTGTTGCGGAACTCACCAAGTCCGTGGCGATTTTGCAAGCAGGTCTACAACAAGGTGATTTGTGTCAAATCACAGCGATTGGCATTGACGCAGAGTTGGCCTGCTTCGTCATCAAAGACATGATTGCTGAACACTTTACGGTGGTGGGATCTCATATCAACTATGAGTTTTCTAGCCAACTGGCCGAGCGTTTACCGCAAATTTGCCCACCTTGTGAAATCAAATGGCACTACGCCAAAGCGCATACCGCGCTCACCAAGTTTGAATGCCTTAAAGGATTAGCTCAGCTGATCCACCCCATTCATCCCGACGAACTGATTCTTGCTTTTATTAAACGCGAAGAACGTTCATCAACTTGCGTGACTCCGGGGATCGCTCTCCCACATGTGATGTTTTCAGGTGTTGACCATATTTCTATTGCCGTTATTGCGAATGAAAAGTCGATGGATTGGGCTTCGAAGATGGGTGATGTTCATCTGGCTATAGCACTGGTGATGCCAGAAAAGCCGACCCGAGAACAGATCATTGCGGCCACTAATCTCACACGAAATCTGCTTACCGATCAAATGGCGGAACGCCTACTACTAACAAAAAGCAGCGTCGACTTACAAGCGCTGCTGATGTACGCCATGTCGAGGCTGCTCGCCTAAACTTCTCTATGATTTACGCACTCTGACTGAAGGCTTAAATCGAACCACGATATTCCGTCGGCGTTCTGCCTGTACGATTCTTAAATACTCGGCAGAAATAGTTCACGTCTTTAAATCCACAGCGCACTGACACGTCATTGAGTTTGAAGTTGTATTTCTTGAGCATAAACTTCGCACGATCCACGCGTACCCAAGTAATGTAGTCTGCCAAGGTCATGTGCCCCTGCTGACGGAACAAGCGCGACAAATGGTTCGAGGAAATACTGAATCTCGACGCAATGCTGTCACGTGTGATTGGGCGATGGAAGTTCTCTTGAATGTAGATACAAATCCCTTGATAGAGATCTTGTACACGGCTATGTGACTGCTGCTCGACTGGAGCATCCAACATCGTCTTCGCGTATTGCAGTAATGCTTGCAGTAAAAGCTCATCCATTGGTTTTTTAGTATTCTCACGAGCCAGTGAGCTCAACGCTTCTAAGATGTTATCTATCGCAAATCCTGAGCGTGTTTGGATGCTATGCTTTTGAATATCGTAAAAGTTTGCCTCACCTTTGCGTTTGCTCACCAAACTTAACCCAAGTTGTCGACGCCCAAACAAAATACTTAACACTGAGCAATCGGTATCCCAGTCTGGTTTATTCCAACAGTTGGGTGGAATAAATATCGCGTCGCCTTTTTTAGCAACGATGTGCGTTACTTTTCGATCATGACTTTCCATTTCATTAATATATTCCCCATCCAGAACCAACTCTAGGCGAGGGAAATTAACTTGATAGCTAAATTCAGGCGGCGTATGAAAATCTCCTGCAAACCAAATATTATGAAATGGCTCTCTTTCATTTAATACCGCTGAAATTAAATCATGAAAAATCATTGTTTCACACTCTATATATGCATCAATGATGCTATTTACTATAGATATACACCGGACTGGACTTTTGTGCTATTGAGCAAAATCACACTTCCATTTTTATGTTACAAAAATTCAGTTAACGCATCAATTTTCCAGCAACAAAAACTTTATCAATAACACTCAATCCCTTTTCAAATGGGAGCAAAGCCACATTTCACTTATCGTTTGGCTTCTTATCCATCATGTCACAGATATGCAGCTAGATTTGTCCAGTGAACGATCTAAATCACACTATAGTTAGTCGGTTACAATCCTCCAGTAAATGCATTTTTTCTTCACTACAGTCTTTTTCTCACTAATTTAAAAATATCCCTGAAATAAAAATTATATTTATAGGGGTTCTACAATGATCACCAAACTAATAAATAAAGACTTAATTAAGCTTGATCTTAAAGCGTCTTCAAAAGAAGACGTATTTAAAGAACTGGTTGCCGTTCTTCATGCCCAAGGTCGTATTTCTGACCAAACACAATTTCTTGCAGATATAAAAGCACGTGAAGAATTAGGAAATACTGGATTTGAAGATGGCGTGGCAATTCCACACGCGAAAAGCGCCGCTGTGATTGAACCAGCGGTTGTGATCGGCGTAAGCAAATCAGGTATCGAGTACGGCGCGGAAGACGGTTTACCTTCAAAGCTGTTCTTCATGATCGCCTCTCCAGACGGTGGCGATAACCACCATATCGAAGTACTTGCAGAACTGTCTTCAAAATTGATTGAAGATGGTTTCATCGATGCGTTCTTAGGCGCAACAAACAGCCACGACGCACTGGCACTCCTTCTTGCTAAAGAAGAACCGCAACCAGTGACAGATGCTCCAGCAAACCAAGGTTTCATCATTGGTGTTACTGGTTGTCCTGCTGGCGTTGCCCACACGTACCTAGCGGCGGAAGCGCTAGAGAAAGGTGCAGCGGCGATGGGTTACGAAATCAAGGTTGAAACGAACGGTTCAATCGGTGTGAAAAACAGCCCAACCGCAGAAGAAATCGAGCGTGCAGATGCCATCATCGTCGCCTGTGACAAACAAGTCGACATGAACCGCTTCGCGGGCAAACGCGTGGTTAAAACTAACGTAAAAGCCCCAATCCGCGATGCTCAAGGACTGATTAGTGAAGCGTTAAACGCACCGACGTACCAAGCTAAGTCCAATGGCAATACGCAAGCGTCAGTTGCAAACAAAGCTTCTCAAGCCCGTTCTGACTTATATCGCTACTTGATGAATGGCGTATCACACATGATCCCATTCGTCGTAACCGGTGGTCTGTTGATTGCCCTTGCTCTTGCTGTAGGCGGTCAGCCAAGTGAAGCGGGTATGGCGATTCCTGAAGGCAGCATGTGGAACCAAATCCTCAATGTCGGTGTGGTTGCCTTTACCCTGATGATCCCAATCCTTGCCGGTTACATTGCTTACGCGATTGCTGACCGCCCAGCTCTAGCTCCTGGCTTGATCGGTGGTTGGATTGCAAACAACGGTTCTTTCTACGGCGCAGAAGCAGGTACAGGCTTTATCGGTGCCATCATCGCAGGTCTGCTTGTGGGTTACTTCGTGAAGTGGATTACGTCGATTAACTACCACAAATTCATTCAACCTTTGGTGCCAATCATGATTGCGCCAATCACAGGTTCGCTATTCATCGCTGGTCTTTTCATCTTCGTTATCGGCGCGCCAATCGCAAGCCTAATGGACGGCCTGACTGCGCTACTAACGAGCATGAGTACAGGTAACGTCTTTCTACTAGGCATCGTACTTGGTGGTATGGCTGGCTTCGATATGGGTGGTCCATTCAACAAGGTCGCGTTCCTATTCTCTGTGGGCATGATTGCGAGCGGTCAAACTCAATTTATGGGTGCGATGGCGTGTGCAATCCCTGTGGCACCTCTAGGCATGGCACTAGCAACAGCGCTTGGTCGCAAGTTCGACCTGTTCGAAGAATCAGAAACAGAAGCGGGCAAAGCAGCTGGTGCAATGGGTCTGGTTGGTATCTCTGAAGGTGCGATTCCGTTCGCAGCGCAAGATCCAATGTCAGTGATTCCTGCAAACGTACTTGGCTCAATGGTAGCAGCAGTAATGGCGTTCTCATTCGGCATTACCAACAGTGTTGCTCACGGCGGTCCAGTTGTCGCTCTACTTGGTGCGATGAACCACCCAGTACTTGCTCTGATTTGTATGGCAGCTGGCGCAGTCGTTACCGCAGTAACGTGTGTAACTCTGAAGAAAGTTCGCAAAGCAAAAATGATGCAAGCAGCCGCTTAATCCCCCCTACCCCAAATGGCTCCTATGGCTTGGGCAATGTCGCCCAAGCCATGATTTTCTCTCATGGTGACACTCTATGTCTGATTTAACGATGTCCGATACACAAACGATTCAAACTCAAGCTAAGCATCCGATGTTTTTCCTGATGAACAACGTGATTCAAAACTACGCTTGGGGCAGCACTACTTCTGTTAACCAACTGTTTGGCATTGAAAACCCAACGGGCGAACCACAAGCCGAAGTATGGATGGGCGCGCATCCAAACGGTTGCTCAGTGGTGATGGTAAACGGTGAAGAGACCAAACTCTCTTCACTGATTGCTCAAGACATGAACGCCTTTCTGAGTGAAGAAGTCGCAAACCGTTTTGGTGAACTTCCATACCTGTTTAAAGTACTTGCCGCTGAGAAAGCGCTGTCGATTCAGGTTCACCCAAACAAACAACAAGCAGAGCTAGGCTTTGCACTGGAAGAAAAACAAGGCATTCCCCTAACCGCTGCAAACCGTAACTACAAAGATCCAAACCACAAACCAGAATTGGTTTACGCGCTAACCGAATACCAAGCGATGAATGGCTTCCGCCCAACAAGTGAAATCATCAGCTTCTTCTCTGAGCTGGCGATTCCTGAGCTGCAAAGCTTGGTGGATGACCTTATCGACAATCAAACTTCCAAAGGCTTGGCGAGCTTCTTCTCCGGTCTATTGTCACTGGAAGGCGAACAGAAAGAGATGGCGTTGACGGTGCTATTGGCACAAGCTCGCATCACCGACTTACCTCTGTTCAACCTGGTCTTGGAGTTAGAAGCGCAATACCCGGGCGACATTGGTTTGTTTGCGCCCTTGCTACTCAACGTCATCACGCTGAAACCAGGCGAAGCGATGTTCTTGAATGCAGAAACGCCACACGCGTACTTGAAAGGTACGGGGCTTGAGATCATGGCGAACTCAGACAACGTGCTACGTGCCGGTTTAACGCCGAAGTATATGGATATAAAAGAACTCGTTGCATGCACACGCTTCGAAGAAAAGCCATTCGACACCCTACTGCTTGCGCCAATCGAAAACGACGACATGTTGGAATACCCAATTCCCGTCGACGATTTCAAATTCGCGATTGTAAAACAAGCCAACCAACGAACGCTTGATGTAAGAACCGCAGAAATCCTGTTGCCGCTAGATTCCCCGCTCGTGATTACACACGCAAATGGTGAAACGTGTGTAGTAGATAAAGGCCAATCTGTTTTCATCCCAGCTTACGCCAAACAATACAGTTTGAATTGCGAAGGTCGTGTGGCGCGGGCTTACAGTTAATATCGCTGATTAAGTTTGCATGTCGTTACTGCCAATAAGCAAAAAAGAGCAGAGAAACGTCTCTGCTCTTTTACTTAATATGCGCTTTTCCCGATAAATTCACGCAATAATCAAATTGTCTAGAAAGGTTTACTGCTTAGCATGGAACATCGCTTGTCCACTTTTATCTTTATTCGACCAAAAGTTAATATTGAACTGTGCATCATCGCTCATTTCAATACGATGCCAATACTGTGGCGGGCTTGTCGCGAACTGACCTGCGTTGATCACGACGACCATTTCAGGCTCTGTCGCGAATTCATCTGCAAAACCATAATAGGTGACTTGCCCCTCCATTACGCATAACTGCCCAAACACGCCTTCGGCTGTGTTGTGATGAGTTAGAAGAGCTGGAGGCACACTGCCTTTGGTAAAAAATGGCGTCGAACGTTGAACCGTCCAGTCTTTCGGTATACGAAGATGTGACATGGTTATACCCTCTTTGAATATAAAATTGTGCTGCTTGAAGCGAGTTACGATTGCGCGACTTGAGACAGTTCACGCAGTAACAGAAAAGCCTGAGCCACTTGCTCACCCGTCACAACAAACCCTGTCAATATGCTTTGTTCATTTTCAGCTTTTGCTACGATGCCAGATTGAGAAATCTGCACATTCCAATTCGCGACAGCACTGAAGTCCCCGGCAAGCTGAATTGGGTAACTCGGCGTTTTGACTTTTACCATCATTGGTGGCAACTTCAATTGCGCTTCCTGCCCAAGCAACTGCTTACCTAAAACATTAGCGCTCAACACGATTGGCTGAAGGTATGGAAGCATACGCCCTTGTATCTCGGCGCAATCGCCCAGAGCGAATACATTGTTCGCAGAAGTCTGCAGCTTAGCATCAACAGCAATGCCTTTCCCAACCTCTAATCCACAAGCATTCGCTAATTGAGTGTTTGAACGTAAGCCAGCGGCAGAAATCACTACATCAATCTCGCTCACTTCACCGCTGTTCAAAGTCGCTACCAACGAATCGGCGGTACGATTCACCTCAACAACCCCATTTCCCAACGCCAGTTGAATGCCTTGCTGCTTAAGTTGGATTTCCAGAGGCAACGCCACAAACTCAGGAATAAGATTGGCAAGCAAGCGTTGGTTTGATTCAACCACCGTAACGGCTTTGCCGCTGCTCGCAATATCCATTGCAATCTCAACGCCAATCAAACCACCACCGATAACCATTACGCGCTTTGCTTGACTGATTCGCTCTTCTGCGAGCTGATACTCTTGTAACGAATTGAGCGTTAGGACATCGCCAGAAGCATCACCTCGCATTGGAGGAACAAAAGCTTTTGCACCCGTTGCAAAAACCAGTTTGGAGTACGCATAAACTTGTCCATCTGCTACCACTTGTTGGGCTTGCGTATCCACACTCTCAATTTTAGTGTGGGTTAATAACTCGATATGATGCTCTTGAGCAAACGCTTCTCCCGTTTTTACCACCAGATCCCTCGCGGTCTGTTTTCTACTGAACACATGGCTCAAATCGGGCTTGTTATACTCCGCACCGTCATCAGCGGTGAATACTTGAATTGACACCTGTGCATCCATTCGACGCACAGTTTTAACTAGTTGATAGGCAGCAAAGCCACTGCCTATGATTACAATTGGTGCTTGCATCACAGCTCCTTACCCCTTGAACTCAACAAATACATCTTTACCCAAGTGACACTCAGGGCAAAGGAAGTAGTCCGGAACGTCTGACCACACGGTACCTGATTCAATTCCTTGATTAGGCTCCCCCTGAGCAGGGTCATACACCCAGTTACAAACGGTGCAAATCATGCATTGGCAATCTGATGGATGTGCCTCTGAGCTTGGATTAATAAGCTCCCTTTGGACCACGGCTTGCGTTTCTACTTGTACAACGGGCTGTGATTGAACTTGCGGTGCAGACGCAGCCATCATCGGAGACGCAACAGGGCTTGTTAGTGAATGTTTCGCCCACAATTTCGCGATGCTCTTGCCATGTTCACGACACTCACGCATCGCTTTACCATCTGGTCGCCATTTAGTTTTCAGGCTGACTGCCGTTTCAAAACCCGCGTCGGTCAACCGTGCGTGGATACGGTCTACCGCACCACCATTCCAGCCATAACTACCAAAGGCAGCGGCTTTCTTGGCTTTAAAACGAAGACCTGTGATCTCCTCCAGCATGCCAGCAATCTTCGGCATCATGACGTTATTCATGGTAGACGAACCAACCAAGATGCCTTTTGAGCGGAACACATTGGCGAGAATTTCATTCTTATCGTGCTTAGACACATTGAAGACTTTAACCGCGACACCCGGGTCGACATCGTGAATGCCCTGTGCAATCGCGTCCGCCATCATTCGGGTATTGTTAGACATAGAATCGTAGAAGATGGTAATACGATCTTCTTGGTAGTTATCCGCCCACTCTAGATACTGTTCGATGATTTGGACTGGGTTATCGCGCCACACAATACCGTGTGAAGTTGCAATCATGTCGACAGGCAAGTTGAAGCTCAGTACTTCTTTGATTTTGGCTGTTACCAAGCTGCTGAACGGCGTTAAGATGTTGGAGTAGTAACGCAAACACTGTTCCATCAGCTCATTTTGATCCACTTCATCATTGAATAAGCGTTCATCGCAGTAGTGCTGACCAAATGCGTCGTTACTGAATAACACTGCATCGCCAGTTAGGTATGTCATCATGCTGTCTGGCCAATGCAGCATTGGCGCTTCCACAAACACCAATTGCTTACCGTTACCAATATCGATGCTGTCACCCGTTTTTACCGTTTTAAAGTTCCATTCGGGATGATGGTGATGGCCAACAATCGAATCAATCGCCGCTTCCGTACAGTAAATTGGCGTGTTCGGAATCTTCTCCATCAATGCAGACAATGCGCCCGAGTGATCTTCCTCTGCATGGTTCACGACGATAAAATCGATCGTCTTAAGATCGATTTCCATTTCTAGGTTCTGGATAAATTGCTGGCTGAATCGATGATCGACCGTATCAATCAATACGGTTTTCTCTTCACGAATAAGATAGCTGTTGTAACTGGTACCTTTTGTCATTTTGTATTCTGTACCGTGGAAGTCTTGAACTTCCCAATCGCGTTGACCTACCCAGTGGATGTTGTTTTTTACGTGAATTGTCATAATTACTACCTTGAATGACGGGATAAACAAAAATAATTTCTTCTTGTATTGCACTGGGCATGCCAACTTTTAATTGCTATACATTTCAATAATTTAATTAAAATATAACTTTAACAACTGTCATTTAGACACAGTTGAAAATTGTCATTAAGACACTAAAATAGTCATATTGACACAATTGGTATTGGCTATGACTTCTTTAATCGCGCAATGGCTACACATCACGCAAGACCTAAATTCAGCGCTCACTCGGCAAGCTCGATTTGATACCTTATTAACAACGATTCGCGAGATATTAAAATGTGATGCTTCTGCTCTTCTTTTGTATGAAGATCAGCACTTTAAGCCGCTGGCTATCAATGGCTTAGCAAAGGAAGTATTGGGACGCCGTTTTTCTATAAACCAACACCCGAGATTGGAAGCCATTGCACGCGCTGGCGATATCGTACGGTTTCCATCGAATAGCGACTTACCCGATCCCTATGACGGGTTAATTCCGAACCACGACGACAAGCTGCACGTCCATTCATGTATTGGCCTCCCTTTGTTGATCGACGATCAATTGATTGGCGCGATCACTATTGATGCCTTCGACCCGAATCAGTTCGATGGTTTACTCAATCAAGAACTACGCTTTGTAAGTGCGTTAGCCGCGGGTGGCTTGCACACTGCGCTACTACTGGAGCAGTTAGAAACACAAGCCAGCTTGCCACGTGAGTCTTACACTGAGAAACGCACGCTAAGCAACGAAATCATTGGCAAATCTGCTGGGATGAAAGCACTTCAAGAGCAAATCGATGCGGTGGCAGATACCGAGCTATCGGTGTTGGTAATGGGTGAAACAGGGGTTGGTAAAGAGCTCGTCGCAAACGCAATTCATCATCGCTCTCACCGAGCCAATAATACCTTGGTGTACTTAAACTGTGCCGCGTTACCTGAGTCTGTCGCAGAGAGTGAGCTTTTTGGTCATATCAAAGGCGCTTTTACTGGTGCTATCAGTAATCGCAAGGGTAAGTTCGAGCAAGCCGACGGCGGCACACTGTTTTTGGATGAAGTCGGCGAACTGTCGTTAGAACTGCAAGCTAAGTTACTTCGAGCTCTCCAATACGGCGACATCCAACGTGTGGGTGATGACCGCCATATTCGAGTCAATACGCGCATTGTGGCGGCAACGAACCGTGTTCTGCATGAAGAAGTAAAAGCTGGCCGTTTCAGAGCAGATTTATACCACCGTTTGAGTGTATTCCCTCTTCATGTTCCCCCACTTCGTGAACGTGAAGACGATGTCGTGCTACTGGCTGGTTTCTTTGCAGAGCAACTACGCAGCAAGTTGGGGCTGAACAGTGTTCGACTCTCTCCCACTCTAGTTCAAGCACTCAAAGATTACTCTTGGCCGGGCAACGTGCGTGAACTGGAACACGTAATCAAACGAGCGGGCGTGCTTGCCAAAGCTAGAACTCAATCGCTGGATATCGAATTGGTGGGACAAGATTTCGATATCAAAGCATCGAACAATCAGCCCATCACTGAAGAGCCAGGTATACCTAGCTCTTCATTTGAACTGTCAGACGCTGGTTTAAAGCAAGCCACTGACACCTTCCAAAAAGCCATTATTCTAAAAGCACTAGAGCAGAATCAAGGAAACTGGGCTGCAACAGCACGTCAGCTAGAACTCGATAATGGTAATTTACACCGCTTAGCCAAACGGCTAGGTATAAAGTAAAAAAGGATACGGACGGTTTGAATTCCGCAAGAAAATCTATCTCGCTTATGTCAAAATGCACCATCACAATCGAAAAGTCTGTAATGTAATGAACTACCAAGCTGCTATTTTTGATATGGATGGTTTGCTCCTTGATACTGAGCGCGTCTGTATGCGTATTTTCCAAGAAGCATGTGAAGTCCAAAACCTTCCGTTTTATGAAGATGTTTATCTCTCGATCATTGGTCGCAATGCGGCAGGTATTGAAGCAATTTTCCGCAAAGCCTACGGTGAGAACCTAGACCGCCTGCATCATGAATGGCGTACTCGTTACAATGCTGTCGTCAAACACCAAGCCATCCCAGTGAAAAATGGTGTTGTTGAGCTGCTAGAATGGCTGAAAGCACAAGGCTTACCAATCGCAGTAGCGACTTCTACGGCAAAAGAGGTGGCGAAAATCAAACTGGAATTAGCGGGTTTGAGTAAGTACTTCGACAACCTCACCACAGGCTGCGAGGTAAACCACGGTAAACCCGATCCAGAAATCTATTTGCTGGCAGCGAATCGTCTGGATGTAGAACCAAGCCAATGTTTAGCCTTTGAAGATTCCAATAACGGTGTTCGCGCAGCCGTGGCAGCGAATATGGTTACTTATCAGATTCCGGATTTAGTTGAACCTTGCGAAGAGGTAAAACAATTTGGTCATTCCATCGTGCCGTCATTACATGAAGCGTTAGATGCGTTGAAGCAAAATCGCTAAACGTAAACTGCCGCTCTAACTGTTAAAGCTCAGCAATTTGGCTGAGCTTTTTTATACTTGAGTCTCTCCCCTCACCTTCTCTAATCTACTTCTAATAAATGCCAAGATACTGCTCCAAAGGCTTAATAAGATAGACCTTATCTCTGTACGGAGCGTATTCCTTTCTTTTTTGATTTACCTCACGCCATCGCATGAAATAGGGCCTATGAGTGATCAAATAGTGGAACTAACCAGTACAACTTTGCAACAAAACGTCAATATACCGCTTGAAGCACGTTTTTCGAGTGAAAATTGGCTGATAATGAGAACTATTGGATGAGATTAATCCAAATCAGCCCAAAATATAAAATGGAGAGTGTTATATGTCTTTACGTTTATTAGCAGCAACCTTCGCATTAGTAGGAATGAGCTTTGGTGCCCAAGCCAGTGCCGAGTGTGAAGTGTCCCTAGATGCTAACGATATGATGCAGTTTTCTACTAAAACACTGAGCGTTCCAGCCACTTGTAAAGAAGTAAAACTGACGCTAAACCACACAGGTAAAATGCCTGCACAATCAATGGGTCACAACGTCGTTATCGCAGATACCGCTAATCTACAAGCAGTAGGTACGGACGGCATGGCAGCAGGTGCAGAAAACAATTACGTGAAGCCAAATGACGACCGTGTATACGCTCACACAAAAGTGATTGGCGGCGGTGAAAGCACCAGCATTACTTTCAGCACTGAAAAAATGAAAGCTGGCGGCGACTACTCATTCTTCTGCTCGTTCCCTGGTCACTGGGCGATCATGCAGGGTAAATTTGAGTTCAAATAAGAGCTAACTAAGTCAAAACAAGACTCACTATAGGGAAGCCATCGCTTCCCTTTTTATTGCACGTTAGTTAAGCACGTCGATGGATAATCTCATCCAAAGGTACAGGCCTTGCTAAGTAAAATCCTTGAACTTTATCAACCCCACTTGACCGCACAAAGTCATAGTCAGACTGCGTTTCCACCCCTTCCGCTACGACCTCGCAATTTGCAATATGTCCTAACTTAGCAACCAATCGATACAGTTGACGTCCACGATGATCGTTAGCGTCCAATAGCAGCGATCTGTCTAGCTTAATCTTGTTAAATGGATACTTGAACAAATGAGGAAACGATGCGTAGCCCGTACCAAAATCATCCATTGTGATACGAACTCCCATACTCTGTAGAGCTTTCATGGTGTTAGTTAAAGAAACTTCATTGTCTAATACGGCTTCTTCAGTAATTTCAATTTCAAGCCATTCAGCCGGGATTCCAAAATAGACCAACCTGCCTTGTAAATGCTGAACAAAATCCACTTGTTGAATGGTAGCAACAGAAACATTAATGGCCACTCTTCGCTGATCAGATAATCCCATTTCCTTCATATCCGACAACACCTTTTCGAGAACTAGTTTATCGAGCAGTGGCATAGCATCTAACCGGTGAAAATCTTCAATAAACGTTGGTGAAAGTAAGTTTCCATCTTCATCTTTATATCGAATAAGCGCTTCGTAAGAATACTGTTCCGCATCCTTTGTTGAATGCTGCTTTTGATAAAACATCACCAACTCGCCTTCACGAAGAATGGAAGTTAAACGCTTCTGCGCGGATGACTTGCTGATACTCGATGTGTTCGCATCTTTCACACTACTGAGTAGTGATTTAAATAGGGATTGTTCTAAACCATTGTAAGTATTACTTACCCCAAGCTGCCCCACATATTTGCCTGCATAGGCTAGATAAAAAGGTCGATAAATTAGTACACCAATCGCAATCACCACCAGTTGAAGTATCGCCCCCTGGACCTGATGCCCCATTGCAACATAACCACTCAACAGAGGCGGTGTCATCCAGTTCACAATATTTTCAACAGGCGCAATTAAGCCGGAAGCAATTGCGCAGTAGGTGATGATAAAACTTACCAGCGGCACTAATACAAATGGGACGACCAGAATAGGATTAAAGATGATAGGCAACCCAAATAGCAGCACTTCATTGATGTTGAACATCACCAATGGTGCTGCCGCTAACGCCAGTAAAATATGATTGCGCTCTTTAGCGAACAATAACAGACACAGGAGTAAACTGATGCTATTCCCTGACCCGCCCATGGATAAAAATGCGTCGTAAAAACCTTGGCTAATGACGTTAAGCGACGCTTCGCCTGTTTGCCAAGCAGCCATGTTGGCTTCGGTCGCAGCGTATATTTGCTGCTTGATGGAAAACAACATGTTGTGACCATTAATGCCCGCCGCTCCTAATAAGCTCAAGATGGATTGATAAAATAATCCTCCTGTGAACGTCAGCGGATCAAAGTTAAGTCCAGCCACTGTTGTAGTAAAAGCATCCATCACCGCTGCGGTGAGATGAGATAAGCTAACCGCAAATAAAACGAATACGAAAAAATGTAAGACATCTTTAAAAAGACGAGAAGAGAAGTCCATTGCTTGAGGATCAAGCAGCTCAATTCGGAAACTTTTACAATAAACGTATGACACCGTTGCACTAAAGAGTGCTAATAACGGGTTATTCGGCAACATGTAATTACTAGAAAGGCTGTCATTCTCTATTGAAATTAAATAGAACATGACCAACGAATAAATGATGATAATCGCGCTCGACACATTCACTTTATGCGATAAATAGTAACCAGCCACAATGCAAAACGCTGTGGGATATAAGTTGATTAAAATATCAGAAAGATGGAACAATAACTGAGAAACCTCTGACACCCCTAGGATTCTAGAAGCGTGACCAAGAAAGATGGCAAGTGCGTTAGATAGCGTCAGCGGTAACAGCAATAAGGCAATAGATGCGAGATCAGTAAGATAAGATTTAGATCCAAGTCGCCATTTATCTGTAAATACCGTTAGACGATGAAAGGGATCAAATACGCGTTCACGACGAGTGTGCATGGTGAGTTCTTATATTAAGTAATAATCATCGGCTGCGAAATAGGCAGCCGTAAATGCAACGGCCAGACTCAGTAACGTATTATTTGGTGGATAATTTTTAGTGTTTCTATTGGCTAAAACAATAGTTTGAATTGCCAGTCACAGCGCAAAGATGTCGCAAGTGCAATTTAACGATTATATACCCCTTGATCCAATGAGATTATTATCCTTAACGATAAAAGCCATACCAAACATCTCGATATGGCTATCGTTAAAACTGATGTATATACCCTAATGACTTCAAGAAGGAGGCTTCGGTGACACGCCCTTAACGGGCGAGTTGATTTGGCTCACATACACTGTGAACGATTTTTGATTTAGCACGAGTAGAACTTCAAGTCGTTGTCTCGTCTGTAAAAAAATCATTCAATCCCGTGTAGCTCTTTCCAGTTTCCTGGATGAACCACATAGCCGAACAGGGCATGCCCACCATAAACCAGCTCGGTTCCTTCCGGGATCCACAGCATCTGACCTGGGTGCACAAAATGTGTCTCACCGTTTGCGGTCAGCTCAAAACAGCCTTCAATCACAAAAATAACCTCATCATAAAGCACCGTCCAAGCCACTTGAGCGCCTTCCCATTTAGCAAAGCCTACGCCAATGTTTGGTGAAATTTCCGGGCTTAACGCTCGGGCTACGTACGCCATTCCCGGCGTATCACCACGAACATTAAAATCGAGGTTTTTACTATCAACGAGTTTGACTTGCTTCATAATTCACTCCGGCTTTGCCATTTTGCTAATTGGATACGCGTTTTTACTCCCATGCCTAAAAAAGGCTCTGGCGGATTCAAACAAGGCATTCCTGTCACTTGCTGTATGTCATCCAATGATTTAGATGTCGCACCAACGACATAGTCAGCTAACAGCGTTCCAGAAATGGTTCCCCACGCAGCACCAACACCATTGTCACAAGCGCTGGCATAAACACCTTCATCTAATTGACCAAAAAAGTTAGTAAAGTTACGAGAGATGGCATACACCCCACCCCATGTGTGAGTAAATGTTACGTCGGCCAGCTCGGGGTAACGCGCCAAAAAGACTTGACGATGATCGTCTCGGATTTGCTCTCTGACTTTATCGTTCATGCTTGAGCCATATTTCGGCACGTGTTTGTAAGTATTTCGGATCAAAATACGTCGATCGGCGGTCATACGTAACGTCGTTCCCGCATGATCTGCTGGAGTTAAACCCCAATTCAGCTCACCTCCGTATCGTTGCATTTCTGCGTCGGTCAATGGACGCGTCCAGCTTGCAAACGTCATCACTGGCAGTAATCTGTTTTTAAGGTAACCAAACTCACGAGTAAAAATGCTGGTGCCAAGTAACAGTTCAGTGGTTTCAACAGAACCACTATCTCCATGTAATACCCAGTAACCGTTTTCTTTACTGAGTTTGCGGATTGGCGAGTTTTCTAACACCTCGACGTTCTCTGGAAGGCTTTCCCCTAGCCCACGCACCAGAGCAGCAGGTTGCATTAAATAGCCGCCCGGCGTGTAAATTGCGCGGCTGTAGTAATTTGTCCCTAAGACTTTCGCCAGCTCACTGCCATTAACATGGAAGTATGGTTCGCCAAGGTCTTTCATTAGGTGCTCAAAGTGATCGAGATACGCTTCACCGCGCGCCCCTACGGCTCCTTGATATTTGCCCTTTGCTGACCACTGACAAGAAATACTGTGCTTCGACACTAAAGTGTCTAGCTGAGCAATCGCAGAACGGTTGAGCGATAATAACTTTTGTTTGTGCTCAGGATCGGGATGCTCAAGTGAAAACTTATGAGGCAAATCGATCACAAAGCCCGAATTTCTCCCTGACGCCCCTTGGCCGATACGTTGCGCATCAATCAGTATAATTCGTGCGTTAGGCTGAAGCTCAGCTAAACGTCTTGCCATAGCTAGTCCAGCGAAACCGGCAC
The DNA here is from genome assembly GCF_026000495.1 of Vibrio sp. STUT-A16. Classification (NCBI taxonomy): domain Bacteria; kingdom Pseudomonadati; phylum Pseudomonadota; class Gammaproteobacteria; order Vibrionales; family Vibrionaceae; genus Vibrio; species Vibrio sp. STUT-A16. The sequence continues at coordinate 1,283,286 of NZ_AP026766.1, read as the reverse complement.
CTAGCACGGCATAGTCAGCAGTTTGTTTACCTTTTAACGCTGGTTTTTCTGCAATACTTGGCAACGCATGGTACCAACCACATGTTGCATCATCATTGGGTAAATGAATCATCTTCTTTCTCCGTTACGCTGCTGACAGTTTCAATGACAATTGATCTAGCCAAGGACCTCGTAATGACTGTACTTTTCTTCCTAGCAACGCAAAGCCAAGCATCGTTCCCTCAGGAGAATAAAACGCAGCGGTCAATTCATCTGCCTGACTCTCGATATACCATTGTCCCAGTTCGTTCGGGGCAACCGGGAAAATAGTGAGTGGAAGAATCGGCGTTTTTACAATCACAGGAGTTGGCGTTAACGAGATTGACGCGACATCGCCTAGCAAGCTTTTCGCTACGGAAGGAATCATTTGATTAATCGGCGCAATATACGGCTGCCAACCTTGCTCGGTTTCAACACAGTCGCCTAGCGAGTAAATACTCTCATCACTCGTCTGGCCGAATTGATTCACTTTAATGCCGCGGCCCACTTCGAGCCCTGCTTGCTCAGCCAGCGATACATTTGGCTTGAGCCCAACCGCGCTTAGCACTAGGTCTGCTTCAATCTGCTTGCCACTGTTTAGATGCAAAACCGCGCTTGATTCGGACCTTGGCTCGATTCTGGCGATACTGTCTTGTAGAGCCCATTGCACGCCTCGATCGGCAAGTGCACTTTGTAATGATTCACCCAACTGTTGCGGGATCAAACGCTCCATTGGCCATTGACCTAACCCGATAACTGTCACTTCATAACCGCTTTCGATCAGGTCATTCGCGAACTCACAGCCAATTAAGCCATCACCTAGGATTGCGATGCGCTTTTTGTTCTGTAGCTGAATTCTGAAACGGCGGTAATCAACTAAGTCGTTCACACTCATAACACAAGAGCGATCACCCTCAATTGGGATTTCAATCGGTGATGCACCTGTTGCCAGTACCAAGCGACTGTAGGCGTATTTACCGATGGAGGTATGTAGCGTTGAATTGGCACGATCGATATGTTCAACGCGGGTATGCGGGTAAACGCGGATATTGAGACGGCTTTCCCACTCCAACGCGCTTTCACTTTGTAGCGCGTCGCCGTCTTTATTCATGACCAGTGCATTAGACAAGGCAGGCTTGCTGTACAGTGCGCCATCATCAGCGGTAAAGACAGTGATCGGAACCGTTTCAGATTGCGCTCTAAGTGCCGCTGCCAACTGGTAACCACTGTGGCCACTACCGATGACAACGATAGGGTCAGCTGAAAATATAGGCTGAGTGACTTCAGATGGAAGTGGCTGAGCCGCATTTGGCTGAACAGACGATCCTACCGACACCGAAGACACTGCCGCGACCTCTTCTACTGGCGCATCGTCGGTGATTTCGATCATTTCAAAATCGGCCTTACCCACTAAACAGTCGGGGCATAACCAATCATCCGGCACATCTTCCCATGCTGTTCCTGGTGCAATGCCATCGGATGGCCAACCTTGTGCTTCATCATAGATTAAGCCGCAAATAATACAGAGCCACTTTCTCATCACTTTTACTCCAACTACCTTGTTCAGAATTTCCGTGTTTACAAACCACTGTCAGATTTGTAGCGATTCCATCAACCTCGCCCTAGCTTGTGGTCTGAAATCCAAGCCGGTGCGAGGTGATGAAAATCAAGTTACACAGTAGCTATACGTTGCTGTCTTGCTGCAAACGAATGGCAATATTGCGTGTCTGGACATAGCTATAAATCGCTTCTTGTCCTTTTTCTCGCCCAAAACCGGACAAGCCCACGCCACCAAATGGTGTTTCGATACCACCAGCAAACCATTCATTGATGAACACTTGCCCACCACGCAGTTGCTGCGCCACACGCAATGTCTGGTTTAGGCTTTCACCAAAGACACCAGCAACCAGGCCAAAATCGGTGCCATTCGCAATTTCAACGGCCTCTTGCTCGGTTTCAAACGGTGTAATTACCAGTACAGGGCCAAACACTTCTTCTTGAGCAATACGCATATCTGGTGAGGCTTCAATCACCGTTGGTGCCACAAAGTAACCCGATAAATCAGGTGCGTAGCCACCCGTTAGGATATTTGCGCCGTCGGCTTTTGCTTGTTCTATGATTTCAAGCACGCGTGCTTGTTGATCAGCAGATACCAACGGTGTGATGTCCGGCTGGCTTTCGCCTAGGCCAATAGTTAGGCTTTTTGCCATTTCCACTACTGCCGCTTTTACTTCTTCATAACGCTCTTTTTGAATCAGCAAACGAGACATTGCCGAACACACTTGACCAGCGTTAAAGAAAATACCGACCTGAACGCTTTTCAAAAGTGTTTCGAGGTTCGCATCTTTCAGCGCGATAGCAGCCGATTTACCACCCAGCTCCATCACCGATGGAGTAGCGCGTTGCGCTGAATCTTGCAGGATGCGTTGGCCAGTTGGAACGGAACCCGTAAAGACAATTTGATCGACCTCTTGGTGCTGCACCAAATGACTGCCAACGACTGAGCCTTTGCCACATAGCAAGTTAATCGTGCCTTTTGGGAAGCCCGCTTTTTCAATCGCTTTAATCAACAACGTCATGGCAAGTGGAGAAATCTCTGGCGATTTGATCACCACTGCGTTACCTGCGGCTAATGCAGGTGCCAATGAACGTGCACAAATAGAGACAGGGAAATTCCACGGCACAATCTGCACTGACACGCCAAACGGCACATATTGAGTGAAGTCGACATAGTCTTTACCCAACGGAATTGACGTGCCTTCCAGCTTGTCGGCCATGCCAGCGTAGTATTCGAAGTAACGTGCCGACTCTAAAAACTCATCTTTGGCATCTTGCAAAGATTTCCCATTTTCACGACAGGCAACTAACCCACCTTCATCAACCATTTCACGAATAGCTGCGGCGGCTTTTAACATCCACTCGGTTCTGACGGCTGGACGAACGTCCGAAAGAAGGCCTTGATTGACTACTCGACGTGCCGCTGCCATTGCGCGATCTGCATCGGTGATAGTGGCTTCTGCAACCGTCGCATACGCTTCGGCTGTACCAGGGTTCATGACGGTCAGCGCTTGCTCTGAATCGCACCACTCACCATCAATATAATTAAGGTAATGCATCATATTACTGCTCCAGGGCCGCTTTCACTTGCTTTGCCAACCAGGTTTGGAAGAAATGCGTCGGAACATCCATTTCTGGTGAGAACACACCACCACCAAAGCCAGGTGAGTAACGACCTTCCTGCATGCCCTCGACCGCTCCAATATCTTCGCCGAATACGACTCGCCATGACTCAACGGTAGCAGTACGGCACGCAGCGAACTCATCTTTCGTTGCTTCATCACCCACATAGAAAACACGTAGGTGCTCAACACTCTTATTCGCAGTGATTGGTTCAATCATCATCGCAAAGGCATGATCGGCTTGAATACCAAGCAACACGTTTGGAAAGAGTGCAACATATTCTGCATGACGCAGTTTATCTTCTGGCCAGCTTGGAAATTTAGGTAAGTGTGTTCCTGCAGTATCAGAGAGGTTGTATGCGAGACTACCTTGGCCAGCAAAACGCTCTGCAAACATGATGTTGTAGTGATCCTCTAGGCGAGAATAACTGTTCAAACTCGGATGCACCCAAGGTAAGTGGTAAGCTTCACAGTAGTTTTCTACGGCAAGCTTCCAGTTACTTTTCACTTCTATCTCTAAGTTGCCACCCATGTTCACGCGGCGAAGAAGCCCTAATCCTTCTTCACCTAAGAATTGCTGCCAACGTTGCTCTAGCGGCGCGATATGCTCTTCAAAGCTTTCTGCATTGCCCGATAAGTTGACGAATACCATGTCCATCCAAACGGCTGAACGAAGTGGCTTAAGGCCATGTTTTTCACACTTAAATCGATCATCTTTGTGTTTTGCGATACCACCGATGTGTGGTGTGCCTTTTAGATTGCCGTCAAGATCGTACGTCCATGAATGGTAAGGACAGCGAATCATGCCTTGAACTTCGCCTGCCTCATGCACCAGCTTCATACCACGATGACTACATACGTTGTGGAAGACTTGGACTTCACCTTGACGATTTCTCATCATGAGTAGTGGAAGATTCATGAAATCAAGTGGCATCACATAGCCATTTTTAAGCAGGTCTGATGCAAAACCAATGCATACCCAAGTGTTACCAAACACCTGATCACGCTCAAAGGTAAAATACTCTTCGCTGGTGTAGGCCTGATTCGGCATTCCTGTTGCTTCACTGATTGGGTTCAGTACATTATCAACAAGTTCAACAGGAATAATGGTTTGGTTGACATTGCTCATATTCTTATCTCCGAGAGTCGAGTTGCATCCAGTGCGTACAACATCGTGTTGTGTTAGTGGAGATGATTTTGATTAACAACCCAGCAACAAACAAACGACTTTTTCGCCGGGTTTGGATGAGTTTTTGTCATTCATGCATTGATCTCAAACAACAAAACAACCTTTTAATTAACAAGGTTCTTCTTGTCATGATTAATACTCATTAACCGATGAGTATTAATCAGTTGAAACACAAAAGCCCTCTCTCTACTCTCTTTCAAAAATTAACAATAACGCAACAAACAATAACGCTAAAACAAAAGCACTGTGAGGGATGCCTATGAGAGCAACATCTGGGATATTGAAAGGACTCAATCCGACTGTGACTATCGCATCAAAGATCGTCGTTATCGGTTTTGTACTTTTCTGCGCCATTCTCGCCAACCAAGCGGGCCAATACTTCGAAACGATTTCCGGCATTTTGCTGCAGAATATGAAGTGGTTTTACATCGGACTTGTTTCACTCGTTGTCGGTTTTCTTCTTTATCTTATGGTTAGTCGATATGGACATATTCGTTTGAGTAAAGATGACGAAAAACCAGAGTTTAGTTATTTGTCTTGGGTATCCATGCTTTTTTCCGGAGGCATGGGGATAGGCTTAATTTTCTGGTCGGTCGCCGAACCGATGTGGCATTACGCTGACAACCCATTTACTCAAGGCCTGACCAATGAAGCCGCAACAACATCAATGAAACTGACATTCTTTCACTGGGGTCTACATCCTTGGTCTGTCTTTATCATTGTTGCACTCGCATTAGCCTACTTTTCCTACCGTAAAGATCTGCCTTTTACCCTACGCTCTATCTTGTACCCTTTGATTGGCGATCGTATTTATGGGCCTATCGGGCACACGGTTGATATCCTAACAGTCGCGGTGACTGCTTTCGGTATCTCTCAAACCTTGGGGATGGGAGTTATCCAAATAAACTCTGGTTTGAATCAAGCCTTTGGTCTAGACATTAGTTTGGGGATTCAACTCTTTATTATCGTTTCCCTTTGTACTTGTGCGGTTGCGTCGGTGCTATCTGGTGTAGGGAAAGGTATTCGCCGTTTATCAGAATGGAACATGCTGCTTTCACTCGCACTCGTGCTGGTCGTACTTTATATTGGCCCAACTCGCTATATCTTAAATACGCTACTTGAAAGCACGGGGCTTTATGCACAAAACATTGTCGGTATGAGCTTATGGAGCGATGCACAGAATGACTCTGGCTGGCAAAACTGGTGGACGGCTTATTACTGGCCTTGGTGGATGACTTGGGCACCTTTCGTTGGCATGTTTGTAGCTCGTATCTCTAAAGGGCGCACAATACGTGAGCTTATCGGCGGTGCTCTCATCGTACCCACGCTGATCACGTTTTTATGGATTTCAGTATTTGGTGGCGCAGCGTTGAAGGTAGAGCAAGACGCTCGTGTTGCTCATCAAGAGCAAGTTACTGCGGCACAAGAAGCCAAACAAACACCACCTGCAGATTTTTCTGGCGGCCCGATTCTTGAAGCGACTAAAGCTGATACGACACGCGCTTTGTTTACGCTATTCGACAACCTAGATACAGGTATGTTTGGTAAACTACTTAGCGTACTTGCGTGTCTATTGCTCGGTACTTATTTCATTACCTCAGCTGACTCGGGTACCCTAGTTCTATGTACCCTCGATGCCGCCGGGCACAGTGAGCCTCCTACGTCTATACGGGTACTATGGGGGATCATGATCGCTGCCATTGCGGGAGTGCTTCTATACGCCGGAGGGTTAAAAGCAATGCAAACGGCCTCCATTATTGCCGGTTTCCCTATCGCTATTTTTATCGCGGTAATGAGCTTAACGCTGTTCCATAGTATTCGACGCGAACCTAAGCCATGGGCAATGCTTCCAGAGCATGTTCACCCAGAGCAAGAGAAACTTGATGGTCCTGTTGAACCGCTTGTTGAAAGCAAAACTGTGGCTTCCGAGCCTATCGCTTCAACATCCTCGCTGAAAGATGATTCCACACTCAATCAAGGACCAGCACTCACTTAGTGCGTCATTTCATCCAATCAATTCAAACAAAGCGGGAACTGATATTCCCGCTTTTTAACATGACCAAACTCTGTTATTTTCTCTGCTTATTGATTTAGGCTAAGCCTCGATCACCCACCTCATCTGGCAACTGATGCAAAAGCCATTCTCTAAAACGTTTGACGCTTGCTGGGATTAAACCTCTATTTTTAGGTTCAAGCATAGAAAAATTGGAAGGTGTTGAAAGAACATGCTCGACTGGCCTAACCAAAGCGCCGCTTTGTAAATAGTCGTCCACTAATGAGCCCCAGGCTAACGCGATGCCCTGACCATTAATAGCCGCTTGTAACAGCATTGGATAGTTATTAATGTTCATGCGATTACGAGGCGAAATATTTGGCAATCCAACACTCGCAAACCACTGCTCCCAATTCACCCAATCTCTTTGAGACTCTTCCAGATAGAGTAACGTTTTATTGAAGATTTCTTCTGGCTCACTAGGCTGGCCTATTTTCTCTAAATAAAGCGGGCTACACACAGGGAATACTTCTTCTGAAAATAGCGTTGTCACATCCATTTCCGCAGGTGGAGTGCGACAATAAAACAAGGCGATATCGCAATCTAATCGGCGTAAGTCCAACACATTATCTGAGGCCAAAATCCTTATATCGATGTCATCATGTTCATTTTGAAATTGAGCGACCTTAGGCAACAACCACAAAGCGGCCATTGCGTTTGTCGTCGCAACCGTGATCTTTTGTTCGCCCTGCCATTTCTTCACTTCACCCGTGATTTGAGCAATATCGAGCAAAGATTGGCTGACAGCTTGATAATATTGAAGACCTGTAGGCGTTAAATTAATACTTCGATTGGCTCGCGTGAACATAGCCTTGCCTAAGTATTCTTCTAATTGTCTAATTTGGCGACTGATAGCACCTTGGGTCACGTTTAGCTCGTCAGCGGCTAACGTAAAACTCAAATGCCGCGCCGACGCTTCAAACGCAACGAGGCTATTTAAAGGTGGGAGGGGTTTGATTTTCATGTATCTTCCAGTAAGGCAGTATTGTAATTATTTTTATTCCCGGCAATCTTATGTTGCACGTGGATAATGCCATTCTGGACAACACCTCAAAAACGACAATTTATAAATGATAAAAAATAGAGATGAATCATAAATTGTTGTGAGAGAGGCAACCGTATACAGTTTCGTGGCTACAACGAGCACAAAAAGAGGAGCAAACGCTCCCTTTTTAGTTGTCAGCATGTAGATGTTCTATGCCCGCTTTAATCATTAAGGTGGTATACCCTCAACGACTGCTGCATACCTGAAACATGATCACCTAAATACTCAACCGTCATTGGAACGTTGACCAACAGAGTAAAACTGGAGTCACTGAACCTTCCATCAGCATCACTCTCCAAATGAACAAAAAACGCAGGCTTATCCGCAATCAATGTAATTTGGCTTCCTTCAATAGAGACATCAATATTGGCTTTTGCCATAGGCAAAGTTTTCAGCTCGTGAGTGCAAAACCATGTGTTGCTTATTCTGTCTTCACCGATTTGCGCTTCAACATAGAGGAAGCCTGACGTAAGTTCATCCTTCTCGATCAATTCATCCAATTGCCACAAAATCGTATTGCTGTCTGCTATGACCGTTTGTTCTAAGCTCCAACATTGCTTTTCTTCCCCTTGCCAATCTACCCACTTGAGCAGTGCGTTGACGCTTGCGGGCTCTTTGGCATCATTGAGCAAATGCAGGCTCAACTTGCCTGTATGCTCGGAAAATACCAAATACTGCGGCGCAAAAAAGCGTTTTGCATGGTAGTGCAACTGCTTCCAACGACCACTGTATTCCAAGCTAGACCAAGAACTGACAGGCCAGTTGTCGTTGAGTTGCCAGTACAGCATGCCGCGACAAACTGGAGAAATGGCACGCCAATGATCGCACGCAGTTTTGATCGCGATTGCCTGCTGAACTTGGCTTAAATACAGCATGTTCTCGAATCCAGAGGGAAAACGGAAATAACGCGTGAACATCTCTGTGATGATACTGTTACCACGAGGATTCTTCTGATGTTGTTCAAAGGTTAGGGACGTGATATTCCAATCTTGCTCCGGGACAAACTGCTTAACTTCTGCAAAAGACGGCCAAGATTGAAAACCAAACTCAGAGCAAAAACGAGGATTCACGTCAAGGTAGGCATTGAATGATTTTCCTGAGTGCCAAACGTCCCAAAAGTGCATATCGCCTTTACTATCATCATGCCACGCGTCACCGAAATCCAGTTCACCATTACACGGGGAACTTGGCCAGAAACGACGAACGCTATCTTGTTCGGTAATCACCTGCTCAATCATGCGGTTGAGGCGATCGTAGTTAACCGTGTATTTGACTTTATTGTGCTTAGATTCTTCGTACCAACCAATAGCTCCAATCACTTCATTATCACCACACCAAAGTGCTATTGATGGGTGCTCCTTAAGTCTCGGAATTTGGTATCGAAGCTCATCTTCGACCTCTTTTAAGAAGTCATTATCAGATGGGTACAGTGAACATGCGAACATCATGTCTTGCCACACTAACAAGCCGAGCTCATCACACAGATTGTAAAAGCTCTCGCTCTCGTACTGACCTCCACCCCACACACGTATCATATTCATGTTAGCATCAACCGCACTTTGCAAAAGGTTGCGATAACGTGTTTCGCATTCTCGCCCCGGCATTGCGTCAACAGGGATCCAGTTGGCACCTTTGGCATTAATTGGTACGCCATTAACGATAAACTCCATCGCAGAGCCATGTTCATCAGCTTGGTTATTTAGGGTTAACTGACGCAAACCAACGTTGCGCGTTAACTTTTGCTCTCTGCAAGAAATGGTAATGGGGTAAAGATAAGCTTCGCCATAACCTGATGGCCACCAGCGTTGAGGCTCCGAAATGTGGAACTGGCAGTGATAGTGGCCACTTCCTTTTGTTTGAATACATTGACGCTCACCATTAAATTCAACAATCAGTTCATGGCGTTGACTGTCCGTTTCCACTTCAACTACTACATCAAGAAACACACTCTCATCGGCTTGCCATTGCTGCTCTGTCGAGAAGCCTTTGAGCCAAAGCTCATTCACAATGTCGATTTGAATGGGGTCGTAAATACCCGATACCATCAAGCAAATGCCCCAGTCCCATCCGGAATGACATTGCGTTTTTCGGATCAAATTCATGTGCGGAATTTGATTATTTCCCATTGCGGAAGGGATTGGGAAAGGCAATTTTTTGGCGCGTTCCACACCTTCTATATCGACTCTTGCGAATTGAACAAGAACAGTATTTATGCCCTGTTTTAAATAAGGTTTGATATCAACTCGTTGTTGAGTAAACATGTTGCTGCAAGTTAGTGCTAACTCACCATTAATATAGAAGGTTGCCAAGGTATCGACACGAGTTAGCGTCATCCAAACTTGCTTGACAGACAACGTAAACGCATCAACTTCAAACTCACGCGAGATATGCCACTCACACTCTTCAATCCAACGAACTTTGTTTTCATTATCGGCAAAATAAGGATCCGGAATGCGCTCTGCTTGTAAAAGCGCCGAAATATTATCGCCCGGAATAGACATTGGAATTTCAATATCGGGACGCTGTGGCGAGGTAAGTAACCACGGTCCATTAAGTTCGAAGTGAGCCATTGAGTAAACCTCAGTTTGGAGAAGAAACATGTTTGCTCAATGTAATCCTGAGTAATCCATGCAAAAACAAGGGAAATGTTATTTACATACGAAATGCGGTGCACTTCACGTAAAAACACTTTCCTTTGATCTCTACCCAAAAATCAGTAACTTGGCTAACCTGTTAAAAATTAATCGAAATCTAAGGTTATATTTGCAACTTCGACATGTTAACATCATCGGCTTTTTGAACATCCTCACACTTTTCGTCGAAACGATGTGAGGGGAAATGCACGGCTTCATAGCCCTAAAAAGCGAAGTAATTATGTCAAATATGACGAATGCCGCCTCCCACACAGCGCCTATTCAGGATGCTGACTATTCTGCTATTCATCCCCCATCTCTGCTCAAGCGCCTCGAACTCACCAATCCTGTCTTTTGGTTAAGTGGTAGCTTCCTCACTCTATTCGTTTTACTTGCTCTAACGAATACCGACTCTCTAACCGCAATGGTTAACACCGGCTTCGGCTTTGCTACTAAATATTTCGGAGCTTACTGGCAAGTACTGCTTCTTCTGAATTTCCTAATTGGTTTGGCTCTTGCGTTTGGTCGCACTGGTTATGTGCGTCTAGGTGGTCTAGCGAAACCTGATATTGATAACTTTAAATGGTTGTCAATTGTACTCTGTACCTTACTTGCAGGTGGTGGTGTGTTCTGGGCCGCTGCTGAGCCTATCGCGCACTTTGTGACTGCTCCGCCTTTATACGGTGAAGCTTCACCGAAAACTGCCGCAATCAATGCTCTATCTCAGTCTTTTATGCACTGGGGCTTCTTAGCTTGGGCGATCCTTGGTGGTTTATCTTCCATTGTCTTAATGCACTTGCATTACGATAAAGGCCTGCCTCTTAAGCCGCGTACTCTGCTTTACCCTGTGTTTGGCGATAAAGCCATTAAAGGCTGGATTGGTGATGTTGCTGACGCATGTAGCATTATTGCCGTAGCAGCAGGAACAATCGGCCCTATCGGCTTCTTAGGTTTACAAATTAGCTACGCGCTAAACTCATTGTTTGGCCTGCCAGATACGTTCGTAACGCAAAGCATGGTTATCATGGCAGCGATCCTGATGTATACCCTTTCCGCACTAAGCGGTTTGAGCAAAGGTATTCAAATCGTCAGTCGTTACAACATTATTTTGTCTGTGCTGTTAATTGGTTACATCCTGTTCTTTGGACCGACAAGTTTTATTGTTGATGGCTACGTACAAGGCGTTGGTCGCATGGTAGATAACTTCTTCCCAATGGCGCTTTACCGTGGTGATACGGGCTGGCTAAGCTGGTGGACAGTATTCTTCTGGGGTTGGTTTATCGGTTATGGCCCAATGATGGCGATCTTTATTGCTCGTATCTCTCGTGGTCGTACAATTCGCCAGCTGATCATGTCTATTAGCATCGCAGCACCGCTGATTACTTGCTTCTGGTTTAGTATTGTTGGCGGCAGTGGCCTTGCGTTTGAGCTTGATAACCCTGGCTTGATTTCATCTGCGTTTGAAGGCTTTAACTTGCCTGCAGCACTGCTAGCGATTACCGGTGAATTACCTTACCCAATGATCATTTCGGTTCTGTTCCTGATCTTAACGACAACATTTATCGTGACGACAGGTGACTCGATGACTTACACAATCAGTGTGGTAATGACGGGCTCTACGGAACCAAACGCAGTGATTCGCTCATTCTGGGGCTTGATGATGGGTATTGTCGCTATTGCGCTTATCTCAATGGGCTCTGGTGGTATTTCTGCATTGCAGTCTTTCATTGTAATTACCGCCGTACCTGTGTCTTTCATTTTGCTGCCAAGCATTTGGAAAGCGCCTGGCATAGCAAGTAAAATGGCAAAAGAGCAAGGCCTCGTTTAAACCGCCTCTCTAACCAATATGCGAAAAAGAGCCCTTCATTGGGCTCTTTTTAATTCTGCACTCTATCCTACGCTATCAATGCGAATCATCACTGCATCTGGACGCCAATACTCGAATTCGCAGTCCATTAATTTGCCATCTTGTTTGTAGTTTACTCGACGAATTTTCAGAACTGGCTGTCCTTCAGCCAAGTTCAACGCTTTAGCGACATGAGCAGGTGCTGACGTTGGAATCACATCAAAACGAGAGCGCTTTGTCTCGTAGCCATACGTCTCACGATAAATACCCGTCAGTGACATGATGAGGTTCTCGGACAATATACCTTCAAACAGTGCTGATTTGAGTATATTTTCAACAAACAATACCGCTCGCCCATCAATAAAACGTAACCGTTCAATCACATAAATTGGGGTAATTCTCTCAACCTCTAACGATTTTGCATACTCACCTGCGGCCATTTCACTTCGCACGTTGAGTAACTTGGTTTCTGCAATACGATGCTGCTCTCGAATCATCTGATGGAAGTGAGAACGAGACAACGGGTTGTAACAGATCCGCTCTGGAGATACGTACCAGCCACGACGCTCTTCTCGGTAGATCAGGCCTTCTGTTTCTAAAGACACCAATGCATCTTTGATAGTGATTCGAGTCGTAGAAAATAGCTCACTGAGCTCCCTTTCTGATGGCAGCTTTTGCCCTTCCGACATGATGCCGGAAAGAATCTGCTGCTTTAAGCTGCTTCTAATTTTTCCTAATTGGGTACCAAATTGGCTGGTGCCTGTCGCTCTCATTCTGATCTAGTCCAACGATAATTTGATGAACAACATAAGGCGTGTGCGTAACAAAAATATGACATTAATCAACAGAACACATACCGAGCGTATGAAATATAAGTGCCATAGAAATTAATAAAAACTGTCAAATTACTTGCTCTAAATCGTCACATTCCATCCATAGCATACAAAGCGAACTTACTGACCTACTCCAGAAGGATGGAGACAATGAAAACTTTGCTAAGTCGTTCAATTACTGCACCAGCGGCAATCATCGCGGTAACGCTCGCAGCACCAACAGTAGCGAAAGAAGCCGATATTGAGTCATTGGTTACCGCAGCACAAAAAGAAGGGGCGGTTTACAGTGTAGGTATGCCTGACAGTTGGGCGAACTGGAAAGACACTTGGGCTGATTTAAAGTCAAACTACAACCTTAAGCACCAAGACACAGATATGAGCTCGGCTCAAGAAATCGCAAAATTCGAAGCTGAGAAGAACAACGCGACCGCAGACATTGGTGACGTAGGCTTTGCCTTCGCACGTGTAGCGGTTAAAAAAGGCGTCACTCAGCCATATAAACCAACAACTTGGAATGACATTCCAGATTGGGCAAAAGACGAAGATGGTCATTGGGCACTTGCTTACACTGGCACTATTTCTTTTATCTCCAACAATAACCTCGTAAAAGACGCGCCAAAAACGTGGGATGACCTATTAAAAGGCGACTACAAAGTGACCGTAGGTGACGTCGGCGTAGCAGCACAGGCAAACAACGCAGTTCTCGCCGCAGCGTTCGCCAACGGTGGGGACGAATCCAACCTCAAGCCTGCGCTCAAATTCTTTTCTGAACTCGCGAAGCAAGGTCGTCTTTCATTTACCGATCCGAACATCGCCAACTTAGAAAAAGGCGAAGTTGAAGTGGCGATCATGTGGGACTTCAATGCGTTGAACTATCGCGACAAAATTGACCGCGACCGCTTTACAGTGAGCATTCCTCAAGATGGCTCTGTGATTTCTGGTTATACAACCATAATCAATAAATATGCGAAGAACCCTAATGCAGCAAAGCTTGCTCGTGAGTACATCTTCAGCGATCAAGGGCAAATCAACTTAGCAGAAGGTTATGCGCGTCCAATCCGCACCAACATCACACTGCCTCAAGCAGTGCAAGACAAGCTAATTGCTAACGACCAATACAGCAATGTTCACCCAGTGACTGACTTCTCAGCTTGGGAAAAGTCCGCGCGTAAGCTGCCACGTCAATGGCAAGAAAGTGTCTTAATCCACCAGCAATAAGAGTAAGTCGTTATGAGCAATAAGGTCATCCTTGTTGTTCTAGATGGACTGAACTATCAGGTAGCCCGTGATTGCATGGGCTACCTCAATGGTCTTCTAGAACAAAGTCGTTCCCAACAAGAAACTCGCGCAACGCTTTATCCTGTGCAATGTGAGCTGCCCTCTATGTCTCGCCCACTTTATGAGTGCATTTTAACGGGCGTTCGCCCTGTAGAAAGCGGCATCGTAAACAACAATATCGTTCGTCTATCCAAACACGATTCCATTTTCAGTTTGGCAAAAGCCCAAGGCAAAGTGACCGCTGCGGCTGCCTACCACTGGGTAAGTGAGCTTTATAATCGCGCGCCATTTGAACCTGTTCGCGATCGTTTCACGCATGATGAAACTCTGAATATCCAGCACGGCTGCTTTTACCATTGGGATCATTATCCTGATGAAGCCTTGTTCCTGGACGCAGAGTATTTACGTCGAAACTATCAACCTGATTTCTTACTGATCCACCCGATGAATATCGACGATACAGGACATAAGTTTGGCCTAGACTCTCGCCAATACCGCAATTGTGCGCGAGGTGCAGACATTATTCTTTCCAACTACATCGAACAATGGCTTGCTGATGGGTATCAAATCATTGTGACCAGCGATCATGGCATGAACAACGATCTTTCTCACGGTGGGATTTTACCTGAAGAGCGAGAAGTTCCTCTGTTTGTCATTGGCGATAAGTTTACCCATCAGGATTGTCATATTAAGCAAACTGATATTTGTGGCACCGTTTGTCAATTGCTAAACCTTGACCACACGAAGCCATACACTCAGGAATTGTTAGCACTATGAGCAGTTCTGTCCTCTCCCCAAGCTCTAGCGAATCACGCTCAAATTTGGCAAGTACTTGGTTAAAGCGCTTTAAGCCAGCCATTTGGTTAGTGCCTTTCGCGCTGTTTTTCTACCTATTTCAACTCGCACCGATGATTTGGGTACTGTTAAACAGCTTTATCTACGATAGCGAGTTTGCCTTAGATAACTACATTGAAGTGCTCGACTCCGCCTTTATGATGCAGGCGTTTGGCAACAGCTTGTGGTTAGCTGTGTGGTCGAGCATTTTTGGCTTAGCCATTGCGACTTTGTTGGTCTCTTCTCTACGCAGAGTCGATTCTAAAGTCCGCGACGGTGTGATTGCGTTTACGAACATGAGCAGCAACTTTGCAGGCGTACCTCTGTCATTCGCTTTTATTATTATTTTGGGCACCAATGGAGCGATTACCCTTTTGCTCAAGCAGTATGGCTTACTCGGTGATTTCGACCTTTATGGTAAATGGGGCCTGCTGGCCATTTACATCTACTTCCAAATCCCGCTGGCGATGTTGTTGCTCTACCCTGCGTTCGACGCGTTGAGTGATGATTGGCAAGCCGCTGCTGCGCTACTGGGAGCCAAAACATCACAGTATTGGGCGAAAATCGCGCTGCCAGTGCTCTCACCAGCCTTGTTCGGTACCTTTATTATCTTAATAGCCAACGCGATTGGCGCATATGCTAGTGTTTATGCGTTGACCTCCGGTAACTATAACGTCATCACAATTCGAATCGCGAGTCTGGTATCGGGAGATCTGTTCCTTGAACCTAATCTTGCCGCTGCGATTTCAGTGATTCTAATGGCGTTACTTGCCTTTATCACAGTGATTAACCAATGGCTCATTTCGAAAAGCTATGCAGGTAGGAAGTAGTCATGCACAACGTTAATACTCGATTCCATAAAACGGTGGTTTATTCCATTGTTGGGATCATGCTCATCCCGATTTTAGCGACCTTTGTCTATTCGCTTTCATCACGCTGGGGCGCCACGGTGCTTCCGGATGGTTTCACTTTTGATTGGTACGTTAAATTGCTGACCGACCCACGTTTTTTGCAAGCGTTTGGGCGTTCGTTGTTTATTTGTATTGCTTCGCTAACCCTCAGTGTGCTTCTGGTTCTGCCAGCGATATTCGTGGTGTTTTACTACTTCCCGAAGCTCGATAAGCTCATGAACGTACTAATTTTGCTACCATTCGCTGTACCACCAGTGGTGTCATCCGTCGGCTTGCTTCAACTTTATGCTGACAGTGAAATATCTCTTATCGGTACCCCTTGGATTTTAATAGGCACTTATTTCACCATCGCGTTACCGTTCATGTATCGTGCGATTTCCAATAGCTTCGAAGCAATTAACCTTAATGATTTAATGGACGCGGCACACTTGCTAGGGGCAAGCACAACCAAAGCGTTTTTGGTGGTCATTTTACCTAACCTCAAAAAAGGGCTGATGGCATCGCTTTTCCTTTCATTTTCATTTCTATTGGGAGAGTTTGTGTTCGCCAATATTTTGGTCGGCACACGTTATGAAACCTTGCAAATCTACTTGTATAACATGCGTCAGACAAGCGGCCACTTCACGTCTGCCTTAGTGATGACCTACTTCCTATTTATTTTTTTCCTGACTTGGTTGGCAAGTCGTTTCAGCCGAGGAGTCAAACAATGAGCTACGTCACTGCGAAAAATCTGACTAAACGTTTTGGTGATAACACCGTATTTGAGGACATTCACTTTAACATCGAGCAAGGTGAATTCATTACGCTTTTGGGCCCTAGCGGTTGTGGTAAATCGACGCTACTTCGCAGCCTTGCAGGGCTTAACCCTGTCGATGGCGGCGAGATTTGGGTAAACGGAGAAGATATCACGCATCAAGTCCCGCAAGAGCGTGGTATTGGGATGGTCTTTCAATCGTATGCGCTGTTTCCCAATATGACCGTTGAAGGCAACATTGCATTTGGCTTAAAAATGAAAAAGCTTGCGAATGATGATATTCGACGTGAAGTAGCTAAAGTCATCAAACTGGTGGATCTGGCAGGTAAAGAAAAACACTATCCACATCAACTTTCTGGCGGTCAGCGCCAGCGTGTCGCACTCGCTCGAGCGTTGGTGGTGAAACCTCGCATATTATTGCTTGATGAGCCACTTTCTGCTCTTGATGCCAAAATCCGCAAACATCTTCGTCAGCAAATCCGAGATATTCAGAAAGAAATGAATCTCACCACTATCTTCGTAACTCATGACCAAGAAGAGGCGATGATTATGTCTGATCGTATCTTCCTAATGAGTAAAGGGGAAATTGTTCAAGCAGGAACACCTGAAGAAATTTATACTCATCCTGCTAACGAGTTTGTGGCCGGTTTCATGGGACACTACAACCTTGTAGAGGCCAATAAAGCCAAGCAACTATTCAACATTGATACCGAATGGAAAGTAGCGATTCGCCCAGAGTCTATATATGTAAAAGAGCAAGGTCGTCAATATGAAAGCCACATCTCAGCGCCACAAGTAGGTACGATCACCAACCACCAACTTCTTGGTAATGTTATTCGCTATCAAGTGAACGTTGAAGAGTGTGAGCTCACTGTGGACTTGCTTAACCGCTCTTCAGAACGCTTACTAGCGAATGGCAGCCAACTAGAGCTACTCTTTAACCTAAACGAAATTCAACCAGTGAGAGCCTAAACATGTCCAAACCTTTGTATGTTTTTGATATGGATGAAACCCTAATAAACGCTGACTGCGCAATGATTTGGAACGAGTTTATGGTTGAGAGAGGCATCGCGACTGATCCTTTATTTATTAAGGAAGATCAGCGTCTAATGGCCTTGTACTCTGAAGGCAAAATGGACATGGAAGATTACCTAGCGTTCTCCATGAAGCCACTAGAAAACATGCCGATTGAAGAAGTAAACGCCTTGGTTGAAGAATGTGTTGAAAGCCATATTCTGGCTAAACAGTTTCCTCAAGCCAAAACCCTGATTGAGCAACTGTCTCGTGATGGTATAGATATGGTTATCATCTCTGCCAGCGTCACTTTTTTGGTGGAAGCCGTTGGTCGCCGTCTTAATATTCCAACCGCACTCGGCATCGATTTAATCGAGAAAGACAACCGTTATACTGCTGAAATCGACGGTGTCCCTAGTTATCGTGAAGGTAAAGTCACGCGCTTAAAACAGTGGCTAGAAAATCAGCCTGAGCCTTATTCTGAAATCCATTTCTATACCGATTCAATCAACGATTTGCCTTTATGTGAATACGCAGATTACACCTACCTGGTAAATCCATGCCCACAACTAAAAGAACACGCGAATCGATCAAATTGGACGCTATTACATTGGAATTAGCCTTCAGTCTTTATAGCAATAAAGGGCAGCTAACTGCTGCTCTTTTCCTTTAATTGCCTGGTTATACGTGAACTCAAATTTGAGACCATCGAAAAACAAACACACCAGTAACAAAATGGCATAAGCCATGTCGAATTATTAAAAATAATGAAGATTTAGCAGTGTGATATGACAAGATTTATATAACCAAAATGGATAAAGAAAGGGCCATCTATATCTCATGATGTATTCAAATTCGACAGTCAAGCATTCCAGGAACAATAGAACAACATATTCACAATCCAGACTAACGATAATGAAAACATTGATTGAAGAATTAACATTTTAACAATCATTGCAACAATGTTAACTTTAGCTCCGTTGGTCGCGCTGGTGGTAAGCCTCTCACCAAGCCTATTGTCAGTTTTATATGGACGTTCGACCACCTCCAAAATGAATAGACACCCAATTTGGTGCCCTTTATTACGCCCGCAGAGGAAATTCTTTGCGGGCTTTTTTCTTTAAGTTGAAAGTCAGAGCGCACAGGATCAATTCTATTTGGTCAATCTCTCTACCTTGGAGGTAGTATACGAATCAACAAGCGGAGACAACTCTAGTAACTCTAACACCTTTTTCTCAAAGGTTTCATCAGCACTTCTCACCCAATCTAAAAACTTTTTTTGAGCAAACATAGGCTCGATTTCGTATAAAAACTCGATACTAAAGTAAAACTCATTTTTGATATGCAAATTGTAAACTCTTCGATAGTCCCTCTTATACTCCAAGTTACCTTCTACGTATTTTGAGTACGTTTTCTCTCCAACATCAATAGCCTGGCATTTAATTGGGGGGTAGCTGCGAAGAAACTCTCCTACGAGAAACTCTTCTTTCGCTCTCTTTTTTTCTTCGTTTATCGGCTCTAATCCCCAGCGATGATTTGCGTAATCGTTAGCATCATTCATCATCTCTGTATGATCTCCTTTCTTAGATCCTTCAGGAGACTCTAGAGCATGATAAAACTCCACATACTCTTTTTCTATGAATGAAGATAATTGATTGACAGATCTAATATTCTCATTGGCAGACTTGATCCTTAACCTAATATATAAACCACCTTGTTTATTTATAGGTAATAGAGGGTTTAATATTTTTTTTTGAAATGAGAAATAAATAGAAGCCAATTTTATTAACTTTTCATGCCGTTCTTCTTTTGAGTCAACATCGAATTGTTTTAACTCCACAAGATCTTGGTATACATGCCCTTCATATATATTGTTCGGACACTCAAATGACAATACTAAGTCATCTATCTGGAATACATTATGTAGCAAGTTTGAAAAATCTGGTTTTCCTCGAAAGCCATCTTTACAAATTTTAATAAGGCCCATATTTCTAACTCTTGTTCTTTAAATATGCATCAATACCTTTAAACGAGAGCCTGCAATATGAGTTCTAATTCAAGTAAAGGTAAGGCACATACTAAGGTATGATGAAGGTCAAAAAGGAGAACGGCTCTTTTCTAAATTTAAAATATCTAACATCGCCTCCAGTTTACTGAAATCTACACTTTTAAAAGTTACATCAGCTCCAGCGATAGCTCATCAAACACGCCAACGATTGATAATAAACTTGAGGATCTGAGCTCCACCTGTGAAATGAGAAACAAAAAAGCCAGCCTTAAAAGGCTGGCAAGTAGAGCAACAAGGTCAGTGCTTACTGCTGACTAGCACTGAACTCGTATTGGATTCATTTTCGTCTGTTAGTCTCTTTATCGGCGGTTATGACTTGCTTGCTTTCTCTTTGTGGCACGTTACCTTTACTAACTGTTCTTGCTCATCTTTAATGTTTTTCACGATACGCTCATCGCGTGCGTGGATGGCATCCATATTCATTTGCTGAATATCTGCTACAGCTTCATGCTTCATTTCAGAAAAGTCCTGACGTAAATCTGAGCTCCACTCCTCTTTGTCTAAAGTGTTAGCAGCAGCGATTGGTGATGACATTACAACAATAAGACTTAGAGTAGATAGAAATACGCTTTTCATAATAAGCTCCTTGAGGATTAGCAGTTCGTTTTAGTTACAATTTATATATTGCACATACGATGCCAACTTTTATTTTGTTATTTTTCAATAACTTAAACAAAACCATATATTCATCATTATCTCCATCTGGTAAATTTCGCTAACCAAGTGTTAAATTAACCAGGGAAATTAAAAACTCAAAAGCATTCATAATAAGAATAATTTATCAGGAGATTTTCTCGCTGTTCTTTCATCGAATAAATTACATAACAACCCACTCTAGAACTGCTTTGAATCAAAATACAGAAATAAAAAAGCAGCCCGAAGGCTGCTCCTAATCGTTAACATCAAGCTTGTTAACTCTATATATTTACTTCAACGCTCGACGTCACTGGCGACTTTCTGAAACGATTGATAAAGCGATGAATAAACCCCTTAATAGATCTGAAAATATTTTTAATATCTTCAAGCATTAAATACAAACAAGGCACCAGCACTAAAGTCAGAACCGTTGCATACAACACCGCAAAGCCCAAAGCGACAGCCATTGGTATGACAAAACGCGCCTGCAAGCTCGTTTCAAACATAATCGGCAATACACCCGCAAACGTCGTTATTGAGGTGAGCGTGATCGCTCGAAAGCGTGCACAGCCCGCTTCAACCACCGCTTGTTTGATGTTCATACCCTTTTCTCTCACTTGGTTTACGTAATCTGTCATAACCAGAGAGTCGTTGATAACCACGCCAGCAGCGGCGATCAAACCAAATGTCGACATCATACTGATATCCAAACCTAGCCAGAAGTGGCCCCAAATCGCCCCCGTCAGACTAAATGGAATGACTGACATTACAATCAAAGGTTGGGTATAACTTTTTAACGGTACGGCTAACAAGATGTAGACGATGATCATGCCTGCAATAAAGAACAGAATCTGTTCATTACGCTGCGCTGCCTGCTCTTCAATATCACCACCCAATTCCGTTTTCACACTCGGGAAGACTTGCTTCATGTCCGGTAAGATATTGTCGTCGATGATCTTCACGATTTCTTGAGGTTCAACCAATTCTTCGTCTATCGAACCATAGACATAAACGGTTTGATACCCGCCTTCACGTCGAATGCTACTCACGCCCGGCTGCTCGTTGATCTTCACCACATCACCCAGCATGACCTTCTTACCTGCTGGCGTGGTAATCACAGCGTAACGTAATGATGAAAATGCTTCACGTGTCAGTTGCGGGTAACGCACCATAACTTTGATTTCTTCACCATCACGAATAAGACGCTGTGCTTCACCACCGTAGAAGCTGCCACCCACTTGCTCTGCGATCATGGTGAGATCCAGTCCGAGATCGTACGCTACAGGCGCAAGAGAGAGGAGTACTTCTTTGCTTCCTGAATCAATAGAAGATGAAATATCGTATAACCCTTCTTCCTGCTGTAAACGCTCTATCAAGTAACGCCCAGCCTCGTTCAATTCATTAATATTAGAACCAAACAGCAAGTAACCAAACTCATCTCTGTCACCGCCACCCGCGCTCTGCTCGCGGATTTTGATGCTCTTCATTCCAGGAATAACTGGCATAGCTTCACGCCAACGTCGAGCAAGTTCAAATGTATTGAACGGGCGTAATTCCTCATCAACCAATGGCACTAAAACACGGCCTTCGGTACGGCTTCGGTTGTACGAAAGCACATCACGAATCATACCTTGACCATGTTCTGCGATGGTCTCTGATTCAATTTTTTGCATCACACGTTCGATGGTCTTAAGAGCGCTGATTGTTTGCTCACTTGAAACGGTATCGTTCATTTCAATAGTGATCGCAGGATAATCAGTAGGCACTTTAGGGTTAGGGATCACCCGAACATAATTCGCGTTGACCAAAGCCGCACTGATCAGCAGTAAACCGCAAAACACAGCAAACACGGTCCAGCGCCAATGCGTACATGTCGTTACAAAGTTACGATACGTACCGTTTACAAAGCCAAAAAAACGTTGGTTAAATCGGTCACGCCAGCCACCAGGTTTAACTGGCTTAAAGTGAGTATGTGCAAGGTGAGCAGGAAGGATTAACTTCGATTCAATCAAACTAAAGATCAAACAAAGAATCACAACACCCGCGATACCATAGAAGAAAGCACTATCAATACCGCTAGACAACAAGAAAGGGGCAAACACGGCAATTGTGGTTAAAACGCCAAAAGTAGCTGGCGTGGCAACACGTTTTACACCGCGAACCACATTTTCGACGCCACCGCCTTTTTCTTCAATTTCGCTGTAGGCGCTCTCTCCCATCACGATGGCGTCATCGACCACAATACCGAGCACCATAATGAAGGCAAAAAGAGATACGATGTTTACCGTGATCCCTAATGCAGGCATCATCATCACCGCGCCAAGAAAACACACTGGCAGCCCAATCATTACCCACATTGCCAAGCGAAAGCGCAAAAAAATGGTCAGCATAATCGCTACTAGAGCTGCGCCTTGCAGCAAGTTTTTCAACATCATGTCGAGACGACCATTTAAATAATAGGTCGTATCCACTAAGACTTTGAGCTTAACGTCCTGCGGTAATGTCTTATTTTTTGCTTCGATATAATTACGAACAGACTCGGCAACAGGGATAATGTTCTGATCGCGAGTCGCTTCAACAGACATGTAGATCGCATTTTGCCCTGAGTACTCAAAGTAGCGCTCTTCTTCCGTAAAGCCATCTTTGATCGTGGCGATATCTTGCAGTAAAACCTTCGCACCATTTGCGCCAAGCTTTACAGGAATATTCCTAAACTCATCACCACGGTAGTACTGATTTTCAATCCTTACTGCGATCATCCCTGAGTTTGTTTTGACTTCGCCCGCAGAAAAGTTGGCAGAATAACGACTGATCGCGCTGCTGATATCGCTCAACGTCAAGTCGTATTTACGAAGAACGAGTGGATCAACTTCAATCGCTATCTCTTCCTCTGGTGCACTCAAATACACCAACATGACATTTTTGAGTTGAAGTAATTCATCCTCGACTTGCTTAGCAATGGGTTTGAGCTCTTCAAGCGGTCGGTCCCCAACTAACCCCATTTCGATTACATCTTGGCGCCACTCAACTTGGTAGACATTGATCGGTTCCATACCGGCAGGTAAGTTGGATAAAGTATCAATGCGTTGATTTACATCATCCAAGACACGCTTGATATCAGCATTAACGTCTACCTCGATAGAGACATACGCGCTACCTCTAGAGGCCGTTGAGACCGTTTTTTTAATCCCGGTGACATCTTTAATCGATTCCTCAACCTTAACGAGAATGCTTTCTTCAATTTCTTGAGGTGAAGCGCCAGGATAAGTCGCACGAACATCAATGTAGTTAACCTCAATATTCGGAAACATCTGCCTTTGAATAAAGAGAAAACTCACCACACCCATGATGATGATGAACACCATCAAAAGGTTGGCAGCGACGGGGTTATTCGCAAAATAGGCAATTAAGCCCTTTTGTTTATTATCTTCCATGACAAACTCCTACTTACTGTACGACGGTTTCGGAGTCGTCACTCTTTTTTGCGATTTGTACCGCCATGCCTTTTTGAGGGTACTCCGGCAAGGTAAGTACCAACTTATCACTTTGCTCTAAGCCTTCCCCCACGAGTAAAAACTCACCTTCTGCTCTCAAGACCGTTACCGTCCGAGGTTGAAGTTGATTCTCACCATTCACTACCCATACCGTGCGATTTTTGACTAATTCCTGTGGCAGGCGATAGATATGCTTTAGCTCCTTACCTGTGAAGCTCACTTCAACGTAGGAGCCAAATTTAATTGGAGGCTGCTGATTATCAATACCATATGGGTCAGCGATTTGAATGACCATGTTAATCATTCGGGTAGCGCTATCAATCATGCCTAAATCACGAACCACTCGACCTTCTCTAGTGGTAGAAAATACACCTTGCTGCGTCACTGTCGCAGTGAGCTCATCAATGGATTCGGGTAAAAATGCACTATCAAAACCGGCGATTGGTACGTGCACCTCCGCCACTTCAATGTTGTTTAGCGTGGCAACTCGAGAGCCAGATGTGACAAATTGACCAACACCAATATCACGCTCAACAACCAGCGCATCGTAAGGTGCAACGACTTTGCAATTTTCTAAATCTCTTTTTGCTCGTTTGAGTGCCGCTTGAGCCGACTTCACTTGCGCTTGCGCGCTCAAAACGTGAGGCTTACGTAAATACAGGTCTGTCACTTGCTTATCGCTCAGTCTCTTAGCCTGGCGTTTTGCCACTTCCGCTTTGGCTTGCTCCTCAATCAAGCTCGCACGTGCGCTAGCTAAATTGGCCTCGGCTTGCAAAACCGACGCTTCGTAGTTGTCACTTTCAATCGTGAACAGTACTTCTCCTCGTTTCACGATCCCACCCGTTACAAAATTAGGGTGCCAACTTATCACTTCACCACTGACTTGCGCGGAAAGATGTGTTTTTTCAAAAGGGACTAACTCACCATGGCTGGTTATCACCACTTTATGATCGGTAGGAAAAAGAGAAGAGGCCTGAACGGTAGGCTCTGTAATGGCATCTTTGGTTGACTCTTTTTCCGGAGCTGTCGCAGCGATTGCGGCATATCCTGCATAAGATCCACCAACGACAACGAAAGGTAAAAGCCAACGTAATACGGGTTTTGCTAACATCGAAAATCCTTTTTTATTGTTGTTTTCATCACCATGCTTTTATTAAATCTTTGACTCCCTGTAAGCATGATGGTGAGGGAATTACATTTGAATAGACGTCAAAGCAGCGCGTACCTTGCTTTTTCGGTTGCTAACTACAGAGTTATTGCCAATTCAAAGTTAATAAAATTAACAAAAAATTAACTAACTTCGCAAGTTGCCCTGACTTAACTCTTCTTTTAAATAGCAAGGGACGTGCCAGGCATTTATTTATTAAAATTCAAAGAGTTATTATTACTCAACGATTTTAACCAGTGTGCTATTGGTCATAATCACCAGATATTAGTGATTATGACCAATTCAGACACAATCATAATTAAAATAAATGATTATCTGCGTTCAAAAAGGTGAACTTAATCCCGAGAACATGACAATTCATTGATTAATAGCCCGTTATCCAACCTTGTTGGATGCACGCTGCGGCAACTTAGGTCTATAATTTCTGATAAGTAACACTCTGTAAGACAAGGAAATGTACTTTGTTACATACACTCGCTAAGCTGCTCTTCCCTTCTTTATTCACAATTTTATCGGCGTGTTCATCCGTGTCATTGAACGATCCCAGTGAAAAATCCACTAGCTTCCAACTTGGGTATCAAGGTGACTCTGTGCTTGCACAGTACTTTGAAGCTTACGGGAAAGACCCAAAGTCAATCACTGGCTTTTCTCCTTTAAATCAAGGACACGATGCCCTTCTTGCTCGCACCTCTCTAATCGAGTCCGCACAAAAAAGCCTTGATCTTCAATACTATATTTACCGTGGTGACGAAACGAGTCAGCTAATAACGTGGCGCTTGTATGAAGCTGCAAAGCGTGGAGTCCGAGTAAGGCTGTTGCTTGACGATATGCAAAAGCGAAACGATGACGTGATGGCTGCCCTCAATGCACATCCTAATATCGAAATCCGCTTATTCAATCCGCATCAGTATCGCGACTCCCGCTGGTTCGCACTTGCCAGTGACTTTGAACGTCTTAATCGCCGTATGCACAATAAATCTCTGATTGCAGACAGTGTTTCTGCCATTGTCGGGGGTAGGAATATCGGCAATGAGTACTTTTCTTTTGAATCACAGGTCGAATTTGGTGATTTTGATCTACTGCTCTATGGTGAGGCGGTACAACAAACTGCAGATCAGTTCGACCTCTACTGGAATAGCGCCTATGCGATACCAATGGAATGGATAACACCGGACTCACAGCAAATTACCGACCTGGCGATTCAAAAGCAGGTCGACAAACTCCAGCTAGAGGAAAAGTTCTCAACCGGCCGTTATGACTTCACTAAACTGGATATGTACCAAGCTCTCAAACAAGGCAATCTCAAGCTCTACTGGGGAGAAGCAAAAGTATGGTTTGACTTACCCGATAAAGTTGCGACCCGAGAGAGCCAACTTATTGATAATTTAACGGAGCTGGTTAAAAGTGTTGAACATTCATTTGTTCTTATCTCCCCCTATTTCGTCCCAACCGAAGTCGGCACACAAGCATTGAGTAACGCGGCCAAGCGAGGCGTTGATATCACGATTGTGACCAATAGTCTCGCCTCTAACGACGTGTTTGCCGTGCATGGTTGGTACGCAAAATATCGAACAGACCTACTCGAAGCTGGGGTCAAGCTATGGGAAGTAAAAGCAAGCGCGAAACTCAAAAGCAAGTGGAGCCTCACGGGGAGCAGCAGAGCAAGTTTACACGCAAAAGCAATGACGATTGATGACAAAACTCTGTTTGTTGGCTCGATGAACTGGGATCCACGTTCAGCCGCTTTGAATACCGAAATGGCCGTTGTTATCGAACAGCCAGAATATGTGCAAATGTTTCTAGAACAACTGCCGAATCAATTGTCGAATAACGCCTATGCCTTAACTCTGCGCGACGGAGACATTGTCTGGACCGACATAAAAACAGGCAAAGAATATGATTCTGAACCAGAGGCCGGAGTATGGCGAAAAATGGGCGCTTGGTTCTCCGGCATATTGCCAATTGAAGATCAGCTATAACAATTGCCAATGTTTCAAAACCTCCCCGATAAAGCAAGACAAGAATGGACACTAGATTTGGGGAAACACAATAAATACAAGGAAGTTCAATGTCTGCACAATGGAACGAGTACTATCAGAAAATTTTAAACCAACCTCACCGCCCAAACGTAGAAAATGCCGTAAACCTATTGAAACTCGAGAGCAAAGTCGCTCTTGATATTGGCTGCGGAATAGGTCGAGACAGTCATTTCCTCCTCGAACAGGGGTTTAACGTTCACGCATTTGATAGCCATGAAGATGCAGTAAAAACTTGTTTAACACGCTTTGAAGGCCAGAAGCGTTTCTCAATTTCACAGTGCTGTTTTACTGAGTTTGACTACCCTCAATGCAGCCTGGTTATCGCGAATGCCAGTTTGTTCTTTTGCCCGGACGAAGGCTTTGAGCAAGTTTGGACCAAAATAGACAGTGCCTTACAACCTGGCGGTATCTTTTGCGGTGATTTCTTAGGAGTAAAAGACTCCTGGGTTGCATCAGAAATGCATCCGAACATTACCGCATTAACGAAAAAGGAAGTGGAAAGTTTATTCGCGGATTACGAACTCATTTCATTGAATGAAAGAGATGAAGACGGAACCACGGTAGTCGGAAGCCCAAAACACTGGCACATGTTTAGTGTAACCGCTCGCAAGCGCTAAAAGCGGTCTCTCAAGAAAGCAGCACTTCAAATCAGTGCTGCTATCAGCGATTAATTGACTGGATAAACCACTTCAAAACGCTCCAAAACTAGCATACGTTTCTCATGCCAATCTATGTTCAACTCATCGCATTCAGCTTTAAAAAATGCAGTATGCGCGTCACGCCACCAGTTTAAGGTTCTATCACCTTCGCCTTCTGCGTAGGCAAACTCTGCGGTTACATCCTCATATTTGCATGTGCTGACATCAGTAATTCGTATCACACAAACGGGGTCACCGTTCCAATTCGTGACGACTTGTAAATGGCCGACTTGTGGCATGGTTTCGCCATGCTCTCGATACCAAAGCTCCAAACTGCACGATGCAGTTTTCTGTCCAATACGAACCAAGTCTGCGCATAAATTCGCGTTGTATTCATCGGCACAATAATAGTCAGCACTAACTGATGGTACGGCTGCTCTTTGTTCTGGTGATAATAATTTTAGATACTGCTCTAAGTAATCCTTAGCTCGCGCGTCCATGCTCACTCCATTAATCATAAATTCGCAAGGAGGATAAAAGATATCACGGCAAATAACCACCAGGAACAAACTGAAAAACAACAAGAATATGACTTTTACGTAGACGACAATTATTTCTTTTGTAATAACTTTGCTAAACGTTTGTGCTATTTGCTATTGTTGCATGGTCTATCTGTACTCTTCTCGTGAAAGGACGTTTTATGCGCTTATTTATTGGTATTTTTTTCTCGCTGATACTTGCCTTGCCGACGATGGCATCGGACGAAAAGTATTCAGAATCGGATCTGTTAGATAGACCATTAATGGAACGCTATATTTTAGATGAGCTAAAAGCACTGCGTCAGGACTATCAGAGCCTAGAAAAACGAATGATCACAGAGATCACCGACCGCGAGCTGACGGTTGCGGATAAATCGTTGAACTATGCCAACGTGACCGTAACCTACTTCTTCTACATCATCGCAGGTGTCGCATCGCTGATCGCCTTTGTAGGCTGGCAATCTCTGCGTGAGTTTAAACACAACACCAAAGAGATGGCGGATAAACGATTAGAAAAGATCGCCCAAGAATACGAGAAGAAATTTGTCGCCCTTGAGCGAGATTTAAAACGCAAAACTCGCATTATCAGTGAAAACAATAAAGAAATTGAGAAAATCAACGAGATCCATAACTTATGGTTGCGTGCGCAAAGCTCACAAACACCAGAGCAACGTATTGAAATCTATGATGAGATCTTGCTGATTCGCCCAGGTGATTTAGAAGCGTTGACTTACAAAGCAGACGCCGCGATGGAAATCAACGAATACCACTGGGCACTAAGCATCTGTAACCGCGTACTTGAAGTCGATTACACCAATGGTCCTGCACTGTATCAACGCGCTTGTGCATACTCTCGTCTTGGCATTGAAGAGCAAGCCATTGAAGACTTGGAACGCGCTATTGAATACAGCCCATCTATTCGTGACTTGCTTGCCGAAGAGCGAGACCTCGAATTGCTGCATGGTAACGAGCGCTTTGAAAAGCTCTTACACCTAGCAAACGAATAATGGAATGAGCAGCATGAGTAGTCACTTTAACTTAGAAGACGCCAGCCAAGTGTTGGTTGGCGCTTTTGCCCTCGCCGTCCCCATCTCTTTTTCTGAAGAGGCGTGGCGACTGGGTGAAAGCTTGCCAATGGCAAACCTGCTCATGCTGTTAAGCCTTTCTGTCATTTTCCTCAGTTTTTTCGCCTATCAAAGCGTGTTCCAAAGCCACATAAAAAATCGCGTATCCATTTTTATTTTTCGTGTGGTTATCGCGTACCTCATTGCGGCCGTTGTGGTGGCGTTAGTTCTTTTCTGTCTTGATAAGCTGCCACTCATGAATGAGCCTTTGGTTGCGATAAAACGGGTCATCGTCATCACAATGCCGGCGTCAATGGGTGCGATTGTGGTGGACAGTTTCGACAAAGAATAGGAATAACACCTACTCTTCTAACGTTAAGTTAGAACCCGAGTGGTCTTTGCCTAACACATCTTCTGGGTTTCGCAGTGCGCAGGTTTCTAACGACAAACACCCGCAGCCAATGCATCCGCCCAAATCGTTTTGCAGGGCTTTGAGCTTTTGAATTTTTTGCTCCAACTGTTCATGCCAATGGCTCGCCATGACTTCCCATTGCTGTTTGTTTGGCGCTTGATGTTTCGGCAGCTCATCTAGCGCATGTTTGATCTCTTCTAACGACAACCCCACTTGCTGCGCCGCTTTAATCACCGCAACACGGCGCAAAACGCTGCGGTGGTAGCGGCGCTGATTACCTTGATTTCTCCAGCTCGAAATCAGTCCTTTTTGCTCGTAAAAATGTAGGGCAGATACTTTCACTCCAGAACGTTTTGCCACTTCTCCTACGCTGATTTCCATCCTTGACTCCCTGTGTATCAATTTTGTTAAAAAATGCTTTACCTCAAGTTTACTTAAGGTTTTAAAGTTGCACCATCTTAATTAACGCTAAACCCAGATGGTCTCGAAATAATGCGTTCGGAATGAACAAGTTGGTCGACAAACATAGCACCGTTATAAGTCAACGTTTTGAAATCCAAAGGGAACTTGAGGCAAACATAATGAAAAATAAAACTCAGCCGTACTTAGCAGGCCGCTTCTTCGACAGTATCTCCTCTGGCTTATTCATGATGGCGCTGCCATGGGTCATGCTTTCCGAACCTAACATGGGTACATTCGTCGCTTTAGTTTCTCTGAGCTGCACCGCGATTTCTTTTCTGGCAACGCCTTTCTTTTCCACTTTAGTTGACCGACATTCACGCAAAGTACTACTCGTGCTCAATCAATGGATTCAATCGGGCATGGCTTTGGTGGTGTTCATTGCTTATTGGTTGGGTTTTGAGTCCCACTGGCTGCTTGCTTTTGCGCAATTGGTGTATTGGGTTTCGAGTAATTTTGCATGGACGACCAACAACGCCTTCACCCAAGAAAATTATCAGCACCATGAGTATGCGAAAATTTCGGGTCAGCAAGAAATTGTAATGCAATCCACGACCCTCGGAGCTGGCGCGTTGGGTATTGTTTTGCTTGAAATGTGGGGCATGAAAGAGTTTGCTTTGTTTGCAGCCAGCGCATCCGCTTTGGCGGCGATGTTTTATATTCTGACGCCGTATACCCAACAATTAAGGGCATCAAAATCTGTTGCTTTCATCGCACAACTCAAAGAGAGCAAACAAATATTCCGTCTCGAACCCCGCTTTTATGGCTTTATTCTGCTCTCTTGTCTCTCTTATCCTGCATTGACGTATTTGAGCAAATTGGTGCCGATTTGGTTTTCTGAACAAGGCATCTCTGGCGATTGGTTTGCAGGGTTTAACATCAGTTTTGGTCTCGGCTCGTTGCTAACTGGTTTCATTGTCACCAAAGTGCTGAGTCGCGCCTCCCATAGCCACATTATGTTTGCTTCGATGGTCATGGTATCTCTAGCGTTTATCGGAATGAGTTTTGCGATAAGCCCGCTGACCATCTTATTGTTTACGGCTCTGTTTGGTGTGTTTAACGCGCTAAATCGCATTGCGAGAGTCAACTGGATGCATCACACCGTAGCGGTTCATCAACGAGGTCGCGTCGATGGCGGCATCAGCATGTTTGCCACCACCATTCAATCTCTCAGTTACGTGTTAATCGCGATGTTGAGTCATTACGAGCTAACACAATACGGTTTTGCAATAGCAGCTGTTGTCATGGTGTTAGCAGTGGTTTTGATGGGATTACTCAGTCGAGACGTCGAGCCGTTTAACTACCTGCCCCTTAATGCGGCTGCAAAGTAAAGCGATAGAAATAGAGATGACGAAAAGGAAGGCAACCAACATCGTCTTCCTATTTTTTATGCCAGCACTTTTGCCTCTATCGCTCATCAGCAAGGTTGGGTATTCTGAGGCGACCAACATGAGCAGAAGGAATTCACATTGAACTTAAGACAATTGGAAGTCTTTTACGCCATTATGCAAGCAGGAACGGTGTCAGGCGCGGCTCGCTTACTGCACGTTTCCCAACCTAATGTCACTCGAGTTCTCGCCCATACAGAACAACAACTGAGCTTCGCTTTATTTGAGCGTGTAAAAGGTCGTCTCGTTCCCACTCAAGAAGCCAAAGCCTTATTGCCAGAGGCAGAAAAAGTCTATCAACAACTCGGACAGTTTCGATCTCTGACCAACAAAGTCAAACAGGGAACTCAACATTTACGAGTCGGTGCCCCGCCTGTTTTGGCCGCACACTTGTTAGCGCCGACTGTCGCGTTGTTGTCGAAAGAGCACGGCATCTCCTTTGAGCTCTTAACGGCCAATCGCGATGAGCTGTGCTCAGGATTGCTGAAACATGAACTGGATGTCGCCATTGCGTTCGGTGAAGAAACGCCACCAGCGATCATGGGACACATGTTATTAAAAGAAAACTTGGTGCTAATCGCCCCTAAAAGTGCAGCGATACCCGAAGAAAAAACCGTCATTTTAGAAGAACTCATCAGTCACGATTTACCCATTATCGGTTTAGATAGCCGAGATCCTCTGGGCTTATTGCTGCATCAAACCTTATCGGCGCGTGACGAGCATTATCAACATGCCATTACCGTCCGCAGCTACTCCGCGGCGGCTGAACTGGTGAAAAACGAAGCAGGATTCGCCATTGTAGACCCTTGGACTGCAAAACAATATCGCCAAGATAATGCCGTTTCCGTGCATTCTTTGGAGCCAAATATGTCCTTCTCTGTCTCTATTTTATTCGCAGAGCACACGCCTCAATCCATTGCGACAAAGCAATTTATCACCGCCCTAAAACAACAGATGGTGTAAAGGTATAACCTGAAGTCATACCTGCCTAACAAATAAGCATTCGGTTTCCTAAATCAGTCTGGCTACATTAATGAGCAATAACGATGACGAAGGGAACCATCATGCAAATTGCTCAACCTTACCTACTCTTTCTTGGCGATGTAACCGATCCACTCGCAGCAAAAACCGCGCGTGGTATATATCAATGGCGACCTGAGATTTGTCTTGGCCAAATCCGCCTGACGCCAGAAACCGTATCGCTTGGTTTAACCGACATGACACTACAACAAGCGCAGCAGCAAGGAGCAAAAACGCTGGTGCTCGGCACGGCAAATCCAGGAGGCGTCATTCCCGAAGCTTGGCAAGCAACCTTACTTGAAGCGGCAGAAATGGGATTTGAAATTGCATCGGGCATGCACCAACGTTTGGCGGAATTTGCTCCTCTTGCCGATCTAGAACAACGCGGATTAACCAAACTATATGATGTTCGCCATTATGATGCCCCGCTCAAGGTCGGCAATGGCAAAGCTCGCGCAGGCAAGCGAGTACTTACTGTAGGAACAGATTGCTCCGTTGGCAAAATGTACTCTGCCCTTGCCATTGAACACGCATTAAAGCGTAAAAACTGTCGCGCAGAGTTCAAAGCAACGGGTCAAACGGGAATTCTCATCGCAGGCAGTGGCATTTCAATTGATGCCGTAGTTGCCGATTTTATCTCCGGCGCAGTAGAAGCGATCAGCCCCGACTTCACCGACCACGATTGGGACATCATCGAAGGGCAAGGTTCGTTATTTAACCCTTCGTTTTCTGGCGTAAGTTTGGGCTTACTTCACGGCGCACAAGCGGACGCTCTGGTACTGTGCCATGAGATTGGTCGCCCACACATCCGCAACTTACCACATGCGAGCTTGCCAACCATTGAACAAACGATAGAAGCGAATCTGGCCGCTGCTCGCCTAACAAATCCAAAAGCTCAATTAGTGGGTATTTGCTTAAACACTTCGGCGATCAGCGAAGAAGATGCTGTCCAGTTATGCCAGGATTGGAGCGACAAATATCAGGTGCCCGTCACCGACCCTGTGCGTTTTGGCGTTAATGCGGTTGCAGATAAGATCCTTACTATTTAAGAAACATTTACGGTTTAGAAAATAACTGCGGTTTAGGGAAAACTAGTGAGATGAAAATTCATGTAGAACCCGTCACGATTGCTATGGCGACACCATTTCGCATCTCTCGCGGCAGTCGGACAGAGTGCCACGTAGTCCGCGTGACAATTGAACATCGAGGCATGATCGCCCAAGGAGAATGCACGCCATACCCTCGTTATGGTGAATCAGTTGAATCGGTAATTAAGGCGATTTCTCACGCCGCGCATGAACTGCAAAGTTTGTATGCCAAAGGCGAAGCTGATGTCATGGCTCTCAAAAGCCAGCTTCAATCGTTATTGCCCGCAGGAGCGGCAAGAAATGCATTGGATTGCGCGCTTTGGCATCTTCTTGCGCTTTTGAGCCACAAGCAGCAGGTTCACGACCTCTTTACGTTACCCGAGGCGATTGTGACGGCGATGACGGTTTCTATCGACACGCCGCAAGCGATGGCAAAACAGGCGCAAGCTTACCTTAGCCAAGGCGCAAAACTGCTTAAGGTAAAACTGGATGGTGAACACGTGATTGAGCGCGTTGCAGCAGTACGTGACGCCTCGCCGCACGCACAAATTGTCTTAGATGCGAATGAAGCGTGGCGAAACCTCGACATCGCGACGGTATTTGATCAACTCGAACCGTTTAATATCACCATGATCGAGCAACCGTTGCCACAAGACTGCGACGACGTACTCGCTAGCATTCCGCACCCCATTCCACTTTGCGCCGATGAAAGTTGTCACACCAGAGAGCAATTGCATCAACTGCTTGGCAAATATGAAATGGTGAATATTAAGCTAGATAAAACGGGCGGGCTCAGTGAAGCATTATTGCTGGCCGACGATGCAAAAAAACTCGGTTTTAGCCTCATGTCCGGTTGTATGTTGGGGACGTCGCTGGCGATGCGTGCTGCGTTACCCATTGCTGCTCAGGCGAGCGTTGTCGATGTTGATGGCCCGGTGTTGCTCGGACAAGATATAACGCCGAGCTTAGTTTATCGCGACGGCGAAATCGTTCTTTCCAAATAGCCTAAACAATCCAGAGGTTTTGATCGAAAAGTCAGAACCTCTGAGTTTATGATCTCGATTAAAAAACAATCAGCCCCATCATGAAATAAGTCACATAAATTATACGGTTATTACGGCATGCTAAGATTACAGTAGTCCAAGAAGGTGGTCTTATGCATCGAGTCATCCGGAAAATGACATGGAAGACGAATAGGCGGTAATCCCGCCCTACTCCAATGCAGTGCGTGGGTTTCTCTAACAACCCACTTCCTAGCAATTCGTAGGTTTTTCACGCCATCTTGCAAGGAGGCTCTATGCCTATAAACAAAATACGCAATATCGCTTTCGTCGGCCAAACCGGGACCGGTAAAACCACGCTGATAGAAAAACTGCTCTTCACCTGCGATGCCACTCACCATTTAGGCAGCGTAGAAAAAGGCGATACCGTTACCGACTTCGACCCTCAATCCATCCAATATCAACACAGCATTGAAGCAACGCCAGTCGCACTGCGCTGGAATAAACATCGGCTCAATATCATCGACACTCCGGGACAAAACGAGTTACTTGGCCGTACGATCAGCGTCTTTCCTGCCGTTGAAACATCCGCCCTTGTCATCGACCCTCAAACACCACTAAACCAAACTTCCGATCGCTTATTTACCTTTGCTAAAGAGCAGCAAAAATGTCAGATGATCATCATCAATAAGCTCGATAACCACGGTCATCAGTTAGAGAGATTGATGGAGAACATCGTTGAGCATTTTGGGGACCACTGCTTACCGATCAACTTACCTTCGGCTGACGGGGAATCTGTAGTTGACTGCTATTTCGAACCAGAATTGGGACGAGAAACCTTACTTGCAACGGTAGATGAAGCTCATGAGACCTTGATTGACCAAGTTATCGAAGTCGATGAAGAACTGATGGAACTGTATCTGGAACAAGGTTCCGAACTCACCGCAGAGCAACTGCATGATCCGTTTGAAGAAGCACTGAGAACTGGACATGTGATTCCGGTCTGTTTTGTCTCAGCACAAACCGGCGCGGGCGTCGAGCTTCTGCTTCGTACCTTGGCGGAGATCATGCCCATGCCAAACGAAGGTAACCCTCCTCTATTGGAAAAGAACGGCAAAAAAATCAAAGTAAATTGCGAAACCTTAGAGCACACCGTCGCACACGTGTACAAAGTCAGCGTCGACCCATATATGGGAAAACTTGCCTACTTACGTGTGTATCAGGGTGAAATCAATGCGGGCAGCCAGCTTTATATTGGCGAAAGCAATAAGGCATTTAAAGTTGGGCACTTATATCAACTGCAGGGCAAAGATAGAACCGAGATCCCTCGTGCGCTTGCAGGCGACTTCTGCGTTTTAGCCAAAGTGGATGATCTCGAATTCGATTCAATCGTTCATGACTCTCACGAAGAAGATGGTGTTCAGCTCAAGACGTTAGACCTTCCTGACTCCATGTATTCTTTGTGCTTGAAGCCTCTTAAGCGTGGAGATGAGCAAAAATTAGGCGATGTACTGAATAAAATCGCCAGCGAAGATCCTTCGCTGCGCATCGAACATCGCGCTCGCACCAACGAAACCATCATCAGCGGCCAAGGGGAGTTTCACCTCAAAGTCGCATTAGAAAAGATGGCTAACGTGTACAAACTGGACGTCGAAACCTGCCAACCAAGCGTCGAATACTTTGAAACCATCACCAAACCTGCAGAAGGGCATTATCGACACAAAAAACAAAGTGGCGGTGCAGGCCAGTTTGGTGAAGTGCAATTGAAGGTTCGCCCACTCGAGCGCGGCGCAGGATTTAAGTTCATCAACAAAGTGGTGGGTGGCGCCATTCCAACCGCGCTTATTCCCGCGGTCGAAAAAGGTATTTTACAAGCACTCGAAGAAGGGGCGATTTCTGGCAACCCAATTAAGGATGTGGAAGTCACCGTTTATGACGGTAAATATCACTCCGTCGATTCGAAAGAAATTGCGTTTGTCATCGCAGGTAAGAAAGCCTTTTTAGATGCGATCAACAACGCTGATCCTATTGTGCTGGAGCCCATTGTCCAAATGGAGTTACACGTCCCAACCACAAACGTCGGTGACGTGTCTGGGGATTTGTCAGGTAATCGAGGATTAATAGAAGGCACCGAACCGATTGATAGCCAATTCACGTTGTTGAAAGCCAAATCGCCAGTAAACGAGTTGCAAGATTACGCTCGTCGATTGCGAGCTATCACGGGTGGTGAAGGCAGTTTTAGTATGACTTTAAGCCATTACGAGCCCGCGCCACCAGCAGTGCAAAAACAAGTCTGCCAAGGCAGTGCTCAACAAGGTTAATTCCCTAAGATTCAAATCAATCAAATAAAAAAGCGCCCTCAAAATGAGGGCGCTTTTAGGTAAATTAAAATTTATTTATCGAGAGACAAACCGATCTGACTGATTTTGTTTTCAAACTCTTCGATGCTGTTCGCTTTGTAAGTCGGAGCACCGTTAAAGTAGCGCGGTTTCTCTGGCAGCATCGCATTTTTCAGCTCTTGTTCTTGATCGATATTGTCATGATAAACCGTTACACGATTTGGAATATCCTGCTTTATTACAGCCATAGTGGTTCTCCTTGTTTAAATCGAACATTAAGCGTAGAACGTGGTTAGCGATGCGTAAAAGCCTCTGTGTAAAATTTAGACACTAGCGACAATTTTATACTCAAACCATTGCATTATTTTGTTTCAATGTTCTCTTTAAGTATTCTTGGTGCGCACACCTTTCGCGTTTAAGATAAGTGAAGATTCCACCATCAAAAGACAGGATGTTTCATGTCAAAGCAAGAGCTTAACCAGATGGGCAGTGCCAAAGTTTATCTGGTAGAAAAACACGGCATTTCATTCATTGAAAAGCAGCAGGTAGAACAGGTTGAGGTCGCTTTTTATCAACACCAGGCTAAACCATTCAATGAACTTGGCATTCTTGCACCTGAGCTCATTGATTACGATCACCAACAAAATACGTTGCGAATCGAGTATATTCCGCACTCTGTCAATCAAGAATTCCTGCTTGAAGAGCCGCGCGTGATAGAACAACTAGCTAAAATACATAGACTATCTCCGACATCAAATGGTGTTTATCATCCTCATCAGTGGACACAACCAGCCACTTCCCAAGCTTTAAGCACGCTCAAACTAGACGCAAAAACAGAGCGGTTCTTTTATCAGCTACAAGAGCAATCCGGCCCGCTTTTCAACGCCAAAAATTTGATCTCTGGAGACACCAATGCCGGGAACTGGGGGCGACGAGATAATGGCGATTTGGTGCTGTTCGACTGGGAACGTTTTTCGACAGGGCATATCGCGATAGATTTAGCGCCACTAGTCAAAGGCATGGGCACATTCGAAGATTATCTTGATGTGGCGCATACCTATACCAAGACTGCAAATCAAGGCGATGCGAGTAATTTGGCAAGAACGATTGCAGTAGCTAAAACGTGGATGGTGGTAGAAGTGGTGAACATACTGGTCTCGAGACAGAACCCACAGACCAGTAAATACATTGACTGGTTTAAACACACCTTACCGAAATGGGCAAAAGATCTTAGCGCTCAGATGACGAGTTAGGTTCGGATATTTGATACAAACGTCTTTCAGGCTCTGCACAAGAGGTTTCACAATTGCACACCTTATCAACACCGACATTATTCAATCCGCCACAACTCCCTTGAATACGCTTGTTGTGGAAAATGACGCCAAGCGACATCAACAAAATGATTGCGAGAAAACCAAGAAAGGTAAATAACCAAACCATATTAACCTGCCTTATTAGCCATCGTCTTTAGCCTAAGTATAGCAGGGCGAGATGTCACTTTAAGTAGCCCTGTTGGTGCTTTCGGTCTTGTCAGCAAGGAGGGTTTGGATTTTTTGCCACCACAACCACAGGAACCGCAACCGCCTTTTGGCTTGTGAGCACTTTTCTTATGATTGTTTGAGGGACGACCTTGAGACGGCTCAATGAGAGGCTCTCTTGGAACCGCAAGTACATCTTCCAATGAGCTACGGGTAGAAAGCCTGAATACTTGCGTGCCACTACGAAGTAATTTGGCTAGTGCGCGTTCACCGATATTTCGTACAAGTACAGCATCCACATTGTACTCTTGCAGAGACTGAATTAACTGAGACTTCGCATTGCAACCTGCTTGTGGCATCGAAGCAATGTTCGCTAAGTTTTTCAGCATACCGTCAGTATCAGAATAAATAGCAATATATGGTGCTTTAACAAAGTGGTTTGCCACCCGCTCACCATCATTAGGAATAGCATAAATCATAAGTTTGACTCCTCATCCGGAAAAACTAATGCATGACCTTCAACTAAACTTTTTGCGACTTTCAATCTTGCACTTTTTACTGTGTTACCAAAAGTTTGTCTAGAGACGCCCATCTGTTCAGCAGCTTGCTGCTGGCTAAGACCCTCTAAATCGGCCAAACGCAGTGCTTCTAGCTCTTCTGGTAATATGGCGACTTGCTCCAACTGATGAAATGGCACGCCATTGGGTTTGAAACAATGGTGTGCAGCACGTCCGCATATTCGTCTTTCTATCTTTGGTCTTGCCATCATTATCCCTCGAAAACACAGGGTCAAATTACGCCTTAAACTGGCATATGCCAATAACATTTTTAGCATATGCCAATAAACTAAGTTTGCAAAAATCGACACGATAAATACGTAAGACATCAGGATTAATTAGATATCTAAGAATTGACAAACTTTGGTGACAAACGAGCAAAAAGATCAATTCTAATTATCTAGATAATAAAAACGTTAGTTTGCGCAGACTTTTCATACAAATACGCGCTAATGTATTCATTTTATTGGAGAAGAAAAACTATAATCCGATCAAATCATTCATTTGAACACTAATGATTATTTTATTAAAAGGGTGTCTACCTAAGTAACTATAAAGTGCAGGTCGACCGCATTGAAATGAGCCTAAAGGGTAAAACAATAGATGGAGGACCTATCGAACCACCAATCATTACTTGGTCTACGATCCCAGCCATTCTTGCTGAATCACATCTCTTGAGGGCACCTAGATATATCAGAAAAGGAAGTAAATATGTCTGACTCGAATTGGCTCAGCGAATTCCCAGAAATGGATCGCTCTGATCTTAGAGCGATTCGCAAAACACTCGATGGCGCCTACCGAGATTTCTCTCGTGAATATGGTGAACTTATCGAGTCTCTCTTTGATCCGCTCCTTTCATTTCTTGTCTGGTTTGAAAAACTGCTTATTTCAACGCCTTGGGTCGTTGTTTTAGGCGTCTGCACCGCCCTCGTTTATGCCGCTAGTCGCTCTTGGAAACTGGCTATCGCATGTTTTGGCTCACTTATCCTGATTGGCTACTTCGGCATGTGGGAAGACACAATGCGCACGCTCAGTATTATCACGGTGTGTACCATGCTGGCAATCACACTCGGGATCCCAATCGGCATCGCTATGGCGCGCTCTAATCGTATTCAGTCAGTTGTGACACCATTACTCGACGTCATGCAGACCATGCCGGCATTTGTGTACCTCATCCCAGTTGTTATGTTACTCGGGATCGGCAAAATTCCTGGCCTCATCGCAGTAGTAATCTACGCGATTCCACCTGTTATTCGTTTAACTAATTTGGGTATTCGTTTGGTGGATAAAGAAGTGTTGGAAGCAGCAACTGCATTTGGAGCCAGCAGTAAACAGCGACTTTTTGGGGTCCAACTTCCGCTCGCAATGCCAACCATCATGGCAGGAATCAACCAAACGATCATGATGGCACTGTCGATGGTCGTCATCGCATCGATGATTGGGGTAAAAGGTTTGGGCCAGCCCGTTCTTAAGTCGATTACCAATCAATATTTCACTCTTGGTCTTTTAAATGGTCTAGCCATTGTCGCTCTAGCGATTCTTTTCGACCGCGCTTCACAAGCGTATGCGAAACGCACTCAAGCCCATCTAGGAGATTTAAAGCATGACTAGTCCACTTATCGAAATCAGCGGTCTGTATAAAATCTTCGGCCCCAAACCCAACAGCGTGATTGAGCGCGTCAAGTTGGGACATAGTAAAGAACACGTGTTGGCGGAAACGGGCCACACGGTCGGGCTAAAAGACATCAACCTCCAAATTAAAAAGGGCGAGATTTTCGTCATCATGGGTTTATCCGGTTCAGGAAAGTCCACCATGATTCGCCACTTCAATCGCCTAATCGATCCAACCATGGGACAGATTTTGGTGGAAGGGGTAGATGTCATGCAGCTTTCTAACAAGGAGTTAGAGCAGTTTCGTCGTCATAAGATGTCGATGGTGTTTCAACGTTTTGGCTTATTGCCCCATCGCACTGTTATCGACAACATCGCTTACGGTTTGGAAATTCAAGGAATAAGTAAAGAAGCGCGCTTATCAAAAGCAAACGAATGGTTGGATACCGTTGGATTAACGGGTTATGAGAACCAATACCCAGCTCAGCTATCAGGTGGTCAGCAGCAACGCGTAGGCCTCGCGCGAGCATTGGCAACCAACGCCGAAATATTGTTAATGGACGAGGCATTTTCAGCGTTGGACCCTCTGATTCGGAGCGAAATGCAGGATCAGTTAATAGAACTGCAACAGCAGTTACACAAAACGATTGTTTTTATTACTCACGACTTAGATGAAGCATTGCGCCTTGGCGATCGCATTGCGATCCTTAAAGACGGTGAGCTTGTCCAACAAGGTTCACCAGACGAAATATTGCTGCATCCTGCCGATGAGTACGTTGAAGCCTTTGTAAAAGACGTCAATAGAGCGCGAGCATTGACGGTTGAGACTGTGATGCAGCCACCTTCATATCGCATTGCCGCTAAAACCATTGAAGAAGCGCTCAGTGAGATGAAACGTGTTAAACGTGATTATGCTTATCATGTGACCGATGCAGGCTATCAAGGCGTGATAACGCAACAAGGGTTACTAGACGCGACGAAGTTAACTCAAACCCCAAGCTGGGATGATGATATCTATGAAGAAGTGCCTATCATCTCTCCCCATTCAGCCATTGAGCAAATATTGACTGAAACCATGTCGTGCGAATACTCACTGCCCGTTGTCGATGAGCATGGCCATTTGAAAGGTGAATTAGAGCGTCGTACTGTTGCTGGTTTATTCGCTGATGAAGACAGCACAAAACGAAGCACCTCACGTTCAAACATCGATAAGGCCTCTTAACTGATTTAATAAAACAGCTCACAGCAATGTGGGCTGTTTTCACTATCTCTGCCCCTCTAGATATTTATTTGTAGACTCAAGCTTGATATCCCAATCAACATTTACATTGTTCTGATTTTCCTGACAATTTCACGCTCATATTCGGTTTTATTGACATAGATAGATCATTCTATTGCTTTTTGATGACGCAAATACCTGATAAATGTCTACTATTACTCTCATACAAAATCTTGATTTAAAGAGGGATAAAATGAAAAAAACAATGTTGGCACTAACAGGCGCGGTAATCATTCTTGCAGGCTGTCAAGATGAGAAACCTGCCGAAACAAGCGCAGTTGAAGTACCTCAAGCGACGGAAACTGAAGTCACTACTAGCGCAGAAGTTACTACAGAGACAATTGACACGCTGCCAGTAGCAGAAGAACAAGTCATCACTGAAGAAACATTTGTAGACTCTGAGCATAACGCACAAAATGCCCTGGACTGGAACGGCACATACAAAGGTACGCTTCCATGTGCGGATTGTTCAGGTATCGACATGACCATCACACTAAATCAAGATGGCACTTACGTACTTGAAGAAAGCTACCAAGACAAACAAGACGGTCAGTCAAAGTCTGAAGGCCAATTCACTTGGGATGCAAACGGCAGCATCGTAACGTTGACAAACGAAGATGCGCCAAACCAATACTTTGTTGGTGAAAATGTACTTATGAAGCTAGACATGAATGGCGAAAAAGTAACAGGTGACCTAGCACCGTTATACAACTTAACGAAACAACAATAAGTTCGTATCGATACCTGATAAATAATCTAAATCCGAGCTACCCCAGCTCGGATTTTTCTTTCCATCGACGGCGGTTGCCTTTCTTATCTTCCTCCTCTGATCTTACATTCCGCTTCTTATCCTGATGGTTCATTACATTTCCATACGCTTTGCTGATAGAGGCTTACAACTTCATTTTGTACAGTGTTCAAAACAAATCAGAACAACTCGGAAAAATGATGAAAAAGACATTAATTGCACTACTAACTCTGACTGCTGCTGGTTCAGCGGTTGCTGGTGATACTTATATTCGTAACGGTAACATCTACAACAATGAAGGTGGCTGGAACGCGGAAGTCGGAGTGGCTCATGGCAGCGATCTTTTCAAAGATCAAAAAT
This sequence comes from Vibrio sp. STUT-A16, assembly GCF_026000495.1. NCBI lineage: Bacteria > Pseudomonadati > Pseudomonadota > Gammaproteobacteria > Vibrionales > Vibrionaceae > Vibrio > Vibrio sp. STUT-A16. The sequence continues at coordinate 1,240,313 of NZ_AP026766.1, read as the reverse complement.
ACAATACAGCTCCAATTCTAAATGGCGGTTACCATGGTGACGACTTTAACGCCGATCTAAGTGGCATTAACTACCGCTTCTTCGGTAACACCAATGAATTAATCAACATGAGTGCTTACCTTGTTGGCAGTGGTGTCATGCGTGACGGTGATATTGCAAAGAGCCTGAAAGGCACGGATAAACGTCGCTTTGCTGTCGATTTAGGTTTGAACACTGACTTTACGTTAGATCAACACAATGTGATTTCAACATACCTTCAACATGATATCAGTGGTGCTTACAAAGGTTACTTAGCGGGCGCGACTTACTTCCACATTATGAACTTCGGTAGTGTTGATTTTGTTCCTTTTGCTAACCTAACTTATCAAAGTGAAGACTACGTAGATTACTACTTTGGCGTAAAACAACGCGAAGCAAATGCAAACCGCAAAGCGTACAAAGGTGATTCAACAGTAAGCTATGGTTTAGGCTACAAGCTAGTCATGCCAATCAACGATAACTGGCAAGTGAGCCAAATGACACAATACGCTCGCCTAGGCAGCGGTATCAGCGATTCCTCGATTGTTGATAGTGCAAATCAATGGGTTGTTGGTGCGAGTGTGTCGTACAACTTCTAACTCTACATTCCACATAAAGCCATCATTGCGATGGCTTTATGTATTCATACTCTATGCTCACCGTATCGAAATATGCTAGTTAGAGTGAGCGATCCAGAGACGATGCAAATCGCTATAACCCGTATTTTTCACCTGAACACCGCGCACTTGCTGTGTTTTTGTCACCTCTTCATAGCCAACAAATAAAGGCAAATAAAGGTACTGCTCTCGTAACGCTTTTTCTACGCCTAAAAGAGATTGTAAAGATTGAGCATTTGTCATGGCTTCGCGAAGGTTTTCTCGATGGATCAACATCTGGCTTTGATCAAAACTAAAACGCAAACCTGTTGCTATCGATAGCCACTCAAATACGCCATACTCAAACGGCGCTTCCATGACTTCTTCAATTAGGAGCAAGTCCGCTCGATGTGATACGACTTCAGGAAAACTAATGTCATCAATAATGACGATCTCTAGCTCTAATCCCGTCGCCCGAATCACTCGGTGCAACCACTCAGAGTGACGAATTAAACTTGGTATCGTCCAGATTGGCTCGGCTAGCGCTACTTTACCTTGTAGCTTAGGCGTCACAACAGCCTCTGCTATTAGTAAATCTTTCTCTTGAGTCGCTAACTGAATGCTGTCAACGGCACTTTGCGCCTCATAGATTCTCTTTTGCGCATTGATGTAATCGGCGAGTTGATGCCAGTCTTCTTTTGCGAGATTAGAGTCCGCGCGCTGCCGATAGGTCAAATATGAAAATGCGCTGATTTTTTCCACTTCAACGTGATCAGAGGTTTGGTTAAAACTCAACATATTCAAGGTCTTAACATTACCATGAGACAGCGTAATTTGGTCCAACAACGCGCGTGCTGAAAAATATTCTTTGTGTGCTTGAAGAAGCATACTCTCTTGGTTCCAACCACTGATTTTAAATGGTCCGGTGCCTATGTGGTAAGAATAACCAGAACCGAAAGAAACAACATCTCGACAAAGAATAGAAGCGTGAGGAGTGGCTAGCATGTATGGAAAAAACATGTTCGGATGTTTCAATGTAATTTTTAAGCAGCTCGATGTTTCGGCAATCACACTGTCAATACATTGCCAGAGCTCGTGTACTGGTCCTTTTATTTCCTTAAGTCTTTCTATGCTCCAAACAACATCTTGTATGCTGAGAAGTTCGCCATCGTGACGATATATTCCAGGTCTCAACCATAACGTCATCACATTGCCTTCCATTTTCCACTCATGTGCTAGCGAAGGCTCAATGCCACCATTGGAATTTTGAGTCAGCAAAACATCATAAACACTTTTCGCCACATGCAGTTCAGTATGACGATAAGTGTTCGCAGGATCGACCTTAGACACCCAAGGATAAGAGGAGATCAAAATAGCGTTATTTGACTCATTCAACTGGTTCACTTTTTCAGAGGCAATCGTCAGCGCCCTGACAGCACTTTGGCCGAACCAATCGATAAGTTTTGTTATCGAGTTCATTCTTCCCCGACCAAGCTCCTCAACCAAAAATTCGGTCATCGCTTGTTGAAGGGAAATAGTAATATTCAGACGACTAGCGTTACTTCTGCCAATTGCAGGTTTCCAATCTACCCAACCGTAAGAGGCAAGCTTTTTCATCACAATAGAAACATTGCGCCTTGACGTACAAATTACCACTTCAAGCTCAGACAGCGTAACGAAGTGATATTGATGAGGTTCAAAGTGCTTTAACAGTAGATCCAGATACCTAAGATTGACATCGTTCACAAAGATTCCTAAGAGTTATTCCAAAGCAAAAAAATAGCACAGGACGCTTAGCAACTAAACTTCCTGTGCTATATCTAAACATATTCAAAGCTTGGACTCAGCTCGACCAACAGAAGTCAAAAACGTGTACTAAGCCAAGAGGTAACTTGAATAAGTATTCTTAGAAACGGTAACTCATACCTACAGAGAACACGTTGATGTCAGCATCAACCGTTACTTTTTCATTACCAAATTTCGCAATGTCTAGCTCAGGCATCATGTATTCCCATTCAACTTGTAGAGCAAAGTTTTCTGTAATAGCGAACTCTGCGCCTAAACCGTACATGCCTGTCACAGTGCTGTCAGAAATGGTGGTATGGCCTGCGCTACCGTCAATCACAGAGTTGCTAATTTTGAATTCAGCATTGAAGTAAGAAAGACCAGCTTTAGCAAAAAGGTTGAAACGATCACCAATAGGTAGAGTCGCTTTTGGTTGAATCGATAAATACTTCATATCACCAACAGTAACAACTTTGCCGTCTAAAGCATCGTAGCCACCAATGGCTGCTTCTAGAGAAATGTATTCGTTGAATTTGTAACCACCGAATACTTTGCCTGAAAGGCTTGAGTCATCTTCAAGTTTAAGTTTAGTGCTAGCGTTAGTACCACCACCATTGATAGAGCCATTAACATCACCAAACGATGCTTGACCTACCGATGCACCAACGTAAGGAGCTGCGTTTGCAACAGAACATGTTGCTAGAAGGGCTGTCATTAGCCATGTTTTTTTAAACATTGTATTTCACTGCCTGTTAATTATTGAGGTTGTGTTTTGCCCATCCTTAAGCACGTCATGCTATCCATTTCACTCGGTTTCAAAACCAAATTGATGTTAATGAATAAAAACTCAATAAAACATGAAATATTTAAACACAACTTTGCCACTTTATTTCTTAATTATGACAATTTAGTCATTTTACAAGCACTGTTGCTTCAACCAATTAGTGAGTTTGATAATTTCCGCCTGCTTGGCTCGGCTCTTTTTATGAATAAAATAAAAGCTGTCCCCCGTCTCTAATCCATGAGAAGGGATATACACCAAATCATGCGCTTTATCTCTTTCATTGAGCATAAAATCATTCGCAAATGCGATGCCTTGGTCATAACGTGCAGCCTCAATTGCCAACAACATATGACTAAAATGTTGAACATCGACATCTTTTGGCAAAGTGTAACCACCCGCTCTGCACCACTCTGCCCAGTCTTTTCCTCTCTCACGATAAATAGAATCTGTCGACAAAATAGGATATCGCCAAAGCGCTTCTGGAATGGGTTGATCTTGTAACTCTTTCCAAATTTTATGGCTGCATACCGGATACAGCGTTTCCGCGTATAACTTCACCGACATATAGTTGCGCTTTGGCTTCTCTACCGTGATAAAGCAATCACCAACGCTATCTGTCTGCTCAGGATCACCAACAACCATATTGAGTGTCAGATCGATTTCCGGATGTAACCGCTTAAAATCAGACAAACGCGGAATAAGCCACTTTACGGCAAGCGAGCTATAAATCGCTAAACGTATGCTGCCTTTGTCCCCTTCTCTCACCTTTTGGCTGGCCATCGCAATAGAGCTAATTGCCGGGCTAATATCCTCTAAATAACGAGCACCAGTATCCGATAAAGAGAGCTTTCTTCCTTGACGAATAAATAATGACTCGCCCAAATAATCTTCCAATAATCGTATCTGATGACTAACGGCACTTTGCGTCACATTGAGCTCTTCAGCCGCAAGCGAAAAGCTAGAGTTTCGAGCGACAGATTCAAAACAGTGAACCGCTCTGAGTGGTGGCAATTTCATTATCTAAAAATCTCATACTTAAACTAATAAATATCACTTCACTTCATCCTATGACATCACCTACTCTTTGGCAAAGAAAGAGGAGAGGAAATAAGTGAAAGTTACATCGGTCGGCGCAGCTATGCTGCTATTAATTGTTGGGAATCTCATTGCGGTGCTTTCGGACTCTTTAATTAAAAGTGTCGGAAATGAAGTGCCTATTTTTCAGTTTGTCTTTTTCCGACAAATTTCCGCAGTGCTTTTCCTACTGCCTGTCTGCTTGCTGACAAAAAAGACTCATTTTCTTGAAGGATTTAAATGGCATGCTGTCCGCGCTCACGTGTGGTTGCTTGGTGCTATATTTATGGTTTTGGCGATTTCATCTTTACCGCTCGCAACTGCGAACGCAATCTTCTACGCCGCGCCATTAATCATGCTGCCGCTTGCCGCGATATTTTTTGGCGAACAGCTGTCTAAACAATCGGTCGCGGCTGCGATCATGGGCTTTGCTGGTGTGTTGGTCATCATTCGTCCAGATCAAATCGACTGGGCAGCGATTTCGGCTTTAGTTGTGGCTATTACCCTGGCAATCAATAACTTGCTCATTCGAAAACTGCCAAAAAATCAATCTGTCATGCAAACGTTATTGATGACAAACTTGGCAGGTATTCCCGTGGCTTTCTTACTTGTTCTGATCGAAGCGGAACCTTGGGACTGGAGTGCTTTCCCTGTCGCTGCTGGCTCAAGTTTGTTCATCATGATTTATGCGGCAACATGTGTGATCGCTTACCGCTCGATTGATAGCAACAAAATTGCCAGCGCTGAATACAGTGGTTTAATTGGTGCCGTGTTTGTGGGATTAATCTGGTTTGGAGAAGTGCCAGACATATTTATGGCGATAGGAACAATAATGATTGTTGTGCCGCTGGTTTGGCTTTCTAAACGAGAACGTCGCAAGAAAAAGCTGCAAGCTCAACAAGAGCGAGAGCAACAAGAGGCGCACGTTACTTAAAATCGCGCTCTATCTCAAAGACTAAAAAAACCGAGTCGTAAGTACTCGGTTTTTTTCTGTGGCTCTAATCCATTCTGATGTAAGCGACCACATGAGATAAAAACTGCCTTGCAAAACGATCATTAAACCGGATGCGATATTCATGATCGGCTTCCGATACTAAACGCCAACCTTCAGCAAAGTACGCTTTTATATCATCGACCGCTTCTTCTTCATTTTTGATGTGTTTCGCGTTCCACTGATAAGTGCAAGAGACAACCATCAGCCCGCCAACCTTGGTGGCTTCTTTTAGAGCGTTGATCACGCTAAGTGGCGACTCACATTGATCAATCACATTTAAACATACGACTAAATCAAAGCGAGATTGGAGAGTATCGAGCTCAAAAGGCTGATTAATTAGCGTCAAATCAACATGAGCACATTTTTGCACGATATCTCTATTCTCTACTTCTAACGTGTTTATGGTGTTCACATCGTGCAGATAAGTTAACTCGACCCGTTGTTCTTCTATTAAAAGCTGCTTAAAACCATCCATTAACCTATTTGAAGGCTCAACCAGCGTCGCTTCTTTAAGGCTAGGTAAGCGTTGCACTAACTCATAATAGTTTCTTCCCAGCGCCGCCCCAACCTCAAGTAGGGAACACGGCTGAACGCCGCTCTCGAGTGCCGTCTGCGCAATAAAGTCAGCGACTTGGGAACAATGTGGTGATGACAAAAAAGAGAGTGGGACTTGTTTTGAGCGACTGTTTATCGTCTCAATCTGCTTATCTTCGATGAACTTGTCGAACCATTGCGCTTCGAAATAACCAGCTAAACCGCGATCGGTCAGGTAAAAATCTTCCATGTTTTTTCCGTTCGTACTTTTCGAAAAGTGATTGTATCGAACGCTGAAATTAGCTGGTAATTCTGGCTGCACATTCCCGCGGGAAAATAGATGAAAACACCGCTTATGTGAAAAAGCCCTTTCATCTCAAAGATAAAAGGGCTTGTTAATTACTTCGGTTGAGGAGCTAGTTATTGCGGAAGAACAACTTTGCCATCTTGAATTGGGAACGTTTTTGTCGCAGGCTTGCTCTCTAAGCGAACCGTCGTTGGCGCACCTGAAACTTCATAAGTGACATCGTAACCCACTACTTTTTCAGATGTTGTGTATTCTGTGTGGCACTGCTTTTTCGTCGTTGTCACTACATCGCCTTGTTGCACGTTCTCCTGAATCTTACGACCCGTTAATGCACCAGCAATCGTACCAGCTGCAGTTGCAATCACTTTACCTGAGCCGCCACCGATTTGGTTACCCAATGCCGCGCCAGCTGCTGCGCCGCCGACCGTACCAATTATTTTATTATCATCCGTAGGAGCAACTTGCTCCGTTACTACCACGTCTTTACATACTTGGTGTGGATTTTTCACAGTTTCAGTCACCGCTTCAACCAAAGTAATGTTTGCTTGGGTTGGAGCTGGTGGCGTTTTGTCTTTACAGCCTGCTAGTACAGCAACAACTGCCGTTGCAATTGCGATAGATTTCATATTCATGATTTACATCCCAGTATGGTTTGCTTTGATGAGCGGTATAGTAAATCGCAATTAGGAAATCACATCAGGCGAAAACAAACCCTCTGTCATTAACGAGTAAAGAAACACTGTTTTATAAAAGGTACGTCAAGAAACACTCAACAGAATGTCAACTGAGCTAAAACCGTATCATTACTGATTATGATTAGGCTTGATTAACCTATGAGGCTTATTTTTAAGCCAAGCTTAAAAACAGTTCGTCGTCGGTTAAATACTTATGACGGTGACTCAGGTTACGCACATGCATAAACATAAAATCAGGAAAGCCAGGAGCAATAATGTTGTTTGGTTCCCAGCATACACCGCCAACAAACACATATCGCCCTTGCTTGTCATCTTCGTGAAGGGGGTTATTAAGAGGAGAAGAAAACTCTGCGCGACAGCCTTCAACCACACAAACAATTTGTCCTTTAAAAAGGCCGATCACGCGCTTAACAAGATTTGCCTTGATGCCACATTTCCATGCCTGCCGAGTTGCCATCTCATAGCCATATTTTCGGATCGCTTTCTTTTGCAAATGTACTACTAGGTTCATTTTGACTCCTGATTCAAGCAATTACGCGAAGCCCAAAGTCATAAAAGCAGATAGACGTCTATACCCGAGTGACCTCATGGTACATGGGAATAAACTACGTGATTAGACTGAGTTTAGTGTCTGATGAAAATACACCCTCCACGATGCTGTAACGTATCGATTTACACCAATCATAGGCACATAGCACATCAAAAAAAACAACCTCATTTTCGAGTGCTTTCCTACGCTGTATCTGGTTACTTCTGAATATTACTATAACGAAATCACCCTCTACGTTTGTCTATATAAATTTGTCGTAACGATAGAGGGTGCTTATCAAGGATGGGAGGATAACGCCTACGCGTCGATGAGATAGTTTTGACCTTCAGTTTCTAGACGATCAATCAGTTTACGACACTCATTTAAATCAAGAGGTTGCTCGAAGCGGCGCTTGAGGTTCATCAAAAAGAAGATATCTTCACACATGGCTTTCTCAGGTTCGTCACTGATTTTTGCAACTGGTGAACCATTGCACGTGACCATTTTGATCACGATAGAAAGTGGCTGGTAGGCTTCACCCTCTTTATTGACATAATCACCCATATCGTTCGCAAGAAAAGTACCGATACCAAAACTCACCTGAATACGTCCTTGGAAGTACTCGCAAATATCTAACGCTTGTTCGAAGTTAAGTCCGTCGGTAAACACCAGTGTTTTTGTTAATGGGTCTATATTAAGCGACTGGTAGTGTGCAATCATTTTTTCACCCCAGCTATAAGGGCAACCACTATCGTGACGTACACCGAAATACGCATTACTTAGCTCTTCATCAAAGTCTTTAAGGAAGGCATCAATACCAATCGTGTCGGTCAGTGCAATACCTAGTGCACCGTTAAACATTTTTTGCCAACGTTGCAAAGCCACTTTTTGCGAATCTCGCACATTCACCAGAGCTTGATGGCCCATAAACCATTCATGAGCAACGGTACCGATAGGCGTCAAATTCAGTTCTTTTGCTAAGTGGTAGTTGCTTGTTCCTGTCAAACATTCCGGCACTTCCTGGCACAAGAACTCCAGCATGGTGCGCTGAGCTTGAAAGGAAAAACGTCGACGCGTCGACATATCAGAAAACTTAAAGTTAGTGATGTTACGACGTTTTAGTTCGGATTTTAGGTACCGAACTTTCTCTTCTAAAACGGTGGTAAATTGCGCTACAGGGATATCTGACCAACGCTGACGGCTACGAACTTCAGACACGATGCTCATGATGATCGTTTCGTACAAAATAGTATCTCGCCACAAACCATTGATAGTAATGCGTAACTGGCTTGAGCCATCAGCCATGGCTTTATTGTGGAAAGAGACATCACTTTGTGGATTGAAACGGAAATGGCGCAGTGCATCAACAAAGTCAGGATTCAGGTAAGGCGCGACACGCTTGATGTATTCGATTTCTTCTTGCGTAAATTGAATGTCTTGCAGTTTAAGAACTTCTGCTTTTACCTCTGGTAGCAGTTCAGAGAGATCTTCCTCGCTACGCACAATAAATTTGTATGACACCATCGCATCAGGGTAAAGCGCTGTTACTGCGCTCATCATATTGACTTTGTAGACATCAAAATCCAAAGCGCTTTGAATGATGCGGGAAGAAAATAGTTTGGTGGTCATTAGGTGCCCTTCTACACGCCCTTCCTGGGTATATAACTTTTTGTTACTAACTAATTTGCGTAAACAATAAACACCCATCTATAGTTTGTCAACTTTTGTTACTAACCACTCATTTTTATAAGGTTTTTCTGTCTAGAATTCGCACACAGATTGTGAATAAGTCAGATTTATTCGTAGATTTATACTCAAGGCGTACTATGAAGCACTACCGAAAACGTTTCGCACAACTCGTTACTTACCCATTGATTGACCACTTGTTATGCGCTAGATTACTTACAAATCAATATTAGGACCCAACCATGATCGTATCTGTCGACATTATTCCATTCAGGCTATCAGGCTGTGCCGATAAGGGATTGGAAGTGTTGTTGATTAAACGTTCAAATCCAAATCGGCCATACCATGGAGTCTGGGCACTACCGGGCGGATTTGTCTTTGATAAAGACTTAACCAGTGAAGGAGGACGCCCGGCCGATGAAAACTTTGAGGCGGCGCGTCGCCGAATTTGCCGCGAGAAAATCCATACTTACCCTCGTCACTTTAGTGAAGCTTTTATCGACGGCGATCCCAAGCGTGATCCAGAAGACTGGAGCTTAAACATTACGCACTACGCCTTGGTCGATCGTAACAATGTAGAGCAAATCAACAATGCAGGTGTACCAGAGTGCCAACTTAAATGGTTTTCGCTACAGGCTATACTCAATGGAGAAGAGACCCTCGCGTTTGACCATCAAAAAACCATTGAAAAAGCGTGGCAGAAGCTTCGTGCATCCATTGAATACACATCGGTTCTTTTGTTTGCATTAGACAAAGAGTTTTTGGTTGCCGACATCATTTCTGCTTATCAAGAGTTTGGTATTGATATTAGCCGAATGACGATTAAGCGCCGCTTGATAGATTCAGGCGTACTAAAACCCACCAATAAAGTCGCTTCTACCAACAAAGGCAAAGGTGGAAAACCCGCAATGGTATATACGCTGACCAGCGACGAAGTAACCTTTTTTCAAAACTGTTTGCGTGGATAAACGCAGGCAATCAGACAGACAAGGAGTCTGCCATGACTGTTCGAGTAAACTATCAAACTACAGCAGTGATCGACGTTGATCCAGAGAAAGGCTTTAGTGAGTTATGTCCAAATGAACTACCCGTTGCAGGTGCGTTGGAAATCGTACCGGAGCTTCTGAGTAATCATGCCAAAGGCCTATTAAAACTGGTGAGCCGTGACTTGCACCCACCGAAAGCAAAATGGGATGCAGAAACACCAGCCAACATGCTTGAACCCGTCGGTCTACCCAATGTGGATATAAAATGGAACCGCCATTGTGTGCTTGGCACAACAGGTTCTGAACTGCTAGACGGTTTACCACCCGTGTTGGACTACGATTTTCAAGTTAATAAAGGCATGGATCCTGACGCGCACCCTTACGGTATTTTTTTCCATGATATTGCCGATACTAAAACGACAGGCGCACATGAATTTCTAAAATTCAACGGGATTGATACTCTAGTGATCGGTGGTCTCGCGCTAGATTTTTGTGTAAAGAAATCCGTCATGCAAGCACTGGATCTTGGCTACAATGTGGTGGTCAACCTTGCTTCAACTCGCGCAGTGCTGCCTGATAATATTGAAAATGTGCTGACAGAGCTCAAGGATCAAGGCGCATTATTTGTCGAAAAAGCGGATGACATCATCGTAGAAAAATTCGCCTAGAGACGATAGTAACCGAGAAGGATTTCACTATGCATCAACATGAAAAATTGAATTACGTTGAATTTGGTTCCACCAATATTAACGCTACAAAACAATTTTTTGAGCGTACCTTTGACTGGACCTTTATCGATTATGGTCCTGAATACTCTGCATTTTCAGGACAAGGGTTAGATGGCGGATTCTTCAAATCTGAGTTTGTAAACCAAACCGCAAATGGTGGCGCACTTTTAGTGTTTTATAGCTCAGATATTCAGGCCACGCAGATAAAAGTTGAGCAGCATGGTGGAAAAATTATCCGCCCTATTTTCGAATTTCCCGGCGGCTGCCGATTCCACTTTACCGAACCAAGTGGAAATGAATTCGCAGTATGGTCGGAAAGCCGTTAGTACTTACCCCAACACCACTTCCACACCTAGCTTTTTGATTTGCTCAAGGTCGCTTTTCGGAGCGGCTTTGTCGGTTAACAACACCGATATTTCGTTGGTATTTCCAATTGAAGAAGGATAAATCTGTCCAAACTTACTGGAGTCCGTCAGTACGATGTTCCGTCTATTCTTTGCCAGAATGGCCTCTGCGATGTCGGCACGCATCATGTCTCGGCTAGTAAAACCAGTGTCTTGGTGAAATCCGTCGATACCCAAGAAAGCCGTGCTGAAGTGAATGTTCTCAATACAGAGTTTGGTGAGCGGGCCAACGAGGCTCTCACCTTGATGCTGATACACACCACCAAGCAAGATGATGTTGGCAGAGGTGTTACGGATGAGATGGGCGATGTACGCCGATGGGGTAATGATGGTCACATCGCCGCGTTCAGCTAAAGTGCGAGCCAGTAATGCATTTGCACTCCCACCTTCAATCAGCACTGTCTCACTTGGCGCGACCAAGTCTGCCGCTTTATTTGCAAGTGATTGTTTAATATCGAAACGGACTTCTAATCGGGTATCAATATCATCACTTTGCAATGCGGTAGCTGCGCCGTGTACGCGCTTTAGATAGCCCTGTTGCTCCAGAAAATTCAAATCCTGCCTGATGGTCACACCCGACACGCCAATGATGTCAGAAAGCTCCGTCACTTGAACGCGTTTGCGGTCATTAACTAATTGCAGGATTTCATTTTGTCTTGAGTTCACAGGCTCGCTCCTTATTGATGAGCTTGCAGTATACGCCCGAACACTTTCATATGAAAGCAGCCTGTGAACGATAGAAATAAGCTAAGTCGCGTTACACCGTAAGCTCAAGACGGTTGCCGTCCGGATCTAAGATGCAGCTTTCGTAGTAACCGTCACCTGTTTGTCTCGGACCGTCGATCCATTGGTAGCCATCATCCACTAAGGTTTTAGTTAATTGGTCCGCCGCCTGCTCTGATCCTAGGGCGAAGGCAAAGTGTGCCAACCCTGTTACCTGCATTGCATGAGATTTTTCACAAGCGGTCACACCCTCCATCGACATCAACTCCAATCGTGCACCACTTTCAAACGAAAGAAAGTAAGACGAAAACTGCTTAGTTGGGTTGTGGTATTTATCGTTAGACACCGCGTTAAAATATTTATCATAGAAGGCTTTTAATTCTTCCAAACGTTCTGTCCAAATCGCGATATGTTCAATTTTCATTAGGATTCCCCTTAGCTCTTAACTGCGCTAAATCTAACGAGGAAAAGCAGCACAAAAAAGAGAGCAAATCATCATCGAGTTGTTCCTGTTTTATGTCCGAACTGCTCATCGATGAGTCATTAAATCTATGGTTGGAGTTGTGTTTGAGCGAAAGTGATGTCCATAATGGCGCAAAGTTTTACAGGATAAAATGATGGAAGAGATTTACTTCGCAGGCGGCTGCCTTTGGGGCGTGCAAGAATTTATGCGCCACCTTCCGGGCGTAATTGGCACCGAAGCAGGGAGAGCAAATGGCACGACGGATAATACTCAATCCGAATACGATGGTTACGCAGAATGCGTGAAAACCCAATTCGACCCTGAGCTGGTTTCGGTTGAAACTTTGATGGGGTATCTGTTTGAGATCATCGACCCGCACAGCGTTAACAAGCAAGGTGAAGACGTAGGTGAAAAGTACCGTACCGGTGTTTATAGCCAAAACGAGCAACACCTAACTATTGCTAAAGCGTTTATCGCAGCAAGACCGGATGCCGATAAAATCGCCGTAGAAGTGCTGCCACTCACAAACTACGTGCCAAGTGATGATGAGCACCAAGACCGACTCACGCGCTTTCCAAATGACTACTGCCATATCCCGTTAGATTTGCTGCATAAATATAAAAATTAATGGCCAGCCTTTATCGCTGTTTCTATTATCTCAAACTAAGAGGCGCAACGCCTCTTTTTGGATCCTAACCAGGGCTATTGATCCTCCTCCAGTTCATTTTCATGTCCAGTTATTTATTTCAAAATAACTGGAATATAAATCACATAATAAATTTTATAATATTCCGCATTATTAATGACGGCTATCACACTTAGCTCTCAGTGATACAAAAATATAGTTATTGGTTTTTTTTTACTATTTCAGAAAACCGTAACATTAATTAAATTTGCCTCATTACTTCAGTACCAATGAGTCAAAAAATGATTACAGAACTAACAAACGTCAATTTTATTAAAGGCAACCTTCAAGCAAATAATAAAAAAGAAGTCTTTGAAGAGCTAGCACAGATGCTATTCGAAAATAATCGAATCAGTAGCAAAGAGGCTTTTTTAATCGACATCGAAGCACGCGAAGCATTAAGCGTGACTTCAATGGACGGCATCGCTTACCCACACGCAAAAAGCAAAGCGGTTACAGAGCCTGCAATCGCCGTTAGCGTAAAGCGCGAAGGCATCGAGTATGGCGACGAAGAGGGAGTCAAACCAACCGTATTCTTCATGATTGCTTCACCAGATAACGGTACCGACCACCATATTTATGTTCTTCAAGAATTATTCGGAAAATTTAGCGAAGAGTTTATTGAAGATATTCATAACGCAAAAGACGAAAACCAAATACTAAATATTTTAATTAATTCATAAGGCGTGAAATTATGAGTACAATCACAGCTCAAGCTAGCAATAATAGCGATTTCAAAAAACTCCTAAGTACCATGAAAGGTCACCTTTTATTCGGTACTTCTCACATGCTTCCATTTATCGTTGCGGGTGGTGTACTACTGGCTCTGGCGGTAATGGCATCCGGTAAAGGTGCGGTTCCTGCAGACGGGTTATTGGCTGATATTTCTAATATCGGTATTAAAGGTCTGGTGTTGTTCCCAATTATTCTTGGTGGCTTCATCGGTTACTCAATTGCAGACAAACCAGCACTAGCGCCAGCGATGATCTCTTCTGGCATCATGGCTGACATGGGCGGCGGCTTCCTAGGTTGTATCGTCGCTGGTTTTATCGCTGGTGGTGTAGTTCTACAACTTAAGAAGATCCCTCTTTCTGCTAACATGACTGCGTTGGGCGCTTACTTCATCTACCCACTTGTTGGTACGCTTATCTCTGCAGGTATCGTTCTATGGGGTATCGGTGAGCCAATCAAGATCTTCATGGCTTCTATGAACGAATTCCTAGCTTCTATGGCTGGCGCTTCTAAAGTGGTTCTAGGTACGATTCTTGGTGGTATGACTGCATTCGATATGGGCGGTCCAATCAACAAAGTAGCAACGCTATTCGCTCAAACTCAAGTTGATACTCAACCATGGCTAATGGGCGGTGTTGGTATCGCAATCTGTACGCCTCCTCTAGGTATGGCACTAGCAACATTCCTATTCAAGAAGAAGTTCACTAAGCAAGAGCAAGAAGCAGGTAAAGCAGCAGCAATCATGGGTTCTATCGGTATCTCTGAAGGTGCTATCCCATTCGCAGCAAACGACCCTGTACGCGTTCTTCCTTCAATCGTTGCTGGTGGTATCGTTGGCTGTGTGTTCGGCTTCCTAACAAACGTACTACTACACGCACCATGGGGCGGTTTAATCACAGCACCTGTATCAAGCAACATCCCAATGTACGTTGTGGGTATCGCACTAGGCTCACTAACAACTGCAGTTATCGTTGGCTTCTGGAAACCAGTCGCTGAAGAAGAAGCAGAAGACGAAATCGTAGAAGCAGCACCAGCACAAGCTCAAGCTGCTCCAGCAGCAGGCGAAGGCGAGTACGACATCGTAGCAGTAACATGTTGCCCATCTGGCGTAGCACACACATTCATGGCAGCGAAAGCACTAGAGAAAGCAGGTGCAGCAGCGGGTCTGAAGATCAAAGTAGAAACTCAAGGTCAAAACGGTATCCAGAACCGCATCACTGACCTAGATGTGGCAAACGCGAAGCTGGTTATTCTAGCTCACGATATCCAAGTAAAAGACGCTCACCGCTTTGCAAAAGCAAACGTTGTTGAGTGTTCAACGAAAGAAGCGATGCGTAACGCAGCGACTCTTGTGAAAGCTTAAACCTTAAGCTCCTCCCCCTAAGAGCCCTTCCCCCAAAGGGCTCTATTTATTACGAATAAGTCAATTCCAATCAATCCCTTCCACTAATGACAGTGTCATTTCTGCCGCCGAAATTTCTTTGCAACCCGACGAATTTTGTCCGCACCACAACGGCGTAAATTCATCTCGGTTTTGCTTCTCCATAAGCGCTCTTAACTGAGTCATTTCAATGGAAGCATATGGGAATTTCGGCGCAGACTCACAGATGTAACCTAGCTCCGACATCGCGCGATTCACAATACCTCTCGCTGGTCGGCCCGAGAAAACATTGGTCACAGCGGTATGTTGCGCGCGTTCACTAGCAATGGCATATCGATGTAAAGATGAGGTTTTTGCCTCATCACACAACAAATAGGCGCTGCCAACCTGCACGGCACTTGCTCCTAACTTCAGTGCGGCTTCAACACCGTTTCTATCGGCAACTCCTCCCGCTGCAATAACAGGTAAATTCACACGCTTGACGATTTGCGGTAACAACGCGATCAAGCCTAATTGAATAGATAAATCATCCGATAAAAACATGCCTCGGTGTCCACCAGCCTCCAAGCCTTGAGCGATAATGCCGTCAACGCCTTTTGCTTCCAGCCACAGTGCTTCATCCACTGTGGTCGCTGTCGAAAGGATCTTCCCTCCCCAACCTCTAATTCGCGCTAACAAGTCATCGGCAGGCAAACCAAAGTGGAAACTGATCACTGGCGGTGCAAATGGTTCAATCGCGTCAGCAATATCATGATTGAAAGGCATCCTTGTCGGAGCGTTTGGCTGAGCCTGTACGGTTGCACCAACTTCAGCAAAATACGGTTGCAACGTTTTTTGCCACTCTTCGTGCTTGTTAGCGTCGTATTCCGGCATTTCATGGCAAAAGAAGTTGAGGTTGAACGGTCGATTGGTCGCCTGTTGAATAAGTTGAAGTTCTTTAACGATGGCGTCTTTATTCAGCATTCCACAAGGTAACGAGCCAAGCCCGCCAGCATTACTGACAGCTATGGTCATTTGGCTGTCTTGCACGCCGGCCATTGGCGCTTGAATAATCGGTAACTCTGTTCCCAAAAGTGTATTAAATACCTTATTTATCATGATCTTTCCTTGAAAACTTAACCTTTACCTGTGATGGCTCTGCGCCATAGTTATCCAGACTAGACTTTCACATGATTAACCACTTATAAAGTTAAAGTGATGCATTTGTGCGCTATGCACTTTTGATAGAAATGACAAAGGGAGCACATGGCTCCCTTGATGTAGTGGCGAACAATAATTGAAATGGCTATCGTGCTACATCTGATTCAAGCTCTAATTCTGCAACCGACAGCATGGCAAACTCCTCCTCCGCGGTTGCTGCCACCAATTTGTTGCGGCTGTATAAACCATAATAAACACCACCGATAAGAAACAATCCCATTGTCATGAAAAAGGCAGAGGGATCAAAAGCATAAACACCTGTCATTGCGATCAAAGAAAGCACCAGAGAAATACTCGAAGTGATTACCCCGCCAGGCGTTTTATATGGGCGAGCTAACTCCGGCTGTTTAATTCGCAATAAAATATGGCTCAAGGACATTAATGCGTACGATACCGTCGCACCGACAACTGCCATCGCCAAGATTAAGTCCCCCTCTCCCGTAAGGGAAACCAAGAACCCAAAAACGCCCGGAACCAAAAGCGCACGAGAAGGCACTTTTTTGTCACTGGTTAATGACAAAGTTTGCGGCAAATAACCCGCGCGGGAAAGCGCAAACACCAAGCGACTGTAACCATAAATGATAGAGAAGAAAGAAGCGATAAGACCAGCCAATCCAAGTAAGTTCACGGCCATTGCTATCGTTGAATTGCCTGTAAGCTTCAGCGCGTCAACTAATGGCACCGCGCTATCGCCTATGACCTGTGAACCAACCGCACCAGCCAAAAGAACGACTACCAGAGTTGCGGTTAGTAATAAAAACAACATCGCACCAATGATGCCTTTTGGAACATCTTTCGCCGGATTTTTTGCCTCCTCTGCCGCTAAAGGCACACCTTCAACTGCAAGAAACAACCACATTGCAAATGGCAACGCAGCCCATACGCCATACCACCCAAACGGCAAGATTTCTGTTGCCTGAGCCGTCGCCGGAGCAATATCGAATAAGTTATTAACATCAAAGTGACCAATAAGCACAGCAGTAGTGATTAGAATAGCTAGCACAGCCAAACCGCTGATGACCATCATTACTTTGAGAGCTTCGCCAACCCCTGCCATATGAATAGCGATAAAGACGGCGTAGAAAAGTGCGTAAACAACAGGGCCATCGATACCAATCAATTCATTCACTGCTGAGCCAATAAAAATTACTATCGCAGCAGGTGCGAGCGCATATTCAATCAAAACTGATAAGCCCGTGAAAAAGCCTCCTGTCGGCCCCATCGCCTGTCTTGCGAAGCTGTAACCACCACCCGCAGCAGGAATAGCCGCAGACATTTCAGCTAAAGACAATACTAGCGTGAAATACATTACTGCCATCGCGATAGCAGCAATAAGAAAGCCTCCCCATCCTGCTTGAGCGATGCCAAAGTTCCAACCGGCAAAGTCACCAGATATAACATACGAGACACCTAAGCCAGCAAGTAAAATCCAACCTGCGGTGCCTCTTTTTAGCTGCCTTTTGGCCAAGTACTCCTGATGTTTAGACATAGTAAATCCTTCTACTTTGATGAAATTAAAAAGTTGTCGCTGTGTTTATCTTCAACGCTTGCGCCACCTGGCTCATTGATGTCGGAGCGATCTTTCAGGTTCACTCCTGACAGTTGTAATTTTCGAGCCTCCTTGAGCAAGTAAAATGCGCGTTCACAGGCATCGTCATAATTGAGCCCCTGAGGGCGCACATTGGAAATGCAGTTTCTTTGGGAATCTTTAGAGCCTCGTTTAGCCCCCCAAGTGAGATACATACCCATGCTATCCGGAGAAGTTAAACCTGGCCTCTCTCCAATTAAAACCAGCACGGCCTTAGCGTTAAAACATTCACCAACATCATCCCCTACCGCTACTCTTCCTTGCTTTACGATTGTGATAGGTGCGAATTTCCATTGATGTTCATCATCAGCGCTTAAAAGAGAAATCAATCGTGTAACAACAGGCACGGCATGGTTTTGAATTGCGACAGAAGAAAGTCCATCAGCAATAACAATCGCAAGATCAATGTCAGTGTTATGCTCATTTGCTATCGAGTTGAGCGTTTGCCAAGAAGATTCATCGAGCCGCCGTCCTAAATCGGGCCTTTGCAAGTACATAAGCCGATCACTCACTTGACTGCTCACTACCACTGGAGGCTCTAAGGTATTTTCAAGAATCGAGTAAGAGTCCGACAAACCAGCAACGAGAGACTCAATATTCAAACTGCAATGCACTGCATCCATAGCTTGGGCATGATCCAGCTGAAATGAGAGTAACTCGTTGGTTGGTACACTGTTTCCGCTGCGACCCAGAGCGATCCGAGCAGAGGTGAAGTCGCGTAACTTGCCCCAAGGGTTGTGTGTGACAACTTCAGACTCGTCTTGTGTGGACTGAGCAATGGTGATCACTTTACCCATGAGAATACCCCTTATTCAGTTGATTAATTGCTCCCGAAAACGAGCGAGAGATTTGCTCACTTAACCGAACGTCTTGCACGCTCTCGAAAATCTGCATCTCCATTAACCATTGTTCAAACTCTGGAGCTGGCTTCAGACCGAGCACTTTTCTTGCGTAAAGGGCATCGTGAAATGAGGTAGTTTGATAGTTGAGCATGATGTCATCAGACCCTGGAATACCCATGATGAAAGAGCACTCGGCCACGCCTAACAGTGTCAGCAAATTATCCATGTCATTCTGATCGGCATAGGCATGATTGGTGTAACAGATGTCGCAACCCATGGGTAAACCAAGCAGCTTCCCACAAAAATGATCTTCAAGCCCAGCACGAATGATCTGCTTGCCATCAAACAGGTACTCTGGGCCAATAAACCCAACAACTGTATTAACCAACAAAGGATCGAACTGTTTCGCGACAGCATAAGCACGAGCTTCGCAAGTCTGTTGATCGACCCCATGAAATGCATTCGCAGACAACGCTGTACCTTGTCCGGTTTCAAAATACATCACATTGTTTCCTACACTACCTCGATTCAAAGACAACGCGGCTTCATGGGCCTCTTTCAAAATTGATAAGTCTATTCCGAAGGTATCGTTCGTTCCTTGCGTGCCGCCTATCGACTGAAAAACGAGATCGACTGGTGCACCCATTTCAATGGCTTCGATCGTGTTCGTTACATGAGTTAACACACAAGACTGAGTCGGTATTTGATAGTGTTGAATCACCTCATCCATTAAGTTCATTAACTTAATAGCTTGAGGCACATTATCTGTTGCCGGATTGATACCGATAACCGCATCGCCATTTCCGTACATCAGACCATCAAAAATGGTCGCTGCGATACCGTTGAGAGAATCAGTGGGGTGATTCGGCTGTAAGCGAGTAGACAGGCGACTCGGCAAACCAATCGTATTCCGAAAAGCCGTGACAACTTGGCATTTTTTAGCAACGAGAATCAAATCCTGGTTGCGCATAATCTTACTGACTGCGGCCACCATTTCTGGTGTTAAACCTTGACGAATTTTAGCCAACGTTTCACCATCGGCTTCTTCACTCAGTAGCCAATTTCGAAAATCTCCGACCGTCAAGTGCTCAATCGGCTTAAAGGCTTCAAGGTCATGCGTATCGATAATTAGGCGAGTGATATCGTCGCTTTCGTATGGAATAACCGCCTCGTTGAGAAACGTTTTAAGTGGTAACTCAGACAGCGCCATTTGTGCGACTACACGTTCTGCCGCTGACTGAGCACAAACCCCGGCTAACGCATCGCCTGAGCGCTCCGGTGTCGCTTTCGCCATCAAGTCAGCTAATGACTTAAAGGTATAGACTTTACTGCCTTGTTGCCGACGATAAGTTGCCGTCATTGCTCTTCCTCTTCACTGTTTGGTTCGCTTTTTGCTGAACTATCAATAAGCTTTAAGAAAGTATTGCCAAATGTGTTCCGTAGCGTTATCAAAAACTGGCAATATTTATAAACTAATAATAAACAATGAGTTATATAAATACTGCTCCAACATGACTCACAAAAAAGGAATGAGTATCACAAGGATGAGTAACCAAATGCCCCAAACTGCACCAATGCTGTGCATCCATCACACAAAGGATGCAAACCAACAAGCTGCGAGTCTGATAAACTGGCAACAGGAATATGACCAACTCAGCGATGGTCGATTTTTAGGTCAAATTCGAGAACGACGATTTCCCAATTTCCATGTATTTCGTGAAGACAGTAACCGCTCGCTAAGACAGCAATGCAGGGTTGAACAGGGAGGTATTTGGTTGGGTTTGAGTGCGGAAAATAAGCCGCTACACCTAAATCACAGTCAGTTTAATTCAAGCCAACTTTTGCTTAGGCAAGGTGGCGCTGATTTTGAGTTAATGACACCGGAGCAGTTTTCTATCTATGGAATAGTGCTCGACAAAAACTTCGTTCACATCATAGAAAATCAACTTGAGCTTGGGAATATCCAAAACAACACATTGCACTTAACGGGTTTGACGGAAAAACACATTCAACAACTTAAATACTACTTAGGCACGTTACTTGGTTCCGCCGAGCCAAGATGGTCTGAAACCACACATCAAGCAATCTTAAAAGATATTGTGCTGGAGTTGTTCTCACTCAGTTCACTGCACACGAGCCATCCGATATCAATCTCTCATCGTCAACACGTGATGCACCGTATAAAACAACAGCTACAGGATCTAGACTACCGTACACCGATAACCGTCAGTGAACTGTGTGACGCAGTACACGTCAGTCGTCGCACACTACAGTACACCTTTGAACATTGCTGTAATACTTCGCCAAAGCAATTCATACACCGAATGCGGCTGAATCAAGTACGTAGAGTGCTACAAAGCCCTGAAGATAATCGAACAATTGCAGAAATCGCTTTTGACTTTGTTTTTTTTCATCTCGGGCAGTTCAGCCAAAGCTACAAGCGGCTATTTGGTGAGACGCCAACTGAAACGAGAAAATGGGAGTCCAGCAAATAAAATGACAGGCAGTATATTCTTTCAGATTCTGCGTTGGGGCCATTTTATGTAGTCGCAATGATTTGCTGAAACTTAGCATGAAGATCTGTAAGCGCGGCTTCAACATCCGGTTCTGCTCGGCTTAAATGTGCGATTAGCGTCATGAAGTAGCAGTCAAAAATCAACGGCATTTTGTCTTCAAGAACAGAACTTACGCTCGCAGATTGAAACAAAGCTTGGTTAAACGACTGGTAATAATCCAAATCCCAAATCACCTCTTTCAACAAGGCTCGGCTCAGCTCGACGTTCGCAAAATAGTAGCGATAGTATTTCTCCGTCAGCGCCAAACCAATGTCGATAGCTGTCTTACCTTCCACACTGACTAGCGTCTCTTGGCTGATCTGTTGCAGTTGCGTCAGCATCCCTTCGCGCAAAATCGACAGTTTGGTCGGGAAGTGGCTGAATACCGTACCATCGGCGACTCCTGCTTCTCTCGCAATCTGCCTTGTGGTCGTCATGTCATAGCCATTCTGAGCAAAAGATGCCCACGCGGCTTTTAGGATTTTGTCTCTGGTTTGTTGTCGCTTCGTCATTGATGTATCTGCTTAATGAGCCTGAAAGGATCATACCTTGAGCGGCTGACATTGACAAATTGAGCGCGCTCAATTATAAAAAATGAGCACGCTCAATTTTTATATAAAAACAAAAGGAATCGCTCATGTACGTATTAAACAAACTAGGCCAAGGATTGATTTTCTTGCCGACCATATTCTGCTTTTCTTATATTTTAAGACCAATATTGATGGTGATTCTCATACCAGGTGGACTCGCACTTTTGGCGTTAATCGGTGGGGCAGAAGTCAGAACAGAACTCAAAGCCATGCTGCTTGAGGAGCTTTTTGGGGTCAGTCCATCACACACCACCTCGAAAAAGGCGTGAGTGCGCGAGAAACGTTGGCAAGGTTAAGCAAAAACAAAACGCGCAGGTATCGAGATCTCAATACCTGCGCGATATAGATGTGGTGAAAAGAGGACTGGCGTTAATCAGTATTCATGTTCTGACCGATTCGCCATAAAACGCCACTAGGGTCAAACAAACAACATTCGCGCATACCCCAAGGTTGCTCGACCAGCTCAGTTAAACGCGAACCAAATTCCTCATGGCCTACTTTGGATAAGTGTTGATGCCAGCTTTCTGCGTCTTCTACGAGCAAATGCATCATGAAGTTGTTGCCGTGTTCAGGCTCATAAAAATTCTGTAAAAGAAACGCGCAACTGCCTTGAGAGAAGTACGCCACATCACCGAAGTCTGACGCCATATCAAAGCCTATCGCCTCATAAAAACGTTTTGAGAGCGCGTAATCTTTCGCTGGAACAAATGATTTGATTTCAACAATATTGAGGTTTTCCATTTCCAATTTCCTAAGCCCTTTTCCATCAAACTGACTGACATAATCACGCTCTACGCCTTCTATTCGCCTTGCGTATTTTGCTGCGATGGTAGTGGTACACACTCTACCATTTGCGTTTGTAACCACGTGATGAATTTATGTTCGAGTTCTGTACGCTTTTTATCTTGGCTCAATAAAACATAATTGCAACCTGATAGCACAAAACCAAATGGCGCGACCAAATTACCGCGCTTAATATCGTCCATAACAAAAGGATACGATCCCATCGCCGCGCCTAAGCCATCCACCGCGGCTTGTATGCAAAAATAAAAATGCGCAAATGATTGCTGAGTGTTGCCGTTGAAGGTTTCACAACGTGTTGATTGCTGCCAATCCGCCCAAGCATGTGGGGCGGGATTGGTCATTTTCGGCGCGATGCTGGGCTTAAAGACTTAATACGTTTGCGGTCAGATTTTGAACACAAAAAATGCGGCTACTGGAGCCGCATTACAATCCACAAACCTTCAGCCTGATAAGTGAAACGTTTATTGAGTGATAACGGTGAGCGTATCCCAATCAATCATGAAGCGAATTTGCGCCTCAGTGTAGTGGCTCGTTGTGCCTTGATCGTACCAGTTACACGCATTGCGAGAGAAACCTTCTTCAACTTCTTTCATGCCAGCTCGTGCGATCATCTCCGTTTTTGGCTCTTCTCCGCGCTCAAATTCTGGTGTGAACACGTACTGGAATTTCGGTTTGAAACCGTAGATCAAACGCGGCAAGTTCTCTTCTGGTAATAGGTTCTCGTTTGAACAACCTGTGTAGTGGTAAACGCCCGCCCATTTACCGTAGTACTGGTAGTCGTTGGTGTAAATTTGGCTAAGAGAGGTGGTCCACTTAACGCCCATACCGCGTTCCATGGAAGCCTTTGGTTTGGCTGCGGTGACGTAATCCTTACTTGAGTAGCGAGACGTATAAGCCACACCGAGATCGGTCGTCAACGAGCCAGAAAAACTTGGTGCCGAGCCCGGTGTTGCAGTCGCAGTTAAGCCGATAGACGGAGCAACCGTGGTTGTCGATACGGAAACATCATTGGCTTCGTTTTGCGGTGAGTAATCCTCACTAAATACCGGCGTGCCACCAGCTTGATAGATACTGTAGTCGAACGCGACTGGGTAGTTTTGAGTAAAACGGTCCACAATCGCAGCATCGTAAGTGTGTTTTACACCCGGATTACCTGGTACATAACCATTCCCTAGAGTGATCACGCGAGCCGCTTTTTTGTCGTTCTTTGAATTATGGAATAACTCAACCAGTAACTTCATTTGCACACGGCTACCACGAAACGCGTATGGGAAAAGCTCAGGCTCGCTTTGCATCACGACCTCATAGCTTTTTTTCACGTAACCTTCTAGCGCGATGTCATCAATCAAGACACTTTCTACAACCTTGTTATCAGAAGCAGCGGCAGTAGCGGAAATCCCTAACATTAAGGGAAGCAGTATTTCCTTATTCATTATTTTATTACCTTACTTGGGAACAATCCCAATTTAAGCTAACACATTGAACAAGTAGCAACAATCAAACGAAAACGATTCACATTATCAATAATTTGACCTACACCCAGAAATGAAAAAAAACAGCCAACTTACGTTGGCTGTTTCGATGCAGTTAATGAATGACCCGAGCGTCCCCTTTAAGTAACTGAGACAGATCGATAGTGAATATCGTCACTGTCGGACGTTTAGGCAGAGCATTTTCGATCGAAAACTCTGGCCCAGCTGGAACTAGGGGGAAGTGAATAGCCGTCGGCCACGTTGACGAAGCTTCATTACCGCTCGGCTCAGATATTGAGAAAGAAAACGCAGGTAAACGGGTCATAACACTTACCTCAAATGACTGATTCGCGGGCTCAAGCGAGCCCGCTTAGGTTTTGCAATGTTATTGTTGTTTTAACGCTTACTTAATCACTAACGATTGATAACGTTAGATATCAAGTTCTTTGTCTTCAACGTGGTTGGTGATCATCGCTTCAGTCGTGATCATCAAGCCAGCAACAGACGCCGCGAATTGAAGCGCTGAACGTGTTACTTTCGCAGGGTCCAAGATACCCATTTCGATCATGCTGCCGTATTCACCTGTTGCAGCGTTGTAACCGTAATCGACATCACCCGCTTTGACAGCATTCGCTACGACTGAAGCTTCGTCACCTGCGTTGGTTGCGATTTGACGAAGAGGCTCTTCCATTGCACGTAGCGCAACTCGGATACCCACGTTTTGGTCATCGTTGTCGCCTTTTAGATCCGCCAATTCTTTCGCGATCTTAGTTAGGGCAACACCACCACCAGCAACAATACCTTCTTCAACCGCTGCGCGAGTAGCGTGTAGCGCATCGTCCACGCGGTCTTTCTTCTCTTTCATCTCAACTTCAGTTGCAGCGCCGATCTTGATCACCGCTACGCCGCCAGAAAGCTTCGCAACACGTTGTTGAAGCTTGTCTTTGTCGTATTGAGAAGTGGTTGTTTCGATTTGTTTTTCAATCGAAGCCACACGATCAGCAATCGCGCTTGCTTCTGTTGCGCCACCCACAATAGTTGTTGTGTCTTTGGTGATGGTCACTTTCTTCGCGCTACCTAGTTGCTCTAGCGTTGCTTTTTCGAGTTCTAGGCCGATTTCTTCAGAGATGACCGTACCTGCGGTTAGTACCGCAATGTCTTCCATCATCGCTTTACGGTTGTCACCAAAACCAGGTGCTTTCACCGCAGTCGCACGCACGATGCCGCGCATGTTGTTCACAACCAATGTCGCTAACGCTTCACCTTCGATGTCTTCAGCAATAATCAATAGCGAGCGAGAAGATTTCGCCACTTCTTCTAGCACTGGCAATAGCTCGCGGATGCTGCTGACTTTTTTGTCCACCAATAGGATGTAAGGGTTGTCTAGCTCTACGCTGCCATTTTCTTGGTTAGTGATGAAGTATGGCGACAAGTAACCGCGGTCGAATTGCATACCTTCAACCACAGACAATTCGTTGTCTAGACCTTGGCCTTCTTCCACCGTAATCACGCCATTGCGACCCACTTTTTCCATCGCTTCTGCAATGATTTCACCGATCGCGCGATCGCTGTTTGCAGAAATGCTACCCACTTGGGTGATGGATTCTTTGTCGCTGCATGGCTTAGACATTTCACGTAGTTTCTCAACCGCCGCTTCAGTAGCTTTGTCGATACCACGTTTTAGGTCCATTGGGTTCATGCCAGAAGCTACCGCTTTAAGACCTTCATTGATGAAAGATTGCGCCAGTACAGTAGCGGTCGTTGTACCGTCACCTGCTTCATCATTCGCTTTGGACGCCACTTGTTTCACCATTTGTGCGCCCATGTTTTCGAACTTGTCTTTCAGTTCGATTTCTTTCGCTACCGACACACCATCTTTAGTAATGGTTGGCGCGCCGTAAGATTTATCAAGCACAACGTTGCGGCCTTTAGGGCCTAGTGTCACTTTTACTGCGTCCGCCAGTAAGTTCACACCTTTCAGCATTTTTTGACGTGCGTCATTAGCAAATAATACGTCTTTTGCAGCCATAATTATCTCCTCAAAAAACTACTACAAAAATAATTACTCAACGATTGCTAACACATCAGATTCGGACAGAATCAAGTATTCTGCGCCGTCAATTTTCTCGGTTTTCACCCCGTAACCGTCATTGAAAATGATTTGGTCGCCCACTTTGACTTCCATCGCAGCGCGTTCGCCATTTTCAAGGCGTTTACCTAAACCAACAGCAATGACTTTCCCGCGGTTTGATTTTTTCACCGACTGAGAAGTTAAAACGATTCCCCCTTCAGATTTATTTTCCACCTCTTGTCTTTCAACAATTAGCTTGTCATTTAAAGGACGAATTTTCATTTTTAAGTGCCTCCTACTTGGAACCAAAAATAAAAGACAGAATAAACATCAAGATGGATTTGCGAGTCGACCGCTCGCTTTCGATGAGAATAATAAGGTCGAAAAATTGGAGTTCAAGAGGTGGATTTCATAAAAATTTTTTATTGAATTGAATAAAATCTTCTATCGAAACTTTTGACATTCACGACCACTTAAAACCTCTTTATGATGGAAAATGTGTTCAATCAAATCTAGAGTGGTTACATACTCTTAAAAAGGATAATCAAACAATGAAAAAGGTCTTATCTCTGTTTCTTGCAACATTGTGCGTTGGCTTGCTTCCTCCCAACGTGGCGGCTTCTGAGCGTGCTGAGCAAGGGTGGCAACTGATTGAGCAAGGCGCAATGATTGTTGATGTACGCACGCCGCAAGAGTTCTCTGAGGGGCATTTAGACAATGCGGTCAATTTCCCTCTATCTGAGCTTGATAAATATTTCCAAGACGTCGATAAAGATCAAGCGATCGTATTGTATTGCCGCAGTGGTAACCGCTCTGGTAAAGCGTATCAATATTTGCAATCACAAGGGTTCACGAATCTGCACAATGCAGGTGGCTTAGAAGAACTGCAAGACGCCAAATAATCATCTCTGTTCTAATTTCAAAAATAAAAGCGCAGAGGGCGTTGTAGACTTATTGCAACGCCCTCTGTTACTAAATAATTCTCTTCCGCTACTACTCTATTTGGGCCCGGCCTCAAACTGAGTCAGGTTATCCGATATCTCAAGCCACGGCGCTTTGGACGCGACAAAAATATGGAAATTTGGCTTGTGGGATGGAGCATCATCCAAGACACCTAGGCGAATATTGACAATCCCATTGTTCTTTTTCGAATACAGGCTCGACCCGCAATGGCGACAAAAACATAACATGGTATTTTCGCTTTTCTGATAAGTTTGAATATCCTCTTTTCCTTGGATAATGAGCAACTTATCTAGAGCAATACCGCCCGCAGATGAATAGTCAGAGCCAGTAAATTTTCGACATTCCGAGCAATGGCAGTTTCCCATGTACTTGAATTCATCTGCCACTTCCAATTTCACCTTACCACACAGACATGAGCCTTTGAGTACTTCCATTTGAGTCCCTTTTTGTTATGAATCTAATTGAATTAGACGAATACACCGACACCTTGCCACTGCAATACGAAAAATTAAAGGCAGGTAATACAGGTTTTCAAAAATGAAACGAAAATGCAAAACACTCTACTCAGAGGAAAGATAGGTGTGCTCAGCACGTGAGAGCTCAAGCTATTGTCGATACAAAAACACCAAGCAAGACGCTTGGTGTTTTCTTAATATTTTGTCTAACACAGTCATCGCTCTTAATGAGAGACGCCGTGTTGAGAAAGTGTAGTGCTTAGAAAATGCAGTGCTTAGTAAAGCTGGTGGCTTCGTTTGCACTCCAGTCACCTTTTGGCTTATCTTTCAAGTTCTCACACCATTGCTCGCTACCCACACCATCTTGAAGAACACAGTGCTTCGCAAAGTCTACTGCGTTGTCTGCTGTCCATTCTGTTTTTGGCTTATCGCGCATGTCGTTACACCAGCCTTCAGTGCCCACTTCATCACTACAAGCGGTTAAAGCAGAAGCCGCCAACATCAGCATGACTAGTTTTTTCATAAATTTAAGGTTCCAGTTGCAAACAATATTAAAATAAAACTCAATCGCTTCAACAAATGCCCATTCAACGGTCTGAACTAAGCAATCACTTGTTGAAGTGACTTTTGTATCAACTATAACGAAATTATCAGTCTACGTGTTAAGACACCGAAAAATTATTGAGCCAAGCTGCGTAAACGACACCATAAACACCTATAGGCAGCGCGCTTGCGTTAATGCGCTGATCTTAGAAGACCCCGTGCCAAAACATGCTAAACGTAACTCTAACGCCATTTGCTCAAAGTGCTCGACCACCGCTTGAGTGCTTATGGTAGCCGCTTTCAAGACTGCGCCCGCTTGCCCAACGAGATTGGCGCCCAAATGTATGGTTTTCGCCGCTTCAAGTCCGTTATGCACACCACCTGAGGCGATCAAAGGTAATGTAGGATGCTGTGCTCGTATTTGAGTCAAACATTTTGCCGTTGGGATGCCCCAATCGCGGAAAAGTTCGGCTGCACGCTGCATTTTCGGGTTATCTTGGCAATAGCCTTCAACCGCGCTCCAACTTGTGCCACCCGCGCCCGCTACGTCAATGGCATCCACACCGGCGTTAACCAATCGCTGCGCAACGTGACCACTAATACCAAAACCGACTTCTTTAATAATGATCGGAACATTCACGCGAGATTTAAGCTGCTCGATAGCGTGTAAGACCCCAATCCAATTATGGTCGCCATTTTTCTGAAACGCTTCCTGCATTGGGTTTACGTGTACAAACAACGCATCCGCTTGAATGGATTCAACCGCACACTGCGCATTATCAAGTTTACCTTTGTCGCGCAACTGAGCGGCTCCAAGGTTGGAATAAAGCGGCACATCTTTGGCTAAATCACGAATGGTTTCACCTAGACCTGCGTGTTGGCGCTCTTCTAAGCTAATACGCTGCGACCCCACGCCCATCGCAATGCCTAATTCACTGGCAGCTTCAGCCAAACGACAATTGATCACTTCAGCGTCTTTCGCTCCACCTGTCATCGAGCTAATCAAAAACGGCAGCGCCAGTCGGTGGCCAAGAAACTCTGTCGATAGGTCGATCGCCTGAAAGTCACATTCTGGCAGCGCGCAGTGTTCAAACTCGACAGACTCAAAGCCCGCCGTTTTATGCTTCATGCTCATGTCATGATGTAAAACAGCGTCTAGATGTAAATCTTTTCGGTTAGTTTGCGGAGCCATAATGTCACCCTAAAGTAAAACAGTCGCGCAGTATTGCGATCCTTATCAGTAACGTCAATGCGAATTTTCTGAATTCACGAGATTACTTTTCCGAAACCAGTAATGAATCACGACTTACTCTGACATTATAGAAAGAGAAACTCGCCTTCTGTTTTAAACAAGCAGGCGAGTGTTTCACCAAGTTGAAGTAATCAGCGTGCGAGACACCACGATAAAAATGAGCCGCATACTTCTCTAATTTACTTTGCGCTTTCTGACAGAATCAGAGACACAACGGTGCTTGTGGTGGTTGGAGCAAACTGCTCAGGATCATCACAGAATTGAATTTTCCCTTTTTCTTCAACGTGGAACAACGGTACTACCGAGTTCCCTTTGTGGTGCGCTAAATAGTCTTGATACGTAAAGTTGTCGCTCAATTTCGTGTGTTTTATCTCTGCACCGCGGCTCAACAAACTGGCCAGTTGGGTATAGCTTACGTTACCGCCCATCAGCAATTTACCGTGGTACTCCTGAGCCACGGAGTGCTTCTCGCTACCATTGCCGTTGGTTTTCACTTTTTGCAAGCAGTGAACTTTATCTTCACCAAACTCGTCGACAAATTGCATGCAAGCCATAATGTTGAAATGCTGGTCAGGCGTTAATGCAACGACTTGTCCCACCCCTATCAGGTTCAAATTGTCATCTGCGTGACTAGAAATCGGATTCCCGTAGTAGTAATCCAGCCCCAACATACGAACTTGACTGATGTACTCCCAGTTAGAATCGGTCATCAATATGCGGCGGTCATAGCGTGCCAACGCTTGACCAATTTCTCTGGCTACTCGGTTAGCACCAATCAACAAGAAGCCGCGTGGCGCTGGCTCCGCGACGCCCAACATCAATGCGACAGGACGTGCCGTTGCACTTTGTAAAACAACCGTTCCGATGATCACCATGAAGGTCATAGGAACCAGTAAAATCGCTTCATCAATACCGTATTCGGTCAATTTGATCGCGAAAAGAGAAGAAATAGAGGCAGCGACAATACCGCGCGGTGCAACCCAAGACAGAAACAGTTTATCTTTAAGTCTCAAGTTACTGCGGATGGTTGAGAGGAAAATCGACAACGGGCGCGACACCAACTGCATAAATACAAACAGCAATAACGCGCCACTACCCAGCGCAGCAAAATCATCCAAGCTAATGCGTGCAGCAAGGAAAATAAATAGGCCGGTGATCAGCAATATGGTCAAGTGCTCTTTAAAGTGCAGAATTTGTTGAATATTGATGCCCTTTGCGTTGGCAAGCCACATACCCATTACAGTAACCGTGAGTAATCCGGCTTCAGACTCAATATGGTTGGAGACGGAAAATACGCCGAGCACGATCATCAAAACCGCAAATGGCTGCAAGTATTCCGGTAGCCACGCACGGCGCATAATTGTTGCGACTGCTGCGCCGGAGGCCGCACCAAGAATGACGCCCACGGCAATGAGCGTCCCAAACACTTCGACGCTATTTATCGCGCTGTGCGATACGATGAACTCATAAACCATCACAACAAAAAGCGCACC
Organism: Vibrio sp. STUT-A16; assembly: GCF_026000495.1. Lineage (NCBI taxonomy): Bacteria > Pseudomonadati > Pseudomonadota > Gammaproteobacteria > Vibrionales > Vibrionaceae > Vibrio > Vibrio sp. STUT-A16. The sequence goes on along the minus strand of NZ_AP026766.1, from coordinate 1,209,381 downwards.
GAGTGGATCAATCAAGATCCCCTCCCAACGCAAAATATTAGCAAGCGTACTGTTAGGCCTTACCGTCCGAAGAAGTGGCACTATCACCGTCGGACCTGTGACCACGGTTAAGCTGCCGAACAACATGGCGAGCTCCCAAGTAAAACCGAGGAAATAGTGCGTCGCAATACTGGTTGCTGCCCACGAAATGATGGCCCCGAAGGAAACGATACTCCAGACTGAGCCACTCACACCGCGAATTTCTTTGAAGTTTAGGGTCAAGCTGCCTTCGAAAAGAATCACCGCAACCGCCAATGAAACCAACGGAAAGAGCAAATTCCCTAAAATCTCATCTGGATTTAACCACTGCATAAATGGCCCGACAATCAACCCGGCTAGCAGCAAAAATAAAATCGCTGGTAAGCGCAATCGCCATGCCAACCACTGACAACCTAAACCAATGACCCCAACCGCTGATAGCACCAGCGCTTCATTACCCACTTGCATTAATCATTTACCTGTTTTGTCTTTTTTCGCGTGAATGCGCTATACCCAAATAACCTCGGGCGTGCGGTTCAATAAGCATGACTTAGCATGCAGACTAAACGGCTTACCTTCGACTCTTCGACAGCATGCCTCTGAAATACACATTTTTGAGGTCACTTGGGTATCGCATCAGAATTATGAATATAGTTGAACCCCAATGACTTAACGACTCATTTCTGTTCATCAGGTCTTAAAGTGACATACAAGTATGTCGCTTCGTCGAATTCATCATTACGCATTGAGTTTCATTATGTAGAATGATTCTTAAAGAAAGCGCGGAACCTAGCACTATATGAAGCTAAGGCAAAGCGCTTGGACTAAGCTTTAGCGTACGTGCTCAAAGTTAAGAATCGTGTGTCACGCGACGTACGCAAGGAGAAATGGATTGTACGTAATACTAGCACTATTCATGGCATTGCTCGCCATCCTCATCGGAGTGAAAGCCGCCAACCGAGCAGCACTTTTAGAAAAAGAGCTAACCAAACTTCGTGAAGAGGTAACATCACTGCGAGTCAGTCTAAATAAGGACTCGAACCAACCAACGTGCCAACAATCCAGTGTTGAAGAGGTAACAAAAGAAGCAAACTCCTCATCCTCTAAGGAGCATGACCCGATTACCGACCGAGCATCTTATCCAAACGCAACACATCAAGCTCAATACCAGACAAGCGAAGTTCAACTGGACGTTTTTAGTCAAGAACAAGAGTCTATATTGCCAAGTAGAGTGCAGAGTCTGTTTAGCAACATTCAAGAAAACTGGTTGGTTTGGGTGGGCGCGCTGGCAATGCTAATTGGTGGGGGGTATCTCGTACAGGTTATTGGTAGTCACATTGAATTTTCGCCATTTATGCGTGTGTCCTTTGCGTTTGTACTCTCGTTACTTATGGTGCTTGTTGGCGAATGGTTCCACCGCAAAGAACAACAAAATCCTCAACGAGCAACACGAGCCCAAGGCTTTACTTATGTGCCTGCCGCCGTTACCGGAACCGGGCTAACTGGTATTTACTGCACGGTTATCTTTGCGTTTGTTGTTTATCAAATGCTGACGCCTAGTGTCTCGCTTATCATCTTAGCCGCTGCCGCATTTTGCAGCTTGGCTCTATCTTTACAGCAAGGACCGTTGATGGCGGTGCTTGGTCTGATTGGTGGATATACCGCACCGTTATGGATTGGTGGAAGCGAGCCTAATTACTTCTTACTGGCTGGGTATATCAGCGCGATCTCGGTCGCGGCAACATTGCTAATGCAAAAAGTACGTAGTGCATGGATTTCTCCAAGCATCGCGCTTCCACATGTTGTTTGGATGCTGTTGCTCATTGAAAGCATGCCGCTTGAGACACTTTTTTCTTGGCTGGCTATTTATCTCTCCATTACTCTTTATCTTATTTTCGCCGTTCCAAGACTGGGTTGGACACTCAATCCTCGTTATCATCACTGCCAGAATAAGTGGACAAATCCGCCGACCGCTACCTCTCTCGCGATTGCGTTATTGACCTTTTCGGCTGTCACCAGAATGCCAGAATTGGACACACTGCAAATGGTGTACTGTTATGCGCTGCTCGTTGCGACAGTATGGCTCCCAGCGGTTCGCACAGGTTGGTCATTGCGCGTATTTTTGCCTTCCATATTGGTCTCTGCGACCGCACTTGTTGTCCTCACTGTCGCGTTTGACGCTTTGTATATGCCAGAACATGGTGCCAGTATCTTACTCGCATTGGCCACCAGTATTGCACTGATCTGCTGTCGAACTTATTGCCAGTCACTCAGTGACCGATCGCAACTTAGCGGCGTACTTCTGTTAGTACTGGCTCCTGCAATGAGTTTGATTACGCTGTTTTATGTCGACGAATTTATGCAAGGCTACCTGTGGCACTGGACTGCATTCTGCGCATTGGTGACCGTTTATTACGTTGTACTTGGTCAGCGCTTACATTCGCTAGCATTGGAATGTTCTGCCGTCATGCACGCTTTAATCGTAGGCGTCGCCTTTGTTTGGTTAAGCGATACCTGGTTGACGACAGCAATCTCGATACAAGTTGCGGTAATGGCGCTACAGACGCAATCAGGGTTATTTCGCCCCGCAAGTTGGGCGATTAAAGTGGCGATGGGGATACTGGTCATCCGCCTCACACTTTTACCCTTCATCCCTGAATGGCAACCCGTAGAAGCAGGACATTGGGCTTGGGTTATTGTGAGTTACCTACCGTCTCTCATCATCCTGCTCTATGCTCGAGCCACGCTAAAGCAAGTGGACCTCGAACTGACCAACTGGTTTGAAGGCGCATTTTTGCATGTATTCTTAATGGCGCTATTCACCCAAACCAACTACTGGTTAACTGGGCAGTACGGCTATTTGGGACACCTTGATTTCACAAGCGCCATCGTTTTTGCTAACCAAGCGCTGGTTATGGGTTTGGTGTACAGCTACCGTAGCCAATTTGCACAACGCTTAAGCCGCATCTATGAAGCCTACAGCTACCTGCTTTGGTGTGCCTTCGCATTGCTGATAATTTTGCTTAATACGGCAGAGTCGCCATTGGTGACTGACAACGTCTCAGCCCAAGCTCTTCCCGTCATTAATATGCTAAGCGTCGGCTGGTTGCTGCCAGCTTGCATCCTACTTATCGCAACCTTTAGAGGCTGGAATACGTTACAGGTTCATCGATTTTCGGTTGCTAACCTAGGCTTTGCACTTGCTGCTATTTGGTTAGGTATGTCTATCCGTCAATTCTGGCAAACCACATCCATGATGTTGTACCAACCGACCAGCATGGCAGAACTGTTCAGTTATTCAGTAGCAGGTTTGCTCGTGGGTGGATTGCTTACTTGGCGCGGTGTGACACACAGAGGGTTGATGATGCAGCGCGTGGGTCTAGTGGTTTTAGCTTTTGTCGCACTCAAAGTATTCTTATGGGATGTTAGTTCTCTGGATGGGTTCTGGAGAGCAATCAGCTTCTTAGGTTTAGGAGCATCTTTAATCGCGCTTGGGTGGTTATTCCAGAAATTGAATCGCTCGGTGGCAAAAGCACTCGAACCATAAACGAATTAAAGAGAGATTCCCGACAATGCACCGTTCTCGTTATTGGGGGGCGATAGCGATGCAAAGCCGGGAATCATTGGAGTGTTCGTTATTTTAGCAACGCAACAACCGTATGACGACGCACGTTTGCTTGTGCATTCAACGCTTGAAAAGTCGAGGTGAACTCACCAGACTTCTGCACAAAACCATCCAGTTTTGCATTCACATCATCCACAGAAAGCTGCGCGGTTTTATTTTGAATTGAGCGCATTTGAGTGTTCAACTCTCCATGAAATGCTTTCGCTTCCTGCAAGCTCGTTTGCACTTGTCTTAGGTGCTGGTTCACTTTGGCAATCGTCTGTTTCATACCATCGCGTGATGCCAAATCAAACCCAAGTTCTGCAATACCATCTGGCTCTGACTTTAGATTTAGAACGTTCGGCTGGCCCGCAGGAAAACGGTGCCCTTCGCCCGTGACCATCACTTTCTGCTGCATTTGCTGATAAGCGTTGTCTCTGGCTTCAAATAAAATGCTGCCATCGTCAGCTAATGAGGCGCGCATCCCTAAAGCAATCAAGCTTCGGTCAAGCATTTTGACAGTTCGAGCACCATCGGCTTGTCCATCGAACTGAATCATTACCGCTTGACCCTGAGGGAAATCCAAACGAATTTGCTCAGCTTTGTCACTTAAGCGATGCACATTCAAGCCAGGAATAGAAAAGCGACGAATGTCTGCTTTATCTAGCTTTAAATGCAGTTCGTTGTTGAGCACTTTCTGGCCGTCGAAACGAGCATGCTCCACAACGTTCTGAATGGTGGCTTTAGAACGAACCAATGTATCCTGCAAGCCAGGTACATTTTGCACGCCTTGATTCACCGCTTGCGTCAAACCACGTTTAATTTGAGTCAGCTCTTTGCCAATCACCTGCAACGATTTCGATGCGATCTGCACTGCCGTCGCTTGCTGCTGACCTTGGGTCAGTTGAATCCCAGAGACAGAGTAGGCTGACGCAGTGTCAGCCTGAACTTGCGCCGGGCGCGGTTTAATTGCAGTACTTGAGTCTGCAGAACGGGTCGGCATGATAGAGGCTTGTTCTTGCCCACCCAAGCGTATGCTATGGGGTCTAACCTCTACTGTACTCATTACCATAAAAGAACTTCCTAACCTTATAGACGGTCAAACAACGATAGATCATTGATCTTTACATAGCTCGCTTGCGTTGCTTGCAAAGCCGCCATGTAATTGCTCAAGCGTACCGATGCTTCACCGTAATCCAGAGCTGAGAGGTCACCTGATACTTTATCGACGAACAGTTTATTCTCACCATGGGCACCGCCAACCAAATCTAGGTTATTGTGTCGGCCACCAATCTCCGTCATCGTGCCAAGTACGCTTGCCAACGTATCATCAATGGCACTCAGGCTTGCGTCCACTTCAGCTTGGAAATTCGGACTCGGGTTCTCAAATTCTGTAATTAGATTGTTAATTTGATCCAGTACGTTTTTGCCGCCACCAAGGTCCAAAATGTCCTTTGCCGTCATGTTGGAATCCATCGTTACGCCTTTCGCAATCGTCACGACACGTTTATCGCTGTTGCCCTCGATGACATAACTACCGCTTGTACTGTTTATAGCAGGGGTATCAGTTTTGGTGCCTGAAAATAGGTAGTGCCCTTCTTCATCCTGAGCATTGAAAGACGACTCAATTGAATCACGATAGCTCTTTAGCTCCGTGATCATACCGGTACGGTCTTGATCAGTCAGTGAGCCATTCGCGCCCCATAATGCAATATCACGCATGCTCATTAGGCTCTCTTTCACTGAGTCTAAATGTGTTTCTTGACTCGAAAGCGTGGTTTTGACGTTTGCGATATTGTTTTGATATTGGGCGATGGCGCTGTTTTCACGATCCAAATTAAGCAGCTTAATCGATGCCATTGGATCGTCAGATAGTTTAGTTAGACGCTCACCTGTCGTCATTTGTTGTAGCACGTGCCCCAGACCTGCATTGTTACCTTGCAGGCTTTGCAGCATCATTTGGCTAAATTGATTGTCACTGATTCGCATCTGGGTTTCCTTTAGAATAACTGCAATACAGAATCGAACAGCTGATTCGCTGTGCTGATCACTTTCATGTTGGCATTGTGTGCATTAGCAAACGTCATTAAGTTAGCCGCTTCTTCATCACTGTTAACGGCACTCACATTGTCACGAGCCGCATGTGCTTGCTTGTTCATGGCTAACTTAGCTTGGTAATCGGCGTCTGCTTGGCGTGCTTTAATCGCGGTTTGACCCACCATAGAACTGAATGCGTCATTCAAACTCACAGAGCCATAGCCAGTCACAGAAACAGGCTTGTTGCTTAAATTAATCAACGACTGCAATACATCCGCATTACCTGGCGTACCATCACTTGAAAACGCAAGCTCACCTGGAGTCAACTCAGTGATATCCAAACTTGCCGCTGGGTTGGCAGGGTCGTAGCTGAACAATGGTTTACCTGGGTTACCATTTAAATCTTGTCCAGTAGCGAGCACAGCGTTGTATTCATCCGCTAACGCTTTCGCCATGTCATTCAAAGCCAATTGGTTTGGTTTTAATACATCGGTTTGATAATCGTTAATCGCACCTAATTTGCCACCAAGAGAGTCACCAATCGCAAAACTTTGGCTTGAGAATGTTACGTGTAAGTCTGCTACGTAAGGGTCACTAGGGTCTGGAACGGCTGCGAGTTTGCCATGGTCCGTGCCCATCACAAGTGGCTGACCAGAGGTCAACGTTACCTGAACACTGCCGTCAGGCTGCTCTGTTGTTCTGATTTCGATGGTTTGAGATAACTCGCCGATCAATTTATCTCGTTCATCCATAAGTTGCGATGGGTTGCCGCCTGTTCCTTGCATTTCAACCAGCTGCTTGTTTACCTTCGCGATGTTTTCCATGAGGCTATTCGCGTGGTTGAGTGCCGCATTACGCTGATCGCTCATATCTTTATGTTGATTGTGCAAAGACTCGGTCAGCGTATTAAAGCGGCGTGCCAACGCTTCAGATTCGTTGATGATTTGTTGACGGTAAGGGATCGACTCAGGCTTAACCGTGGCATCGTTAAGCGCAGCGTTTAGAGAGTCCAAACCAGCAGAAATACTGAAGCCATCGGCCCCTAGCGTATTTTCCAATTGGCTCATGTTGCTGGTGTAACCAGAAGCGTACGCCGCCATACTGTTAGTTGACCACGTTTGCTTAATCAGAAATTGGTCTGTAACGCGGCGAATGCTGGTGACCTCTACCCCTAAACCAGGGCTTAAGCGGTTAGCTTTTCCGTCATCGACTGATGCCATCAATGCTTGTTGACGGCTATAGCCCACAGTATTCACGTTCGCCACGTTTTGTGCCGTTACGTCTAAGGCCACGCGGTTCGCGCCTAAACCTGAAAGGGCAATATTAACTAGGTTCATTTACAGCTCCATTTTCCTGATCAACGGCTGAGAAAACGCGGTAGTCATACCGGCCTCACCGAGCACCTGTTTTACAGAGGCGACGGCTTGAGAGGCGGTATTAAATAAGCTTGAGCTCCCCTCAATCTCGTTAGCATCAAGCTGTGAGATAGATTCAGAATTCGCACCTTTACCATCGTTTGCAGATGAGATGTTACGCGCAGCATCAAAGGCGACTTCGCGCATAGAGGGGCTAAGTTGCTGGATGAGCATATTGGCAATGCCGGAGCTCTGCTTTTTTGCCAGTTCCATTGCCAGTTGCCCATCGTACATATCGCGGAAAACACCTTGCTGCTGGCTTGCAAACGGGCTGTCTTTATCCGCTAGAACATCGCTGCTGCTGCGCATTTGACGCAGCACCATTTGTAAAAACATCGCCTCAAATTGACCCGCCACTACTTCAAGCGCGCCTTCCTGATCTCGACTCTGCTTGATGTTGGCAAGTGCGCTGTTGTCGTGATACAGCATCGAATTCAGTTGAGTTTGTTCATTGGTACTGTCTAGTTTCATCCTTAACTCCTTAAATCACGACCAATTCAGCGTTCAATGCACCCGCTTCGCTAAGTGCTTGCAGGATAGACATTAAGTCAGTAGGTGTAGCACCTAAGCTGTTTACCGCAGTCACAATAGTGTTGAGCTCCGTGCCTGGAGGCCAAATCACCATTTGAGCTAAATCTTCGTTCACATCAAGATCCGTTTGGTTAACGACTTTCGTATCGCCATTTGCAAACGCATTTGGCTGACTGACTTGTTGTGATTCAGAAATTCGCACGGTTAAGTTGCCGTGGCTCACTGCCGCCTCACTCACTTTGACACTCTTACCGATCACGACCGTTCCCGTGCGAGAGTTAAAGACAATTCGAGCCGGCTTGCGGCCTTCCACGACGCTCATTTCTTCAAGCATCGACATCATCACTACGCGCTGTTGGGTATCTTTTGGTGCACGCATATCAATGCGCGCTTTATTGATCGCAACAGCAACGTTAGGCCCAAAAGTATTGTTAATTTCACGCGCGATATTTTTTGCCGTCGTGAAGCTTGGTTTACGCAGGTTTAAGGTGACTTCATCACGCTGGTTGAAATCAGTTTTGATTTCTCTCTCTAACGTCGCACCATTCGGGACGCGACCTGCCGTTGGCGTATTAACTTCGACTTTGGAGCCGCTTCGCCCTTCTGCAGACAAACCGCCCACCACGACGTTTCCTTGTGCAATGGCATACACTTCACCATCAATACCGCGTAAAGGCGTCAACAATAGCGTACCGCCACGGAGGCTTTTCGCGTCACCAATTGAAGACACGACCACGTCCAAAGTTTGTCCGGGGCCCGCCATTGGATCAACGGTTGCTGTCACGCTCACAGAAGCCACATTTCGTAGCTTAGGGTTCATACTGTCATCAATTTGAACCCCAAACTGACGTAACATGTTGGTGATAGATTGAGAAGTAAATTTCACTTGGTTTCGGTCACCCTGGCCAGCTAAGCCAACCACCAAACCATAACCAACCAATTGGTTTTCTCGAATGCCGCGTACATCGACCAAGTCCATGATCGGAATTTCCACTTCAGCATGTGAAGTGGTTGGTAATCCCAAGGTCAACACCAATAGGAAAGACGTAAAGAAAGATTGCATTGTCTTCATTAGAAAGGTACCCATGGGCTGTTGAAGAATTGAGTTAGCCATCCGGCTGCGTTGCTGTCAGCCAGAGCTCCGCGACCTGCGTAGGTAATTCGTGCATCAGCAATTCGTTGAGAAGAAACTTGGTTGCTGCGATTAATATCATCCACACGAACAATGCCAGTGAGACGAATAAACTCATCTCCCTGGTTAAGGCGCAGCCATTTTTCGCCACTGATACGCAATACACCATTAGGTAACACCTCGTGTACCGTTACGGTGATAGCACCTTGCAGCTTGTTACCCTGTGAGCTTGAAGCGCTGCCATCAAAGTTGCGGCTGCCATCGACACTAACCCCTAACTCATCGAACGTTTTCGTTCCTATGGTCGGCGCCGCGAAGTTAACCGCTGAGCTTTTGCCAAACTTAGTACCCGCTTTTTTGCTCGATGAGGTTTCTTCTGATAGTTGAACCGTTAACACATCGCCAACTCGGTAAGCACGACGATCCTGAAACAGGGTCATCGTGTATTGGTGACGATAAAGGCTACCAGACTGGGTTTCCGGCAACGTGTAATCGAGCGTTGGTGGTGCATATTCCTCGGCATTTGGCTCAGGCGGAATAAATTCCTGACGGCCGGCACATCCCACCAGCAACACGGCGGCTACTGCCCAACTCTTAGAAAGCCATTTCATTGCTTTTTCCTTCATCATCACCAATTTCATACTTACATTGATTGCGAAACAAACTTCAGCATGTCATCTGCAGCAGAGACCACTTTCGCATTCATCTCATACGCACGTTGAGTCGTGATCATGTCGACCATCTCTTCCACTACTTGTACGTTTGAACCTTCCAATGCACCTTGCTTGATGAGGCCTGCGCCATCTTCACCTGCAATCAGTTCATCTGCCGGGCCGCTGGCTTCCGTTTCACGGAACAAGTTACCACCCACGGCCTCTAAGCCTGCTGGGTTAATGAATTTTGCGAGCGTGATTTGACCAAGCTGCTGTGGCGTTGGATCGTCCGCCGTCGTTGTTGTTACCGTGCCATCAACACCAACAGAGAATGAAGAGGCATTATCTGGGATCTGAATTTGTGGCTCTAACGGCAAGCCTTGGCTGTTCACCATTAAGCCTTCAGAGTTGACATGGAACTGACCATTACGTGTGTACATGATCTGTCCATCCGAGTTTTCGATTTGAAAGAAACCCTGTCCCATAACGGCAAGGTCCAACTCTTGTGTTGTATTTTGAGTGTTACCTTGCGTAAACACTTTTTGCGTGCCAACTACGCGAACACCGCTACCTAGCTGAATACCACTTGGCAACTCGTTAACTTGGTCTACTTGAGCACCAGGTTGACGCTGAATGCTGTAGAAAAGGTCTTCGAATACAACTCGGTCACGCTTAAAGCCAACTGTATTTACGTTCGCTAGGTTGTTAGAAATGGCAGTCATCTTCGTGTCCTGCGCTGCCATGCCTGTTTTACTTACCCATAATGCTGAATGCATTTTTTATTACTCCTTGCGGGGCGAGACTTATCTCGCCGCCATTAATTTATTACCAGCTTGTGCCAACGTCTCGGCCGTTTTCATCATGCGAACTTGCATCTCGAAGTTACGCGTTAACGACATCACGCTAATCAACTCATCAATGGCAGATACGTTACTGCCCTCAATGTGCTCAGGAGAAAGTTGCACGGTTTCATCGGCAGCGAATGGCACGCCATCTACACTGTGCAGTAGGCTGTCACTCTCTTTTTGAAGTTGGTTCATTTCTGGTTTAACCAACTTCAACGTTCCCGCGACGATTTCTGCGCCACCACCTGGTGGAATCACGGATACTTGACCACGCTCGCTGATTTCAATCTTTTGATAATCAGGCACAACCAAAGGCCCATTTTCACCAAGAACAGGGAAACCATTGATGGTCATGGCACCAAAAGTGTCGACTTGGATATTGCCCGCTCGCGTGTACGCTTCGTTACCCGCAGGGGTTTCAACAGCAAGATAACCCTCACCCATGATGGCGACATCCAACGGGCGTCCCGTTTTCATAATGTCGCCAGAATCAAAGCGCGTTGAGGCAGAGTTGGTCACAACCATAGTGCGACCATCAAAACCTGGGCCTTGCATTTCTACACTGCGCACGCGCTCCATATCCGCTCGAAAGCCAGCAGTATCAGCGTTTGATAAGTTGTTTGAACGCACGTGCTGAGCCTTAAGAACTCGACTCGCACCTGACGTTGCAGTAAATAACAAGCTATCCATGCAAAACTCCCATTACACCGCGTTAAACAAAGCTTGAGTTAGCTTGTCGCTGGTAGAGATGGTTTTCGCGTTTGCTTGGTAGTTACGCTGTGCGGTCATAAGCGCCACAAGCTCACTGGTTAGGTCAACGTTAGAACCTTCTAGCGCACCTGGGGTTAAATCACCCAACGTACCTGAACCAGGGACACCCGTGATTGGCGCACCAGAGCTGAAGCTTTGAGTCCATGCCGTACCACTCACTTTTGCTAAACCTTGTGTGTTGGCGAAGTCTGCAAGTACAACTTGACCTTGCAGCTGTGATTGGCCGTTAGTGTAGGTCGCGTAAACCATGCCATTACCTTCAACGCGTACACCTGCAAGCTCACCGGATGTGTAGCCGTTCGGGCTGTTAGTACTTACGCCGAATTTCGCACCGAACTGCGTACTGCCCTTCAAGTTAATGTCGACACTCATCGCGTTTGCGCCTGCCGCAGGGAATGAAACATTAAACGGAGCCGTCGGTGAAGAAAGCGAACCGTCTTTGTCAAACGTTACTGGTACCGTTGTCACTGGTGTTGCGCCACCATCCACTTGAACATTCACTTCCCAAGAGTTAGAAGCGGTCTTAGTGAAGTACTGGGTTACCGTGTGCGAGTTACCCAGCGAGTCATAGACTTTTGTGGTGTAAGACGAATTGAATGAGTTTGGATCGTCCGGATTGAACGGCGTTACCGTTTTATCAATGGCAGACGCACTTGCATCAAAGTTTGCAACAAAATCAAGACCGTCTGTCGCTTTTGCATTCAGTGATGACGTAGATACTTGGATATTGCCCACAGAGCCTGTCATCAGGTTGTTGTTGCTATCCACACTGTAACCTTGCAGTTTTGCGCCACTGTTAGCTGTAACAAAGTTATCTTTATCTGTCGCGAATACACCTGAACGCGTGTATAGCGTTTGACCCATGTTGTCTTTAGTGACAAAGAATCCGCCACCGTTGATCGCCAAGTCCATCGCACGGCCAGTTCCTGAGATACTGCCGTCTTTGTCGAAGTTCTGTGAAATTGACGCGACTTCTACACCACCAGGTTGCATGCCGTTGTATACTGCGGAGAATTCTGTGCGGCCACCTTTAAAACCATACGTTGATGCGTTGGCAATGTTGTGACTGATTGTGTTTAGCTCTGTGTTGGTCGCGTCCAGACCACTTAGTGCGATGTTAAAACTCATAAAAAGACCTCTGATTTCCCTATTTGGTTAAGCACCAAACTGAGTGATTTGATAGAAAGGAACGTTGCCAACGCCATGGACATTGACTAATGCTGCGCCGCCAGTATTTGGAATACGCACTTGCTCAACAGTGCCAGCCATGAGCACATTTGGACTTGCTTGCCCTTCTTGCACTTCTACTGCCACTGAGTATTTGCCTGGTTTAAGACCAAGTTCTTCAGGATTAATTGAAAAGTCGACGTCACCTTTGCCGTGAGCACCTAATGGCACTTTAGTAGATTGACCAAACTCATCTTTCACAACTAACGTCACTTGGTTTGAGCTATGAGCGAGTTCGATTTTTCCGTTCTGTACGCCTTCACCAAGCTCAAATTCTTTGGAGTTGACGTAAACAGTTTGTCCGACGAGCCCCGCTGTCGATAGCACTTGCATGTTGTCGAGGAGAATCATGCTCTGTTGCATTGTCTTGGACATATTCTCGGTACTTTGAACTTGAGAGAATTGAGCCAACTGACCAACGTATTCCGTGCCATCAAGTGGGTTAAGTGGATCTTGGTTTTGGATCTGCGCCACCATCAAAGAAATGAATTCGTTCTCTAATGAAGAAGCACTGTTCATATCTTTAGGGTTTGGTGCAATGCCATTGTTCTCTTTTGCTTTAGTGCTCACCGGAGCATCTGACGATAAAGGTGTATATTGTGCGAGACTCATTAACTGCCCTGCCCTAATCTAAGCAGACCTTGCTGCATACTTTTCACATTTGATAACACTTCAACATTGGTTTCGAAGCTACGTGTCGCTGACATCATGTCTGCCATTTCAGCCACGACATCGATATCTGGGTAATACACATAACCTTCACCATTGGCCAACGGGTTGTTTGGCTCAAAGCGTTTCTCGGCTTCTCCCGCATTTTTCACAACGTCAACAATGCGAACTTCAGCATTGGGATAAACCCCGTTTTCCGTTGTCAGCTGCGCTTTTTGGTACACAGTCGCGAATACGGGCTTCAGCGCTTTATAAGCGTCATCTGGATTTGCAGACACCGCGTCCGCGTTAGCTAAGTTACTGGCGACCGTGTTAAGACGCACAGTTTGTGCCGTCATCGCGGATCCAGTGATCGAGTAAATATCAGTGAATGACATAATTAACGTCCCTCAATCGCTTTCGTTAAGCCATTAAATTTCATGTTGAGAAACGTCAGGCTAGTTTGAAAGTCCATGTTGTTTTGCGTGAATTTCGCTTGTTCAACACCCAGTTCTACAGTGTTGCCATCTTTGCTGTTCTGGTAAGGCACCGAGTATTGGGCCTGAACCTGAAACTTAGGCACTGGTTTGTTCACACCGCCTGCAGCCACCTGGTTCATTACGGTGGTGAAACTTAGGTCTTTCGCCAAATACCCAGGGGTGTCAACATTTGCTAGGTTACTGGCAAGGACTTTGGTACGCTGAACGCGAAAATTAAGTGCCTCTGGATGTACACCTAAAGCATTTTCAAATGTGATCGCCATGCATCTTCCTTACAGTTGGCTCGAATACGCCAACATACAAACAAGATGCGTGCCATAAAAAATAGTTATATATATCAATGATTTACAAACAAGGATGGAAGCCAAACTTCCGGCTCACGGAAAGCATTAAAAGCAAGGGGAAAGTGCTTACTTCCTCAACATTAATGCTAACTCTGCTTGCTCTAATACCAGGACAAACTTTCGCCAAGACCTCTGGCAGAACCCTAAGCGTTGAGGAGATAAAATCTGTTGTAGCAGAGCATTTCAAACAAGAAGTGGCCCAAAATACTCACTCTAACCAGTGGGGAGAATACCAACTGGATTTCGACATGTGGGTGCCAGGCTCGGCGAATCACCTACCTGAGTGTGAATCGCCTCTGGTCATCACTGGTCGCGACAATCAAGCGTTGCCAGTTGGAAACCTTAAGCGCTCAGTAAGTTGCGATGACATCGCTTCACCCTGGCGAATTAACGTCACGATAAAATCTTCTCTGACACTGCCTGTCTTGGTTGCCACAACCACGGTCGGTCGAAATGAAGTTGTGACTGCCAAGCACGTTAAACTGGAAACGCGCACCATCTCGCGACAAGACGATTTTTATACTCGCCCAGGACAAGCAATAGGCTTAGAAACCTCTCGCCGTTTACGTGCAGGGCAAGTGGTCAACCCATCCAATTTATCGGCTCCACCTTTAATCGAAAAAGGCAATGAAGTCATAGTGATTGCGAGCAAAAATGGATTTAGCGCCAGCACGAAAGGAGTCGCCTTAGAAGATGGTGCGAAAGGGCAACAAATTGAAGTAGAAAACCTAAGTTCTGGCAAGGTCATTAGAGCTGTCGTAACCGGGTTAAACCAAGTTCATACTCAATTTTGATTTTGGACTCAGAGTAACATTTTTTAATTTTGGCTCTCGTCAGTAACGCTGAACTTCGAGTACAAAAAAAATATTTAATGTTTATCACATCCTAACCGCCTACTTAATTTAGAACATGATGATGAGGACCACAGCATGAAAATCGACAAAGTCGCGGGCGGTCATGTCCCACAAACAAAATTACAGCAAGCAAGCAAACAGCCTGTCGACGTCGTCGAACAGAGCAAGGTACACGAGCCTGCATTTCAAGCGAATACCGTAGCGATAGATCGCGCTCAAGCTGAAATGGCATCACTACCTGATGTTGATATGGAAAAAGTAGAACAAGTACGTAACGCATTAGCGCGTGGCGAACTTAGCCTAGATACCAAAGCACTATCAAAGGCGATCATGCAATTCCATACAGGTCACGAGTAATAACACACTAGGAAGAGATCATGGCAAGCGCAGTATCGCAGCGAATTCAACAATTTATTCGCTCAATACCTGAGGATATCAAGCTCTATCAACAACTTATCCCTTTGCTTCAACAGCAAAAAACGTTGTACTTAAAGTTTGATGGTGAGGCACTGAGCAACAATGTTCAGAAACAAATACCAATACTCAATAAACTTAGCCGCTCAGCCAGTGATAGAAGCCAGTGTATGCGAGAGCTGGGGTTAGCGTGTAATGACGCCAGCGTAAAACGAATTTTCAATGCTTTGCCTGCCCAAATAGGTATGCAAGCTAGAAAACAATGGGCGCTATTGGAAACGTTGGTAAGTCAGTGCCAACAATACAATCAGAGCAATGGCCACAGCTCTGCGGCGTTCCATGAGTTGGTCAGTCAACTCAAACAACCTGTGCAACACACTTATGAAGATAAATCGTTCTAAACGATGTTCGTCTTGCCTACAGATTCAGTCGCCATCTCGGCTGAGTACTGTAGGCCTTTTTATTTTTATCGCCTTACTATCCTGCCTTTCAATCACCAGTCAGGCGAAACCAAGCCCAGCTGATATTCAAACGCAATATCAAGTTTTAGCCCCATACAAGCCACAAATTGCCAAGCGTCTCGATTCATCCAGCCCGGTGATTCATCACATTTTCAAACAACTGCAAAGCCACTCTTTACCAAAGAGTCTAGCCTTAGTGCCAATGTTGGAATCCTCTTACAACCCCAAAGCCGTTTCTCATGCCAACGCCGCCGGACTTTGGCAACTGATACCAGCAACAGCTCAACGATTCGGGTTGACTGTAGATACAAAACAAGACGATCGCTTTGATACAGAAGCAAGCACAGCTGCAGCACTCAAGTATCTGACGTTTTTATACAACAAATTCGATCAAAACATGGCGCTGACATTAGCGGCCTACAATGCAGGCGAAGGGCGTGTCGCACGCGCCATTCAGCGAGCAGGCAGTAACGACTTTCAGAAGCTCACACTACCTAAAGAGACTCGCCAATACGTTAGTCGATTTTTCGCGCTGGAAAAGTTGATAGATATCGGTCAGTTACAATCCTCATCATTTCAACCTTTTCTCTTATTTGCTTCAGATGCTCCGATGGTTTCGCAACCGCTGATCGACTTTAGTCCACTACCTCCGTTGGTCAATTTGTGATAAAAATCACGACAAAATCCAATGTCAGAAAAACGTAAAATTACAAGATCGTGTTCGGCCAATTTGAAAACTCGTGATCTCTATGCAAACGTGTGCAAAAAAGTTGAGGTAAGGTATCTCAAAGATAAGAAAGAGTAGTGGTTTATTAAAAGGTACCCAAATTGCGCTTGCCAATTGGGCAGATATGCGTCACATTGCTTTTGCAAAAAACATGAAAACCAATGGTTGGACCTAATAATTATTTACACACTAAATGTAAAACAGCTATTGTTTTCATAGTTCGAAACAAATTTAAAATATCAAGATGACGCTTCGCTTGCGCGTCTGGAATAAGTCCGGGTTCCGGGGGGGAGTCCGGACTTTTTTTATCGATTTAAAAGCTGACCTATCAACAGAGCAACGAGTGGGTAAGTCACTATGAGGCGAGCTAAGTTATTTATAGTAATTCTTTAGAAATCAACTGAAGCAAAAACGTTTCGCGCTCGATGCTCATGCCTTTTTTTGGGCTTTCTGCCATGGTCTTTTCATTGTGCGCTATCGCTTCGTGGATGTTCATCCATACTGGACGCATTCCATTTTTAACTTCATAGTCTTCATAAGCCGTTTCGCCTAACTCACGATCGATTTTACATGTATAGCAATACGACACCATGTGCATTACGTCAGCGTCGTCTTTGTACCAAGGACGAAACTCCTCAAAGATTCCGAAAGGCTTAATACCATGGATATTCTGCGCGCCGGTTTCCTCTTCTAGTTCACGAACTAGTCCAGCAATCACATCTTCACCATCATCAATACCACCACCTGGCAAAGTGTAGTCATGGTAACGCTCTGTATAGAGCAATAACACATCTTCACCATCTAGTACGATGGCGCGTGCCGCATTGCGCTGGAAAATAATTTTGTCGTCCAAGTGCTCAATGTCCGGATGAACGGTCGATTTTAAGTGTCTCATCGAAAATACCACTGTCATGTTTTGCGCGCATATTACCGAACTTCACGCTTTAAATCATCGTTGTCGGTCCAAATGCGTTCAAGACATTGGTTTGAACGCAACGGTTCTAACCTTCGTAACAATCCGCAACAAATAGAAGTGTGACGTGATAACCAGTAAAAGATGAGAATATCTAAATTCTTATACGTCCCTCTTACTTTTAACATCGATAAGACAATAATCTCTGAAAGTTGCCTATAATCAATACAATACTCGCCCACCCCATGCGGAGATAAAGAATGAAAAAGACAAATTTAATGATGGCTATGGCTGCAACGTTGGTACTGGCTGGTTGTTCAACTTACGAAGGTGCCACTCGCTCGACTGAGTATACCTCCGTCGCAAATCCTGCAGCCGTTTACTGTGTTCAGCAAGGTGGTGAGTTGGATACCGTTTCGGAAAATGGCGAACGTGTGACTTACTGCGTGCTGTCTGACGATAATCGTGTCGAGCAATGGGAATACTATCGCGACAATCATAAAGAAAGTGAGAGTGGCGACTACTAAAATTTTTTGTCGACACGCCAGATTCCCTCTATCACTTAGGAGCCTTTAGGCTCCTTTTTTATTTGATTTATCAAAACTTTCTCACTTCATTTTTACATACCTCTGACTTTACCGCACATCGATACTATATCGAACAGTGTTCTATTCTTGACATCCCTCTGACATAACTTTCCACTTGGACAATAAAATCCCAAGCACAGATCACACTAATTCACATTTCTTCCACATTTTCTGGAACAGGTGAGCAAGATGAAAACACAAATAGTAAAAGAAGCCGAGTCAGCCCCAAGCAACGTTGTTACTGAAGAGTCAAAGCGCATCATTTATAAATCGAGTTTAAGCGCATTGATGATTGTCGCTATCAGTATTCTCGTTAACCTCAGTCTTCGCCTTGATTATGTCGTGTTGGGTTCAAGCCTTGGTGAGCTTTCCATAACAGAAACACTCCAGCTTGTGATGCTCGCGATTGCATCATGGTCATTTTTTAGCCTATCTAAACAACAGCCTCAGCTAAAGCATGCGGCCATTTTGATTGCCGGCTTTTTCGCGGTGCTCATTATTCGTGAAACAGACTATTGGACAGACATGATTCGTCATGGTTCTTGGGTTTTCCCTGCGCTCGCTGTAACCGCACTGGCTTGCGCCAAAGCTTACCAAGGTGGTAAAGGTACCATGAGCGAAATGGCGACCATCTTAACGGTGCCCCATATGAAACTGTTAATTGGTGCCGTAATGCTATTGTTGGTCTTCTCTCGCTTGTATGGCATGGGCAGTTTTTGGCAACAAGTGATGGACGCGAACTACATCCGTGATGTTAAAAATATTTCGGAAGAAGGTATGGAACTCCTTTGCTACTGTTTGATCGCATTGAGCGCAGTCCGCACAAAACGCGAACTTAATGAATAGACTCAGGATCCAAGCGGCGGTTCAATGCAGTTAATATCGGATGAACGCTCCTTAACGCTTGTTCCGCAGCTCCTACAGATTCATCCAAGGCCGTCATTTCGATGGCCTTTTTCATATCTTCAATCTGTTGCAAACTATCTTTATCGAGTGGTAAAGCGAGCAATTGCTGAATGGCATGTCTCGCGATCATAAGCGGCTTCTTTCGGACAACCGATAAGTCTCGTAAAAATGCTCCCTGCTTGACCCCTTCCAAATAAACTCGGTAAGTCGTGAGTTCATCCAGTAATAAAAATGCCGCCGCCATAGGCCCTTTATGTGGGTATGGTACGCTGATATGTTTGTTGATATCCAATGGTAAGTTGAGAGTAACGCCCATGGATGCGCACTCAGATTTTAGTACTCGTAATAATCCCTGCTCATCCATCAAGGTTTGGATTTCTATGATTCGCTCAAGGTGGTAGTCATTCGACAACAAGGTGACCTCAACCGGACGCGCTGACCATAACTGGAACAAACCACTATCACACAAAACGCGAGAAGCGTAACGCATGTTCTGAAACGTATTCAAAGAACGATTTTCTAAAAGTACTTGATGTTCAGGGAACGGATGCACAGCGGCCGCATTTAGAGATTTAAAATAACTGTACATTGCATCTGCTTCAGAAATGCATTGGCCTTGCGTTAATCCACCACAAAAAATAATCGCCGTTCGCTCTGTCGGCAATGACGCAATCGTATTAGATAACGCTTCGACTCTTGTGACCCCCTCAACGGTCAATCTGCTATTGACGAGGCGTTTACCTAAAACGATGACCACATTGTATAACTTCATTTCAAAATCTCGCGCTTAGTTGGCAGTGTTACAAAAATCTTCTTTCACTCCCGGCCTACAGGCTTTAACATCTAGTTAACAACACTGTTCTAGAGACCTTTATAAAGGTTCACTGCTAAAGGAAGTCAATTATGCTGTCGATTTTCGATATATTTAAGATTGGTGTCGGGCCTTCTAGCTCCCACACTAATGGTCCTATGCTTGCCGGATTCCATTTCACTCAACTAGTTAGCGACTCTATGGCGAAAGTGCATCGGGTGCAAGTGGACCTTTATGGCTCATTATCGCTCACTGGTAGAGGGCACCACACAGACCGAGCCACTGTCCTTGGTTTGATGGGAAATAAACCCGATACCATTAAAATGAGTAGCGCTAAAAGTGCGCTACAAAATACTATAGACAACAACACGCTGCTGCTCGCTGGTACGCACCAGATTGAGTTTAGCTACGACCATGACATCGTCTTTCATAGTGACAACCTTCCCCTGCATGAAAACGGAATGACGATTACTGCACTAGACGCTGCGGGAGACCAAGTGGTGTTTGAAATTTATTATTCCATCGGAGGCGGATTCATCGCCACCGCTGACGAACTAGAAAACGGCACGCAACAAGATGAAGTCGCGGTACCATTTCCTTTCACATCAGCGGATGAGATGCTGGAAAAAGCCGAGACTAACGGTTTTAGTTTGGGAGGTATGATTCTACAAAACGAACTGGCATTCCGCTCAGATGAAGAAATTAGCCAAAGAGCAGAACAAATTTGGAAAGTGATGTCGCTCTGCATGCAACGTGGTTTCGATACGGAAGGGATTTTAGAAGGTGGTCTCAATGTCACTCGTCGTGCACCAAACCTTTTGAAGAAGCTCGAAGCCAACGCTGCAGTTGAGAATGATCCAATGGAGATCATGGATTGGATTAATCTCTTTGCCTTTGCGGTTAGCGAAGAAAATGCAGCTGGAGGACAAGTCGTTACTTCTCCAACTAATGGCGCCGCAGGGGTTATTCCGGCGGTATTGATGTACTACCATCGCTTCATCAAAGAGCTTGATATTAAACAGCTGAAAGACTTTCTTGCAGTCGCTGGCGCTATCGGCATCTTATACAAAACTAACGCATCAATTTCCGGCGCCGAAGTGGGTTGTCAGGGAGAGGTCGGGGTTTCTTCATCCATGGCAGCCGCTGGTTTAACGGCACTCAGAGGCGGCAGTAACGAGCAGATTTGTATTGCTGCGGAAATTGCGATGGAGCATTCATTAGGAATGACTTGTGACCCGATCGGCGGCTTGGTTCAAGTGCCTTGCATTGAAAGAAATGCCATGGGCGCAATGAAAGCCATTAATGCCTCACGTATGGCATTAAAGCGCACGAGCAAATGCCTTATTTCATTAGATAAAGTTATCGAAACCATGTATCAAACTGGTAAAGATATGAACAAAAAATACCGTGAAACTTCCTTAGGTGGCTTGGCCGTCATTCATATGGCACCGCCATGCGAATAATCAAATAAGCCCGCTATATCATTGCTGGCGATGCACTTCGTCAGCAATTTCCTTTCTCGCAAGACCTCTTTTTATTTGCCAGTAATCCTATCCCCCCCTTTAGCCCCAATCAGTAATAAATATAACAAAATTAAACAAAAGCAGAATTAAGCACTGCTTTATTCAAATTGATCTAGAACAACACATTAGCATTTAGCCACCTAAGCATTAGAAAATATAGTGCAGCATTTCCACGTTATGCGACAATTATTTCAATACTCAATCTTTCGTTTCATTACTATTTAATAGAAATAACAATACCTACCTTTCTCCGCTAATGTGAGTACAAAATTATGTGGAATAAACTCAATAAATCCATGATGTTCTGCCAAATGATGTTTGGCTTATCATTTTACGGTGTATTAGTAAGTCTAACTCGATTTTTTCTAGAGGATCTAAATTACAACGAAGCCGATACGATGATGATCGTTGGTGCTTTTTCGGCGATCGGGCCACTTTTCGCGATTGCGGGCGGCTTTATTGCAGATAAGTTTTTAGGCGCTTATCGCTCACTTTCTATCGCATATTTCGCTTTTGCATCCGGTTACGTATTACTCGTGCTGGGGGCTTCTGCTTCTAACGTTCCACTTTCAATGTGTGGTATTGCGCTCGCCAGTTATGGCCGCGGCCTGATGTCACCCTCTTACCCTAGCCTCTATAAACGAACTTTCAAATCACAAGAAGATTTTGAAAAAGGATACCCAATCAATTATTCAGTGAATAATGTTGGCGCCTTTTTAGGTCAATATTTGTTCCCAATGATTGTCCTTGTGATCGGCTTTAATGGCGGTTTTACCATCTCTGCTGTTATGGCAGTAGCGGCATTGATCATGCTATTGGTATTCCGCAAAGATCTTGTTGGCGTAGCCTCTGAGCTTGATCAAAAAACCGTAAGTTTAAAAAACTGGGTACTCTTTGCATTGATTTCATTGGCAATGATCGCGTTGGTATTTTTCATGTTTTCAAACATGGATATTGGCCAAAATATCGTATATGCCATCGGAGGGGCGGCGATCGCATACTTCATATCTCTGATGCTTAAAGCAAGCAAAGCTGAGTCTTTGAAGATGGGGACCATCTTAATTGTGACCTTGCTGACAACCTGTTTCTTTGTTTACTACGGACAAATGATGACCTCGATGAACATGGTTGCTATCAACACATTAAAAGGCTCTCTATTTGGTTTTATTCCGCTCGAACCAGAAGCAGCAATGGCAATGAACCCGCTTTGGTGTATGGTTGGTGGTCCTATCGTAGCTGGCTTTTTTGGGTTGCTGGAAAAGCGCGATATCTACCTCTCTACCGCGACAAAAATCGCCTTGGCATTTGTACTGACCGCGATAGCGTTTGGTATCTTGACGTTTGCCGTGACTACCGTGGGTGAAGATGTCGTGATCATGCCAGAAATCTTTCTCGCTATTCACTTCTTCCAGGCGATTGCAGAAGTCATCGTGGGTTCGATGGTCGTAGCGTTTATTCTTTCCGTCGCGCCGAAGCACATCGAAAACTTCTCTGTTAGCCTATTTTCTGTGGCAATCGCATTGAGCGGTATTATTGGTGCTGCATTCTCAACCTCTATCGCGTTAGAGAAAGGACAGACCATCACACAAGACATTGTACAAAACGTATATGGTGATTATTTCCAACTGCTCACTGTCCTTGCTGTCGTCATGGTCGCTATCGCAATGGCAGCGTCACTCATTATTCGCAAGATGCTTGATGCGGCGAAAGAAAGCGATACTCAAGCGCAACCAGTCGAGATCGAAGCTGGGGTTGAAGTTCAAAGCTGAGTTTGATGATTTACCTATCTCAAAATATAAAAAATGCCGCGATATTCGCGGCATTTTCTTAACAACAACATGTTCGATTAATCACGTCGACCACGAAGTTCAATTTTTTGTGTAGCAGCATCCGTTTGGATGATTACCCCGCCATAGGCCGTTTCATTTCGACCTTTCAGCGTCAGTTGAGAATCTGCGCGCTCGACGTCGACCTGATTTTTCATAGCCATCGTCATATCAATCGTGCCCGTGTATGACCCATCGCCAGCTAATGCTATGTTTGTTGAGCAAACCATCAAACCAAGTGCGATTAATTTTTTCATACGTCACCTCTGTTTTTGTTCTTACTTTCTTTCGATGAAAAAACTGTAACAACAGAAACGTGTTCATACGAGGAAAGTCATCATTTACCAAATGGAAATCCAAACAACTAAATTGATATGACCAAGCATATTTGCTGTCCACCGTCGCCTTCAATAAACCATAAGATACGACAGCATGCTTAAATTGACCGAACGTTGTCTTTTGTTCAGCAATCCAGAGATATGATTTCTCGGCAGAAGACAAATGAGACGATGTATGAGCATTAATCTGGACATTCACAACGTATTGGTACTAAAACGGATGTATGAGTTACGTAGCGTCCGATTGGTGGCAGATTCACTCGGAAAGACGTCCGGATCAATCAGCAAAAACCTGACAAAAATGAAAGTGCAGCTCGATGATCCTTTGTTCATTCAGACTAAAAATGGCTTTGAGCCGACCGCTTTTGTCGAAGCGAACATGCCACACTTTGAACAAATCCTCACCAGTATTGATTCCATCAAACCACAGAGTTTTTCACCCGCTAATTTTGACGGCTCGATCACTATTTATGCGAACACATTGTTTTGGGATTACTTTGGTGACAAGTTTTACTTAGAATTACTAAAACACGCCCCAAAAGCAAAGTTCGCTTGTTTACGTTGGGGGAGCAACGCGAAAAAGCGATTAACTGAGGGTGAAAACGCTATTGCGATTCATTATTTTGATGAGGATCTTCCGCAGTCAATTATTCAAAACGAACTAGGTCGAGGAAAAGCAGTATTTTTTGTTCGAGATGAGCATCCCGCTCAACATTTCCAAGAGCTAGAAAACTACCCCTTTTTACTTTTCAAAACGCCGGGATGGAACGACTACCGATACCCGTTGTTGGAAAGGCTCAATCATATGGGGTTCAGAACCACACCTAAGGTAGAAATTGAACACCCTGCGATGATTCAAAAAGTGCTCCTACAAACGGATCATTTTGGTATAACCATGAGTGGACATGTGCCTAAGGGCTGCCGAAGTATCGCGCTTCCTGGCGGGTTAGAGCTTGATGTTCGCTACGTGATGAGCTGTCGTCGATCACAACAGCGAGCCCCGATAAACCAGTGGTTATTCAATGTCATTAAAGATATCACCCAGCCCTAACCTAAAAGTCCTAGGGTGATGACTTGTCTATGTTTTCTTAGGTACTTGATATCGTTGAGGTAAGCGGTATGATGGCAATCTTCTAGGTTCGCTTGAAACCTATCATCACCTTGAGCTGCGACCCCTCTCATATAATCAACTAACGCGGAGAGTCGATGTGTCATCACCTCCACCAGCTCTTCCCGTTCCAATCTCGAACACCCATAAGCGTCACAGAAGAGTTTTGCACGCTGAATTTGTTGCTCCAAACAGCCCATTTTATCGTGCTCATCGGTTTTAAATGGTGCCCAACCATAGACCGAAAAAGCGACAACCCAAACTCTTGGCGCCGGATGCGCCGTATCAAAATCAAACACACCAACGACAAACTCTCCACGGAGTGCCACGTTATATGGCATGAAATCACCATGACAAATCACCTCTTGTGGTGTTCGTGGTGGCAGCATCCAGTGCAGCGTTTCATTTTGATATTGCTTAAGGAAACCCTCAGATGCATCGTGCATATCGCGTAACATTTTTGCCGCAGATTGGAGCGCGGAAACAGAAGCAATGTTGCCAATCAATGGATAGTTGTCAGTCTCTCCTTCGACATAGCTAACCCACTCTTTTCCTTTTTCAATACCAACCGCTTTAGGGCATGCCGTAAAGCCTCGTGAATGAAGATAGGTAAGTAGCTGATGGATAGTCATCGTCCAATAACTGACAGGACGAGATATCAAATTCCCTTTTCGATAGATGGCATTTTCTCTACCGCCTTGCATTGTTTCCATAACAGTATCCTGTGTGGATTAAGTGCGCATCAGATAACGTAAAGCTAGCTCATCATACACTCAAAGCTTTTAGAGAAGGTTGACTGACCCTATAAGAAACCGCGCATTTTGTTAGGTAAATCGCAAGAATAAGTACCGCTGTAAAAATAGACCGTAAAACATCAAAGGCTTTGTATTAACCATTGGGCAAAGGTGTTTACGTGTGACTTTTCTGATGCTCTAACCATCATATAGTGTGCGCCGGAGCTGGGCATACGCCAATCTCCGATTTGTACTAATATCCCTTGTTGTAACTCATCCTCAACAAGAAAGTCTCTCACCAGCAATATACCAAGTTGATTGGTTGCAGCTTGAATAGCAAGCAATGAATGTTCAAATTCGGCTATCACTTTGCTCACCTTGCCTTGATAACCTTGGTACGCAAACCATACCTGCCAAGATTCATGATAACCGCCGGTGCAGATTTTAGGTGTTTGAGACAGCTTCGTGAGGTCATCAATCGGATTTAACTGAATAAAGCCGGGGCTTGCTACAACGATCCAGTTTTCTTGGGTAAGCTGAATAGCTTGTTGTTCTTGCCAATCGCCATCTCCGTTAATAATTTCTATATCTGCTATCGCACTGGCGTTTGGAACCGTATTCGCGGTTGTCGAGATCTTAAAGGCAACATCTGGAAATTGACGCTGAAAATCGGCCAGCCTTGGCATTAGCCATTGCGAGCAAAAACTGTGGGCGACATGTAAGGTAATTTGCTTGTTCTGTGGGCGAGTAAATAAATGATGGGTCGAGGTTGATAAGGTTTGAAGCACATGGTTAACCACAGGCCAGTATTCTTTTGCTGAGCTGGTCAGCGTAAGGTGCGTACCCTTGCGCTCGAATAATGTTGCATTTAACTGCAGTTCTAGCGATTTCACCTGCTGACTGACGGCCGCACGGGTCACATTTAGCTCCTCTGCGGCTTTAGTGAAGCTCTGTAATCGCGCCGTGGCTTCAAACGCTCGGAGCAAATTAAGCGGCGGTAAACTTTGCATAACACTCTCCCAAATACTTGGCAGCCATGGTATGAACTGGTGATGACAAATTGATGAAAGTGCTGAGTTTGTTAAGCGGGATCAAAAAAGCCAGCGTGATACACGCTGGCTTTTGGAACTGTCTCTTAAGCAGGAATTATTCTGCTTTCTCAGTGGTTTGGTATTCAAACGCAGGGACAACTACTTCAACACGACGGTTCATTTGACGACCTTGACGTGTTTCGTTGCTTGCTACTGGGTTAGCTTCACCCATGCCTTTCACTGTCATACGCTCAGCCGCAATACCTTTTGCTTGGAACTCGTCAGCAACGGCTTTCGCGCGTTTTTCTGTAAGTTGCTGGTTGTACGCAGCAGAACCCGTCGTATCACTGTAACCCGTGATCTCAACTTGAGCTTGTGGGTAAGTGTTCATCAGCTCAACGGTACCAGAAAGGGTCGATGCATCTTTCACTTCTGCACTTTCTAGGTCGAATTGTACTGTCGCTGTTGTTTGAGCAGGGTAAACATGCTCAACAATACGTGTTGCAGGGCGTGTTTCTACTACTTCCTCAACCACTTCTTCTTGAACTACTGGCTCAGAGCCGAACTTGTAGTTAAAACCAATACCGAAGAAATCTGAATCCATATCTTCAATCACGTCATCAGACATATCTTGGTAACGTTGGTATTCAGCACGTAGGCTCCAGTTGTAGTTGATTTTGTACTCAGCACCTAGAGAGCCTGTTGGTACGAAATCTTTTTCGTCACCCGCCATCATGTATGCAGCACCAACTTTCGCGAATAGATTCCAAGAATCCGTTAGCGGTAGGTTGAATTTAGGAGCAAGCGTCAACGCCCAAAGATCACCGTCAACGGTGTTTAGGCCCGGCTTTTTGAAGTTTGCAGTGAAGTCACCAAGGTAATCAACACCGTACTCTGCTGCAACGTACTCGTTGAAGCTGTAGCCCAGGTGCATAGATGCTGCAAAACTGTCGTCGTCACAAGGTTCGTTTAGGTAACACGCATCATTTAGAGAGTTGTAACCTACTTTACCGCCCATGTAAGTGTCAGCAAGTGCAACGTTTGAGATCACACCACCAGCAAGTACAGTAGCCACTGCTATAGCGATTTTTTTCATTATTCTTTTCCTTTTTCTTGTACACAAAGCAACACATCGAGGCAGCATACTGCCGTAAAATATGAAGCCGTAACTTTCTCTTTTCTTCGAACAGAAATAGCTAAATAGCGTAGGAAAGAATCAAAAAATGATATTCAAACGCCAATGACGTAAAACGGAGAAAGATAACCTCAAGACCATCTATTCATGAGCTTCATCCGCATACCCAACCGAGAAATAAAGTCTCGTTGCGTTGGTTTAGCCATAGTCAATTCGTTGCGGAGAATATCACAAAATAGCCAGTTTTCTGTGACGCAAATCACCATAAAAACCCATATTCTCAAATTTAAGAATCGACATTTAAGCCTGTGAATGGCAACAAATTTTTACAGGAGAGAATGGATATCGAAGGCATAAAAAAACAGCTCATTTAAAATGAGCTGTTTTCGAAATAATGAACAGACGTTAAGTTATCGAACTAGATTTTATCCGCCACGGTAAGCGTTGCAGCTAAGACATCTTGCCCAAATAATACACTGCGTTCTGGTGACCAACCATAAAGTGGATCTGGGTGATTGTTGTTGTCTTTAAATGGCATCTCGATCGTGTACGACAGGCATTTGAACTGCTCCGCGACCCAGTTTGAGCCCACCGTCAAATTCGCTTTACCAGGCTCATCTTTATCGTAACCAATCTCATCTTGGAATTCAGGGGTAATAGTCAGTAGCGCTTGCTTAAATGATGCCTCTAAAGCGGCAAGATTTTCATCGTAAGAAGGAATACCTTCTGAGCCAGCGACGAAGTTATACGGTATCGCTTCATCACCATGGATATCTAAAAACATGTCAACACCCGTTTCCAGCATACGTTGACGCACAAGGTAGACTTCTGGACTTTTCTCCATAGACGGAGTTTGCCACTCACGGTTCAAGTTCACGCCTACCGCGTTCGTACGTAAGTGACCACGAATACCACCGTCTGGGTTCATGTTTGGTACCACGTAAAGCACTGCTTTTTCCAGTAATGCACGCGCAACCGTGTCATTTTCATCCAGTAAACGTTGGATCATGCCTTCCATGAACCATTCAGCCATGGTTTCACCCGGATGTTGGCGTGCAATCATCCAGATTTTCTTTTTGCCTTCTTCCGGCTCACCAAACGTTAGCAAGCTCATGTCATTGCCGTCTAATGTGTGGCCTAGTGTTTCTAGTTGGCAGTGGTGCGCGCTTTGTGCCATGTGTAACAAGTCTAAATGACGATCGTATGTGTAAGGCGCAAAGTACGCGAAGTAAATTGAGCTACGCTCAGGGATAACAGTGAAAGTCAGCGTGTCGCCATCGAACTCTGCTGGTATACGGAACCATTCTTCACGGTCGTAAGACGCTACGACATCATAACCTTGCCACCCTTCTGGATAAGCCGACTTAGCCAAATCAAGCAGTTTGATCGTGTGCGACTGCTCGGCTTCGGTTTCTAGACGGAAATGGAACCACTGGTAGAATTCCGACATATTGTCATTAGGGATTTTAAGTTGGATGTCATTTTTGTCGTCCGCTTTCACTACGTGAATGCTGCCGCTATCGAAGTTGCTGAATACTTTCATTATATTACTCACCTTTTAAATCTGAGCTTGAAAGACAGAGGCTAACACAAGGCTACATCGCCCCCCAATGACTTTCACTGCAAACTGTCTCGTTTGTGGCTAAAGTCTTCAGTTTAGTCGAGCTTATCCGCTTTGCCTGCTGGTCCTGCGAGTTTCGCTAGCCATTTATCCCAAACAAACGGATGTTTCTCATTGTCTTCCGCTTCCTCTTTTCGGCGAACAGCATTTCGTACCATCATTGCTCCCAGCCAACGTATTGGTTCTGGTGGAAAATACCCAAGCGGTCCTTGCGCTAAACCACTTCGCGTCCATTCGTTATCTAGCCCTAACACCAACGACGATAAAATCTTTCCACCCATTCGAGTTTGGGCAACGCCATTACCTGAATAACCAAACCCGTAAAAGACATTACTTTGCTCATCCAATTGTCCAAAGAAAGGAAAACCAGTTGCGGAGCGATCCGAACCGCCAGTCCAAGAGTACTCAAATTCAGCCCTTTTTAAGCGAGGAAAAAGGTTGTCGAATGATTTTTTTAGTAGCGTTTGATAACGCGTCGGCTTGTTAAACATCGCGTCAACTTGGTTGTTGAAAGAGAACTGATTACCGCCTTTACCTAGCATCAAACGGCCATCTGGCGTATCTCGGTAATAATGTACGAAGATGCGTGAGTCCAACACACTCGAACCCGCTTGCCAACCAGATTGAGACAAAGTATCACCAAGCGGCTTGGTGATCACCATGTCGGAAGAGACCACCACGATACTGTTTTTGAACTGTTTAAACTGCTCCACCATCCATGCATTTAATGCCAACACCACCTGCTGCGCTTGAATGTTTCCTTTAGGTGTACAGACGGTGGCAGGTTTTCCATAATCTAGACGCGTCATTGGCGTGTTCTCATAAACTTCTACACCCAGATCAATAGCAATACGGCGTAACCCTCGCGCAAGTAAGGCGGGTTGTACGTTAGCAGCAACCGGAGAGTGGTAGCCTGCAATATGGCGAGGTGAACCCGCATTAGCACACAGTTCCTCCACCGAGCAACGACGCCAACTGTTCACATCTAGCCGTTGTAACTCGTCGACAACTGGTTGCATTCCACCTTTCTGAGCCTGATTGGTTGCGGTGTAATAAACCCCTTTTAACGATAATTGCGCATCGATATTGTATTGCTGACAAAAGTCGTCAATCTCCAACACCGCTTGTTCCGACTCTTTTACCAACCAAACAGCATGTTCTTCACCGAATAACCGTTTCAACGTCGGGAACTTGGTAGACCATGTCAGCATACAGCCGCCATTCGCGCCAGATGCCCCGCTGCCACACAAGCCCTTTTCGATAACAACCACCTGTTTTTCAGGAGATTGCTGCTTAATCATAATCGCTGTCCAAAGTCCGGTGTATCCGCCACCGACAATAGCAACGTCAGTATTAATGTTCTGCTGTAACGGTTGCGGCGTTTCTGGTTGCTCAGCTTCAATTGCCTTCTTGAACCAATATGAATGATGTGTCATCGGGTATCCTCGTTAGTGCGTTACATCCATTTCCGCAAACACTTTACAAACGATGAGCACAATCAACGAGCAAGAATATCTAACGCTGAGCGATAGCAAATGTTGCGCTGAGAGAGTGGAAGTTTCTGCTATCAATGAATACAAAAATGGGGAGCAGCGCTCCCCAAAACAAACAGCAAGGATATAAATTATCGGAAAATCGAGACCGTCTTACTGGTTAGTATTTACCGGTTTCACGCATGCGGTACTCGTATTGAACATTGAGAATAGGCTGGTATACAACTTGCCCGTCACTTTGCAAGAACTCATTCACCATGACTTTTGAGTCGGTGATAGAAAACGACTGGCGATCAACATACTCTGTAAGGCTTGTAAACTCGTCACGAAGCTGACCTGGTGATTTGCTTTGATAGTTCTGAATCATGTCACGACCCATTTCATAAGCCGCTTGTTTGCTATCCATAACATCACCATGGATCGTTTCGGTATCGTTTGTCCACTGATAGCCACCAGCAAAAACAACAGAAGGTGCAGCAGTCAGAGCAATCATACTTGCTAAAGTCATTAAGCGTTTCATAAACCTCTCCTTACTTACCTTTATATCGGGCCTAAATTGGCTCGATATTTATAAGGTACGTATAAAGACCAGAAACACGTCAAAATAATTTCAAATAACGTTCAATTCTTGTTCAACTCATTTCACTTTAACTTAGCAACACGGCATCATACTCTGCCAACACGAGCATTTTTCTACCTCGTAATCACAACGTTCAAAGTGGCTTCCAAACTGACATTTCCTTACCAACCCATACAATACCTAAGGTCAATTTTCTCTTAGAATTCCAACAAAAGAACAGTGTTCAAAACCTTATATAAACGTCGGGCACAGCAAAACCTCCCCTTTTAGTAGTGCTTTGCATTTCCCCCTTTTTCGGGTTCTTCGCTGCTCGTCCGTCGGTTCTTAATTGTGGCTGTTGAGCACACGTTAATCTGGAGTGAAAATGACCGCGAACAAATCCATTTTTTACCATAGCAAATCGATTTACTCAGATGATTATGCTGATGTCTATAAGCCAATTTGGACCTACAGAGCGAAGTTTATCTTGCGCGCACTTTACTACAAACGTGCGTTTAAACACCTGTCAGACAATATTGAATCGTCATTGTTAGAGTTGCTTTGTACACGTACACATCGATTTTTAGAAAAACCGTTTCGTCCCTACATCATCAAAAATAACTCAGCGTTCGATCGTTCAAACCTAGTGGTTGATCACTACAAAACCATTTCAGAGCTGTTTTCTAAACAGACCATTGAAGAGATCTATACCGATTCGACAGGCTTAACATTAACATCATTTGAAATCGACGAGACATTGTACTCTGTGCGATTGGTGTACGAAGCGCGTTACCAAAAAGAAGGCGACATGAGCCTAGTGCTACACAGCGCGGAGGATGGCAACTTCTATACGCTCTCATTTACTCTCGGCCACATAGAATCTGGACGCAGCATTATGATTGGCGGCTTGCAAGGGCCACGCAGCAGTGAAGAGAACAACGCGAAAATTAAAAAGTTAACTCGTAAACTTTACGGGCAAAGACCAAAAAGCTTGATGGTGAGTTTGCTCACTTTACTCGCGCAAATTTGGGAAGTGAATACGATTCTAGCGGTAAAAACACAATCCCATACTTATGCTGCACGACGCTACAGTAAAGGACGAATCAAAACGGATTACGATGCACTCTGGCAAGAGTTGGGCGGCACCGAATACAACCGTCATTTCTACTCACTCGATGTAAATGCCCCACGTCGTGATATCGAAGGCATGTCGCGTTCTAAGCGTTCGATGTATCGACGTCGTTACGAATGGTTAGACAATACCAAAGCGGAGTTCATGACAAGGCTACGTTAACCCAACGCACCACATGACGTTTTGTTTTTTCATTTTATGATTCGGAGTTTTTATGTCTTACAAATACGCCGTTGCATGCTTACTATCCGCACTTTCCTTAACGGCTCAAGCACAACCAACCCAACATGTTGTTGGAGCAAATTTAGGCTACGGTAATGTTAGTTACGATGTGAACAATAGCCATGATGAAGGTGACATGTTCCTTGGTGATGTATATTACCGTTACATGTTCGATCACAACTTTGGTATTGAAGCCGGCTATAAGGGCGCATTTAACGGCATTGGCTCCGTACTTATCAGTCCCTTAACAGAAATCACCGATGTCAGTTATGGCGGACCTCGACTCAGCGGTTACGCAAGTTACCCTCTGGGAGCTGGCTTTGAGCTTTACGGGAAAGGCGGTGTCACTTACTACACGTTAAGTTATACATTTAAAAATAATGGTCAGAGCAAAGAATATGATGAGTCCAGCCTTGGAGGCGAGGCCGCTGCTGGTGTCGCTTGGGCCTATAAACACTTTGGTTTGAACTTGGAGTACAACTACGCCAAGAATAGCGATTTTGATTCTGGCGGTGTGATGTTTGGTGCACAATTGCGATTTTAAAAATTTAGCTGTGCCAAGGCACCGAATCGACATCGGTGCCTTATACCTCAAGAAGGGCTCAATGACATAATGATTCCGCTCAGGATCAACAGCACCCCGACGCCTCGCGTGAAATACCATTTTTCAGCCAACAACCACACGCCCATTAATAAACCAAATACAATGCTGATTTGTCGCAAAGCCACAACAAGGCTGACGTTATCAGTCATAGTCATCGCAAACAGCACCAAGCCGTAGGTGGATGCCATCATGATGCCAGCCATGCTCGCACTTTTGCGAATCATCCAAGCGGTTTGTAGTTCTTGCTGACTCCCCGAAACAATACACCACAATAAAACCGGTACTCCCATAACCCAAAACTGCACGCCTAGATAAAAAATCGCGCTATAGTGGTCGTTAAGAATGGTCGATGTTTGTTGAGTTAGCAGATTCAGTGCTTGCTTGTCCACAACGGAGTAACCCGTCGTGCCAAACGCCGCAATCAAGGCCCAAAACACACCAACATTCAGGTACTCCCCAAGAGTAATTTGACGAAAACTGGTCACTGGAACTAGGACACAACCTAAAGTAATAAGCAGGAAACCCAACCACTGCTGAGCATTCAACTCATAACCTAAGGCGACGGTGAGTGCGCCCACCATCATTACAGGAAGTGCTCTCGCAATCGGATAAATCACTCCCACATCGGCGTGCTTGTAGGCCACGATCAAACCAACCAAATAGACGATTTGAGATAAACCACTGATAAACAGCATTCCCCAAAACACGCTGGGCAACGTCGCCCAGCCAATGTTAAAGAGATACCAAATAAGGTAGGGCGTGAGTAGAAGGCAAGCAGATAAACTTGCCGCCATCGTAAACGCGAGCCCTGAACCAGCGTTGCTTTTACCAAGAATATTCCAGCCAGCATGCATAACCGCAGACAATACAACGAGTGCTATTGCCAAGAGATCCATTCCGTTTTCCTGTTTATGATATTTAGATCCCCTCATGGTGCTTGGGTACAACAAAGGCCCCAATATGGAGCCTTTGAATTTGAGATATAAATTGCTCGCTGCCAACTAGACAGATGCCCAGCAAACAGAGATTAATTCAGCTCCGCGACAGACTCGATGCTGATGGCATCATGACGCCAGTGTTCGATGTCACAGTCAATCAACTCGCCATGTTGGTTGTAGTTGATACGTTCAACCACCATTGCAGGCGTACCAGACGTCGCGCGCAATGCCTGTGCCACCTCACCCAACAAAGTACTAGTCGAAATGCGGTAACGAATTTTTTGATACGTCACACCATAGTGTTCACGATAAATGTCGGTTAACGAGTTTGATAAATCATAAGACAATAAGTTGGGAAATATGTCTGGTCGAATGTAGTTCGTGACATAAACCACCGGACGCTCTTCTAGGTAACGAACGCGGTCGACACGAAATACGTCTGAAAACGGCTGAAGGTCCAACAAACGAGCGGCCAATTTATTAGCCAAAGTGCCTTTTGCGGCTATCACTTCTGTTTTTGGCACGCGATTTTGCGCTTTTGCCATGTTTGGGAAGTTCAACGTTTGGGTTGGGTCGTAACGCAATGGCTCAGGTGAGATAAACCAACCTCGGCGGTCTTCGCGATAGATTCGACCTTCCGCTTCGAGCAGTGATAAAGCTTCACGCAAAGTGACGCGTGTAGTATCGAACGACTCCGCCAACTTACGCTCTGCTGGCAGTTTTTGACGCGGCGATAGCATGCCCGCTTCAATCTGTTCAACAATCGAATCTTTAATTTTTACGTATTGCACGAAGTGTCCTTATCTTTTGCGCCAAGTTTGTGTGCGATTCTCTAACAATTTACCCAAAGTCATCTGAACAATCTTCGCAATTGCGGCAGCAATCATGATCATCACAGCCATTGCCGCTGCAGCGCCAGTTTGACCTGCATCGTCCATATTCAGAATCGAGACCGAAGCCGGAATCGTATCGGTTGAGTAAAGGAATACTACCGCAGAAGTGGTGGTCAATGCATTAACAAACAAGTAAGTCGCAATGTCCAAAATCGCAGGTAAACACACAGGTAATGTCACTTTAAAGAACAACTTGTATTGAGGAAGCTTCACCGATGCCGCCGTGGCTTCAATCTCCGATGGCAACTGCTTTAGCGCTGTCAGTGCTGTCATGTGACCCACGGTGTAGTAATGCACTACCGTGTTAATCACCAAGAATGCCATGGTGCCATAAAGCACATTCAGAGGATTGTTCGCATCATTGAAGTAAAAGATGTAACCCAAGCCAAGCACCATACCCGGAACCGCCATTGGCACCACGCTAAGCATTTGCATCACCTGACGAATTGGACCGAACGCACGCCCTTTCTCAATACAGTAAGCACCGACAAATATGATGGCAGTACCGATCACTGCCGTCCAACCTGCCAGCGTTAGCGAGTTGAAGAATGGGCTCCAACCGTAAGTGCTCATTTCAGCAAAGTTGTAGTTGTTTAGCGTCAGCGCTTTGTTCCAAGGCCAGAACGTAACTAACGAGCCATACACTGCCATGCCAAGCACAGCCAACACTGCGATAGAAATGATGCTGCAGTAAACCAAACAAATGCTGTCGCGCGCTTTGTTAGGTTCTGGCTGATAAGGCACCGAGCGTGTATCGAATAAGCTCTTTTGCTTTTTCTGTACCCAGCGGTCTGCGCCGAACGCCATTACCGCAGGAAATAGCAACATAATGCTGGTCACCGCCCCCATGGCAAAGTTTTGCTGTCCCACAACTTGCTTGAAGATGTCAGTCGCCAGAACGTTGTAGCTGCCACCAATCACTTTCGGCACACCAAAGTCCGTGATAACCAGTGTAAAGACCACGATAAGCGTACTGATCAAACCGTATTTCGCCGCAGGTAACGTCACCATAAAGAAGGTTTTGATTGGTGAAGCTTTCAATGCGCGGGCTGCTTCATACAAGCGGGCATCTGAAGTACGCAGCGAAGTGGTCAAAATCATCAATGCATGAGGGAAAGTCCAGAAAATCAAACCCATCGAAATACCAATCACCCCGTAAATTGAGTTTCCTAACAACATCTCTTTGGCAATACCTTGATTACCGAAAAGGAAGATCAAACTGATTGCCGGCAACAACGAAGGCGCGAGGATCGGCGCGGTACCTAGGATTTGAAACAAACCTTTAAACGGCATGCATGAACGAGTCAGCGCGTAGGCATAACCAAACGCAAGCACGCCTACTACCGAGGTCACAATCACGCCCAGAGTGAAGGTGTTGCCCACCGATACCCATAAGCTTGAAGAGGAAAAGTACGTCGCAAAGTTTGCCAAACCAACGAATTCGCCATTGGCATTTTGCACACTCTTGGTCAACATTGCCCAAAGCGGCATTAAGATGAACAGCACCATCATGGTCGACAAGCCTGCGAGCAAACCGAACAACACAAGGTTGTCGCGGCTGACACGTCCGAGTAGGGATTTTGCTTTGTCTTGTGTGGTCAGGCTATTCATCGTCATTGTCTTCGCATCCATGTTTACACCTACGCCGCTAGCGCTTTATCAACCGAGGGCACGGCGTAACCATGCAACCCTTCTTCAGCAAACTGGATGTAACGTACATCGCCCGCTTTGATATTGAGTTTTTGAACCGTTTCCACGGGCACATCCACTACGATGGTTTTCGTGGCGCTGTCGTTTTGCAATACGCAATCAATGCGGAAAAACGCCCCCAGAAACTCGGTTGCCGTAACTCGCACTGGTAAAGAATTGGTGTAGTTTTCAACAAACTTGATGCTTTCAGGGCGCACCGCAAGGTCGAAGCGGTCACCACGTTGGATCTTACGATTGGTCAAGCTTGGCGCTGGCATCAGGGTTTCTGCAATTCGCACTTGGGAGTCCGTTGCAACTGAGGTTTCAATAAAGTTCATGCTGCCGACAAACTCAGCAACAAAGCGCGTAGCTGGTTGTTGGTAGATCTCTTGAGGTGTGCCGACTTGCTCAATCACACCATGGTTCATTACCACGATACGATCCGCCATCGACAACGCTTCATCCTGATCGTGCGTAACCATGATGGTGGTGATACCAAGCTTGCGTTGCAGCTTACAAATCTCATCACGTAAGTGAACACGTACTTTTGCATCCAGCGCTGAAAGCGGCTCATCAAGTAACAGTAGGCCCGGTGACAACGCCAATGCTCGAGCCAAAGCAACACGCTGCTGCTGACCACCAGAAAGTTGGTTAGGAAATTTCTCGCCAGAGGTTGGAAGACCAATGGTTTCTAACCAGTAATCCACCTTCTCTAACGCTTCTTTGGTCGACATGCCTTGGTTCTTCAAACCCACCGCAATGTTCTCTTGCACGGTTAGGTTCGGAAACAGCGCGTAAGATTGGAATACGATGCCGAAATCGCGCTTCTCTGGTGGCAAGAATGTGGTCTCTTGACCGTTTTGAAAAATCGCACCAGACGTTGGCAAGTCTAAACCTGCAATGGCACGTAGCAGAGTGGTTTTACCGCAGCCAGAAGGACCTAGAAAACAAACGAACTCGCCCTTCTCAATCGCTAGCGAGATTTTCTTTAATGCAGTGAATTGTCCGAATTGCTTCACTACATTTTCGATATTTAGGTAATGTTGGTTAGTTGACATAACACACGCTCCAAATGGTATATACCAACTTTAGTTTTGGAGTGTTACGTTCCAATGACAAATTTATAGCCAGAAGATGACAAATAGATGAAGGGCGATGACGTTTGTTCAAGTGGTAATTAGAGATTCCCGACTCACTCCTTCCTCACTCTCGAGAATGACGTTGTGAGTGCGGATAGAAGTACCCAACTTTCTCAAGTCCGTCATTCCAGCGAACCTAGGTGAGACTAGGAATCTACTTGTAGCGAACTCTGAAATAACAGGGAACACAAAAAATCCACCTCAACCGAGGTGGATTTCAGCATTCAAATTAGAGCAAATTCCATTAAGACTTTGGCTCTGATTTCGCGTCAAATTTCTCAGACCATGCCGCTAGAATCTCTGCACGCTTGCTGCCCATTTGCGCGAAGTCCATCTTCGCCATGTTCTCTTGAACGTTCGGGAAGTTAGAAACGGTCGCTTTCACTTCTTTATGTGCAACCACTGGGTACATTTCTACGTAAAGCTCGTTTGCTGCTTTAGAGATTGACCAGTCGACAACACGCTTCGCTGCATCAGACTCTTTTACTAGACCAACAGCTTCTGATTCCCAGCCGATGCCTTTTGGTGTGATCACCGCTAATGGCGCGCCTTGTGTTTTCAACTTCGCGCCGCGGCTCGCCATCGAAATACCGATAGCCACTTCACCCATACCCGCTTGAACACATGGCTTAGAGCCAGAGTGCGTGTAGTGTGCAATGTTTTTGTCTAAGTCACGCATGTAGTTCCATGCCTGATCTTCACCCATGTTTTGTAGCCAAGCAGAAACCTGCATGTAGCCAGTACCTGAAGACGCTGGGTTCGGCATTGCAATGTGACCTTTGTAAACCGGCTTCGTTAGGTCTTCCCAAGACGTTGGTTTCGGTAGGTTAAGTTGTTTCGCTACCGCTTCGTTGAAACACACTGCGTTAAAGAACGCATCGTTACCGAACCAAGCTTGGTTTGATTGAGGGTCGTTTAGGTTCGCGTGCAGCTCTTCCAAACCTTTTGGTGTGTAAGGCTTAAGAAGACCTTCATCTTTAAGCAGTGCCATTGACGAGCCAGCCAGACCCCAAACCACTTCCGCTTGAGGGTTGTTCTTTTCTGCCAGCAATTTCGCCGTCATGATACCGGTTGAATCGCGAACCCACTTAATCTTGATATCTGGGTTATCTTTCTCAAACGCAGACTTGTATTTAGCAAGAATGTCAGTTTCGAAAGCGGTGTAAACCGTGACTTCCTGTGCTGCCATTGCATTCGTAGCTAGCAGAGAGACAAGTGCAGCCAGCGATCCTTTCATCAAACGGTTTTTCATCATTTTCTCCAGTTAATTTGGCCAAGTTTTCATTTGGTCTGTACCAGTTGACGATAACCACCCTACTGAGCCTTTGTGACGAAATCATGACCATTAAATGGCAGTTTTACGAAAATTTGCGATGAATAATCGTTCAATTGATCCGCAATTTTCTGGATATTAAAGTTTTATGAAATTGGACATTCGCCTATTTACTGCCCTTTTCTTCCTCGCTAGAGTTAACTCGAAATTTGGTGTAGACCAATTAGCCTATTCTGATGGAAATCGAGATGAAAAACGAATACCTACTACTGACTCCAGGTCCTCTATCTACTTCTGAAACAGTACGTGAAGCCATGCTAAAAGACTGGTGTACTTGGGATGATGAATACAACAAAGACATTGTAGAAGTGATCCGCACTAAGCTTGTAAAACTGGCGACGGAGCAAGACGGCTACACCAGCGTACTAATGCAAGGTAGCGGCACCGCATCAGTAGAAGCAACGATTGGCAGTGCCATTGGCAAAGATGGAAAATTGTTGGTTGTCGACAACGGTGCTTACGGTGCGCGTATCGCTCAGATCGCTGATTATCTAAATATTCCATGCCATGTAGTTTCCCCAGGCGAAACATCACAGCCACACTTGAACGAGGTGGAAACTGCATTGACATCGGATCCTACAATCACACACGTGGCGATTGTTCACTGTGAGACAACCACTGGCATGCTTAACCCAATTGAGGCATTTGCTTCTGCGGCAAAAGCACACGGTAAAGTGGTGATTCTCGATGCCATGTCGAGCTTTGGTGGTATTCCTATCGATATAGCTGAGCTAGGCATCGATTTTATGATCAGCTCAGCGAACAAATGTATCCAAGGCGTACCGGGCTTTGGCTTTGTGATTGCGAAACAAACTGAGCTAGAAAAGTGCCAAGGTCAGGCACGTTCTTTGAGCCTTGATCTTTACGACCAGTGGCACTGCATGGAAGTGAACCACGGCAAATGGCGTTTCACGTCTCCAACGCACACGGTTCGCGCTTTCTATCAAGCCTTGCTAGAGCTGGAACAAGAAGGCGGCATTGAGGCTCGTCATAACCGTTACCAAACTAACCAGAAAACACTGGTTGCAGGTATGCGTTCTTTGGGGTTTGAGCCACTACTGAGTGATGAACTTCACTCGCCAATCATCACTTCTTTCTACTCTCCGACTCACAGTGATTACCAGTTCAAAGCGTTCTACACGCGCTTGAAAGAGCAAGGTTTTGTGATTTATCCGGGTAAGGTATCGAACGCAGATTGCTTCCGTATCGGCAACATTGGTGAAGTTTACCCAGCAGATATCGAGCGCTTAATCGGTGCGATTGAAAAAGCAATGTACTGGCAAGTTGCGTAAAGCAGCCTTCTGGTTGAGAGAGCGTTATGACTCAGAATATCAAACCGACTCATTTCCGTAGCGAAGGCGATGTCAACACGACGCCAGCGCGCCAAGCTTGGAATGCGTCGATGGACGACGAACGCACGCAAGCATTATTGAAGCGCGATTCCGAGGTCTTTCTTCATCAAGCCATGTCGACGCCTTGCTTAGATACCTTGGAAGCAGCGGAAGGCATCTACATCCAAGATGCTACAGGCAAAAAGTACATGGACTTCCATGGCAATAACGTCCATCAGTTGGGCTACGGTCATCCGCATGTGATTAAACGTGTGCAAGAGCAAATTGCCAAACTGCCGTTTTCACCACGTCGTTTTACCAACGAGACCGCGATTGAATGTGCCGAAAAACTCACCCAAATCTGTGGCGGCGAATTGAACCGCGTATTGTTTGCGCCAGGTGGCACATCAGCAGTCGGCATGGCACTTAAATTAGCACGCCACATCACGGGCAACTACAAGGTGGTGTCGTTGTGGGATTCCTTCCACGGCGCATCGTTAGATGCCATCTCAGTGGGTGGTGAAGCGTGTTTCCGTCAAGGCATGGGACCATTAATGGCAGGTATTGAGCGCATTCC
Organism: Vibrio sp. STUT-A16; assembly: GCF_026000495.1. Taxonomy (NCBI): domain Bacteria; kingdom Pseudomonadati; phylum Pseudomonadota; class Gammaproteobacteria; order Vibrionales; family Vibrionaceae; genus Vibrio; species Vibrio sp. STUT-A16. The sequence continues at coordinate 1,168,757 of NZ_AP026766.1, read as the reverse complement.
ACCAGCGGTGTCTTACCGTGGCGCTTTCCCAGTCGCGGACGGCAGCGATGTGCATTACGCCGATTACCTTGAATACGTGATTGAGAAAGAAGGTGGCGTGGGCGCGTTTATCGCAGAAGCAGTTCGCAACACGGATGTTCAAGTGCCAAGTAAAGCCTACTGGAAACGCATCCGTGAAATCTGTGACAAACACAATGTCATGCTGATCATCGACGACATTCCTAACGGCATGGGTCGCAGCGGTGAATGGTTCACCTATCAAGCCTACGACATCGAGCCAGATATGCTGTGCATCGGTAAAGGTTTGGGCGGAGGTTTAGTGCCTATCGCAGCCATGGTAACCAAAGACAAATACAACACTGCCGAGCAAATCTCCATGGGTCATTACACTCATGAGAAAAGCCCTATCGGTTGTGCTGCAGCACTGGCAACCATGGAAGCCATTGAGCAAGACGGCTTGCTAGATAAAGCCAAAGTCGACAGCCAGTTTATGCGTGAAAAGCTGTTAGAGATGAAAGCCAAGTACCCAGTGATTGGTGATGTACGTGGCATCGGCATGTTGTGGGGCATTGAACTGGTTACTGACCACGAAAGCAAAGCACGCGCGTATGACGAAGCGGAAGCTGTGTTGTACCAATGCCTTAACAATGGCGTGAGCTTCAAGGTATCGCAAGGCAATGTGATTCAACTCAGCCCACCGCTGATCATCACTCGCGAGCAACTGACAGAAGCATTGGCGATCTTCGAAGAAGCGATCGCCAAAGTGTGTGAAGACTTTAACTACTTTTAAGGTCAATAGACCTCAACAAAAACCAATTTACCCAGAGCGCGGTTCAACGTGTAGGCAAGCGCTCTGGCAAGCAAGAAAAAGGATTGAACATGAGCAAATCACCAATTCAAGCAGTGATCTTTGACTGGGCTGGCACTATCGTCGATTTCGGCTCTTTTGCGCCAACCAGCATCTTTGTAGAAGCATTCAAACAAGGTTTTGATTTTGATATCAACCTTGAAGAAGCTCGCGAACCAATGGGGCTTGGTAAATGGGATCACATCCAAGCTGTGGGTCGCATTCCTGCGGTTGATAAGCGTTGGAATGATAAGTTTGGTCGCTCAATGACCAGCGAAGACATTGACGCTATCTACGCAGCATTTATGCCTCTGCAAAAAGCAAAAGTGGCTGACCATGCAGACCCAATCCTTAATGCGATTGAAGTTGTGAACGGTCTGAAAGACAAAGGCATGAAGATCGGTTCTTGTTCGGGTTACCCGCGTGAGGTGATGGACGTACTGATTCCAGTTGCAGCGGATTACGGCTACCAACCAGATTATGTTGTCGCGACAGACGATCTGCCCCAAGGTGGTCGCCCGGCACCATTTATGGCACTGAAGAACGTGATTGAGCTGAATGTTACTGACGTTAATGCGTGTATCAAAGTGGATGACGCAGCACCGGGCATCGATGAAGGTCACAACGCCGGTATGTGGACCGTTGGTTTGCTGCTTTCTGGTAACGAAGCAGGTCTAACGTTTGAAGAATACCAAGCCGCGGACGAAGCAACCTTAGAGAAAGCTCGTGAAAAAGCACGCGCGAAGTTTATCAAGAGTGCACCTCACTACTTAATCGACACCATCTCCGATCTGCCAGAGGTGATCGTAGATATCGAACAACGCCTAGCCGCGGGCGAACGTCCGTAGTTTTCGCTCGCGAATTCAGAATGTAAAAAGCCTCTCCATATTGAGAGGCTTTTTACATTTATGGAAAGCGGAGGGGTCAGTTAATCGCAGTACTTGCTCGACGCTTTAGCTTAAAGCCCATACTGGTTGGTCTTTCTTCTGGCTCACCTTTGATGGCATGCAACAGTTTTTCTGCCGCCTTGGTGCCCATGCGCTCGTAATCAAATTCTGCCGATGTCAAACTTGGGTAAGCATGCTCCCCCATAGAAGAGCCTTCAAGGCAAATAATGGCAATGTCGGTCGGGACTTTGAGCACGCGGCGATGGCACTCAAAGAGCGCACCAATTGCTATCTCCTCATGGCTACACACCAAAGCATTCAAGCTTGAATCGCGCAGCAATAACTTCGCCAATCCTTCCGCACCCAATTGTGAAGATGGCGCTTCATGAGTCGTCAGAAAATGATCTGGGGTGAGATAGTTTTCAATCATCGCACTTTGCCAACCGTGTAACTGGCGTTGCAACGTTGAGTGATTCCCGCGCGCCCCAATAAAACCAACGTTCTTAAAACCTTGTTCAATCAGGTGTCTGGTACAGGCCTTACCCACTTCGAAGTGATCCACGCCAATGTTGAGATAACTGGCCTTTGAGCTCAGTTCGGTAATCTCTAACACTGGCGTATTTGATGCCTCTAACAGTTGATGCGTTCGCTGACTATGCTCACTTCCAAACAGTACCACGCCCGCAGGACGGCTCTCTAAAAAAGTCGAAAGCAACTTTTCTTCTTGCTCAATCGAGTAGTCGCTGTAACCCAGTAATAATTGATAACCCGCTTTGTTTAACGCCTGTTGGAAGCTTGGTAAGAAATGCGCGCATGCCTTTTCAAACAGTGACGGAATGATTAGAGCGATGGAATAACTTTCTGCAGATGCGAGTGCCCCTGCGGCTTTGTTCGGGATATAGCCGAGCTCATCAACCACTTGTTGAATTTTTTCTCTCAGCTTATCGGATACCAGCTCTGGCGTTCGTAATGCTCGCGACACCGTCATAGTGCCTACGCCTGCTTGTTTGGCGACATCAGCCAAAGTGACATTGCCGGTACTTCTTCGTTTGCGAGGTTCGCTCATTGTTTTTATTTAATGTTCTCTAATTTCAGCTGCGACATCTTATCACAGCGCTTTAATGGTTTTGATATTAGCGCATTAGAACTCGAACACCAGCACATGAAACTTCGATGCCTGATAAAAATGATAGCGCTATCACAATTAATGGTAGCGCTATCAGATAGCGCTACCATTTGTGATCACTCTCAGGTTTTTCTGGCAAATTGATCGATAAAGTACGCAGCAACAAAACAACAAATCGGAAACATTCCAATGCTACGTGAACTGATTACCTCTGATGTCATTCGCATCCATTCTGACGCAACCGACTGGAAAGATGCGATCAGCAAATCTTGTGAAGCTTTGATTGAAAATGGCGCGATAGAACCAAGTTACGTTGAGGCAATTTACCGCTCGCACGAAGAGCTTGGTCCTTACTACGTGGTAGGTCCGGGCATGGCGATGCCACACGCTCGCCCTGAAGATGGCGTTAACCGCTTGTCATTGGCGATCACGGTGATCCAAAACGGCGTCAACTTTAACTCTGAAGAAAATGACCCAGTAAAAATGCTGGTCACGCTAGCGGCAACGGACAGTAATAGCCACGTTGATGCGATTTCGAAACTGGCGGAATTGTTTATGAATGAAGAGCATGTAGAGGCCATCTGCAACGCTCAAAGCAAAGAAGATGTTCTTGCGATCATCGACAAATACTAAGTTTTACTCCTGACATACCCCATTCACAAATGGGTATACCCCCTATAAAAAAGAAAAGGTCTGAATTATGAAAATTATGGTTGTTTGCGGTCACGGTCTTGGTACTAGCCTAATGATGGAAATGAGCATCAAAAGCATCGTAAAAGAATTGAACGTCGATGCCGCTGTGGATCACATCGATCTTGGCTCAGCAAAAGGCACAAGTTGCGACATTTTCATCGCCACAAAAGATATTGCAGAACAGTTGGAAGCACTTGGCGTTGAACAACGTATCGTAGCGCTTGATAACATGGTCGACAAAGTCGCAATGAAAGAGCGTTTATCTTTGGCACTTCAAGAGCTTGGCGCTCTATAAGGTGGCGTTATGGAATTCTTCAGTTTCTTAATGAACGATGTCCTATCAGAGCCAGCGGTTCTGGTCGGTCTCATCGCTCTAATCGGCTTAATTGCCCAGAAAAAACCAGTCACCGAGTGCATTAAAGGCACGGTAAAAACCATTCTTGGTTTCATCGTGCTTGGCGCAGGTGCAGGCTTAGTTGTGAGCTCGCTAGGCGACTTCGCGACGATTTTCCAACACGCATTTGGCATTACAGGCGTGGTTCCAAACAACGAAGCTATCGTCTCTATCGCGCAAGAAGCGTTTGGTAAAGAGATGGCGATGATCATGTTCTTCGGTATGTTAGTGAACATCTTGATCGCTCGCTTCACGCCATGGAAATTCATCTTCCTAACCGGTCACCACACACTATTTATGTCGATGATGGTAGCAGCGATTCTGGCATCTAGCGGCATGAAAGGCGTTCCACTGATCGCGCTTGGCTCTGTGGTTGTGGGTTCTGTAATGGTGTTCTTCCCTGCGATCGCTCACAAGTACATGAAGCAAGTTACAGGTTCTGACGACGTTGCGATTGGTCACTTCTCTACCCTTTCTTACGTGCTCGCTGGCTTTATTGGCAGCAAGTTCGGTAGCAAAGAACACTCTACTGAAGAGATGAATGTCCCTAAAAGCTTGCTGTTCCTACGTGATACACCAGTGGCGATCTCGTTCACCATGGGCATCATCTTTGTGGTGACGTGTTTGTTCGCTGGCGGTGATTTTGTCCGTGAAGTCAGTGGCGGTAAACATTGGTCTATGTTTGCGCTAATGCAATCCATCACATTTGCAGGTGGTGTGTACGTTATCCTGCAAGGTGTACGTATGGTTATCGCAGAAATCGTTCCTGCATTTAAAGGCATCTCAGACAAACTGGTTCCAAACGCAAAACCTGCACTGGATTGTCCGGTTGTGTTCCCATACGCACCAAATGCGGTATTGGTGGGCTTCCTATCTAGCTTTGCAGCCGGTCTAGTGGGCATGTTCCTGCTGTACGTGATGGGTCTTACTGTGATTATCCCTGGTGTAGTTCCACACTTCTTTGTGGGTGCGGCTGCGGGTGTATTTGGTAACGCAACAGGTGGTCGTCGCGGCGCAATCTTGGGTGCTTTTGCACAAGGTCTACTGATTACTTTCCTACCTGTCTTCCTAATGCCAGTACTGGGTGATCTTGGCTTTGCAAACACAACATTCAGTGATGCTGACTTCGGCATTGTAGGTATCCTACTTGGCCTGATTGTGCGCTAAGCTTTTATTCTTGTGAATGCAGAATTAGGCTCGTCGGCATTCATCTCTCAAAGGCTCTAGCAGGAAAAGTACTCAAACAAAACGCCCCTCACGTGAGGGGCGTTTTTCATATTGAGGCTATCTTATTGAGACAACAACTTTCTCGTTGGTTCTTGCTCGGTGTATTCAACGGATTCGTTACCAGATAGCTTATCGACGTCAGCTTGTTCGCCGCTCACCACCAGTACCTGTTGCTTCACCAACGCATCAACCACTTTAAGGTTATGTTGACGAAGAAGCGCTCTCACTTCGCTCTCTTTCCCTTTGTGATACTTAACAAAGTAACGCGTAGGTTGTTGCTCAGCTTGTTCAGAACGTTCATCCACGAGCGGAAATCCTTGATTGTTCGCCAAGCTGGCCGAGCTTAGTCCGATTGCCAATAGTGCGGTAGCACTCACCGCAGACAAAGAAAGTAAGGTCAACTTCTTCATAGCCACTCCTTATTGAAAAGTCAGAGTCCAACTGTTGATTGTGCCTGTGTCTCTTCTGGCACTGTCTACCGCTTTTAGTTCCCAAGAACCTTGTGATTCAAAACCAGAGAAATCCGCTTGGAAAGTGGCTTTGATATCGTTAGCGCTGCCGCCAGTATTATCGTGAAGCACGACTTCTCCACCAGTAGGTGAAGTTAGCGTCACTCGTAGGTCACCGATGTAAGTGTGGCTAATATCAACGTCAATACTTACTGTACCTGAATCACCAGAGCGATCGACATCTACTGCGCTGATTGCGCCAGAAGATTTGTTGTCAGGAATCGCAACAGGGCTGGTGTTTGAGAAGCTAGAGTCCGAAGAGCTACCGCCACCGTCAGGACCGTTACAGCCCGCATCCAAGAATAGTTTCGCCGCTTCCGCATTCACTAGGCCGTGACCTGTGCGGTTGTCTCGTCCAGCGACATCAATGTCTGTTGCCGTTTGAACTAGGGCATTACGTACTTGCGCTGCTGTACACGTTGGGTGGTAACTCCACACCAAGCCTGCTACGCCAGTTACATGAGGTGTTGCCATCGATGTACCATTGTAGTACTCGTAATCTTCACCAGAGGTGGTTGAAACCGTAATTTCTTGACCAACATACCCCAACAGCTCTTGACCAAATGCACGATCAACCGTTACCGAAACCATACGATAAGCGTTGTTTGTGTCTACCAAGAATGGGTTTTGTAAACCAGGTAGTTCAGAGTTGCTGTATACGATTGCCGCTCGCGCACCCGCATTGTAACAAGCCTGAACCGCATCCACTTCTGGGTAGTTACCTGAAGACTGGTTGCCAATACGTTCAGTCAAACAAATTTTGCCCGACATATCACCACAGTTAAAGTTACCGCCAGATACATCACAGCTATCTAGCATTGCTGTTACTGAACCAGCGATTGGATCTGGCACATACGAAGAGCCGTTATTGATCAAACGATTGTGAGGGACAATGCCGCGATCAAATTGGCTTACGCCATTCAAGGTAATATCAGAAAGTTTACCTTCGCCTACCGTAACCGTTGATAAGATCGCCACACCTGGGCCAGAGATCTCAACTTGATCAGTAGATTGCGAGAACGCCGCATGATCATTTTGGTTATCGACAGCAGCAACAGACATAACTGAATCGTAAGAAGCTGGGTAGCTGTGTGCGGTGTTACCGTCATTACCAGCTGCGGCGATTAGCAGAACACCTTGATCGTAAATGTTTTGCAGTGCATTTTGCTCAGTTCGGCTTGATTGACTACCACCAAGACTCATGTTCACAACGTTGGCACCATTATCTGCACACGTTTGGATCGCTTTAACAAGTCCAGATGAGTAACCCCAACCTGATTCGTTAAATACTTTCACGATGTGCAAATTCACATTCTGGTTTGGCATCACACCCTTCACACCTTCGGTGTTGGCAATCGCTGCGATAGTACCTGCAACGTGAGTACCGTGGGCGTTATTGTTACCCGGATCGCTCCATGATCCTGTACCACTATCGTTGGTACCTGCAACACGGTTACCGCTTAGGTCGTTGTGCGAGATGTCGTACCCTGAATCGATAATACATACAGTGCGATTACCAGCATTGAAGTCGTCTAACTGTTGAGCATTAACCGCTTCATAACCCCACGGGGTAGTTTCGCTGAGCAAATAGCGAGGCGGATCGACTTCGACATATTCCACATCACTGCGATTACGAAGTGGTTCTAAGTCATCACCATCCAACTCAACGCTGTAAATGGCGCGATTACCCAGTTTTTCCACCTTACGTGCCTTCACCTGTTGTAAAACAGACTCCTGCGCGATTCGTGGTCCCCAAAATGAGTTACCACCCATTGAAGATCGGCTGACGGCATCTTCTTTGAATTTGACGATGTACTTCGTCGGTAACTTAGATTCATCAAATCCCATTGGTGGAGCCGCAAACGCTGACATAGAAGTGGTCAGTGCTATCGCTACGGCAGACAACGAAAATAAGCCTTGTTTTTTACTTGTTGTGTAGTGCATTTGCCCTATTCCTTATTTGAGCTAATTTTTATTCACTATATTCTCATGAAAAGTCATCACCATGATGTTCGCATGAGAGCTTCAGCTATAGTTTATAGGCCAAAAATGCCAAACAATTTGTTTCATGAATATACAACTTTGTACAAAAGATCATTCAATAAACATTTTTAGTTAACATCAAAAAGCATAAACAAAACCTTATAAAGCAATCACTTAATTAACAAAAAGTGAATGTTAAATTAATGTTAGTGAGTAATTATTCTAAATAACACGCATTTAATCGATTGCTATGCTGAATGGATTTTTTGACTGTGGTGCCAAAACTGAAATATTGAATATTTAGTTGTTGACTGTCTTGAGTATTTACTCAGAATTAGAAGGTTTAGTGAGAAAAATTCTCATCTAAATACTGTTATAGCCGAGCGTATTCACGTATTCGGAACCATAACCATTACAAGAAGAGTGAATGATGAAAAAAACAATCACACTATTAACTGCATTACTTCCGCTTGCCTCTGCCGTTGCAGAGGAGCCAACATTATCACCAGAAATGGTTTCTGCGTCTGAAGTGGTCAGCACGCAAGAAAATCAAACCTATACTTACGTTCGCTGCTGGTATCGTACGAGCCACTCTAAGGATGATGCGGCTACCGACTGGAAATGGGCAAAAAACCAAGATGGTAGTGACTTCACTATCGACGGTTATTGGTGGAGCTCTGTTTCATTTAAAAACATGTTCTACACCAACACTTCACAAAACGTGATTCGCCAGCGCTGTGAAGAAACACTAGATCTGGCGAACGAGAACGCAGACATTACGTTTTTTGCTGCTGACAATCGCTATTCTTATAACCACACGATCTGGAGCAATGATGCTGCAATGCAACCAGATCAAATCAACAAAGTAGTGGCTTTGGGCGACAGCTTATCTGATACAGGCAACATCTTTAACGCTTCCCAATGGCGCTTCCCTAACCCAAACAGCTGGTTCTTAGGTCACTTCTCGAACGGTTTTGTTTGGACGGAATACGTTGCTAAAGCCAAAAACTTACCGCTTTATAACTGGGCAGTTGGCGGCGCAGCAGGTGAGAACCAATACATTGCGCTAACAGGTGTCGGCGAACAAGTTTCTTCTTACTTGACCTACACAAAACTGGCGAAAAACTACAACCCAGCAAACACATTGTTTACGTTGGAGTTTGGTTTAAATGATTTCATGAACTACAACCGTAGCGTGCCGGAAGTAAAAGCGGATTACGCTGAAGCTCTGATTCGTCTAACAGACGCGGGCGCGAAGAACTTCATGTTGATGACACTGCCAGACGCAACCAAAGCACCACAGTTCAAATACTCAACGCAGGAAGAAATTGAAACGATTCGCGCGAAAGTATTGAAAATGAACGAGTTCATCAAAGCACAAGCGATGTACTATAAAGCTCAAGGTTACAACATTTCATTGTTTGATACGCACGCGCTGTTTGAGACGTTAACCTCGGCACCAGAAGAACACGGGTTCGTGAATGCAAGTGATCCTTGTCTGGACATCAACCGCTCATCTTCTGTGGATTACATGTACACCCATTCATTACGCTCTGAGTGTGCGGCATCTGGCGCAGATAAGTTTGTGTTCTGGGATGTGACTCACCCAACCACAGCCACGCATCGTTATGTTGCTGAAAAAATGTTGGAAAGCAGCAATAACTTAGAAGAGTTTCGCTTTTAATAAGACTTTCTTATAAGCTAAACTCTTAATCATCATAAATACGTTGATAATTAAAAATGGCCACGAAATATCGTGGCCATTTTGTTTTCATATACATGAGTCTACTTTATATTTAAATATAGATGAACAATAATTGAAATACAAAATTTCAAGTTATAAGTATTATAAACAAAACTTTTAAATACCAACAAACCAGTAAAATAAAAAATTATTCAATATACTATCCATTTAAATTTAATTATGGTTATTGAATTTAAAGAGGAGTTAAGTGGCAAGTTAAATAAAAAATACCCACATAACACAGGTAAGACCGAGAGGAGTGTGTCATGTGGGTTTAAACGATAGTTCTCTTGCTGATTCGAACTACCAACGTTGGGATGCAATGGAAATACAAATGACTCAGAGTTTCCATCACGGAAACTTTATCGCTGGATTTTCCTCTGTTTGTTAGGGAACAGTCAGCACAATAAAAATAGAGAAGTAATACCGCAAAAATAAAAATAGAGGCTCTGAGTTTAATTTACACGTAAAATAATCACCACATTCACGACATGAACCATTAATACATTCATCAATAAATATTTATTAAGTTAAATTTATTTATTGTCAACATACTGTTAGTTTTACTCCTAAATATACTGGTCAGATTTGTTTATTTTACTGCTTTTCGTTGCAATACAACCTCTAATTAATTCATGAGAAAAAACATGCAGCGACAATTAACTCTTTCACCGATTTATTTATTAATCGGGTTAGCCTCATCGACGGCGTATGCCGGTGGTTTTCAAATTAACGAACATTCGGCGACGGGTCTTGGTCGTGCTTTTGCTGGTGATGCCGTCATTGGTGATAATGCGTCTGTAGTCAGCCGTAACGCCGCAGCGATGACGCTGTTTAAACAAAATGCCTTATCGTTCGGTGTCACTTACGTCAAACCTGACGTTACCGTTAAAAATGCGCAATATCATCAAGCTAACATTAATGCAGATGTCAATGTTGGTATGGGCGGTTTTCCTCCGTCCCCTCAAGTTGACATTACCCCGTCCTTCTCTCAAACCGTGACCGACATTGATGACGTCGATGGCGTTGGTCAACCAGCCGTTGTACCCAATTTTTACTTTATTCACCCTATCAACGACGACTGGTATCTAGGCTTATCGGCATACTCCAACTTCGGAACCGACATGGAGTTTAAACCAAACTATGGCGCACCTGTTTTTGGCGGTGTCACCAGCGTAGCGAGTGTCAACCTTGGCGCAAGCTTGGCATACAAGGTGAACGACCGTCTTAGTATCGGTGGTGGTATTGATGTGATTTACGGCTCTGGTGAGCTGTACCGCGATATGGACGTGGGTGTTTGCGTTGGTGGGAACATCCTTGGAAACGAACTAGAACAACGTTGTGGATCCGTAAAAGGCAACGCACTTGATGTGGAAGCTGGCGGCATTGGGCTTGGTGCGAATATTGGCATGATGTACGAGTTTAACGAACGTCATCGCTTAGGTTTAAGCTACAAGCACAGCCCTAACATTGATGCCAAGGGCGACATCCACTTTGCTGGCGAATCGTACGACTCACTTGCTATGCCGCTACCGGATATTGCGGAGTTTTCCGGTTATCACCGCGTCTTACCTAAATTTGCCCTGCACTATTCTATGCAGTGGATTGGTTGGTCAGCATTTGACAACTTGAAAACTGATGATCAGTTGCTAAAAGATTTTCAGTGGCAAGACTCCGCGCACTACTCCATCGGTGCGACTTGGTACGCCAATGAACGTTGGACACTTCGCACGGGTTACATGTTCGACAAAACACCTGTCGATGAGCTGACTTCGCTTTCTATTCCAGATTCGAACCGTCACTGGTTATCTGCGGGGGCCTCTTACCGATGGTCATCAGATACCACGGTTGACATCGGCATGACGTACTTGATTGGTGAAGATGTCAACGTAGAAGAGTACGCGTATGAAGGTGTTCCTGCACCGATGGTGACGGGCGTTACCCATTCAAATGCGTTCCTAATTGGTGCCCAGCTCAGCCACCGTTTCTAATTTGTCAGGCAGTGATCAAACCTCTAGGTCATTGCCTTGTAACAACGCTTATCAAAGCGACCGAACAGAGACATTATTATGAACAAAACACTACTTGCTTTTTCACTCTCACTTCTCACTCTAGGCGCGGCTCAGGCTTCGGAATGGGGCTATGGCAATGACAAACACGGGCCAGAGCACTGGGGAGAAATCGCCAAAGACTGCGCAACCACGAAAAACCAAAGCCCAATCAACATCGACAACCCAGCCGATGCAAAACTGGAAGCACTGAACCTTTCGTACACTGGTCAGGTCATTGGTTTAACCAACAATGGTCATACGCTGCAAGCGCAAGTGAACGGACGTAACAGCTTCACCATCGATGGCGAGACGTTCGAGCTGCAACAGTTCCATTTCCACACACCTTCAGAAAACCAAATCAAAGGCCGCCAATATCCACTTGAAGCGCACTTTGTGCACGCCAACGCAGACGGCGAGTTGGCGGTAATTTCGGTGATGTTTGATGCTGGCGATCAAAACGCAGCACTGTCTAAACTGATCAGCGCAATCCCACAAGAGAATCAAACCACGTTCTTTAAAGATACGTTTGAGATTAACGACTTACTGCCAAAAACTGCAAACTACTATCGATTTAACGGCTCTTTAACCACACCACCATGTTCAGAAGGTGTGCGCTGGTTTGTGCTTAAAGAGACTCAAACCTTATCCAAAGATCAAGCCGCGAAACTGATGGAAGTCATAGGACAAAACAATCGTCCGCTGCAACCGCTAAATGCGCGCGTTGTACTTTCTAACTAATCGCCAAATCCGATAAGGGGCATCGTATTTGCCCCTTATTTTGATTCGCTCTAACCTCACTTCGTTACAGGAATCTCAATGAAAACTCCATCTGTTCTGTCACTCTTACTCGCACTCGCCCCGACACTCGCCTTCTCTCATAACCTTTCTGTCGGTCAAACTACCCCATCCGTCAGCATTGATACCTATGGCGAAATGACGCTGCAAGGAGACGATGTGGCTTATCAACCTTGGGCAACTCAGCAGATGTTAGGCAAAGTCCGTGTGATACAAGCCATTGCAGGTCGTAGTAAAGCTAAAGAGATGAACGCGCCGCTGATGTCAGCAATCACTGCCGCTCACTTTCCTGAAGATCAGTATCAGACCACGACCGTGATCAACCAAGAAGACGCCATTTGGGGAACCGGTATATTTGTAAAATCGTCGGCAGAGGACAGCAAAAAGACATTCTCTTGGTCTTCCATGGTGTTAGACAAAAATGGCGTATTAGCAACAACTTGGGATCTACAGCAAGAAAGTTCTGCGATTATCGTACAAAATAAACAAGGCGAAATTTTATTCGTGAAAGAAGGGGCTTTAACTCAAGACGAAGTCACACACGTCATCGAACTGATTAAACAGAATATCTAAACCTAAGGTAAGGAAAAGCTATGAAACTGTTCAACACCATCGCACTCTGTCTTTTAGCGGCTGTAGCCTCTTTCCAATCGGTTGCTGGAGACAACGATTGGGACAAGATTGCAGATAAAACCGTCAGTTTTAAATCGGAAACCGACACAGTCAATCCACTGTCACCATTTGCTAACGCTCGTTTCAGCCACATCAAAATCAAATGTACGCAAGGTACGGTCGATCTGAAAAGCGTTAAAGTGATCATGAAAGATGGTCAGGAAAAGACGTTCGACAGTTTAGGTGTTCTGACTAAAGGCATGTCATCAAGAAGCTTAAGCCTACCAACGAAAGATAACGCGAAATTAGACAAGATCGAGTTGAACTATGAATCGGTTGGCAGCACAGCGCTGCAAGTCGCGGGGGTGACCAAGAAAGCGAAAGTAGAAATTTTAGGTAAGAAAATCGACGAGTAAGCGATGGCTCAACGAGCTCTCCCAAACTAAAAACAGCGGCACTAGGCCGCTGTTTTCATTAAAAATTATCATTAAATGAATTTCTTCAGCTTCGCCAAACCATAAGCCGCGATAGTGACACAATCTTTGATCGTGCCGTCGATCATCATTTGTTCGAACTCCTCAACAGAAAAAGCGCGCGTGATCAAATCCTCTTCTTCACTGTCGAGTTGATTGCCCACGTCCGTTAAATCACTGGCGAAGTAGACGTGACATGTCTGATTCAAAAAGCCGTATGCGATAAACTGCGCGCCGACATACGCCATGGCGCTCGCCTGCATGCCCGTTTCTTCACGTAGCTCACCTTTGGCGAGCTCAAGATGATCCGCATCTGGGTTTGATTCCCACGCCCCTTGTGGGATCTCCCAGCAACGTTGACCTACGGTGTAACGGTACTGCTGAACCAAGTGAATCATCCCATTATCGATAGCCAGAATCGCAGCACAATCAGGTTTGTCGACCACACCGTAGATGCCCTCTGCGCCGCTCGGACGTAAAATTTTGTCCTCACGCACCGTCATCCACTTATTCTGGTAAACGACTTTGCTGTCTAGCTGTTTGATGTCTGGCATGGTTATTCCTTGATTTTTCTGAGGGTTACTGCGGAATAATACCCGATTCGGTTACGCCACCAAAATGTTCTTTAGTTCACTCAAAGACTCAACGGTGTAATTTGGTGCGATACGCTCATCGACGCTTGCGCCTGTGGTATTTAACCAGCAAGTTTCAATACCAAAATTATTACCACCCAGAATATCGGAATGCAGGTTGTCACCCACCATCAGTACGCGCGTTTTGCATGGGTTGCCCATTTGCTGCATCGCGTATTCAAAAATACCTAAGTCCGGTTTTGCTACGCCCACTTGTTCAGAGATCACCACTTTATCGAAGTACTCAGTCATCCCTGTGCGCTCAAGGCGAATTGCTTGCAACTCTGTAAAACCGTTGGTGATGATGCCCATTTTAGCTTTGCCTTGCAGCGCTTCCATCAGCTCTTTTGCACCTGGCAACAAACTGCAAATATCGGCCATTGCTTCTAAAAATGCGCTATTGAGATCGGCTGTTGTGGTATTCAACTTCTCAGCCCACTCGGTAAAGCGGTTATGTTTTAGCTCATCTGCCGTTACTTTGCCGTCTTGGTAATCCACCCAAAGCGGTTTGTTTACGGTTTGGTAATGAGCAAAATCTTGTTCAGTAAAATCTACGCCTTTGCGAGAAAACATAAGCTGCAAACCTTTGAAAGCATCAAAGTGGAATAAGGTTTCGTCAGCGTCAAACAGGATCCAATCGTACTTCATTTTCTTCTTCCCAAAATCAAGGTCGTAATACTGGTGCATAGTCTAGATTGTTTTCTTCTTGAAGATAATCTCTATAATTGGAAATTAATTGTATCCTTATGCTCAACAATAAATGCTTCACGATGATAGGAGATTGATGTGAACGCGATTGCCTCCCTGCCCGTTTTTGTTGCTGTTGTCGAATGCGGCAGCTTTTCCCTTGCGGCCAAACAGCTGAATCTGACGAAATCGGCGATCAGCAAACGCATCAACCAACTAGAAGACGATTTGGGCATTCGTCTCCTTAACCGAACCACGCGTAAGCTGAGCCTGACCGAAGCGGGAGAACGCTATTTTGAGTACGCCTCTCAAGCGCTCAACCTAGCCCAGCAAGGCGTGGACGCGGTATCGGAGCTGCAAGGCTCGCCACAAGGTCGGCTCAAAATTACCGTGCCGATGTCTTTCGGTGTACTGCATATCGCGCCTTTGATCAGCGAGTTTCTCGCTCGTTACCCGAAAATTGAAGTGGATTTAAACCTCGAAGACAAAATGGTCGATTTGGTTAAAGACGGTTTTGATTTGGGGATACGTATTGGTGAACTCACCTCTTCCAATCTAATCGCAAAACGTCTCGCCCCTTGTAAAAGTGTGCTTTGTGCCTCGCCAGATTACTTAGCGGAGTTTGGAACACCACAAAAACCAAGTGATTTAGTCAGTCACAACTGCCTGCGCTACTCCTATTTCCGTGGCGGCGTCGAATGGATGTTCATCAACAACGGCAGCGAATACAAGGTGCTTCCAAAAGGAAACTTTATCGTCAATAACAGCGAAGCCATTCGCCAGTTGCTGTTAAGAGGTTCGGGCATTGCGCAACTGCCAACATTTATTGCAGGAAGAGACTTTGCCGCAGGAAATCTAAAACCGGTGATGGAAGAGTATTCTCTACCAGAACACGCCATTTATGCGGTTTTTCCTGAGCGCAAGCACATGCCGTTGAAAGTAAGAGCCTTTATCGATTTTATCAGCGAAAAACTCGGTACAGATTTACCTTACTGGGATCGTTACAACAGCCCAGAAAAATAACCATATTGATGATAAGTGAGTGAGATTTCACTACTGACATGTTCTGACATTCCATCCGCGTAACCTTATTTGGAACTCAACAGGCAATCCGCCAAAACCAATAAGGAATCACAATATGGAAACCGTTATCGAAACTGTGCAATTTCGTCTAACCGCAGGCACAACAGAGCAAGACGTGATCGCCGCTGCCAAACAGTCACAAACGTTTGTGAAGAATCTGCCGGGCTTTTTGTACCGATCGCTCAGTCACGAAGCGACGGACGGTGTGTGGACAGACATCATTTACTGGCGTTCAATGGACGATGCAAAACAGGCGGGAAAACAGATTAAGCAAGCCGTTGAATTTCAGCCTCTGTTATCAATGATTGACTGCGAAAGCTTCGAGCTTAAACATCACAACTTAAAAATGTGCAGTGAGCTAGAGAAGTAATCAGCCACACTACTACTAACAACCAGTAGGTCTAGATAAGGAACATCATGAGCAAATCAGAACGACTGTTTGAGCTACTGACGCTTTTGCGCGCAAAGCGTTACGCCGTGACAGCGAAAGAGCTCGCAGAAAGAATGGAAGTCAGCGAACGTACGATTTATCGCGATATTCAGTCGTTGCTCAGTTCTGGTGTTCCGATTCAAGGTGAAGCAGGTGTCGGCTACCTGTTGCAAGCTGGCTCTCATCTGCCGCCTTTGATGTTCTCAGAAAAGGAGATGATGGCGCTTGAACTGGGTATGCGGATGGTTCGAGCCTGGTCGGATGTTGAACTTGCCGAAGCGTCTCACTCTGCGTCCACCAAAATACTTTCGGTATTGCCCGATAAGCTCAAACAACAAGTGGAAGATTGTCCGCTGATTGTGCCCGATTATCACACCCAATCCGAGACTGCCAAACGAGGGCAGCTTCTGCGCCACGCGATTGATCATCAGTTTAAGGTCAGTTTGGATTACCAAGATGAAAGCGGACAGGTGACCGAGAGAAAAATCCAACCGTTAGGCCAGTTCTTTTGGGGCAAAGTCTGGACGCTGGTCGCCTGGTGCGAATTGCGCGATGACTACCGCCAGTTCCGCCTCGACCGTATCCAAGCATTGCGTATGCACGATGAAGAGTTTCAGAGTGCGGAAACTAAATCTCTCAAACATTATATTGCGCAGTATGAATCGAAAGATTGAGTGCCCTTCATCCTTCCATCACAAGGATTCCAAATTGCTCTGCTCAATACGCGATATTTGGAAAGGCACATTTGGTTAAACCAATGTTTCATTTTTAACAGATGCGCAACCAACCTAAGATCGTTAACTTAAGTAGCACGTCAACCACACCGGAGCGTGAAGCTATGAAAGTACTGATTCAATACACCCAAGCAGGGAAATATCGAGATCAAGCGTGGGAGTCTTTAACTCTTCGATCTAAAGGTGATATGCAGGCCGTTACCCCTTCTTATGCTGCCCAACTTATCGAACAAAGCAAAGCGACACTTGTGATGACAGAGGAGCAACAAATCGTTATTCATCCATAACCGACTATTAGCCTTGTTTAACCAACCTTTGTTAGTTACGCAAGGCTTACATCTCGCCATTATACGTTATCAATTTTATATACGACCACCTATATTTACAAAAAACAATAATATAATTCTTATTTTCATTCTCGACATTCTTCTAAAACGCCCTTCCATTCATAGCTAAGATATAGGTTATCTGTTAGTCTCTTTATTTCTTCATGATAAAGATTAGGATATCAACACCCTATAAATAGGATAAAACCTTTCAAAAAGCATCGGTTTATTATAAGGATAGGTGCAATATGCAATTGATTTGGAACATTATTGGATACTTAATGTTCTCTGGTGTATTAGTTATTTTTTTCCAGACATTCTTTATAGGTATCATGCACCTTTTAATGCCAAAAGACATTGTCAATAGCTACTTTAAAGAACCTTATTTTAACACTTTCGAACTAGCTCTATTTACAGGTTGGCCTTACGCATTTTTCCGAACATTGATGTTTGTTCGTTTAATCGTTCAACCTAACTCAGGTGAAAAACGAAAGTTACCCGATGTATCCCAAGAGGTGCCTAGATGGTACCGTCTATTATCCTTCATATTAATATGGGTAATTATGATAAACTCTACAATGTTAACACTTGTATTTTTTATCGCAGCTTTCTTAGCACTAGCGGATCATTTATGATATTGACTTATCCAGTTAAATCCAACATCACAATTTAAATGTAAATAACTACACTAACAATTGCACGTAAATGACAAATATATCATCCAATTTGGATGTTTTTAAAATGAAAGTCTAGAATGCAAAAAAATAAACTTCCTAAATATAGTTTTTTGTTAGTATCTGAGCATATTAATTATTAGCTAGAGGTGCTCTATGTCGGGATAATTTGAGTATAAAATAAAAACTCATGATAACTTATCATCAATTATATTAAACATGTATGGCACTCCATATGGTAGCAAGGACTATCAGAGACAGAGAGTACTGACTCATATAATGACATTGAACAAGCATATTTCAGATCCTAACCGCATTAAAGCAGGCGATATCATTTGGTTATCAGCTCTACCCAAATCAAGCACCCAACTTAACACTCAACGTAACAATGCTTTACCTCCTAAAAGTATCGCGAAGCTAGGGACTTACCCAGCGTCTAAACCTCAAATGTCTAGTTCTCCGCCCCATAAAGTTTTGCCTCCCAATATTCTCAGCTACAATCAACCTCCAAAATCGATCTCAAATCAAGTTCCACCACAACATGCTGATATGTTTTGGGCGTTAGCATGGTTAGAAAACAACGCCAATATGATTACTATTCCAGGAGGTACCTTGATGGGTGCTACAGGAAACTTGATGAGTAAAGGAAATATTAAGCTCATTGAGAACATCAACGACCTTTACGCAAACTATAAAAACGGAGTAATAAGTAAAGGACAATATGATGGTCGACGTAAGAAACATCTAGATCTACTAAAGAAAAATGTTGGCCCTATGGAAAAGCTGTTGTTTGGCAACAAAACGACTCACCAGTCTATTCGTATTGCTCGAAATGGAGGATTACCAGCTAATGCTCATATAGTTAAACAGGCCGAAAAACTGAATAAAATAGCTCAGGCATCTAAAGTTGGCGGACATGTTTTAGTAGGTGTTGGTCTAACGGCTTCCTGTATTCAAATCGCGAATACACAAGACCAACATGAGAAGAATGAAATTTTTGTTGAGTCAATAACTAGCACAGCTGTAGGAATGGGTACCAGCGCGTTAGTCGGTCTATTTTTAGTATCAAATCCTATTGGTTGGGGGACTGCTATTGTACTCGCTGCAGGTTCAACGGCTGTAGGCTACGCTTCCGGCAAAGTGGCAAAAGGCTTTTATAATTCAAGTGAAAGCAAGCCAAACTTAGTCGCTAGTACTGGAATAGAAGCCATATGCAGCAAGTAATCACATTTCTTTTTTACACTTTAATGACTGGTGTGGTTATTATTTTCTTACAAACCATTTTTATCGGTGTCATGCACTTTCTGATGCCAAAGAAGATTGTTGGGAACTATTTTAAAAAACCATATTTTAATGAATTTGAGCTTTCTCTATTCACGGGGTGGCCTTACGCATTTTTCCGGACATTGATGTTTGTTCGTTTAATCGTCCAACCTAGCTCAGGTAAAAAGCGAAAATTACCTAATATTTCTGGAGAAGTACCAAAATGGTATCGTTATTTGTCGATTCTATTACTCGTTATTATCATTGTTAACTCTGTTGTCGTTGCCCTGACTTTATCAATTGGGACCGTTCTTTTAGCAATTGAGTGAGGAATTAACACTTAAATATAACGATGGACGAAGAGAGCTCAGGTAGAACTCTCTAATCGCCAGTGTTTTGCCAACAGCCCTCTACTCTTCTTCGTTGAGACGACGAATCAACTTAGCTGGCGTGCCTCCGTATAGACAATCTGGCGGCACATCATGGTTGACGACCGAGTTCGCCGCAATCACCGAGCGAGCACCAATCGTTACACCTTGGTTAATGACGGAGTTACCACCAATCCACACATCATCTTCAATCGTGATAGGTTTACAAAACGTCTCCCAACGTCGGCGACTTCGGTAATCAACAGAATGAGAAGCCGTATACAATTGCACGCTTGGACCGATTAGCACGTGGTTCCCGATGGTAATTTTGGCACCATCGAGCATGACCACGTTCATGTTGATAAAGGTCTCTTCGCCGATTTCGATGGTTTTACCGAATTCGCAATGGAAAGGGGCTTGAACAATGCAAAGACCCGCTTTGCCAAACAGCTGTTTTTGTAATTCGTCGCGCTTACTTTCGTCGGTATTGTTATTGAGTGCTCTAAGTGCTTGAAGAGCATGACTTCTAATGGCGTCAATTTCTTTGTCCATGCCATCAAAGATTTGACCAGACATCATTTTTTCGAGTTCTGTCACTGGGAGACTCCTACAACCTACAATTACTACTTTCAGATTAATCACACGGTACGTGAATTGCGGAATAAAAAAAGAGAAAAGCCTGCACTTTTCTCTTTCCTGTTTTTATATTTTGTGGAGCCTGTCGACTTACACGATTTCCCAGCTGTGGGTCATCTCAACACCTTCACCTAGCATTAAGCAAACCGAGCAGTATTTTTCTAGCGAGTCAGCCGCCACTTTTGCTACGACTTCTGGGTCAAGCTCATCACCTGACACTTCAAAGTGGATATTCACTTGCGTAAAGATACGTGGTGCGGTTTCACGACGCTCTGTGGTTAGCTTGGCATTAACAGACAAGACCTTTTGTCCTGCCGTTTTCAAACCGTCGACAACATCGACAGAGCTACAGCCACCAGCGGCCATTAGTACCATTTCCATTGGGCTTGGTGCCGTTGCACCGCCATTGCCATCCATCACTACGGAGTGACCCGACTGAGATTGCCCAAGGAATTTAAAATCTTCTACCCATTTAACTTCTGCTTGCATGATTTACCTCATTTAGCATCGCTCGTTGAAGACATCGTTGCCCTATCAAGCGGTGTATTTCGTGTCGATACTTTAGCTTTCTCGCATAAAAGGGCAACGGAATTTTCAACATTGCTGTAATTTTTTCGCTCGGTTGCCTTTCTCTATACGTAACACTTTTTATTTCAGTCACACTTTCTACGGAAAACAACGTTGAGGTAGCTATGAAGAATATATCTAAGTTATTGGTCGGATTCTCTTTCGCACTTCCTGTCTTGTTTCTACTTTTGAGTAAAACAGGCACCGCCGATACGATGGATAAGATGAAGGCTTCAGAGAATGCAGAAATCGCCACACTAGCTGGCGGCTGTTTCTGGTGTACAGAATCGGATTTGGAACAGTTGACTGGCGTAGTCGATGTCGTATCAGGCTATTCTGGTGGTCATGTTGAAAACCCAACTTATCGCCAAGTTTCATCAGGTAAATCCGGTCACATAGAAGTGATCGAAGTTAAGTACGATCCTAAAGTGGTTAGTTACGAGCAAGTGTTGGACTACTTTTTCCGTCATATCGATCCTACTGACGATAAAGGCTCTTTTGTCGACCGTGGCCCACAGTATCGCCCTGCTATTTTCTATCATAACGCTGAGCAAAAGCAGATCGCAGAACAGTTTATAATGGAAATCGACAAGGCGATGATCTATCCAAAACCGTTGAAAACAGAATTGATCGAGTTTGAAAAGTTTTATCCCGCAGAAGAGTATCACCAAGACTACTACAAAAAGAGCAGCTTAAAGTATAAGTATTACCGCTATGCGTCTGGTCGAGATAAATACTTGGATGAAGTATTTGGTGATGATCGTAAAGAGACCCCAAAAACGCTTCGTCAGTTGATCGAAGAAAAAAAGTTGCTATCAAAAGTGAAAGAGTACAGTAAGCCTGCTAAGTCCGAGATCAAATCAAACTTAACGGAGTTGCAATACTACGTAACACAAGAAGAAGGCACCGAACGTCCGTTCGACAACGAATATTGGGACAACAAAGAAGCGGGGATTTACGTTGATATCGTAACTGGTGAGCCGTTGTTTTCTTCTACCGATAAATACAAATCGGGGACGGGTTGGCCAAGTTTCACTAAGCCAATCAACCCAGGTTACATCGTTGAAAAAACCGATTACAAGCTGATTTATCCAAGAACGGAAGTTCGCAGTAAGTTTGGCGATTCTCACCTTGGTCATGTTTTTAAAGACGGTCCGAAGCCAACAGGATTACGCTACTGCATGAACTCTGCGGCAATGAAATTTGTACCTGTAAGTGAAATGAAAACGCAGGGGTATGAAGAGTATCTGTATCTCTTTGATAAATAGTTCGTATTCATTCAACTTCAAGGGCATACGATGGCGAATGGGGAGGACCAGATGAAAGGTTTTAAAACACAATTACCAACCAAAATCTGCTCTGTTTGCCATCGCCCATTTTCTTGGAGAAAGAAATGGGCAAGAAATTGGGACGAAGTCGTTTACTGTTCTGAGCGCTGCCGAAGAAACAAATCAGTCAAAAGTTAGAACCACAAAAACTTTATGCCGCACTGCTAGCCTTATTTTCCAAGGTTACTTTGCCCAGACCAAGCTGCGCTTCACCAAGGTAACAAGGCACCATCATAAGCCCAAAATGCCCCACTATCCTGCGGGGTAGCTTTGTCAATCAATCCCCATAAGTCTCGCGCGACACGCTCTGGGCTAAACAGCTTTCCTTCAGGTACATTCGCTTGAAAAGGTGCCGACAAAGCCGTATCTGTTGTGCCTGGGTGAAGAGCGAGTACAGTCCCGTGTTTGACCATTCTCCGCCATTCAATCGACATGGTTTTGAGGAACATATTTAACGCGGCTTTCGATGCACGATAGCTGTACCAACCGCCTAAGTGATTATCACTAATACTGCCAACTTTGGCCGAAATGGTCGCAAACTTAGGGTTGGCACTGCATTTTAACTTGGGCGTGAAATATTTCGCCAACAGTAAACTCGGCAAAGTATTAACCATGATGGTTTGCTGAAAAAAGTCTGCGTCGAGCGAGCTAAGATTTTTCTCAGGACCTTTATCTTGGGTGTGCAACATACCAACGCAGTTCACCAACCAATCAACATGTTCAATTTGTTCACTGAACGCTGTCACCTGCTCGTCCTGCGATACATCCACTTGATGCCAAGCTACATTTGGGTGTTGCCAGTCTGGTTGATGCTTACGATAAGTGGCATGCACGCGAGCTTGAGGAAAGCGAACTAGCGCTTGTTGAACCATCGCCAATCCAATGCCGCCATTTCCACCAACGATCAGTATGTCCATTACAAGCTCTCCAAGTTTTCCATATAGTGCTCAGCGGTATCTAATATCGCTTGGCGTTGCTGCTCTTCCATATTGTCCCAAGATCGGAAAATCATCCCTACACGTGGATTCGTTGCTAAGCGTTTGTCGTGTTTATTCATAAAGCGCCAATATAAGCTGTTGAACGGACATGAACCTTCACCACTGCGTGCTTTGTTATCGTAGTGACATCCTTTACAGTAATCGCTCATTTTGTTGATGTAAGAGCCACTCGCCGCATACGGTTTGGTGCCAACAATCCCACCATCTGCAAACAGTGCCATACCGCGCGTATTGGGCATTTCTACCCATTCAATCGCATCAACGTAGATACCGAGATACCATTCATCCACTTGGTCTGGGTCGATCTCGGTTAATAAACAAAAGTTACCGGTTACCATCAAGCGCTGAATGTGGTGCGCGTAAGCGTAATCAAGAGACTGGCCAATCGCGTTTCGCATACAGGCCATTTTGGTTTCGCCGTTCCAGAAGAAGTCTGGCAGCTTTCTACCCGCTTCCAGTTCATTCTTTTTCGGGTAATGAGGCATGTTCGCCCAATAAACGCCTCTGATGTACTCTCGCCATCCCAAGATCTGACGAATAAAACCTTCTACCTGAGAAATGTCTATGTCGGCATTGGCATGAAATGCCTTAAGTGAAGCGTCAATCACCTCTCTCGGATGCAGCAGCTTGCTGTTCAGCGAGAACGAAATCCGGCTGTGATACAAGCTCCATTTAGCCTCGTGCTGACCTGTCATGGCGTCTTGAAAACGACCAAACAGTGGCAAACAGACCTGACAAAAATGCGCAAGTAAAGACAAGCTTTGAGAGCGATTTACTGGCCAAATTAAATCACCATTTAATTTACCTATGGTTTGAATGTTGTGCCGACCTAAGCGCTCAACAATATCACTGACGTCATGACTGAACATTAATGGCTTTGGCAGCTGTTCAATGTCTTTTGCTTTAAGTTTATTTCGGTTATTGGCGTCGTAGTTCCACTTTCCACCCATAGGCTTACCGTCTTGCATCAAGATGTCGAAGCGCTTACGCATACGGCGATAAAAGTGCTCCATCATGATGTGTTTACCTTGAGGAAACTGCGATTCTATTTCCTCAAACGGTAACAAAAAGTGTTCCGAATCGACGCTACGCATCACGACCCCATCAAGCTTTAGTTTGGCTAACTGCTCTAGTAAACGGTATTCGTCGGGGCGTTGATATTCAAACTTACTTGCACCAACTTCACTCACGTAGTGTTGTAAGACTTGCGCAAGATCCTCGAAAGATTGTGTGTCATCCAACGTGAGGTGTAAAACTTGATGCCCTTCTTCCTGCAGCTCGTTAGCAAAATTCGCCATCGCAGAGAAAAAAGCACACACCTTTTGAATGTGATGCGTAACGTAAGTATTTTCTTGTTTCAACTCAGCAACAAGGTAAAGCACCGAGTCGTCTACACGTTGAAACCACGAATGCTCGCTATTAAGTTGGTCACCAAGAATGAGCCGAACCGTCTCGTAATGCATTGGTTATCTCCCGCTCTCTTTTTTTGGCGCAATCGGCCAATCCACCATATCGACACTATCAAGATGTACGCCTACGCATCTCCCCTGCCATTTGTCGATAAATGAAAAATCTGGATCATAAGTTTGTGTCTGCTTTTCTAGATTAAACTGACGTGAGCCACGTGGGTCAGCGCCAACACCAGCTAAATACTGCCAGTTGCCCCAATTAGAGCCGACATCGTAATCAATCAACTGAGTTTCAAAATAAGCAGCACCGTAGCGCCAGTCGAGTCCGAGTTCATGAACCAGACAGCTCGCGACCAGTTGGCGCCCTCGGTTAGACATATAACCCGTTTTATTAAGCTGATGCATACATGCGTTAACTATTGGAAAAGGTGTCTCGCCTTTCTTCCACTGCTTAAAGCGTTGCGCATAAAAACTGGTCAGTGGTGGCTGGTTGGCGATACCGCCAAATCGAAACAACTTCTGTTGATACTTTCTCGCGTACCAATAAAAGTATTCCCGCCACAACAACTCGAAATAGATCCAATAGGTTGAATCATTTGCTCCGTTCTTCCGCTCATATTGTTTGAGCATGGCATAAATGATTGTAGGAGAGACGCAACCATGAGCTAACCAAGGTGAAAATTTAGTTGAATACTCCACCCCATCAAGCCCATTGCGCGTCTGTTTATATTCGCTCGCTAAACTTGAAGCAAAATAGCGTCGACAATGTTCAAGACCGCTCAGTTCTCCGCCATCAAATGCTGGTTTGGTGTCAAAGTAATATGTCGTGGCGGTAGGAAAATTCGTACCTGAAGGTACTGGCGGTAAAACATGAACGCTCTCGTAAGGCTGAGAGAGGTCTAAACCTGCGACCTGCTTTCTAAATTTCGTGAAGGTCGCAGGCAGTTGCCTTAATTCAAATGGTAACTGTTCTTCGCACAACAAAGTGCGGATCGCTTGCTGTTTGATGTTCACATGGGGAGTGCCTTTAATTGCACGCTCTAGTGCCTGTTGCTCATCCGAACCAGCAAACGCATCAGCATAAATATGAGTGATACCGAAATGACTGATGGCATATTTGATCGCTTGATAAGGCGTCAGTTCCACCGTCCATAATCGTTGCCCCAATTTAGCTAAAGATTGATTAAGTTCATTAAGCGATGCCTCGAGAAACTGCAATTTCGCACGCCCTAAAGAGGTCTCCTGCGCAAAATGCTGCAAGTAAGGTGTCACCGAGGGGCGACAATACAAACAAATTAACTCATCCATTTCTGCATAAGCGTCTATCAACAGCGGGTTGTCATGCAAACGCAGGTCATTAGTGAACCAATACAGTCCTATTTTCTTATCCAAGTCGCACCCTCTTTTTGTAAACTCGTTTTTTGTAAACTCGGAGTCCCGCGTTCTTGTTGCAAATAGCCTAAGCGCTAAGTCTTTTATTCCACTCGTTGTTGTACGGGCAATAGAGCTTTACGATCATTAGGTTACTGACAATCTCACTAAACCAATTGGCTGGTCATCTTAGAGCTCTTAACACCAAAACATCGTTCGCGCATGTTTCATACTAAGATTTTATAAAATTAAAATTTGGCGATATTGATAACGGTCTTAATCACTCATTTTTTATATAAACCATGCAAAAATGATAAAAATTAAAGCGATATTGGTTAATATCCGTTAATCTAAGTCCAATTCCATTTTGCTAGTACCATCGCAGAAATGACCGACGAGTTTAAAAAATCGACCGCTAATTTGAAAAAAGCGGTCCCACTAATGATCAAAAATCATGTTGCTGCCACGCCAGCCAACTATGCGCTTTGGTATACCTACGTTGACAAGACCATTCCTGAACTCAACTTTGAGTTGGATACGGTGTTAGAAAACTACGGTATCTGCCCGCCTGCAACCAATAAACAGCTTTATAACAACTATGTTGCCAGTAAAGCAGAAACTAGCCTTGAAGATCTTAGAACCAATGTAGAAGTTCTGCTGCATGAAGTGTCCAGCTCGATGAGCGATACACTTTCAGATACTTCTTCCTTTTCTGAAATGGTAGACAAAAGTTTTAATAAGCTAGAAAAAGTTGAAGACAACAGCTTAAGTATTGAAGAAGTGATGGTGGTGATTCGTCAACTTGTCGCAGAGTCACACGAAATTCGTCACTCGACAAAGTTTTTGAATAGCCAATTAACTAATGCGAGTGAAGAAATTTCTCGCCTCAAAAATCAGCTGGCTGAAGTACAGCAAGACGCATTGTTTGATGGCCTATCCAACCTTTACAACCGTCGAGCTTTTGATAAAGATCTGTCTTCGCTTATCGCATCAAATCAAGCAATGACCTTGATCATGCTTGATATCGACCATTTCAAGTCATTTAACGACAATTATGGCCACCTTTTCGGCGATACGGTACTAAAAGCCATTGCCCGTCGACTACAACAAAGCTGTCGAGATGGAATATGCGCGTATCGTTTTGGTGGTGAAGAGTTCGCTTTAATTGTGCCCAATAAATCTCTGCGAATTGCTCGCCAATATGCAGACACCCTACGCCGCATGATAGAAAAACTGCGCATCAGAGATAAGCGTTCTGGTACACAAGTTCACAGCATTACCGCTTCTTTTGGGGTAGCAGAATATGAGGTGGGTGATACACCTGAAGCTCTGGTCAATAAAGCCGATAAGCAACTTTATGAGGCAAAACAACTCGGTCGTAACCGCGTAATGCCCATTTAAATCAATTTGTTATGTAAGCTTGGTTAATAGGACCGACTTTTTCGAAATAGAATAAAAAACCCGCACTATTGAGTGCGGGGTCTATTTATCTGGCGCTTCACATCTTAATCGACACTGTAGCAGTAGCTTAGAATA
This sequence comes from Vibrio sp. STUT-A16, assembly GCF_026000495.1. Lineage (NCBI taxonomy): Bacteria > Pseudomonadati > Pseudomonadota > Gammaproteobacteria > Vibrionales > Vibrionaceae > Vibrio > Vibrio sp. STUT-A16. Next base: position 1,141,374 of record NZ_AP026766.1, on the reverse strand, counting down.
TAGTCGTCACCGTTTTTCGCAGTGTATTCTTTATCTTCACTACATGCCATCGGCTTACCTTTTTTGTCGCCTTTGATTAAGCTGATCCAGTGGCGCATCGCCGTCGGCGCATTACCCGTTAGTTCAGGATTAAACGTAGTGCGTGTTTCCAGTTGAATGTCATCAATATCCATCAACTCCACACAACCGGTGCCTTTATGACAGCCAAATAGCACTTCTACGTGGTTACCTGAATCGTCTTTAAACAAGATCGATTTTGGATCTTCTTTCTCACCCGTATACGCCACAAAGTGTTTTGGGCTTTTCAGGCCGCTGTGTGTGCCGTCTTTGAAGTAAGCCAATACATGGTGGTAATCAATTACGTAACTTGATACATCTTGGTGCGACCCGTTCTCCAATGGGAACATGCGGTCTAGTAGTTGCTTCGCTTTTACTTGCTTCTCGCTCTGCTGCTCAGCACTTACCGCTTCGACGGCAAATACAGCTTCAGCGATAAATGGGCGTTGTTGTTGTTGCATCTCTTTTTTATCGAAGTTCAGCATATTCATCGTCATATCCTCGCACTTAAAAAACTCGTCCTAGAGTAAAAACTTAATTCCTTCGTTTAAGTTTCAGGCAATTCTGTGAAGTTGATGGTTAATTTCCTTGCCTGCTTATTATGTAGACTAGCGAAATATTTACTACAATTTCACAACAAAAATTTTACAATGTGAATTTTACAAAATGTCTGTGTCAAAAAGCCTTATTCGTCAGTCCCATTTTCTAGGTACGAAAATTCGCAACCTAAGGAAAAACAACCATTTAACTATGGAGGATTTATCTGCACGCTGTGTAAGGATCAATCCTGAGTACGCACCGTCGGTATCTTACCTTTCGATGATAGAGCGCGGAAAACGCGTTCCGAGTATTGATATGCTCGAAGTAATCGCGGAAGTTTTTCAAAAAGATCCTGCGTGGTTTTTAGATGATGAACCGGAATTAGAGGCCATTACCCCCAACAAAGGGAATCGTGGCGGTATCAACGGTATGGCATTGGAGCCGAGCTTTTTGTTCTCCAATGATATTCTCCAAATCGCGATTCCAGAGATGTTGTCTCAAACGGGTATTACTGGACGTCAATTCGCCCACTTGTTGATCCGTGCGCACCAAGAGAACCATCAAAACCATTTTCCTGATTTAGAACGCGCAGCCGAAGAGGTCGGCTTGAAACGCCTGAATCTATCGGTAGAAGATCTGATAGATATTGCGAAAAACATGGGGTTGGATATTCGCTGGGTAGACCGAGCACCACAGGATGTGATTGATGAACTGGGCGTCAGCGCCAAACAGTTGATTACGTCTTTCATGGAACCACCTGGCACCATTTATCTCAATAAACGAATGCGTGACTACCCAACCCGATTGAAATATGACTTGGCGGTATACATCGGCCATCGCGTGCTCCATAGCAGTGATGCAATGAATAACGTTTTATCTATTGGGCATCAAAACAACTGGGAGCAAATGGACAGCCCAGTTTCCAACTCTGAGCTCAACTCGCAAGATATCCTACAAGCTTGGCGCGATTTTGAGTCCAGCTTTTTTGCTGGTGCCCTGCTTTGCCCCAAAGTACCATTTCGTCAGTTGCTTGACCGTTCCGGTTACGAAATTGATGTTCACAAAAAGGCCGGCGTTTCTCCTTCCGTTGCGATGCGTCGTATGACCGTGGTTTCTCCGTACCCTCATTGGCACTACTTTGATGCCTATGGTCCGGGCAAGTTGAAAGCGGTATATCGTGGAAATGGCATCCCGCTTCCTTGGGGCAATATGCGCAAAGTGAACGATCCTTGCCAACACTGGGCCGTATTTAGACGTCTAGCCCAACCTTTGGATACCAGTTCAGCGCAAATTTCGATTTTGAATGTGGGCGACGAGCCACGTATTTACTGTTGTGAATCAGTCAACGTATTTGACCCTGCGGGGAACAACCGAGTGTTGTGCGCGGGGATAGATTTAAACCCTGCGATTTCTGCACAAGGTGGTGATGCGGTTTCTATTGCGGAAGAGCTGAAGTCACTTTGTGTCGCTTCCGGCGGAAGTAGTGTCATTCCTCCCCACATCAAAAAAGACTTAACAACCATCGCTAAGATATTAAACATCAATTGGATAGAACGAGGTATTCAAACCCAAGCTAGGCTAATCTGCTCAAGAGGGGCCGTTTGTCCAAGGCAGCCTAGTTGTTACAGTAAGTGCGGAGAAGCTGATGAGACAGGTGACGATGTGAATATTATTGGTCTCTAGAAAGAAAAAACGCCAATCACAATAATCGTGATTGGCGGTATTTACTTGTGAACAATGTGTATTCACTAACAACGTCAGTTGGCTAGGTGACCCTCGGCTTAATAAGGGTCACTCTAGATAAAGCACGATGCGTGCCAACTTTAAAAAGGCCGTTTTTTAATAGATCCAGATGCATATCGTTGCTTTATTAACCATAAATTTCGCAAACTGCATTTGCAAAATGCAACAATATGCAAATATGCCACTTTATGCACTGCTAATAATGACTCTCTCAGCAAAGAGTCTATTGACATGTAAAGCCATATATTCTTATACCCAAATGATGGTGAGATTTCGGATTCTTAACCTTACCACTGCTCCAAAGCCCTGATTGAAACTGGGCTCAGGTTCATCCGCCATGTTTTTGTTGATACATTCTCTCATCGGCTATTTTCATCATTTGCTCTGGAGATGACATGTCCGGATCAAATATCGCGTACCCAATGCTGGTTCTCAGGTAAATGAGCGCTTCATCGTAAATCACGGGCGTCGAACATAAAGCTAACCTGAGCTTTTGTAGCAGAGACTGAACATTTTCTTCCGTCCCAGGGTTATGAACGACAACTAAAAACTCATCACCTCCCATTCGGGCCACTATATCTGATTTACGCAGAGAGCTTCTCACTCTTTCAGCCGTAGCGACTAAGACCTTGTCGCCTGCGTCATGACCATAGGTATCGTTAATATGTTTAAACCTATCCAGATCTATATTGATTAAGGCGAAGCTGTAACGCTTTTTGTAACGTTTCGCTATTTCAAACTGCTGCTTGTAAAACTTCATAAAATAGCGACGGTTTGGTAAGTGCGTCAGTTCATCATGCAGTGCTCTATCATCCGCAATGGTGTACAAGCGATAAATCGCTATAAGCGCGAGGCTCAGTGCAAAAACAATGGGATAACCGATGAGCCTTGCTAAATAAAGCTGATGCCAAGGAATTTTATGGTCGAGTTTGTCTCCGGAGAAAACCACCATACTCCACCCACCATAAGGAAAATGAACCATTTCTTTCGCGTATGGCCTTTTGGTTTCACTCAGTGCGCCAAAGAAAACGTCACCAAAAGCACCGCCACTGTCGTAACCACGAATCATCAAAGGGTAGCGATAAGAGAAATCGATCACGCCAGTTTCTCGCATCAGAGCATCAAAATTAATCACCGCACTGATCACCCCCCAATAATCCTGGTTCAACGGTGGATCAAGAAAAACCGGAACCCGCACGATCAAGCCTTTGCCGCCTTGAATCAAGTTGACAGGCCCTGCTATAAATATTTCTTGTATATCCTTAGCTTTTTGCACCTGTACCCACTGCTGTGGCACCGTTCGGTAATCGAGGCCGATTAAACGCTCATTACCTTGGCGGGGAAATATATGACTGATAACATCATTCTTCGCAATGCCAATGATCGTAATATGTTTGCTTTTGCTCAGGATGCGGTGAGCCGCAATGTTCAATTCGTCTTCTTGGTTTTTAGGCAGTAAAGTAATGAGTGTCGCCAAGGTACTGGCTTTATAGATATCCGCCATAAGTACCGCTTCCAAATTGGAACGGAGGGTGGAAAGTTGTTCTTTGGCCTCAACTTGAACTCGCTCTTGGTGAAGCTCTTGCTGATTTCGATGCAACAGCTCAATAACCCCAACGCATAAAGCGAAAAAACAGAGGAAGAACAATGCAAAATAGTATCGCTTTCTGGGTAAATAACGCATTTTCTCCCCACAACTCGTATATCGTTACGAGATTTTTATTTATTGTTAAAATTCTTATTATCACAAGAATAACCAATCCCAATCGGAAAGGTAACAGTGATTAAAATTTTTTATGTTTTAGGTATGAGATGATGCATCAACAAGGCGATTTATTTGGCGGTACTCAGTGGCAAGAAGTAGAAAGGGGTAAACTCTATTACGATCCTTACTTTCTTAGCCATCTAGAAGCGGATCACTACTTTGACCAACTTCTGGAAATACTGCCATGGCATCAAGAGCGCATTACCATGTTCGGCAAGTCAGTACTTCAACCTCGTTTACAAGCGTGGCACGGTGATGCAGCATATACTTACTCAGGCTTAACCATGCAGCCTCACCCTTGGACTCCTGAGTTAATTCAGCTCAAAGTGCGCTGTGAGACGATTGCGGATGTAGCCTTCAACTCTGTACTTGCCAACCTATACCGACACGGCCAAGATTCGATGGGCTGGCACCAAGACAATGAACCAGAGCTAGGTAGAAACCCGGTTATCGCCTCTTTGAATTTAGGTGAAACACGTCGATTTTTGCTCAGAAATTTACATTGTAAAACTGAGATTGAATATGAGCTTTCTCACGGCTCCTTACTGGTTATGGCTGGCGAGCTCCAACATCACTGGAAACACTGTGTACCAAAAACCGCGAAAACCAAAGCTGAACGTATCAATCTGACTTTTAGACAGATTTTTAACTATTGACTCAGCTTTTACATTCTTAATTAATATTGATGGTAGGTTTAGATTCAGGACTTCATAGGGAATGGATTTATGCGTATCAAACCTCTTAGCTTAGCGGTCTTACTCTCTTGCTCACTTACCTTTGCTGTTCAGGCATCACAGGAAGAGATACCGCTCCTAAATAATGCTCAATCAGCACAGTTGATTCGTAGTACCTACGAGCAGGGACTGTTCACTTTACCTGCGTTTAAAGAGGGGCACTTTGGCTTACGCATGTACCGCCAGACGTTAGATGAGAAATATCACGCTGCCGTTTGGACCGACATGGCACAAGTAGCTAGCCGATTAAACCGATTTGCTAATGAAGTCGTTGAACCTGAAGACATTATTCTTTATTCATCACAAAGACTGACCGCGTATCAAGAGAAAGAAAGTGAGCGAGGGCAACGACGCTATACCGTCACTAAGCACCATCCTGAATATCTTTATCTTGGCGTGGATTTGCTTGGCGCAATGGCAAGAGCAAACGAATATGGTCTGAAACATAAGAAAGACAAAACGCTGAGAAAAATTATTAGGCGCTACGATTTCTCGCGTTACGTTACGGACAAAGAGATGATAGAAGCATGGGCAGCTCAGCTTGCAAACCAAGTCTACTGGCTTCGTCAGCTAGGCGAGCAAGATGTGGTTGAGGAATTCACTCAAACCTTCCGTAACACCTACCCCGACGATAAAGATAAGATGCTTTCAGCTCAGCAGTATTGGAACAAACTCTATGGGATGACGCACATCATCTTTGCCGATTCACAGTATTATCAGGAGCGAGTAAGCGAAAAGAAACACCAATGGATTTATGATTACTTTCGCAACAACATCGACACTATCCTACTGCGCGCCAAAGAAGACGTGATTGCAGAAGTCGGCATTTCGTTTTTGTTAGCAGGCTTGGATCACGATCCGGTCGTCGAGAAAACCCGCCAAGCTATTCGTCACGCAATCAACGCTGAAAAAGGGATGATTCCATCGGTCGATGGGAGTTTTGATCTCAAGTACGGCGAGCACCGTAATGTGCTAGCCATCATGCTGCTCGATTGGAAAGGGGTACATAAAGCGCCAACTTATCAAGAGCACCCTGACGCTTTTAAATCAATACCCTACGGCTTAATACCTAAGCCTTAGAAATAATAAAACCCGCCATTTAGGCGGGTTTTTTAGTGTGCATCTTCAATCTAAATTAGAGCGAGATGAAAATACCCGCTAAACACGCACTCATCAGGTTAGCGAGTGTGCCAGCAGCAACCGCTTTTAGGCCTAAACTTGCTACATCTTTGCGGCGCTCAGGTGCCATCACGCCGATAGAACCCAGCTGAATAGCAATTGAACCAATGTTTGCAAAGCCACACAACGCAAAAGTGATGATGACTTGAGTATGCTCAGACAGCGTCGCTTTGTGCTGTACAAAATCGATGAACGCAACAAACTCGTTCATCACAACTTTCTGACCAATGTATGAACCCGCAGCAAGAATTTCGTGGCTTGGCACACCAATCAACCACGCTAGAGGTGCAAACAAGTAACCAAAAATCGCTTGTAGCGTCACACCAGAGAAACCAAGTATGTCACCTAAGTTTTCTAGTCCCGTGTTCACCATCGCGATAACACTAACAAAAGCGATAAGCATGGTACCAACAGCAACGGCCACTTTCATACCGCCCATGGCACCGCTTGCTAGCGCATCAATAACGTTGCTTTCTTCTGATTTATCTAGCTCAATATCGTTGTAATCGCTTGGCGTTTGGCGTTCAGGAACAATGATTTTTGCCATCATCAAACTACCTGGAGCTGCCATAAAGCTTGCCGCAATCAAGTATTTTAGGTCGACACCTAAACCGGCATAACCACCAAGCACACTACCCGCCACTGAAGCCATACCACCAGCCATCACAGCAAACAGTTCAGAGCGAGTCATGTTCGAAAGAAATGGACGAATAAGAAGTGGGGACTCGCCTTGAGATAAGAAAATGTTGCCTGTTGCAACCAGAGACTCTGCTTTGCTAGTGCCCAAGAACTTCTGGATAGCGCCGCCAATAAATTGAATCACTTTTTGCATGATGCCCAAGTAGTAAAGGGCGGAGATAAGAGCACTGAAGAAGATGATGATAGGAAGGACACGAATAGCGAAGATAAAGCCAGAAGAAGCGAGGTCACCAAAGAGGAATTTAATCCCCTCATCAGCAAAGCTGAGTAGCCCCGCGACACCATTACTTAAACTCGCCAGCGCCGCCTGACCTAACGGGAAATAAAGCACTAAGGCAGCAAATCCCATTTGTAGCATCAAGGCGCGAGATACGGTTTTCCAATTAATGGAAGAACGGCCCTCAGAAAGTAGGAAAGCACAACCTAGCAGTGCAACAATACCAAATAGACTAAATAGAACACTCATGAGCTGGACCTACTGAACGTTGAAAAAGAAAAAAGAGCCAAAGGAATTGGCAGAAGAAAGGGACAACGCAGCGAGTGATAACTCGCCTTCAGATCCAGAATGTAGACAGAACGAATAGTTCGACATCTTATTTTTACCTTATACAAGCAATTGAACGTAGCTGGTCCGGTCCGTGGGGTCATTCACTGCTGGCGAGCGTATTGCTTGGCCTGCTCCATGTGACGGCTTGTATGGGTAAGGGTCCTGAACAACTAAACCCTAATTCCCGCTTAAACGGGACGCAAGTATAGCCAACAAAAAGAGATATTCATCACATTTATTTACGCAAACGTTCAAGCGTTCAAAATTTAGGCAAAAACGTTCTTTTGTCGTCATACTGTTAATAAAAGTAAGGGCATAAGGACAGACTTTGATGGTAAAAAACGCAAAAGTGACCAATAAATACGCAATCAAACTCGAAAGATCCAAAATTCGTCATTTTGCTCTCGCCAACAGATGGATTTTGGTTATACAATTCGCGGTGCTTCTTTTCGAGGCCTCTGAGTATTCAGAGCATCATGATGCCGAGATGGTGAAATTGGTAGACACGCTAGCATGAGGTGCTAGTGCCTTTGGTGTGAGGGTTCGAGTCCCTCTCTCGGCACCATTATCCTTCTTCCCTAATTTTGTTCGAGTGTAATGCAAAGTTCTAAGCAGGCAAGACAGTCTACAGATGCTAACCAACTTCTGAGTGAGCTTGCGGTTCACGCTTTATTGCACCTGCACTTTAAAATTCACGCGTCCTCAGATGGTCTCTCCCTTAAAGAGCGTAACGACTTACTGCAGAAATGGCTGAAGCCAAAACTGAAGAGTAATCGCTATAAGCTGATTAAAAAGCCGTTAAAGTCTTTGACTCAACAGGCAAAAGGCGAGAACGGAAATCTGGAAGCGTTACTCGAACGTTGCGTGGGTGCAGATAAACCAAGTAACCCTCAACCTGATCTAGATAGCTACTTGCTGTTGATTAACGAGATTGAGAAGAAGTTGGGGACTACCGTATTATTATCTCGACCGGAAGACGTCGACTTATCTCACGACCAACACGGCTGTTTGCTGTGTGTGCTTTCTGAGAACTTAAATCAGCACTTCGATGATAATAACGCCCTAATCGCTCCTATTTCGATGCTGTTCCGTGGACCAATGAGTCAACGCTCACTTTTCCTTGGCAGCATTTACGCCAGTGGTACATTCAATTATGAAGTGCAGTACCAGGACGATCAGTTCGTTCGCATTACATTAGAGTTGGCGTAACTGTAACGCTAAGAAACAAATCGAAAAAGGCCGCGAAACTCGCGGCCTTTTGTTTTTCTATATTCAAACCTTAATTAATCGATTTCTTTAAACCGAGCAGTAAAGTGGCGCAGCACTGGTGGCTCGTACTCGAAAGTGAGCCCTTTTAACTCATGTGCACGATTTTTCAGTTCGATAATCGCATCCGCAATGTAATCCATATGATCGTTTGTATAGACACGACGTGGAATGGTCAAACGCATCAACTCAAGCTCTGACGCTTTTTGTTTACCCGTTTCCGGATCTCGACCAAGCAGCAACGATCCTATCTCTACTGCTCGAATACCCGCCTCCAAGTACAAAGCATTACACAATACCTGCGCAGGGAACTGATCCGCTGGAATGTGTGGCAAAATCTTAGCGGCATCCACAAACACCGCGTGACCTCCCGTTGGGTATTGAATCGGAATACCGCCTTCACGTAAGCGTTCACCTAAGTATTGAACTTGGCTAATTCGGTAGTGAAGAAAATCTTCATCTGCCGCTTCATACAAACCGCGAGCGAGCGCTTCCATATCACGCCCAGCCATGCCGCCGTATGTTACAAATCCTTCCATGGGTACGCAGCGCGTCTGCACCGCCTGGAACAACTCCTTATGGTCACGAATACAACACATGCCACCAATGTTTACCATCGGGTCTTTCTTAGCTGACATGGTGAGCATATCGCCGTATTGATACATCTCGCGAATGATTTCCAGAATCGATTTATCTTCGTACCCTTCTTCACGCTGCTTAATAAAGTAGGCGTTCTCACAGTAACGAGCCGAGTCAATCACCACCGGAATATCGTACTTGGTTGCGATTTCGTACACGCTGCGCATGTTTTCCATCGACACAGGCTGGCCACCGGAGCTATTACAAGTAATCGTGGTGATAATCGCACATATGTTATGTGAACCGTGCGCTTCAATTGTTGCCACCAGCTTATCGATATCAAAGTTGCCCTTCCAATCATAAGGCGTAGTGGTGTCGAATGCTTCTTCCGTTACCACGTTAATCGCTTTACCGCCATTGAGCTCGATGTGACCCGCGGTGGTATCAAAATGGTAGTTCGATATAAATACTGGCGTTTCACCACCACGAACCTGACGCATACGCTCAATCAAAGCTGGGAACAAAATTTGCTCGGCACCACGTCCTTGGTGCGCAGGCACGGTGAGCTTGTAACCAAAGAAGTGCTCTACTGCATCACACAGGTTGTAGTAATTTCGGCTACCCGCATAGGATTCATCCCCCATCATGATGCCAGCCCACTGATTATCGCTCATGGCACCAGTGCCAGAGTCAGTCAGCAAATCGATATAAACATCATCACTACGAAGAAGAAATGGGTTATAACCCGCTTCTTTTAACGCGACTTCACGGTCTGCCAAAGTGGTCATTTTGATTGGCTCAACCATTTTGATACGGAAAGGTTCTGGAATACGTTTCATTGTTAATTTCCTTATACGCATTGTCCTACGCGCTATCACGTAAGACTAAAAAACAAATAGATAAAATGCTTTTCAATGCAGTTTCATTGAGGAAATCAACGAGAAGAGATTTTACTAAGAAGAGACAAGCAGTAGTCTAGGTTGTACCAGAACGACAGCACCAAACGGCTATCGAGAATATCCTTTATTCTCATCGTCTTCGTCCTCCTGATAAAAATAAAAAGCCAGAAACCCCATGTTTCTGACCTTTTCAATATAGTGCAGTTTTCAATCAACTTTCAGTGAAGTCACCCTCATTTTAAGAAGGTCTCGCCCTTTTCATTCTGCGTTTGATATTACTTTCTTTGACTAAATAATCGAAAAGTGGCGCGAATAAGTTAGCAAATAGAATCGCTAACATGATGCCTTCTGGATACGCTGGGTTCAGCACTCGGATAAAAATCGTCATCACACCGATTAATAGTCCGTATGCCCATTTACCGCCATTGGTAAAAGCCGCCGAGACGGGATCTGTCGCCATAAAGAAGGTACCAAACGCGACCCCACCAATCACGAAGTGCCAGTAAAACGGCATGGAGAACATTGGGTTAGAGTCCGAACCGATCGCATTCAATAGTAATGAAGCCGCCACTAAACCAACCAACACGCCTGCAACGATTCGCCACGACGCAATCTTCATAAAGATAAGAACCAAGCCTGTTAGTGCAATCAATAACGTGGAGACTTCACCCATCGAGCCTGGCAAATTACCAACAAAAGCATCTCCCCATGAAATTGGCTGTCCCGTCATATTATTTATCAAGGCACTTTGCCCACCTTCATACCATTGGCTAAGTGGAGTAGCGCCAGAGTAACCATCAGCCGCGACCCACACGGCACCACCGGACATGTTGGCAGGATAGGCAAAGTATAAAAACGCGCGCCCTGCCAGAGCTGGGTTTAGGAAGTTTCGCCCCGTACCACCGAAAATCTCCTTCGCCACAACAATACCGAAAGTGATACCTAAAGCCGCTTGCCACAGTGGAATTGTCGGTGGAAGGATCAGCGCAAAGAGTATAGAGCTGACAAAAAAACCTTCATTTACCTCATGCTTTCGCACAATAGCAAACAGAACTTCCCAGAAACCACCAACGATAAACACCGTCGCATAAACCGGGAGAAAGTAAGTAGCACCAAGCCACATTTTACTTGCCCACCCCGCTTGTGAAACCGCATCTAACGAGCCCCATACCCAACTCAGTTGCCACGAAGAAGCCAGCGCTTGCTGAGCTGAGGCTTGATCCATTCCATACAACAAAGCATCGCTGGACTGCTGACCTATGTTGTACATACCCCAGAACATGGCAGGGAAGACCGCCAGCCACACCATGATCATAATACGTTTTAAATCGATGCTATCTCGAACGTGAGTCATGCCCTGATTAACCTTACCAGGCGTGTAAAAAATGGTTTCGACAGCTTCGAACAATGGATAGAACTTGTGATACTTCCCACCTGGGCCAAACTTAGGTGTCGCTTTCTCAAAGTAGTGTTTAAGGCTCATAACAACTCCTCCTTTACCTAAAAGATGGTACGCACTGCCGTAAAAAGCGATCGTTTTTTAATCTCTTAGCCTTCCTTCTTCGTATTCCATTTTGTTCGTCGCTCTTCCCTCATCTCTTCTAATTCGGCGAACTGTTAATTCGAAATTTAAAAGGGAATGCCCATGGACACACTCGCCATCGATTTAGCCAGATTCCAATTTGCCTTTACTGTCTCTTTCCACATCATTTTTCCAGCGTTTACGATTGGTTTGGCAAGTTACCTCGCCGTGTTAGAGGGCTTGTACTTAAAAACGGGCAACAAACAGTACATGCAGATCTATAAATACTGGCTCAAAATCTTCGCCATCAGTTTTGGTATGGGTGTGGTAAGTGGCATCGTGTTGAGCTATCAATTCGGGACCAACTGGAGCGTATTTGCCGACAAAACAGGCCCAATCTTAGGCCCGTTAATGGGTTATGAAGTTTTTACTGCGTTTTTCCTCGAAGCGGGGTTTTTAGGCGTGATGCTTTTCGGTATGGATAAGGTGGGTAAGAAGCTTCACTTCACCGCGACTTGTATTGTTGCATTCGGGACGTTTTTGTCTGCGTTTTGGATACTTTCGGTTAATAGTTGGATGCAAACACCAGCGGGCTACAGTATCAACGAAGCCGGACAGTTTATCCCAGAAGACTGGTGGGCGATTGTCTTCAACCCTTCCTTCCTTTACCGGCTCGTTCATATGTTGCTCGCCGCTTACCTTACTACTGCTTTTGTTGTAGCCGGCGTTGCCGCTTATCACTTGCTAAAATCAAACCATAACCCTCTAGCCAGAATTATGTTCTCGATGGCAATGTGGATGGCTGCCATCGTGACACCAATTCAAATCGTTGCTGGAGACATGCATGGATTAAACACCCTTGAACATCAACCCGCCAAAGTCGCCGCGATGGAAGGGCACTATGAGTCTCACCAAGGCGCGCCATTGATCCTCTTCGGTATCCCTAACGATGAAGAAAAACGTATGGAATACGCACTGGAAATCCCCAAACTCGGTAGTTTGATTTTAACTCATGACCTCAACGGTGAAGTGAAGGGATTAGATGCTTTTCCAGAGGAGGAACACCCTCCTGTCTCTATCGTTTTCTGGTCTTTCCGAGTAATGGTCGCGCTTGGTTTTGGCATGCTTGTTATTGGTTTGTGGAGCCTATGGCTAAGAAAACGTCGCAAACTTTTTGATTCAAGGGCACTTCAACGTATTTGTGTCCTGTTTGCCCCAGCGGGGTTCATTGCAGTTTTAGCAGGCTGGATAACTACCGAAGTCGGTCGACAGCCTTACACCGTATACGGTCTTTTAACCACAGCCAATTCGGCATCGCCTATTGATGCCGCCGCGGTGAGCGTCTCCCTGACGGCGTTCATCGTGGTTTACTTTGTGGTTTTTGGAGCTGGCTTCTTCTATCTCCTACGTTTGATGCGCAAGTCTCCAACTCGATATGAAGAAGGTCTAGATAGCCGACTTCCTGATGGCACGAAAACTGATGCCATCACACATTCTAACCATCTAACCTAGGAGCTAACTCATGGATTACGCATTAATTTGGTACGCTTTGATTGGGCTCGCCGTTCTGATTTATGTCGTGTTAGATGGCTTTGATCTCGGTATTGGTATCCTATTCCTCAGCGCTAATGACGATGAAGAGCGCGACATGATGATGAACAGCATCGCTCCTGTTTGGGATGGGAATGAAACTTGGCTAGTTCTTGGCGGTGGTGGGCTTTTTGCCGTGTTCCCCCTCGCCTACGCGGTCATTATGCCAGCACTCTATGCTCCTCTGATTTTAATGCTGCTCGGGTTAATTCTGCGCGGGGTTTCTTTTGAGTATCGCTTCCGAACACAACGCGGAAAGTTTTTATGGGATAGCGCTTTTTTCATTGGTTCACTCACCGCGGCATTGATGCAAGGCATTATGCTCGGAACCCTGCTCCAAGGTATAGAGGTTAGTGAACGAGCATACGCAGGTGGATGGTTTGATTGGCTTTCACCATTTAGCGTATTTTGTGGCCTGGCGCTTGTTTGTGCTTATATTCTGCTCGGTTCATGCTGGTTATTAATCAAGCTTCCAGAAGAGCTGATGGGGCGCTATTACGTGGTCGCGCGACGATGGGGACTAGCGATGGTAGCCTGTATATTCATCGCCAGTTTGTGGCTGCCATTGAGCCAAAATATCGTATTTGAACGTTGGTTCTCATTACCAAACTCGCTGCTGTTTTTCATTTTACCAATCATTGCAGCGGCATTCATTTGGCAGCTATTCAAAGCCTTACTCGACCACAAAGCTGTTCGTGCCTATGTACTTGCCATCGGCCTGTTTCTTGTTTCCGCGATGGGTTTCGGTGTCAGTACATTTCCTTACTTGGTTCCCTTCGCACTCACTTATCAAGACGTCGCCGCGCCAGATAAAAGTTTGGCATTTTTACTTGTCGGTGCGGTGGTATTACTTCCTCTGATCATAGCCTACACGGCTTATTCGTATTGGGTTTTCCGCGGTAAGATGAAACGTGGAGAGGGATATCACTAATGAAACTAAAACCCATTTTGTGGTTCATTGGTATTTGGCTGGCAAGCGTGGTCGCCTTGTTTATCATCAGTTCGTTGATACGAGCTGCGATATTGTAGGCCAAGAGTCTACTGCACCACATCTGAAGTCATTGAGGTCTATACTCAAGCAAGAGTAAAACAACGGAGTGTTTTTATGACCTTAAAGCAGATTCTGGCAACTTTGATTCCTTTGACAGGTCTACTGTTTTCACCAAATGCATTGTCCGTAGACAAGCAGATGTCATCCGCCATGAAAAGTAAAATGCGGTCTATTTGCTCCACAACAGACAAACAGGGCCATTGGCAAATTGCTGAAGCAACTCCTGACGCCAGACGCTCACTCAACATGGTGCTTTATCAAATGAATGCCGATGATAAATTGAAAGCAATTCATGAGGTGAGAACGAAAATGGTCGGCGGCACCCATTATGCATTTGAGTTCGAGTTGCAAGATGGCCAAGTCTGGAATGCGATTGTGTTGCACAGTGCCCGAGGCGATTACATGATCGAAAGACACGCCAAGAAAGGTGAGCTTTGCTCCAAAGAGCAATAAACACTGCAGCTCTACAGTCAAAACAGTAAAGGCGGCTGAGTCAGTCGCCTTTACTGTGGGTATGTTTAGGTATCGCTTCAAAAGCTTGGGAAAAGTAATAGCTTTTAACCTGAGGTCTAATCAAATCACAAGCTAACCCAAGGTCATCATGCTTTGTGAAAGGTAAATGTTCTGATAGAACCTCTTTTGACTTTTTATCAACCGTTTTAAAAGATTCAATAATTCTTAGAGGAACGTGAAACTGATGATCTCTCACGAGAAAGAAATAGTATTGGAGATGCTCGCCATATGTCGCAGCGTTATTAATCTCGCTACCAATTTTCACGGCTTCAACACGACTGCCTTCACAATCAAATTTAAACACATTGGTAATTTCTGCTTCCATAGAGCCTGGTACATAAACGATATAGCCAGCACTGAGCTCATGACCAATTAATACATAGCTCTCGTCGCGCTCATGCAGTTGATACGCAAAAGAATGAAATGCACTACAAAGTAAAATGAATCCAAGCCGTTTCTTCATTTTGTCTTCAACTCATTTATGACTTTACGTACGAAGTTTGCCTTAGCATCCGTATATTTTTCGATGGTAATTTCAGCTTGTTCCACCAAAGAAAGTTTTAGAGAAACATGAGGAAAGTGCGCAATACCTAGTACCATATCGATAATAGGTTTGGCAGGCATATCCAAAATGGCAGTACTGCCAATATGCTCGATTTGAGTTGACATCATCTCCGTCACTAACGCCAGTTCAGATCGGCTGCGTGCAAAATCCTGTCGCCATGCAGGATCATGCTTAACAACACCTACGTTGTAATTGGCTAAACCTAATTTCATCCATCCCTCTCCTAATAAACCCAAATATCATAAGAAGGAAATTATCCAATCACCAAAGTAAAAGCCAAACTTCCGGCACACCCGACACTAATTACTCAACAAATAGAGTCATCTCTGGTGTACTTTTGGTTTGGCTTTCTACTGTTAAACCGTCTCGGTTTTCGCCTCTATCTTCTCATTCACCTTATCGCAAATGTATTCCCCAATCGGCATTGCAGATGTCGCTGCGGGAGAGGGGGCGTTGCAAACATGCAAGCTTCTTGCGCTCTCGGCAAACAAGAAGTCATGAACCAAAGTGCCATCAGATAACACCGCTTGCGCACGAATACCCGCAGGATATGGTTTGAGATCTTCGACCTTGATGCTTGGGCAGTACTTATTGACCAGTTTGAGATAGCCCGGCTTCCACCACGAGTTCTTAAACTCATCCAGTCCGGTTTTTAGATGCTTTTGTGTCACTTTCCAGAAACCGGAGAATCTGAGCATTTGCATGGTATCTTGCAGGCTAAAGTTGACCTTATCGTACCCTTCTCGCTTCCAGCCTTGCACCGCATTTGGACCAACAGTCACACTGCCATCAATCATGCGAGTTAGGTGGACACCCAAAAAAGGCAAATCAGGATCTGGAATTGGGTAAATAAGATGATTCACCACTTGGTCGTGCTTACTATCCAAACGGTAGTATTCGCCGCGATAAGGGATGATTTGAAAATCGGTTGGAATGCCCATCATCTTAGTCATGCGATCCGCCATCAAGCCACTGCAAGTGACCAAGAACTTGGTATTAAGTTGCATGGTTTGACCGTCTGAAATGCAGGTCAATTGGACTTCTTCGTCCTTCTCTTCGGCAGCCACCACTTTAGTTCTCAGGCTAATTTGCCCGCCGAGCTTTTGGAACTCTTCCGCCATCTGCTCAGTGACCAAACGATAATCGACAATACTGGTGGTTTTGACATAAATCGCGCCCAAGCCAGTGATGTTTGGCTCAGCCAGCTTGAGTTGAACTTCATCGAGTAGCTTTACGTCGATGCCGTTGACATGACAGCGCTCATAGAGGGCATTCATGCGTTCGACTTCTTGCTCGTTGGTCGCAACCAGTAACTTGCCACAGTTCTCCACCGGAATATCGTGCTCAGCGCAGAACGAAATGGTTCGCTCTACCCCACGCTTACAAAAATCGGCTTTTAAGCTGCCCGGTGCGTAGTACACCCCGGCATGAATCACGCCGCTATTGTGTCCGGTTTGGTGCTTAGCAAAGCCGGACTCTTTCTCAACCAATAGAATGGATTTGTCTGGGTGACGTTGCTGCAGTTGCCATGCTGTCGACACACCAACGATACCGCCACCAACAATGATGTAGTCATAGACTGATTTCATACGACCTCTTATAAAACCGATAGTTGAGATTGTTGCAATTTGAACTTGCGACCACTGTAAATAAAAATCGCGACAAATACTGCGCAACTTGCTACACGAACCAACATTGGGATGTCGTGCCAAACAAGCAATGTACCCACCACTACCAACAAGAGACGCGTCAGAATGTTCAGAGGGCCTTCCAAGTAACCTTCAATCGCACCAATCAATGCATAGGTACCGATGATGGCAAAGAAACCTACAGTGATCACCGATGTCACATCCCAACTCACCAAACCTGTGTAAGCAATCAACAACGGAACAAGATATAAACCTTTGGCGATTTTCCACGCCATCAAACCGGTGCGCATTGGCGGTGTTTTAGCGATGGTTGCTGCTGCAAAAGCGGTCAAACACACTGGTGGTGTTACGTTGCTGTCTTGCGATAACCAGAAGATGATGAGGTGAGCAGCCAGCAATGCCAAACCTACCGCTTCCATACCCAAACTTTGCTCTAGTAGGGTTTCCATAAAGTCCGCAGGAACTAGCGCCACCATTTCTTTCGCGGTTTCCAACGCCATTGGTGCATTAAGCAGTTCCAGCTTTTCTGGCGCCGCCAACATAAAGATGGCTTTCGCTTGTTCAGGCAATTGACCCGACACCATCAATTCAAGCAATTGGTTTTCCGCAATCAACTTGTAAAGCGCAGGGGCAGACAGTGTGCCCAATACAATATACGCCGCTGTCACGGGTAAACCCATGCCCAAAACAAGAGAAGCGAGTGCAATCAGAACGATCATAATGAACAAGTCGCCATTCGCCCAACCGTCGATCATCAGTGAGAACGTGTTGCCGATGCCCGTGGTGCTGATCACGTTGATCACCAAACCAATACCCACCAGCAATACGGCAGTTGTCGCCATATTTTTCGCACCTTGCGATAGCGCTTCGATGATCGCTTTTGGTCCCATCTTATGATCTTTCGAGAACCAAGAAGCCACCACCACTGAGATGATCGACAAGCCCGCAGCGTAAGTCGGTGTAAAACCTTGAACCAACAACGTGACCAATACCGCCAGTGGGATAAGGTTGTGCCAACCGCTGATCAGCACTTTAAGTAATGATTCATCGCTGGTCGTGATTTTTTGAACGCCGCTGCGTTTGGCTTCAATACGCACAAAGAACGCCACAGACAAGAAATAGATAAGAGCAGGAATGAAAGACACCGCAATGATATCAACATACGGAATTTGCGTGTAAGACGCCATGATGAAAGCACCCGCGCCCATCACTGGTGGCATCAACTGACCACCTGTCGACGCCGCCGCTTCAACACCCGCCGCAAAGCGCGAAGGGAAACCTGCTTTTTGCATTAAAGGAATACTGATAACACCAGTTGAAACCGTATTTGCCACACTAGAGCCAGATACTGAGCCCATCAAACCGGAGCCAATCACCGCAATAAAACCGGGACCACCGATGATTTTGCCAGCCGCAGCACGTGCCACATTGATGATGTAATCACCAACACCAGAGCGCACAAGAAATGCACCAAACAGAATGAACATGAATACGAAAGTCCAACTGATGCGCGAAATAGAGCCAAACATACCCTCAGAAGAATAGAAACTGCGGTAGAGCAAGGTTTCCATGCTCAAACCCGGGAAGTGGAAAATACCTGTTGTCCACTTACCCCAAAGCACAACGTAACTCAGACACACCACAATCAGCACTGGAATAAACCAGCCCATGGTGCGTCGGATCAGCTCAATAACAATCAAAATTGCCATGATGGCGAAGACCCAATCGCTGGTCACGAACTTCACGCCACGTTCATACAGCGCGTCTTCGGCATAAGGAATGTAGAGCAAACATGCGACCGCCCCCATAGCAATTAACACATCGATGCCGAGTGCAACCTTACTCTGCTTGAGAGAGATATGAGCCGGATACCAAAGCGCACAAATCACCGCAAAGCCAGCAAAGTGGGTCGCGGAAATCCATAACTCTGGTAACGTCGATAAGGTATTAAACCAAATGTGCAAAGCAGACAACACCACGCCAAACACTGTAATTGTGGTGGTTACCCACGGAAAATCAGTGCGCGTGGGCAGCTCAAACTTCTGCAATTCCTTTTCTATTGAGTCGCTCATCTCATACTCCAAGCTCTGGCGGCTTTTTCCATCTTAGAAATCGGTAGGGATAAAATGCCCCGAGCCAAAACTCGGGGCCAAGTTAGCGTTATTTCGCCATTAGGTCTGATGGGATTTCGATGCCCATTTCTTTATAGTAACGCGCCGCGCCTGGGTGAAGAGGCACTGGTAAGCCAGCGATCGCTTTCTCAATCGCCATTGCTTTTGTTGCTTTGTGGATACCTTGTAAGAAAGGCAGGTTCTCGTAGATCGCTTTGGTTAGCTGGTAAACGTCTTCTTCCGAGATATCTTCACGAACAGCCAAGAAGTTCGGCTGTGCAATGGTAGTGATCGGCTTATCTAGACCAGGATACGTGTTCGCTGGGATCTCGTACTTCGTCCATAGGTTGTAGTTACCATTCGCCTCTTTGATTTGTTCGTCAGTAAACGAAAGAATCGAAATGTCTTTACCCAACGCAGCGAAAGCTTGAGTGACCGCACCTACAGGTACGCCTGCAGGCGTGTTCATGCCGTCAATGGTGCCGTTTTGAAGTGCGCTCGCGCTGCCACCGTAGCCCATGTAAGCAAGGTTGAATTTATCAGGGTCTACCTTCAGACCTTTCATGATTTGACGACCCGAGTTCTCAGTACCAGAGTTCTTCTTACCGATAGAGAATTTCTTACCGTCTAGATTGTTCAGATCAGTCACTGTGCCCGTTTTTGCTAGATCCGAGCGAACAATAAAGTGCTCAACGTTTTGCCACAGCATAGAGACTGAACGCAGTTGTTCTTGACGACCGCTCTTCTCATAAGGACCTTCACCAGACCAAGCCCATGCACCGTAAAGACCTTGCAGAATCGCGAACTGTGCTTCGTTTTCGTTCAGCAGTTTGACGTTTTCACCAGAGCCCGCAGAGCTGATTGCAGAAAGGGAGAAGTGGTGCTTTGGTGCCAATTTCACTTTGCTTAAAGTCGCCAACGCTACGCCCACAGGGTAGTAAGTACCACCTGTCGATGCCGTTGCAAGAATGTAGCTACGATCTTCTGCCGCAGCGTTAGCAGCAATACCAAAAGAAGTCACAGCGACAGCCAAAGCTTTTACCAGCTTATTCATTTTCATTATTACTCTCCGTGTAGTCGTTTCACGATTGGGGATTTACATCATGTTAAATCTTTATTAACAACACATTCCCTAGAGCAATTGAAATGCCAACTTTTAACCCTTTGTATTTATTGAACTAAGTGCTGAAAGATATCAAGAATGAGCAAAATCATGCTGATTTGATAGCAAAGTAATGAGCAAGATCTTGCTCATTGAAGAGAAGAAGGTTGCACGCCTAGATCGCAAAAGGTTAATAAAGTGTGATCAAGACAAAATAAATGCACTATTCACTAATAAGCAATATTTTGCCGATGCAATTTTGGATTGAACTGCAACTAATGAGCGTCTTAACAATAAGAAGAAAAAGCGCATCATTCTAAACTGATCACTTTATCAGCAGAGGTTTATAGCCTAAACGACTACAAATAGCACAAAAATACAGCAAAACAAGCCATGTTACAGAAATGAAAAGTCATTTATTCTGATTTTGAATTTAAAAAGCAGTTCGATCCACCAGTTAAGAAACAAACATTAACCGTATCAACTTATTTTCTACTTCGGGGTTGTGCCAATAGCCCTATGTTCGTTAGGGTAACAACACACCAAGGCAAACGTATTCCTTGGTATTTTTTCGTCATTAAGGATCATCCATGTCAGCAACTGCGCAATTACAATTCGCTTTAAAACGCCCATCTGGCGTTGCTGCTGCGATCCTCCTGCTCTCTCTGAAACTGATTCAGAGCTGACAGGCTATATCTTAACTTTCTGTCAGCTTGAGAAGAAGCTGACGGGAACACCACATACTCCTCCCATTCCTTTCAGTTTCTTCCAAGCGAAACATAAGAGGAATAACAATGTTAAGCGCACGCAATATCGCCGCTTTGGGCTTCATGACTTTCGCCATGTACTTAGGCGCGGGTAACCTGATCTTCCCTCCATTTTTGGGTTACCAAGCAGGTGAAAACTTTCTGAGCGGGATGTCTGGCTTCCTCTTGACGGGCGTAGGTCTGCCTGCGATGGCACTGGTGATGGTCGCTATCGTAAACGGTTCAGACAAATTAACCGCCGCCCTACCTAAATCTTTGGCGACCAGTTTTTGGGTGATGGTGTTTATCGTGATTGGCCCAGCGTTCGTAATCCCACGTGCGATTACTGTGGCTTACCAATTCAGCTTTGCGCCAATGTTTGGTGATGCCGCTTTGGTGCCTTTCACTATTGCCTTCTGTGCTATCACCATTCTATTTGCCCTATATCCGGGTAAGTTGGTCGACAACCTAGGCAAGATCTTAACGCCCGCATTGATGGCAATCTTGATCATCATGTCTGTAACTGCTTTGGTTTCTCCTGCAGGCGAGCTAACTGCCGCAACGGGACCATATGTATCTAGCGCATTTGCTGAAGGCTTAACCCAAGGCTACATGACCATGGATGCGCTAGGTTCTATCGGTTTTGGTTGGATCATCTTCCGCGCGATTCGCAGCATGGGTGTGGATTGTCCGAAAGCCACCGCAAAATACACGCTAATTGCAGCTTTGATGTACGCCGTTGCCATGGCATTTGTTTACATCTCATTGGCTTACATTGGCTCAACAAGCTCATACTTAGGCTCTGAATTCAGCAATGGTGGCGACATCTTAACGGCATTCACCTTCAGCCACTTCGGCGCATTTGGTTCACTATTACTTGGTGCCGTGATGGTATTGGCGTGTTTGACTACTGCTATCGGCGTAACCACCGCAGGCAGTGAGTTCTACGACAACACTTTCAGCAAAGTGAACTACAAAGGCTGCGTTATCACGACCATGGTGTTGGCAGGTTTGATCGCTAACGTAGGTCTAGAACAACTATTGGCTATCACATTACCAGCGGTTGTGGCGCTTCATCCAGTCGCGATTGCGTTGATGATCATGGCACCGGTGCGCAACAAGATGTCGCAAATCATGGTGGTTACGACCGCATTCACTGCTCTAATGTTTGGTTGTGTTGATGCGCTGCACATCCTAGGTTACATGCCAGATTCCACCGATGAGTGGATGGGTAATTACATGCCTCTGTACAATGACTTTGCTAGCTGGATTATACCTAGCGTATTTATGATGATTGTTGGTCTGCTATTTACGACGAAAACCAACAAAGCCGAACAATTCGAGCTGGTAAATGAATAGCCGTTTAACATAAGACATCACTCAATAAGTAAGTTAATATGTAGTTCGCTTATTGATATCAGGCAAAGGAGTTGCCTGAACTATGGATTGATGTGGAGCGCTTATGGACAATCAGTATTTAGACATCAGAACGCTCAACTTTATCGTTATTCTGTTCTCTTGCATTTACTCAATCAGTCTACTTTGTTACCAATACACACAGAAAAAAATCAAAGGCTTAAAGACTTTTTCTCTCTCGCTGTTATTCATTGGCTTTGGGCCTTTTTTACTGGGATTTAGAGGCTCCGCACCAGATTGGCTTACCATCGTCATAGCTAATACGCTCATATTAATCGGCTTCTTGCTTACGCTTTACAGCGTGAGCATTTTTCGTCAATTCCCTCTAAAACTGGCCCACTCACTCGCTTTTTTAACGCCCATTTTCAGCGGTTCGTTTTATTATTTCACTTTCCATGACCATTCAATTAAAAGCCGTATCATTTACTTAAGTGTTTATATCTGCATCGTTACGTTTTTTAGTGGGATCGCCATGCTGAAAGGCACTAAGAAAGACCAAAAACTCCCAACCATAGTGATGGCGTGCTCCTTCTTTTGCTTCAGTATTTTTATGGGCTTCAGAGCACTTTGGAGCGCTTTCGCCAATGAAGTGCCAAATTTTATGACCGCAGGTTTTATCCACCAGATGACGTTTTTACTTAGCATCTGTCTGATTGTCGCTATGAGCTTTAGCATGTTGTGGCTAATTAATGGCCGCTTGATACAGTCAATCAATGATCTCTCACATTTAGACGCCCTCACAGGGCTTCATAATCGTCGCGCGATGGAAGAAATTGTTCCAAATCTTGTTAATCAAGCGCACAAACGGAACCAATCAATAAGCATCATCATGACCGACATGGACGAGTTCAAAGCGATTAATGATCATTATGGCCATACGGTAGGCGATTCCGTCATGGCTACGATTGCCGCTATCTTTAAGAAACACCTCCCAGAGTCAGCTTGCACAGTACGATTTGGTGGTGATGAGTTCATGATTGTTTTACTTGAAAAAGCACAACGCGCCAAAATTGTTGCCGAGCAAATTCGCCTGGCGGTGGAAACTGAAGCCTCATTGCAGTCATTCGAAAATGAGATCACCATGAGTTTTGGAATCAGTGAGTTATCAGAGGGACAATCGCTTCACGAGGTCGTTGCTGAAGCAGACGAAGCGCTGTATAGCTCTAAACATACGGGCAGAAACCAAGTCACCTTGTTTGGAGAAGGGAAAGGCCTAACTTATAAGTTTGTCCCAACTCCCTCGAAAAGCGCATAATCATATTTGTGACGCCCATAGCGGTAAGTCAGCTTAAAAATTGCGTTAAGTATAATCAGAGCGATTTAAACCAAACTTTTGCATTTTTTGGTTAAGGGTTCGACGTGGTAAATCCAACTCCTGCATCACTTCATTGATGCGTCCGTGATGCCTGACCAATGAATCATGCAGCACCTTGCGCTCAAAATTATGTAATTGAATAACCAGTGGAACACCCACTTGCGTCTCCTCCGTGGTTGACGAAGGACGGCTAGAGAGAATTTCCATCACGGATACCGTTTCATCCAAAGCAAAACGCATAGCCACGTTTCGCAGCTCTCGAACATTTCCAGGCCAAGCGTAGGAAAGCACAGCGTTTCTGTCGGCATCACTCAATGGTCTGGTTTCAGGGTTAGTTTGCAAGGTGAAGTGCTCAAACAAAATCAGTGAATCTTCTTCTCTCTCCCTGAGTGGCGGCAAATAAATTTGCGCGACGTTGAGCCGATAGTATAAATCTTGCCGAAACTCTTCATGATCATTGAGATCTTCTTTCGCCGCCGCGATCACTCGTAAATCAACCGAGATCTGTTGATTGCCTCCAACGCGCTCAACTGTATGTTCCTGTAATGAACGCAGCACTTTCACCTGCATCGACAGCGGCATACTCTCGATTTCATCAAAGAATAAGGTGCCTTTATCCGCGTATTCCAATTTGCCAATGCGCTTTTTACCCGCTCCGGTAAATGCCCCAGCTTCATGCCCAAACAGCTCACTTTCAAACAGGTTCTCAGGAATGGCGCCACAGTTGATTGGCACAAAATGATGGGTTCTGCGTTGGCTTTCATTGTGCAAACTGGTCGCCACCAGCTCTTTACCACAACCTGTTTCGCCGTAAATGATCACGTTAGTATCGATTTTCGCCAGTTTCGCAACTTGCTCGCGTAATTGCTGCATCACTCGACTTTGACCAATGAGCACCTCTTCTAAACCACTCACGCTAGCTAGATACTCTTGGCGGTGAAGCGTCGATGTTTGCGCGCGATGGCTCTCGACCGCATCTGTGACGCGTTGAGACAAACGCTCCGGCTGGAAAGGTTTTTCAATAAAATCAAACGCGCCGTTTTGTAGCGCATTCACCGCCATATCCACATCACCATGACCAGTAATTAGTATCATTGGTGTTGGAATGTGATTCGCAATAAGGCTCTCTAAAATTGAAATTCCATCAGTATCTGGCAAACGAACATCACTAACTATCGCATCAAACTCTTGGTTCAGAATGGCGGTTTTGCCTTCCTCCCCCGAGCTAAAAGCTATGACGTCAAACCCCGCCAATTGCAGCCATTGGCTTGTTGCTTGACGAACGATGTCATCATCTTCAATTAGGGCGATACGCGGAATGTCGTCAAAAGTCATGAGTTACTGCCTGATCGGTGATAGAAGTCTTTGCTAAAGTTAGCAAAAACCATGCTATAGAAAAGGAGCTAGATCCCACTTCTTAATCACAATTCTTTAACATCCAATCAGTTAAGCGCACTCTTTCACTACCAACTACGATAACTATATTCAGCCAAACGGAGTCCGAATGCAGCGCACTAAGAATGGGAAAATGTGGCTAACCGCCGTATTGATCAGTGCGCTGGTGATCTTTTTCTATGGTGCTAGCCGAGAGGTGGCCCATCAATGGCTGAGCGTCCAAACTCAACAAGAAGCACAACAGAAACTCCTCGACTACATTGGTGAAGTCCGCCGAGCATTAAAACGTTTCTATCACCTTCCCTATCTCGTCACGAATAACCCAGAAACAATTGCGTTTGTTAAAGGCAATTTAAACTACTATGAGCTACTTCAAGCACAACTGACACAGCTCGATAAAGCCGCGAATACAGAGGGTTGGTTGATACTTTCAACCTCGGGAGAAGTGTTGGTATCGAGTCTGATCGATGAACGGTTCAGCCGCTCTGACCGCCGTGCAATTGTCGAACAAATACAACGTCAGGGAGAAGGCGTCTCACTGGTGAATAAAACAAAAGGTTCTAGTCCGCTTTACTACCTCTCTGCACCAATTTTTGATGGTTTGGAGATAGCGGGCATCGTTGTTGTTCAAATCAACCTGAGTTTGCTAACGGAGCAGACCATCACCAGCCAAGACATCATCACGCTACAAAATCGCCATCAACGCTTCTTCCTCTCCAGCAGTACAAACTATAACGCCGACTGGTTTAATGAACCGAATAACCAAGTCAAAGTCGAAACTCAAACGCTGTATGACAATACGGTGATTCATTTCTGGACTCTCAATCAGCAGCGCTACTTTGCACACACAGTAAAGCTGGACGACTTAAACTGGTTTGTCAGTTACCTTATTCCGACCAAACCTGTTCAGCAAACGATTAGTGTCATTGGATGGAGCATCGCAGCGCTCCTCCTGCTCCTTATCCTGTTGGTGATCATTGGTTTACAGCGTCGACAAAAGCATCTCAATCAGCAGCGTATTCAAGCCTTACTAGAAGAATCGCAACGCCGACTTAAACAGATGATCAATAAAACACATGTTGGTTTGTTGTTGATTGATGAACAAGGTCTATTGTTCGACCTCAACCCAATGGCAAAACGCCTTTTTTGTCTTCCTGAAAGTGTGAATCGTCATACCTTCGCCTGGGAGTTATTTGATGCAGGTAATTCAAATTCAACCACACTCACTTTGCTTAGAGATCTGCCAAAGCATAAGGAACTGGCAGAGATTAGCGCTGTAGAAACCATGGCGCGACGAAGTGATGGCAGCGTATTTCCTGTACTATTTTCACTCACTAGCTTCCCATGGCACGGTGAGCAGTATTTCCTTGCTACCGTAATCGACATTAGCAAACGTAAAAAAGCGGAACAATCGCTGCAGCTGATTAACCAAGAGCTCGCTCAAAGGGTGGAAGAGCGAACTCAAGCTTTAAAACAAGCCCAAGAGCAATTGATTGAATCAAGCAAAATGGCAGCATTGGGCAGAATGTCGAGCGCGATTACCCACGAGTTAAACCAACCATTGACTGGCCTGCGTACCCTTTTAACCACCAACGAGTTGCTAGCAGAACGTGGACAAACAGACATGATGAAAGCCAATAACAAGTTGATTCAAAAGTTGATTGACCGCATGGCAAGCATGACCAGTCAGCTAAAAACGTTTGCCTACAATAAACCAGAAACACTGCACGAGATATCGCTGACAAACGCTTTAGAAGAGACGCTACGCGTCTATCAATCTCAACTCGCGAAGGTAGATGTTCGGGTACGCATTCCCAACGACTTACCCAATATCATTGGCGAAGAGCAACGCCTACAACAAGTGCTCGGCAACCTAATTTCTAACGCATTAGATGCGATGAAAGAGACCCAAGATCCACAGTTAATGATTGCCGTTACACCCACTTCCGATAATGTCGAGGTCGTGGTAAGTGATAATGGGTGTGGGGTACCTTCGGACCAACTCGATACCATGTTCGAGCCTTTCCAAACCAGCAAAAAAATTGGTGAAGGACTGGGGTTAGGACTTTCCATCACCGCCAACAATATGCGAGATATGCAAGGGAAAGTCAGTGCGCAGCTCAACGCTGATAAAGGCATGTCCTTCACCTTAATGTTTGAGCTCGCTCCTCATCGTAGCTAACCCAATACCATCCACCTCTTCAGCTTTTCTCCACACAATTAAAGAGCAATAAATCTTGATCAACTTTATAAAGCGAGTTGCCTAACCTACGCTTAACTTGATGAATCGCCACATGCTATTCATCAGCACAATTTTTGGTGGTTGACACCAAGTTTTAGCTCCCACCATCTAATTTATTGATAAGTAATTATTTAAAGTAAGAATGGATGCGTTATGAGAAAACTAACTTTAGCAGCAACAGGGGCGCTTTTTATTTTATCACCTCACGCTTTTGCAGCACCTTACGCAGCAGACGCTCGAAGTCACGGAATGGGAAATACAGGCGTCGTTTCCGCTGACTATTTAACCGCTCCTCTACACAACCCAGCCCTAGGCGCTCTCTATCGAGAAAATGACGATATCGGCCTACTCATTCCTGCTCTCGGCGTCAATATTCACGATGAGGATGAAGCTTTATCAGCCGTTGATGATGTTCAAGACCTTTACGATAGTATTCAGGGCATTCCCACACCTGCGAACGAAGCCGAACTTAATCGACTACTCGATCAATTAGATAAGAGTGCTCCAGTCGTCATTAACGGAGGTCTGAGCCTCGCGATTGCGATTCCGACACGCTACATGTCGGTAAACCTTTTTAGCGCTGGTTATGTGGAGATACTTGCGGCACCCGATATCTCAGATTCAACAAACACCGCAGATCGATACCTCAATTCTGCCGTCGACCTAGCGGCTTTCGGTAGTGCGGAATATGGCGTTGCCTTAGCTCGCGCATACACGATAGGTGGGCAGCAATTCGCATTTGGTATTACGCCCAAATACCAACAACTTAAAACCTATACGCAGCGTACAACACTAGATGACTTTGATATCGAGGATTACGACAAAAGTGAAGTATCAAAGAACACGTTCAATATGGATCTTGGGGTCGCTTGGTATCACAACGCATTTAGAGCTGGTCTCTCGTTAAAAGACGTCTTCGAGCAAGATATAGAAACAAAACTAGGCAACTATACCTACGAACTCACGCCACAAGCGACCCTTGGTATCGGCTATGTCGGGGATTATGTCGCTCTGAGCCTAGACGCCGATCTCACCAAACAAAAGCGCTTTAAAGAGCTCGACGATGACACCCAGTTTATTCGAGTTGGTATCGAGGGGAATGCTTGGGGATGGGCGCAACTCCGCGCTGGTTATGAAGTTGACCTAGAAAATAATCTCGATAACTCGGTGACAGGTGGCATTGGCATCAGTCCTTTTGATGTGATCAGTGTAGACCTAGCAGGGTCTTACGCTGGCGATAACCAGTTTGGCGCGGCGGCGAATTTAGCATTTACGTTTTGAATACGAATGCCAACCTAAATTCACTTAGGTTGGCATTGTTAACAACCATCCTATATCTCAATGTTTATCATTACTGACGTTTGGTGATGAACTGATAAAAACACGATCTCGCTACAAGTATCGAGATGTCTCCTACACTATTCTCAAGCAATAAATCCACAAACATTTCCTAGATATAAAGAGTGAGAAACATGATTAAGTTTCCAGATAATTTCCTTTGGGGTGGTGCCATTGCGGCAAACCAGGTAGAGGGGGCATACAACCTTGGGGGGAAAGGTTTATCAACATCAGATATGTTGCCAAACGGCATTCTAAGCCCGCATCAAACGCGTGAAGAACGAACGCCTGGCATCAAAGATCTTGCGATCGATTTCTACAATCGCTATCCAGAAGATATTGCCCTGTTTAAAGAGATGGGATTCAACTGCCTGCGCTTGTCCATCGCTTGGAGTCGTATTTTTCCTAATGGCGATGAGCTTGAGCCAAACGAAGAAGGACTGGCGTTTTACGACAAAATTTTTGATGAGCTGGCCAAACACGATATGCAACCATTTGTAACGCTTTCTCATTACGAGATGCCTTACGCCTTGGTTGAGAATTATGGTGGTTGGGGCGATCGTCGAGTGATCGAGTTTTTCGAGCGTTACGCTAAAACCGTGTTAGAACGCTACAAAGACAAAGTGAAGCTGTGGCTTACCTTTAACGAAATCAACATGTCACTTCATGCGCCATTTACGGGAGTGGGCTTGCAAGAAGACGCCAGTGAACAAGACATTTATCAAGCGATTCACCACCAGCTTGTAGCAAACGCGAAAGCGGTAAAACTGTGTCAGCAAATCGTACCAAACGGCAAGATTGGTAACATGCTGCTTGGCGCAATCAACTACCCATACACCTGCAACCCTGATGATGTGCTTGCTGCTATGCATGAAAACAATAAGTGGTTGTTCTTCGGTGATGTGCAGACTCGTGGTCAGTACCCAGGCTACATGAAACGTTACTTCCGTGAAAACGGCATTGAAATACAAATGGAAGCTGGCGACTTAGAAGAAATTGCCTCAGCAAGTGTCGATTTTATTTCCTTCAGCTACTACGCAAGTGGCTGTGCGAGTGCCGATCCGAAACAGAAAGAAGTGGGTAACATCGTCGATAGCGTACCAAACCCATACCTTGAAAAGAGCCAATGGGGCTGGTTGATCGATCCAAAAGGCCTGCGCGTTTTGCTTAACTTCCTTCACGATCGTTACCAAAAGCCGCTATTTATCGTCGAGAATGGCTTAGGCGCTCGCGATGAATTCGATGAAAACGGGGAAATCCAAGACGATTATCGAATTTCATACCTTAATGATCATTTGGTTCAAGCACACGAAGCGATTCTTGATGGCGTTGAGTTGATGGGCTTCACCAGCTGGGGGCCTATCGACTTGGTGGCTAACTCAACAGCCGAAATGAGCAAGCGTTACGGTTATATTTATGTCGATCGTCATGATGATGGGCAAGGAACGCTAGAGCGTAAACGCAAGAAGAGCTTCTACTGGTATCAAGACGTGATTCGTACTTCAGGCGGTTCATTGAAAAGCTAAGCCTGTTGTCTGGATATAAAGTGCGACTAGGCATTCGCCTAAACCATCAAGCCCTGCATTTGCAGGGCTTGAATTTTAAGGTGTTAATGCATTTAGAGATTAAACTGCAATCTCTCCACCGTCTTCACGTCGAATGACAACCGTCGCCGCTCGTGGACGCACAGAAACACCAGCAGGCGTTTCTTCGGCGGCATCTTCACTGTATGGCCAGTTGCCTGGGTGCTGAATATTCACAAACAATGATTTGTAATCAGGGCTGATAGTAAAGCCTGTCACTTCACAACCATTTGGTCCAACAAAGAAGCGTTTAAGCTCCGCTTGGTTATCCGCACCAATCACTGCTTGGTCACCATTCTCATCTGTTAGCTTAGATGGCACAACGGCCAACATTTGATCATTAGTGTAAGACGTAACTTCATCTGCGCCGTTATCGGTCTGAATCCACAAAATACCACGGCCATCAAACGCTAATCCGTCAGGGCTAGCAAACTGGTTTAGCTCATTCAGGCCAGAACGGTTGGTATCTGCATCACCATTTGCTGGCGAACCAAAGACAAAAATATCCCAAGTAAAGTCTGTAGCTGAAGCCCCTTCATCCCAACGAATAACGTGACCAAACTTATTGTTCAAACGTGGGTTCGCAGGATTGGTTTCATCAGTACGGCGCGTATTATTCGTCAATGTTAAGTAAACCGAGCCTGTAAATGGATCAACCGTACACCACTCTGGGCGATCCATTGGAGTTGCCCCAACGAGGTCAGCCGCGCCTGCCGTATTAATGATAATTTCAGCCAATGAGTTAAAGTGATCCGCTAACGTACCACCAGATTTTGTTACGCTATCAAGCGTCAACGGTAACCAAGTACCTGTGCTGTCTTCATTGAAGCGCGCAACATACAGTGTGCCTTTGTCCATGTACTTGTCACCCATCGCCAAACGGTTATCAGGGTTAGCATCTGCTGGATCCCACGCTGCCGCAGATTCAAATTTGTATAGGTACTCAAAGCGAGAGTCGTGACCAGAGTAGAATACCACTGGTTTGCCTTCTTCAAGCTTACCAAAAGTACAGCCTTCGTGACGGAAACGACCTAGTGCAGTACGCTTCTTCGCACGCGAGTTTTGCGTGTAAGGGTCAATCTCGACGATGTAACCGTGACCATTGGCTTCATTACGGTAATCATCCATTGCACTTGCTCCTGTTGGAGCCACATTAAAGCGAGAGAACTCATCGAGACGCTCTTCTGCATTTCCTGCAAGTGTTTCCCACAAGTAGCGTGTGCTTTGGTCATCAACACCAATGCGATCTTGTTCTTCTGTACGAGTCCCGACGTTAACAAAGTAACCTGGCCAGTTCTCTTCGCAAGTTAAGTAAGTGCCCCATGGCGTGTAGCCGTTGCCACAGTTGTTTAACGTACCACGTGCTTGGCTGCCATCTGGCGAGAAACGAGTGACGGTTAGTGACGTGTGCGCGACCGGGCCAGATAAGTCCATTGCTGTCGCACCAGTATAACGACGGTTTAATGGATCGGTATCGACTAGCTTCCACATGTTATTTTCAAGCTGAATACGAACCACTGACACACCGTGCGCGTTAATCTCTTTACGCACTTCATCTATAATGGTACGTACGCCATTTTCAACCGTCGGACCGTTTGGATGCAGTGCTGATGTATCAATGTACTCGTGGTTAATACATAGCAAGCCATCTGTGGTGCTATCGTTCAATGGGAAAAAGTGCATGCCGTCATGGTGCATGCCTAGCGCATTTAACTGATCGGTACTGGTGTTGGTACCATCATTTTGCCATGCGCTGCCTTGTGCATTAAGTGGTGTTCCCCAAGGTACCAATACTTGTGCAGTGTAGCCTTGTGGAATTGAAACGGCGTCAGTGAGTGAGCCAGGGATAGATTCAAAGTTAAGAACGGCTTTAGATACGCCCGAGCCACTGCTTACTGTACTCCCTGAGTCCGATGAATTACAACCAGCCAACCCGAAAGCACCAAACGCTGTCATCGCACTGATGCCTAAACCACCTTTCAGAATGCTGCGTCGAGATAGGCTCGCTTCTAATACTTCTTCAAATGGTTTGTTTTCACTTTGGTTATAACGCGTCGCGTCAAAGGTTTCCTTGCTCATTTTTACTTTCCCGATCTTATAGTTTAATTAATAAATAAGTGATTAGTTGAACGGCAAGAAGTTTGGAGAAGAAAAATGACAAAAGTGCTTAAAACATATGAAACTTGTGTTTCAGCAGTTCAGCAAACTCAGCAGCGTTACCAATTGAGCAATTAAGTTTTGGTCACATAATCACCAACTGTATCGCTTCATTCTGATTTTACTTGGGCTAAAGTGTGATAGAAGGTATAAGGTGTACGAATTCAAATCATCTACGAGAGATAATCATGAAATTAGACAAGATCGATAACAAGAGCCGTCGTATCCGTAAAAAGCTGTTCTTAGGTGAGTTCGCAATCCTAGGTTTCGAGATCAGCTGTGAAACAGACATCAACGACTTCGACCGTTACGATGCATTCGTTGATGACTTTATCGACTATATTGATGGGCTTGGCCTTTGCTTCGGCGGCGGTGGTCTAGAACTGTTTGAAGGCTTCCTATGCTCTACAGACCGTTACGGCAGTGCTACTGAAGAGCAAAAAGCACAAGTCATTGCATGGTTAGAAGCGCGTCCAGAAGTGAAAAGCGCAAAAGCTGGCGACTTGGTTGACGCAAACTACCTGTAAGTTACAGAGTCATACTGACAATAATAAAAAGCTGGTCTCCGGACTGGCTTTTTTACTTTTGGAAGTGTGTGATAGTAAAAGTAGAGTGCTGGGAGGTTGTGCGGAGTGAATGTAATTGTGGCGTTTTTGAGCTGGCAATCAGCGGGAAACGGCGTTCCACTGCCAGCTCGTGCCTTTAGGTATCATTAACTATGATTTTTTAGCTGGTGCGTCTTTCGTGTCTTTCCAGTATTGAATACGCACACGATGTAGCTGAGCTCTTCTAGTCTTTTTCATAGTAAAATCCCTCATCTTATATAAGTAACGCTCCTTATGGAGCTTATTGTCTAAGGTCGAATCCCCTTCAATCTATAAGGGAACCAATTATTTAACCGTGACCAATTTCACAACATAATGATAATTACCGATTTCTTGCAGTCATCTTTGGCTAGTAAACGGCGTATTATCTCTCTGACACGGTTAACTTACTCACCAGATATGACAGAAAAATGGCAATCAAGTTCCCTATATTATCTGTCACTGAATCTTAATAATGATTCCTGAAAAATTTTGCAAGTAAGATATCAATTGCCCTTCACTTTCAGCCGAGTAACTCTTTTCGCGTTCGTGATCGCAGTTGTGTGCAACCCAATTACGGCTGGATTCGCTGCTGATATTGCTGGCGGTACTCGCGTGGCGTAAGCCCTTTATACGTTTTGAAGTGACGATTAAACAGGGCTTGGTTTCGATACCCTACTCTCTCAAACACAATTCCAATCGGCAAAGGCGTTGATTGCAGCAAATCTGCGGCATGATTGATCCGCAATTTCATTAGGCGTTGGCTAAACGGCTCTTTAAAGTGCTTTTGAAACAATCTTGTGACCGCACTGTCACTCAGTGATAAATGGTTCGCCAAGTTCGCGAGCGTCACTTTGCTAGCAAAGTGCTGTTCGAGATACGCGTTAATACTTGCCACTCGCTCTCTTTCCTGTAATTCGTGTTCACTCATCGATAAATAAGAGTGAGTCATCAGTGTTTTCGCCCCTTCATCGTGAGCAATCAGAGACAAAACATGGAGGAATCTAGAGAGTTGCTCCATTGCAGGAAACGTCATGAGCTCATGCAGAAGATCCACAACGTACTGAGCTGTCCGCTCAGAAAACAGCACACCTTTGTTGGCCGCCTTTAAAAGCGGATCAAGCTTTCTAAGCTCTGCGCAATAGAACATCAAATTGGCAATCCACTCACGCTTAAACCAAATCACATGAGTCTCGCACTTGCTTTCGACCAATGTGGAGTGAATTGAATGAGGCACACCAGGCGCGATCAATAGCATTTGGTTGTGAGTCACTTCTAATTCGTGATGACCAATATGCAAACTGCCAGTGAAGTGGCGATGGATGACTAATTCAAACACATCATCGTGAAAATGGAGATCGTACTCTTTTTCTGGCTCATCAATGCGACGATAGCGCCAAGAAAAACCTGGTCTTTGCGGTACTTTTTCGATGTGTGCCATTGGCTACTCCACAAAATAGTATTGTTTCACGCTCAAATAATATCAGTATTGCCAGCTTAATCTTCATCACGCCGAAATAGTATTGATATTAAGCGGCATACTATCAACTTTGTGTCGTCACGCTCCTTATTGTTGCCTTGAAAGACAAGATAACTAAGGAGGCTTTCATGAGTCACTTCACTGTCAAGCTACGCCAAGTCCTGCACAAAACACGTGATGAATGGGCAACATTCACCATCAAAGAAATGGAAATTCCACCTAACACTATCGCTAAATTTTACGGCTACAAATCGAGTTGTGATCTTGAGCAAATTCTTAAACAGGATGAAAACGACACCAATTCGGACATTTGCTCGACACCTTGTGCGACATCTCTCACAAGCAATGTAAGCAAAACGACCATCACTGACTAAGACAAAATCGAAAAATTAAAATAAGCCATTGAAAATTATCAGTTATATCATTTCAAACAATATTCGCTGCCAAAGTTTTTTTACCTAGCTAATTGAGAGTAATCAGCAAAACATCAATACTGATTGTGTCGACAGGATGTTGGCGGGAACAGGAAAAAAACCTAATGGACTAGGTATCTTCAGGATGAAGATTTGGTAGCTTAGGATGAGTTATCAGCAAGGATGTAGTTAAGCTCTAGGATAGAGTTCGCCCGTCAGGATGATAGGCAAGAATGGACACCGCTAGGAAGGCGATGAACAAGGAACTCGGTTAAAGGACTTAACCACAATCAAGGATAGATGCAGGGAGCACCTATAGTAGCCGGATTGCTGCGAAAAAGAATAAGCCCCGTCTGGGAAACCAGGCGGGGTTTTATTTTGTCTGCTATTTATTATTCGCGAGGCACCCGATTCTCTTGCGTCGATTTATTTCGTGCCGTGCTATCATTTTCTCTACGTCTTTCAGCAAGCTCACAGCAAATCTCACATTATGCTTAATCCTGTTTGGTTACATACATTTAAGACATTGATTGAAGTCGGTCATTTCACACAAACGGCAGAAAAACTTTTTATGACCCAACCTGGTGTCAGCCAACACATCAAAAAGTTAGAGCAAAGTTGTCAGCATGCGCTGATCAAACGTGAAAACAAAAGCTTCGAATTAACAGAGCAAGGTCGGATTGTTTACGCCTACGCGCTGGAGTTAGAAGAAAGAGAGAAAGCGTTGCTCGAAGAACTCAGTTTTGATGATGCATTTTCAGGTCACTGTAAACTGGCCTGTTCTGGCGCAATGGCATTGATGCTGTATGGCCCTCTTTTAGAAAAGCAAAAACAGCACCCAGGTTTATCGCTGCATTTAGAAGCCGCACCCAATCACTCGATTCTCAATGCAATAACGGAAGGAAGCATTGATATTGGTATCGTAACTGATGTTCCTCACAAAGGTTTATTTCACAGTGAAAGAATTGGTAAGGAGCAGTTGTGCTTAGTCCTACCTAATCAATACCGCGAAAAGCAGATAACACCACAACTCTTGCACGACTGTGGTGTCATTGCCCATCCTGATGCCAAGCACTACATGACGCTATTTTTTGACCAATGCGCGGAACAAGAGCTCCAAGAAATTAAGATGAGCGATTTACCATTATCCGGCTACGTGAATCAATTAAGCCAAATTTTACTGCCTGTGAGTAAAGGACTCGGTTTCACCGTACTGCCTCAAAGTGCTGTCGACAACTTCCCACAAAAAGATACCTTGCACATCGCACAACTGAAAAACACCGTGTGTGAAGAGTTATTTTTAGTTCGCAAACGAAGTCGTGTTCTGCCTCTGCGCTATCAAACAATTAAAGATGTGTTATTGGGCGTCATCACAAACTCAAAACAAACTACAGAATAGCCTAGCGTTTTAATCGTCGTAATCCGTTTGCTTAAAAAAGTCCACAGACAACTTCCGGCTTACGACGCTGATAATGCCCGATGATTCAACAAATTATTTTTGTCGTAACGACGAGTTTTTTTCGTTTTCTTCTCGCGAGAAAAAAACCTAAGGTGCGCACCTCTAACGAAGTGGTTGTCCAACCACACATCTAAATCGTTGAAGTCAGTAGGTAATATCACCTAAATATCACATACCTGCTGCATTCTATACTCTATACTTATATTTTTAATTTGGTACTGACTTACTAAGGAATTGCCATGCGTATTGCTATTCTCTCTCGTAATGAGAATTTATATTCAACCATGCGCCTAAAACAGGCAGGTGAAGAGCGTGGACATCAAGTAGACGTCATCGATACTCTGCACTGTTATATGGACATTACGAGCAACAACCCTAAGATCCGCTATAAGGGTGAAGAATTGCCACAATACGACGCTGTGATTCCTCGCATCGGTGCATCCATCACATTCTACGGTACCGCGGTTGTACGTCAGTTTGAAATGATGGGCACATTTTGTGTCAACGAATCGGTCGCGATCAGCCGCTCTCGTGACAAATTACGCTCGTTGCAACTGTTATCGCGTAAAGGCATCGGTTTGCCGCGCACTGGCTTTGCTCACCACCCTGACAACATTCAGGACGTGATCAAAAATGTTGGTGGCGCACCTCTAGTGATTAAATTACTAGAAGGTACTCAAGGCATCGGTGTTGTGCTTGCTGAAACCAACAAAGCAGCGGAAAGCGTGATCGAAGCATTCATGGGGTTGAAAGCAAACATCATGGTGCAAGAGTTCATCGAAGAAGCTAAAGGCGCTGACATACGTTGCTTTGTTGTCGGTAATAAAGTGATTGCAGCGATGAAGCGCCAAGCGAAAGAAGGCGAGTTCCGCTCTAACTTACATCGCGGCGGCTCTGCACAGTTAGTGCGACTAAGCAAAGAAGAACGCGCTACTGCGATTAACGCGGCAAAAGTCATGGGGTTAAACCTATGCGGTGTAGATATCCTTCAATCTAAAAACGGCCCAGTGGTAATGGAAGTGAATTCTTCACCAGGTCTTGAAGGTATCGAGCTCGCTACAGAAAAAGACGTTGCTGGTATGATTTTCGACTTTATCGAGAAAAACGCAAAACCACACGCAAACCGTACTCGTGGTAAAGGTTGATAATTGTTTGAGTGAGAGCCTGCTCAGTAGGCTCTCGTATTACTCATCGCTAGGATGACACTATGAATCAGAAAATGATCATTGGGAACGCCGAAGCTATTTGCTTACCTGAGTTAGGGATTACTCACCTTGAAGCGCGCATTGATACGGGCGCACAAACCTCTTCATTGCATGTAGATAACATTGATTGCTTTGAAAAAGATGGTCAGTCTTACGTTGCATTCGATCTACACCCGGATGTTTATCATTTAGAACAAGTGGTTCGCTGCACAGCGAAGCTAAAGGCAAACCGTAAAGTTAAATCTTCAAACGGTACCTTTGAGCATCGCTGCGTTATCACCACCATGCTGCGCATGGGTGACAAACAATGGCCAATCGACATTACGTTGACCAACCGTGAAAAAATGACTTACATGATGCTGTTAGGTCGTCAGGGCATGGCAGACAAAGTGCTGGTAGACCCTAGCCAATCTCATTTATTGGCATCTTAACCCCGTAGCTTCAGATGAGTGATCGAGCATCTTTGTTGAGCATCACTCGTCTGGCTTTATCTTCGTCTACTTCCTGCTAAATAGCGCAAACAACAAGCCCTTCGCTTTGACCTTTGTAACGCGCCAATGGGTCATCGGCTTAGTCGGCGCAGTATGCAGAATGTGCTGATACGCTTTCTCATCAAAAGTCACCTCTCCCCCATGCGCCAAAAGCAAACATTGCGGATTCATCTCAAACACACGCTTTAATGATTGGCGATATTGGTTTGGATGAAATATGGGAAACGGCGCAATCAGGTGTTTCTTAACCTGCACCATCAAATCCGCCACATACAATACATCTTGTTCAGAATGATAAACCGACAAATCTCTATCGGTATGTCCCTGCGTTTCTAGCACCTGCCAATCATCAAACCCCGGAATACACTCACCATCGATGAGTTCGATATCGGGCTTTAACTTGCGCGAATACCACAGGTTTTGCTTTGGTTTACGCATCCGGTTCGCCATCCAGCGCGCTAACATCAAATCGGTCAAATGCATTAGCCAACCGTCTACACCGCTATACCACTGGCTCTCTCGCTTTGCGGCCAATAGCTTACATCCAGTTAAATCACGCAGTTTGTGCGCGCCACCAGCGTGGTCTGGATGCATGTGAGTTACAACGACCAACTTTAGGTCAGAAAAAGGACGATGGAGTTGATGTTCAATAAAATCTTTAAGGTGAGGAATGTCTGCTCGACTTGCACCATCAAGCAACATTAATTTATCGGGATATTCGGCGAGATACATGGTCTGAATGTATCCCTGAATTCTGTGCAGCTGCAAAATATGTCCTTATTTGAGTGAGATTTTTCATGACCGCTTCCATGCTGGTCAGACCAACTATAACAGCTGAATGGACGCACTGGTAAACAAATGTTCACATCAGCGCACGACAAGAAATTATAATCGAGATGATAGATTTTAATCATTAGACTCAGCGGCACTTTTATCCGTTAATGCGCGCACACGGAGTTCGTGTCAGGGTATGAGGTTAATGCCTCATGATTTGCTTTTTTGTACTTTTCCTTCTAATTAATTAAGGACTTAAGTACATTTTTGTGAGAATCGAGTTGGAAAAAGCAACTAAATTAGACCGCATCCGCGCGGACTACAACGTTCACTACTGGAGCCAAGGTTTCTACGGTATTGATGACCAAGGCGAGGTTTACGTATCACCTCGTAGTGATCGTGCACATCAAATCCCTTTCAGTGCCATTGTAAACGAGCTAGAAGCGAAGCAGTTAAATCTGCCTGTATTAGTGCGCTTCCCGCAAATCGTGCACCAACGTGTGCATGGAATTTGCCACGCTTTCAACCAAGCAATTGAAGAATACCAATATCCAAACAAATACCTGTTGGTGTACCCAATTAAAGTAAACCAACAACGTGAAGTGGTGGATGAAATTCTAGCGAGCCAAGCTCAACTAGAAACCAAGCAGCTTGGCCTTGAAGCGGGTAGCAAGCCAGAATTGTTGGCAGTACTTGCATTGGCTCAACAAGGCAGCTCCGTGATCGTGTGTAACGGCTACAAAGACCGTGAGTATGTGCGTCTTGCACTGATCGGTGAAAAGCTAGGCCACAAAGTATTCATCGTACTAGAGAAGCTTTCTGAGCTGGATCTGGTGCTAGAAGAAGCGAAAAGCTTGGGCGTAAAACCGCGCCTTGGTTTGCGTATTCGCCTCGCCTCTCAAGGTGCGGGGAAATGGCAAGCAAGTGGCGGTGAAAAATCGAAATTTGGTTTGTCTGCATCGCAAGTGCTTAGCGTTATTGAACGTCTGAAACGCGAAGGCAGCCTAGATGCGATGCAATTGGTTCACTTCCACCTTGGCTCACAGATGGCAAACATCCGTGACGTACGTAATGGTGTGAATGAGTCCGCACGTTTCTACTGCGAACTGCGCGCACTGGGTGCAAACATCGAATACTTCGATGTGGGCGGCGGTTTGGCAGTCGACTACGACGGCACACGCAGCCAATCATCAAACTCGATGAACTACGGCCTTGCAGAGTACGCTCGTAATATCGTCAACACAGTGGGCGATGTGTGCCAGCAATACGAACAACCAATGCCAGTGATCATTTCTGAATCCGGGCGTTCACTGACAGCACACCACGCTGTATTGATTTCGAACGTAATTGGTACCGAAACATACCAACCGGAAGAAGTGCATGAACTGGGCGTAGATGCACCACTTTTGCTACAAAACATGTGGCGAAACTGGGAAAACTTACAAGATGGTACAGACGCTCGTGCGTTAATTGAGATCTACAACGATACCCAAAGTGATTTGGCAGAGGTACATTCTCAATTCGCAACTGGCGTGCTTAACTTGGAGCAGCGTGCATGGGCAGAACAACTGTCACTGCGCATTTACTTCGAACTAAGCCGCAAGATGAGTACTAAGAATCGCTTCCACCGTCCGATTCTGGACGAGTTGAGCGAACGTCTTGCAGATAAGTTCTTCGTGAACTTCTCTCTCTTCCAATCTCTACCAGATGCTTGGGGTATTGATCAGGTGTTCCCTGTTCTGCCACTTTCTGGCCTTGGCGATGCGGAAGAGCGTCGTGCGGTAATGTTGGACATCACCTGTGACTCTGATGGCGCGATCGATCACTACGTTGATGGTCAAGGCATCGAGAGCACGCTACCTGTACCAGCTTGGAGCAAAGACAAACCATACCTAATGGGCTTTTTCCTAGTAGGCGCATACCAAGAAATCCTTGGTGACATGCACAACCTATTTGGTGACACCCACAGTGCAGTAGTCAATGTTGATGAACACGGTCAATTTGAGATCAGTTACATCAATGAAGGTGATAGTGTAGAAGACATGATGCGCTACGTTCATATCGACGTGGATGCGATTCGTGACAATTACAAACAATTGGTTTCCCAAAGAGTTGAAGCCAATGAACAAGCACAAATCCTAGCAGAACTAGAACAAGGTCTAGCGGGATACACCTATTTAGAGGACTTCTGATATGAATGATTTGTTTACTAAAACCGATTATTCGCTTTACTCCAACTCTATGTCGTTTTTACGTCTACCGTACATTCGTAATCCGGTATCGGCAGACGCAGACGTTGTGGTGCTAGGGGTTCCTCTGGACATGGCTACATCTGGTCGTCCAGGCGCGCGCATGGGTCCAGATGCGATTCGCCGTGCCTCAGTCAACTTGGCATGGGAAGGTAAGAAGTTCCCTTGGGACTTCAACGTATTGGATAAGCTGAAAGTGATCGACGCGGGCGATCTCGTGTTTGACTGTGGTGATGCGGAAGATTTCACTTACCGTCTAGAGGCGGCAACCAGTGAAATTCTAAAAAGCGGTAAAACCATGTTGGGATTGGGCGGTGACCACTTCATCACACTGCCTATCCTGCGTGCCTACGCGAAGCATCATGGTCAAATGGCTCTGATTCACTTTGATGCTCATACGGATACCTACGCAAATGGCAGTTCATACGACCACGGTACGATGTTCTACCATGCGCCGAAAGAAGGTTTGATCTCTGCGAAGAACTCAGTACAAATCGGTATTCGTACTGAATACAAACAGCAAGATCACGGCTTCAATGTGATTAATGCGATGCAAGCGAATGACATGTCGGTGAACGAGATCTTAGAAGAGATTCGTCGCACCGTCGCAGACAAGCCAGTGTATGTTACTTTTGACATCGACTGCTTGGATCCAGCCTTCGCACCAGGAACAGGTACACCCGTTTGTGGTGGCTTGAACTCAGACAAAGCACTGAAGATCATTCGTGGCTTAGCCGGAATGAATATTGTGGGTATGGATGTTGTAGAAGTATCGCCTCCGTACGACCACAGTGATGTTACCGCATTAGCGGGAGCAACCATCGCGCTAGAAATGCTTTACGTATACGCATCTGGCGCGAATAAACATAATCATTTCTAAGGGAGCTTCGGCTCCCTTTTTGTTCATGGTGCCTTCTCCTGTCTTTTCTTCGTTCGAACCATGTCTTGCTCTGGCTAACCAAAACAATTCTTCTCCCCTCGGTTTTAACCATAAAAACCAATAACCTATAAGTGGGTTTACATTCACAACAAATAAGAGATTTAACGTAATTCAACAAAGAAAAGCAGCCTGTTTCCGAACGCAAATTAAGATTAGTTTTTCTAATCTATATTATAGATTTTTATCTTGCTCAACTTCACACTTTTTGATTGCTAATTGTACACGCAAAGACTAATATCTCGCGCAAATAGCCCCGTAACACCAAAAGTCTGTTGGCACTCTGCATTAGAGCGCTAAGGGTTTTTACGTCTTAAATTTTTTGGAGAGATACGCAAATGTCTGCTTCGTTTCCATTAGCGAAACTTACCTTTTTAATCGCAATATTGACTGCCGTGGGTCAAATGACCCAAACAATGTACGTGCCTTCAATCGGTCATATGGCGGGTGAGTTTTTGGTGTCTGCGTCATCACTTCAAGCTGTGATGGCTTGTTACCTGATTCCATATGGCTTATCGCAATTCGTGTACGGTACGTTATCGGACCGCTTAGGTCGCAAGCCAATAATCATAGCAGGCCTACTTATCTACATCGTAGGTACATTGGTGGCGCTCTTTGCACACCAATTTGAATGGTTCTTGATTGGTAGCTTCATCCAAGGTTTAGGTATTGGCTGCGGTGGTGCGATGTCACGTACTCTGACTCGCGACTGCTTTGAAGGTTCTGAGCTACACAGAGCAAATAGCTTAATTAGCATGTGTGTGATTTTCTCACCATTGTTGGCTCCCGTACTTGGCGGCTACTTAACCGAAGCGTTTGGCTGGCGCTCTAGCTACCTATTCTTAGCGCTGTTTGGCATTGCAGTGGTGATTACCATGATGACCAGCATGATGGAGACGCTACCAAAAGAGAAACGCAAGTTCGAACCAGTAGCCAAAAGCTACAAACACGTTTTGTCTGACCGCCGCTTCCAAGGCTTTTTGATCTGCCTAGTTGCGACGTTTGCTGGCGTAGGTGTGTTCGAGGCAGCAGCTGGGGTATTGCTAGGTGGTGTATTGGCATTACCAGCGACCACAGTAAGTTTGCTGTTTATCTTGCCGATCCCGGGTTACTTGGTGGGTGCCGGCTTATCTAGCTACATCGCGCAGCGTCGCTCTGAGCGTCGTGCTTTAAATGTGGGCTTGGTATCGATTTTTGTTGGCTCTGCTATTGTGCTCATCCCTGGCTTGTTTGGTTTAACCACGGCGTTAACGCTGGTTGGTGGCGCAACCGTGTACTTTTTGGGTGCGGGTATCCTATTCCCAGCCGCAACAACCGGAGCAATTGCTCCGTTCCCTTACCACGCGGGGACAGCTGGTGCGACTCTGGGTGGCATGCAGAACTTGGGCGCCGGTATTGCAACCTTGCTTGCATCGCTGTTCCCAGCGCATAACCAAATGCCGCTTGGTGTTTTGATGATGGCAATGTCGGTAATTGCAATGCTTGGGCTCATGTGGGTAAATCGAGCGCACAACCACTCAAACGAAGTGCCGCAAGTCATCTGATCATTATCGACTAACGTTCAAAATCCAAAAGGGACACACTAAACTAGTGTGTCCCTTTTTTCATATCACACTATATCGATTTACCGATGAGAATGATTTAACTTTCGAATTGATATTTGTTAAAAATAACAGCTGCTTACACAATGTGTTTTCAGCTCCCTTCAAATTGAGTAGCCAACTCGGAAATATTGAGAATTCTCACTTTTTCGGCACACCCCATAACAAAGAATGGACAACTGAAAACCACTAACGAAATGAAAGCCCAGCCCTCAGGATGAGGCCACTTGGGTGTATAATAAGGACAAAAACAGATGCGTTTCACTTTAACTACGTT
Source organism: Vibrio sp. STUT-A16 (assembly GCF_026000495.1). Lineage (NCBI taxonomy): Bacteria > Pseudomonadati > Pseudomonadota > Gammaproteobacteria > Vibrionales > Vibrionaceae > Vibrio > Vibrio sp. STUT-A16. Next base: position 1,097,601 of record NZ_AP026766.1, on the reverse strand, counting down.
GGCCGTCTCGGTCGCGCTTGTCGCCGGATGCAGCAATCAAGGAACTCCCAGCATGACTCAATACTCCCAATCACAGATCGTTGCTCAACAAACTCAAGCTCCGGTTGCGAAAAAAGTCCCTCACGCGATGACTATTCATGGTGATACTCGCGTTGATAACTACTACTGGATGCGTGACGACGAACGTAAAGATCCGGAAATTTTGCAGCACCTAGAGCAAGAAAATCAGTATGCGGAAACCGTTCTCAAGCACACTGAAGCTCTTCAAAATGAGCTATTTGAAGAAATTAAAGGTCGTATAGCAAAAGACGACAACTCCGTTCCTGTGCGTAAAGGCAACTACTTCTACTCAAGTGAAGTGACCGGAGATAACGAATACGAAGTTCATCTTCGAGCGAAAGATTTTGCAGGCAAAGACAAGCAAGTCATTTTAGATGTCAATGAACTTGCAAAAGAACATGAGTTCTTCAGTATTGGCGGCTTGTACGTTAGTCCGAATGAAAACTTACTGGCGTATGGCGAAGATACATTAAGCCGCCGCGTTTACACTCTTAAGATCAAAGACCTGACAACAGGCAATTACCTACAAGATGAAATTGAAGGCGCCTCAAGCGCGATTGCATGGCAGAACGATAACAACGCCTTTTACTACATCAAAAAAGATCCACAGACCTTGCTGGGCTACCAAGTGTATCGTCATGTTTTAGGCACGCCACAAAGCAGCGATGAGTTGATTTTTGAAGAAACCGACAGCGCCTATTACACCTCTCTAAGCAAAAGCAAAGATGGCGAAGATATTTATATCTGGCATTCCAGTACAGAAACCAGCGGCGTCTCCATCATCGATGCGAACAACCCTAAAGCAAAGGCGAAGCCTTTTTATCCTCGTGAAAATGGCATTGAATACAGCATTTCTAAGCTAGGCGATTGGTATTACATTTATACCAACTATCAAGCCGTGAACTTCCGTTTGATGAAAGTTAAGCAAGAAGAGATGCACGATCGCTCTAAGTGGCAAGACGTGATTGCCGCAGACGACAACACTCAACTTGTCGACTTCGAGCTATTCGATGATCACCTCGTCTATGAGCAGCGCTCTAACGGCCTAGCAAGCGTCACTGTACGTCAACTCTCAACAGGAAAAGAATTCCCCCTCACATTTAATGACGATGCGTTTGCTGCCTATTTGACAGGTAACCTAGAGCTGGATAACGAGAAAGTTCGTATTTATTACAGCAGTTTAACCACTCCAGGAACCTACTACGATTTCGATCTAAAAACGGGCGAGTCAGAAATCATGAAGCAAACACCTGTACTTGGTGATTTTAATCCTGACAATTACCAATCAGAACGCATTATGATCACAGCCCGTGACGGTAAAGAAGTACCCGTTTCTTTGGTGTATCGTAAAGACTTATTTAAGAAGGATGGTACGAATCCACTCTACCAATATGGTTATGGATCTTATGGCGCAACCATTGAGCCAACTTTCCGCTCGACACGTTTGAGTCTATTAGACCGCGGCTTTGTTTACGCCATCGCTCACATTCGCGGTTCTGAAATGCTTGGCCGTCCTTGGTATGAGGATGGTAAAAAACTCACCAAGCAAAACACATTCAACGACTTTATTGATGTAACTAAAGGTTTGGTTGAACAAGGCTACGGCGCGAAAGATAAAGTCTTCGCTGTTGGTGGCTCTGCAGGTGGTCTCTTAATGGGGGCAGTCATCAACCAAGCACCAGAATTGTATCGCGGTATCGGTGCACATGTTCCGTTTGTGGACGTGGTAACCACCATGCTCGATGAATCAATTCCATTGACCACCAATGAATATGATGAATGGGGTAACCCAAATAACAAAACATACTATGACTATATGTTGAGTTACTCGCCTTACGACAACATCAAGGCGCAAAACTACCCAAACATGTTGGTAACGACTGGCTTGCACGACTCTCAAGTACAGTACTTTGAACCAATGAAGTGGGTCGCCAAACTTCGTGAAATGAAGACAGACGATAACGTCTTGTTGTTCAAAACCGATATGGAAGCCGGACACGGCGGCGCATCTGGTCGATTTAAACGCTTAAAAGAAGATGCGCTAGAGTATGCGTTCTTCCTCGATTTACTCGATAAAAAATAATCGTTTCAATTGAACTGCATCTCTAACAACAAAAATGCCCGCAACTTGCGGGCATTTTTTATAGACGCGCTCTCTAAACAGAGAGTTGGGTTACCTAAGCACATCATTACCAGTGTCTCTTATAGCCAAAGGATAGCAGAAAGAAAAACGCCTACTCACAACGAGTAGGCGTTAACACAATAAATGTGTTTAGGCAGTAGAAACTGGCCTATTTATTAGAAGTAGTAACGAGCACCGATTGTCCAGTAATCGTTCTCTTCAACGTCGATGTCATTACCTAGGTCAAACTGGTAAGCTGCAAACGTTACAAACGCCGGAGTTACAGCATACTCAGCTTGTAGAGCTGATTGGCTAAATAGCGTATCGTTAGCTTTATCATCTTCAACAGCTTCGTAGTTAACGCTGAATGTCCAATCATTTACGCCGTAGGCAAGTAGAGCCTCCAACTGAGCAGTCTCTTCGTAAAGAGCACCATCATAAGTAAAGAAGTAATCATTCATGCCGTATACTACTGCTGCGTATAGACCTGAACCGTATTGACCATAGTTTACAGAGAATAGGTGTGATTCAGCTGTTTTAGTTCCTAGGCTCTGTTCCTTAATATCACCACCGCTGTATACGTAACCCAAGCCAAAGCCAGCTACAGAGCCGCTCAATGCAATTTGACCACGTTGCTCGTAAGTTACGGCGTCTGAAGTTTGCTCACCTTGCCAACCTAGACCTAGGTTGAAAGCAAAACCTTCACCAAATTCAAAACCTTTGCGGTAGCTAAGCATTTTATCAGCACGCGCTGAACCTAGGCTACCGTGGTTGCTGTACAAGAAATCGTTCGCAAACGCGATTGGTAGATCCGCAACACCAGCGACATCGTAGTAAGGTGACCATTGAGTACCTGCAACAAGGCGACCGTACTGCTCGTGAGTTGCACCGATGTAACCTAGACGAGTTTTGAATGACTGTTCACCACCATTTAGGTAGTTAAGTGCCCATTCGCCTTTAGCATCGATAGTAATACCGTTGCCAATGTCTTTCTTACCCGCAACGTTAATACGTGGAGATACTTGGTGAACTTTTACTTCTTCTTCGAAATACTCACCCACGCCAACTGAAACGTGACCGCCGATCGATAAAGATGTACCATCGCTGTTGTAAACTTCTGCTGCGAAGGCCTGTGAACCACATGCTAGTGCCGCCACTGCAACGGCTAGAGTTTTCATTTTCATTGTTAACATCCGTATAGTTGTTTGTACCGGTTCGCTTAGAGACAGATTAAATCCGAATCAATCGCAACGAACACATAACAAAGTAGTAATGAAATAGAAATGAAACAAACACTTTCTTATGCAACCAGTGGTATTAATGCTCACGTTTTGAACTAAGTCACAAAAAAATAGGGAACTTTTCATTCCCCATCATAAAATCTGTGGCTTTTTACGTGTCACATCTCCCAACGTGCGAGTGGCTTCTCAGTTTTGATACCCTTACTGCCCCAGCGGTCAATAACATCAATTTGCAGTATACGACTCGGTTTAATAAGCGATGTCAAGGTTTTCGACGGTCGTTTATCCGTCACTAACCATAGCGTTTTATCTTGTTCAAACTGAGCTTTTAAAGATAATTTGTCTTCTTCTGTCCACTCGAGTTCTGGCTTAAATTCGCGCCCAACCACAAACAATTGGTTGCCAGAGGCAAAGTCCTCTAGTGACTCACTCATCAGTACCACTGAATCGATGCCTTTATCGAAGATCTCTGCCTGTTGTTGGTTGATCAGTTCACGCACATTGAGCATAAAAGCCTGTTGATTCGTTTGAATCGCCTTTTGGTGTTCAGGATATACACGTTGTAGATCCTCTCCAACAATGCCCGCCATTCGGATTAAGTTTGTAGGGTTCAGCCATGCGTACTTCGATGTTGACCCGTTTTCCAATGTCAGTACTGCAACTCCTTGAGCTCTAGGAGAAATGGCCTGCGATGCATCGATTTCAATCAAGTGAATGTTGCCCTGTCGAGCGTAAACATAAGTCGGGTCTTGTTTCCAAATCGCACCAAGAGTAATAGCAACCGTCGCGGCTTGACCCGCTTGCTTAACTTGCTCTGTACCTTTATTTACGAACCAGTTCTCAAGACGCTCAACGCCGTAACGCTTTGGAGGCAGATACTGAGTCTCTATCCCTGTACCTTTCATGAGTTGCTCAGACAACATGTACGTGACGGGAGTGCTGGTTAAAATGTCTTTGGCGCTTGCCAACGATGGAAATGTCGTCGATATTACTAAACCAAAAGTTATCACTAATTTTTTTATCTTCATGCTCATTACTTTATAAAGAGGGTTACGCTTTTTGGATAATTCGGTAAACCGTTGCTGTTAGGAAAAATGCCGCAGAAACAATGATGATGGATGCGCCTGATGGCACTGGTAGCTCAAGCTCCATCGGCAGTATGGTTCCTACTAAACACGCAATGGTTGCCAATAAAGAAGAAAGGAGAACGAAACTGCCCATGCGTTTAGTCAATAACCTAGCCGTTGCACCAGGAATCAGTAGCAATGCACCAACCAATACCGCGCCAATAATCTTTACCGCGGCAATGGTGACCAAGGTGATCATCATGACAAATAAGTAATCATAAAAGCTGGTATTAAAGCCGCGTACACGTGCAATATCCGGGCTAATACAAGTCAGCAAAATGCGGTTAAACGTTGGAATAAGAAGCAGTAATATGATCAAACAACTGATCGCTAAAATAAGGATATCGTTGTCCGTCACCGTCAAGATCGAGCCAAACAACACGTTCTCCAACATGTGAATGTTGATCTTACGAGCGACGTACATTAACAGCGCAGCACCAACCGCTAACGCTAGTGCAAGAAAAACCCCAACCAGTGTGTCGTAAGGTACATTCGTACGATTACGAACAAAGTGAAGCAACAGCGCAAAAATCATACAAAAGCTAAACAAGCCGATGATCGGATTCTCTGGCGGCTCACCGAGCAACACACCAATCGCGATTCCGGTAAGCGCAGCGTGCCCAACCGCTTCAGAGAAAAAAGCCAGTCGCTTGGCGATGACTAATGTACCAAGGCCACCAAGTAATGGTCCTAATATCAGCGCTGCCACAATTGCGTTCACCATGAAGGCATAAGAAAAGCTATCGCTTAACCATCCAGCTTCAACGCCGCTAACCGCTAACTCTCGTAACCAATCCATTATGCAGCCTCCACTTTTGCTGTGTAGTGCTTGAATAATGTTTCTATACGATCAGGACTTAGCACATCTGAATGGTGCCCTGACGCCACAATTTGACGATTTACAACATGGACCTGCGCATCTAAACGGCGCACTGCAGTCACGTCATGGTGTACTGCCAGTACCGTTTTGCCTTCTCCAACGACTTCATGAATCAAACCTTCAAGATATCGAACACCTTGCTCATCCATGCCAGTTGTAGGTTCGTCTAAAACCAATAAATTGGGCTCATCCAGTAAAGCTTGCGCAAACAAAACACGCTGTTGCTCACCGCCAGAGAGTTGCCCCATACGACGGTCGCTACGCGTTGCCATACCCACGCGATCCAGCTGGGCTAGGGCATGTTGAGTTTGTTTCGTTTTACGTCGCCAAAATAGAGGGATACGAGTTTGGTTAAGCAGTACAAAATCCATCACGGTTAACGGGAGGCTTGCCTCGAACATCGCTTTTTGTGGCACATACCCTATCTTCCCCGATGCAGCTGATGGCTCTGGCCAATTGAGCGCTATGTTTCCCGAAAATGGCGTGAGTCCAAGTACCGAACGAAGCAAAGAGGTTTTACCACCGCCGTTCGGTCCCATAATCACGTGACATTTCGCGTTCTCGAATTCGGCGCTGATGTTCTGCAAAATGATATTGTCGGCGTATTTTAGGCCCACGTTACTTAAGGAAACGGAAGGTCCAGTCATTACGCCTTTTCCCCTGCTCGCTTACTCGCCACAAATTTCATGGCTTCGATTAGTGTTTCCACATTATCTCGCATCTCAACCTCGACTTTATCGGCCTCATACTCACCGTGAGTCATGTGAGAAAAGCGATAAAGCTGCACGCCAGTCGCCTCTTCGATGGTATCAACAAAACGGTTCGGCATATTGAGCTCATAAAACAGCACATCAATACCCGATTCACGAATTTTCTCAATCGTTTCCTGCAACTGACTGGCACTTGGTTCAACACCATGAGCAGGCTCAATGACAGCGGCAACGTCAACACCAAACTCCTGAAGGATATATCCGTAAGCATTGTGGGTTGTCGCCACCTTCATACCAGCCGTGTCCAACTCACCAAGAGACAACATTGCATCACGCTTCATCAGGCGGAAAGTTTTCGCATATTTACGAGCATTTTGGCGATAAAAAGTAGCGTTGTCTGGGTCCAGTTTACTTAGCTCACTCGCGATGGTGTAAACCTTTTGAATAGTGGTCGATAGACCAACAAAGGTGTGAGGGTTCACTGCTCCTTGACCAACAGACTGCCCCATAGCGGGCAATAAAGGCACTTCTTTGTTCGCTTCGATAACCACGAGATCATCACGCTGAGAAGCCTTGATCACTTTCAGTGCAAAATCGTCATGACCAATACCATTGATCACTATTACGTCCATTTCATTTAAGCGTTTAAGATCATTGGGTTGCGGTAAATAGTTATGAGGGTTAAAACCAGCATCGACCAGAGGAATGATGTTCGCCTTGTCATCAACAACAGCTTTGACATAGCTGTAATAAGGTTGAAGCGTAATACCAATACTGAGTTTATCGGCAGCAAAGCCTGTAGAAGACACCGTCAAGAACACGGTGGCTGTAAGAATACGACGTAAAAGAGAGCGTTTGATCATAGTACTTATCAATTATGTTGTCTTAATGGGCGTGAGAATGGGAAGAAGAGGAATCTGACAGAACGATTTGTTGCCAGCCATGCTGGCGGCGTTTTGCTAGATCGCTTAGTACCTCCGCATTTAACGATCGGCTAGAATCACTAAACCAAATATCAGCTTGAGAGCCACGGCTATCCAGAAGCATAGAGGCAGAACCTTGGGCATTTGTCTTCATGCCAATGTATACTCCGTCATCGATTCGTTTCCACTGATGAGACCCTTTGCGCTTCCAATTTTGGTCTTTTACGAATGGAGCAATCCAAAGCGCCTCCATGTCAGAAACCTCAGGCCAAGTTCCAGTTTCTAGCTGCAAATCACGAATCTCTTCATGAGCAAGCTTAAGTTCAGCGATCAAACCCAACTCGTTTTGATGTAAGTCCGTGATTAAAACTTGATGAGCCTGTATGTCTGGCTTTTCAGTCGCGACCTGATGGTAGGGCATAATTATGGCTGCAGAACCGAGAATCACTGCGATTGTCAGTGCGACCCACTTTCCTTCTCGGTTACCATCATCAGGGCGAACTTTCTGTACACTCATTTCTCTTTCAGCTCAACGATATCCACTTCCACCGGGCTTTCATGTCCGGCATCAAATACCAAATAGAAATCTGTTTCAGGGTGAGTAAATTCTGCGATGGAACGCTTATCTGTTTTTTCTTTGGCGATCAGATTGTCGTCGTAATCGTACATTTCGACATCGTAGTCGACCGCTGTCGATCCATCCGAGTAGCCCGCTTCACAAATCACTTTATCTTGCGCCAAGTGACAACTCATCAGAGGGAAGTGTGCAGCAGCGTGAAAAGAAGCAAATCCAGAAAAAAGCAAAGCAGCTTTGAGAAGAGAAGTGTTATTCATGATGATTCCAAAATGGCCCAGCAATTGCTGAGCCTAATTCGATTAGTTAAGTTGAGTTTCAAACGTAAGGTGAACATTGGCACTCGCTTTATCCGCCAATGGATTATCTTTTAATTCACCTTTGTAGTTCGCTTTCATTAAGTAGCGCCCTGCGACCTCTGGCGTGAAGATCACTTTGCCATCTTCATCACTCACCACATCGATTTGTTCTTGATGGTTTCGGTACATGGTGCCTTCACGTGTGATCTCCGCTGTGACGCCCTCTTGTGGCTCACCATTGAAGAAAAACTGGAAAGTGACTGGTTCACCTTCAATGATATCCGATGGATGCGTGATCGGTTTCATCTCCAGCATTTTTCCTTCAATCTCCAACGCTTTTTCCGTTGGCATACCAACCGTGATGTAGCTTTCTGCTCGGGTGTAGCTCAGTTGTGTAACCACATCACGCGCCTGTTCTGGAAGTACATCATGACGCTCAGCTTTGTTTGCTCGCGCCCATTTCACCGTATCACGACGACCCGCTTTGTATTGGGTGTAGTAGCTCGGCTGATTATTGATCGCGACTTTGTGCGTGCCTTCTTCCGTAAAAAAGAAATCAAACATAGAACGACGTTTGCCACGAACAACAAAGTTAGGACGCTCAGAACGGCCATCCGGCATCACCACGAACGCTTGGTCACTACCCGCAGGCTTATCAAAAACAAACGTTCCGTGAGAAGCAGTAACATCAAATGTCAGCCAGTCACCGCCTTCTTTTGAAACCGTAAAGTGAGAAGGCAGAACCCAACGTGGATGCGCTTGTGCGGTGGTTGTTGCAGCCAATCCCATTGCCATTACACTCGCCAATGCCACTGCTTTGATTTTGGTTTTCATTGTTGTGTCCTTTAATCACTTAACTTGATAATTGACGGTGATGACACCCGTCTCTTGTGTTGGTTTAAGCTCATAGCGCACTTCACTGTCCGCTAGCGTTATTTTTTGACGTAAGTAGTTTCGCCCACCATGTTCACGAACAACTTCGACGTACAACGTGTAATTTCCTTGCTCCAAACGCTTTCCTGCATCATTGGTTCCGTCCCAGACAAAACGGTACTGTCCAGCAGGGCGCGTTGCAGACGTCACCGCATCAACAAGTTCACGATCATAACGACCCGCTTTTCTCCACCAGCTGCGCAGGTCTTTTAGCCATTCGTCTTTTCCTACCCATAGCTGAATGGTTTTAACCGGTTTACGCTGGTCATTTTCAACCCACACCGCCACATAAGGGCGTGCGTACATTGAAGTGTCTATCTTTGGAAGTTCGAATTCGAAATCGATCTTCGCGTTATCTGGTAGAGGAGCCGCAGAAAGAGAGAAAGGAGCAAAAGCCGCGATCAAAGCGGCTTTACAAAAGTGATTACGGCGGAAAAATCTTCCTGTGTTCAACATAAGTGTTCTCTAAAAAAGCTGTTATGGAACAGCAAAAAAATAAATCACGAGCGACAGTAACGTACCAAAGCTCATCCATTGCATTGACTTTCTAAGCGTCTTCTTCTTAGGCAGTAATAAGCACACACCTGTTAGAACAAAAAACACCATCAAAAGCGCAGTGACGTCGATAAACCACTTCCAAATACCACCACTGTTGCGGCCTTTATGTAGATCGTTCAACAACGCAACAATACCGTAGTGCGTCGTTTCAACCTCTGCCGCACCGGTGGTCATATCGATAAAGACCGTAGCGTTATAACCTGGGCCTTTAAAATCCATAGACAGCTCTCCGAGTAACAACTCACCTTGCTCAACTTCGGTATACACATCTAGTGCGGAGGGAGTGCCGCGAAGCTCGGTTTCTTTAGTCAAGAAAGCCACCAGCCCTTCACGATTAGGTTGAAAGGTATCTGAATGTGAGAATAGAACTGAGTGCGGAACCGTCAGAGTATGTTGTTGAATGATAGGTTCACGGCGTTCAAATAATTCGGGGCGATTGAGGGTAATTCCAGTTATTGCAAAAAACAGCGTAACTAAGAGAAGAGCCATCGAAATATAGATATGTAGGCGGCGAGCCCAAGTTTGAACACCTTTGCTTTTAAGCAGCATAGAAACAATCATCACCAATAAATGTGGAGCATAATTTAGGTGATAATCATTCGTATTGGCATTTAATTTACATTGTTTACTTTTTCAATTCAGCTTGGTTGGCGCATGTTGTAACTATTTGCGCCAATATGAGTGACCAATTGCCTACCCTCTAGATAATAACCCTATTGATTTTAATGACTCAAAATTTAATGATATTTCCAATACTAAAAAGTGGGACAGACTCCACCAAAATGCGCCGTTATGTATATTTAATGAAAAACTTAAAGCTATCGATAAGCTAGATTAAAAAGGTAAGCTAAGAAGTTAGTGTAGGGTTAGATAGAGAAGATTTTCTGATGCTAGCCAAACGTTATAGTGCAGTTCAGAAGGAAAAATATGGACAAGAATGTTGTAATAATTCTCTTATCACTTTTCTCAAGTGTCACTTTCGCAAGTGAAAAGTTTGAAGCCAGTTTGTTTAACAACGTAAGCCAATCTATCGATAATTATGGTGCGAAAATAAAGCAGTGCGAATCTATGGCAGACCAGAATACACCTGACAAACAAACTCTAGAGTATTCAAAGAAGCACATAGAAGCATTTACTCCTGTTCTGCCGTTTTTAAGCGAGAAAGCTTTTGAGGCTTGTGTATTAAAAGAGAAGCAAGAACTAGCGTATTATCTATTAATAGCAAAAAATAACGCTTCAAGAACTTCAACATTAAAGCTTGTAGAATCGACTGAAAGCCTTACTTTTCACATCGAACCTACATCGAGAGAAAAGTTTGAAACACTGAGCAAAGTACATCAAGAATATATAGAGAAAAGCCCCTTTTTCTCCCGACCATTTGATGCGTTAGCCTTTTATGAAAAGCTCATACATTAAATAGCCTTTATGACTTTAGACAAAAAAATACCCGAGATTGAGCTCGGGTATTTAATAAAAGTGTTCGCTATGAGTTTTGCGTCGATTCTACTTTGCGTAGCTGTGATAGATACTTAACCCAACTTTTTGCCTGATTCGACGGTTTTATCTCATTCGCTCTTTTGGCATTAGCGAGTGCATCGTCAAACCGCTTAAGTTTGTAATAAGCGCGAGTTTTGATAAGTGCGACATCCGCTTTACGACCGCTGACCTTATCGAGCGCGGCAAGGGCATCTTTATAGTGGCCTTCTTGCACCAATAATTGAGAATAGTTCCAGTAATACTGTCGGTCTAACTGAGCAGCAACACGCCAACTATCGATAGACTCTTCCCACTCTTTTGCCATTTGCCAATACGTCGCTTGCTGAGCTTTCAGTTTACTATTCGAGTTTACATCCTCTAGCTCGTTCATCACCAACGCAGCTCTCTCAGGAATACCTCGTTTCGCGTACAATTGTGCCAGCAGCTTTAAGTCATCTTGGCTAAGTTGTAACCCTTTCAGTTTTGCCAACGCCAAAGAGTCCAGAGCACGTTTGTTGTCATCAACACGCAGGTAAAGAGCAACAAGCTGACGCCACCATTCAATTCGCTCAGGTTCAATCGCGATCAAGCGTTTGATGGTCGAGATTGCCGGCTTCCACTTTTTCAGTTCTAGCTCAGCAGAAAGCTTTATCGACAATGCGCCAAGCTTGTCTGGCTGACCAAACTTCTCATAACGAGCCATTGCTGAAAGCACTTTCTGCCACTGACTCAGTTGATAATGAGATTGGGAAATACGCAGCCATAGCTCATGCGCTTTTTGACCTTTAGGAATGTTTTTGCTCAAGGCATAGTAATGAGGTAACGCCTTAGAAAAGCGTTGCTCGTTCAGCAGTATATCTGCCAACATTTTTCGGGTTTGCCATGCTTGCTCATCTTGTAGCAAACCACTATTGACTGCCAACTCAAGTTGCTCAATTGCTGCTTGAGTTTGCTCGTTCTGCCAGTAAAAAATACCCAACATTCGAGCGACATAAGCTTGGTCATATCCACGAGAAAGCTCCATAGCTTCAAGAGATGAAATCGCTTCTTTTAGTTTCTCCTCTTGAGCCAAGTTGTGTGCTCGTTGAACTCTCGCGGCAGTGTATTGGCTTAACTCACTGGCAATGGTTGAAAGTGCACTCAGGCTTAATACCGTACCGATTAAGAATTTTTTCATCATTTGGCTAACTTGAACTCCACTTTAGCGGTTTGTCCATACTGCTCAATTGACACACCATCCTCAACTTTTGGCTGATACTTCCATTTTTTAAGCGCACGAATCGCTTCTCTTTCGAACATACGCTGTGGCTCAGCCTCGATCACTTCAATATCTTTTGGTCGTCCAGTTGCATCGATCGTGAAACGCATAATGACATAGCCTTCAACTCTACGTTTCAGCGCCTTACTTGGATAACGAGGATCAACACGATACAACGGCAGTGCTTGTTGGTTGCCCATTGTTCCCTTCAAGTTTGGCGCACTGATCGCGATACCTTCAAGGGCAATGTTCAAACCTAAAGCACTGACTGGCGTCATCTGGCTCATCGGCTCCATTTGAGTGTCAGCTTGAGACAGATCCATTGGCTCCGGCGCTTGGGGTGGTTCTGGTTGCTCCGGCACTGAACGTTGACGACGCTGCACGTCTGCTTCATTCTCTACCATCACCATATCAAAACGAACCGCTTCCGAAGCTTCTGGCGCACGCTGGTTGCCTTTATCAACCATCCACGCCATAAAGCTAAACAGGCTCACAGAAATTAACAGTGATGCTGGTAGTGCAAGTAACAGCCTGCCCATTAAGGTTTCTCCGCCGCCAATGCGATGTTTTTCACGCCCGCCGCTTTTGCAGCGTCCATCACTTTCACGACAGTGCCATTATAAGCATGCTCGTCAGCTTGGATAACTAACGAAGCATCAGGCTGATCAAGTAACAGGTGCTCAATAGAAGCCTCAACACGCTCAATATCAACCACTCGTTTGTCGATGTACACGTCATTTGCTGCCGTTACCGCGATAAAAATGCCCGCATCTTTTTGGCTTACCACATTAGAAGCCTGAGGGCGGTTCACTTCTACACCGGATTCACGTACAAACGAACTGGTCACAATGAAGAAGATCAACATGATGAAGACGATATCAAGCATCGACGTTAAATCGACTTGAGCTTCATCTTGTTGGTTAGGTCTGCGTCCGAGTCTCACTTTTGACTCCTTAAAGATTGTTCTAACTGGATAGCTTTTCGTTCACACACTTTGCTAAGGCGAGCATGAATAAACATGCCCGCCAGCGCTGCTACCATACCCGCCATGGTTGGCAGCGTAGCAAGTGAGATGCCAGAAGCCATCAATTTTGGATTGCTGCTGCCTTGCGATGCCATCACGTCAAACACCGTAATCATGCCCGTCACCGTCCCTAACAACCCTAACATTGGGCAAACCGCCACAAGCAGCTTAATGGTCGATAGGTTTTGGCGCAGTTCGATTTGCGCTTTTGCAATCCATCCTTCACGGATTTGATGTGCGTACCAAGAGTGGTGCTCTGCTCTTGCTTGCCACTGCTCACAAAGCTGCTTCTTTACCCCAGGAAAAACTGTTGTGAGATAAATAACTCGCTCCATGACCAACAGCCAGCACACCGCCACGACGGCAGCCAGCCACCATAGGATTTGACCACCTTGTTGCATAAAGCTCATCAAGGTTGTGGCCCAATCCTCACTGATCAAACCCAATGTGCTGAGTAGGATCTGCTCCATTACGCTGCGTTCTCCGCTAAGGTGTTAGAGTGACTTTTGTTGCTCGGCATATCACGCTCAGCTTGTTCTGCAACTAAACCGATGCCTTGCTTTTCTAAGATACTGCGAATATTTTCTGCTTGAGAGCTCAATACGTTGTGCGCCAATAACAATGGCATGGCTGAAACAAGGCCAAGTACAGTAGTTACAAGCGCCATCGAAATACCACCCGCCATTACTTTCGGATCACCATTACCAAATTGAGTGATGACTTGGAAGGTTTCGATCATACCCGTTACCGTGCCCAGTAGACCAAGCATAGGGGCCAGCGCAGCAAGAAGCTTCAGCATCGACAACCCTTTTTCTAGGTGGGTTTGCTCATCAACAACGGCTTCCAATAGACGTAGCTCTAACGCTTCTACGCTGCGATGCTTATCTTTCTGATACACCGCAAGCACACGACCCAAAGGGTTGTCTCCTGGCTGTGCTGGAGTTTTCAGTTGCTTCATGATTTTCTGGCGCGAAATCATCAGAGATGCACCACGTACGAGAGCAATCAATAGGCCGATAGCTAATAAACCAAGGATGATTTTACCGACAACGCCGCCTGCATTTAGGCGATCAGCCAAAGTCGGTGAGTTTGCGAGCTGCTCAAGAAGAATGCCGCGTGACGGGTCAATGACAAGCGCATCAATGTCACCAGAGGAAATAGTATTCGCTGTTGGACCGCTTTCAGGCTGACGAAGATAGTTTACCGCATCTCCGCGTTGACCATTCCACTTAACGTAGCCAGTGTCATCCAGCAGCGCCATAGAACCAAGACGAACACCATTAACCGTTTGTTCACGACCTTCGCCATTTAGCAGTGTGAAAGAGACGTTTGCCATCTCACCACTTGCTTTGATTTGTTCTTCCATGCTGCGCCACATCGCCTGAAGTTGGGTCAACGTTGGCAGTGATTTAGCTGCAACAATAGCATCGATATCTTTCTGATATGAGTTTGCATCAACACCCGTTACTGAGCTCTTGAGCTCTGACTCTAGCTCTTTTGCGTTCTGGCGAACGACGCCAAATAGCTCACCTAAGCTCCCGGTTTCTAGACGTAGCTTTTCTTCTAGCTGCGCCAGTTCCGCTTCGTTTTCACCGAAAGTAACACTTAATGAGTCCGCTTCTGCTTGAAGAGCCGCTCGCTCTGCGGCCAATTTATTCTTTATAGCCTGTAGCTCTTGCTCTGTTTTCTTAAAACCTGATTCACGCGCGACATTGTGCGATTGCTGTTGACGATTTTCTTGCTGCGCCTTTTGTAACAACGCATCACTAGCAAAAGTTGTATAAGGCATTAATGCGGATGTCGAGATTAGTGCAACCGATAACCATTTTTTCATCATTTATTTGCCCTCCGCAGCGGTTAACGACACTGGCAGAGTTAACATACTCGGCGCGATCTGTTTATTCGCCATAGCGAACGCTTTATCTAGCTCTGATTTTTGCTCAGAACCCACTTGTTGCCATGCTTGTTGTTGCTGTGACCAGCTCCAGAATGTCTCACCAGATAAGCTACGTGCTACCAAAGACAAACGCCCTAAATAGAGAATGTCCGCCTCCACAGCTTCATTGTCACCAAGGTTAATCTTGCCTTGGTAAACGCCAAGCTTGGTGCCGTAATCCATTTCAATTTGGTACGCTTCTAAAATACGACGAAACTTCTCTGCATCCGCAACGTCTGCACGCGTCATCATGGAATCCAGCTTTGCAATTCGCTCCTCACGTTGCGCTTTGCGTATAGGCTTGTCGTTAGCGACGAGCACTTTTAAGCCCTCAAGCATGTGATACATCAAAGGCACGACACCTTGACGAGTTTGAGCAATCTGCTCAATTTGCTCGTTCAAGCTATCAACTTCTTGATTTTGGCTCTCAACAAGGCTTGCAAGATGATCGCGATAAATCTTCAAGTTACCGACTTCCTCTTGCAGCTGCTCAATTTCAGCTTCTAGAGTAAGTGATTTTTCTGCGCTTGCATCAATACGTTTTTGGCTTACCGCCGACGACTGGTTTGTTTTACTCTGCACAGCTTGTGCATCGTTTAAGTTCGCCGCGTGAGCGGGAATCAAAACCGATGATATCAACAGAGCGATACTTGATTTCATTAGATTCATACGAGTTATATTTCTGTGTTCCAAAAACGACCAAAGGGGAAGACTACCCTTCCCCTTTAATAATCAAATTGTTATCAGTACTTGAACTGGATTGTTGCCATGTAGTTGCGGTCTTCTCCAACCACAACCCCACTCGCACCTTTTTGCTCGCTATTCGTGCTACCGCCACCTGCGAAGTAGTCGGTATCGAATAAGTTCTCGACATTGAATCGAGCAATGATATCCAAGTTTTCATCGTACTTATGTTTGTATGACACGCCCATATCAACGCGAGCGTAGCCATCTTTCTTGAAGGTGTTCTTTGCATCACCGTAGCGATCACCTTCATAAATCAAACCGAGGTTTAGGTTCGTATTGTCCTGAACCTTGTAGCTAGACCATAGACTTGCCGAGAACTCTGGCACATCTGCAGGGCGGTTACCCTCGAATTTTTTATCCGCTTTCGTCAACTCTGCATCCAAATACATTGCAGAAGCCGTTAGCGACAACTCTGGGGTCACAAAACCTTGAGCCATTAACTCAGCACCTTTGTGAACTTGCTCACCACCTTGCGTTTTCTTGTGTAGGAGATTACCGCCCGCGTCTTTGCCGCTTTCAACATCCAGCGAGATGTTCTCTAATGTGATATCAAACACTGCACCGGATACAAATAAGCGCTGATCGAACAGTTCCCACTTAGTTCCGATCTCGTAAGAGATACCACGCTCTGCGTCTAGCTTCTCGCCATCGTTCACGTAAGTTTTGCCACGACCACTGCTGACTTCACCTTGCGGCATAAAGCTTTCAGAGTACTGAACGTAAACCGAGCCATTTGTCGCTGGGTGGAAAATCACACCAAACTTAGGAGAAACTTGATTCTCTGTCAGGTCATCATCACGCTTTTCATCATAACGAACCCCTGCAAGTACTTGCCAAGACTCGTTGATAGTCATCATGTTTTGCGCGTAGATACCCCAAGTATCGTACTCAGTTGTTGGTGATTTCTTCGAACTACGATAGCCAGGCTTAGGCACCGTTTCTCCTGGCGCAATACTCGCCTCATTATGAAATGCCATAAAGCGATCATAACTGTAATCTAAGTAGTTAGCGCCCACTAACAACGTGTTTTCCGTACCGAACAAAGTAAAGTCCGTCGTCACATCTATATATGCAGTATCAAATACCCAATTATCGGAGCGATCATTCCCTTTGTGTCGAATCACACCGTCTTTGTCATAATTGTCAAACTTAGGGTAAGACTCCACATCAAAACGCTTAAAGTCTTGGCGGTTGTAACCCGCTTTTACGTTTACATTGTCAGTCACTTGAGCATTAATATCGATGCCATAGTTTTCTACATCGTTATTAATTTCAGACCACTGCGCATCCCAGATGTACTTATCACCGCGAACCGCTTTACCATCCACAATGTAAGCACCAGAATCCACGCTACCATCGTCTTTCGTGCGATCGTAATGCGCTGACACCATAAAGTTGTCGGTGATGTCGTACTCAACCACTAGGCCCGCAACCGTACGATCCGTTTCTGGCTCGGTACCATCGCCGTAGCTGCGCCAAGAGCCGTAGCTTTCTTTGGCAAAAATTGCGCGCGCGCGCAGTGTCTCTGCATCATTTAGCGCGCCACTCACATCAAGCACCGTGCGTGAGTGATCATTCGAACCTAGATCTTGACTCAAACTAGCTTGTGTTTGAGTTGTTGGTTTTTTCGAAACCATGTTTACCAAGCCACCCGGCTCAGATTTACCGTATAGCAAGCCTGATGGACCTTTAAGCACTTCAACACGCTCTAAAAGCTCAATTGGCTGACGGTAGTGTGACCAGTGTTGACGGCCATCACGAAGAAAACCGTCTGAACTGCTAAGCTCAAAACCACGTAGAGAGAAACGTTCGCGGTTACGGCTTGTACCACCCGCGCTAACACTTGCATCGTTACGTAACACTTCACCAAGTGTACTTGCACGCTGCTCATCAATTACCGTTTCATCGATAACCGCTACTTGTCCTGGCGTTTCTAGCTGCGTCATTTCCATGCGCATTGCTGTACTGTTTGTATCCGCCTTGTAGCCGAACTCTCGACCTTCTACAACTACATGTTCGTCTGTTTGAACGTCCGCCACTGCAGGTGTTGCTAACACCGCACCGATCACTAGCGCCAAATGGCTCTTAGTAAACATATCCTTTCACTCCGATTATTATTTTTCGGGTCACATACTTATTGAATGCGATTCCCTCTTAATTATTTCGCGGGTGAATATAAGTGATAAGTATTACCATTTGCATTAAATTTACATTCTTTGCATTTGCAAACTTTTGTAAAGTACTCTCTGATGACGCACCACAATAACGCGATCAACATCACACTTAATAAGACTTAACTATACTTACTGCTTGAACACCAAAGTAACACTCAGACCTCCTTGTTCACGATTTTTCGCCGTAACGGATCCACCCATAATGCGCATGGATTCTTTGACAATCGCGAGACCTAAGCCGTAGCCGCCAAGCTTCTTATCTCTTGATGCATCTAAGCGAGTAAACGGGTCAAAAATATCGACCAACTTGTTCTCTGGAATACCAGGCCCATTGTCGGATACAGACATGGAAATCAATTGCTGCCCATCTTTGACATGATTAGCCAGAGAAACTTCTATCTGAGATGCTTGCCCTGAATATTTGATGGCATTTCCAACAAGGTTATTCAAACAACGAATGATGAGCGTTTCTTCGCAAAAAGCTTTGGCGCATATTGCTTCTGAAAGGAATGACAATGTTTGTTCTGGTTTTAAATCGATTTTGCATCGCTCTACTTGCGGTGCGAGCAACACCTCTAAATCACGGCGTTTCGCACCTTTGTCGAAACGCGCATTTTCCAAGCGACTGAACTCCAAGATATCGCTTATCAAATGGTTTAGCTCTTTAGCTTCATCTTCTAGCCTGGTCACCAAGCTTTGCTCGTTCTCCCCAACTCGCTTCCGCAAAAGGTGTAGAACTAAATTCTGTCTTGCTAACGGCGTTCGGAGCTCGTGGGAGACATCTCTTATAAGCAATCGCTGCTTTTCGGCAAGAGAATGAATTTGCTGTGTCATGTGGTCGAAGTCTTGCGCCAGCTCGTTAAACTCGCGCGTATTCGATTTTAACTCTTTCACCACACTGACATTAAAGTCGCCGTTAGATAGCTTTTTGCTTGCTTCTCTTAAGCGATCAAGCGGCTGTTGTAAGTTGCGTGCCATTAGCAATGAGAACAACGCCAAAATAACTACCGCAATCACCACTTTGAGAATAGAGAAATATAAAATGAAGTCATGTGCGGGATGCAGTCGATGTGGCAGTTGAATCACCAGGCTATTATCTTTAACCAAAGGGATATTGATAATCGGGCGATTTACCTTTCCCTCAAGTTGATCATCAATACTTCTTTTAAATTGAAGTTTGAACTCGAAGTGTGGATGCATTAAACGGTGAGTGACGGGTTGCTGGTGCTCATTCAGCACAAACAGATAAAAGTTTTGCGCGTTCGCCCAATCCGCAAGTTCGTCCATATCTCCGTGCTCAATCAGCACATTGGCTTGATGTGCAAGATCGAGCATTTCTTCTCGCACACTGTCCGGCACTTTTAGCATGGCTTTCACGAGAGCTTGCTCAGCCATTGCTTGTACGACCAAAATACTTATCACAATTGCAGTCATATAACTAAACAACTTAAACGCTAAGCTATCTTTACGTTTCGCGATAAAAAGTGGGCACGTGAGCTTCATTAATTGTTTACAGCCTCTAGGTAGCTGTAACCTTTGCCACGGAAGGTTTTGATATGTTGCTTAGAGAGCCCTGCTTCTACTAGCTTGCGACGTATATTACTGATGTGCATATCAAGGTTGCGGTCAAAAGGGCTTAGCTCTTTCTTTAATACTTCGGTTTGGAGTTCCGCTTTTGAAATCACCACACCTTGGTTTTTGACTAGATAGCTCAGTAACTCGGCTTCCGTGCTTGTGAGTGGTAAGCTATTGAGCTGATCACTGATCGTTTGAACGGTACTGCACATCGCCTGACGTTGGCGCTCTAAACCAACACGACGAAGAATCGCTTTGATGCGCATCAGAAGCTCAGCAACATTAAAAGGCTTTCCTATGTACTGGTCGGCTCCCGCTTGGTAGCCATCAAGCATCGAGTTTTCATCATTAAGAGCAGTAAGCATTAGAATAGGTGTCGCGAAGCGTTGACAGATTCTACGAGCAACTTGCATGCCGTTAAGGTTTGGTAACATGACATCAAGCAGTACAAGATCTACCGGCGTTTTTTCCATATATTGCAAAGCACTTTCACCGCAATGTACAGAAGAGACAATATAGCCCTCCTCTTGCAAAACTGCTTCTAATAGCTCACACAAAGGAACGTCATCATCCACTATCAAAACTCGAGACATTACCACTCACCATTCAAATAAAAATGGTTCGCATTCTATTACTCATTTACAAATTAAACAACTACACATCCTAGGGCTTTAGTACAAATAGCTCTATGGCAGTAGACCGGAGTGCTAAGCTAACTAGCACCTGATAATGAGGGTAGATCAGGGCGTTAGATTCGTCTGCTTAGCGACATTTTCCACGATGTGTTTTAAATGGGTGCTGATCGTTTTTAATGTGGCAAGCTCCTCTTCAGTGAAGGGATGCATCAGAACTGAATTTGCTCCGTTTTTTCCAATAACCGTAGGTAGGCTGAGAACAACATCATGCAAACCATATTGCCCCGACATCATCGTACCGACGGGCAACACCGATCGTTCGTTAATCGTCACAGCTTGAATGATTCGAAAGACACTGGCGGCAATGCCATGAACTGTGTTCTGCTTACGCCGAAAGATTTCGTATCCCGCCTGTTTCACCGCCTCAAGAAGTGCGTGCGGATCAATTCTCTCAATGTTATGGGTATCGCAGTAATAGTCGGCCGGTTGCCCAGCGATAGAAATTAAGCTCTTAGGAGTAAAGCAATGGCTACCATGCTCTCCTAATACATAACCAAACACGTTCTTCGGGTCTAGGTCTACACGGCCAGCAACAATACTCATTAAACGAGCGGTATCAACTACACAGCCACTGCTAATAACTTTACTCGGCTCAAAACCGGTGTTGGTGACAATAAAGTGCGCCACGATATCGCATGGGTTTGACACAACAATCAACACCGCATTTGGCGATACGCGTTCTATTTGACGCGCAATATCAACTCCAATTTGAGCATTAACCTCAGCAATATCTAAACGAGTTTGTCCTTGTTTAATCTGCGTACCAGCGGTGATAACAACAAGAGAGGCTTCGAGTAAATCTAAGTAATCATCCGACGGCATAATGCGTGTGTTTTTTGAAAAAGTCAGTGCCATCGTGTGACGAAAATCAAACACTTCACCCTCGGCACGTTCTAAATTTTTATCAAGTAGAACAAGCTCACTAAAACCACCCAGAGTGAGTAAGTAATTACATACTCCCACACCAACAGCTCCTGCACCAATAACACCGATCTTCATATTTCTCTCTCCCGATAACCATGATGCACTCGCAACTACCTTGCTCTTTAAAAATGAGCGGCAGGAGAATAAAAGTCCAACTTTGGTTCATGATTCGACAGGAGTGCTTCCAACGATCTACCTTGACGAATGGGCGATGTGGCTTTTATTAAGACGATCTGACAACATGCACCTTGAGGTATATCTTCAAAGCAAAAAGCGAGTACAATCGGCTCATCACAAAGCAGAAGATGAAGAACATGGAAACATTAGTAATTGGTCATCGTGGTGTTGCTGGCTCCTACCCAGAAAATACAAAAGTGAGCGTTCAGGCCGCCATTGACCTCGAATTAAATTGGGTTGAAGTTGATGTACAACCGACCAAAGATAATGTTTTAGTGGTTTGCCATGATCACACCATAAATCGATGCAGTAATGGACAAGGGCGTGTCGATGAAATGACTCTGGAAGAGTTAAAGGCGTTGGATTTTGGTAGCTGGTTCAGCGCAGATTTTTCAGGTGAGAAAATCATGACATTAGATGAGCTGCTCACTTTAGCTACTGAGCATAAGCTTAACTTGAATATTGAAGTTAAGGTAGATCGCCACCCAGCAGAAGAAGTGGCACAAATTCTCGCAAACGTACTAGCAAAAAGTCCCATGCCGCAAGAGAAGGTACTACTCTCCAGTTTTAGTCATGATGTCATTAGAGCGCTGCATAAATACTGCAATGAGTATCGATTAGGTGTATTGAGTGAATTCTTAACGAGAAAAGATAAACGCCTTTTGGAAGAAGTTAACGCCTATAGCTGCAACCTAAACATTAACTGGGTTCGCTCGCGCCAAATAAACAAACTCCAGCAGGCGGGTTACAAAGTGATGTGTTATACAGTGAACAATCCAAACAAACTGAAGTACCTACCTCAGTTAGACGGTATATTCAGTGATCATCCACAACGCTTTATGCCATAGCACATACCACCTTGAGCTTCAGAGGCACCATTTCGTTACCACTCAATCTGAATTGGTGTCCCCATCTCGACAAGCTGGATAAATTCATCCATCTCTTCATTGGTAATCGCAATACACCCATTGGTCCAATCAAAGCTTTGGATATAAATCGGCAACTGACTCTCACCGTTTTTTAAACCATGAATTTTGATGTTCCCGCCAGGGGACACACCTCGGCGCTTCGCTTCCAACGTATCAATCGCATCAGGGTAGCTAATATGCACAGAACGATAAAAAGCAGAGTCTTCTATAACGTAATCTAAGGTGTATTCGCCCTCAGGTGTACGATTGTCTCCCTCTTCTTGTTTATGCCCTTTAGGGTTCGCTCCTAAAGCAATGCGGTATTCTTTTAGTATTGTGCCTTGTTCCATTAAATACATTCGACGCTTTGACTTGTCGACTTTAACAAGATCTACAGCTGCATGGACGCCAGAAGCCAACACGCAACACAAGAACATAGAGCACCATTTCACTGACATTGCCGGAACGCCTAACCTAACTAAAGTGAACAAGAAAAGAGCGATTATGCTAGTCAGTTAGCGCCCGTAAAGCAAACAGTATCTGGGGTAGAACCTGTATTACCTCAGGAGCTAATGGGATGAATCCGCAAGTGCAGAATCGTAAGATAATACTCATTGAAAGGCGTGATCGTTATCGTTGTTTGATATGGCAAAAGTTAAAGAGAAGATTTCTCTATTCATTCCGGCGAAGTTGCATTACTTTATAAGTATATTTATTTATAAAGTCCGCACTTTTTGAGAGGGAACCATGATTAATATTGCTTTTTTTAGTGCAAAATCCTACGACGAGGCCTCTTTTAATAAAATTAAAAATAACCGAGATTTTGAATTCCACTATCACGACTTCCGGCTAACCGAAAAAACCGCCAAAATGGCACATGGTTGCGATGTCGTGTGTGCTTTCGTCAATGATGACCTTTCAGCTCCCGTTCTTAAACAGCTTTCTCTAGGCGGAACGAAGCTTATTGCCATGCGCTGCGCGGGTTTTGATAAAGTGGATCAACAAGCTGCTAAAGAACTTGGCTTAAAAGTAGTTCGAGTTCCAGCTTACTCACCAGAGGCGGTGGCAGAGCACACAGTCGGTTTGATGATGTGCCTAAATCGTCGCCTCCACAAAGCCTACCAACGTACACGTGACGCCAACTTCTCGCTAGAGGGCCTAGTTGGCTTTAACTTTTACGGAAAAACCGTTGGTGTCATTGGTACAGGTAAGATTGGTATCGCGACGATGCGTATCTTCAAAGGGCTTGGCATGGAGCTGCTTTGCTATGATCCTTACGAAAATCCATTAGCACTAGAAATGGGAGCGCGTTACTGTTCGCTTGAAGAAATCTACGCTAGTGCGGATATTATCTCTCTCCATTGTCCAATGAGTGAAGAAAACTATCACCTATTGAACGAAAAAGCCTTCGCACAAATGAAAGATGGTGTGATGATCATTAACACTAGTCGAGGCGAGTTGCTGGATTCACTAGCAGCGATAGAAGCATTGAAACAAGGTAAGATTGGCGCGCTTGGTCTAGACGTGTATGACAATGAAAAAGACTTGTTCTTCCAAGATAAATCTAACGATGTCATCGTAGACGATGTTTTCCGTCGCTTATCGGCTTGTCATAACGTGCTGTTTACTGGCCACCAAGCATTCTTGACTCACGAAGCACTTAATAATATTGCCTCTGTAACGCTTGATAACGTCGAAGCCTTCTTCTCTGGTAACGTATCGGGCAATGAACTGATTAACTAAAGCCAGACAATCGAGAAGTATAGTAGAGCGTGTGATCTCAGCTATGCTATACTTCTCGACTATTTAAAATTTGAGCCAAATTACCATGAGCATAAAAACTGATATTCAAAAGCTGCACAACCGTTTAGATACATGCCAACGTAAACTTGATGCGGCACGTTCTCGTGGTGATCACGAAATGATTACAAAGTTCACGGATGAAGTAGAACAGCTAACCAAAAAGCTTAACCAGTTAAAGCATAAGCAAAACTATGAGCTGAACAAAGAACGTAAAAGCTTACTTGATATGCCATTCTCTCGTGAAATCACCAAAGCAGAACAAGCGGACATCGGCAAACTGAAAAAACGCGTACGCGGCTTAGTAATCGTTCACCCACTAACAAAAGTTGGTAAAGAGCTTCGCCTCGATGTCATGACAGGCTTTGCGCCAAAAGAGTTTTAAACTCATATTAATACTCGTTAAGCCTAAGAATTTGCTTGGGCTTTTTATTTTGTACTGCTTCATTAAATTTCATCGAAATATCAACCCATAAGCTCTTAAAAAGGCCAGCGACAAAAGCCACTGACCAAATTCAAAATGCCAGTCTGCATTACATCTCAACGCTACGACAGTTGCTGCAACTTGTGCTCCACAACGGGATCATTCGGAACTAACTGCTGAGCCACTTCCAAAAGTTGTACTGCATCTTGCGGATTGTCATGCTCATGCTTCATCGCAATATCAACAAGTGGCTGAATATCGATTTGCGCTTGATGCTCCTTCACATGTTCTTTCTTTTCTTCAATTAGCACATTATGAGCGGTACTCAGTAGGCTCAAACGATGTTGTGAACTCGCATTCGCCTTGTTAAGACACTGATAGTAATCTTCTTTTAATCGCAGCGTTTTCGTCTGATGACGAAACTGCGCTATATCTATCTTCTGATAACGTATAAAGTCTACAGCCACTTGCTTATAAAAACCAAATTTATTCAAATACGTCGCGTGTGTACCATGTCCCATACCGAAGACTCTCAAGTGAGTGAGCTCTGGGTAGCGTTTGGCGTGAAGGCGGTCGATTTCATTGGTTGGATCATAAATGATGTAACCTTTTGCATCTCCAAGGTCGAGGTCGTGGTACTTTCCTTCCCAATCAAATTGTTGGGCAAGTTCAGTACTTGGCCTGTCATCCCATGGCACTAGCACTTTGTTTTTTGTACTGACCGGGTGAAACATCAATACTTGATCCAACTTTAATAGATTGGAAAAAGCGCCAATAGCAAAACCACCGCGGCTAAGGCCATAACCTAAACGGCATTCAAAAGGCTCAAGTAATGTCGATAACTGCTCTAGAAAGAAAATCAAATTACGGCTGCGAAACCAGTTACTTTTCCCAAGGTGCTGAAAAGAGATAATATTTACTTTTTGTTTCTGGGCTAATCGATAGCCCCAAGGCGCAAAGTCTGAGTGTAAGTCCTGTACTTGTAGATTCGTACCAGCAGGGGAAAAGGTGAACAACAGCGGTTTATTGCGGTCGACAAACTCATACTTAACAAACACATCATCAAGTAAGTCCTCCCCGGACATCGGTAGCCTGGTTTGCTGTTCTTCACGAGAAAGAGCCAGCCATTCATCCAACCAGTACAGTAACTTCATTAATCCTCCATCTAAATTGCGCCTAGCAATTGTGTTAAAAATCTAGTTTTTAGTGTGTGATCATCTCCCCCTGGTTACAGGGGACTCTGATATCAGTCCTCTTTTAAAACAAAGCGTGAATTTGCTTATTAAATTGGTCAATATCTATGGTTTGATGACGAACAAACTCCTTCGCCACCAGATTAAAAAATTCTAATTTATCTAATTGTGTGGATTGAGTGCCGTGCCCCATACCAACGACTTTTAAATGAGTAAGCTCTGGATAACGTTCAGCATGAAGACGATCAATACGATTGGTGGGGTCATAAATAATGTAACCTTTGGCATTGCCCAAATCTCGATCATGGTAGCCGCTTTCCCAATCGAACTGTTGAGCAAGCTCAGTGCTGGGCCGATCATCCCATGGCACTAACGCTTTATTTTTTGTGCTAACAGGATAAAACAACAAAAGATGATCCAACTTCAGTAAGTCAGCGAATGCGCCAATAGCAAAACCACCTCGGCTCTGCCCATAACCCAAACGACATTTGAAGGGCTTAAGCAACTCAGATAACTGCTCCAGAAAGAAAATCAAATTCCGGCTACGGAACCAATTGCTTTTACCTAAATGTTGAAAGGCAATAATATTTACTTGTTGTTGTATTCCGAGGTCGTAGCCCCAAGGAGAAAAATCCGGAGTTAAGTCTTGTACCTGAGCATCAGTACCGGAAGGAGAAAACGTGAACAACAATGGCTTGTTAATATCGACGAATTCATACTTCACAAAAACATCATCAAGTAAATCGTAGCCAGAAATTGGTAAAGCAGCATTTTGCTCTTTTTGAGTAAGCGCTTGCCATTCATCTAACCAGTAAAGTAGCTTCATTTTTTCTCCAAGTACATCAGCAGTATTTAGACTGAAACTCTATCAAAATGCTTTTAAGCATCCCACGTTGAGACTTAACAAAGCTCTACTTAAAGCCTAAATGACCTATGAAAATGTCTTCGATTGCAGATATTACTGCGTAAACTAAACCCAAAGTGAGTACGCTAAAGAACTTAGAGAAAGGGCCGGAGAAAAGCCAATTAGAAGTTTTCGATAACAGCTGTTAAAAAACAGCAGATACAAAAAAACCGCTGTAAGAACAGCGGTTTTTTAAAGGTGGCGGAGAGATAGGGATTTGAACCCTAGATACGCTATTAACGTATGCCGGTTTTCAAGACCGGTGCTTTCAACCACTCAGCCATCTCTCCACAAATTGTCACTAAAACTTAGTCTTATACTATCGATGCTAATTTTTAGTTTTGCCTTAAGTTATCTCAATTAAGATAAAACTTGAAAGCGATATTTAAAGCCTGGCGATGTCCTACTCTCATGGGGAAGCCCCACACTACCATCGGCGCTATTTCGTTTCACTTCTGAGTTCGGCATGGAAATCAGGTGGGTCCAAAACGCTATGGTCGCCAAGCAAATTCTTTAATTCGGAAAGCTGTTTCTTAATTCTCGTTCTTACACATTCAACGTTCTTTCATTGAGTCCATCAAAACCCCTTGGGTGTTGTATGGTTAAGCCTCACGGGCAATTAGTACAGGTTAGCTCAACGCCTCACAACGCTTACACACCCTGCCTATCAACGTCGTAGTCTACGACAACCCTTTAGGATACTTAAAGTATCAGGGAGAACTCATCTCAAGGCTCGCTTCCCGCTTAGATGCTTTCAGCGGTTATCGATCCCGAACTTAGCTACCGGGCAATGCGTCTGGCGACACAACCCGAACACCAGAGGTTCGTCCACTCCGGTCCTCTCGTACTAGGAGCAGCCCCTTTCAATTCTCCAACGCCCACGGCAGATAGGGACCGAACTGTCTCACGACGTTCTAAACCCAGCTCGCGTACCACTTTAAATGGCGAACAGCCATACCCTTGGGACCGACTTCAGCCCCAGGATGTGATGAGCCGACATCGAGGTGCCAAACACCGCCGTCGATATGAACTCTTGGGCGGTATCAGCCTGTTATCCCCGGAGTACCTTTTATCCGTTGAGCGATGGCCCTTCCATTCAGAACCACCGGATCACTATGACCTGCTTTCGCACCTGCTCGAATTGTCATTCTCGCAGTCAAGCGGGCTTATGCCATTGCACTAACCTCACGATGTCCAACCGTGATTAGCCCACCTTCGTGCTCCTCCGTTACGCTTTGGGAGGAGACCGCCCCAGTCAAACTACCCACCAGGCACTGTCCGCAACCCCGATGAGGGGTCGACGTTAGAACATCAACACTACAAGGGTGGTATTTCAAGGACGGCTCCACGCAATCTAGCGACTGCGCTTCAAAGCCTCCCACCTATCCTACACATGTAGGGTCAATGTTCAGTGCCAAGCTGTAGTAAAGGTTCACGGGGTCTTTCCGTCTAGCCGCGGGTACACTGCATCTTCACAGCGATTTCAATTTCACTGAGTCTCGGGTGGAGACAGCGTGGCCATCATTACGCCATTCGTGCAGGTCGGAACTTACCCGACAAGGAATTTCGCTACCTTAGGACCGTTATAGTTACGGCCGCCGTTTACCGGGGCTTCGATCAAGAGCTTCGACCGAAGTCTAACCCCATCAATTAACCTTCCGGCACCGGGCAGGCGTCACACCGTATACGTCATCTTGCGATTTTGCACAGTGCTGTGTTTTTAATAAACAGTTGCAGCCACCTGGTATCTGCGACTCTCAATAGCTCCATCCGCGAGGGACTTCACCGTCGAGAGCGTACCTTCTCCCGAAGTTACGGTACCATTTTGCCTAGTTCCTTCACCCGAGTTCTCTCAAGCGCCTTGGTATTCTCTACCCGACCACCTGTGTCGGTTTGGGGTACGATTCCTTACAATCTGAAGCTTAGAGGCTTTTCCTGGAAGCATGGCATCAATGACTTCACACCCGTAGGTGCTCGACGTCGTGTCTCAGCCTTAAGAAGAGCCGGATTTACCTAACTCTTCAGCCTACGCACTTGAACCTGGACAACCGTCGCCAGGCCCACCTAGCCTTCTCCGTCCCCCCATCGCAATTGTAAGAAGTACGGGAATATTAACCCGTTTCCCATCGACTACGCCTTTCGGCCTCGCCTTAGGGGTCGACTTACCCTGCCCCGATTAACGTTGGACAGGAACCCTTGGTCTTCCGGCGAGGAGGTTTTTCACCCCTTTATCGTTACTCATGTCAGCATTCGCACTTCTGATACGTCCAGCATGCGTTACCACACACCTTCAACCGCTTACAGAACGCTCCCCTACCCAATACTCAAAGAGTATTGCCGCAGCTTCGGTTTACTACTTAGCCCCGTTACATCTTCCGCGCAGGCCGACTCGACCAGTGAGCTATTACGCTTTCTTTAAATGATGGCTGCTTCTAAGCCAACATCCTGGCTGTCTGAGCCTTCCCACATCGTTTCCCACTTAGTAGTAATTTGGGACCTTAGCTGGCGGTCTGGGTTGTTTCCCTCTCCACGACGGACGTTAGCACCCGCCGTGTGTCTCCCGGATAGTACTTACTGGTATTCGGAGTTTGCAAAGGGTTGGTAAGTCGGGATGACCCCTAGCCTTAACAGTGCTCTACCCCCAGTAGTATTCGTCCGAGGCGCTACCTAAATAGCTTTCGGGGAGAACCAGCTATCTCCAGGTTTGATTGGCCTTTCACCCCTAGCCACAAGTCATCCGCTAATTTTTCAACATTAGTCGGTTCGGTCCTCCAGTTGATGTTACTCAACCTTCAACCTGCCCATGGCTAGATCACCTGGTTTCGGGTCTATATCCAGAGACTGAACGCCCAGTTAAGACTCGGTTTCCCTACGGCTCCCCTAGATGGTTAACCTTGCCACTGAATATAAGTCGCTGACCCATTATACAAAAGGTACGCAGTCACAGGACAAAGCCCGCTCCTACTGCTTGTACGTACACGGTTTCAGGTTCTATTTCACTCCACACAGGGGTTCTTTTCGCCTTTCCCTCACGGTACTGGTTCACTATCGGTCAGTCAGTAGTATTTAGCCTTGGAGGATGGTCCCCCATATTCAGACAGGATATCACGTGTCCCGCCCTACTCGATTTCACTGAATATGCGTCGTCAGTTACGGGGCTATCACCCTGTATCGCCAAGCTTTCCAGCTTGTTCACCTAACGCCTATAAAGCTTAAGGGCTAGTCCAATTTCGCTCGCCGCTACTTTCGGAATCTCGGTTGATTTCTTTTCCTCGGGGTACTTAGATGTTTCAGTTCCCCCGGTTCGCCTCGTTATGCTATGTATTCACATAACGATACTTACTTATGTAAGTGGGTTTCCCCATTCGGAAATCCCAGACTCAAGTGGCTTTTACTGCCTAATCTGGGCTTATCGCAAGTTAATACGTCCTTCATCGCCTCTGACTGCCAAGGCATCCACCGTGTACGCTTAGTCACTTAACCATACAACCCGAAGGAGTTTCGAGTTGATGTTCAAATCACCAAAGTTGTCTCTCATTATTTGAATGAGCGAGAGACATTCGATTTTGCCGGACTCAAATTCCAAGAACATTTGAATGTGTTTTTAGTTGTATTCATAAATGAATACTTTGAGAACTTTACAAACAACAATAAATTGTTGTTTTGTCAGCTTTCCAAATTGTTAAAGAGCTATGTTTCTTCACAAGGAAGTTACATTTTCTAAAGACTTTCAGAGTCAAAAATGCCAACCAGTATCAATTGCTTGTTCTGGTTTGGACGTTTTATTCCAAAAATACTTAGAGAATGGTGGGCGATACCGGGCTCGAACCAGTGACCCCCTGCTTGTAAGGCAGGTGCTCTCCCAACTGAGCTAATCGCCCACATTATTTTGATTTCCGTGGAAGGAAATGGTGGGTCGTGCAGGATTCGAACCTGCGACCAATTGATTAAAAGTCAACTGCTCTACCAACTGAGCTAACGACCCAATGGTATCCCGTAGGGGAGTCGAACCCCTGTTACCGCCGTGAAAGGGCGGTGTCCTAGGCCTCTAGACGAACGGGACACTAAGTTGAACATCTTGGGGGATGTTCTATCTCTTAAACTTCATAAACCGTATCAATCTGTGTGAACACTCATCGCAATAATCATCGTTTAAGGAGGTGATCCAGCGCCAGGTTCCCCTAGCGCTACCTTGTTACGACTTCACCCCAGTCATGAACCACAAAGTGGTAAGCGTCCCCCGAAGGTTAAACTACCTACTTCTTTTGCAGCCCACTCCCATGGTGTGACGGGCGGTGTGTACAAGGCCCGGGAACGTATTCACCGTGGCATTCTGATCCACGATTACTAGCGATTCCGACTTCATGGAGTCGAGTTGCAGACTCAATCCGGACTACGACGCACTTTTTGGGATTCGCTCACTTTCGCAAGTTGGCCGCCCTCTGTATGCGCCATTGTAGCACGTGTGTAGCCCTACTCGTAAGGGCCATGATGACTTGACGTCGTCCCCACCTTCCTCCGGTTTATCACCGGCAGTCTCCCTGGAGTTCCCGACATTACTCGCTGGCAAACAAGGATAAGGGTTGCGCTCGTTGCGGGACTTAACCCAACATTTCACAACACGAGCTGACGACAGCCATGCAGCACCTGTCTCAGAGTTCCCGAAGGCACCAATCCATCTCTGGAAAGTTCTCTGGATGTCAAGAGTAGGTAAGGTTCTTCGCGTTGCATCGAATTAAACCACATGCTCCACCGCTTGTGCGGGCCCCCGTCAATTCATTTGAGTTTTAATCTTGCGACCGTACTCCCCAGGCGGTCTACTTAACGCGTTAGCTCCGAAAGCCACGGCTCAAGGCCACAACCTCCAAGTAGACATCGTTTACGGCGTGGACTACCAGGGTATCTAATCCTGTTTGCTCCCCACGCTTTCGCATCTGAGTGTCAGTATCTGTCCAGGGGCCGCCTTCGCCACCGGTATTCCTTCAGATCTCTACGCATTTCACCGCTACACCTGAAATTCTACCCCCTCTACAGTACTCTAGTCTGCCAGTTTCAAATGCAATTCCGAGGTTGAGCCCCGGGCTTTCACATCTGACTTAACAAACCACCTGCATGCGCTTTACGCCCAGTAATTCCGATTAACGCTCGCACCCTCCGTATTACCGCGGCTGCTGGCACGGAGTTAGCCGGTGCTTCTTCTGCAGCTAACGTCAAACGAGGCCGCTATTAACGACTCCGCCTTCCTCACTGCTGAAAGTACTTTACAACCCGAAGGCCTTCTTCATACACGCGGCATGGCTGCATCAGGCTTGCGCCCATTGTGCAATATTCCCCACTGCTGCCTCCCGTAGGAGTCTGGACCGTGTCTCAGTTCCAGTGTGGCTGATCATCCTCTCAGACCAGCTAGGGATCGTCGCCTTGGTGAGCCCTTACCTCACCAACTAGCTAATCCCACCTAGGCATATCCTGACGCGAGAGGCCCGAAGGTCCCCCTCTTTGGCCCGTAGGCATCATGCGGTATTAGCCATCGTTTCCAATGGTTATCCCCCACATCAGGGCAATTTCCTAGGCATTACTCACCCGTCCGCCGCTCGACGCCGTTATCGTTCCCCGAAGGTTCAGATAACTCGTTTCCGCTCGACTTGCATGTGTTAGGCCTGCCGCCAGCGTTCAATCTGAGCCATGATCAAACTCTTCAATTTAAGATTTTGTTCGGCTCAATGAATACTGAACATTACATAAAGTAATGTTTGAATTGACTGTGCTCTTATTGGTTTTCACTTTTAAAAAGTGAAATAAAACAGCTCAAGGCTGCTTTCCAATTCGAATGGTCACTTCGTTTCATTGAAACCTAACTTGAAGCCGAAGCTTCTAATTGGATTATCATCAACGAGTGCCCACACAGATTGATAGGTCTATATTGTTAAAGAGCTTGCTTCGTAAGCTTTGCTATCGAAGCGGAGGCGTATTCTAAGGAATTAACTTTCAGTGTCAAACACTTTTTTAAATTAATTTTTAGAAGCTTTTCTTTCGCCTTGTTGCCAACCGCTTTTGCGTTTCCGCTTTGCCCTGACAACGGAGGCGCATTATAGGGAGATGATTTTTCTTGGCAACCCCTTTTTAGAAAAAAAACTAAAAAAAAACGTCGAGTGATTAAATCTCACTCAAACGCTTATTTTTAGCACTCAGTTGTTAACTTCAAGTAGCAAATAGGCAATCAGTATGTGTCTACCCAGCTCTCTTTAAAGCTGGTGATATCAAGATCCAGTGATTGCTCCGCTTCGATTTGCTCAATTGCCTCTAATTCTTTATTTACACTACTCATCGTCAATGTGTTGTTGTCTAACTCAAACACTTGTTGTTGCGTTGTGTAATAGAACTTAAGCGTAGTGAGCGCTTTTACATCGTCATTGCTCGCGGCTGCTTTAATGCTTTTTAGTTTACGAAATATTTTGTTGTGCAGTTGCTTGAGCTTCCAAACGTACAACACCTCTTCCATGTATGGCCGAGTTTTAATTTGATTCAATAAAGAGAGGGAAGTTGCGACTGCGAGAAGGACACCAATCAAATTCCAATGAAAGTTTCCCGTTGATTGTTCAGGTACGACTTCAGTGTTGCCAAACAAAACAATAAGCAAGGTACTAAAGGCAAGAGATGAGATAGCGAGCAACGCAACAAAAGCGCCAATCACAAGGTTTACTTTCTTTTTATAAATGTCTTTATTTATCTTTTTGATTTCCATATACCGCTCCTAACAGGGTTGCCTCCTATTCTAACCAGCACACTCCGCACGACAATCGAAGCTTTGTAAGTAAGTTCACATTTACTATTAAACTCGCATCCCTTCCCTGCTTGGGTATATACTTCCGCGCATTCACTCTTCCTATATAGAGGCTAAATTCATGCGCTCTTTTGTTTTACGAGCTCGCGCGGCGCCAACGACCAGCAAAGCACTATTAGAAGGTGTTGGTAACGAGGCGCATACCGAGATCCTTGCTCATACCATGATGAACACCATGTTCGTGGCACAATCTCACCGTGAAGATGTGGTTGTCCACTTGGTATTAGAGAGCACGAAGGATTACTCGCGCACGATTACCATTCGTTCAAACGACATTACCAATATTGGTGGTTTTCACGAGTCAACGTTGATCGATGCCGTTGCCCGTGCGTTAGACGCATCTGTTGGTATGGGTAAAGAGCAGCTTCGTGAAGTTGAACCCGGTATTACGGTTCGTACAGTGAGCTTTGAACGCTTGGTGCAAGAACTGGCGGAAGACCACCAACTTTATATGTTGGACAAGAAAGGCGAATTTGTTCGTGACGCAGAAATTGGTGAAAATCCATGTTTCTTACTAACCGATCACATTCCGATGCCAAAGAAGTCGTTCAACAGCTTGAAGCGCCTAGGTACTGAGAAAATCAGCCTTGGGCCTAAGATGCTGTTTGCTTCTCAGTGTGTAGTACTGATCCACAACGAACTGGATATCCGCGAATTCTAGTTATTCGCGTACACGTTGCTAGATGATGAAAGAGGACTCGATTGAGTCCTCTTTTTTGTTTCTGATTTTCTATACCGCGCTTATTTGCCGCCAATACTCAAGCGAGCAAAACGCACATCTGGCGCGAAGAAAGTGCAGCTATCATTAATAAGCTGGGTATCACCCACAGCTTCTACTTCTTGCAGCATCTTGTAGAAGTTACCTGCAACTGTAATTCCGCGCACAGGTTGAACACGTTGACCATCACGGCACAAGAAACCACTCGCACCAAATGAGAAATCACCACTGACAGCATCTGCACCAGAGTGAACCCCTTGCAGCTCCACTAATTCTAGGTATTCACCTGCTTTGACTTCTGACGCACTGCTGTTGCCTGTCGCAATCACTTTGTGATTCGCTGATACGTCTAAGCTCGATTTTGCACCGCGAGCGGCACTTGCTGTCGAGACTGCGCCCAAGTAACTTGCGGTCTGGCTGTTGTGTAGCAAGGTTTTCAGCTCACCATTAGCAATCATCACATTATCTTGAGTAGCGAAGCCTTCACTATCAAAACTCGCGATTGCCATACCATTTGGCATGTAAGCCGTATCAGTAAAGGTAATCAAGTCACTCGCAACACGTTGACCAAGCTTATCACCCAGTGGCGTAATGCCTTTCATCGCGCTTACACCAGAGAAAGCACTGCCGAAAGCACCGAATAAACTTGCCAGCGCATTGATGTGGAAAATAGCGGGGTAGTTACCCGTCGCAACCGGTACACCTTCAAGAAGATCACGAGCAAGGTTGTAACCGCCTTCTATACAATAAGCTGGATCCAACTCATCAAAACGGCGACCTAGCGACATTCTTCCCGCCATCGACTGTTTGCCGTCTTTTTCAAACAGGGTATACGCGTAACAAGTGAACGATCGCTCGAAATGTTGACATAACGTACCTTGAGTATTCGCGATGATGAGCTGAGTTTCACCGTCACTGTACCCATTGTATGGTGCGCTAGAGGCGTGAGGCAGAGCTACTACGCCTTGCTCAAGTGCGAGAGACAGTTCAATTTTTTCCTCAACCGAAGTTGTGTCTTCTTGAGCAATCTCAGCCACGTCAGTCGTGATTTGGCTGTTCACGCAACTAATGCTCTGATGTTCATCTTGCTTGGAAAAGCGAGCACTTTGCAGCGCGTTTGTGAGCATCAAATCTAAACTTGGTTGCTCTAGTGATTCAGAATAACTTGTCGCGACACGAGCATCTTTAATAACTCGAACACCCAGCACTTGGCTTGAGCTAACTTTGTACTCATCCAGCTTGCCTTGGTTTGCTTTCAGAGAAAAGCTGCTGTTGCGGTTTACAATGACGTCCGCTTCTGCGCCTTGACGCTTTGCTTCTGATAGGACGTAATCAACCGCATTAAGAAGTTGTTTTTCTTGGCTCATTAGTTACCGCCTCCTACCAGAATATTATCTACTTTCAGTGTTGGCTGACCGACTGTTGTTGGTACTGAACCACTTACTGAACCACACATGCCCGGCGCAAGCGCCATGTCTTTGCCGACCATGCTGATTTCTTTCAACACTTTTGGGCCCGTGCTGATAAGCGTTGCTGTTTTCAGAGGTTTGGTGATTTTGCCATTTTCAATGAGGTAAGCTTCACGAACAGCAAAGTTAAACTCGCCCGTTCCCGGTTGAACCGAGCCGCCGCCCATCTTCTTCGCATAGATACCACGTTCGATACCTGCCAGCATGTCGTCAAGTGAATGCTCGCCTTCTTCGATAAAGGTGTTACGCATCCGCGAGGTTGGTGCGAACTTGTAGTTCTGACGACGACCAGAACCCGTAGGCTCATAACCTGTCTTCATGCCACCCATTTTATCGACCATAAAGCTGGTTAGCTTACCGTCTTTGATCAATTGAGTGCGCTGAGTCTTCATGCCTTCGTCATCAACATGAATCGAGCCCCATTCGTTGGTCATGGTGCCATCATCAACTGCATTCACTGCGGTGTGAGCAACCATTTCGCCCATCTTGTCGTGGAATACGGACGCTTTCTTCGCAACCGAAGTGGTTTCGAGTAAGTGGCCACACGCTTCATGGAAGATAACGCCGCCAAAGCCGTTACCAATTACCACTGGCATTTCACCTGATGGACAAGCATCCGCGCCAAGTTTCACTAACGCTTGCTGCGCGATAGTTTGACCCAGCTCTTTCGAATCAAGTTGTTCGCTGAACTCCCAACCAGCAAGAGCGCCAGGACCTTCCATACCAGAAGACTGCTCATTACCTTTTTGAGCAACGGTGTTACCCGCCACACGAATGTAGTGACGCGTATCGTCTACATGCAAACCTTCTGAGTTGAAGATAGACACTTGCTGCTCGCGCTGAAGCACACTACCAATGAACTGGCTGATGTACTCACTTTCTGCACGCGCAGCTTGGTCAACTTTCAATAGAAACGCGATTTTTGAATCTAAGTTGGCATCCTGACTTAACGGCATGCGGCAACCGTGTTGGATTGGGTAGCGGTTCAAATTTAAAGAACCTGCTGACGCGATTTGCTCACGCTTGTCTTTTGCCGCAAGCAATGAGGTTACGCGTTTTAGCTCGGCTTCGTCCGTGCTATTGGTGTATCCATAAAGCACTTTGTGACCGAAGAAGAGGCGAATACCGATACCAAAATCAATCCCCGAATTGATCTTGTCCACCTCACCAGATGCGATCTGGACGGTGTTAGTTTGATGATGTTCAACGAATAGTTCAGCGAAATCAGCCCCTAAAAAGAGAGCATGATCGATCACTGACTTCGCTGTTGCAGAATTAAGCATGAAGTCTCCTTGCTCGATGATCGTCTTAGCCTTCCTAATTAACTGTCGAAAAGTTCAACAAAGTTAAATTGGCAACGCGTTAAATTTTAACAGTTTTTTAACCTTGTTTTGTGCTAATCCTTGCTTAGCGAGACCACGATTATTTATTAAATATTCCAGGTTCAGCTCTTTCACCAGAGCGTTGCACTAGTAAATTCCACACGACGAACCATTTAGATGCTTACTCTATCACTCACCTCGCATAATTGAATACTCAATAATAATTACTCTCAAAAAACGTATCCCTTCTACAAGGGTCCTGCTATCATCCGAGCGAAATAGTCGGGGGGCCACGCGATAAGCGTTGGCTGAGATCGAGATTCGAGACCCGTTGAACCTGATTCAGTTAGCACTGACGTAGGGAACTATGCGCACTTTGCCTTTCGCCGCTCCTCTTTGGCGAGCGAAACGATCGAACAATCGATCTATCCACAACGGTCAAAGTCAGTTCCTATACGTCTTGTAGTAGGAGCGACCATGACGCAGCAATCACAGCCATCTTTACACCAGGCACAATCACCTATAACCACCCCTGTTGTCTTAACCATCGCAGGCTCCGACAGCGGCGGCGGCGCAGGCATCCAAGCCGATATCAAAGCGATGTCCGCAACTGGCAGCTTTGCCTGCTCAGTGATTACCGCCATCACCTCACAAAACACGCAAGGCGTTTCTGCGATTTTCCCGATCCCACTTGATCACGTTGAAAGCCAACTCGATGCGGTGTTTACCGATCTCAATATTGTGGCGGTAAAAGTCGGCATGCTGGCGGATTCGAACATCATCAAAGTGGTGGCAAGCAAAATAAGACAGTACCAACCCAAGCATCTTGTGATTGATCCCGTCATGGTCGCCACCAGCGGTGATTTGCTACTTGAGCAATCAGCAATCAGCACATTAAAAGAAGAACTAATTCCACTGGCAGACATCATCACTCCTAACCTGCCAGAAGGTGCAGCATTGACGGGTAAGCCAGTGCCTCAATCAGAATCTGAAATGAACGATATGATTACCGACCTTCGTGCACTTGGTGCCAAAGCTATTCTGCTCAAAGGCGGTCATCTTGAAGAAAATGAAAACAGCAACGATCTGCTGATCATGCAAAACAGTGCGGAGTTAATCAGCGCCAAGCGTTTTCCGACCAAAAACACCCACGGTACGGGCTGTACACTGTCTTCCGCCATTGCGTCTTACCTTAGTCAAGGCAACAACCTGCACAAAGCGGTGCACCTTGGTAAGCAGTACATCAGCCAAGCTATCGCACACGCGGATGAATTGGAAGTGGGGAAAGGTCACGGACCAGTGAATCACTTCTTTGCGGGTCATACCTATGTTCGCTAACGCGATTGGCATTCAGCTTTCCGATGCCAGTCTGCAATACAAAGATAGCCAAACACCGACTTTAGCGGGAGTGAACATGACCATTCCCGTCGGTAAATGGACGGTATTACTCGGACGAAGTGGCTGCGGGAAAACCACAATATTGCGTTACTTAGCTGGCCTACTGGATGACCAAGTTGACTGGCATGGCGAACTCATCACAACCGATGGCGCTGCACTGCATGACCGTATCGCTTACATGGCTCAACAGGATTTATTGCTACCGTGGTTGAATGTGTTAGACAACGTCTGCCTCAGTTCTCGATTTTCTCAAGAGCAAGCACCAGAGCAAAATAGACAACGTGCACTGACTTTACTCAGCCAAGTGGGACTCGCCGATTACGCGGATGCTAAGCCAGCTCAGCTCTCTGGCGGTATGAGACAGCGTGTTGCCCTTGCTCGTACTCTGATGCAAGACAAGCCTCTGGTTCTGATGGATGAGCCCTTCTCTGCGCTGGACGCGGTTACTCGCCATAAGTTGCAAACCTTGTCTGCCGAATTATTGAAAGATAAGACGGTTGTTCTGATTACCCACGACCCACAAGAAGCGGTGCGATTGGCACACCAACTCTATGTGTTACAAGGCACGCCTGCTCAAGCGCAGCACTTGGTTGTTCCGGACGCCAAGCCACCAAGATCTCTCGATGGAGAATGCGCAACTCTACAACAAGCGATTTTGAATCAATTGGAGAAAGACTATGAGTGATATGACTCAGTACAACTCCGTTTCGGCGCGTATCAGTAAAAAGGAACGCGTGACTCATCCGGCATTGCGTCTGCTAATCAGCGCAGCCGTGATCTTAGGTTTGTGGCAACTCATTGTAGTGGTGTTTGACATGCCAAGCTTCATCTTGCCTTCGCCGATTGAAGTATTGGATAGATTAGTCACTCGATACGACGTGCTACTCAAACACACTTGGGTTACCGCGCAAGAGATCCTACTTGGCCTCGCACTCGGCTTATCGATGGGTTTGCTATTCGCTTTGCAAATGCTGATGTTCGAGCCGCTCAAACGCTGGCTATTGCCGATTCTTATCGCTAGCCAAGCAATTCCAGTATTTGCTATCGCGCCAGTGCTCATGCTTTGGCTGGGTTACGGCATTGCATCGAAAGTAGTAATGGCGGCGATCATCATCTTTTTCCCCGTCACGACATGCTGCTACGACGGTTTACGCAATACACCAACTGGTTACCTCGATCTTGCCAAAACCATGGGCGCATCGAAATGGCAATTACTGCGCCATATTCAACTCCCTGCCGCCCTACCAACGTTAGCGTCTGGTATTCGTGTTGCCGTCGTTATTGCGCCGATTGGTGCCGTGGTAGGTGAATGGGTTGGTTCAAGTGAGGGCCTAGGCTATCTGATGCTGCAAGCCAACGCTCGCATGATCATCGATGAGATGTTCGCGGCGCTGTTTATTCTCGCCGCACTGTCTATCACACTCTATTTCACCACTGACAAATTACTGAAAAAAGCCATTCCCTGGGAAAACAAATAGGGAAAGAAAAAGGAAGAACCCCGTGAATAAAAACAAACTCATGAGCGCTGTTGCTCTGCTCGCATCAATTGTTTCAACTAACGTACTTGCTGCCGAAAAAGAGCTTACTTTAATGCTGGATTGGTTCGTTAACCCGAACCATGGCCCTATAGTGATTGCACAAGAACGAGGCTACTTTAAACAGCAAGGTTTGAAGGTAGATATCCAAGAACCCGCCGACCCAAGCACACCACCTAAACTAGTTGCAGCTGGCAAAGTCGATATGGCGATTTCATACCAACCTAGCCTGACCATCGACGTAGCGGCTGGCTTGCCATTAATTCGCTCTGCGACCTTAATTGCAACTCCCCTCAACACGTTGATGGTGTTGGACAACGGTAAGAATGAAAACCTTGGCGACTTGAAAGGCAAGAAAATTGGTATTGCGATCGCCGGTAACGAAGAAGCGACAATCGGCACCATGCTTGCGCAAGAGAACGTGAAGTTTTCTGACGTACAAATCATCAACGTAGGTTGGGCGCTGTCTTCCTCTCTTGCTTCTGGCAAGGTGGATGCGATTTGGGGCGGCCTACGTAACTTCGAAACCAACCAACTTGCCCTAGAAGGCTACAAAGCCAAAGCCTTCTTCCCAGAAGAACACGGCGTACCAGCGTATGACGAACTGGTGTTTGTGGCGAATGCAAAAACCTACGACAAAGCCGCTATCAAAGCGTTCAACAAAGCGCTGGAGCAAGCGACTACTTACATCGTCAACCATCCGAAAAAGTCCTGGAAAGAGTTTGTCGCTTACTCACCAGACACGCTAAACAACGAGCTCAACCAACGCGCTTGGAACGACACGTTAACTCGTTTCGCGCTTCGCCCATCGGCAGTCGACCTAAAACGCTATGACGATTACGCCGAGTTCATGTACTCACAAAAAATCATCGAAACGCTACCAAAAGCAAAAGATTACGTACCGAGTTTTGACTAATTACGAGGCTGCCCCATTATGAAATACCAAGATTTGATCGACGCTTGCCGCCAAGATTGGCAAGAATACACTGAGCATGCCTTCGTGCAGCAATTGGCCAAAGGCACGCTGGCTCAACCTTGTTTTCTGCATTACTTGAAACAAGATTTCTTATTCCTAAAACAGTACGCGCGAGCTTATGCGCTGGCAATCTACAAAGCACGTACGTTAGGCGACATGCGCCGCGCACTACCAAGTGTACATGCGCTTTTAGATTCAGAGATTGCCCACCATGTTACCTACTGCGGTCAGTGGGGATTGACGGAATCTGATCTCGAAAACGAGCCGGAAGATTTTGGCACGGTGGCTTACACGCGCTACGTATTGGATGCAGGCATGACGGGCGACTTAGTTGACTTGTATGCCGCGCTCGCCCCTTGCTCCATCGGCTACGCCGTCATTGGTAAAATGCTGATTGAAGATGAAAACACGGTATTCGAAGGCAATCCTTACGCAAGTTGGATTAACTTGTACGGCGGTGAAGAGTTCCAATCAGGCGTGACAAGTGGGGCCGAACACTTTAACCAGTTGCTGGCTGAAATCGACATCCACAGCCAGCGCGGTCAAAACCTGATTCAGGTCTTCAAAACTGCAACGCGTATGGAAGTGGCGTTTTGGCAACAAGGTCTAAACGCGCAATAAGGTTAATTGGAGAATCTCATGTTAATAGAACAAATCACTCAAGCATTAACCGCAGTGCGTCAGCAAAAGCCTTTAGTCGTGAACATTACCAACTACGTGGTGATGAACAACACGGCGAACGCTTTGTTGGCTATCGGTGCTTCGCCAATCATGGCGCATTCAAAGCAAGAAATGGCAGAAATGATGTCGTTTGCTGGCGCTTTGGTGATCAACATCGGCACCCTAGACAGCGTTTGGACGCCGCGCATGAGCTATGCCGTCGAGCAAGCCAACTCGAACGGTAAAATCGTTGTGCTCGACCCTGTCGGTTGCGGTGCAAGTTCACTACGTACCGAAACCTCGCGCGAAATCGCCCGCCTTGCAAACAAGTTAATCATTCGTGGTAATGCGTCCGAAATCATTGCTCTCGCTGGTGAGCAAGCGCAAAGCAAAGGTGTAGATGCACTCGACAGTAGTGATGCAGCCCTTGGGGCGGCTCACTTCTTAATTGAAGAATATGGAGCGAGCGTGGTGATCTCCGGCGAAACTGACTACATCGTGACAAAAGAGCAAACCGTCCAGTTGAATAATGGTCACGAGATGATGCCATACGTAACGGGCATGGGCTGCACACTGACGGCACTGACTGGCGCTTTCGCAGCAATCGGCGACGAAACAGGCCTTGCTGCGGCAGCGGTGCTTGGCGTTGTGGGTGAAATTGCGGCTGAGCAAGCGCGAGGG
This sequence comes from Vibrio sp. STUT-A16, assembly GCF_026000495.1. NCBI lineage: Bacteria > Pseudomonadati > Pseudomonadota > Gammaproteobacteria > Vibrionales > Vibrionaceae > Vibrio > Vibrio sp. STUT-A16. The sequence continues at coordinate 1,055,359 of NZ_AP026766.1, read as the reverse complement.
CCAGGTAGCTTGCAAATGCATCTTTTGGATGAGCTTTACCAACTGGATGAAGAAACACTGGCAACACGTCTTAAATTACAAGTGAGATAAATCGCTTCTCAATGCTTTAAACGCCTCTCACTCCAACTAAAGTGGGAGGCGAAAGGAAACACAATGAACGCCTATCGTTTGTATTTGGTCACCGACGACCAACAAGATTTACCCACTCTCAAACACGTTGTAAGAATGGCGGTAGAAGGTGGGGTCACCATGGTGCAAGTTCGCGAAAAGCACGGTGATGTACGTGCGTTTATCGAACGTGCTCAAGCCGTCAAGACGATCCTTGAAGGCACTGACGTCCCGTTAATCATCAATGATCGTGTTGATGTTGCCCTTGCCGTCGATGCCGATGGGGTTCACCTCGGGCAGTCAGACATGCCAGCAGAGATCGCTCGTCAATTGATTGGCCCAAACAAGATTCTAGGCTTGTCGATTGAGACTGAAGAGCAGTTGGCAGAGGCGGATTCTCTGCCCATTGATTACATCGGTTTGAGTGCCATCTTCGCTACACCAACCAAAACCAACACCAAAAAACACTGGGGTATTGAAGGTTTGAAGATGGCGCTGAACACCACGTCTTTACCAATCGTCGCTATTGGTGGCATCAACGAAACCAACATTCCTGCCCTGAGTACGACAGGTGTGCATGGTTTGGCTTTGGTTTCTGCCATTTGTCATGCAGAAAACCCAACCAAAGCAGCAGAGTACTTACTTTCTCTGATGGATTAAGACCCCAACGCTTAAGGATGAGCGCCTTTACCCTCCGGATAAATGCCATCAATTCATCACTCAACCTTCATTCTCTCGTCAAATTGACAAAGCGTTGATAAGTTTTTCACGCCAGATAACGTAAGATAAGCCCCTTATTTTCACGTGGTTGAATAACCCTCAATAAAAACAAAACGCTCTCAATGAAAACCAAAAAATATGGATTGATGATGCTCGCCTTGTTTGTTCTTGGCATCATCCCAATGTCGCTGTTTGGCTCTTATCACAATCTCACTTCACAGGTGCCTGAAAGTCTGGGTATTACTTTTACTTTGCTCACAGATTCTGCTGGAAGCAAAGGCTTTTTAATTACCTTAACGCTGCTACTGCTTTCTTTATTTCGCTTTAAACCAAGTCGCACTGAGTGGATGCAAAAACTCTCAATGTTAGGGCTGTTACTTGTGATTGGCTTTGCCAGCAAAACGGGGCTAAAACTGATGACAGAAAGCCCGCGCCCATACACGGAATTGCTCGCAGCAGAACAATTGATTGAAACACCAGAAACGTTTTATCAGTTGGAGACAAAGCAACAAGCCAACGTAATTAACCAGATTTCTGAACACGTCAGTGATTGGCGGACACGCCATTGGCAAGGCGAGAAAGACTATTCTTTCCCATCCGGCCATACGATTTTCGTTTCGATTTGTTTGGCTTTCTTTGGTGGGTTGTTCTTACAGAACAAGTGCTATATCTCTGCACTGTCATTATGGATGTGGGGAATGAGCGTCGCATATAGCCGCTTATGGCTGGGCATGCATCGCCCTGAAGATTTAATAGGTTCGGTCTTGTTTGTCGCGATTGTATTTACTTTACTCCCGACATTTCAGATTAAGAAACAGATGCCGTTTGTTTCTCTCGCTTCGCGCTAATGTGAACGATGACTAGATAAAAAAGAAGCCAGCGATTCGCTGGCTTCTTGCTTTCAAGCGCTACTTTTTTCTAGCCATTTTTTGGTGGTTCAAACGCCGTTAGTTCTAATTCTGGGCCAGTGTATTTTTCAATACGAACCAGTGCCGAGTTCGCCGCACAGCCGTTTGCAAGTCGAGAGGTCGGAATATCCAACGTTAACACGTTACAACCGCCGTTCTTACAAATGCCGGTTTTCGGATCCAAATCCGGCCAACCGCCTTCATGAATACACACTGAACCTTGCTTGATTCGGTCAGTCACTTCTGCACCAACCAATACTTGGCCACGGTTGTTAAACGCACGAACTAGATCGCCCGTTTTAATACCACGCGCTTTCGCATCTTCAGGGTGAATCCAAATAGGTTCACGGTTTGCAATTGCGTACTCTTCGCGAATCTTCGCGTAGTTAAACTGGCTGTGTAGACGATGCGCTGCGTGCGCGGTCATTAGCTGCAACTCGCCATCTTTTGCATTGCCGGTGTACTCGGTTGGTGCCATCCACGTTGGGTGTGGAGGACAGTCTTCCAACTGGTAACCTTCAATGGTTTTCGAGAAGATTTCGATCTTACCACTTGGTGTACCGAGTGGATTCATGATCGGGTCTTCACGGAAATCTGCGTAACGAACAAACTGTGCGTTCTTCTCGTTCCACTTCATCTCGATCAGTTGGTTATCTTCCCAGAACTTGCTGAAGTTCGGCATTGCTACGCGAGAGCCACGGCCACCTTGTTGCGCCGCCTTGTAGAAGCCGTACAGCCATTCCATTTCAGTCTTGCCTTCGGTGTACACGTCACGGCCACCCGGAGCTAGCATCTCTGCCATGTCCGCGAATACATCGAAGTCATTACGCGCTTCACCTTGCGGCTCAACCACTTTCTTCATTGGCACCAAGTGTTGGTTACTGTAGTCACCCGTCATCGTTAAGTCGTTACGCTCGAACGATGTGGTGATTGGCAGAACGATGTCCGCGTGCTTCGCAGCCGCCGTCCAGTAAGGCTCTGAAATCACGATCAGCTCAGGCTTTTGCCATGCTTTAATCAAGCGGTTGGTGTCTTGGTGGTGAGTAAAGTTCGCACCACCTGCCCACCAAATCATCTTGATATCTGGGAACGTCAGTTCATGACCGTTGTGATGGTAGGATTGACCTGGGTTTTCCAACGCCTCGACAATACGCGCCACAGGGAAGCTTTGCACCGCGCCAGACACCGCCCAGTCGTTACCCGCAGAAGAGCCACCACCCAGTGATGCCGAAATCGCAGGAAGTACACCAGCATCACGAGCAGGGTTACCACCGTTTGAGTAGTGGTAAGAGAAACCAAAACCACCGCCCGGTAAACCGATTTGACCCAACATCGTTGCCAGTGTAACCAGCATCCAGTGACGCTGCTCACCGTATTGTTGGCGCTGCATACCCCAACCAGCCATCAACATGGTGCGGTTTTTACTGAAGATGTCCGCCAGTAGCTCAAGTTGCTTCGCAGGTACGCCACAGATTTGTGATGCCCATTCTGCTGATTTTTCTACGCCGTCTTCTTCGCCCATCAGGTACGCTTCAAACTTATCGTAGCCTGCGGTGTATTTATCGAGGAAGGCTTTATCGTGCTTACCTTGTTTCACCAAGGTGTGTGCGATACCCATCATCATTGCTACGTCGGTCATTGGGTGAGGAGCAATCCACTCCGCATTCTCACCAAAGAACTCGATGGTTTCAGAACGAATAGGGTCAATCGCAATAACCGTCTTGCCTGATTTTTTCAATTGATGGAAGAATTCAAGACCAGCACAGTCTGTTGAGCTCCACGCGATTTTTAGAGTGTTGATTGGGTTTAAGCCCCAAAGCACAACCACATCGCTGTGCTCTAGTATCACTGGGTATGTAGTTTGTTGCTCGTACACTTCGATAGAGCCCACAACGTGCGGCATGATGATCTGCGCAGCACCCGTTGAGTAGTCACCCAAGTGGCCTGAATAGCCGCCCGCCATGCTCATGTAACGTTGCAGCAAGGTTTGTGCTTTGTGCAGCACGCCACTTGAACGCCAGCCGTAAGAACCAGCAAACACAGAAGCTGGGCCATATTCTTTGCGAATTCGCATGTGCTGCTCGTGGATCAGCTTGTAAGCCTCATCCCAAGACACACGCACAAACTCATCACTACCGCGCACACCTTCTGGCGACGATGGGTTTGCCAAGTAGCCTTTACGTACCATTGGGTACTTCACACGCGCCTTGGTATGCACTTGGTCAGGCCCTGTAGTTTGTAGACTATTTGGTACAGTTTGTGGCAGAGCATTAGTGGTCGATACTAGCTTGCCATCTTTCACTTCACATAACATTGGGCCCATGCGGCCCGCTGTCAAAATGCCCTTGCCACGCTGGTTTGAAGACGCAACAGACATAGGCGCAAAAGAAGTAAATGCCATGGCGCCAGCCGCCATACCTGTGCCTTTTAGAAATCCACGACGGGTTAAATTAGTCATAATCTTATCCTTCTATTTATCGTTAGTGACCAACCACATCTTTCGCGTGGTGCTGGAAGAACTTAGTAAGAATTTCTAGGTTTTCGGCAGTGATGTCTGTTCGATCACCCATACTCTTCGCCACTGGTCCCCATGCGTTCACTGTGAAGTGATTTGAAGGAATTTTCGCGTGACAAGTTGCACAATAAACGTTGTCTAGCTCTTCTGCGTATGACCAAACTGGGTCAAGTGTATCCACAACAGGAGAATCGATCGTGCCTGTTAGTGACACTGCGCGCCATTCGTTGCCGTAAACGTCGGCCTTAAACTCACCGCCCTCAAGAGCTTGCTGACCTTGCTCGTTTAGCGTTGCTACGATGGCACGTTGACCTTCACCCATGTACAGCACTTGCTCTGCGCCTTTCATTTGGAATGCGTCCAACTTAACAGTACGCTCATCACCTTCAGAGCTGATTACTTCTAACTTCGTCGTTGGGTTAATTTTACCCATTTCACCCATTGCGATTTCAGTCACAGGGTAAACGACTTTGGCACCAGGTGATGTTTTTGTGGTGAAGCTCATCAACGTTTCAAATGCCTTGCTGTCTAGCTCAGCTTCTGGTGCAAAGTGAGCAACGCCTTTGTGACAATCGATACACGTTTGATCGTTCGCTTTTGCGTACTCGTGCATTTTCGCTGCATCGCGAGATTGCTCAAATTCTTCCATCGCGTCAAAGTCGTGGCAAGAACGGCACGTTGCAGAGTCGTTTTCACGGAACTGCTCCCACACCATCTCCGCAAGCTCTTTGCGGTGCGCTTCGTATTTTTCTGGCGTGTCGATCTTGCCAGTCACGAACTCATGGTAGATGTCTTTCGATGCACGAATCTTCGTGATCAGGTAGTCCATCGGTTCTTGTGGGATGTGGCAATCAGAACACTCGGCACGAATGCCTTTCGCATTACTGAAGTGCACTGAGCCTTGGTACTCTTTGTAAGGGATTTCCATAGAGTGGCACGAGAGACAGAACTCAGTATCAGAGGTGTAATGCATTACCGCTGCAGTACCACCTAATGTTAACCAGCCCACACCAATGCCGGCAGCAACCAGCAGTGCAACATATCGTTTTTTTATTGACATAATTAGCAACACTTCCAAATAAAATGTAATTATAGATCGCAAAATACTACTTTATGGGTAGTTCTCTCTTGATCCACATCATTTCCGTGTTGCTCTATGTGTCTCAAGTATGAAATTTCGTTATTTTCATCCCACAAATGAGTATTCAGTAAGAATTCATTCCCCAACTAGACATTCACCACACAAATCACTTTTGTAAGTGCAACCGTTTGATTAAAGAGATAAGAGGATGAGAAACTGGCTCTCTACATAAATGCTGTAAGGACACGCATGTCAGTTTATATTGAGACTCACCGAAGCCGATTAAGACCTATCGAAGCCAGCGATTGGGAACTATTTCAGCGATTACATTCCGAACCAGAGATCATTGAGCTCTGTTTTGATCGCCCGAGCGAAAAACAAATAAAAGAAAAATTTGCTTCGCGATTATTACCATGGACACCAGACAGTCAGCACTGGCTTTGCCTCGTCATACTCGATAAGCAATCTGAACAACCGATTGGCGTCACTGGCCTTGCCATTGAAGAAGGTAACGCAGAGGTGGGTTACTTACTTTTGCCTGAATTTCATGGCCGACAGTTTGGAACAGAAACCCTTCAAGCGCTTCTAAATTGGGCGAGAGCAACACATGACATCGACCGCTTTTCCGCTACGGTCACTGAAGGGAATATTGCTTCAGAGCGTGTTCTCATGAAGTGCGGATTCGAGCTATCTGAAGTCATTCCTGACGCATACCAAATTGGCGACAAGCGTTACGCCGACAAAATCTACTCGCTACAAAAATAAGGATGTATTTTGAATAAAGTAGTCATCGTTACTGGCGCAAGCCGAGGCATTGGAGCCGCAACGGCGAAAAAACTGGCCGAGCAAGGCTATGCCGTGTGTGTTAATTACCGTGCGCAAAGTGAAGCAGCTCACCAAGTGATCAGAGACATACAAGCAAATGGCGGAAAAGCGATCGCCGTTCAAGCAGATGTATCGGACGAGCAACAAGTGCTCAATCTTTTCGATGCAACAGAAAACGCACTAGGCTCAGTCACCCATTTGGTCAACAACGTTGGCATTCTATTTACTCAGTCACCGTTGGCGGAAATCAGCTTGGAACGCTTTCAGAAAGTAATGAACACTAATGTGAATAGCTGCTTTCTCTGTTGTAGAGAAGCGGCGAAGCGATTCAGTACTGGTGGCGCAATTGTGAATGTTTCTTCTGGGGCATCACGCTCAGGCGCGCCATTCGAATATGTCGATTACGCCACATCAAAAGGCGCAATGGATACCTTAACCAAAGGGCTATCGCTTGAATTGGCAGACCGAAATATTCGCGTCAATGGCGTTCGACCTGGTTTCATTTATACCGATATGCACGCCGATGGTGGAGAACCAAACCGAGTGGATAGGCTCAGCCCTCAAATTCCACTGAAACGGGGCGGCACGGTAGAAGAAGTGGCGAATGCGATCGCTTGGCTACTCAGTGATGAAGCTTCTTATGTTACAGGCTCTTTTATCGATCTTTCAGGCGGTAAGTAAAATGGAAGTCAACATTCGACAAGCAACTCCTGACGATTTGGATGCAATTTTTGAATTAAACCTACAAATCAACGCACTGCATTTTGCCAACGCGCCTGAAGCTTTTGTAGCACCTTCGGAAGACGACCGAGCGTTCCTCACTCAGGCTCTCGAGAATGATGAACGCTTGTTTTTAGTCGCAGAACATGAAAAGGAGGTAGTCGGCTTTTTAACCGCGATGATCACTCAGAATGAAACCGTCAGCTTTCTGATCAAAGATCCAATTTGTCGAGTAGGAACGATTGTTGTCGATGAGGAGCAGAAGCAGCAGGGCATCGGTCGCCAACTGCTTGAGGTCTGTGAGCAATGGGCGCGCGATGCCAATGCTACACAAGTTCGATTAGAAGTGATGGAATTCAATCAACCAGCACAGCGGTTTTACGACAAGCAAGGTTTTAAAACTAACTCACGCATTATGCTGAAACATTTGTAACGATAACGACAATTAAGCGCTTTTCACGACTAAAGCCACCTAAATCGCATTTATCGATGCAATTTATCCCCTGATTTTAGAAAAGACGATATGATGTGCGGATAAAGGAGATTCGAACATGATTTATCTTTTCGATTGGGGGAACACCTTAATGGTGGATTTCCCTCACGCACAAGGAAAAATGTGCGATTGGGAACACGTAGAAACGATTCCTCTGGCCAAAGAAACACTGGCAACACTTTCCCAAAATCATGCTATTTACATCGCGACCAGTGCGTCTAATTCCAACATGGAAGAGGTTCAGCGTGCATTCGTCCGCGTCGACTTAGACCAGCACTTAAATGGCTACTTTTGTTTTGCCAATCTCGGCATCGCTAAAAAACAACCTGAGTTTTATCTTGCTATCGCAAAACAGCTAGGGGTTAACGTGAGTGAGTTAACTATGGTTGGCGACTTGCCTCATAAAGACATTTCCCCTGCAATGCAAGCTGGCGTAAATACGATTTGGTTTAATCCAACAGGAGCCAATGCGCCAGCCGATCCCATTCCGAATCAAATTCGCTGTTTATCTGAACTCGTACCTTAACCATCACTAACCTGCACTAATCAAGGAAGATGAATGCAAATCAGACCCATCCAGGTAAGCGATATCGAGCGCTTTACCGAACTGTGGAACCGAGTCTATGCCGAAGGTAAATACCTGCGCAGTCCGGCTCCAGATAAAGACACCCTGACCAATATTTTACGTCGCGTAGAACTTGAATCGATTCCTCAATTTGTTGCTTTGGACCATCACATTCTGGTTGGTAGTGTAGAGGTTTTTCCTGCCGAACTATGCGGTTATGAAGGCGGTCAACTCACTAGCACAGGCATTTTAGGTATTCATATCGATAGAACATTCAGAGGAAAAGGGCTAGGTAAGCAGCTATTGTCTGTTGCACTTAAAAGTGCCTGGGAATATGGTTACGACACCATTGTACTTAATGTTTATAAGGACAACCTTGCCGCGATAGCGTTGTACGAACGATTTGGATTTGAGCACCATGGTGAACTAGGAGAAGTCACTCTCCCCAATGGCGAAGTGTTGATGAGTCAGAAGATGATGTTAAGCGCGCCTAACAACCCTCAGTAACGTGTCCTCGGACGATAGACTCTGTGGATGCTTGATTTACATAATAGAAATAGCATGCCTCTTCTGCCAAGGTATACCCTTGCGGCCAAATGTACACCACCCGATCAAGACCTGACTGGTCGACAAATTGATAATCGGGAATAGACACAAAGTGGGTACTATTTGGGTGTTGCTGACCAATAATACAAAAGTCACTGCCTTTGCAGGGAACATCAATTTTGGACACGCCACTCTGCGGCAAATCGATTTCTAATAACGCACCAATGCTATTGGCGCTCGCTTCTGGCATACCACTTAAGGTTTTTACGTTCCTATCAATATAGTGGACTTGGTTTTGCTCGGCAGCATTGTCTATCGCCACTCGGGCGTTAAAAAATTTAAGCGCGGTACCCAATGACGAATTGGAACTGTGTAACATCGACGCATAGGCTTGGCGATGAATGTGGAGTAGTGTTGGCAACGCAGCCAAAGCGATGAAAGCCAAAGTGGCGAGCACTATGGTGATTTCCATCAGCGTAAATCCCTTTAATCTCACTTTTTTATCTCAGCAGAATGAATGGTCGTTTGCCTCACATCCATGTGAGACCTTGCCAATATATCGCTGATTTAAAACGTTTAAAGCCCTAGTAGATGACAAACAAGAGTCATGGGCCAAAGTTGAGACCGCTCGCCAAGTTACTATGCAAACGCACACATTTATGTGTCAATTTTAGGACTTTATTTATCAATCACTTATTTACTGAAGTAGATTACCCGAGTAGTGGAACGTTATTACGAACAAGTCCGCGACGTACGTTAGTGCACATCTTCCCGAAACGACGGATCTCATCAAACTGCGGAATCACACCCCGCTCCATTGCCGACTCCCAATAAGTAACCTCTGAATCGACCATTTCTAATAATTTCTTTGGACAGCCGATGCACTGCCCTTCCGGCCCACACACAAAGGTTTCCGGTTCGTAAATCGGTAGCTCAGCTTTTACTTGCTCGATGATATTACGCATCGCGGTCATTCGATCTGGCTTTAACGTCATCACTCTGCTCCACGGATTAAGATGAAGCAGAATTGTACTCACTGGCACGTGAATGTCCCTACCCAATTTAGGTATATTCTGTTTGAACCGATTTTTTTATCGTCAGCTCTGGCTTTTTAACCACTAGATAGACCGCCGTGGCCGCTAATACAAAGCCAGAAATGCCCATCCAATCAAACGACTCACCAAACGCGAGCCAAGCTTGAATCGCTGTTGTTGGCGGCACCAGGTAAAACACAGACGCCACACTCGAAGACGCGCCATTTCTCACCATGTACAGCAGCAGTAGGATAGCCACACAAGAGAGCACGACGACCAACCACAACACGGTCAAAATAAACTCCAGTTCCCACTGAACTTGCATGGTTTCAAACTGCATCGCAACAGGCAAAAACATGATGAGTGCGGCCAAATATTGCACCGTCGCACCACCAACCATATCCACCTGTTGGCAATGTTTTTTCTGATACAGCGTCCCTAACGTGATACCAACCAAAGACAGTAAACAGACTCCAATGGCTAAGAACTTATGTTGCTCAGACTGCCACTCCATGTTTCCCATCAGCACCATGGCGATGCCGACAAAGCCAAGAGCCAAACCCAGCCATTGCGAGGGTTTAAATTCCTCACGAACAAACACCACCAGCAAAGCCGCGGTTAAAATCGGCTGAATGCCCACCAACAACGAACTCAGCCCTGCTGGCATACCCAAATCAATAGCGAAATAAGTGCCGCCTAAATAGAAGCCATGGATCAACACACCCACCACACAGCTGTGCCAGAAATCGCTTCCTGTCGGCAACCTTCTGCGCAATACCGCCACAAGAACCAAAAACAGTAAGACATTGAATGCCATACGGATAGAAAGTAGTGTCGCTGGCTCGGCATACTGCAAACCAAAACGCGCACCAACAAATCCAGAAGCCCAAAGGATGACAAATACAAAAGGGATGGCTCGGATTAACATGATCGCCTCACTCACGCTTGTTTTATGTTTTGAGATACTGTTAATGTAATTAGGTACAGTGTTTTCAAAAAGTGACAGATGGAAGTGTTTTTATGGGTACAGATTTATTGGAAAGCGGTGAAGGGAATAAGTACCTCGTGGTGGAAAAGCACCTTAAACAAGCCATCAATTTTGGCGTTTACCAAGTGGATGATCGACTGCCTTCCATTCGCTCATTGAGCCAAGAATTAAGCGTCAGCAAAAACACCGTGATTCGTGCGTATCAAGAGCTGGAAGCGCAAAACTTGGTGTACTCGGTTCCCAAGTCGGGTTATCGAGTAAAAATCGCCTTGCCGACCTCTCGCTCAATTCCGGATCCGACTCGCGTGGATTTGCTCTCGATCTGCAAAGAAATCCTCACGTACCCTGAATACCAAGAGCGTTTGCCCGCAGGCTCTGCCCACCCAAACATTGACTCCCCCGCGATCAAAAGCTTGTACGCCGAGATTGGCCGCCACAGCCGCCAGCAAACGCATGTACCGAGCCATTACCAATTACCACCCGGTGATCACCTCTTAATCAAACAACTGGCGAAAACCACACAAGATTTGGGCACACCAACCAAGTTGGATGAGATCATGGTGACGCACGGCGCGCAGCAAGCAATTAGCCTAGCGCTGCGCGCAACGACACAAAAAGGCGATATCGTCGCGGTGGAGTCACCTTGCTATTTTGGTAATTTATTGATGCTCGAATCACTCGGCCTAAAAGTGGTGGAAATTCCGAGTTGCCCACGAGACGGTATGTGCCCCGAAGCCTTAGCAAAAGCAATGGCGGCATGGGACATAAAAGCGATCATCGTAACGCCAAACTTCACCAACCCAACTGGTGCCATGATGCCGCTAGAAAAGCGCCGGCAATTGCTATTGGCGTCCGGCAATGTTCCTATTATCGAAGACGATGTATTTGGTGGGTTAAGTTATAACAAGCCTTTGCCAAGCTTGAGGTTGCTCGATGACAAGCAACGCGTAATTTACGTGAATTCGTTATCCAAAACGCTCGATTCGCGTTTGAGAATTGGTTGGATGTTGGCGGGGCGATATCGAGATCAAATTGAGCAATATCTACTGTGTGAGAACATGGGCAGTTTGAACCTGATGCAATCAGCCGTGGCAACGTTTCTAACGTCCGGTAAGTATCGAACGCATACTTCGCGAATGGGTCGGGTTTATCAAAACAACATGCGCCGATTTATCCAGATGCTTCATCAATACTTGGATGAATACGAATCTCTAAAAAATCGATACCAGATCAACGCCGTGCAAGGTTCGTTCTTGCTTTGGTTGCGCCTGCCCAAAGAAACGGACAGCTATGCGTTGTATCAAGCGTGCAATAAGCACAGAATCAGCCTACTTCCCGGCACCGTATTTGGCACTCAAGAGCAATATCGACATTGCGTGCGCCTCAGCGTGGCAAACTTTGGTAGTGAAACCGATTGGATTCACGCGATGCAAACACTGGCAAAGTTGATAGCAAAGCATGTTCGTTAACTCGCTCTTGCTAAATGAACTTATGCCCGCATACGCAGACTGGTAACAACAAAAAACTCCACGCAAAGGTGGAGTTTTCTCGTATCGTTATCGCCCTCAGTGCGACTTAATTTGCCACATTCTCGCGACGTTTTCGGCTAAATTGGCAACGTTGACGTCGGCCTCTTTCATGGCCTCAGATAAGCTCATCGCCCTTGGTACACAAGCAAACACCGCATCAATGCCGCACTCATAAACCGCCTGATAGTTGTCGCCCACACAACCAGCCAATGCAACAACTGGTAAATCAAACTGCTTGGCCACCTGAGCAACTCCCATCGGCGTTTTGCCATGTGCGGTTTGATGATCGATTCGACCCTCGCCTGTGAATACAATATCCGCATCCGCAACATGCTGAGCAAGCTTGACCGTTTCAAGCACAATCTCAATTCCCGGTTGCAAACGTGCCGGTGTGTACCCGAGCAAGGCCGCCCCCATACCACCAGCAGCACCTGCGCCTTCACGCGTCAGTACGTGCTTACCCGTCGCTTGTTCCGTCAACTCGCCAAACTTGCGCAATGCGTTATCGAGCAGAGTGACGTCTGACGTCGTCGCTCCCTTTTGCGGGCCAAAGATAGCCGACGCGCCTTTGTCGCCACAGAGTGGGTTGTCAACATCGCATGCTACCAACACTTCACAAGTTGCTAAACGTGGGTCAAGACCAGAAATATCGATGGAGGCAAGCGCCGCTAACCCACCTCCATTTGGGGTAATTGCATGACCAGATTCATCAAGAAACGTTACCCCTAACGCGGTCAACATGCCCACGCCACCATCATTAGTAGCGCTGCCGCCCAAACCAATGATTAAGCGTTGAATACCGCGGTCTAGCGCGTGTTTGATCAGCTGTCCGGTACCAATGCTACTGGTCAGTTTTGGGTCGCGAGCGTCACTCGGCACAAGGTGCAGCCCACTGGCCTCCGCCATTTCAATAACCGCGGTTTCGCCGTCGCCGAGGATGCCATAAAACGCTTCAACATCATTCCCTAATGGCGCGGTCACCGTTGTAAAGACTTGTTCGCCTTGAGTTGCATCTATCAAAGATTGAACCGTGCCTTCGCCACCGTCTGCGACCGGAACCGTAACAAATTCGGCACCATGCCATACGCGAGCAAGACCCGTTTTGATCGCCTCGCTCACTTGTTTGGCGGTTAAGCTTTCTTTAAATGAATCAGGTGCAATTACCACTTTCATACGTATTTCCAGAGACTTATAAGAGAACGAGACTCAAAATGTACACCAATGCCATTGCCGTGACACCTTGAACGAGCGTAGCCATGGTTTGCGCGCGATACGCTAAGCCCACCGACATGCGGCTAAACTGCGAAACTACCCAGAAGAAGCTGTCGTTTGCATGAGAAACCGTCATCGCACCTGCACCGATCGCCATCACCGTTAATACGCGGCCCATTTCTGAATCTAGCCCCAATTGGGTAAGCATAGGCGCAACCAAAGCCGATGTGGTCACCAGTGCAACCGTTGACGACCCTTGCGCCGATTTTAGCGCAGCCGCAACGATAAATGGCATGAAAATACCCACGCCCAGCGCCGATAACGTCGTACCCAAGTATTCACCTAGCGGCGTTGCTTTTAATACCGCGCCAAATGCACCACCCGCACCGGTAATCAAAAGAATAGGCGCAGCAGCCGTAATACCTTGGCTGATTCGCTCGCCAAATTCTTCAATCTTGTTGTCTGATTTGAGTAGGCGAACAGAAAGGAACAGGCCAATCACCAACGCCGTTAGTGGCTGTCCTAAGAAAGTCAGAACATCAAACACAAAACCTTCGCCCAGCGGTAAGCTTGGGAATTTCGCGATAGAGCCAAAACAGATCAATAAGATTGGAACAAAAATAGGAGCAAATGCTTGGCTTGCCGTTGGTAATTTGCCGTAAGACGCTTTGAGTGCTTGCCAGTCATGCTGAATTTCCTCTGCTGCTTCAATGCCATCTGGTTCTACATGCTGGAATCGGTTCGACCACAACATACCCGCTAACGCCGCAACCGCTGCAACAAACACACCCACACCAATCACTAAACCAAGGTTAGATTCCAGGCCTAAGTTACCCGCAGCGGCAATCGGGCCAGGAGTTGGCGGCACAAACGTGTGCGTCGCGTATAGGCCAGTAGCCAACGCCACACTCATCGCAACGCTTGAGGTTTTTAAACGCTTCGCGAGTGATTCTTTGAGCGAGTTCAGAATGACAAAGCCTGAATCACAAAATACCGGAACAGAAACGATGTAACCGATGATGCTCATAGTCAATGTTGGGAAACGCTCACCCAACACTTTAATAACCGTATCGGCCATGGTGATCGCCGCACCACTTTTCTCCAAAATAACACCAATAATGGTACCTAAAACGATAACCAAGCCAATGTAACCAAGGATGCCGCCAAAGCCAGAAGCAATGGTTTTGGCAATGCTATCTGCCGGTAAGCCGTAAGCAAATGCCGCAAGGAACGCCGCGATGATCAGCGCTAAAAAGGGATGTAATTTGAATTTGGTGGTCGTGAGCACAATAAATGCGATCACCCCGAGCAGGATTAATATTAGGTTCATGATAACTCCATTTATTCTTATTTTGCTGAGCGAGTCCGTGTTGGCTCACTCAACATGTAGGGACGCATGAATTATTAATCGTTTGCTTTCGAATTCCTTTAGGCGGAGTGACAAATGATGTGGTCAAAAAATGACGCGTATTGTGCAAATGCACAATCTCACGCCATTTTTGAGAGCCGAGTCGCAATATAAAGCTCCGCTAACCCCACAAAATTGGTGGTTGGCAGCCCTGTTATCTCGGTGATTTTTTCTAACCGATAACGCAGAGTGTTCCGGTGAATAAACAGCATTTTAGAGCATTCCGTTACATTGCCATTGCATTCAAACAATGCATCTAGGGTTTTCAGCAATTGCCCGGATTTGTCTTTCTCTTTCAACCGTTTCACGCCATCAATAATTTGTTCACCTTGCCAAATATCCGCCAACGGCGCCAACAGCACAGGCAAACGAAGTTCATCGAACAGGTACTTACGTTTCTCTGGGTAGAACTGCTTGCCAATAGCTAATACCTGCTTCGCGCTTTGGTATGACAACGCGACATCTTTAGGCTCATTAAACAGCTGCCCCAGCGCAATGTGAAACGTATGCGAATCGTGATCACTTAAACGCGACATCAACTTATCAATGCGTTCACTTTCGATTTGGCTATCCCACAGCTTGGCGGAATGACACGGTTTCAACACCACAATTTCATTCACTGAGACAATCGCAACGAGGTTGTTACGCTCTGGGTATTCAAGCAGCTCAACAATATTGCGCACACTCTTCATGCTTTTTGAAGCGGACGGCGTCGAGACTTCAATCACCGTTGCCACCCGTGGTTGAGTAATATCGATAGAAAGACGCATCGCCCAATCTTTCAGCTCTTCATCGGTCAATTTGCCATTGATCCAAGCCAGAATAAACTCTTCGCGATGACGTCTGTCCCACTGAAATTTTTCCACCAGCGCGGCTTGCTCGATTGTCAATTCAGCGGTCATTTTGACCAGTTTGGCGAAATCTCGAATTTTCTCGGGCTCGCCTGTCACACCAACAATACCGACCACGTCTCCATGCAATTTCAACAGCATATTGATTCCGGGTTTGACACCCTGCAACGTCAAACATTGCTGCTCATTCAGCTCTAGCGAATCGCCGTGATTCAACGCCAATACCGCGCCATCATGCACTTGCCCAACGCGTTTTGGATCGCCACTGCCAATGATGATGCCCGCTGAGTTCATCACATTTACGTTGTGACCAATGATGGACATGGTTCGATCGACAATTTGCTGTGCTAAGGAGTGGTCGAGAATAACCATTTCGATTTTCCAGATTGACAATTTAATCATTCAATAAATCACAAATAGCCAACTATCGCGACGATACAGTTAAAAATAACTGAAGCAGCTCAAAGCATTACTCAATTAACCACACGATAAAAATGGATTAAACCCTCATTTTGAGCTGAGAGTTATATACTTAGAACAAAGGTCACCGATGCATTCGTCACTGTGCATCGATACCGCTCGTCTATCTACAGAGGAGGAAACAACATGGAATTACGTAATAAATCGGGTGAAGTCGCAAAAATTGCAGATAATCTCACTTTGAAGGAAATCACAGAAATGGGCTACACCGTAGATTTATGCGATGAAGCATTTGACCCCGGTGAGCATTGGAAAGCGGAAGGTAAAACGCAAGGTATGGGCGAGTACCCAGAGGAGTAAACGTCCTGACGGGCCAGCGCACAAAGCGCTCCATAAACAGAAAAACCGAGCGACTTAACGCTCGGTTTTTTACTTTTGAACTTCTTGAATAAACAAGCCCATCTCTTCAAGATAATTGCCGTTTGAGCATCCCCAATCGGTGACTTCAATCAGCTCGGTAACTAACTGTCCAGATTCATCATTTTGTACTCGCTGCACAAACGCTTCAAAGCGTTCTAACTGCGCCTGAGTTTTAATGCCATGCACAGCATATTCTACAAGCAAGCCGTTGTATGTCTGCCAGCGCTGTTCACCTGAAACATCACTGCTTAAAATTACAGAGCACTTTTGTTGAATGTTCTCAACCGCATCATTTCTTGGCGGCGTGACTGAAGAGCATCCAACCAAAATCGTACCTAGCGCCAATAGCGTAACTTTTGTCTTATTTATCATATCGTTTCCATATGTACTGCCGCGATATAGAAATATTATTACACATGACAAAGATCATCGAGAGCACCTCGCAGATTAATTAACTGATGAACTGTAAAACCCGTGCCAGTCTTAACACTGCGCACTCCAAACTCGTAACAACTCTTGCTAACTCATTAAAATGTAAACAAATAGTAAAATCACGTTTACGCAGTACACTACCAGCAAATTAATTTGTCCCTCCTTTATTATCAACAAGCGTGCAATAATTAGGGGTCTACTCCCAACCATTTGAAGGATCAAAATGACCGCAACGGATTATCTCAACGACCTCAATCAACGTTACCTCGCGATTCACCGCACCAAAGAAGATTTCTTTTGGGAAACTTACATGGGGATCAGCGATGACCATGATGGCTCGACGCAAGCACAAACCGCATGGACAAGCTTTTTGAGCAACGCCGAGCAAATTACTGCCATCAAACAACAGCTTGAAGCCGCGGACTCAATTACCGACCCACAAGAGAAACAGCAAACCATTACGGGTCTTTCTGGTTGGCTGGCGATGTTTGAATCTCACGCAATCGAGGGCGAAAAAGCACAAGCGTTGAAAAATCAGCTCATTGCCTTTGAAGCTGAGCTGTTCGAGAAAAAACAGAACCACGTACAAACGTTTACCAATGAAAACGGCGAGCAAGTGGAAGGTTCACTGCCAGTATTGAGCTCAACCATTCGCACCAACAATCATGAAGAAGTTCGCCAATCGGCTCACCAAGCGTTGCTGAACCTTGAACAATGGCTACTGCAAAACGGCTTTATAGAACTGATCAAACTGCGCAACCAGTTCGCTCGCTCACTGGGTTATGCGACCTTCTTTGATTACTCCGTGCAAAAAACGGAAAAGATGAGCTCTGAACAGCTATTCGAGATTTTGGAAGATTTCGAACAACGCACGCGAGATGCGCACCTAAACAGCTTAGAAAACTTGGCGAAAGAGAAAGGCGCAAGCGCGCTAACAGGCTTCAACTTTGTTTACTCGTTCGCGGGTGACGTCATGCGTGACCTTGACCCATACGTGCCGTTCTCAAAATCTCTGAGACGCTGGGTAGAATCGTTTGGTCGTCTGAATATTGATTACTCTGGCGCGACGCTAACGCTGGATTTGTTAGACCGCAAAGGTAAGTACCCGAACGGGTTCTGCCACGGCCCGATCCCTTCTTTCTACAATCAAGGCGAATGGGTCGCAGCACAGGTGAACTTCACCAGCAATGCCAAACCAGACCAAGTGGGCAGCGGCTACGATGGCATTAACACGCTGTTCCACGAAGGTGGCCACGCAGCACACTTTGCGAACGTAAAAATGAACGCGCCTTGTTTCTCGCAGGAGTTTGCGCCGACTTCAATGGCTTATGCAGAAACTCAGTCGATGTTCTGTGACAGCCTGTTAACCGATGCCGATTGGCTAAAACAATACGCACTGGATGATGAAGGGAATCCGGTTCCTGATGAGATCATTCAAGCGATGATCAACAGTCGTCAGCCATTCAAAGCTTATGAAGAACGTAGCATCTTGGTTGTGCCGTACTTTGAACGCGCGTTATATCAACTTAGCGATGACGAGTTAACGCCAGAGCGCATCACTAAGCTGGCTCGCGATTGTGAAAAACAGATCCTTGGTTTGGAATGCAGCCCTCGCCCACTGATGGCGATTCCACATTTGCTATCCGACGAAGCGGCTTGTGCGTATCAAGGTTACCTACTCGCGCACATGGCGGTGTACCAGACCCGTGCATACTTCCTTGAGAAGTTTGGCTATCTGACGGATAACCCAGAAATTGGCCCACTGCTGGCAAAACACTACTGGCACGCAGGCAATCATTTGTCGCACAACGAAACCATTTTCAGCCTGACTGGCGAGGGGTTCAATGCTAAGTACTTGGCAGATGTATGTAATCTATCGCCAGAGCAAGCGTGGGAAGTACAGCAGAAGAAAATCGACTCACTTGCAACACGAGAACGAGCACCAGTTGCTTCACTGAACGCGACGATTAAAGTCGTCGACGGCAGTAAAGAACTGGCAAGCAACGTCATCTCTGACGAACAAATGTGTGACGATTTTGAACGTTACATCGTAGAGACTTACGGTCGATAACACGCCAAGAGCCAGAAGCCACGCTTCTGGCTTTTTACTATTAAGGCACAACAAAAGGAAGCGCCATGCATCAACAAATCATCAAGTTCTGGTTCGAAGAGCTAACGCCTCAAAACTGGTTTGAAAACGACCCAGAACTGGACAAAAATATTGCGTCACGATTTACCTCTGTATTAGAGCAAGCCGCTCGCTGTGAGCTTTTTAGCTGGCGAGACAGCGTACAAGGGCGATTGGCCGAAATCATCGTGCTCGACCAGTTTTCACGGAATGTGTATCGCAACACCCCAAAAGCTTTTGCGCAAGACCCGCTCTCATTAGCATTGGCTCAAGAAGCAATTCGGTTAGGACACGATCAAGAATTAGCGCCTGAGCAGCTAAGCTTTTTGTACATGCCTTTTATGCACAGCGAATCTCGCCTAATTCATGTCGAAGCTGAGAAATTGTTTCGCGCACCAGGGCTTGAAAATAACTACGATTTTGAGCTAAAACACAAAGCCATCATCGACCAATTTGGACGTTACCCACATCGCAACGCCATCTTGGGTAGAGAAAGCACACCTGAAGAGTTAGCATTTTTGCAGCAACCCGGTTCCAGTTTTTAACCATCAATAACAACGAGAACGTTGAATGAAATTAGACGCCATATTGTGGGATTACGATGGGACACTCGTAAACTCTGTACCGAAAAACATCGACATCACCAAAGCGATCTTATCCATCGTTGCCCCGCATTTAACTGGCGATAATTTACCGAAATATCTCCATTCAGAAGCCAACTATCACTACGCAAACCACGCGGCGAAAAACTGGCAAGAGCTCTACGTGGATTACTACGGCATGTCCCATGATGAAATGCTACAAGCTGGCGGTTTATGGGCAGAGCATCAAGAGAAAAACCAAACACCAGTAACCCTGTTTGAAGGCATTGATGGCGTCATTAAAGAGTTTGTACAGCTGACTCACGGCATTTGCTCTCAAAACTCACAAAGCAATATTCGTCGAGTGCTGTCCGACAACGGTATCAGCGCGCCGTTTAAATCCATCGTCGGGTATGATGACGTCTCGAATGGGCACCAAAAGCCCGATGCGTACAGTGGCATCAAATGCGTTGAGTCGATTTTTGGTCGCGCAGAAAATAGACAGCTGATGTACATCGGTGACCATGAAGCCGACACGCAATTCGCACGCAACATCGAACAGCAGTTGGGTGGCCAAAGTAAGGTGATTGCCGTTGCAGCAGCGTACAGCGGCGCGATGCCAGAGCGTTGGAGCGTGCAACCAGATTACGTGGCAAGAACGGTTGACGAGCTGTTTTCGATTATTGCTCAACACACGTAATTTTTGACTGCGGTTTAAGGCCAACACCTTGAATGCCAGCGCTCACCTTGCCCTTTCAGACATTGAAACAATTTTAGCCACTACACTGGAGGCCCCATGGTTACATGGCCATGTTTATTGAAACTCGATGGCGACGATGAACTTATCTATTTGCGTTCTCATGCCGATCTTGATTCCGAATGCGAAGCGCTCATTTGGGGGCCAGATGATTACGTAATTGACTCAAATGGCAACACGTTCGGGTTGCAATACAACGATTCGAACACCACCGTTTTACAACCGGGAGAACGCACTCTGTCCGTCGAGGAAGTTACGTCGCTCATCCAGTCGCATGAGTTTAGTCTCGCACAAAGGTGCATCATCAAAATTCACTTCACCTCGGTACAGCAAGCTGTTGAGGCATTAGCCAATTAGCTCGAACCCCGCTCATAATGATTACACAAAATTATTATTTTTATAATTTATGATAATTTCATGTAATTAAAACCGCGCCATATACTCTCCCACATCGAAACAAAACAACGTTTAAGCACACATGTTGGGAGCAAACAAATGAAAATGAATCATGTCGGTATTATGGTCGGAGATATGGATAAAGCGGTTGAGTTTTACACACAAGCGCTTGGTCTAAAAGTCGTTATGGGTAACACGAAAGTGATTGAAGAACGCGAAACCGCAATTGGCAGAATGTGTATTGCGGTCTTTGGTAAGGGCTTTAAAGGCTTCAACATCGCGCATCTAGTGACAAGCGATGGCATCGGACTTGAGTTATTTGAAATGAAAGAGCGTCAAGAGCGCCATGAAGTGGATTTTTCTCGCATCGGTATCTTCCATTTCTGTTTGCAGACGGACGACTTTGAAGGTGCAATCAAGCGCACTGAAGCGTTTGGTGGCAAAGTTCGTATGGACATCATGCGTTACCACCCAGAAGACGATAACAAGCCTGCGAAAATGGTTTATCTAGAAGACCCATTCGGCAACCTGTTCGAGCTTTACTCGCACACTTATGAAGAAACTTACGCTTCTGAATACGAGTAATTACATCATGCAACACAACCGGGATCAGTGCGTTACTGAACCCGGTTGTTCAAACCGTTTCACCAACCATTGTTACGACTCAATGCCTAACGACTTCATCAACGATTCAACGGTATTGTTAACCCACAATATCAACGGATCATTACGGCGCTTTACGCTGTAAACGTAACCGAAGTTACCCTCTAATTTCGGCAGCGCGTCATCAAATTCGATAAAAGAAAAACGCTTATCTAACTGATTGATCAAGTGACGCGAACAAGGAAACAGCACATCGCTATCCGCAACCAAATTCAAAATGGTGTTGATGTGCGTGGTACGCAGTTGAATTCTTGGGACAACTGAAAAAGGCTGTAATAAGCGCGAGATGTGATCTTCTTTTTCATTCCAATGTTGGATGATGTGAACCGCGTACGCGTACTCTGAAATGTCATCCAAATACATGCGTTTGCCACCATGCGGATGCGTCGCGCGACAGGCCAGAGCAAAGTCGTCCCGCCCGCCTTTTTTCTGAACCAGATGCTTCGGCAATTCCATAGGGAAATAGTTGATGCCAAAAGCGATTTCACCCGCATCGATTTTGTCTGGCGTGGTTTCCGTCCAGTCTTCGATCACCAAGTTCATAAACGGCGCTTCTTTGGCTAGCAGCTGAGTAAACGCGGCAGAAAACCATTGCGCAATGGACGAGTTGATCGCAACACGCAGAACACAGCTTTCGATCGCGGGATCAAAACTATGAGAAACATTCACTAGCTTGTCGATGTCGTTGATGATCCCAGAAAGCTGCGCTTTGATCTCTTCGGCTTTCGGCGTGAGCTCCATATTGGTGCCCTTGCGCACTAAAATGTCGTCGTTAAATAAATCCCGAATTTTACG
This sequence comes from Vibrio sp. STUT-A16, assembly GCF_026000495.1. Classification (NCBI taxonomy): domain Bacteria; kingdom Pseudomonadati; phylum Pseudomonadota; class Gammaproteobacteria; order Vibrionales; family Vibrionaceae; genus Vibrio; species Vibrio sp. STUT-A16. The sequence goes on along the minus strand of NZ_AP026766.1, from coordinate 1,033,264 downwards.
CAAGCTTCGGCTCACAGCAGGCTGGCTGGTGCACAAACGCTCCGCAGCCGTTGTGGTGTTGCGTGTTTCAAGAATCACTGCCAGCACCTTGAGCAAATTGTAATCAAAGTTCATCAACGTTATCTCTTTAGCTTTTCTCAAACCATATCACTTTTGATATAGACTAAATACTCACAATTCATTTCTGTAATAAACGGGTTAACGACTAAGCTTAGCTGGAAACATATCCTCACAAACAAATGGATGAAACCAGCCATGAAACAAAAATTACTCGTTACTCTATTGGGATTATCAGCGCTAGGAGCCAGCTCTGTATTTGCGGCTAACACCAATGTTGATCTTGCAGAAGATGCTTATATCTACGGCTACTCAATTGATGAAGCGTACAAGTTTTTCTATCACACGGCGGTAGAAAACAACTATCCACTGAACCGCTTTCAGAATATTCGTGCTCTAGCTGATGACTCTTACACCGCTCACCCAACCATTAATAACGATACGCTTCACCTTATGGGCTGGTTAGATGTTGCTGCAGAACCTGTCATTGTGAGCGTGCCTGATATGGATGAAGGCCGTTACTGGATCTTGCACACAATGGACATGGGCCATTACACCAACGCAGCGTTCAGTTCTCGTACTCGCGGCACAAAAGGTGGCCAGTTCATGTTTGCAGCACAAGATTGGCAAGGTGAAGTGCCAGCGTCTGTCGACGAAGTGGTCCGCGTAGACAGCAATCTTGTGAAGCTGATGGGTCGCATCATGGCAGTGAATGACGAAGATGCAAAAGTCGCGCTTAACTACATGGACCAATGGAACATTCGTACCCTATCGGAATATTTAGGTAAGAACGGGCCAAAACCAGTACAAAGAACGTACCCAGGTCCAAAAAAATCAACATGGCTTGAACGCGTGAACTTCGTGCTATGTGATGGTTCGATGGGCAATGCGGACAAACAGTGGTTGGACAAATACCAATCTATCGGCGTTGAACCATGCAAAACTGACTTCACACCTGAGCAGCTAAAACTGGCAAAAATTGGTGAGAAGAAAGGCATGGAACACCTCGTCGAACTTGCGCCTAAAATGACAGATGCTCGTACGTTGCTTGGTACACGCGATACCTTGGGTGATGCGCCACGCGATATTTTTGCAGAAGGTACTTACCTCGGTCAGTGGGGCTTACCACCTATCGAAGCGTCTTACCGTAAATCAGATTTCGACAGCACTGGTCAAAAACTGGATGGTTCGAAGCATGATTACGTGATGCGCTTTAAAGCGCCGAACGTCAGCGAATTCTGGTCTGTTACTATTTACGGCAACGACAACCGTTTGATGGCGAAAAACGACCTAAACCGTCACAGTCGTGGCGACCGAACCATGAAAGCGGACAAAGACGGTTACTACACCATTTACATGAGTGCGAACGAAAAAGGCCGTGCAGACGATCCAAACTTCTTGCCAGTACCTGAAAAACCGTTCTACGCCATCATGCGTTTCTACGGCGCAGACGATGTAATCCAAAGTGGTGAGTATCAAATGCCTGAAATCAAAGTAGTTAAATAATTCGTTTTAACGAACCACTGCTCTGTCGCCTCCTTAGCTCGTAAGTGCGTTAAGGGGGCTTATTTCAAGGTGGGTGTCTAGGGCGAACATCAAGCCCAAAAATCAAAGAGCCACCCACTCAATCTAGTGATTATTTTTATTTAGGTATCGTATGGATTTTAATCTAATCCAAACCTTTTTAATTGTTGCTGAATATCAATCTTACTCTCGCGCTGCAGAGCACCTAGGGCTAACTCAGCCAGCGATTAGCGCATCCATGAAGCGTTTGGAAAAAGAAACCAACAAATCGTTATTTGTGAAGGATGGGCGACAAATCAAACTCACTTCTGTAGCGCATCAGTTGCTACCTAAATTTCATCAGGCGTTTGCGATGATCAATGATGCCATATCCGATCAAAGCACTTTCCGCCTGATCTGTAACGAAGCGCTGATCCACCGCATCACACCAACCAACACGATAAGCATTTGCGCCGATACGGATTTACCTTCGTTATTGAATGATCTACGACTTAAACAGATCGATTTGATTATTAGCCCAACGACCATTCATGACCCATCGTTTATCAGTGAATCAGTTTTTGAATAGCCAATGGTGGTGATTTGTCGTCAAGATCACCCACGTATCGCAGGAAAAATCGAACAAGAACAGTTTTATTCTGAAAAGCACTGTCGGTTTGTCGGAGACGAAGACTTCCCAGTTAGCAACACCGAAATTCACCAGCCAGGGCTGCAAGAGCGTTCTGTGGAAATGATGACAACATCACTCTCTGGCATGATGCTTTATGTGGCGAAACACGATTGCTTAGGCGTGCTTCCCCTGTCTTTGGCGCAGAAATGGCAATCGGCTTTGAATCTGCAAGTCATTAAAACTCCAATGTTTTCCGAGCTGGTCAGCTATAAACTGATTTTCCATAAACGAGATGAATCGAGTACTTCCCATCAACGTCTGCGAGTTTGGGCGCGTGACCAATTTGCTACAGGCCTAAACGCCTGACGCGGTCGCACATCAAGGCGTTTCGCCAAAAACTCTTTCTCTCTACTTAAGTGCACTCTTTATGACCAAATGTGCATATGTTAAAAATGGCTTAACGATCAATATGGACGTTCAGGTCGTATACTTTTCCATAACCGCACAAAAGGAGTGAAGCATGCCCACCAACAACCCAATCGCAATCCAAGCACTTGATCATGTTGTGCTAAGAACGTGCAACCTCGACGCCATGTTGCATTTCTATCGAGATATTTTGGGCTGCCCTGTCGAGCGCGAAGTAATGGAGCTTGGTTTAACCCAGCTTAGGGCTGGTAACGCATTGATTGATGTGGTGACGGTGGACAGCGAGTTAGGGCAACTTGGCGGAAAGCCACCAGTTCAAAATGGTCGTAATATTGACCATTTTTGCCTGCAACTAGCGCCTTTTTGCGAAAATGAAATACTGGAATATCTGCGTTCGAACGGCATTGAAACCGAAGAGTTTGCGAAGCGGTATGGAGCACAAGGGTTCGGTAGATCACTCTATATACATGATCCGGAAGGAAATGTCGTCGAGTTAAAACCTCAAGTCATTGATGAGTAAGCTACACTTAACTGTGTTACTGACCATTTGTTTCTCATCATTGTAGAAGGCTCAAAAAAATGAACGCGATCTCGTTAGTCCAAGGCGACATCACCACCGCACATGTCGATGCCATCGTGAATGCAGCAAACCCGAGAATGCTCGGCGGAGGTGGCGTCGATGGTGCCATTCATCACGCAGCAGGGCCTGCGCTTATCAATGCGTGTTATGCCGTTGATGATGTCGACGGTATTCGATGCCCGTTTGGTGACGCACGCATTACTGAGGCTGGCAATTTAAACGCGCGTTACGTCATTCATGCCGTTGGCCCAATTTACGATAAATTCGCCGATCCAAAGGCGGTGTTGGAATCTGCATATCAACGTTCGCTGGATCTCGCGCTCGCCAACCACTGCCAAAGTGTGGCGCTGCCTGCGATTTCTTGCGGAGTGTATGGCTACCCACTTCAAGAAGCAGCAGAAGTCGCGATGGCCGTTTGCCAAAGACCGGAATACGCGGCACTCGACATGCGCTTTTACTTGTTTAGTGAAGAGATGCTTTCGATTTGGCAACACGCCCTGACCCAGCACTGAAATCTGTATGACAAGAGACATAAAAAAACCGGACTGCCAATATGCCAATACAGTCCAGTTTGTCTTATTTATCAATGAATTATCGTTCGTTAAGCGCTACGAATGCTAGGGGGGTCATCCAAAGCGCCTAATGTGTGCGATCTAGTTTTTGAAGAATCCGTTGTACATCATGTACAAATGCGCCGCAGACCAAGAGAAGTTCGACGCACCTTGTACCGCGCCCGTCTCTGGGTTGTAGTTTTCACGGATTGGCATGTCACCCGTCATACCTTCTGCGTTGTTAAACAACTCATTCGCCATTGCAATCGCTTCTTCTTTGTAGCCGTAGTTTTCCATCGCACGGAAGCCAAAGTACACTTGGTCTAGCCACACGCGACCACGCCAGTACACATCTTTACCGTAAGCAGGGTTGGTTTGCGATGCGGTCGGCAAAGGCACTCCCGTTCCTTGGAATTTATCTGGCGTGTTGAACTCGTCTTGATCACGCATCACCGCGATCACTTTATCGGCATGCTCTTGCGTTGCTGCACCATTAAACAGCGGCGACCAACCTTCAGGGCCACGTCCACGCTCTACAATCGGCAAACCCGCACAGCCATTTGCAAGAGGCGCAGGAGTAGTGCCATCTTCAGCCACATTTAAGTGAATGTCGTAGAAAAATCCTGTGCTTTCATCAAACATACATTGGTTAATGTAAGTCTTGATTTTTTCCGCGCCATTTAGGAATTCTTGCGCTCGATCTTTACCTTCTACGCCATCGGACACCAACTTCGCCATTTCCGCTAAGTATTTGTTGTCTGAGTACATGTAAGAGGCTTGATCCACCGATTCTTGCAGCATAGAGAAGCCAAGCAACTCGCCGTCCGCAGCATTATTGTTGGTGCGATTTTCTGCAAAACGAACTTCCCAATCTTTCTTCGCAAGATCGAGTTTCGCTAAGTTTTCCGCTGACGTATTGCTGTACACCCACTCTTCGCCTTCCAGCTTGATGCTGTTATCAAAGCCGTACGCACTTGCCGCGTAGCGACCAAGTTGATCCACATTTTTGTCTGGATTGCTGATGTCTTCAGCTTGCGAATTCATATTGTGGATGTTGTAGATAAAGCCAAAACGAGCCGCGTTATCCATGCCCGATTCCCAGCCCGCCGCTTCTTGTGCGCCGACGTGAATCGTCATGTAATCCACTTCATCGAGAATCTTATTGTAAGACGCCATGCCTTTTACTTTATAAGAATTACCGTTTTGCTCGATGATGTCTTCTGCTGGAATAATGGTCGTGAAGTTAGGATCGCGCGTTTCTACCCAAACGTACATCACGCCTTCTTCCGTGTTGTGTGCTGGGTCCACTGCCGCGCCGTATTCAGGCACACCATTTTGGTTGTGGTCGCGGTTGGATAGCCACCAATCGTGGTATGCCACCAACTTCGGATACATTTCATCAATGAATTTTTGCGCGTCTTCTGGGCGATCAAACTGGTTCACGAGAGCGTAATACACCTCCATCACAGACCATGCCGCCAACGATGGTTTCGTATTGCGTTCGTTCCAGTTTTCAGAGCCAGCACCACCACGACTAACAGGTTTGGTGTACGTCAACACATCCAGCAAGTAGCCTTTGTCTTGCGGACGGATCTTGTCATCAGCTTGAACTTGCTCTTGGAATACCGTGCGAATGTTGTCCATCGCAACATCTGGGTTGAAATGCGCCATCGCGTACGCTTGTTTCCACGAATCCCACGGCCACGTTAAGTTACCAGAGAACCAACGCGCAGTGACCGATGGCGTGACTGTCGCTTGTTCAATATCGCCCGCCGCAGAGCGCCAGTTACCGTTTAGGGTCTCCATCGCTTTTACCGCTACGCGAGCTTGGTCTGCTGTCGCTTCTTTGTTGATAAGACCATTCGCTAAATAGCCGTCCCAACGCGCTTTCGACGCTTCCATGTATTGAGTTGGATTCGCCAATACATCTTGCAATTTCAACGATTCTGACTGCACTTCTTTCGCATTATGCAGGTTAGAATACGCCGTATAAACCGCCGATGTTTGCTCAGCTGGTAGGCTCATCTCCGCGGTAGAACTGAATGAGGTTTCGTTGGTGAACGTCTTCGTCGGTAGAGAACGAGTAATGCGGAACTCGGCATCGCGATCATTACGGATCGCCCAGTTGTCTTTCATCTCGCTAAAGTTAATTTTAATGCCGCTCTCGATGGTCGAAATCTGGCGCTTGTAATCTGGGTAGTACTGCGCAACGGTTTGGTCTTTGCGCGTCGACAGCGCGTATTTCACCAACTCGCCGTCCCACTCCAACGCCAAGTTCATATCACGATCAGTTTTGTTAGTGATGAGCGTTTCCACCAGCGAAGAGCGATCAGTGACGAAGCGCAGCACCATTTGCACGTGAATATCCTCCAAGTCCAACACCTGCACTAACGCACCTGGAATGGAATAGACTTTCGCTTCTGCGTTCGATAAGTCGTAAGTTTGGCCACTCACTTTGTCGGTCAACGTGAGCTTGTCGAACGTTTGGCCAGACATAAAATGCGCGTACTCTTGCGTCACTTGCATAATACCGCCGAAAGCGCCATAACCCGCCGCATCTTCAGGTAGCAAATGGCCATGCCACGCGCCGTTATCCGTCAACGCGTTGTACTTCAGGTTCGAATAACTGTCGTAATCACGCAGGTAAGTTGGATTACCAGTACGATCAATCACGTTAGTAAATTCCGAAGTTGGCGCCTGTGGTAAACGGATTTCAGTTTTATCATTGGAACCACATCCAACAAGCGAAATAGTAGCCCCGATCAGAATGGCAAGTGTGCTCTTTTTAAACATACTTTTTCCCTATTATTTACGTTATTTTTATATTCTCATTTATATAAATGAGTGTTTTTAGTGTGCAGAAGCCCGGCTCGCACTAAATAAGCACAAGCTTCCGATAATTATTCTTTTATTTTTCTTTAGCGATAGTGATGGCTTTTAATAAATCGCCATTAATATTCGGAATTGTGTCAGCCAAAAATATCTGATTACCAGGTGTAAAAGTGAGTAAAACGTTTTTTAGTCGTTGACTGTTTTCACTGGTTTTATTTTGAACATCAAACTCAATTAATTTGTTGTACACTTCATTTGCCAGCTTTTCTTCTTGTTCTTCGGTAATCGCAATACGTCCAACACAAATTGGGGGTCGAATATCGTGACTAAACACTTCTTCACGAAAGCGCTGTGCAAATAGCGTGTCTAAATTTGAACCTTCTTCAAAAATAAAGCGGCCTGTATCTTTAAATTGATAGTGTTTATCCCCTTTCAGTTCAATGTAATCCATCATTTCTAGTGCACGTAAATAGAGCGCAACGGAAGTATCACTCAGCTGGTATCTCCGTGCGATCTCTTCTAAAGACCACTCAGGTCGACGCAAAAGATAAAGAAAATCAAATAAGTGAGGATATTGATGAAAAATCTCACTGTTGGTGTCGGTGATAAACTGTTCACTCTCTTGCTGCAGTTGCTTACCTCGCATGGATAACTCAACCAAATCCGTATCAAGGTGCGTGGCGTACAACAAGATTTTATCTAAACCAAGAGACGTATTGTGAAGCTGCCTTTTTATAGTGGAAAGCGGGATTCCAAGTCCAATAGAAAGCTCGGAATATCCAATGCCTTTTTCTTTTATTTTTTCTCGTAAAGCAGCAAGTAAATACGTTGCAGAATTATTCATCTAACAATGCCTGTATTTTATTTATTCAGCATCCATGATGATAAATTCAAGAGAGTCCTACTCTTGTGATTTTGGTCTCAATATTCTATCTTGTTGGCGTAAAACATATCTTATCCATTAAATTTTTTACTTTTCTTTAACTGGATGTATTTTACCCACCCTGAACAAGTTATGGCCATTTCTCTATGGGCTTATCAAGATAATAGTCAGTATAATTGTTTTGAAGAGTAAAATTAAGATGGCAAAGATTTTTACTAAAACTTTTCTGATAAGAGCGCAAATTTTCAGATGAAAAGTATCAAAAAATGACACCAATCGATTTATAAAAGCGTGAGATCACAATTGGAAAGTGAACCTATGGAAATTTTTAATTTCAATGACCAGTAAAAACCTTGTTATATTCTGAAAATAACAAGGTTAATTTATAAAATAATTATTGAAGTAAGATCATATTATTAAGTCAAAATTATATCTGGCTCACATATTTCTTTTTCTCGCCACCATTGTTTATTTATATGTTCTTGATGAACGTAAAAACTCTCCCCCGGCATTGGCGTCAGCAGCGTTATATGTTCTTTTTGACAATGGGTAAGCAAATCTAAAATCGGTTCGTCCCAGCGGTGAGTAAACAGTTCGTATGTAGCCCAATGTACTGGCAACAGTTTTTTCGCATTTAAATCGCGAAACGCTTGCACGGTATGATGAGCCTGCATGTGCCCCCAGTTTTCGACCGGATAACCTTGGCCTTTTACATCGGCAGCCACTTCCAAACAGGCAATGTCGATTGGTCCACATCGCTGTGCGATCTCAGAAAAGTGCGAATCGTAAGCTGAATCGCCACTAAAATAGAGCGTCTCTTCTTTGCCTTTGATGATCCAAGAAGCCCACAAGGTCGAGTTTTTATCGAAATAAGTACGACCCGAATTATGGTTAGCGGGCGCACAAATCAGTTCGATTCCAGCATAGTGCACGCTATCCCACCAATCGAATTCCACGATGTTGTCTGCGCAAACGCCCCATTTTATCAGATGCTTGCCAACCCCTAAGGGCACATAAAACGTCACGGGTTTATCGGCGTAGAAACGTATGGTCGATGCTTCTAAATGGTCGTAATGATCGTGCGAAATCACGATAATTTCAGGAATCGGCAAACAATCTCTGGCGTGAGTATTGGGAATATTGCGTTCAAACCACGCTTTTGCGATGAACGGAGAAGCGTAATCAAATACCGGATCGGTCAGAATTCGAATGCCATCGACCTCCACCAGCATAGTGGAATGGCCCAGCCAAGTAAGGCGCATCGATTCACTTCGCTGCGCAAACTGCGTGGGTTGAATTGGGGAATGTGGCAGATGTTCGTTAGGACTCAACGGCGTTCTACCACCAAGATAACTCCAACAAACCTGCCAGAATGATTGCGGACTAGGCACATTTGGCATCTCGTTTTTAACGCGGCCGTTTTCAAATTGAGGCGAGTGGTGAACACGGTGCGCCAACTGCGCATGGTAGGTTTGAGGCGGAATCAGTGAACTTGGCTTTTGTGTCTTTTGTTCACTCGTTAGGTATGTGCGCTTAAGTATCGTCTCAGACATATCGTAGTTTTGTCTCGCTTGCGAACGCTCAACAGTAGGTTTATTAAAACGTGCGTGTATGTCTATTTCGTGACCAAAATGAGGTGTAAGATGAAGATTCAGTTTCAATCAAACGTCTTCTATTTAAGGATACGGTTCTCAAACCTTCTGAATACTGCGTCGGTTTGAAAGGAGAAAACTATGGTGACTTGCAGCCAATACGATTTTATTGAAATCGCCTGTATGTTTAAGCTCCCTATCGAGATCACGCTAAAAAATGGTGAAACTCATCAGGGCAACGCGTTCGACACAGGCTACGACATGCAGCGACAAGAGTGCTTGTTTTTAGATATGGATGGTGAGCACACCGCCTTCCCGACTGAACAATTAGTCGCAATGCGCGCACTCAAAGCCAATCCGCATTTTGACGAAGTGACGTTTGAGTAAACGTCCTTCTTTCACTGACGCCGTCCAATAAAAAATGCCTCTCAAGCTGACACAACTTGAGAGGCGTCCTCTTACACGGTTCACCTGAACTTGTTGTTATTCACGCGACCGGATGAAAATCAGCATCGGCATCATGATCACGAACATCACTCCCACAAGCTGGAAGGTGTGCACAAACGCGACCATTTGCGATTGCTGCTGCAACATCTGTTGGTATTGGTCTAACGCAACCGGGTCAGTAATGGAAAGCCCCTGATTGGCCGCCCAGTCATGCAAGTTGGGGTTATAAGGATTAATACCCTCTCCCAGCGCATGCCATTGCTGCTGACTATCTCGATATTGGAACGTGGTGGCGATAGAAATACCAAACGAACTACCAATGGTACGGAACAGATTGTAAATGCTCGCCGCCGCGACAGATTGCTCTTTCGGAATCGTTAAATACGCCAAGGTGGACAGCGTCGAGAAGGTTAAACCAAGCCCCATCCCCTGAATCATACTCGGCATCACAATCCAAAATGTATCGATCTGCAGTGAGTATTGCGTCATCAAATAACTACCAATCCCGATGCAGCTCAAGCCAAAGACTATTTTGATTCTGGGATCGAATTGCGGATTGAGCTTAATCACCAAAATCAACATCGCCGCTGACGCCAATCCACGCGGTGCCATTAACAAGCCAGTGGTTGAGACCGGATAATTCAGCAAGCTTTCCAACAACATCGGTTGTTGAGTCGTCAGACCAAACATCGCCATCGACACCACAGCAATCATCAGCGACGAGACCATAAGATTTCGGTCTTTAAGCAGCCATAATGGCGCTATTGGGCTTTTGGTTTTCCAACTGCGATAAATCCACATCACCAATCCCATGACTGCGAGCAATATCGCCGTCTGGATCATGCGTGAGTTGAGCCAGTCTTCTTCGTTACCTTTATCCAACACAAACTGCAACGCGCCCACACCTAACGCCATGTAACCGATGATCCACCAGTCAAAGTTAGGTTTGGATTTGTTGTCGATATGGATATAGCGATAAATCAAAGAGGTACAGATCAAACCGAATGGCAAGTTAATGTAAAAAATCCAGCGCCAGTTGATATTGTCGGTGATCACGCCACCCACAACTGGGCCCAAAATAGGACCAAGCAAAATGCCGATGGAGAAAATCGCCATCGCTTTGCCTTTTTGCTCATACGGATAAATCTGCACTAACGTCGACTGCGCCAATGGAATCACCGACGCGCCGAAAGCGCCTTGGATAATGCGAAATAGCACCATCTCTTCAAGAGACTGTGCTTGCCCACAAAGCGCACTGGCAATCACAAAACCGATCACGGCAACCAGCATGACTTTGCGTTCACCAAAGCGCGACACCCAGAAACTGGTCATCGGAATGAAGATCGCTTCCGCCATGCTGTAACCCGTCAGCACCCAAGTAATTTGGTCTGCCGTTGCGCCCAATGCGCCCATCATGTGCGATAGCGACACGTTCGCAACGGTCATATCGATTAACACCATGATGGCAGAAAGCATCACGGCGACGGTGGCAATCCCCCGTTTGCCTGCCGTAATTTGATGACTCATTGCACGCTACTTTGCAAATCAATGGTGACTTCTGAGCTCGCACCCACGCGAAGTTGCGGCGCATCGGCTGGTACTTCTAATGCCAAACGTACAGGGAAACGCTGTTTGATTTTGACCCAGTTACCCGTTGCGTTTTCTGGTGGCATCAAGGAGAACGATGTACCACTCGCAGGCGACAGTTGTTCTACCGTTGCTTTCCACACCACGTCTGGGTACATATCAATCACCACATCCGCATGCATGCCAGCTTTAATATTAGTAAGATCGGTTTCTTTAAAGTTCGCGCGTACCCAATAGCTGTCTTTTAAAATCACAGGGAACAGCGTTTGACCCATGCTAACAACCGAGCCCACGTGCGTATTGATTTCACCGGCAATGCCATCCACTGGTGACGTAATGTCGGTGTAGCTCAAGTTCAGCTCCGCTTGCGCTAACTGTGCGGCCGCTTGTTGAACAACCGCAGCCTCTGCGCCTTCTTCACCACGGTTCGCAATGGCTTTTTCTACCATCGCACGCGCTTGCTCTAGGCTCGCTTGGGCATTGGCTAGTTTGTTTTTCGCCGTATCTAAATCTTGGTCCGACGCCAGTTTGCGTTTCACTAGGGAATCCGTACGTTTGTACTCTACTTGCGCTTCTGTCAGGTTAGAGCGCGCCGCATCTAAGCCCGCAACGGCTTCAGTTACCTGCTTATCGGCAACGTCATGTTGCTGGACCGCCAATTGGTATACCGCTTTTGCTTGCTTCACTGCCAACAGATATGGGCGTGAATCTATCTTCAGCAGTAGGTCACCTTTGTTAACAGATTGGAAGTCTTTGACATCCACAGAAACCACTTGGCCTTTTACTTGAGGCGCTACCGACAAAATTTTTGCCCTAACGTAGGCATCTTCCGTACTTGGATGACTGTCTGAATACTGCCAAGACCAATACATCGCACCAAATGCGATAACACAGAGAGTAAAGAAAAGAGTTTTTACCAGCTTAGATCTGGAGGAAGAATGCTTTGCGATGTCGTCGCTCATTTATATTGTCCACTTGTTCAATTATGTGATCAGTGTAGGACTTTTCGATCTTCGGACAATAAAATGATCTGCAAGGTAAAGATCCAATTTTGCGTGTTGCTAAGTTGAGTAAATGATGTGCAATCAAAACGAGGATAAAAAAGAGGGGCAGTCCCCGTAACCGCCCCCAAAGTCATGCCAATAATAGTAATGTGCGTGTAACTACTGGTTTTTCTTAGAACTTGTAACCGCCGCTGATCATAAATACCCAAGGGTTAATTTTGACGTCGGTTTTTTGCTTCGCTCCACCTGCTTTGTAAGTTGCTTCTGTTTCAATGTTTGCGTACCACGCAGCAGCGTTGAGGAACCATTGATCGTTGATCATGTAGTCCACACCAATATTCGCTGCTAGACCGAATGAGTCATCCAACTTAAGATCTGAAAGGCCAGCGCCTTTACCCGTGCTATTGAAACCCTCATCAAAGAACATGGTGTAGTTGAGACCTGCACCAACATATGGACGGAACTTACTTTGTGGCTCGCCAAAGTAGTACTGAACCATAAGCGTTGGTGGAAGATGTTTGGTGTCCGCGATATCACCAAGACCTAACAAATCTGTTGAGATATCGTGGCTGAATGGTGTTGCTGCTAGAAGCTCTAGGCTGATGTTATCTGTGAACATGTAGCCAAACGTCAAACCAAGCTGCGTATTTGAATCCACTTTCAATTCTTCTTGAGAACCAAGAATCTTATCGCTGCTGTCATTTGGAACGACAGACGCCGCACCAACACGAAGAACGAAGTCACCTTGTTTATGAGCGAAAACACTTGGTGACACGAGTGCAGCAACCACTGCTAGACTGCAGATTGTTTTTTTCATTTTTATTTCCTTTCGTAGGGCTTCGTTATGTCGTACCCAAAGGGGTGCCTACTAACTGATCTGAGATTTCAAGTAAACTCAGCGCCTTGAAGCACACGGGTATCTATATCTTTTTGAGCTGTGCGCAATCTAGCACATAGAAACCCTACTATTTTGATGGAAATCAATTTGTGAAAAATATAGGTTTTTTGTATGGAGAAACGCCATATTGATCAACAAATTATGCAAATAGGATACAATTCTGTAATGCAAACTGTGCGTGTGAGTTGCCATGCATACCCATAAATGCGAATCCTCTCGTTAAGGCTCGTAGCCAGCAAAAACTTTTTTCGTCCTCTACGTCTTCTATTTTCAAAAAACAACCCACTTAAAACGCTCGTTTGCCCCCTTAAAATCGCGATTTGAGGGGTTTGTAAAGCACTGAAATACAAGAAGTTATTTTTATGGAAAATCAGTCACTTGGAGTGCTAGTCTGCTCGCAGCTAAGGAGAAGACATGTTAAAAACCGATCTCATTTTTGAACGAGAAAACTTTTCTCATCACGATTTTCAGAATGCCACCTTTAAAAACTGCCACTTTTATATGTGCAGTTTCGACCATGCCGATCTGCGCGATGCTAAGTTCATCGACTGTCGCTTTATCGAATCCAAAGCGCTAGAAGGGTGTAGTTTTCGTTTCGCGAACTTAAAAGATGCCAGCTTCACGAACTGTATGTTGGCGATGAGCCTGTTTAACGGCGCAAATTGTATGGGCTTGGAGCTGCGTAAGTGCGATCTCAAAGGGGCAAACTTCCAAGGTGCGAACTTTGCTAATCGCGTCAGTAACACCATGTTTTTCTGTTCTGCTTTTATTACTGGCTGCAACCTCACCTACTGTAACTTCGAACGAGTGTTACTAGAAAAATGTGACCTCTTTGAAAACCGTTGGAACGGTGCGAACCTCGCAGGGGCAACTCTCAAAGGCTCGGATTTATCTCGCTGCGAATTCTCGCCAGAACAATGGGGAACCTTTAACGTTGAGCAATGTGATCTGACTCATGTCGAACTAGACGGGCTGGATGTGCGCCGCGTTTCTCTGTTTGGTGTTAAGATTTGTGATTGGCAACAAGAGCAATTACTTGCGCCTTTTGGACTGATCATTCTCTAAGGAAAGGCCATGAATCTTTTTAAAGACTTACCGAATAACCTCGACGAGGAAGTGTTCGAAGACCTGCTGACCCACAAAAACCTGCGTATAGAACGCATTGTCTCTACGGGGCAAACCTCGCCCGAAAGTGGCTGGTACGATCAAGAAGAACATGAATGGGTCTTGGTTCTTAAAGGAGCTGGAGAGCTGACTTTTGAATCAGATGTAGTGCAACGACTTGAGGCAGGCGATCACGTTACGATTCCAGCTCATACCAAACACAAAGTGAGCTGGACTGACCCAACGCAAGAAACCATCTGGTTGGCGGTGTTTTATCAATAAACACAAAACGATCTTAAACCAAAAAATAGGCGCGAGTTTGCTCGATACTACTAAGCCGTCACTGGCACTGTTTGATTTTGATGGCACCATCACCCGAGAGGATATGTTTAGCCTTTTCCTCCACTATTCTGCTTATGGCCTGCGCAAACGAGTAGGAAAGGTCGCTATCATGCCATTTTATGCGCTGTACAAACTCGGAGTGTTACCCGCTCGTGTTATGCGCCCTCTCAGCAGTTTTATTGCATTTTCAGGGAAAGAAACGCAGAAAATTGAAGCGATTGGCACTCAGTTTGCCCATGAAGTGATCCCGCTGTACTTACGGCCAGAAGCGATGGAAAGGCTGGCTTGGCATCAACACCGAGGCGATACCATTGTAGTGGTGTCGGCATCACTCAATGCGTATCTCAAGCCTTGGTGTGAGGCGAACGGTTGCCACTTGCTGTGCAGTGAACTGATCTCAGAACAGCCAAAACTGAGTGGCTTTTACCAGCAAGGTGATTGCAGTTTAGAAAGAAAAGTCTCGCGCGTTAAGGCCGCGTTTTCGCTCGACGAGTTTGCGTCTATTTATGCCTACGGTGATACGCACGAAGACATTCCGATGCTAAAACTGGCAGACTACGCGATGCTCAACTGGAGCGAGTGGAGAGCAAGCGAATAACGATATGTGCTCTGATTTTCAAGACAATCACTCGACCAAAATGGTCGTTTTAGACTGAAAAAACAAACCCTTCTCACATGAGAAGGGTTTTACTGTTCAGGGCCCGAATAACTGGCTTAACGCCATACACCCCATTGACCCGTAGTGCCAGGTTCCTCACCAGACGTCCACCACTGGGCAGTCCATTCTTTGCCGTTGTGCGTCACCACATCACCTTGGTTGTAAACGGCTGTCTTGTCCCACAAGTTGGTTGGTTCAACTGGTGGCGTGACATCCGCTTTGATCAGTGACAACGCATAACTGAAGTCTGCACTTGGCGCTAATACTTGGTTCGCATTCACGTTGTTACTGTCGAACATGTAGTGATTCATCTCTTGATGCCAAATACCCACATACCAATCGCCCGTTTGCTGCGCATTAAATTGATCCGCAATTTCTGCCGCCCAAGTCGCCGTATTGTTTGCACTGATTGGTAGTGAAATATCGACAATTTCATTGCCTGTCGCATTAAACGTACGAAAACGGATGGTGTCACCCGCTTCTACTGGTCCGAAACCTTGCTGAACAAAGTAGCCCAGAGATGTCAGATTATTGCCCGGTTCGGTTGGATCAACAGGGTCAGTCGGTGGCGTCGTGCCCGTTCCGTTTAACGTAATGTCACTACAGTTGTAGAAACCTTCACCGGCAACATCAATACGCTGCCAACGAGTATAAAGCACCGCATCGCCCGAACGATCAGCAGGGAAAGTCACCTGAATACGGTAGCGTTTTTCCGCATCAACATACACATCACCTGCGGTGTCGATCAGCTCTAAATCACTCCAAGTAAGAGGTTTTGAATCATCATAAGTTGGCTTGGTGAGATAGAATTCCCAGTACGATGGGTTGTGCGGCGCTTTGCCGTAAAACACCAATTCAATCTGGTTATTTGCATCTGGCGTAACATTGGTGCGCTGCCAGTTTGGAGAAGGAATGTTCAAGCCTTTCTTAGCTGCATCGCCAGCAGAACATAGCTCACCGTCGCGAACCACGGCTTTCACATGCTCCATATCTCGGTAATTTGGTACGTTTGCTGCAATTTCGCTGCGTTGCACAAACGGGTACGCACCAGATTCTTCAAAAGCCGCTTTACACGCTTGGTTAGGGATCTCGTTGGTCCAAAAGCCACCGTCTAAATAACACGTATTTTGACGAGCACTTGGAAACTCTACCCAGCCGTGGGCGTTGACGTTAAATGAGCTCAATGCGGCAACAGCGCTTAAGCTCAAAAGAGGAAGTGTTACATGTGATTTCATCGTGCATCCTTAATTTTGCTGACTCGCCGCTCTGAAACACAAGCGGTTTAAGCAAAACTAGCAGGATGGGATTATTTAGAAGGTGAGAATAAATATGGAAATTGTCAGAGTGCCATCTGCTTTCCAGCATTTGTTGTGAACCATTCTCATACTCGACTGACTCTTTCGAGTCACTTCAAATTCATGTGCCACAAAAACTGTCACTCTCGTTTGGCTATCGCTCGTCTTTTGGTGTGTCCATCACCACCATCGTTGTGATCGACTTGACGTGTTCGCACTCACCCAACACATCAGCATGGAACGCTTTATAAGCGGCGAGATCTTGCGTCTCTACGCGTATGAGATATTCGTTAGATCCCGTAATGTTGTGACATTCCACCACCTCGTTTACAAAACGCACATGCTCTTCGAAACCCAGCTGTGCCTGCTTAGAGTGCGAGGCCAAACCAATCGACACATAAGCGACAAAACCCACGCCAAGTTGCTGATTATCCAGTACTGCTCGGTAGCCTTTGATCACGCCTTTACGCTCTAAATCTTGCACTCGGCGTAAGGTGGCAGATGGAGATAAACCAACACGTTCCGACAGCTCTACATTGGAGATTCTTCCGTCGCGTTTAAGCACTTGCAATATTCTTTCGTCAAATCTATCCATGATGATGTTTCATTGCTTATTTAGTTTCTAATCATCAAATAAAAGCACAATATTGACCTCAGTTCTACTTATAGTTGTTCTTTACTTATCGAGAACTGATTCAAGGAACAATCTATGGAATATCATCAACTGGGCGCTTTGGCGTTGTTCGCTTTTGTCTCCACTTTTACGCCGGGTCCCAATAACATTATGTTGATGACCTCAGGGGCAAATGTCGGCTTTAAACGCACTATCCCACATATGTTGGGCATTACCTTTGGCTTTGGTGCCATGCTAATTTTCGTGGGCATTGGCTTGATGAGCCTCTTCAACGCTTACCCGATTACTCACTCCATTTTGAAAGTATTGAGCTTGAGTTATTTGCTGTACTTGACGTACAAAATCGCCACGAGCGGCAAAACCGAAGCAAAACACGATTTTCGCCCAATGTCTTTTTTAGGGGCTGTCGCATTCCAATGGGTGAACCCAAAAGGTTGGTCGATGGCGTTGACGGCCATTACGGTATACAGCAGTGGCGGTGCATGGCTCGAACTGACTTTTATCGCCGGTATCTTCTGCTTAGCTAACTTGCCATCGGTAACATTTTGGACCGCGGCAGGCATGCAACTTCAACGCTGGTTGACCACATCTAGGCGTGTAAAAGGGTTTAACTATGGGATGGCAGCGCTTTTACTGCTGTCTACTATCCCAATGATATAGAAGACAAAATAGCCGTAAAACCGTGATCTAATACAAAGTTCAGGTAGATACTGAATCAATAATCACAATCTAACGCCACTTTTGGACAATGCCAGGGTCATAGTAGCGAAGCAATGCGCTATTTATTAAAGACACACTAATCATAAGCCACAGCTATTTTAATGTTCGTTGCTTGCTCGCAGTAACTGCGATGAATCTATCACCCTGGCCAAAAGCTCATGAGCTTAAGGTCCTTTACACAAGGAGCGTTACACAATGCACACTCGCAAGCTTATTCTTGCTGCCACTTTTGGATTATTATTGGCGGGTTGCAGTCAAACATCCACCACAACCAATGCTGAAGTCATTCCACCCGAGTATCCAGTGGATTATTTCTTTAAAAACAGCGAAGTTTCTAGCTATCAAATCTCTCCTGCTGGTGACTACATCTCAATGATGAAGCCATGGCAAGACCGTAAGAACGTCTTTGTTTATCCCACAGATAACCCCGATCAGATAAAACGCGTCACATCCGTAACAGGGCGCGACATTGCATACTACTACTGGGTTGGCGAAGACACCGTAATTTACTCTCGTGATACGGGAGGAGATGAGAACTTTTATCTCGTGACGGTTAATGTCAAAACAGGCGAAGAGAAAACCATCACACCGACATCCGGTGTTGTGGCATACGTTATCGACACACTAGACAATCAACCCGATGACATTTTGATTTCGAGTAACGAGCGCAACCCGCAAGTCTTTGATGTTTATCGACATAATCTAAAAACAGGCGAAAATACTCTCGTTGCGCAAAACCCGGGCAATGTGCGCTCATGGGGTACCGATCACGATGGCAACATTCGTGTCATCACCACATCAGATGGTGTTAATACCTCCGTTTTATATCGCGATACGGTTGAAGATGAATTTAAGCCGCTAAAGAATCTCACTTTCAAAGAGAGCTTTAGCCCCATTTCATTCACGCCGGACAACAAAAACTTATATGTGGCATCACGAATTACGCGTGATAAATCAGCCATCGTTGAATACGATGTAAAAGCCAATAAAGAAATACGAGAAATCTTCTCTCACCCGGAAGTTGACGTGAATAGCGCTCACTACTCTGAAGCGCTTAATAAGCTGGTTTCAGTCTCTTACGTGACAGATAAAAACCACTATCACTTCTTAGATGATTCCTACCAACAAACCTTCGAACGCCTCTCAGAGAAACTGCCAAATGTAGAAATTTCTGTAACCAGTGCGACGCGAGATGAAAGTAAAATGATTGTCGTCACCTACAGCGATGTCGATCGACCAAATTACTACTTCTACGATCGTAAAGCAGATAAATTGGAGAAATTGGCAGAAAACGCTCCATGGCATAAGCCAGAACATATGGCGAAGATGACGCCTATCCAATACACCGCTCGCGATGGAGAAACCATTCATGGGTACCTAACGCTGCCGAAGGGTCGAGAAGCCAAAGATCTGCCTTTGCTTGTGCTCCCACACGGTGGTCCATGGGCTCGTGATCACTGGGGATTTCAGCCTGAGGTACAATTATTCGCTAATCGTGGTATCGCCGTGCTGCAAATGAACTTCAGGGGCTCAACTGGTTATGGTCGCGAGTTTTGGGAGAAGTCGTTCAAGCAATGGGGACAATCCATGCAGGATGACATTACCGACGGTGTCAAATGGGCTACCGAACAAGGTTACGCACAAGATGGCAACGTATGTATTTATGGTGCCTCTTATGGCGGCTACGCAACTCTGGCGGGGGTGACATTCACTCCGGATTTATATAAGTGCGGAATCGACTACGTTGGCGTATCTAACTTATTTACCTTTATGGACTCCATTCCACCTTATTGGGCACCATTCCTTGCAATGTTACACGAGCAAGTAGGCAATCCGAATGATCCTGAAGACGCGAAAATGATGAAAGCCTACTCACCAGTGTTCCATGTCGACCAAATTAAGGCACCCTTATTGGTTCTACAGGGAGCACAAGATCCACGCGTGGTGAAGAGCGAGTCAGACCAAATCGTTAATGCACTGCGTGAACGAGGCGTCGAGGTCGAATACATCGTGAAGGAAAATGAGGGGCACGGATTCCGCTCTTTAGAGAACCGTCTTGATGGTTACCAAGCGATGGATAGATTCCTAAAAACACATTTACTTGAGCAGACTCAGTAAGCCTTTACATCGTTAAGTTCGAGAGGGCATGTTGGCGTGCCCTTTCTTATTTTTTCTACGTATTTTGCTCGCCCCAGTCCCCAGTACCACTTCAATACTCCAATAATCCAGCTCAATTCACAGTGTAAATTTATATAAAGACACTACCCTCTTATGAGAGATCTTGATAACCTTAAATGAGAAAGAGAATAATTATCGAGTAGAGTCAAAGATGAAGAAGAAGCCTCAACCTAAAACGATTCTTGTCACAGATACAGAGACAATTACCCCAAATATGCAGCGTATTACTTTGCAAGGTGAAGCGCTAAGCCAGTTTCCACGCGACTGCGAAGGTAGCTACATCAAGCTATTGTTCAATGAGATGGGCAGTACCGATTTGAGCACGCTAAGCGACGATGACCGACCATTAATGCGAACCTATACTATTCGTCGTTTCCATCCGGAAACACACACCATCGAAGTCGATTTTGTCCGCCACACCACACAAGATTTACAGTGTGGCTTTGCCGCGCGTTGGGCGATGGCCGCACAAAAAGGCGATACGATTAATATCGTAGGTCCAGGCAGTATCTCTAATTTGAATACCGAGGCTGACTGGTTCTTTATGGCTGCCGATATGACGGCACTTCCAGCGCTTTCTGCGAAAATTCGTACGCTACCAGAAGAGGCAAAAGGCTACGCCGTGATCAGTGTGATGTCTGCGGCAGACATCCAACCTCTGCACGCACCTGGTGGTATGGAGCTAATTTGGCTTACAGAAGGTCAAACCCTAGCAGAAGCGGTACGCGAACAAAAATGGCTAGATGGGGACGCCGCAGTATGGTGTGCCTGTGAGTTCGACTCAATGCGCGCGCTACGCCAATACTTCCGCAACGAGAAAGAAGTTGATCGTGAAAATATCTACATCAGCAGCTATTGGAAACAAGGCGTGTCGGAAGACGGGCACAAAGTGATTAAACGTGAAGACGCGGAATCCAATCAATAGTGGTTCATGTCTTTTCGATTCCAGCTCTCATCCCAATAAAAACGCCCGGCATTACCGGGCGTTTTAGCAACATACCTTGTAATGAGCACTTTAAGCCGCTAATCAACAAGCTCTTGCGCCAAAAAGTCGATCAATAACCGCACTTTTGGCGACAAATTGCGACTTTGCGGATACAGTGCCCAAATGCCTTCGCGATCGTCGCGGTAATCGGTCAGCACCTCGACCAACTCACCACTGTCTAACGCTTCTTGAACGTAGTAATCCGGCAGCTGCACTAAACCCAGACCGCGTTTCGCTGCGTCCACCAAAGCAAAACCGCTGTTGCATTTAATCCGTCCCGACACGCGTAAAGATTTATCGCGTTTATTTTCCTTAAAGTGCCAATAGTCGACAGAGCCAACCAAGCACTGATGCCGTCCCAATTCCGACAACGTATGTGGCTCACCAAAACGCTCCAAGTACATCGGACTGGCACACACGTAGGTTTGACGTGAGGAAAGACGCTTGGCGATCATGCTGGAATCTTGCAAGCGGCCAAGACGAATCGCTACGTCTACACCTTGCTCAATCAAATCCAGCTTTTGGTTGGTCAGCACTAAATCAAGATCCACACGCGGGTACTTTTCCAAAAACTGATGCAAAAGCGGCGCGAGGTTCATTTCCCCATACGTCACAGGAGCCGTCACGCGCAGCAAGCCGCGCGGTTCGGTCTGCATTTGCGTGACGGCAAGCTCGGCCAGTTCTAACCCTTCCACCAAATGTTTACACTGCTGGTAATAGAGTTGTCCGGCTTCAGACAGGGAGACTTTTCGCGTCGTGCGATGCAGCAATTTCACCGCAAGTCGTTCTTCAAGTGCTGATACCCGACGACTGATTTGTGCCACCGATGTTTTCAGCTTAGCTGCTGCTCCGGTAAAACTGTTGGTTTCCGCCACAGCAACAAATTCGCTGACCCCTTCCCAATTCGCCATGCTGTATTCCTGTCGACCTCTTTTAGACAAATAGTGATGAAAATATTCTCGTCGCGCTACGCTTTGAAAACGGGAGAACTTTACGCGTCAGGCAACGGACGAAGATCGCCGTACTGCGCATCAAGTTCAATGCCGAAGTGTTCTTTCAAGGCATCCAGATAAGCTTGGCCTGGCTCTAACTCCAATTCTGTCTGCTCACCTTGGCTGGTGTATTTGAGTGTGTAGTTAAGCAATGTCACCAACCCACTTTCTGTTGCTTTCGCCGCGACTCTTGCGCTGGTAAAACGCGAGTGAGGAGAAGTGGAAGTAAAAAAGTTGCCACACGCGATATCACCCGCAAACACAAACTCTAAATCGAAGCTATAAAGGTTGTTCCATGTGTCCGTTCCATCCGTTGACAACACTTGAAGGAAGTAACCAAACTGAGCATCTTCGACAAAGCGGAAGGTTTGTAAATCCGTCTGAATCACTTGGTTGAGGATAAACGGTAATGGCGCGCGCGGCGTATTGGAGCCAAAGCCCACATCGACAATCCATGCTTGTTCATCCAGCGTCACCAACGTGATTTGATGACTACGGCCCGTTGGTGTGCCCGACACATGCACACGTCCTAGTAAACTGCGTGCTTCAAATCCGAGAGTATTGAGTACCTCAAGCATTAAGCCATTCAATTCAAAGCAGTAACCACCGCGAGAGTGATACACGGTTTTTTGAATGATGTCTTCAATCTCAACAGAGATGCCGCGCTGCAACGCAATATCAAAGTTCTCAAACGGCAGGCTGCGGTGCTGCGCCACGTGTACTTTATGTAATGTTTCTAAATCGGCAGGTAGCTCTCTTGGCAAACCGAGCTTGGTTAAATAGGCATTCAGATCCGTCTTGTTCATAATCACTCTTACTTCGCTGATGGGTTGATTGCGTTCTACTCTAGCCCCTCTACCTAACTTCAGGTCAACTGCCTTTTCCGCTTTCCCTTCCGCTTTGAGGAGGCATCACACTCTTGTTGTCCACTCACCTTAACATTATTACGTATATGTAAAAATAATTTTCAAAATGGACGGATTATCATTTTTATTGAAACACCTAGAATAGATATCAACAAAACGACGCAGCGCAGTAAGCAAAGCTTAACTACGCTTATTACGTCACTCCATATACTGAGAATATAAAGGAAAATCCAATGACTGTTGAAATCAAACCTGGTCAAACTCACATCAAATCCAAGGCAATGGTTGCGTGGGCCGCTGGCGAACCACTGAAAATGGAAGAAGTGGATGTACAGCTTCCTAAAGCGGGTGAAGTGCTAGTGCGCATCGTCGCAACAGGTGTTTGTCATACTGATGCATTCACACTGTCAGGCGACGATCCAGAAGGCATCTTCCCTTCTATTCTTGGTCACGAAGGTGGCGGTATTGTTGAAATGGTTGGCGAAGGCGTTACCAGCGTTGAGGTTGGCGACCACGTGATTCCTCTTTACACCGCAGAATGTGGCGAGTGTAAGTTCTGTAAATCGGGTAAAACCAACCTTTGTCAGGCCGTGCGTGAAACACAAGGTAAAGGTCTGATGCCCGATGGTACAAGTCGTTTTTCTATCAACGGTGAAACCATCTTCCACTACATGGGTTGTTCTACTTTCTCTGAGTACACGGTACTCCCTGAAATCTCGCTAGCGAAAGTAAACAAAGATGCACCACTTGAAGAAGTGTGTCTGTTAGGTTGTGGCGTAACAACCGGTATGGGCGCAGTTATGAATACGGCAAAAGTTGAAAAAGGCGACACGGTTGCGATATTCGGTCTGGGTGGTATCGGTCTTTCAGCAATCATCGGTGCACGCATGGTGGGTGCAAGCCGCATCATCGGTATCGATATCAACGAAAGCAAATTCGATCTTGCAAAACAGCTAGGCGCAACCGATGTGATTAACCCACAGAAATTCGACAAGCCTATCCAAGAAGTGATTGTTGAAATGACTGACGGTGGTGTTGACTACTCATTCGAATGTATCGGTAACGTAAACGTGATGCGTCAGGCACTTGAGTGTTGTCACAAAGGTTGGGGTGAGTCGGTGATCATCGGTGTTGCGGGTGCTGGTCAAGAGATCTCAACTCGTCCATTCCAGCTAGTTACTGGTCGTGTATGGCGTGGCTCGGCTTTCGGTGGTGTTAAAGGCCGCTCTGAGCTTCCAGAAATCGTAAACCGTTACATGGCTGGTGAGTTTGGCTTGCAAGAGTTCATTACTCATACAATGGGATTGGCTGACGTAAACAAAGCGTTTGATCTGATGCACGAAGGTAAGAGCATCCGTACTGTTATTCATATGGATCAATAATGCTGCCTCAGGCTCTCCTTTTGGGGAGCCTGAATTCATTCTGTTGTTAGAGAGTTTATTCATGACCATTGAAAATGTAAGCCAGGCCAAAGTGTTTGGCGGTTGGCACAAACAATATACACACGAATCCAAAGCCCTAAACTGCACGATGCGCTTTGCGATTTTCTTACCACCGAATGCAACTAAATCGAACCCCGTACCCGCTTTGTACTGGCTATCTGGTTTAACCTGCACCGATGAAAACTTTATGCAGAAAGCGGGCGCATTTCGTATGGCGGCCGAGCTTGGCATTGCGATCATTGCTCCGGACACTAGTCCAAGAGGCGAAGGTATCGCTGACGATGAAAACTATGACCTAGGTAAAGGAGCTGGCTTTTACCTTAATGCGACTCAAGCACCTTGGTCACTGCATTACTTCATGTACGATTACGTGACTAAAGAGTTACCAGAGATCATTGAAAGCAATTTCCCTGTCTCAGAAGTAAAATCCATTTCTGGGCACAGCATGGGAGGTCACGGAGCATTAACCATTGGTCTGAAAAACGCAGAACAATATCGCTCAATATCGGCGTTTAGCCCTATCTGTAACCCAGTCCAATGCCCTTGGGGACAAAAAGCCTTTACTGCTTACTTAGGCAAAGATATTGAGAGCTGGAAGCAATACGATGCAAGTGAGCTTCTCAAGCAAAAACCATCACCACTTCCTATTTTGGTTGATCAAGGTGATGCTGATGGCTTCCTTAACGAGCAACTTAGGCCAGAAGCGCTGGTTGCTGCAGCAAAAGTGCATGATTCAAACCTGAACTTAAGAATGCAATCTGGTTACGACCATAGCTATTATTTCATCTCAAGCTTTATTGACGATCATCTCAACTTCCATGCGAAGTATTTGTTTGCCTAATTCATAGAAGTAACTTGATGAATTAAAAAATAAAGTCACCTACCTAGGTGGCTTTATTTTTGGTGCGTATTAACATACTAATCTTAAATAACATTGGAATATAGATAGAGAACAATGTAAGGATGAAACCGGGTTCGCTTATACCTCAATCATTACCCCTTCTAATTCTCATTCACAATACAATTCATCGGTTGAAAATAGGATTAATTTCCATTAAAAATCTGCGAACTGACACGAATTCGTTATAGAGCGAAATAATAACGCATATTTCTGACCTTTTAATTAAGAAGTCACTTAATAACCTTGACGTACAGTAAACCGACAGTTACTTTTCAAACATAACATATTATAAAATCTCATCCGGTTGGCTCTATTATTACAATTACAAATAAAGTACCGCTAGCACCTTTGTCCTAGCTCAGCAAAAAGAATAAAACTCAAAGGGCATATGATGAAAAAGATAGTCGCGCTAGGTCTGTTTTTTGTTGCGCCATTCTTATCTGCAAGTACGATCGTATTTAGCAGTAGCCAACAACCTAGTGTCACATTAAAACTGGAAGAGATTCAATCTTTACCAACCACCAGCTACACAACCACGCTGCCTTGGATCCCTGCTTCTTCTGAATTTCTTGGGGTCAAACTTAGCACGCTCCTCACCCACGTCTATGGCAAAGTGCCAGAACAAGTTGATGTCAGTAGCTTGAATGACTATCACTCGACACTATCTCGACAAGACATTCTTAGATACCAACCAATACTGGCTTACCAACAAGATCAACACTATATAAAAGTCAGGAATAAGGGGCCATTTTGGGTAATATACTCTCTTAGTCTCTATCCTGAGCTCAACTACAATAAATATCACGCGCAAATGGTCTGGCAAGTAAATGAGATGAAAGCAAAATAATAAGAATGAAGTTATCAGAACCCACCTATCAGAAGCAGAGAGCACTACAATACTCTACAACCAGTAAAATGTTGCTTGTGGTGTTTGCCACTTCTTTGCTTCTCGCAAATGTATTGCTTCTGCAGCAGACACGCGCACTGTCACAAAACTTTAATAATGAGCAAAAACAAGCAACCTGGTTTTTATTCCAACTCTCTAAAGAGCTTTCGGAACTTGTCGGAGAAGCGAGACGAGTCGATGAAAATGTATTAAATATCGAAGGTGCAGAGCTGCAATATGAACTGGCCTGGAGTAGATTCGATTTATTAATTAGTAGTAATGAAGCCTACACTTTTTTCTCTCGAAATAATATGCATCAGTATTTCATTGATCTTTTTGAGGAATTTCAGGGGTTGGAAGCGCAATTAGTTGAAGCAAGAACTGGCGATAGCCAAGCTGCGGCTCAATTTTATCGATCCACTCAAACGCTGTACTTAAGCTTGGTCGATTTCGTTAATCAGAACTTTCGCCTAAGCAGCAAAGTCTATGAGGCGCAGAAAGGAGAAACACAACGGTTAATGCAAGCGCAGTATATGCTGTTTGCTACGTTCGTTTTGTCGATCCTGTCTCTGACTTATTTCTTTTATCGTGAATCCCATTTCCATAGAAAACTGGCGCTCAGCGACCCACTGACTCATCTTGGAAATCGCAATGCACTATTTATCAAGCTGAATGAGCTCACTCAAGAGAAAAAGCCTTTTTCTCTGTGGATTTTAGATTTAAATGGTTTTAAAAGTGTCAACGATACACACGGTCACCAAGTGGGAGACACCGTACTGCGTGAAATTGCTAGACGGCTTAAATCTATGGCGTTGAATGATTTTACCGTCTATCGCATGGGAGGCGATGAGTTCGCCGTCATCCTCGAAGGGGAGCATGTTGATGAAGAAGGCGTTCGTGAGCATATCAATGCGGTATTTGATGCGCCAATACTAAACTCCGACAACGTCGCAACACTATCAACCAGCATGGGCTTAGCCCAATACCCAAAAGACAGTAACAATGTTGACTTTCTTATCAGCATAGCGGATAAGCGCATGTACAAAATGAAATTTCAACGTTAAACGGTATTTATGATGAGAAAGTTCATGCAAATACTGCTTCTACTGGCAGTCATTGCGGCAGGTGTGTTGGCTTGGGTATTTATTCCATCGCACGAAACCATCGGGCAAAAAACGCTTGAGCAAGCACTCAACGACGACTACAGCCTCGTTGGGCATCGAATCTACTCAACCGATCCGGATGCTGGCAACCGATTCGGCTACTTCGTATTGGCAACGGGCCAGAGCATTGAAGAGCAAGAACCGTTTTTGGTCACTTCGGATCAGTTTATTCGCATGGAACAAACGGGTGATAGCACCTTGTCTGTGACCGTCAATGGCCGTATCTACCAATACCACAACGACTTGTGGGTACCAAAATCGAATGGAAAGTTGCAGCACTTTTTGGTCAGCGCAACCGCTAAGTACGTGCGCTAAAAAACGGGAACATTACTACCCCCTCCCACCACACAAAAAAACAAAGCCCCGCATACACTGCGGGGCTTTTTACGTTAAGAAGAAAAGAACATCGAAAGGATGAGCGTTACTTCGCTAACACTTTCTCTTTAATCACTTTTAGTACCCCAGCCTCTTGGTTGCTTGGCGCAGAATAACGAGCGATTTTCTTAATCTCTTCATGCGCATTGGCAACCGCGTACGAATGCTCACTGACTTGCAGCATTTCGAGGTCATTGAGGTAATCACCAAACGTCATGGTTTCTGCCGGAGTAAAATTCATCGTCTCTTGAAGATGCTTAATGGCCGCGCCTTTAGACGCCTCGGCATTCATCACATCCAGCCAAATTTTTGCGCTCACTACGACTTTATGCGTTGCGCCAAACTTCGCGTTCATGGTCGGGAACAGGAGCTCTTCCGAACCGTCAAAGTGACAAATCGCTACCTTGATGAACTCGTCTTCGACCTCAAGCAAATCCGTCACCGTTTCACAGCGATGGTAGTACTTTTGAAACTCTTCCAGTGATTGCTGATCATGCGTTTCGATGTACGCAGAGCGCTTGCCACACAATACAATGTTCGCTCCGTCAATTTCACGAGCCGCTTGCACAATCTCCGCCACTTCCGCTTTAGGAATGGTACAACTGTAGAGCTCTTTGTCTTGGTACATCACCAAGGTGCCGTTTTCGGCCACATACAACACTCGATCTTTGATTGGCGCGAACGTGTCTCGCAGACTGTAATACTGACGACCAGACGCAGCGGAGAACAAAATGCCTTGCTCTTCCAGTTGCAAAAACAGGTCGAAAAACTCTGGATCCAAACGACCGTATTGGTCAAGCAATGTGCCATCCATATCGGAAGCAATAAATTTGATGCGAACTTGTGACATTAACTAAAACTCTAAATGACGCTGCGAAAAATATATCCATGTAAGGTACAGGATCTTGTATGAATCTCAAGTCGGGATGACGACGCCTTTCGCGATTACCAAGGGTGCAGTTTAAAGTAATCTTCACTGTGATCGATGAAGGCTCTCACCGCAGGAGACAAGTGTTTACGCGATGAATACAGCGCGTAAATGTTGAGATCATTTGGCTTCCAATTCGGCAACACCGACTCAAGCTGACCCGATTGCAGATAGGTATTGCTCAAATAGGTTGGCAGCATCGAAATACCCATGCCTTGTAACGCTCCATACAATAACGCCGTAGCCTCATTGCTGGTTAGGCGACACTCAATTCCCACCGATTCGAACTGGTCGCCCTGAGACAAATGCCACACGTGACGCTCAAAGTTTTTGTAACCCAAACAGTCGTGTGAAGATAAATCTCGCGGATGCGTGATCACGTGGTGAGCTTGCAAGTATTGCGGCGATGCCACCAACACCGATTCACACACCGCAATCGGCTTACCAATCAAAGAAGGATCGGGATCTGACGCAATTCGGATTGCCAGATCGATACGTTGCTCGGTTAGATCACTCACTGAATCTTGCAGATCTATGTCGATATGCACTTTGGGGTGCTTTTGCATAAAACTGTTTACTGCTGGGATCAACTGTGAGAATCCAAATGAAGTGCTAGACGCGAGACGGATTTTTCCGGACAGCTCACCATCAACGGCAATGTTCGACGTCAACGTATCGGCCTGTTTTAACCAGCGCTCAATCTGAGGCAAGCTGCGCTCCCCTGCGGTGGTGAGCGACACCTTGCGCGTGGTGCGGTGCAACAAACGAGTTTGCAGCCAGTTCTCCATCGCCTCTACATAACGAGTCACCATTGGCCGAGACATGTCTAACCGCTCTGCGGTCGCGGTAAAACTGCCAGAATACACCACATCCACAAATACTTTTGCTGCCGTTACTCTGTCCATACATTTGCTCGAAATAAGAAATAGTGATGCACATTATTGTGTATTTTTCCGAGCGTATCAATTTTCTAATATAGCTCCCGTTCCCAAGCCATCGTCGCTTGGCCCCAAATTCTTTAGGAGCTTATTATGAAAAAATTCACTTTGATTGCTGCATCCATTTTAATGGCAAGCCCTGTCCTAGCGGCAAACCACTCTCCCCTTACTCTTGAGGTTTACAACGCCGACGGTAACAGCTTCCACGTTAACTCAACCTTGGTATACGGTGAGACTGACGCCATGGTCATCGACACTGGCTTCACCAAAGCTGACGCGATGCGCATTGCCGCTAAAGTGTTGGACTCAGGCAAAACGCTTAAAACCATTTTTATCAGCCAAGCGGACCCAGACTACTACTTTGGCGCAGAGGCCTTACACCAACAGTTCCCTGATGCGCAGATCATCGCAACACCTGCGGTTCAAAAAATTATTAAAGAGAAATTGGCTGGAAAGCTGGCGTACTGGGGACCAAAGCTGGGCGCAAACGCACCGGTAAAACCAGTGATCCCTGTCGCGTACGATAAAGCATCATTAGAGCTAGAAGGTCATAAGATTGAAATTCGTGGTAACCATGGCACATCAGCACACCGCCCTTACCTATGGATTCCAGATAACAAAGCGATTCTAGGTAACGTAGCCGTGTACTCAAACGTACATTTGTGGATGGCCGATGCCGCTGACCAAACCGCTATCAATGCTTGGGAGCAACAGCTTAGCGAGATGCTTGCGCTTAAACCTCAAGTGGTCATCCCTGGTCACATGAAAGCAGGCACAAAGCTGAACGCAGACACCATTCGCTACTCGCAACAATATTTGCAGGATTTTCAGCAAGCGAAAAAACACAGCAATAACAGCGTTCAACTCATTGACACCATGTCAGCGAAATACCCAGAAGCTCAATTGCCAATCGCGCTAGAAATCGGTGCGAAAGTGCATACTGGTGAAATGTCATGGTAACCGTGCATTACTTCTTCGATCCCATGTGTGGTTGGTGCTACGGGGCATCACCACTCATCGAAGCCTTGATGGACACCTCTCAATTTAAGGTAGAGTTTCATCCCGG
Source organism: Vibrio sp. STUT-A16 (assembly GCF_026000495.1). NCBI lineage: Bacteria > Pseudomonadati > Pseudomonadota > Gammaproteobacteria > Vibrionales > Vibrionaceae > Vibrio > Vibrio sp. STUT-A16. The sequence continues at coordinate 1,002,800 of NZ_AP026766.1, read as the reverse complement.
CGGTATGATTGAGAAACGCGCGATTGAATCTGAATTTCGTCAGCACATCATCAACAGTGACGCTCGTATCGCAACCGAAACCGGAGCAACATTTGGTGAAGCATATCTGCAACGCGTGAAAAGCGAAGATACGTTTGTTCTTGATTCTTACCTACCAACACAAGCGATCTTGAGTGCGGAGAAAATGGGGCTGAATCCATGGCACATGCTAAAGGCCATCCAATCCGCGCATTACCAGCTCGGGTTAAAAGTGAATGAAGCATCGACGCTCAAAGCCATTGCAGAATCGCTAGGTTTAGCAAACGATGCGTGGGAGCAAAACATGACGTTAAGCGAAGCCGAACTAAACGAGAGAATTCGCTCTAGCCGACAGTTGATGCGCCAGTTACACGTTGGTGGTTATCCAACCCTGATTGCAGAAGTAAATGGCGAGTACTTGACCTTGCCGCACTCGACCTACTACGACAAACCGGCGCAGTGGAAGCTTGCATTACAAAAACTGCAATAAGCTCTTCCCCACTCGCTCTTGTTCTTAATCCAAGAGCGAGTGCCAACACCGACATGGCAATCCTGACTCAAACAGGTACAATCCTCGCTCGATTTTTTACTCGCGCGGATACCCACCATGCACTCGCCTGAACATTGTTTTACTCGTTTTACTGCTGATACTTCTGACTATGAAATACCAACGCAGTTTACGTTTCCGTTCTACTACACGCCGCATCCTCTTTGCGTTATAGCCGCAAAGCAATTGCAAGAGCACTTATTAGCGCAAACCGACTTCGAACACGATTTTGGTTTGGTTAATGAAGAAACGGGGCGAGGCAAAATGTTTGGCGTATTGCTGGTAAAAAGCCCTCAAGGCGAGCTCGGCTTCTTAAGTGCGTTTTCTGGCAAAATTGCTGACCAAAACTTGATTCCAGGATTTGTCCCTCCTGTGTATGACATGCTGACCGATGAAGGCTTCTTCCGCGCAGAAACGGATGCCATCAACGCCGCCAATGCGGAGTACAAAACCTGTGCCACGAAACCGGAATTGGCGGAGCTTAAAGCGCAAATCCAAGCCGACCGAGCCGCTTATCAGCAAGAGGAGCAAACACAGCGCCAAGTGATGATTGATGGCCGAGCAGCACGCAAGCGACAGCGCCAACAGGGCGAGCAAACGCTCAATGCCGATGATCTCAAAATCTTGTTGGATGAGTTGGGTAAGCAAAGTGTCGCCGAGAAAAACGTTCTCAAATACTTAAAGCAAGCGTGGGATGAAAAGCTTGCAATCAAAGAAGCGCGCTTGGCCGAGTTAGAGCAGCAACTTGCTCATCTGAAAGAGCAGCGCAAAACACTCTCCAACGCTTTACAGCACAAACTGCATAAACAGTACCGCTTTCTAAACAGCCATGGCGAAACACGCGACTTGGTGGACATTTTTGCGGACACCACAAACCCAGTACCACCAGCAGGTGCAGGGGAATGTGCTGCGCCAAAACTGCTCCAATACGCGTTTAAATACGGATTCAAACCGCTGGCGTTAGCAGAATTTTGGTGGGGTGTGTCGCCAAAGTCTGAAGTTCGCCAACACAAAAAATTCTACCCATCGTGCAACAGCAAATGTCAGCCGATTTTGGGCCATATGATGCAAGGGCTGGATGTCGAACCTAACCCATTGGCGGAGAATTGGGCAGAAGACAAAGAGCTAGAGATAATCTACCAAGACGACGCTATGGTCGTCGTCAACAAGCCCTCGGGCTTACTTTCAGTGCCGGGTAAAACCATCAAAGACTCTGCTTATACTCGCCTACAAGCGATGTTCCCTGATGTGGAAGGGCCGTTTGTGATTCATCGCCTCGACATGGCGACCTCTGGCATTTTGGTGTTTGCCTTAACCAAGCGCGCGAACAAAAGTCTGCAAAAACAGTTTATGGCTCGCGGCGTACAAAAACGCTATATGGCACTACTCGAAGGCGTATTGAACGCGCCAGAAGGGGAAATTTCACTGCCAATGCGTGGTGACCCCGACGACCGCCCACGTCAACTGGTGTGTTTTGAACACGGGAAACATGCAGAAACCTACTGGCAACTGATTGAAGTCAAAGATGGACGCAGCAAGGTATACATGTATCCGAAAACCGGGCGAACTCACCAACTACGTGTACACAGTGCTCATCACATGGGATTAAACATGCCAATGGTTGGTGATGGTTTATACGGCGAAAAAGCGAATCGCTTACACCTGCATGCTGAGATGCTAGAGCTGGATCATCCATACAGCAAAGAGCGCATGGTGTTCAAAGCTGAGTGCGAATTCTAACGCCTTCCAGATTTTAAATAACAAAAAGGCACTGACTAACAGTGCCTTTTTTGGTTTCTAACAACAGAATAAGCGTGATGCGCGATACCAAAAACCGTTAGCTCACCTTAAACTTGGTCCACACCTGAGAGCGCCAACGCCTTGCCATAATGATACCACGCACCCATTCATCGAGTGCGATTGCCATCCAAGCCCCTAAAACGCCATAACCCAAGTGGATGCCAAAGATGTAAGAGAAAAGCACGCCTAGTCCCCACATACTCAAAATCCCCATTTGCACTGGGAACTTGATGTCACCCGCGCCTTTGAGCCCCGCGATAAAAATCAGGTTAAACACACGTCCGGCCTCGAGCAAAATTGAGCCCATGACTAACGAACCTGCCAATGCGAGTATTTCTGGTTGATCGGTAAATACGCGCAGAATCTCTTCTCTAAACAGGTAAATCAGTGTGGTTGCCGCCGTTGATGCCACAAATCCCACTAAGAAGTAGATTTGTACGCGTTTTAAAATGCTGCTCACCCAACCTTTGCCGATGTAGTAACCAGTCTGAATTTGCGCAGCCTGACCAATTGCCAACGCGAAAGCAAACGAGAAACGGGCAATGTTTTGTGCATAAGTGAAAGCCGCCAACGATGCCGTCCCCATTTGCACCACAAAGTACACAATGCAGATTTGCGCCACGTTATAAGACAGCACTTCACCCGCGTTCATGCCGCCGATTTTTAAGATTTTTTTATAAATCTCTGCGGGCACTTGTTTCATGGTCGACATTGGTAGTTCAATGCTACTGCGTGCGAGAATAAACCATAACATTAACGTACCGATGACTTGGCTGACGACGGTTGCTATTGCTACACCCTGCACACCATACACAGGTAAACCGAATGGCTGGTAAAGCGCAATATAGTTACCAATGATGTTGAACACACCCGAGATCAAGTTCACCACCATTGGAGAGCGTGAATAGCCATGGCTACGCAGAATGGTCGTAAAAACAACGCCAATCGTAACGTTAAACGTCATCGCACCGCTGATCAGCAGATATTCACGTGCGTATTGCTCGACTTGTGCCTCCAAACCGTAATACGGGAGCAGGAATATCGCGCCAAGCACGGCAATCACACTCAAGAACGCACCGACAATCACAGACAGCGCAATACTTGCAACGCCGACGTTCACAGACTCTTGCTCGCGCCCAGCGCCGTTGTATTGGGCAATCAAAATCCCCGTTCCGCTGCTGACAAACGTCGAAACGATGATTAAGAAAAAGGTAATCTGCGTGATCACACCAACAGCGGATACGGCTTTGTCCGAGTAGCCACTCAGCATGAACACGTCACTGGTTCCTAAAGCCGTCCGTAGCAAAATTTCGACAAGAATCGGCCAAGCTAACGCCACAATGGACATTCGCTGGTTGATGTTCTGGCTTTTAGGCATGTTTTTAACCTTTCCTACAACTAAAAACTGCCCCACAAAATGTGTGAAGCAGTTTGGAAAAAGAGTAACTCGAATGAAGCTCGATATGAGGTCGTGATTTAGCGCGGATTCTAGTCGCATATTGGTCACAACGACAACAATATTTCGCTCTGTTTCGGAAAAATATTTCTAATGCTTTTTCACAACGAAAAACTCATTGCCGGAATTTAGAGATCGTCGATTGACGAACAATGAGCTCAATAGGTAGAAGGCGCCATTCATGCTACTCCCAACAGAGTTGAGTCAGGATAGATCCTGCAAATACGGCGGTGAAAATGCATTACTTTGAATTATTAATCGAACCATCTGAAGCCATAAAGATCCGCCATGGAAAACTTTATAAGCCTTTGTTGTGCTTTGAGCACTCTCACCAAACCACACTTCTAGGACCATACTAAAAATGACTGACATCACATTTGGAAACTTTGTTGTTCTATTTATCGCTAAAATACCGCCTAGAATAAGCGTACACGTTAATTAAGCAAGGATACGTAATGTCGACATTGGCTGGAGCACGCTTAGAGGAAATGGCGGATATCCGCTCAACAAGAAAAAAGAAAATTGTCTTTTTATGCTCCAGTATCGCCGCGGCATGTTTAACTTATGGCTCCATTGCTCAATTGTTTGAGGATAATTGGGGATTAAGCTTTTTCCATGCTCTGTGTGCCTTAGCCTGTTTAGGTATCAGTTATGTGATAAAGGTTCAACGACATCATCAATATGCCGACCTATGGCTGAGTGCAGTCTTGATGTTCGAAGGGTTATTGCTACTTCTGTATAACGATGCCCCCTCAGGCAAACTGCTATGGCTATACCCCATTGTCGCCACTCTGGTGCTGATCAATGAGTTTAAAGTCGGTCTGCTGTTTAGTGGTACCTATATCTTACTGATCTTTTTTGGCGTCGTTTTTTTAGATCGGCTACCAACAGCCAGTGACATCATAGAACGACGATTTATGCTGACCCTGATAGCAACTGCATTTGTGTGTCACACATTCTCGTATTACTACACAAAAGTCCTCAACTACATTCAAACACTTTATCGTGAAGGGATTGAAGAGTTGGCGTATTTTGACCAACTCACAGGGCTTGCCAACCGCTGGAGCTTTGAAACTTGGGCGCGAGCAAAGCTCGATGAGATCAACCATTCATCTGATGACAGTATCACTGCTCTGGTCTTCCTTGATATTGATAACTTCAAACATATTAACGACACCTACGGACACGATATTGGTGACCAAGTGCTTCAAGCCTTTGCAACTCGATTAAAAAACAATGTTCGCCATAAAGACAGAAAAACCGACAAACACGACTACTCCATCGCTCGATTTGCGGGCGACGAGTTTGTGCTCATGCTGTACGACATAAACAGTAAAGGTGACCTAGACAGCATTTTGAAGCGTATTGTGAATCTATTCCCAAAAGGCTACCGAAGCTACGATATGATTAACGAGTTAACGATGAGTGTGGGCGCTGCTATCTACAAACAAGATGCGAAGGATTTATCTGAATTGACTCGGTGCGCAGATAAAGCAATGTATGCGGCTAAACACACAGGGAAAAACCAATACGCGTATTACGAGCACTGCAATACCGAAGAGAAGTCAGCCTCTGAAACGCCGGCTGTGTCAGAAGCTTGCTAACGGTTAAGCGAATACATGCATCACCCATAGCCCCAGCACCAGAAATACGATTAGCCACACAGCTTGCAGCACTCTGCTCGGCTTATCTTGCTGGCGACCGAATTGGCCTTTAAACGCACGGTCCTTCACTTTGCCCATTAAGCCTTTTCCTAGAGCACGTCGATAGAATTCACGTCTCTTATGGGCTGCATTGGCGACCTCGGTAAAACGATGTCTTTGCTCATTGGTGAGATCTTTGTCCTCGTAACGAGGAGGGAGATCAGAATGCTTGCGTTGTACTGCCATCACTTCCTCCCTGGTCGATGGGTGCATTTTTATTAAGTATATACCCAAATAACCAAAAGATGCGTTATAAGTGAAGCACATAGACGAAAAAACCACCCGAAGGTGGCTTTATTACAGGCAAAAAGGACGCTTTAGAAGTACTCACATAAATACGCAGTCGCGTCTTTCACTTGAAGCTCAAATGAAGAGTTCCCTTCCACTTCAAAAAACTCACCACTTTGGTAAGTCGTCCAATCACTTTCGCCGACACGCTTGACCACAAGCGCACCTTTTACAACCGTCATACGCTCAGGCGCTTGAGTGCCGAACGTGTATTCACCAGGAAGCATTACACCAACGCTAACGTCCTGATCATTCTGGTTAAAGCCTAGTGATTTTACACTACCTGCAAAATAGCTGTTTTCCTTAATACTCATTATTGGTTTCCTTATCAAAAGTCCGCTCTTTTTTACCTTGTTTCTTCCTGTTACTCAAGCTCTGAAAGTCATTAAGCTCAACGTTATAAAGCACATCCTTTGCTACTGAGCGAGGCCACCTTTTTCTAGGCTTAACCAGACGACGTAATTAGTGAGATAAAGTCGGTGAATTAGTTAACGCTAGCAATCAATAAAATCATCAATAAGAGTGTATCTGAATGTAAAAGTGGACATTAGATCATAATTTCTTAGTCTTAATGGCGGGATTGTTTGTTTTTGAGAAGGAAGGTTTCCACCATATTAAAAAAGGGAAGAAAAGTAGACCAATGACGGACTCAGCTCGCCGAAGGCGGAAAACAAGACAGGAACCAAAACTTTCATTTTGGGCTCGCCACCAATCCAAAGCCCTCAAAAGCGCATTTGCCGTTTTCGGGGTGGGTCTTTTGGCGTTTTTCAGCTATCAAATCCACCTATCCTATCAAGACCATATTGACCCGGAAAAAGTCTACGGCGAGTGGATTGAGATCGGCGCGCCACCCTACCAAACAGAACGTCTGACTTTCACAGAGGATGGGGTATATCGAAACCATCGACTCATCACGACAGAATTTGAATTCGATGGAAAGGTCATCACGTTGAACACTGGATTAGGAAAAACCGCGTACCAGATCTCGGGCTCTCACCTTTCACCTCAGATTCGCCGTATTGAGCCTCTTATTCCAGACCAACGATTCATCCGTAAGGGATTTGAGCATACCGTTCAAGGCTCAGAAACCGGAGCGGCTTCAAAACGTCGCGCTGCATTAAGTGAACATTTCAGCCGTGACTAGCACGTCTTCACGGCTATTTCTCCTTTCAATTATCTTTCTACTTCGATGAAACAAAACCTTAATAAACAATGAAATAAGGTATTCATCGCATTTATCCCACCCGATACTGAGTAAACAATAATTTTAGTTTCTGCTGAGATTTTATAAATTATTGACTCAGTCTGACACTTTCTGTGTAACAGAGTGCGAGTTTTAGTTAAGTTCTCTCAAGTGCCTCGAAAACCGTCTTAATTTTTTTTGACGAAAAAAAACTCTCTGAAATGCTGAGTGTGATGCTTTTGCACATGGAGTAAATCCAATCATCTTATCTGGTGCAAGAGCAGCCTATGTTCTAGGTAGAACATGAATCCAAGGATTGAGAGAGAAGTTATGATTCGATTTAACCTATGTGCAGCTGGCGTTGCTTTAGCACTATCAGGTGCTGCAGTTGCGGCTCCAACCGCGCCAAGTATCGATATGTACGGTTCCAACAACCTTCAGTTTTCTAAAATTGAACTCGCGATGGAAACCACGTCAGGCTACTACGACATGGTGAAATACCATGAGCAAGCGAAGATCACTGTTAAATTTAACCAGTGGAGTGGCACGCCAGGTGATACTTACAACGTCTATTTTGATGGTGCAAAAGTAGCAACCGGCCCAATCACTGGTAGCCAAACAACAGCGACATTTGAATATGGTCAGGGCGGCCTATACCAAATGGAAATCGAAGCGTGTGATGCGACAGGTTGTGCGAAAAGCGCACCAGCTGAAATCACGATTGCAGATACCGATGGTTCTCACTTGAAGCCACTGACGATGAACGTTGATCCAAACAACAAAACGTACAATACCGATCCAAGCGTCGTGATGGGTACGTATTTTGTTGAGTGGGGCATCTATGGTCGTGACTACACGGTCGATAACATGCCAGTCGACAACTTGACTCACATCCTTTACGGTTTTATCCCAATTTGTGGCCCAAATGAGTCTGTGAAGTCTGTTGGCGGCAACAGCTTCAATGCACTACAAACCGCTTGTACAGGCGTGCCTGACTACGAAGTCGTGATCCACGACCCTTGGGCCGCTTATCAGAAGAGCTTCCCACAAGCTGGTCATGAATACAGCACACCTATCAAGGGTAACTACGCAATGCTAATGGCATTGAAACAACGTAACCCTGATCTAAAAATCATCCCATCTATCGGTGGCTGGACATTGTCTGACCCATTCTTCGATTTCGTGGACAAGAAAAACCGAGACACATTCGTCGCATCGGTTAAGAAGTTCCTGAAAACTTGGAAATTCTACGACGGTGTTGATATCGACTGGGAATTCCCAGGTGGCGGCGGTGCAGCCGCGGATAAGGGTGACCCTGTAAACGATGGCCCTGCTTACATCGCACTGATGCGTGAATTGCGCGTAATGCTTGATGAATTAGAAGCTGAGACAGGCCGTACTTACGAGCTAACGTCAGCTATCGGTGTCGGTTACGACAAGATTGAAGACGTAGACTATGCAGATGCGGTTCAATACATGGACTACATCTTCGCGATGACTTACGACTTCTATGGCGGTTGGAACAACGTTCCTGGTCACCAGACTGCGCTTTACTGTGGTTCATTCATGCGCCCTGGTCAGTGTGACGGTAGTGGCGTAGATGAGAACGGCGAACCGTACAAAGGTCCTGCTTACACAGCAGATAACGGCATCCAGCTTCTTCTTGCTCAAGGCGTTCCTGCGAACAAGCTAGTACTTGGTACAGCAATGTACGGTCGTGGCTGGGAAGGCGTAACGCCAGATACGCTAACCGATCCAAATGACCCAATGACAGGTACTGCTACAGGTAAACTGAAGGGCAGTACAGCGCAAGGTGTTTGGGAAGATGGCGTAATTGACTACAAAGGCATTAAGTCATTCATGCTAGGTGCAAACAACACTGGCATTAACGGCTTCGAGTACGGCTATGATGCACAAGCAGAAGCACCATGGGTATGGAACCGCACTACGGGCGAGTTGATCACATTTGATGACCACCGCTCAGTGCTAGCAAAAGGTAGCTACGCTAAGTCTCTAGGTCTTGCGGGTCTATTCTCTTGGGAAATCGACGCGGATAACGGCGACATTCTCAACGCAATGCACGAAGGTATGGCTGGCGGTGTGGTTCCTCAACCAAACCGTAAACCAACCGCAGCTGCTGGCGCAGATCAATCTGTAACTGGCCCTGCAAGTGTGGTTCTAGATGGCAGCCTATCGAAAGACTCTGACGGCACTATCGCAAGCTACGCTTGGGAGCAAGTCTCTGGCACTGCAGTGGTACTAGCAGGCGCCAACACTGCGAAAGCAAGCTTTGATGCAGCAGAAGTTACCGTTGAGGAGCAATTAACTTTCAAGCTAACGGTGACTGACAACGAAGGTGCAACGGCATCTGACCTTGTTGTAGTAACTGTGAAGCCAGCAGGTGTGGTTGACCCAGCGAACAATGCGCCAGTAGCGCAAGTTGTTGCTCCAGCAACAGCAAACGCTGGTGACGTTGTGGTTGTAGATGCGTCAGCCTCTAGCGATGCAGACAACGATACTCTTACTTTCAACTGGACGCTGCCTCAAGGTTTGAACGCAACGGTTGAAGGTTCTAAAGTAACTTTCACTGCTGCTGAATATCCGCAAGACACTAGCCTAAGCTTTACCGTAAGTGTGAGCGACGGCAAAGCGTCTTCAACAGCAAGCGCAACTGTGGTTGTTGCACAGCATACCACCGATCCAAACCCAGGCACCTGTGACAACGCATGGGATGCAAGCGCGGTGTACACAGGCGGCAACCAAGTCACGCATGCGGGTAAAACTTGGGAAGCGAAATGGTGGACTCAGGGTGACGATCCTAGCCAATCTGGCGAATGGGGCGTTTGGAAAGAAGTTGGCGTAGCTAACTGTAACTAAGCCCAACCTTGCAGACTTTCTGTAAAGTTAACGATCAAAGGACAGCTTCGGCTGTCCTTTTTTGTTTTTATCTCATAATGAGAAAAGCGATACCATAGACGAAAAACAATCCGAGGTATTACTTTCAAATCTAATTAGCCCAAAACGGCTCGAGCCGATTAGTAAGAATGAATATTACCAAGCACGATCGAGTAAACGGTCAAAACTACTGAAGACTTGTGCACACTTCATCACTCGGCCATGGCCTTGACCTTGCGTTGTCACTAACTCAACATTTTCAATCTCTTCAGCGGCTTGTGCAGAAATACTGTACTTAGTGAACTTATCCTGCTCATCATGAACAATGATGGCTGGAGACGAGCGCTCAGCCAAACGCTTCAGCGGATCAATTGACTGTAATGGGTAACCAAATTGATCTTCAACTTCAGAAACTACGGCATTAAAAAGCTTCATCGAATAACCTGAACGCGCAATGCTACCGAATAGGTTCTCTACGTAATTCAATACCGGTGCAATAAGCAGTAAAGGCTTGTTTTCTAATTTGCTATGTCGGCACTCAAGAGCAGAAGCGGTGCCCATGCTGTGCCCAACTAGACCAACAATATCGTCTACCGTATCTAACACATCTTCTAACCCTTTGACAAAACCCGGAATGTGCCCATACTGCCCTTCACTCTCACCATGTGCTGGATGATCGTATGCCAAAGCGGTGAAACCTTTCGACGCAATATGTTCCATCAACGGATAAAACTGACTTGCGGTGCCAGACCAACCATGAGTTAACACCCAAATAGGTCCAGAGCCCAAAGTGTAGGTTTTGATAATGCCTGCATGCCCTTTAATTTCACCTTTGGCAAGTCCTTGAGGTTCGGTGTTTTTAGGTGCTGTGCGAGCAGGTGTCAGGAGCAACTTACGCGCGGTATTCTTTGCATGGGAAGGGGCCAGCGTATGGTGTAAACGCGTACTGATGTTAACCAAACTGCGCTTAATACTGAAACGTTGCGATGTATTAAAGTAAATTTTTTCACTCATGATTATGTCCTTAACTATCAGCTTCGCACAAAAAATAGAACGGTCGTGCTTTTTATACTGATAAGAAAGAGCGAACTCAGCCGCTCTTTATGATTTTATGTCTACAAATCTGGAAAGCGAATAACTGGTATCAGCCTTTCCAGCGAGAAAATAAGTTGTCGATCCCTTGCCAAAACAGGCGCAAGCTTTCTTCCTCACCTTTAATTGAGTAAAAAACATGCGCACTCAAATAAAGACCGTATAAATCAAACGTTGCTTGGCGTGTATCTAAGTCTGCTGCAAATTCTTGCTTCTCTTTGCCTTTCGTTATTTGGATCTCCAAATAGCTCAGCCAAGTGTCTATGGATTTACGCAGTCCAGCCTGAAGTGGGCAATCTTTATCTGCCGTGTCATTCCAAGCGTCTAGAAACATACAACTTCCTTGAAATGCGTGGTTCCAAGTCATCCAAGAGTCGAGCAACCCTCGAATTTTACGTTCGATATTGCCATCCCCTGCTTCACGAACAGGCTCAATAACTCGGGCGGCGAACACTTTATTGGCGTGCTCCAATACCGATAGTTGTAAATTCAACTTCGAATTGAAGTGGGCAAACAGACCACTTTTCGACATACCGCATTGCTTGGCTAACTCACCAATCGTAAGACTTTCTAATCCGTCTTCGCTGGCGATCTCAAAAGCCCGTTGCAGAATAAACTCTTTTGTCACTTTTCCTTTTTGCATAATCTTATTTTTAGCACGATCGTTCTTTTTTGCAATCTAGAGTTAACTGGTCTAACCATACATTAGTGTCATTTTCGACTCGCTAATCACGTATTGAGTTGGTTAATGGGTTAATAATTAAGAAGTTTGAAGTAAGTCTTAAATTTAAACACAGCTTCAGTGTAAGCGCGAGTCTGTTGACTTTTTCACGCATTAATTCAGCCACAACCTGCTACTTTCACCTAAGTTTTTTTATTTAGGTAAGTAATGTAATGGCAAAGAAACAAAAAATAGCCAGCTTAGAGTTTGCGCGTATTATTGCGATGTTTGCAATTATAGGATTGCACTGCCAGATGGCCCTGACATACTGGCAATGGGATGGAACACCGTGGGTTGGCTATATGCTCAACCAATTGGCTCGTTTTGCTGTGCCACTGTTTTTTCTCATTTCTGGTTATCTTATCCAGCCCAAGTTAAGCCGCGCACCTATCGAAACACTAAAAAACTACGCCAAACCACTGATGAAGGTTTGGCTCATTTGGAGCGTGATCAGTTTATTGATGCCATTCCAGTGGCAAACTGTCGCTGAGGCGGGGTATCTCGCCGAAAGGCAGGGCTACTGGGGCTACTTAATGTCGACCCCGTTCAATTCACTCGTCGAAGGCGGGCTCGTTCACCTGTGGTTTATTCCAGCTCTGGTCATTGCCGTTGCCTTAATTGCCTTCCTCGTGCATATCAATATGGCTCAATTGGTACTGCCAACCGCCGTATTGCTATACATATACGGCGTGTTTGCCGGCAGTTATTCGACCATTACCGATCTGCCAGCGCCTTTCTTTACTCGTAATGGGCCGTTTTTCAGTACTTTGCTGGTAACACTGGGTTATCTAGCACGAGAAGAACAGTGGCGATGGTCGCGAAACAATACGATTCGATGCATTCTTCTTGGTATGGCGCTGCATTTTGGTGAAGCTTATTGGCTAATGCAACACGAGGTCGCTTTTAATTCTCACGACTTCCTGTTTGGTACTGTTGTCTGGGCCCTGGGTGTCTTCACGTGGCTCTTAGTCCACCCACATTTTGGCGATATGCCTTGGGTATTCAAACTATCTCCTAGCGTGTTAGGCATTTATGTTAGCCATCTGCTTGTGATAATTATTATGATGAATGTCGCTGGATTTATCGGGTTGCAACACCTTGCGAAAGATGTGTTTATTTATCCTGCAACGATTGTCGCAACCATACTGCTTGTGAAAGCAATTGAGGCTTCACCGTTGAGAAAATGGCTGCTGCGCTAAATCCATTCAGCGCTCGATATAGTTAGCTCTAGCTCAAAAGGGTTAGAGCTAGCCAGTTAAAAATGAGATTTCTCTCTCACTGACCAATTTTTGACTTTCTAATCCTTCAGAATTTGCCGTCACTCACAAAAAACATTGTTCATTTCCTTTAAATTGGCTCGACTATTACAACATTGCTCATTAAACGGAGGCTGTATGTGGGCAGGTCAAGGACTCGTTCCTTTTTTAGAGATTAGCCATTGGTTAACTTACGGTTTGTATGCCGCTGTGGTTTTATTTGGCGCAGCAAGCATTGCGTCACTCAGAAAATAGTGGCGCACACTATCATTTCCTAACTCCTACTGTTAATTCGAGCTCTCTCACAACTAACTCATTAATTTGTGGCTAATATTTCTCCAACCAGACAAAGGAGAAATGTCTATGCCAATCTATCCAATTGTGGCTTTCTGCTGTTTGTTGTTCTCTAGCGCCACCTTTGCTGCCCCCACCAATGAACTGAACCTTGTTAATTCTGGTGTCGGTTACGCGGCTCTCATTATCTTTTCGATTGCTTACATACTGGTTATGTTGGAAGAGTATCTGAAAATGAGAAAATCCAAGCCTGTGCTGCTCGCTGCAGGGTTAATTTGGATTCTGATTGGCTACACCTTTGCTCAACACAACCAGCCTGAAATCGCCAAATCCGCACTAGAGCACAACTTGTTGGAATACGCGGAACTGCTGCTGTTTTTGTTAGTAGCGATGACTTACATCAATGCTATGGAAGAGCGCAAACTCTTCGATGCCTTACAGGCGTGGATGGTCGGCAAAGGCTTTGGCTTCAAAAAGCTGTTTTGGCTGACGGGGTTTCTCGCCTTTATTATTTCACCGATTGCCGATAACTTAACCACAGCCCTCTTGATGTGCGCTGTAGTGATGAAAGTCTCTGGTGATAATCCTAGATTCGTGAATCTTGCTTGTATCAACATTGTTATCGCCGCCAACGCTGGCGGTGCATTCAGCCCATTTGGTGACATTACGACCCTGATGGTGTGGCAAGCCGGACATGTCAGCTTTGCTGAATTCATCCCGTTATTCGTCCCGTCACTGGTGAACTATTTGGTTCCTGCATTTTTGATGTCACTCTTTGTTCCAAGCACCAAACCGAATACGATTCACCAACACGTAGAACTGAAACGCGGCGCGAGACGTATTGTCGCACTATTTATTCTGACGATTGCCACCGCAGTCTCTTTCCACGCTTTGCTGCACTTCCCACCCGTTATGGGCATGATGATGGGCTTGGCCTACTTACAATTTTTCGGCTACTTCTTACGCCAAACACTCAAACACTCCTTGGCAAAAAAAGCGGCCATGGCAATTGCCAATGGCGACGATCACGCATTAAAACGCTTAGGTTCAGTCGTTCCGTTTGACGTGTTCCACCGTGTATCTCGCGCAGAATGGGATACCTTGCTGTTCTTCTACGGCGTAGTGATGTGTGTCGGCGGTTTGAGCTTACTTGGCTATCTCGAACTGGTTTCAAACGTCATGTACAACCAATGGAACCCTGTCTGGGCCAACGTGATGGTTGGTGTTCTATCTGCCATCGTCGATAACATTCCGGTTATGTTTGCTGTACTGACTATGGAACCAAGCATGTCGATGGGGAACTGGTTACTTGTCACATTGACTGCGGGTGTGGGGGGCAGCTTGCTTTCAATTGGCTCTGCGGCAGGTGTCGCATTAATGGGAGCCGCGCGTGGTCAATATACCTTCTTTGGCCACCTAAAATGGGCTCCCGTCATCGCCTTGGGTTATGCCGCCAGTATTGCAGTGCATTTGTGGATGAATAGCGGTTTATTTACCTAAGCACCGCAACTCACGTTCTTCACTTGCTATGCGGCCTAACGGTCTGATGGGTGGTTAACGCCATCCATCACTTCGATAGTTCCCAATTCATATGGGTTGACGCCCTCTAAACAGCCGACATTGTAGCCATACTCACTCGGGTCAGAGCGACGCTGATGGTGCGTATAAATACCGCATTCGCCACAGAAAAAGTGCTTCGCTGTGCAAGTGTTAAATTGATACAGCTTCAAAACGTCTTCGCCTTGCACGATACGAATACCATTCAGAGGCACAGATGCCACAATCGCGCCGCGACGTCGACACATGGAGCAATCACATCGTCTCGGCTTCTCAATACCATTAGGTAATGCAAGTTCCAGCTCAACTTTTCCGCAGTGACAACTCAGTCGATGTAATGCGGTGATTTGGGTAGTGCCGACTTTCTTAATCATAACTTTTCCTTGTTGTTTTTCTACCTGTGTACATTATGTTAAACAGGCTAGCATCAGCACAATCTTGTCCAAAAACTCGACATTCATCACTTTTCGCGACATTTTATTGGCCGATTTGTTAGTTGCTATTTTGGCAACTGTTTATCTCGTTGAATGGACGTGTTGTCTCCGGCGAGGTTTTTAAACCAAGGAAAAAATTTTATGGATAAAGATCATAGCCTAAGAGAGAACCTCTTGGCTCTGACGCTCGGCAGTGCGTTAGTGTCGCTTGGGGTAATATTTTTCAGCAAAGTAGGATTGCTCACCGGCGGTACGGCTGGTTTGGCGATCTTCCTTACCAAAGTGAGTGACTTCAGCTTTGGTCAGATATTTTTCGCTCTCAACCTCCCTTTTTATATTTTGTCTGTAATGCGCATGGGATGGCGCTTCACCATTAATACCTTCATTGCGGTCTCGATTGTTTCTTTTGCGGTCGATCATCTGCACCATGTGATTGAAATTTCACGAATCGAACCTTTTTATGCAGCACTTCTAGGTGGTGGGTTAATTGGAATAGGTATGTTGGTGATTTTCCGTCACAAGATGAGTTTAGGCGGTTTTAACATTCTAGCGTTGTACCTTCAGGAACGTTTTGGGATTCGAGCTGGTAAAGTTCAGATGGCGCTCGATTGTGCCATCGTAGTGATGTCGCTGTTCATTGTGGATGTGCACCTTATCGCTCTATCCGTCCTAGGTGCCGTGGCGACAAACTTGATTTTGGCGATGAACCATAAACCAGGACGATACCAGGCAAAAGCGCAAATAGCTTAATCAACATCGTGTAATGAGTGAACTTACAAAATATGAGCCCCGAGCCATTCGCTCGGGGCTTTTTTATTCAACGTTGAGAGCATGTCAACGAACTCGTTGTGCAGTATTGCTGCATCCCCACATCCACTTGAGCTTTATATTTCTGGCTAAGATGGAAGTGCACTTGCATCAGCAAATCATGCGCATGGAACAGCTCAAACGCGTCACCACCATTTTGCTGACAAATGGCTTCGCAGCGCTCGGCATGCTGCTTGGCTTGTCCGGCTTCACCCGCTTTGAGTAAACTCATCGCTAAGCGATACTCAGCACGTTCTTCTTGCATCCAACCACCCGCCACTTTCCAGTAATCCAACGCGAGCTTCGCCGCTTCTAGCATCCTCGATTTTTCCACATCCGTGCGCTCAGCCAGCGCTTCATACTGGCACGCCAAGTTGTTTGCTGTGATTGCGATAGAGCGCGCTAGCGGCCCTTCAGCATCTTGTGGTGTCATACCTAGCGCGGCTTTCGCCAGCCATTGGCTCGCCAGTTCAAGCTGAGCAAGCGCAGACAGTTCATTCGAAATCAAAGCGTAAACTCGTCGTTGGTCTTGCTCTTCCAATAATTCCATATTGTCAGTGCCATCTACGAAGTAGCGCGCAATGGCAATATTGCGTTGCAATGCCGAACTCTCGGCAACCTTGCGTTCATCAAAGCGCTCTAAACAAGCAAGAAACGGTTCTGGACGCTGGAGGTGTCCAATCGCGGTGTGCAGCATCAATGCGAATATTCGCTCGATGTGGTTAACGTTTTCCACCTCACTCAGAGACGTTTCCAATTGAGCATAAGTTTGTTCGGGCTGTGTTTCGTGATGCTGCCAACACTCACTCATGAATGCATCAAAATCCGTTTTGAAAGGCATGTCCTTATTATCCTTTTTCTATTCGTATAACGAATATGAAACTCTACACTATCGTTTCCCCTGTGTAGCACGCTTAATCACAATATGAGAATCGCCTCACTTAAAGTGGTGTACCTTGCTCCAACGAAAGTAAACGTTGCTTGCGCTCTACTCCACCAGCATACCCTGTCAATTTACCGCTTTTGCCAATAACGCGATGACAAGGCACCACGATAGAAATAGGGTTTTTTCCGTTTGCCAACCCAACAGCGCGCACAGCTTTAGGGTTGCCAATCGCGTTGGCGAGATCTTGATAGCTCCACGTCTCGCCGTATGGAATGGTCGTTAGTGCCTGCCAAACTTGATTTTGAAAATCCGTGCCTGTAGCCGCCAAAGGCAGCTCAAATTCATAACGTAGGCCAGAAAAATATTCATTCAACTGGGTAACAGCTTGGCGCAAAATCGGGTGTTGATCGTCTCGCGCTCCCAGTTCACTCGGCTTAGTGGTGCATGTTTCAAACCAAATGCCAAGCAAGCCCTCAGCGTTAGATTGGATGGTCACCGTTCCTAATAGGCTCGGCATTTCGGTATAAAATGTTTTCATGATTGATTCCATAAGTGAAACGTCGCGTAGCTTCCCCAAGGGGCCGCAGTGTGCGTATTCAGTGATGGGTAACGCTGCATCGCCTTTTTCACCACTAAGTCTTTATCTAAAAAGCAATCGGGTTGAGATTGCCCTCGCAGTTGAGCATAACTGACTGTCCAAGGTCCAATGCCTTTCAAAGCAAGCCACTGCTGGGGGTCGGCTTCTGAGTTGTCCTGCATGAACTGGGCGAAGCGCACTAGCGTCTCTTTACGGCTTTGCGGCATGCGCAAAAAGCTCACGTCGGTATTCGCTATCGCATCTGGTGTCGGGAAAAAGCGTTTTTCTGACTCTCCACTAAGTGTGGTCACCAATAAGTTAAGTTGACCAATCGCCGCTTTAACCGACACTTGTTGGCCTAAAATCGCTCGAACTCCAGCCTCCCATGCATTCCATACACCAGGAATCCGAATACCTTTACTCGACACAAGCCCTGGTGCGACATAATCCAAATGCTGCTCGACAGTACAAATATCGGCGTCGAGATCGAACATACGACGAATGTCAGACACCAAGTTTTGCAGCTTCGTTACATCTTCAATTTCAAACGCTAGCTCTAGGTACCCTTCACCTTTGGTCGCTTTAAACCATGCTTTACTGGTATCCAGACAAACGTTGCGCTGATAACTCTCATCACTCACCAGCTCAACCCCCTCAATCGCTCGTAAACGGTAGAAGTTCAGCATGTGCTGCCAATTCAATTCACCTCGATAAGGCAAGGCAATTCGATTGCTACCCATACCGTCAAACTCTTTGCGACGGACTTGAGAAGGCGTCAGTTTGAGAAACTTTTGGAAAGCATCGTTAAAGCGGCGTGTACTGTTAAAACCAGACGCAAACCCCACTTCGGTGACCGACATAGAACTGGAATGAAGCAACTGTTTGGCGAACATTAATTGTTGATATTGCGCATACTGCTTGGGTGACATGCCTAGATACTGCTCAAACAACATACGTAAGTAGCGATCCGAAATCCCAACACGCTCTGCTAGCTCAGACACCGAGTGGTGATGCAGTTCCCCTCGATCAATTAACGAAATCGCTCGTTGAAAGGTCGTTTCTACGCCTTTCCATGCCCAAGAACCCGGCGCGCTATCAGGTCGACAGCGCAAACAAGGACGGTACCCCGCTTGGAGAGCTTGCGCTTTATCGGTGAAGTACTCTACATTTTCTTCTTTAGGTAAATTAGCCGGACAAATTGGGCGACAAAAGATCCCCGTTGTTTTCACTGCCACATAAAATCGCCCATCAAAACGGCTGTCTCGCGCGACTCGCGCCTTATGACACTGCTCGAAAGTCAGTGAGGTATGGGGGCGAATAAACATAGTGCTTTCCTTGCTCATGCCTTTTGTCATTTATTGTTCATAGGCATCGTTCAATATAGTGTTATTGTAGCTTGCTTAAGCGCCTACCATTAGCCATTTTCGGAACTCAATATTGAGATTTATTGGCATTAGCGCTTTTGTACACTAAAGTTAGATTCAGAACATCACAACAACGTCGGCTAAAGGGAATTGGCATGGACTTACACACTTGCGTAATTGTACTAAGAAACCAAAAGGTTATTACCAGTAAATCCGTAGATCATTCAATTGGAATTATCGAACGAGACTCAGATAACGAGATCTCAGAAATTCAAATTAATGCCACGGATGGACGTAATATTCGAACCTATCACTACAACAATGTAGAGGAGTCACTAGAGAGCTTAATGAACCTCTGACGGTTTTCTTTAACACACCTTTCTCCCTTGTTAATAGCGAAAGCAATAGAGCACAGCAACCTGTGCTCTTTTTTTGTTTAACAGCAAAAATGTTTATCGAAAATAATGATGGAACCTGATTTAAAACACGACAAAACTGGCATAAAAAAACTCATAAAAAACACTCAAGCAACTGATTAAAAATAACAAAAAACCGTTATTCAATTTTTTAGAACGAGTTTATCAAAATACTCCCGTTATTTTTATTCTCACCGCCACCTAAACTGTTCTCAACAGCACGGGAGCACACGCTTCCCACTCATTGAAAAGAGTCAGAGGACAGAATCATGAAAGCACTATTACAGAAAATCACCACTTCAAACGCAGGTTACAGCGCACTATCACTTCGCATTCCAATCGGCATTATCTTTATGGCGCACGGCGCACAAAAACTGTTTGGTTGGTTTGGTGGCTATGGGTTAGAAGGTACAGGTCAGTGGATGGCATCCATCGGTTTAGGTCCTGGCGTGCTAATGGCATTCCTTGCTGGCAGCGCAGAGTTCTTTGGCGGCTTGTTCATCTTGCTTGGCCTACTAACTCGCCCAGCAGCCGTTGCTTTAGCGTTCACGATGGTGGTAGCGATATTCTCTGTCCACTTTGAAAACGGTTTGTTCATGGCAAACAACGGTTACGAGTTTGGCTTAGCTTTACTGGCAGCAAGTGTTTCACTGGCGTTTTCTGGCGCAGGTAAAGCAGCATTAGATAACTTCTTAAACAAAAAGCTCTCTTAAGGAGGCTCTATGATTACGGTAAGACATGCAGCAGACCGAGGTCGAGCAAACTTTGGCTGGCTTGATAGCAAACATACGTTTTCTTTCGGTAGCTATTACGATCCACAACATATGGGCTTTTCTGAATTGAGAGTCATCAATGACGATGTAGTCCAACCTGGCGCAGGTTTTGATACACATGGCCATCGTGATATGGAGATCATCAGCTATGTGCTGGAAGGTGTTATCGCACACAAAGACAGCGAAGGTAACGTGAAAACATTACCTGCTGGGGAATTCCAACTCATGTCGGCAGGGAAAGGGATTTACCACAGTGAGTACAATGCGTCGAACCACGACACGCTGCGCTTTCTACAAATTTGGATTCAGCCAAATACATTTGGAACCAAGCCAGGTTATCAGCAAAAAGACTTTGGTCGCACGCCTGGACTAACAACTATCGCGACTCCAACAGGAGAAAACGGTACGCTACTTATTAAGCAAGATGCCACATTACATCAGTTAATTCTTGAACCAAATAGCGAACTTAACTTTGAGATAGAATCGGGTAGAAACTTATTCGTTCACCAAGTAACGGGAAGCCTTAGCATCGACAATACCACCTTGACGGCGGGAGACGGCGCGAAGGTCGAACAGCAAAGTAAGGTTGTTTTACGCAATACATCGAACGAGAGCACAACCGCCCTGCTATTTGACTTGCCATAACTATCGATTCATCGAGATAAAAAGAAAGCCGCCTGGATTTTCCAAGGCGGCTTTTTAATTTCTCTGACTTTTCACTCAACGCTATTCGTCGGAAGTGCCGGAACCAATTTGCTGAAAACTGTAAGCCGTCAGTGGATCAATCTCTTTGACAATTTCTTCCACTTGCTTAATCGCGTCTACAGACGAGCTAGCTTTACGATAGCTCAAATAGATAGGGCGACACCAATCTTCTACGCCAGACACCTTGTGAAGCTGCCCATTGGCGATAAAGGGCTCTACCAGAGAGATGGGTAAGTAAGCGGCACCGCCCTTCTCTAAAATAAAGTCCAATGCTATACGCGCTGTTGAGGTGCGCAGATACGGAGCCGGGATCTTAGGGTGACGTTCAGAATGTTCTGATGAGAAGCGCGTTCCCCAATCCACATACACGTATTTGTTTTCAAAAACGGTGTCTAAAGAGTCTTTCTCAGTCGATACCAGAACGAGAACAACATCGGCCACTTTTTTGCAGTTAAGCTCATCAGCTTTGATTTGGTCGAACGCAAATGCCATATCTAACGTGCGCTCTAGCAAGCTGCGACTGAGCATTTCCCGCCCCATCACTTCTGCCATGAAGCCATAGCCTCCAAATGAATCCGTGACGACACTTAAACAGTTCTGCAAGTAGGCGTCCCAAATATTTGGCGTACCGCCTAACGTTAATTGCAGCGCTTTGCCATCTTCAAGCGATAACTCTAGCTTCGCTTGTTGCAATGTGGTGACCATCACCTCTGCATAACTGATTAAGCGCTCACCTGCAGAGGTCAACTTTATGTTATTTCGATCACGAATAAACAATTGCGTATCGAAGTAACTTTCCAATTGTTTGATACGTGCGCTCACTGCAGCTTGGGTAATATAAAGATTCTCAGCGGCGCGTCCGAAGTGACGAACCCTTGCCAGCTCTAAAAATGTTCGAAAGACTTTTACATCCATAAACCATCTCCTGGTTAATATAAAACCAGATTAACAACTAATTAAAATCATGACGACAAAAAAGTTTTGTTTTTCTTTTGTTAGCTTTACGCCTAATTTTCGCCGTAGTTCACTACATTCATCAATAACGGTTACAGAGGCTGTTGACATGTCTGACACTGAATTCCGTCATGGCAAAAAACGTTTTTACGACAACGTAAAATTCCCACGCGGCTTTGCAAAGTCTGGCGATTTTACTCTCTCGGAAGAGGAAATCCTAACAATTTATGGGGATACTATGCTTGGCTTAGAGTCAGGCGAACTAACACCTGAAAATAGCGAAGAGAAACACTTCATCAAGGTGCTAGAAAACCCAGGCAAAGCAAAAACAAAACTTGAGCGTACGTGGCTAAAGTACACCCAACTTGCTCGTGGTCGCAAGCGCTTCCACACGCTAAATGGTCGTAATAAGCCTGACGCGACAGAAGATTACATTGAAGAGAGTTTGGTCGAAGACGATTAATAACCAAATAAACTAATTCTCGCCTTTTTCTAGCAGTAGGCAGTAGGCGAAAGCTCGTTTGGTTTGACTGAGCGAGCAAAAACAAGCTCATTTCTTCTCCTAAAGCCCAAGGGCGCGTTCTCCCAAGGGCTTTTTTAGTATTTAGTGCTAGTCTACTTTGCAAGCATCGCGATCTTTTTCAAAAAGCTCTCTTTCAAGTGCTCTTGGTCGTACTCCAATTGATAGGTATTGTGGAAGCCAACCTTTAGCTCAACACCATTCCCTCGTAAGAAAACGTTGTACCCGTCGTAATCGGAAAACGCTTCTACACCTTCATACATTTTGCCAAATTCGGTTGGTGTACCGTTGTTCATCACACATTCGTAAGCCTGTAGTACTTTGCTCGGATCTAACTCATTTTTCATACCGAATTCCTCACTGGTTTACACATTTCAATTATGGTTAAGGAATGAGCGTCGTGCCATGTCCATCCCATAATATTTGAAGTTCGTGTGCGATTTCACACTCTGTAGGTTGTTAAAAAACAAGGTTAAGTGCGAAGACAGAACTTAATTTAGATCATAAATTTTATCTATCAATTCGTCAGTTTCATAATGCAATTTCTTTGTAAAAAATCGGCTTATAAAAGCATTTAGATATAAAAACAGTCGATAAAATCAACACTGGTTAAATAAAAAGCAAAATTTTGACCTAAAACAATAGCAGTTCGTCATTACTTATTTTATAATGCGAATTAATGTTTCGGTACATCGTAAATTCCAATAACTAGGGGCACAAAATGAGACTTATCCCGTTAACTCGAGCAGCACAAGTAGGTAAGTGGGCAGCTGCGCATATCGCTAAGCGTATCAACGACTTTAAACCTACTGCTGAGCGTCCATTCGTTCTGGGTCTACCAACTGGTGGCACTCCTCTAGCAACCTACAAAGCCCTAATCGAGCTTTACCAAGCCGGCGAAGTGAGCTTCAAAAACGTCGTGACTTTCAACATGGATGAGTACATTGGCATCCCTGCAGATCACCCAGAGTCTTACCGCTCGTTCATGTACAACAACTTCTTTAATCACATTGATATCCAAGAAGAAAACATCAACCTACTGAACGGTAACACTGACGATCACGACGCAGAATGTAAGCGTTACGAAGACAAAATTAAGTCTTACGGCAAGATCAACCTGTTCATGGGCGGCGTGGGTAACGACGGTCACATCGCGTTCAACGAGCCAGCGTCATCTCTGTCTTCTCGTACTCGCATCAAAACACTGACTGAAGACACTCGCATTGCGAACTCTCGCTTCTTTGACGGCGATATCAACCAAGTGCCTAAATACGCACTGACTATCGGTGTGGGTACACTGCTAGACGCAGAAGAAGTGATGATTCTGGTAACAGGTCATAACAAAGCTCAAGCACTTGAAGCAGCAGTAGAAGGTTGTGTAAACCACCTATGGACGGTTTCTGCACTTCAACTTCACCCTAAAGCAGTGATCGTATGTGACGAGCCAGCTCAACAAGAACTGAAAGTGAAGACAGTGAAGTACTTCTCGGAGCTAGAAGCGGAAAACATCAAAGGTTTTTAATCCATAGAATGACAGCCTAGATGCACGCTAAAAATACGAAACCCGTGATCAATCACGGGTTTTTTCTTATCTGAACAGCGGGCTTAAGTCGTTAATAAGCTTTAATACCAAACTGACGAAGACGCTTAGGCAGCACTTCATCTAACTTGTCTAGTTCACTCGGTTCGACTTCGATAAGGTTAAAATGATGCTGCTCATAAACAGTACGAATGGTCTCACGGTCAGCCTCAGCCATCTCCCCAGTATCACTTCCCCAAAACTGTAAATAGACTTTACCGCCTGGCAAATAAAAATCACTGGTGACATCTTGGTCAATCGGCAGCTGACGTTCATAAGCGTGCACCACACCAGCCAAGTACAGCCAGTTGTCGATGAGCAACTCCCCCTTAGAGCGCACGTAATGCCCATCTAATGTTCGGTGTTTGGCTTCAAACTTTTGGCGAAAGCTTGAGTACGATTTATCCGTGGAGTGTGACTCCGCATCTTGCCCTAAAAATTCAATGACAGACTGCTTAAGATGCTTATTACGCAGCACCACATCGTGCCATACGACAAAGGTATTTTGTGTCTCTTTATCGGTTCTTTGCTGGCCACCAGCGCGTATACCAGCTTCAGTGACCCTCCAACCTTCTTCAGATTTGGCGATCCACCCCAACTCACTCAACAGTTGGTTCATGCGCTTCGCATTCAGTTTCAGCTTTTCACCCAGCAGCGTGGCGCTTAATGTTTTCCCTGAGCTGGAAGTCAGCTCAATATGTAAATTGGTCGGCCAGACGATGAACTGGCCAAATTTAGGGTGATCCACATACTCGCCGCCAAACTTGGCGCCTTCTTCCGTCAGAATCCATTTTTCGTCTTGGCGAACAATGTAGCCAGCACGTTTGAGATCGGCAAACAACAGCTTGGCTTCAACCTTGCGCATTTTCGCTAATGCCGACGTCGATATTTTTTCAGACATGTGGGTACCTCATGCTGCTGTAAAACTGAACACTATGTCATCATAGTAACGTATTGATTTCACGGCTTGAAGTCAGAGAAACAAGATTTCGTGTTACAAATAACAAAGCCAATCTCAAGGGACTGGCTTTGTTATGTTAAGCTGAAAGAAGCGGGGCTATTTAATAAAAGCAATGCAGCCTTGCAAAATCACTAAGTTCACAATGTCGATGAAGAATGCACCGACAATTGGTACTACCATAAATGCTTGTGGTGATGGACCATAACGACTCACGATAGAGCCCATATTCATGACCGCAGTCGGTGTGGCACCTAAACCGAAACCACAATGTCCACTGGCGATCACCGCGGCATCGTAATTACTGCCCATCATGCGGAATGTTACGTAATAAGTGAACACCGCGAGTACGGCAGACTGAATGGCAAGAATAATAAGGAATGGGATCGCAAGATCAAAGATATTCCACAATTTCAAGCTCATCAGAGCCATGGCAAGGAACAGCGATAGCGAAACCGTACCAAGAATATCAACGGTTTCTAAATCAACCTTGCGCACCTTGGTCACTTCCATGATGTTGGTGATGACAACACCAATAAACAGCGCATAAACAAAATCTGGGATCATCAACCACTTGATGCCAAAACTGCTCACCCAACTCTCCAGATAGCTCGCGCCTGTCACGCAAAGCAAAATAATGGATAAGCTTTCTACAACTCTTTTCGCCGTGACACGATCTTCTTCATGTTCGTTATAGGTCACCAATTCAGGGAAACTCTGATGGCTTTGGTTGGTGCGTCCGTATTCCGATTCTAAGTTGTGCTTGTTGAGTAACTTTTGCGCGACAGGGCTGCCAATAATCCCGCCCATGACCAAGCCAAACGTAGCAGAAGCCATCGCCACTTCTAGGACATTGTGCAAACCATACATTTCTTGAAAAGTTTGCGACCACGCCGCACCAGTTCCATGTCCGCCAGAAAGCGTAATAGAGCCGGCGATCAACCCCATGAGTGGATCTAACCCCAATGCGGTTGCTAAGGATACGCCGACCGCATTTTGGATAAGAATGTAGACCGATGCCACAACAAGGAAGATGAAAACCTTCGCACCGCCTTTAATAAGTTGGGTGTAATTCGCGGCTAAGCCAACGGTTGCAAAAAACATCAGCATAAAGGTGTTTTGCAGTGGCAAATCAAATGATACATCCACACCATTTAAGTGCATCGTCGTGATCACGCAAGCCACGACTAGACCACCAACAATTGGCTCTGGGATATTGAATTTCTTTAAGGTTGGTAATTTGGTGTTAATGAACTGCCCTAAAAATAACACGCAAATTGCGACGAGAAACGACTCTTGTGGGCCGATAGATATTACCTGATTCATGAGACCTCTTTACTCTCCTCTTTCTCATTCATTGAGCAAGCGCTCAACGTGAGATAGGTGCCTAAGTCAATCAGATTGCCTCTCGAACCTTTTGTTTTCTAGGGTGTATTTGCCACAAATTCTCATCAAGTAAGAAATGGATGCACCCAAAATCCCACTGATTATCATTATATGAGAATACCAATACCAAGCTGGTGGTAAATACCTTGATTGGATTAGAAAAATAACACTTCTCAACTTATGAGAAGTGTCTAATTTATGTTCACAATAAAGTCTTCAAAATAGCTATCACATAGGTAGATATTTAGGGAAAGCGAAGGCTGGAACATACGCTTAATTTTAAATTATTACTTTCTCTCTGGCACACTAGGTGTTATACCTATATATAACACCATTTCAGCCAAGAGATTCACTCATGACCAATTGGCATGATCGCCAACCGATTTTTCGACAGTTGGCTGACCAGATCACTCAACAAATACTGCAAGGTATCTGGCAAGAAGGCGATGCTCTACCCTCAGTTCGTAGCATCTCTGCGGATATGAAAATTAACCACCTCACCGTCATGAAAGGCTATCAATTGCTTGTTGATGAGGGGTTAGTAGAGAAAAAACGCGGTCAAGGTATGTTTGTCGCTTCAGGGGCAAAGCTCAAATTGCTCGCAGACGAGAAGGCACGTTTTCTTCAACAACAAATTCCGCAGATAGCCGGCACAATACAGCGTCTGGATATGTCACTCGACGAATTCATTCAACAACTAAAACCACACTTGAAAGGTGACCAATGAGCGCATTAGTCAGTGTAAACAACGTCTCCAAGCAATATCAGCAACAAGGAGAAGCACTGCATGAAGTGAGTTTCGACCTACATGCAGGACAAGTACTTGGCTTACTCGGCCATAATGGCGCAGGTAAATCAACGCTTATTAATGCCCTACTCGGCGCACATGAATATCAAGGCACTGTTCGTATCAACGGATTTGAACCCATTATGCAACGCGACAAAATAATGCGGAGCTTATCCTATATCTCGGATGTGAACGTTCTGCCAGATTGGATGACTGTCGCTCAACTGCTTAACTATACCGAAGGCGTGCATCCAGGGTTCAATCGCGCTCAAGCAGATACGCTGCTTCGTCAAACGGACATCAAACCTCGTGCGCGCATCAAATCTTTATCCAAAGGGATGAAGGTGCAATTGCACCTCGCGATTGTAATCGCGACTAACACCCAAATCCTCATATTGGATGAACCGACACTCGGGTTAGATCTCGTGTATCGTGATACGTTTTATCGTCACTTGTTGGAATGGTTTCACGACGGCGAACGCGTGTTGATCATCGCCAGTCATGAAGTATCAGAGATTGAGCACTTACTGACTGATGTGCTGATTCTCAAGCATGGCCGCCCTGTACTACAAACCTCGATGGACAGTATCAGTGAAGACTATTTCATTCTTGAAGCCAACGACGAGCACTGCACACAAATTGAAGCGATGAACCCACTCTCGTCACAAAAAGGCCTCGGTTCAACGAAATGGTTACTCAAAGCCCAGTATGCCCAACAAGCAGAAACAATGGGGGCCATCCATGGGGTGAAGTTAGCGGATCTATTTTTAGCATTGCAGAAGGAGGCAGCGTAATGCGTTCAGTTGTCGCGATGTTGCAAAAAGAGTGGTTAGAAAACCCTCTTGTTTTACGTATTCCACTGTTTGTGTTGGCATGTGGACTTATCCTCTTTGTCAGTTTAATGAGTAACGACACACTACAACACAATATGTTTTTTCAAATGAGCTTTGGTGGTGATGTTAGTGACATTCACAAAGAGCTTGGTGACGATGTAAACATGTTGATTACCGGCGGGGCGGGACTGCTGTCTATCTTGTTAGCCGTTCAATACTTCCCGAGAACACTGCGCAAAGAACGTGCGGAGGGCAGTATTATGTTTTGGCGTAGTATGCCGGTCAGCGATATAAAAACTCACTTAGTGAAGCTAGGGTTTGGCTTATTGGTGATTCCGCTCGTTTGCTCGGCGCTTGTGCTCGCAGCAGATTTGATGTTGTGGTTGCTGAACATCTCTACCGATCACCAATTGGCTTTATTGTACCGCCAAGCCTCGTTAGGTTGCGTGCTGCTGCATTGGGGAGAGTTTTTAATCAGAATATTGTTCGCCGGTATTCTACTGTTACCGCTGGCATTAACCGCAATGGCTATTTCTCAGAAAGTGAATTCACCACTGGTCATTTTGTTTATCGCCATTTATGCGCTGCGCTGGATGCCAATCGCACTATTTGGCTATTACGGCCTAGATCAGTTCTTCTCCGAAGTGCTTTACCTTCCACTGCACGCCATTGTTGCACCAAGCCCATTTAATGCAATTCCTCAGGCGGGCTGGTTAAACGTTGGCATTTACGCTTTCATCGGCGTTCTTGGTTGGACAGCTAGTCTCAAGTTCAGCCGAACCATTCAATAATCCGTCGTTCGATAAACGGCCAAAATCGAGCCATAAAAAAACGGTCACAACCTGTGTTGTGACCGTTTTTATTTCGACCTTAGGAGATCATGAACTTAAATTTAACCAAGGAATGAAATGTAACCTTGTAAAATGATTAAGTTAACGATGTCGATAAAGAAAGCCCCCACAATTGGCACCACCATAAATGCCTGCGGCGACGGGCCAAATCGGTTAACGATAGAGCCCATGTTCATCACGGCTGTTGGGGTTGCCCCCAAGCCAAAACCACAGTGACCCCCCGCAATAACCGCAGCGTCGTAATTGCGTCCCATCACTTTGAACGTAACGTAGTAAGTGAAGATAGCTAAGACCACAGACTGCACAGCCAAAATGACCAAGAATGGAATCGCTAAGTCAAAGATATTCCATAACTTCAAGCTCATTAATGCCATCGCCAAGAACAATGACAAAGAAACGGTACCGAGCATATCGACAGTTTCTGCATCTAACTTACGAAGCTTGGTCACCTCTAAGAAGTTCGTGATGATCACACCAATGAACAGCGCATATACAAAGTCTGGAATCATCAACCATGAGATTTCATACGTGCTGACCCATTGCTCAACATACTTCGCACCCGTAACACAGATCAGTAGGAAGAAGAGTTTCTCCACCACTTTTTTCGCCGTTACTTTATCTTCTTCGTATTCGTTGTAGGTCACCAACTCAGGGAATTTTTCGTGAGTTTTGGCATCTCGACCACCACGACCATACTCCGATTCAATGCTGTTTTTTTCTACGAGGCGCTGTGCCACTGGGCTACCAATGATACCGCCGATGATCAAACCAAAAGTGGCTGATGCCATCGCTATTTCCAAAACGTTATCCAATCCATACACGTCTTGGAAGGTTTGTGACCACGCTGCACCTGTACCATGGCCACCAGACAGAGTAATCGAGCCAGCAATTAACCCCATCAAAGGATCTAAACCGAGCGCCGCCGCGAGTGAAACGCCAACGCCGTTTTGTATGATGATGTAAAACGATGCGACAGCTAAGAAGATAAAAACCTTCGCACCTCCTTTCATCAACTGAGTGTAATTTGCGGCCAAACCAACCGTCGCAAAAAACATTAACATAAACGTATTTTGTAACGGCAAATCGAACTCCAAGTCGATGCCGTTGAAATGAAGAGCAGTAATCATGCAGGCCACAATAAGGCCACCTACAATCGGCTCAGGTATGTTGAACTTCTTTAAAATCGGTAGCTTAGCATTAATAAAATGCCCCAGGAAAAGCACACTGATTGCGACCAAGAAGGACTCCAGTGCACCTACAGATATTAAATGATTCATATCGCCTCTTATTATTGTTCTCTTCATCCTCCGTAATGATCGAGTGTTAATTTAACCTTCATTCAATAGCAAATGTTCTCGCTTTACTGTTTCGAAAATACTCAAAAGTTGGTGTAGATGCGCCTTAGGCTAGTTTAAGGGACGCTCCTTTAGCGATGTGTCAGTTTTCCGCTGTTAGCCAGCCCTTAAATGTGAAAGGAGCCGATATAGCTCCTTCAAATGCCCCCTCGCAATACCTGTGCGTGACTGCTTGGGGTATAGTGTTGTGAGTAAATTCTGGGTGACACTTTCTGAACCACGTTGGGCTCCCTTACTTAAACAGAATGTGTCAATTACTATCAAACAAAGTTCCTTCCCGTTGTAACCTCTAAACGCCGAGATCGCGTTCAAAACAATTGGGTTTGCTTGTTCCTGTCGTAGTTTTTTAACTCTGGCTCATGGTGTGTAAACGAACCGAATCCAAGGAAATTCTCAAGCTGCAACAAACGTTTTCGTCACAACGGAGCCGGATTATAACATATTGCTGATAATTTTCTTCAATTCAGTGACATTCACCACTCCCATAACTCCACTCCATAATGATTAACTGCTGAATAGCATTTTTACAGACAAAAGAGCGAAGCGAATTCAACTTAGCCTCACCAAAAAAATAAACCTTAAAAGCCAATCACTTATCTATGGTCTACTGAGTTCAATGTGTTTTGATAGGCTTTCTGGAGGGCCCAGCAACCAAATGTACGGTGTTGTCATGGTAGTCTTTCGAGGCTAACTACCCGATTCTGGGTGATAAAAACAATCCCAATTATGCATCACACAAAAACATGTATAATTTTTATGTAAGTTATTCAAATAACAAGAGCCCTACATGAAAATTCATTCGCTTTTCCCTGTGCTATTACTCTGTGCCATCTCATCTGCCACTGCAGCGGAAAATATCCGTATTGAATATTCTCCCGTGGAAACAACCCATGAAAAAATCGCCCTGCAATCTATCCAAAACAGCGATGTAAACCCAATTTTTCTTGAGCTATCTCAGATCCACTTTCCATTTCGCAAACCACTCACACTGGTTTACGGCGGAGAAGATGGCCCAATGTACGATCCCGATACGCACACGATACACATTCCTTACACTTTTTATTTGGAATCACTCAATTACTTCTCCAATAACCAGTATGAAGAACGCCTTGGAAAATCCCCAAAAACAGGGGCGTTAGATACGTTATTACACACCTTGCTGCATGAAGCAGGGCATGCTTACATCGAAGATCAAAACATCCCTGTTCTCGGAAAAGAAGAAGATGCCGTCGATAATTTTGCCACGATCTTAATGATTGACTTCCTAGAAGATGGCGCAGAGATGGCCATTCGCGCCGCCGACATGTTCGCATTTGAGTCCGATGACAGACCGGACTACTACGACTTCGGTGAGTACATTGATGAGCACAGTTTTGATTTGCAACGCTACTTCTCTACCTTATGTTTGGTGTACGGCAGTGATCCGGACCAGTACAAGTCTCTTCTCGATGAAGTTGAAAAAGACTACCTACGTGATCGCAAAGACTTTTGCCAATACAACTACGAGAACATACGCGCGAATTGGAACCACTACCTGCAACATAATGAACCAAAAGAAAAATCGCCACGTAGAACTCAGTAAGACAAATCAAATAATAAGACGATCGCAATGACAAAACTCACCATATTTTATGACGGAACTTGCCCACTGTGCGCCAAAGAAATGCACGCACTTAAGCAACGAGATGTAAAACAAGCGATAAAAATTGTCGATATCTACAGCGATGAATTTTCTGATTACCCACAGATAGACGCGCAAAAAGCCAATACGATTTTGCATGCGCTGAATGACAACAATGAACTGATACTTGGTCTTGATGTGACTCACCGAGCATGGCAGTTGGTAGGACGAGGTTGGCTATATGCTCCACTACGTTGGCCATTACTCAAGCCAATTGCAGACTGGCTTTACCTGCGCTTTGCCAACAATAGGTATCGTGTCTCATACTGGCTTACTGGTAGCTCCCGCTGCAACTCGGGCCAATGCTCTCGCTAATTGTGATCCTGCTTAAAAATGTGAGTCTCTCTCGTCCACGATCACCAACTTCCTGTACTTCTCACCCGCCAACTCGGTTAATCTGCAATCAGTACAAAAATAATTATTAACACTTTTATTTGGTAAAGCTATTGAAGTTTACCAGTTTGTAACGCTGCGCCGAGACGTAAGGAAGTACCTATGAATCTAACGATAAGAAAGCGACTTTATATTCTTTCCATCATTCCCGTGTTAACGATTGCTTTGGGTATGATGTGGTTTACCTACCTCCAAACCAGTACCTACAACCAACAACAAATCAATCATACGCACACGACGATGATGGCGATGAAGAAAGCGGAACTGAAAAACTATGTGCAGATGGCTCATTCCGCACTCAAACCATTATTGGATCGTAATGCCTCATTGCAAGAAGCCATTCCAGTGCTCAAAGAGCTAGAGTTCGGCCAATCAGGTTATATTTTTGCGTACGACTCAAAAGGTGTGCGTGTTGTTGTCGGAAAAAACAACAAAGGGGTTGGAGAAAACTTCTATAACCTTCAAGACAAAAAAGGCAACTACCTGATCCAAGACCTGTTGAAAAACGCCAAAACGGGTGACTTCACAACCTACTACTTCCCTAAGTTAGGGCAAACCGAAGCATTACCAAAACTCAGCTACTCCATGTTCATTCCCAAGTGGGATATTATGATTGGCACAGGTTTTTATACTGATGACATCGATGCGATCATTACAGAGATGGAAAACACAGCAAACGATGAGCTAAACAATACCTTAGCCGCTATTGCTATGTTTTGTGTCTCTATTGCCGTTGTCGTGGCCATTTTTGCCGTACTCGTCAACCGTAGCATTATGCGCCCTATCGAACAGTTTGACAGCTCAATCCAATCTTTCGCGCAAGGTGACGCCGACTTAACCGCGCGTATGGAAGAATCTAGCGTGCCAGAATTTAAGCAGCTCGCGCATAACTTCAATATCTTCGTTGAGAGCTTGCAAGGAATTATTAAGAGCGTCAGCCATGTCGGACAAGAGGTAGTATCAGAAACTAACAACATGTCTCAACGCGCCTCACAAGTGGATGAATTGGCTTCTGGTCAACGTGAGGAAACGGAACAAGTCGCGACTGCAATGACAGAAATGACGGCCACCGCTCACGAGATCTCTGGCAACGCAAACCAAGCCGCCGGTTCCGCTAAAAACGCCGATGACAACGCACAACAAGCGAAACACATCGTAGACTCCGCCGCTAATTCCGTTGAAGCGCTAGCGAATGAGGTCTCTGAAGCAAGCACTGTAATTTCACGTCTAGAGAGTGACGTGCAGAACATCTCATCCTCACTTGAAGTCATCCAAGATATTGCTGAACAAACCAACTTGCTTGCGCTAAATGCCGCCATTGAAGCGGCACGAGCGGGCGACCAAGGACGCGGATTCGCAGTTGTCGCGGATGAAGTGCGTAAGCTTGCAAGCCGCACTCAGGACAGCACAGGTGACATTCACAAGATGAT
Source organism: Vibrio sp. STUT-A16 (assembly GCF_026000495.1). Classification (NCBI taxonomy): domain Bacteria; kingdom Pseudomonadati; phylum Pseudomonadota; class Gammaproteobacteria; order Vibrionales; family Vibrionaceae; genus Vibrio; species Vibrio sp. STUT-A16. Next base: position 969,301 of record NZ_AP026766.1, on the reverse strand, counting down.
CGATCAACTTAAAGCAGGATCGGATGCCGCAGTAAAAGCGATGGAATCTAGCCAAGCACGTGGCGAAGCGACAGTAGAAGAAGCACGTGCTGCATCGGTTGCGCTGCAAGATATTCAAGCAGCGATTGCGAATATCATGGACATGAACACGCTGATCGCGACCGCGACCGAAGAGCAAAGCCAAGTTGGACAAGAGATTTCACAACGCATCGAAGTCATTTCTCAGCAAAGTAGTCAATCGGCGCACCTTGCCAATCAAAATCGCTCGGGCAGCCAAAACCTCAATCACAAAGCCAACGAGCTTTACGGCTTGGTGGGACGCTTCACGGTTTAACTTCCTTAACCATACTTAATAGTAGAAACAGCGACGCCTTAACGTCGCTGTTTTTATTTCTGCTATCCTCAAGCGACTTAGCTATAATGCCGCCAACTAAGCACCCATAAGGGCAAAACCAGATGATTATCATGACCACCAATTTCGGTGACATCGAAATTGAATTGAATCTAGAACGAGCGCCAGTTAGCTCAAAGAACTTCAAAAAATACTGTGAAGATGGCTTTTACGACGGCACCATTTTCCACCGCGTTATCGACGGCTTTATGATCCAAGGTGGCGGTCACACCGAAGACATGGCAGAAAAGCCAACGCGCGCCCCAATCGCAAACGAAGCAAACCGTGGTCTAAAGAACCTTGTTGGCACTATCGCAATGGCGCGTACCGATGCACCCCACTCTGCAACGGCTCAGTTCTTCATTAACTTGGAAGACAATGATTTTCTAGATCACACCGCAACTACCAACCTAGGCTGGGGCTACGCCGTGTTTGGTAAAGTGACTGCGGGTATGGATGTCGTAAACCGCATCGCGAAAGTGAAAACAACTTCTAAGCTTGGTCATGATGATGTGCCATGCGATCCAATCATTATCGAGAAAGTGACGATCAGCGAATAAGCCCATTTTCCTCTTGGTAGAAATCGTCGCTACAAAACGAAAAAAGCGCCTAATGTCTTATGACTTAGGCGCTTTTTGTTTTTATGACTCAATCGATGAGTTTGGCTTGTACCGGATTTATTGATAAAAAAGCTCGGCTTTTGCTCCGACTAAATCAAGCTCAGAGCCTTGAAAGTCCACCAGATATTCAGCGACAAGGTTGTACCCAACCCAATACCCCATGTATTTCGGCCAGCGACTTTCATCACTGCCAAGAAAGTAAGCGTCGAAGTTGTAATCTAAGCTGGTCAACTTGTCTTTCATCTCAGCATAGAAAGGGCGCCAATCTTGATCTTTGATTTGCTCAAACAAGCTCGGTGTGATGCCGCCATTCACCTTACGTTCGAAATGACAAGCTAACCCTTCCATAATCAGTACATCACCAAGCGCAACGCCATTCTCTCCCGATCGCATACGGAACAGGTGATGCAACTCATGCGCTAGCACCGCGGCTAGTTCTCTCTCAATAACGTTTTTAATATCTGTACGTTGCGTATCAAGCAGAATCTCTACACGATAGGCGCTTAAGCAATAGCCACCAATCCCTGTCTGCGGTACGTCATTGCGATCAAACGGGCTAACGGTCAGGTCGATGTTACTGAGATCAAAGTAACTCGAAAGCCGTGAGCTCAGATCATCAAGTTTCTGATGTAAATACTCAGCGAGTGGAGACAACTCTCCCGTCGCATTTAACAGGGTTACGCGATAACTCATTTATCTTCCTTGATAATGTTGGTTAAGAGCGAGGAGTTTACAGTGTAAAGAGTGAGCAGCTCTAGCGATTACATCCCTTTGAACAAACTTTGAGATGCACGGCTCACAGGGAGCTTGTTTTCTCCAACGTGAACAAACATTCTGCCAGCAAAGTCTTTGTTTACTTTGTTAATTTTGCACACTTGCACCACGCTTGATCGGTGCACTTGCCAGAACTGCTCTGGGTTAAGCTGCCCTATCAACTCTTTCAACGATGTGCGAATCAAATACTCCTGCACTTTGCCTTGTCCTTGTTGGGCATACACAGAAACGTATTTTTCTTCCGCTTTGAAATACAACACATCAGACGTAGCAATCAAATGAATATCTTCCCCTTGCGTCGCTTTAATCCACTGAAGATATTGCGGCGTTTGTGGCGCGGATAATTGCTGTAACTGTTCTAACAAGCTGCTCATCTGCACATTACTGCTTTCTTGCTCTCGCTTAGCAAGGCGTGCTTTCACTCTTTCACAAGTCGTCAGGAGGCGCTCATCCGAGATAGGCTTGAGCAAATAATCGGCGGCATTTTGCTCAAAAGCTTTGATGGCGTAATCATCGTACGCGGTAACAAACACAATCAAAGGTGGATTGGCGAGTTGATTGAGTTTTTGCGCTAGTGTCATGCCATCCAGAACTGGCATACGAATATCTAGAAACGCAATGTCAGGTTGATTTTGCTCAATGGCTTGCAATGCTTGTTCACCATCGGCGACTTTGGCTATTACCTCTAGCTCAGGCCACACTTCAGCTAGGCTTTTATCAAGATGACGCCTCAATAACGGTTCATCATCAGCAATAATGGCAGTAAACCCTGTATTCATTCCTTTCTTCCTTGATTACGATTCTATTGGCCAACTCAGGCGAACACAAACGCCACCCTGAGCAGACTCACTGATAGAAACCTCTCCTTGCCCAGCGTACAAAGCTTCCACTCGCTGCTTGAGATTACTTAGACCCACGCCAGACCCCATGTGCCCACTAACGTGATTCAAGCCAACACCTGTGTCTCTGACTTCAATCTTCAAGTTCTGTTGTTCGCGCTTGATGAGCAAACGGACTTCGCCACCTTCTCGCTTCGGTTCAATACCATGGATGATGGCGTTTTCGATTAAAGGTTGGAGCATCATCGGCGGTAACTCGGTTCTGCCTAGTCCCTCTTCCACCTCAATCTTGTAGCTGAGTCGGTCACCTAAACGGGTTTGCTGGATGCTTAAGTAAGCCTCAAGTAACGCCGTTTCATTGTCTATGGTGGTGTGTTCTTCGCGTGAGCTTTTGAGCGTTGCACGCAGTAGCGCGGTTAACTGTTCTAGCATTAGCTTGGCTTTATCGACATCTTGCGACATGAGCGCACTGATATTCGCCAAGGTATTGAATAGAAAATGCGGTTCAATCTGGCTTTGCATCTGCTTAAGTTGACTCAGCAGCAGCGCACGGTCTTGCTCTGCTTTCTCGCGTTTGATGGCTTCCAACTCTCGTTGAGCGATTGCATGTTGCTCGCGTGAGTAGAAATAGAAAAAGCACATGGCACTGAATAACAACCCCATTAGACCAACCGACAGCATGCCCGAAATACCGAAGTATTCCCCAAGCCAAAGCTGAGCGTTCACCACACCAAACAATAAGCATGCTGCCAGCGAGATAGCCACTTCCGCCAAACGAGGAATGGTAGGAAACAGGCGGTCGACAAGCCATGAGAAGAAGATAGCCGAATAGCCAAATCCAAAGCTAACCGCCACATGAATATAAAATGGACCGCCCCAAACCGAGAGCGTCATCGCTGCAATAAAGAAACAAAATGCCGTGGTCACTAATAAGCTACGCGGCCATCCACTTTTCACCACTGATTTTGCTGAACACATTTAGAATTTCCCTTTGATGTTAAATACAATCATATGCTTATCATTGATTTGTGCGTAAGCAGATTGGTCGTCTCCGGTTAAAAAGCGTGCGGCAACTTCCACTTCTACACTTTGATCGCCAGTATCAATCCATTGGTACTTAAGCCACTGCGTGACGATCACACCACCATCTTGTGGCGACAGCATCACATCCAACGTAGGGGTTACATCACTTAGCCAGCCCATATCCCCTTTGCCGTTCCATGCAGCCCATGCTTCCACATCCCAACTCCAGTGCAGCATTACGTTATGCTGAACGATATTGGCATGCTGAAACCCTTGGGCGTAGCTTGTCGCAAGTAGAGCGCTGCTAGCCAACAGAGAGTTGTTAGGATCAGGGATCTGAGAGAGTAATTCACCACGCTCTATTGCTTGTTGCCATTCGCTTTTCGACCATGCACGACTGTCGTACCAATATTCCGCAATCACGTTGTGTCCGGCTTGGTTTGCCCAGTTCACACCAACTAAAGCTTGGAATGCGCTGCCCTGCTCCTCAACCGAAACGGGTTGGTAAAGATCACCCTGCTGAAACTGATAGCCGACACTTTGCTTTTGCCACAGTATTGATCCGTGCATGGCGATGGATTCATCCCACACCGCAATGGCACTGGCTCCAAGCAAACCTCGGCGCACATCATCGTAATAACCAATAAGTTGATACTCAGTGTCACCCACCAGCGCATAACGACGAATACCAACACCTTGCTGCTCTGCGGCTTGATCAAGAGCACTCTGGTCTTGTTGCCCCCAGCTTGAATCGGTCGCAATCACTGTCCACTCGCCGGCCATATCGTAGTGTGAAAGTGAAAACACACCCGCCCCCTCTTCTGCGACTAAGCCAACAGGGTTTTGTCGATACGGCTTAAACAGATCCAATGGTCGGTAGCCATAACCCACCCCCCAATCCACGCGCAACTTACCCAAACTCACATCAAGAGTGGTATCACCGACTTGCCACTCCCCTAGCCAGGCCAGCTCTCTAATCAGCAATTGGTTATCAGCCTCACTCCACCAATCACTCTTTCCTTGTTGATTGAGGTACAAACCTTGGCTATACAGAGCGAACAAACCACTGAAGTTCTGATAATTCACCTGCACATCCAACAGTGCATTAAGTGAATCACGAGAACTGCCCTGCGCCTGCATAAATGCGCTATCACGCTGCTTGGCCGTTTCGTAACTGACAGCCCAATCCCACTCAAAACTCAGCTCATCATTGGCAAAAGCTGGGGCTGCCGCGCCCACACACAATGACGCAGCAATCAACAGACTGGTGCTTTTGTTAAGGTTAGGCTGGCGCGATTTCATGTGACTTCCTTGCTCGTTTTCATGGTTCTATTTACGAAGCTCAGACTAAAGCTGAGTCGTGTTGGCTTTAGGCAAATAACTTGGGTTGTAGAACTTGTTATCCAGTTGCCAAGGCACGATTTCTTGGTACTCGATAACGGTCTTTTTGCTCGGCTGAATGCTATCAAGCAAGGTCATCTCACTGACGTAGTCTTCGCCGTTGTTGGTTGCACGTCCATATTGCGCTTGCTTGGCGAGCTTGCCAGAGCGCAAGTAGAGATCAGCTTTAATTGGAAACGCATCTTGCTCAGACAACCACAAGTCGATCTTCTGATAGCTCGCCCCTTTGGTTTTCGCGGTTAAAGCAAGGTGATAAGCCGCGACACTTTCCCCGTTTACCGAAACGGTTTCTGTCGCTTTCCATTCACCTTGATAATCTTGGCTCCACGTCAGGGTTGAGATGTCGCCGATAGACGCTTCACCAAGCAGCTTTTGCATTGGCGTAATGCGAATCGGACGGCGGCTCTTTGGCATTTGCAGCCAGTAGTTGTCGCCCATCATCAGCATCTTTTGCCCAGCTTCGACTGCCGATTTGAACACCACCAACGATTCACGATTTGGACGCGTGTACACGTGGTAAAGGCGGGTTTTATCTAATTCTTGGTCTTGATATAAGCGCACCAATGACACCACTTTGGAGGAATCATCTTGCAAGCGGTAGCTGTCCGCTTTTTCAATCAATTGCGCAACTTGCTGTGCATCTAGCGCTGTTTCATTTGCACTGGCACTCAAGCTTGCAATGCCGCTAACCGTCAGCAGTGCAATTGGTAATAGTGATTTGAAATTAAACATAAATCAGAGCCTCCGTAATTGGCTTGTTCACCCCTTTGCGCGCCGAGAAAAACGCCGCAACCAAACAAATCATCAATACTGCGAATCCTGCGACGGCCACCAGCTCCCAAGAGAAGTAAATCGTTAATGGGTAACCTTCTGTGCGTCCTGGCGGTGGCGGCATTTGCACATCCACGACCATCAGTAAGACGGTAACTAACGCAGTAAACAAAGCGCCGATTAAACTACCAATCACCGCAAGTAACCCTGCTTCGCGCAAGAACCCAGCAATGATTTCGCGAGGGTAGCTACCAAGAGCCGACAAGGTGCCGATTTCACGTGTACGCTCGGTGACCGACATGGTCATGGTGTTGAACAGCGCGACAAAGACCACCAACGCCATTACTGCGCCCATGATGCCGAAGATGCGGTCGTACAAATCTTTCACTTTGAGATAGAAGAACGCACGCTCTTGCCAAGGCGTAATCTCAATATCTTGCTCTCCAAAGTTCTGTTTTTGCTTACTCAGAACCGAAGCCACTTGTTGCTCGACTTGATTAGTTAAATTGGTATCGAACAGGAAGACCGATAACGCACTGACTTTGTCGGAGCCCAACAACGATTGCGCGCTGTTGATGTGCACGTAAAGCTGGCGTTTATCAAGCTCAGGCACGCCGGTTGAATAGATGCCACGAACTTTGAAGTCATACGCATTCAATGCACCATCGGTTGTGGTCGCCAGTAAGGTAATCCAATCGCCAACGTGCACGCTTAGATTGTTCGCTAAATCAACGCCGAGCATCACTTCTGGCTCTGCTGGGTCATAACGCGATGCATGAATGTTGGACAGCTTCTGCCCTTCGCGCACATCCAAAAACGGGCCTTTCATATCGAATTCGCGCTCGTTCACGCCAATGCCGATAAAGATCGAGGACTTGTTGCCGTTGGAAATCAAACCACTGAACTCAACTCGTGGTTGAACGCCTCGCACTTCATTTAAACCAATCAATTGCTTGGTGATGTCGTCCGCATGAGTTAACCCATTACTCAGTGGCATCTCTTCTTCTTTAGCGAAGTAACCTGGCGTGGTTAACGTCAGATGCCCCGTATCACGCGCTGTCGATTCTTTCAAACTGTCGTAGGTGTACAGACCAAAACCACCCGCACTGGTTAAGGCAAACACGGCAATGGCAATGATCAACATCGACAACAAACTGCGGCGGCGATTGCGTTGCAGGTTCAACCAAGCAAGGCGAACCGAAACAGGAATTAGCTTGCCCATGAAACCTCCTCCACACTTGCGTGCGTTTGGGTAATTTTGCCATCCACCAGCTCAATGGTGCGATCGCAGCGGGATGCCATGCGAGGGTCGTGTGTGGCAACGATAAAAGTGGTGCCAAGCTCGTGTCCGAGCCCTTTCATAATGTCGATGACCTTGTTGGCAGTTTGGCTATCAAGACTTGCGGTTGGCTCATCAGCAATAACCAACGCTGGTTTGTGCACTAAGGCGCGCGCGATTGCCACGCGTTGTTGCTGGCCGCCCGACAAGTTATCGGGCATGTGATGAATAAACTCGCCCAAACCTACGTGCTCTAGCATTTGTGTGGCGAGCTCGGTTTGTTCTGCTTTTGAAAAGCCGTTGAGGTGCAACGGATAAGCCACGTTCTCCAACGCTGTCATCACAGGCACAAGGTTGAATTTCTGGAACACAAAACCAAGCTTTTCACGGCGCATTTTCGCCGCCTGCATTTGCCCGGTTGGGTATGGGCTGCCTGCAAATGTCACCTGACCTTGGTATTGAGTATCCAGCATACCAAGCACGTTAAGTAAGGTGCTTTTGCCTGAGCCAGACGGTCCGCACAATGCCACCATTTCGCCGGCAAACACTTCACCAGACACGTCTCGCAATGCACGTACGGTTTGGCTGCCAAGGGCGTAATCGCGGCTAAGTTGATTAAAAACGATCATGACGCCTCCCTAATACTTCGCTAGCAGCGCTTTCGCGGTTTGCGTTTCTAGATTGCTGTCGCCCAACTGCTCCATTTGCGCTAACCATGTTTTGGCTTGTTGAACGTCTTCAGCGCGCAGTGCCGCTTCAATGGCGTAGCGATAAATCCAAGACGTTGCCGCAAAAGGTTGCTGACTAAAACTCGGTTCATCGAGCAGAGAAAGGTACAGCTCGTAGCCACGCTCAAAGTGATTGAACATGTCAGGTAGAGCAGTAAAGGTGGTGGCTGCCATGGCGGTGGCTAGTTGGTATTCCGGCAAGCCTTGTAAACGTTGTTGCTCTTGAAGTGGTACTGGCTGATTCGCCATTAAATCCAAACCCTTTTGGATTGTGGCAAGACCGCGCTCGGTGAACTTCATCTTGTTCCAAGGCATAAACGCCTCACGACCTTGCAACGTCTCAGCACTGCCTAAATACACCAAGGTCACCGGCGTTGCGCCCTGCTCTTCGAGTTGTTTGGATAGTTCGCCGTAAACGGTATCAACCAAACCAGAATCACCCTGCGCTGCTTGGTTGAACTGACTGAGTGTGCGCTCGCTTGGGTTAGCTAGAGCCAGATTGCTGCTGAGTGCAAATGCGGCGATAAACGTACTTGCCAGTTTAAGAGCTTTGACTGAGCGAGATTGAGAAACCATCATGTACTGTCCTTAGTTGAACGTGATTTGATGGTTTCAGATTAATGGAGAAGATCGCACACTGCTTTTGCATGCGACCAATGGCAGTTATTTAGAATGAACGGTTGTTTGCTGCGATGAATGACATTCCCTTCTTAAAGAGAGCATATATCCCTGCTTGTTTATAAGCGTCTGTCTTTCACCACAATAGGAATAAAAATACTGGCTTAAAACCTGCGTCTAGTGTATTTATCCATTCCACAGCTTTCCAAGCAGCTTACCCATAACAGACGACATCGACGCTCCTCTCATACACACCTTTGCATGGTGTCTGTTATTTCCAAATAGGATTCTTAGCATCGGAATAGTTCGAACTCTCGAGTTCTGGTTGTTTTCGCGCTCGAACTGGGTGCGTTATTAGGTCGTAGAAAATGAATAAGCGTTTTTTCCCCAGGGTCGATTTGCCACTGCTGATGGCGATCATTCCGATCATGCTATTGAGTACACTAACACTTTGGAGTGCCAGTGGCTTTAATGAGGCCATGCTCTTCAAGCATTTAGCACGCTGCGGACTGACCTTGGTTTGTATATTGGTCATGTCATCGATTCCCGCCGCTAGCTATCAACGCTCAGCTCCATATCTCTACATTATTGCGGTTGCGCTGCTACTTGCTGTCGCTTTGTTTGGCGATAGCACTAATGGCTCTCAACGTTGGCTCGATATTGGCTTTTTTCGCTTTCAACCCTCGGAGCTAATCAAACTCTCGATTCCAATCATGATCGCGTGGATGCTACATATTGAAGGCGGCAGACCAGATAGTAGGAAAATTGCATTTTGCTTACTCATCACTATGATTCCTGCCGGATTAATCGCGCTACAACCGGATTTAGACGGTGCGGTTTTTACCGTCATTTACGCCTTATTCGTTTTATTTTTAGCTGGCATGAGCTGGAAAATAATCGGTGGCTTTGTCGCGAGTATATTAACGTTGGCGCCAATTTTGTGGTTCTTCGTCATGGAAACGTATCAAAAAAGCCGCGTTACTCAGTTCTTGCACCCGGAGTCGGATCCGTTAGGTTCGGGCTACCAAATCATCCAATCTTTGATTGCGATAGGCTCCGGCGGAATGAAAGGCAAAGGTTGGATGAATGCTACGCAAGGAACACTTGGCTTTATTCCAGAAAGTCATACGGACTTTATTTTTTCGACTTATGCCGAGGAGTGGGGTTTTGTTGGTAGTTTAGTCTTGCTCGCACTGTACTTGTTTATTACCGCCCGCGTCATGTTGCTTGCATGTCAGTCTGACCACTTTTTTAGTCGGCTTGTGAGTGGCGCATTAGCGATGAGCTTTTTCCTGTATGCTTTTATCAATACAGGTATGGTGAGCGGCTTGTTGCCAGTAATGGGAAGCCCTCTGCCGTTCTTTAGTTACGGCGGCACGGCCATGCTGACGCAAGGCATCTGTTTTGGTGTGATCATGTCACTGTGTTATTCCAAATATCGCAACGCATAATGCTGCTAGCAAAGAGTGCGATCAAAAAAGGCTTCCCTCGGGAAGCCTTTTTACAACGGTGGAAGCTAAGAAATTATAGCTCTGCGTTGTGGTAAACCTGCTGAACGTCGTCACAGTCATCTAGAAGATCTAGGAATTTCTGGAACTTCTCAGCATCTTCACCCGCTACTGGAGTGTGAGTTTGAGGAACGAAAGTGATTTCTTCCACATCGATCGTTAGATCTGGGAACGCACCATTTAGCGCTGTTTTCGTCTTGAAGAACTCTGTGTGAGGAGCGAATACAGTGATCACACCGTCTTCTAGCTCAACGTCAGTTACGTCCACATCTTCCATCATTAGCGTTTCTAGGATGATTTCATCATCGTCGCCTTTGAACTGGAATACCGCTTGGTGATCGAACATGTGAGAAACTGAGCCCTCAACACCAATTTTCGCACCCACTTTAACAAAGCATTGGCGTACATCTTGGAAAGTACGGTTGCCGTTATCGGTCAGACAGTCAACGATAACACTAGTACCGCCAGGGCCGAAGCCTTCGTAGCGCGCTGGTTGGTAATCTTCACCACCGCCGCCACTCGCTTTGTCTAGTGCTTTGTCGATAACGTGCGCTGGTACCTGATCTTTTTTCGCTTTCGCGATCAGGTGGCGAAGAGACAAGTTCATGTCTGGGTCACTACCGCCGTTTTTCGCGCACATGTAAATTTCTTTACCGTATTTGGAATAAACTTTAATTTTCGCGCCTGCAGTTTTCGCCATAGAGGCTTTGCGCACTTCAAAACTTCTTCCCATCGGGATGTCTCTCTAAATTCAAATTTAATGCGAAGGATTTTAGCAAAAAGCGAAACCTTTTCAATTTCGCTTAGCAAAGGAATGGGGAGGTTACCTCATTCGCCACATAGTTTTATACCGTTGTCACGATTCGCGTTAAGCGACACCCATTACTCGTTTGTACTTTTCGACCGATTGCTGAAAAAACGCTTTTTCATCAGCATCGTTAATCTTGGACAACTGTTCTTCTATTGCTTCAGGACCAGACTTGGCCTCTCTGAGCTTCCAAACCAAAAACGACGCTTGTTTATCCAGTTCGATTTTGTTTTTTTCATCAGGCGGCAATAGGGATAGATTGAACGACATTTACAGCCTCAAGGTACTTTAAATACTAGCCGCGCACTATAGCATACAGAGTTACAATTGCAGAATAGAAACGCACTTAACTTGATCAATTTCAAGTTAACTATTTGGGACCCGCACTGATTTTCAGCGCTTTTGGTAAAAACTGCTCGAATATTTGATGCAACCGATCTTTGGTCACAGGTTTGGCGACAAACTCATTCATACCGACGTCAAAGCAATGTTGTTGATCTTCTTTAATAACATTGGCACTCAACGCAATAATGGGAACGTGTTTCCCCCACTCTCCCATTTGTCGAATACGCTCAGTAGTAATGAAGCCATCCATCACTGGCATTTGGCAATCCATAAACACCAAGTCAAAAGCTTGCTTCTCACATAGCTGAAGCGCTTCTTCACCATGATTTGCGACGCTCACTCGAACGCCGAGCTTTTCCAACATAATACGCACGACTTTCTGGTTTACGATGGTATCTTCAACAATCAATACCCAAGGTTGATTGTCATGCTGGAGGCTGGTTTCATTATCTTCAACTTTTGGAAACGTCAAAACATTAGGTCGTTCCGTGTAGGTAGACCGTGCTTTTACTACAACTGGAATCGAAAACTCAAAACAACTACCTAGCCCCAACTCACTTGTCAGCAGGATTTCTCCTCCCATTAAGTTCACCAACTGAGCACCAATCGCCAAACCAAGGCCGGTACCACCGTACTTTCTGGTTGTACTGCCATCGGCTTGTTGGAAACGTTCGAAGATCGCTTGTTGGTTCTCTTTCGCAATACCAATGCCAGAATCAACGACGCGAAATCGAATCATGGCGACATCATGCTCTTGACGTGTTAACTCAACAAGAAGCTTCACATGACCACGATCAGTAAATTTGATCGCGTTGCTCAACAAATTGTTCAATACCTGTTTTAAGCGTGCAGCATCACCTTGCACTTCCGCTGGCAAGTGAGGATCAATATCGCTAAGCAATTGCAGGTTCTTCTGCTTGGCTTTGACGGCGTGTAAGCTGATCACATCATCCAAAATACGGCGCAGATCATAGCTCGCATTTTCTAATTCGACTTTACCTGCTTCGACTTTAGAAAAGTCGAGAATATCGTCGATGATCGTCATTAAAGAGTGAGAAGAACTATCGATGATCTCTACAAACTCTTTTTGCTGAGGATCGAGTTTGGTGTCACCCAGTAATGAAGCGACACCAATAATGCCATTCATCGGTGTTCGAATTTCATGGCTCATGGTGGCAAGAAATTCACTTTTTTTGCGGTTGGCGACTTCCGCTCTATCTCTTTCTTCTTCAAGTTCAGTCTGATGTTCACGGACTTTCTCAACGCTTCGGTTGTATTTCTCCGCCAACACACTCACTTCATCAAAACACCAACGCTTTGGGAGCGTAACTTTGCTTGGGACCTTCCCGCCACTAAAATCGCTCACGGCGCCAGAAAGCAGTTGGAGAGGATTGACCAAGAGGCGGAAGGCGACCCAAAGCACGCCAATTATGAGCAATAGGATCTTGATCGCTTCTGTCGTGAGTAAGAAAAAAAATTGTTGCCAAAGATCTTCATAAATCGATCTCAGATCCGCCTGAACAGTCAATGTCGCCAGATCATAGGTTTTATCACCAACACGATATTGCATCGGCCAACTTCTTTCTACGACATCCTCAGAAAGTGCGGTACCCAGTTCGACGATAACTTCATCTTCATTAGCGATACGTAAATAATCCACAGAGGGCATGCGCATTGCGCCCTCTGCTTGAGTGAGTAACAGCTCCCTATCCTCCACCCATAAGCTGGCAGAAAAGCTCGATAAGTAACTGGATTCGACCTGCTTTAGCTCGACGTGCAAATGGGCTAAATCTTCGTTAAAAACTCGATATAAACTCACAGCGGAAATGATGACAGTAAAGATTAAACTCAACGTTAACACCGCCAACATAAGTTGGTTGCCGATACTAAATCGACGTTGAGATCGCTCTTTTTCATCCATATGAAATCGCTCCGATAAACTTGCGCTACTCTAAATATAGCCACGCGCAAATAATAATCGAGGATACGATGAAAAGACTTCTACTTAGATTGGCTTTTAGTTTTATTGCGATAGGAACTTATGCTACTGCCGCTGAAGTGAACTATTACGTTATCGCCGACCAAGCAAGGCCATTTCAAATAGAACAACAGGGGCAAATGCATTCCGGGATTGTGACTGACATCGTCAGTGCCATTTTCGCTGAATCGGATTATCAGGTGAATTATCATACTTATCCGTTTAAACGAATGATCTCCATATTAGAAGAAGGTGGGGAACCAAACTGGCTAACTTACGGCAGCCCAAATTGGGGCAAGGTGCAATCAGAAAACTTGTCTGAAGAGCCCATTTACACTGTAAAACATGTATTGGTATCGAGTAGTGAGAAACCGTTAGAGTTCAAGAATATGGACACCATGCATGGCCGATCTATCGTATTACTACTCGGTTTTGATTATCCGAATTTAATCCCATTCTTTGAGGATGGTAGTGTGAATGAAATACGCGTTAAAGATTATGATGCCGCATATCGAGTGATAACCCGAACACCAGGAGATACAGCCTTCGTCGAAATGGAATCACGCGTTATGTACAACTTAAAACGCCTCAATTTGTCGCTAGAAGATTTTCAGATCCAATCTTTCAGTTCAGTTATCCCCAACTACTCGATCTATTTGGCCTTTTCGCCCCAAATGCAGCCAGAAACTCAGGACTACATCAATACACGTTTGGCTGAGTTAAAAACATCGGGCGAAATTGATGAGATCATTCAAAGATATCAATAAATGACCTAACGAATGAAAACGCCAACGATAGTATCGTTGGCGTTTTCATCTATTGAGACATAGATGATGCTTTACTTGGTGTGATTGACAAACTTAGGATCAAACATGTGCCCTAATTTACTCGCCTTAGTTTGCAAGTAGTGTTGATTGCTCGGATTATTACCTTCTTGCAAGGGCACACGCTCAATGACGTTGATATCAACCGCTTTTAACGCAGCCAGCTTACGTGGGTTGTTCGTCATTAGTCGCACCGCATCAATGCCCAAATGCTCTAACATCCCTTTACAGAATGCGTAATCACGCATATCGGCAGCAAAGCCCAAACGTTCATTGGCTTCTACAGTATCGGCGCCATCGTCCTGGAGGTGATAAGCTCGAATTTTATTAATCAAGCCAATACCACGTCCTTCTTGACGCAAATAAAGCAGTACACCACATCCCTCTTCGACAATATTTTGTAGCGCCCTATTGAGCTGAAAACCACAGTCGCAACGCGTACTAAACAAGGCATCGCCAGTAAGGCACTCCGAATGCAACCGAATAAGCGGTGCAGCGCTGCTTGCAGGCTCTCCATACACGAGGGCAAGATGCTCTTTGTTCGTGGCAGTTTCAACAAAGCCATACATCATAAATGTGCCCCATTGGGTTGGCAATTTGGCTTTATCGATGAACTTCACGAGATTGTAGGGCTCGACATGTCTCAGCTCAGCCCGAACGTTCATCAGAATTTCTCCTAAATGATTTTCTCCTTTACCGTCTCCCCCATCCCCCCAAAAGGCATCTTTGTGAGAATGCTCTGTAAGACAAGCGTTACCCGTTCTCATTAACTGCTGCGCTAAAGGTGGATTTTGCAGAAACTTTTCTCTAACGATGAAAGCCATAACGGCCAACTTCATATCCTCCCAGCCACTTCTGACGAAATGTTCGTACTTTCGGCTTAAGGCGAATGCTTCATCGGGAGTGCTCGCGTGTTGAATTTTGCTTTGTAACTGCGCATCGAGGAACTTTTGGGCTTGATAATAATGTTCGCTGGTGGGCCAAGTTTGGGAGGATATATTAACTGGGGCATGGCAAAAATTGGAAAGAAAACCGTGGGGCTCATCGGGCTCATAAAAAAGGATTTGGTCAACCATACTCGCGCTCCTTGCTTTGTGGTCGCGATAATCAACAAAAAGCATATCGCTATTGATATATCTTTTAGTAACGCTAGGTAAGATTGTCAAACTTCTACACAGATGAAAATGAGTTTGGATCTAGAACTTTTTAGGTGAAAGAGAGGTGAATTAGAACGTTTGGATAAGAAAAATAAAGAGATGTGAGATGTTGTAGTGAGACGCTATGGCTAAAATGGAGCGAAAAATAAAAAGGGCAGCCCGACGACTACCCTATGGATTGCTATACCAAACTAGAGCAATCAGTGTATCAAGCCAAGCTCCCTTGCTTCTTCAATGGTCAATCCACTTTCACGGATTTCACGTAGCGCTTCAATGCGTCTTCTGGCTTCTGCTGATTTCACTGTTTTCTCAGGCTTCACAACGGCTTCTTCATCAGGTAATTCCCATTTGTGAGCGATGTTGGTCATCTCGTCATGGTCGATAGAATTAATGGACATATTTCCTCCGAACACACCATGTTTTCGATGCGTAATCTATAGCAAAACAGGAACGAGGTGGTAAGAAAAACTGTAGGGAAATGTGACCCCTCCCGCCCTTTCGTTAACTCCTTAATAGATCCATCATTTAAGTTTTGCCAAGGGGCAAATTTACGATTAAATTTGAATAATTCCCCCTAAGAAAAGTGTGCTGATCCAGCTCTCAATTCTCGTCTTCCTTGACTTCATTAACAACGCCGGATACCACTTTTTATTTCGCCTAACTTTCGAGTCACTTCACTGATTCGCCGCTTGCCACTTTCTAAAAACCACCATACCTGATAATGATAATAATTATCTTTTACATTAGTAAGGTGTTTATATGGATGGTATTAACTTAAATCATGCATACCACAATAATCCAGTCATACAGATCCGAGATTTATGCGTCGATTACATCACCGATAATGGTGATTTCAATGCGGTAAAATCCGTCAGCTTCGATATCGGCAAAGGAGAAGTATTTGGACTTGCTGGTGAATCGGGGTGTGGCAAAAGCACGATCGCATTCTCGATCAATCGTCTCCATAAGCCGCCAGCGTTCATTTCTGGCGGTAAAATATTGTTTGATGGCAAAGACATTCTTAGCCTCTCAGATTCTGAGCTAACCGCTCTGAGGTGGAGTGAAATCGCCATGGTGTTTCAAAGCGCGATGAACTCACTCAACCCTGTCTTAACGATCCAAGAGCAATTCGCAGACGTATTGCGTCATCACCAAGGACTCACCAACGCTCAAGCGAAAGATCGAGCAGAAAAACTATTGGACTTGGTCAATATTCCGCGAGAACGGTTAACGGAATACCCTCACCAATTTTCAGGTGGAATGCGTCAGCGCTTGGTGATTGCCATTGCTTTGTCTTTGAACCCTAAGCTGATCATTATGGATGAGCCCACAACCGCTTTAGATGTGGTGGTACAAAGGGAGATTTTACAGCAAATCTATCAGCTTAGAGATGAATTTGGCTTCTCAGTACTCTTTATTACGCACGACTTGGCGCTGATGAGCCAATTGTGTGATCGCATTGCCATCATGCGGCATGGAGAAATCGTCGAAGTCAATCAGGCATACGAAATTCGCAATAATCCTCAACATCCCTACACACAAAAGCTATGGGCTTCTTTTCCAAACATCCACGACGTCCACAAACAACCAGAGCAACCAGGAGCGTAATCATGAATCAGCCTATCATCCAAATGAAAAACGTGATTAAAGAGTTCAGAGTAGGCGGTGGTTTAGCGAAAGAGGAAACCTTCCGTGCGCTCCAAGGCGTGAGCTTTGATCTGTATGCAGGAAAAACGCTGGCTTTGGTTGGAGAATCAGGCTGCGGTAAAAGTACGTGTGCTCGCTTGATCACTAAAGTCTATCCGGCAACAGAAGGCGAGATCCTTTTCAATGGCACTAATATCAATGAGATTACGTCACGTTCAGCGCTCCAAGAGTATCGCAGTAAAGTACAAATGGTGTTTCAAGATCCGTTTGGTTCACTCAATCCAACTCATACCATTCGCCATCATCTAACACGCCCTTTAAAGATTCACAAGCAAATCAAAAGCGAGCGTGACATTCCTGCCCGCTTGGAAGCGCTTTTAAAGCTGGTGGAACTACCTGAAGAGACATTAAATAAGTTTCCTCACGAGCTTAGTGGTGGACAACGTCAGCGAGTAAACTTAGCACGTGCTCTCGCCGTCGGTTCGCAAATCATTCTTGCGGATGAGCCAACATCGATGCTGGATGTCTCCATTCGCCTCGGGGTACTGAATCTAATGCAGCGCATGAAGCAAGAGCTAGGAATCGGCTTTTTGTACATTACTCATGATTTGGCGACCGCACACTACATCGCGGAAGAAACAGCTGTGATGTACAAAGGGCAAATCGTTGAATGGGGTGATACACACTCAATACTGAAGAATCCGCAGCACCCGTACACCAAACTATTGATTTCAGCCGTTCCCGATCCAGATCTTCCTTTTGGTAACTTAGTGAAAAGTGAGCCAAACTATTCGATAGATGCCGATGAAATTCGTAGTCGTAGCAGCATCATTGTCGACGAATTTGATCAAATAGGACCCAATCACTATGTAAAACAATGGACTGAGGCTGCGTAATGGAATTGAGGACTTGGCAAGATCAGATCGCCATGTGGTATGAACATCGGAAGCATGATCAAGTTGAAAAACTGGAAACGATCTTATATCAAGCGCCCGACGGCGTGTTTGGCCCAGAACTGAACGAAGTTCAAAGCAAAGCGATTGCTTGCTGGCTAGACGGTTGTTTACGTGTGTTTCAACATGCTAGGTACCAAGATCCTCAAAAAGCGTATCAAACCTTGCTTTACACGAGCGCAAAGCTCGAGCAAGCGGCATGTCAGGTATCGACCGATATTCTGATCAAAGATTGGTGTTTAAAGCGACTTCAGCACCTTACCGTTTTAGCTTTAGAGTTTTGTAATCAGCAATGCGATCAAAATGAGTGGCAACAACAAGCACATAACCTGATCGAGTCGCATGTTGCTTTGATGCGATTTTTAAAATTGGAGATGTAGCTCAGTCTAATAAAATTGCGGGGTTATGGTACGAATAATAGAGGGCTGAAGTAGCCCTCTATTAAGGCGTAGATGCTGTTGGAGGCAGCTTCTACATTTTTCATGAAATCGTAGAAATCACTTCTACAAGACATATGATACCTCAAATACTATTACTTTTGTCAATAAAAAGTCAGGAGAATGAAATAATAAATAGTTTAAAACTCATTTCACACTCACTGATTGCACATATTAGGTTTATAATTAAAAAAACAGACTCATATCCACTAGTTTCATTACTAAATGATACAATCTCATTCAGTAATGAATTTATTTTTCTAAAAAGCCTAATAGTTCGCCTACAAAGTACAAAGATCCTCTAAGATAGGGGCTTATTGAAAAGGAAGTATAATAATTACAAGCTAGCTAATTTTTAAATTATCACTTTATTTACAGTATAGAAGGTCAATTTCCATTCTCTAATGGTCTTCAATAACATTTTTAGTTTTACAGGCCTAAGCTTTCATTTGTATAACTCGAATCAACGATATATAAATATCGATATAGACAAGATTATGTGTTTTCATCCACCTTAGACTCGTTTACATGAAAAGTGAAATTATTATGTGTAATTATCACATACTTTTTAGGTTAATTCTTATTTTTAGGAGCATTAAAAATTCAATTATATAAAGAGAACCAATACCAACTCTTAATATTTTCTTTTTATTTTTGTAATAAAATCATTTTATCTAACTAAAACATACTTAGCCACATTGATATATTTATACTAATAGCTATATTTTTAAGAGATTTATTATCCACTATTTGATAGTAAGCTTCACCTTAAGTTATAAGTTTACTTTTAGAAGGTGTAACGAGTATTTATTGGCTATTGTCGTTCTATTTTTCACTTAACTCATTTGAAGTAATAATCTTATTTTTTCTTAAATAAATATTATAGATTACAAAAAGTTTTATATACAATAGCAAAAGTTGGTTTTTGTGTTAATTGGAAATGCAGAAATAAAAAAAAGCGAGTTTCCTGAGGAGAAACTCGCGAAGTCTATTCAGAATGAATGTAACAATATGAGCCAATCTATTAATCATCAGAAAGGACAAAAGGTTGTCTATTCGTGATAAATAGTAGTCTCAGGCTTGGCTCCTAATGTCAGTGATTTGTTAGAGTTAAGTCTGTTTTTTATCATCGAAAGACATTGTTACATTTCAAATCAATACGCCACGCCTATTGCTTGATACACATCAAGCAACGCTTTTAAATCGCCATTTCATCCAGAGCGCGGAATACCATTTCATCCATGTGGCCATCGAAGATTTGACGGCACACCTTCCGACGTACCGCTAATCCAGCAATCAAGCGCTCAATGGTAAGATGCTTAATATCATTTTGAGTGTTAAACAGCTCGACGGTTTTGCTTAATGTCTCATAAGGAATTGGCTCATCCCCTACCCTTAGCCAATCAAGCTTCTCTATGTAATCAGAACACTCTTCTTTGATTGAGGCATACGAGTGCCCTGTCATCGCAGATAAAGCCGTTATACTGCGTTCTAGAGCCTCTGGTGAGGTATATTTAGATAAAGTAATGGTGATCTCGTCTGCATTGATCTCTACCAGGTGTTTTCTTTGCTTCACACGGCGGCCTAAATTCCCTCTTGGGGATGGCGCTTTGCGTTGGATAGGCTCAAATTCGCCGTCTATGATGCCTGAGAGCTCTTCAAGCTGTTGTCGGGTAACCATCTCATTACGAAGTGGGTTTGGCAGCGTAGGCGCCATGTTACGCTTTCCTGCGTTGGTTGTTCGCGCACGTGAATAACGTAAGACTTCTTCCACATCGCATTTAATATCGATCTGGTAGTCCATCACTTTGTCATTCTCGATCATAGTTTCGATCGTCAGGTGATAACCCCACAAATTCACGACAAACAGCTCATCCGTTCCCTTACCATCCGATAAACGCTTCAGCTCTCGGATCAAATCCATCGAGAATCGTCGCCATTCGATGTTCCGTGCCAGCTTCTGGTTTAATTCACTCAGCAGCATGCCGTCAGTGTGACGACGCACCATGCGGCTACGGAAGAAAGAATACAGTTGGAATACCAAAGTATGTTGCTTCAAGATCTCTGGTGGGAACAAGAAGAAATAATCACGCGTTAATAGTTCTTCATAAAACGAAGGCTCCCAAACCAAAATGTACAAGTTTGGTTTGATACGAATTTCACCATCGCTTCCCTCTACAGGCGCTTCTTCAGACGCAGTGATGGTTCGAGCAAGAAAACGAAAACGATCACTTTTGAATCCTTCTGGCATGTTTTCACTTAGCCAACGACCAGTAAGTTCATGCAGCTGGAAATCGGTAAACTCAATACGATCAATGCTGTCGCGAATAGAATCACGTGCTGGACCACTGTCTTTTTTGCCTCGAAGCGACAAAATATCAGTAATGTATAACGGCGTCTTGTTCGGCACGTGTGCTGCATCGAGTTGATACTGATCTTTGTGATGATCATGGTATTGCACGGTCAACGTGAACAGAGCAAACAAGGTCATCAGATCATCCACAGTCATGATATTTTTGGATGATCGCGTTTCAATAACCGCTTTGGTACCAGAGATCGACACCATGGATTTCTGATAACTTTTTCGAGTTCTTGGTGGTGCAAGTGCTTGGTCAATGATCCCAGCCCAATTCGTTGGAGACACGACAAATTGATCGGCTTCATCTTTCATCGTTGGAGGGGTATTCAACCCATGTTCATTCAACAAACGCTTGTTGACTTGGGTTTGAGCCAATGCTTTTGAACGTTTTTGCTTTTCGTTTTGGCGTACTTTGTCTGTAACAAGACTTGTTGCACCCAACACTGAAATAAGCTGATTAGGATTAACAAACTTATGTAACATCGTCTTACCAGCAAGTCCTTCTTCAAACCGCACTGGAGTTTGAGTAAACAAACCAATGTTTACTGCTGCACGTAAGCGTTGTTGCAGAGCTGCACGAGTGAGTTGTCCGTCCGTTGCTTCCACAATCTCTGTGGTTGAAACCAATCCATCTTTGCTGCTGAAACCTCGCAATGAGATCAGATTAAGCAACTCTAAGATGCTTTTGGTCACCCCTTTGAAATGTTGGTACTGCTCTACCCAATCTGCAGAGGATTCATGTACCTCAAAAAGATGGCCATCCTTATGGCTTCTAGGTGCTTTAATCAGAATTTTTTCATCAGCCGTCATTTTAGATCCAGATCACACTAGCCGTAGTTGTGCTATGGTTCCGAAGAATAAAGAAAAACAGATCATAAATAAAGAAAAAAGATTGTTTTTTAAATAACTGATCTTTTTGATTAATCTGATCTTAATTGATTATATGATCTAATGATCTGGCTATCGTTTTGCCGCTAAGTGCATGTTCTATAAAGTGATTATTTTCATGCATGTCGGAACTATGATCATGTTAATTCTGAAACTATGATCAACAATAGCCTGAAAGCATGATCACATTTGCTCGTAAGCATGATCATTAAGTTTATGAAAAGATGATCAAAAGAGTCTTGAAACGATGATCATGATGTTTTTACAGGTTATCCACAGATGCTGTGTTTAATAATGATCTTAATGAGAATTTTATTGAGCATTGTCGATGTTATTGATACTCGGATCGATGATCAAGAGCTGAGATAGCTATCGTTCTGGAGACAATATTGATGATAAATTACTCATGTGATGAAAATGCATCCAAGTAGCTCTTATTCCGCAGTAAAACCTAGTTTCGGACTATTCTTAGGAAGCATGATCATGAGAGTAAGATTTATCATAGTAACTTGAACAATTTCATTGTTCCGGCTTCTCTATCCACTAATTTCTTCTCCATCCCCCATTCTGACTGCATTCAACCGTAAATTAGAGACAAAAACTCATGCTTCCGAGAGATTCTATAGCTTGATCATATTTCCGATTGATGGATCTTATTTAATCCGCGTGTTTACACCCTCGTCTACTCTATTTTTCCATGATCATGCTTTCGTATTTGTGTTTTATCATGGAAGCATGATCATAAGCATACCTTGATCATACTTCCATAGGAACATCACTTGAACTGCCCTTTTTGGCTCGGATACATGATCAAGGTTGTTATTAGCGTTCATGTTGAAAGATTGCTTTCTATTTTTTGTTTAAATTAGGTTGGCCTAACATAATCCGTAATTTAGCTTAAGAATATAATCGTTCCGGTAGAAAATTGATTTACATTGTAAATGGGTGACGCTGTAACACTTTTATTTTTAAGTTTAAGGTGTCCATTTATTCGAAGATTATTTAATTAAAAATAGTTATGTTTTTTACCATAAATCATAAAAGCGTCGATTTGAGTGTTTTTTTATGTGATGGTTATTCAAAATGTTCGTGCACCTTTTTGTTGTTTTTGGTCTTTACTGCTGTACAATTGCAAGCATAAATCCTTCCAACGGAATTTGGCATGAAAAGAGAAAAAACGATTGAAAACCTTCTTGAGTTGGCGGAGCTGACTCAGCAGGTTCAAGCTGACCGTATTGAAATTGTTTTAGAAGAGCGAAGCGATAACTATTTCCCACCAATGTCTAAGGCGATGATGGAAACCCGTTCAGGTTTAACTCGTCGTAAGCTCGATGACGCGATTGGTAAGATGGAAGCGGCTGGCCATCAATTTACTAAAAATAACGCGAATCATTATTCAATTACGTTAGAAGAAGCACATATGCTTATGGATGCGGCTGAAGTGCCTAAATTTCATGAGCGTAAGAAGAATTCAGGTAACAAACCTTGGATTATTAACGTGCAGAACCAGAAGGGTGGTACAGGAAAATCAATGACAGCGGTCCATTTAGCGGCATGTTTAGCGCTAAATTTGGATAAACGCTACCGTATTTGTTTAATCGACTTAGACCCACAAGGCTCGCTACGTTTATTCCTCAACCCACAAATCAGCATGGCAGAGCATGACAATATCTATTCTGCTGTAGACATTATGTTGGGTAACGTGCCTGATGGTGTAGAAATTGACAGTGAATTTTTGCGTAAAAACGTATTACTGCCAACGCAGTACCCGAATTTAAAGTCAATTTCAGCGTTTCCAGAAGACGCAATGTTTAATGCTGAAGCATGGCAAACGCTATCTGAAGACCCATCACTCGATATCGTTCGTCTGCTAAAAGAGCAACTGATTGATAAAATTGCTGATGACTTCGATATCATCATGATTGATACCGGCCCACACGTTGACCCACTAGTATGGAATGCGATGTATGCATCAAATGCATTGTTAATCCCTTGTGCGGCTAAGCGTCTGGATTGGGCTTCAACAGTAAACTTCTTCCAGCATTTGCCTACGGTATATGAAATGTTTCCGGAAGACTGGAATGGTCTTGAGTTTGTTCGCTTGATGCCAACCATGTTTGAGGACGACAATAAGAAGCAAGTTTCTGTTTTAACTGAAATGAACTATCTTCTAGGTGACCAAGTTATGATGGCTACTATCCCTCGTAGCCGTGCGTTTGAAACCTGTGCCGATACCTACAGCACAGTATTTGATCTGACAGTAAGCGATTTTGAAGGAGGTAAGAAGACGCTAGCCACCGCACAAGATGCTGTACATAAAAGCGCACTGGAATTAGAGCGTGTGCTGCATTCTAATTGGCCGTCATTGAATCAGGGGTAATAAGTAAATGGCTTTGAAAACGTCTGAATTAAACGCGAAATTATTTGGCAAAACGAATAAACGTCGTGTTGTGACTCCACAAGAGGCGCAAACCGCGGCAAAAGAAAAAGCTCAAACGATTGAGCTAGCTGTCGCAGGTGAAAACATTGTTCAGTTTGAACTTGTTCGTATTCCTGCAGAGAAAGTCGCGACAGAAACAACGGTGTTTGTTGATAACGCTCGTGAGCAATCGTTCTTAAACGAACATGCTTTATCTGATGTTTTAGTCACACTCAAAGAGCGTGGCCAACAATATCCAGCTGTGGGTCGTAGAACTAAAGATGGCAAGATTGAAGTTTTAGATGGTAGCCGTCGTCGCATGTCTTGTATCCTCGCGGAGCAAGATTTTTTGGTTTATGTTGCTGACAACATCAATACTGACCATGCAAAGTTTTTGTCTGATGTGGCAAATGCTCACAAGCCGCTCTCTTTGTACGAAAAAGGTAAAGAGATGCAGGCTAAACTAGATAGTGGTGAAGCTGAAGATCAGAAAGCATTGGCGAAAATGTTCCAGTGCAGTGAAGCGTTAGTAAGTGGCGCTTTAAAAGCGGCGGCATTACCGTTAGAACTGCTTCAAGCGTATCCCAATGTCGGCGATCTTGGTCGTCCAACTATCGTGAAACTGCACAAACAGTTTTCAACGTTGACGCCAGAGCAGCAGCAAGAGCTGTTAGATAAGTGTCGCTCTAGCGAAGGCTTTTTATGGCAGCGAAGCACAGCTCAAGGCGTTGCTCGTCTGACAAAAGAAGTCACGGAAAGCCTCGAAAACTGGATTGCTGAGCTTGCACCAGCAAAACCTGGCAAGAAGACCGAAAAAGTCGACTTAGTAAAAGGTCGAGCAAGCTACAGCCGAAAAGGTAGCAGTCTGGCGTTGAACTTGAAGAAAGTTGACGACAGCTTGATGGAAGAGATTCTTGCCTTTGTGCAAAACAAGCTGCAATAACAAAAGATGATTGAATCAACCGCCTCCGGGCGGTTTTTTTATATCTGAGAAGCGTCAAATTAAAGATGTGATACCATTGCGTCAGTTCAACGTTGGATAGACAAAATGCAGACACAATCTGATTTCCTTTCATCACTTCAACAACAAGCTCACCAATCTTTCCAAAGATTCGGCATCGTCATTCAAGGCGAGTCTTCTTGGCAAGATGCATTGGTGTCAGAGTTCCATAAAACACAGATGTATCAACGTTGGTTTTGTGTCGGCGATTTTGGTTTGGAAAACGCATACAGTGTTTCGCCTAAACAAGGGCACATGTTGTTAGGCAGAGAGTGTGACATTCTATTGTTTGATGCTCGAAATGGTTTTGACGCAAATAGCTTTACCGCCGCGCTTGGCTCATTGGTTGGCGGTGGTCTTCTTATTATCATTACTGAGCCTCGACAACCTACGAATTTTGCTCAGCAATGGATGCACAAACAATGGGAGAAGCTCGTTGTTATCGAGCAAGACAGACCATTGCCAACGGTTCCAGACATCAAGCGAGCAGAAAAAGAAAGCCACTACACGGAACAAGAACATGCCATTTCTCTAATTGAAAAGGTGGTAACTGGACATCGAAAGCGACCGTTAGTTTTGACCGCTGATCGTGGGCGCGGAAAAACAAGTGCCCTCGGCATTGCGTGTGCGAACTTATTACAGCAGAAGCCACTTAGAATCTTAATTACGGCACCATCTATAAAAGCTGTTGAGCCTGTTTACCAACATGCTTTACGTTTACTCCCTAACGCACAGCGTATTAATAAGGACAGATTAGAATTAGGGCAGGGAGCCATTCAATTTATTGCTCCTGACGAACTTCTATCGAGCCGACCTGAATGTGATTTGTTACTTGTCGATGAAGCGGCTGCAATTCCAGTTCCTATGCTCAAAAGCATTACCGAACATTATCATCGACTCGTTTTTTCTACGACTATTCACGGTTATGAAGGTTGTGGCCGGGGCTTTACGATTAAATTTGTTGATTGGCTTCAGAAACAGCGTTCGGGAATGAAAACATGGCACATGACACAGCCCATCCGCTGGAGCATGAATGATGCGCTCGAATCATGGCTCTATGACGCGTTTTTGTTGGATGCGGAGTTAACGCACCATCAACTTAACCAGGTCGACTCAATTTCCCTTTCTAAAGCCGATAAGAACGATTTGATATCGCAGCCTAGTTTGCTGCGTGAGTGCTTCGCTCTTTTGGTGAATGCTCATTATCAGACCTCTCCGAATGATTTGATTCACCTTTTGCAAGACGACAACAGTCAGCTCTATTTTGCTAAGCAAGATAATGCGGTTGTGGGGGTAATATTAGCGGTCGAAGAGGGTGGGCTTGACGCAGAATTGGTTGAAGAAATTCAGCTTGGTAAGCGTCGTCCTAAAGGACACTTAGCCCCAATTACGATTGCAAACCACCTTGGATTCCCCAATGTTGCGAAGCTATCGACGCTGCGAGTCATGAGAATTGCTGTTCATCCGGAATTGCAAGGAAGAGGCATCGGTCAAAAAATGCTGCAGCAACTTGATCAAATGTCGGCTAAACACATTGCTTACTTATCCACGAGTTTCGGTGCGACGGAAGAGTTGGTCTATTTCTGGCGACAATCGAACTTCCGTGCAATTCGCTTAGGGTCAATGCGCGATGCTGCTAGCGGTTGTTATTCAGTCTTGATGGTCAAAGCTTGTGATTCCAAACAGACGGCTTGGGTCGATGAATCTCAGGCGCTATTTGAAGAAATGTTGTCTAACAATGTGGCTGACGTCTATCCAAAATTAGAAGCCTCAATTTTTCGAGCTCTATTACCGCAACCTTTGGGAATGAGTCCACTTCATCCCGCGAAGTTATTACTAATTGAATGCTATGCTGATGGTGGTAACAGTTATGAGTCCGTGTCTGCTTGGCTTCAGCAGTGGTTACTTAACTTAGGTTTGAACTCCGCTTCCGACTTGATGATCAGTAAGCTTTTTCTTAACCGTAGTTGGACTGAATGTGCTCAGCAATTTGGGCTACCTGGAAGAAAGCAAGTTGAGCAGCAGTTAAGGGACGAAGTTAGACACATTTGGAACGATTTACACTGTAAACAATAAGGTGAGATTTACACTGTAAATGAAATTATTAGGAGCTGATTTTACACTGTAAATCCAGCTCCTTTTTATTTCAGTGTGTATTTTGATTGAGCTTTAGGTTAAATCGAAATGCTCTCTTAATATATGTTTAACCGTTATTGATGGATTACTTTCTTTAGTGACGTGAGCCTTATAATAAGAAATGCGAGGTTTGTTCAGAAAACGGATTTGGGTAGACTGAAAGTGTTGATGGGAAGCAAAGTGGTAAGGGTATGTGGAAGCTGTGTCTTGAGTTATCTGAAGATAAGACCAAGGTGATAGCCCGTCTTCCGGGAGAAGTGGACCTCGGTGGTGAGCTAAATCAAAATGAATTAAACGAGCAGCTCGTCGCAATGAACGCTGAAAAGATGTTTGTTGTTGAGGGGGAAGTCGTGAGATTCATTAACTGCGCCAAAGAACGTAAAGCCGAGGCCTACGAAGGCATCGTCATTGCGGAAAAACGCAACGCGCAAGTTGAGGTTGAATTATCGAATAATGACATGCTCGCCAGTATGAACGTTGTCGGCGCGTACGGAGGCCGAGGTTTACGTAGCCCCGAGATTGTTCAAGCCCTTGCTCAAGCGCGAGTTTCGAAAGGCATCAACAAACTGGCTTTGAAGAAAGTGTTGGTTGTCAGCACTCAGCTCAAACCAGGCGAAACTTTTTCTCAACCTGTAGCGGTTGGTAAGCAACCTATCAAAGGCAAAGACGCTCTTTTTACTCCTCTCGTTAAAGACATCACCAAACGCATCCTCAAACCCAAAGACGGCCAATCTGCTAGCGACAAAATTGATTTACGTAACCTCGGTGAAACTATCGCGGTTGACGTAGGCGATGAGGTGATGCGCCGCACGCCTGCGACCAAAGGTACGCCAGGTTTTACTGTTCAAGGGCGAGTGATTCCTCCACAAGCTGGAAAAGACAGCCCAATGAAGCCAGGCAAGGGCACCGAGATAAGCAAGCACGACCCAAACCTATTGATTGCATCGGTATCCGGTACGCCTCTAATTAAAGACAAAACCATTGAAGTTGATAACGCACTCTGTCTCAATAGCGTTGGCGTGAATACAGGTCACGTGAAATTTAAAGGGAATGTGATTATCGGTGGCAACATTGAATCCGGAATGATTGTTAAAGCGACGGGCTCTATTACTGTAGGCGGCTTCATTGAATCGGCTGACGTACAAGCGCAAGACGACATTCAAGTTGGTAAAGGGATCATTGGCCACACCGTGAGTGATGGCCAGCCAAAGAGTTGTCACGTCAAAGCCAAAGGTTCGATTCGTGCCAGCTACGCCCAATATTGTGATTTGCAAGCCGGCGAAGATATTGAGTTGGCGGTGCACAGCATGAATAACGATATTGTTTGTGGGCGCAATCTGATGGTGCTGGATGCTAACGGTAGGAACGGCACGCTCAGCGGAGGAGATGCAAAAGTCGGTGACAAAGTTGTGTGCTTACAATTGGGCGTAGAAGGCGACACCGCCACTAAGGTAGAAGCGTTCGCGCGCTATTCTGCATTTAAGGAGCGATTAGCAGAGCTCAAAGATCGATACAAACGTGCTCAAGAAGGAACGATGGATGTGATTCGTAAAGAGCTCGAATTTAAGAAACGTCCTAAAGCCGAACGTACCGACGAAGAACAAGCTCAGATTGATGTGATGAAAACACAAAACAACGAGCAGCTTGAAGCGATAAAGCAAAAGTTAGAACAAACGGAACATGACTTTGAAGTCGCGTTAGAAGAAAATATTGTCGAAGCCAAAGAGCGTGTCTTCACTCGTGTGACGGTGCAGTTTGGCGACGAGCAAGTAACGACAAAGCGTACTCATGGCGGTTGTTCGTTCCGTTTCAATCAATACGAAATTCAAGTCTCGGCGAACTTGGAAGAAGAGGACGTCGCTGCGGTTTAAGCTTTCTTACTCACTGAGCCCACATGTCGCAACAAAATGTGTGGGCTTTTGTTTATCTACAAATCGACAATGTGCTCGTGATAGTAGTCCGCAAGCGCACCGACTTGGCTGCTACACATTACTTTCATTGCTTGTTTAATGTGTTCTATTGGCCAGTTCCACCATTGGATATTGAGTAGAGTTTCAATCTCTTTATCGCTGAATCGTTGACGTACGACTTGGTTGTTTCCAACCACCACCGAATAAGGTTGGACGTCTTTCGTCACTACGGCGCGTGCTCCGATGACGGCTCCATCGCCGATGTTCACTCCGGGCATGATCATCGCCTCGCTGCCAATCCAAACATCATTCCCCACCACCGTGTCTCCGGCACGCTCGAAACCGTCTTGCACGCCTTCTCCAAATTCTTCAGGAGAGAAGGGGAAGGTCGAAATCCAGTCAATGCGATGACCTTGGTTGCCTGCCATCATAAAGGTGGCTCCAGAAGCGATGGAACAAAACTTGCCAATGATTAATTTGTCGATGCTATCGGGTTCCCTACTTTGCCATTCTTGAAGTGTGACGGGGTCACCCAACAAGTAGCGTACCGCTTGCTCTTCGAAGCTTTTTTGATGATAGAAGCCCGAGTAATAGCTGTAATCGCCAACGATGATATTGGGATTAGTGATGTGATCTTTAATGATTTGACCTTTTAACCACGTGTCGAAAACACTCATAACTCATCCTTTCAAATTTAGGTTGTACAGAGTTTAGATGCTTTCTATTATTTCCAGTAGTTTAATTTTAGAGATTCAGAATTACTGTATGGAAATAAAATGGCTCAGCTACGTACCACTTTACGTCGCTTTGTGCGAGGAGCGAAGTATTGCTGGCGCGGCAAAGCGCCTGAATTGTTCGAATGCGCATGTAAGTCGGCAACTTAAACAGCTTGAAGAGATATTGTCGGTGCAGCTTATTCAGCGAACTACGCGCCAGTTTAATTTGACCTACGATGGTTTGCGGTTTTATCAGCAGGTAAAGCAACTGCTCGAAGGCGCTGAGCAGATCAATGAGCAAGTCATGGCAAACGAGATCGTATCGGGAAAATTGAGAATAGCGGCGTCCGCTTCTTTTGGAGCCGCATTACTAAGCCAAACATTGATCGAGTTTCGATTGCAACATCCACAAGTGAGCGTCGAAGTGATCTTCACAGAGGCACCTCTCGACTTGATTGAGGCTGGGTTTGATATCGCATTCTACTTTACCGATACTCCCCCAGAGGGATACGTCGGCCATCAGCTACGCACTTTACACTGTAAACCGATCGCTCATCGCTCGTATTTAGCTGATAAACCAAATGTAAGTACGCCAGAGGATCTTGGTGACTTAGAGCACATCCTTTATAAAAGTCGTGACTTGGTGTTAGACAAGTGGACGTTTACGCATAAGCAAACTCAACAGCAGTGCAGAATTGAGTTAGAAAGTACGCTGAGTTTTAATCTTGTCCAGTCCATGTTGGATGCTACTTTGGCTGGCTGTGGTGTAGCCATGTTAGATGAATTTGCACTGGCTAAACTCGAATCTGCACAAAAAGAACAACTCGTGAGTTTGCTGCCAGATTGGCAAACGGATGCGATTTTGCCGCTTTATCTGCTTTACCCAAAACGTGAGCACTTACCAAGAAGAACGCGAGCGTTCATTGATCACTTTAGGAACATATATTCTGTCGGCGAATAGCGACAGCAAACTTAGTAACAATAGAGGAAGCAAAGGAATGCGAAAACACTGTATTGCGATTGGTGGTGGTGGCTGGATGATGGGAGAGAATCCGAGCCCGCTCGATCAATACATTTTGTCTTTGTCTGGTAAGGAGAATCCAAACATTTGTTTTCTACCGACAGCCACGGGAGACGCCGATGAAGTTATTGAACGTTTTTACAATGCGAAGCTTAGTGAAAACGTAACCCATTTTCCGCTGTTTAAGTTTGATGCTGGTTGGAAAGAAACGCTATTTGAACAAGACATCATTTACGTCGGTGGCGGTAATACGCGTTCGATGTTGGCCATTTGGCGCGAATGGGGAATCGATAGAATACTCAAGCAGTGCTATGAACAAGGCATCATCATTTGTGGCATGAGCGCTGGTGCAATTTGTTGGTTTGAGTTTGCGGTGACAGACAGTGATCCCGAAGCATACCAAGTTATGCGTTGTCTTGGATTAATTGACGGTTTGGCTGCGGCGCATTTTTCCCATGTCGGTGAGAAGTTTGAGGTTTTCCAAGCCTTTGCTCGTTCTCAACCGAGCATCACTTGTTATGGCATTCACGATTATGCGGCATTGCACTTTGTAGATGGAAAATTGTTAGCTACTGTCACCAGCTTTCCTGATGCAGGCGTGTTGGTCAAAACAGGTAACGAAGAAAACATATTGCGAGGGTGAGCTTCTTCAAATCAGCATTAAAGGCAATAACTACTGACCGGACATAGAAGAAGCTCATGGATTCAGCTAACTTACATTAAATATCGTGCTTACAGCTCGTAACGCAGACCTAAGTGGTAGTAGCTTTCGTCTGCGTGCGCACCGCCAAACGAGACTTCTTGTCCATTGCTGTAGCCACGCGAGCCGTTACGATCAACGTAGTTTGTGTAGATAGAAGAACGAGGCGTCAGTTTGTATTGCACTTCTAGCGTTGTATCTTTCAGCTCTAGCTCGTCACCATCACTGTTTTCTAAAGAACGATAACCAGCACGCAGTGCCCATTTGTCATTTACACTGTAAACCGCCGTCAGTTCCATCACTTTGTCGGTACTGGTTTGTGAGTAATAGCCCTCTAGTTCATCTTCCGAGTACAACGCACCCAACATCAAATCACCTAGGTAGTAACGCGTACCTGCGCCCCAGAATGTGTAATCGGTGTCGTTGCTTTCACGTGCATCACCTTTATTTTTCTGCATCGCCACCACTGGTGCCAAGGTACCCAAATTCCCCATATCTAGCGTATAACGCAGTGCAGTGTTGTAACCGTAGTCGAGTTCAGAAGTGTTGTTTCCTAAAATGTACGCGACAGAAAAATCGAAATTACCTAGGCTGTTTTGGTATTGCAGCGTGCCATCTTGACGGAAAACTTGCGTCGCGGTTTTGTCGACTTTATTCGCTTGGCGCGCCATAGAAACATCGGAAGAGGCGAACACATCACCAATGTCGGTAAACATAATCAACCCAGAAGCCACGCGACCACCAGTAATGCGACCATAATCTTTCGCATCAATACCCGCCCATACATAACGTGCGGTCAGAGACGGTTTGTCGTTTACTTGGTTTGCGTATTCAGCGGCACCCACTTGGTATTGCGCTTGGCCGATGATCGACGCGTACTCGTTGATGGTTTGTGAACCGTTTAAACCAATACGGCCATCAAACTCGCCATTTGCATCGCCGTGCTCGTCATTTTTACTGGTGACATTGAAACCAAGACGAGAGTAAATATTTAAAACTGACCCATCTTCCGCTTGATACAGCTGCGCTGCCAATGCGTTTGATGCCATCAATGTTGGGATAAGTAGAGTCAAAATGTGCTTTTTCATGATTAACGACCTTTCATTTCTATTGTTTTAGGTACGACAAAGCCCCTTCCGAGTAACGGAATAAGAAAAATTGTCGTGAAGTAGAGAGAGGGTGCGCCCTTGTTTGCCAAGGGCGCGAGCTAGTCCATTCCTATAGGGGAAGAATGATTTAGCTTAAATCGACGTCTTTGCAGCCAAAGAAGTAAGTCGCGAGGAAGCCAACGATGTAAGAGATAAGCAGGCCAGCAACAAACACCATCATGCCCGGGAAGATGCCATTTTCTGATGTCATGAGAGGAATCGCCACGATACCGGACGGGCCAAACACCGTATTAAGACCAACTGGCAAGCCAAGGTAAGAAACTAAGCCGATAAAGAAGCCGCCCGCAGCGCCCCCAATACAAGCGGTAACGAATGGTTTTACGCGTGGTAATGTCACGCCGTAAATCAATGGTTCGCCAATGCCTAGAAGACCCGGAATAATAGCTCCTTTAACTTGAGTGCGCAGTAGAGCGTCTCTTTTTGCTTTGAAATACAGTGCCATTGACGCGCCAACCTGACCGCCACCAGCCATCGCCAGGATAGGGAATAGCGAGTTAAAGCCCTGTGCTTCCATCAATGCAAAGTACACTGGAACAAAACCCTGGTGGATGCCAAATACCACAGAAATTAAGAACAAACCTGCCAAGATTGCAGCGCCTAATGGGTTATCGTTCAAGTTGAGGAACAACCAAGACATCCCTTTAAACAGCTCGCCGCCGATTGGCATGATGATCAAGAAGGTTACCGCACCCATGATCAACAGAGTGACAACGGACGTTAAGATCATGTCCAGATCATCTGGCATGTATTGACGAACCTTACGCTCGACTTGCGCACCGATGATCGCCGCCAAAAGTACGCCGATAATGTTGCCGCGCGGATCAATCGCAAAGCCGAAAAACTCGTTCATGCCAGAGTAAATGCCGGATGTAGCCTCTGGGTTGTAACCCAGCACAAACAAAGAGGCGAGAATGGCACCATTAACACCAGAGCCGCCAAACGCTTGCTGCGCGTTGTAACCAATCAGAATACTTAAGAAAGCAAACAGACCCTTACCAAAGACTTTCATGTAGGCGATCAAATCCAATATAAACTGGCTTGGTGTCTGGTCGAGAACAAACATCTGTTCCAATAATGTCGCAAAACCTAGCAACAAACCAGCGGCAATAAAACCAGGGATCAACGGCGTAAAGATGGTAGCAAACTTGCTTAAAAAACGCTGAACCGCACTGGTTTGTTTGCTCTTCATCTGCTTTTTTTGCTCGGCCGCGACGGCAGAAAGATCTTGTTGCGGCATATCTGGTTCTTCACTGTCACCAGAGGTTAAGCTGTCGATCAATTGATTCATCATCTCAGCCGCTTGTTGAGCTTTTCCGGGACCGAGAATGATCTGAAACTGCTCATCGCTTTCCACCACACCCATTACGCCGGGAATCTGCTTGATAACTGACTGATCAGCCAAACCATTGTTGGCGAGCGATAAACGCAAACGCGTCATACAGTTACCACATTTGCTTACGTTGCTACTGCCACCCACTGCGGACAGCAACTGCGATACTGTGTTTGAAGTTATTTTTGCCATAGGGTCTATCCTTCAGAACTCGGATTATTTAGTTATTATTTAGTGCTGCGCGAATAAAACCGTTGTGCGCGGCGAGGCGTGATTTGGCTTGTTTGGCATCCAAATCGGCCAAAATCATTAAGATGGCGGTTTTGCAGTGGCGATCGCATGCAGTTAATGCTCGCTCTGCTTCTTCTTTTGATGCGCCGGTTGCTTCGACAACAATGTTGGTTTGGCGTTGGATGAGCTTGGCGTTAGTGGCTTCTACATCCACCATTAAGTTGCCAAATACCTTACCGCTACGAATCATTGCACCTGTCGTGAGCATGTTTAACACCAGTTTTTGTGCGGTGCCGGCTTTCATGCGAGAAGAGCCAGTGACAACCTCTGCGCCAACAATCGGCAGAATCGCGATGTCGGCCGCTTTTGCCATGGCACATTCTGGATTACAGGCGATAGATGCGGTCGTAGCTCCGATGGATTTAGCGTACTCCAAACCACCTAGCACATAAGGCGTGCGGCCACTTGCAGCTATGCCTACAACCACGTCATGCTTGGTGAGGTGAAGCGCTTTTAAGTCGTCTTGACCCATTTTCACGTCGTCTTCTGCGTTTTCTACCGCTTTCAAAATCGCTTGGTGTCCACCAGCAATTAAGCCAATCACCATGTCTGGATGCGTGCCGTAGGTAGGAGGACACTCGCTCGCATCAAGAATTCCTAAGCGGCCTGATGTGCCAGCTCCCATGTAAACCAAACGGCCACCATTGGCGAACGCTTGAGTAATTGCATCAACCGTCTTTGCAATTTGTGGTAGCACTGCTTTGACCGCGAGCGCGACTTTTTGATCCTCTTCATTAATGACTTGCAGCATCTCGATGGTCGAAAGCGTATCAATCTCTGCACTGGCTGGATTACGGCTTTCTGTCACCAATCGGCTTAAATCAATTTTCATGTTTTACACTCTTCGTCATGTTCAATCTGAGGGCGATTCTATGGAATAAAATATTCTGTTTTGGTGATAAAAATCACACTTGAGGTTATTCTTTGTGCAGGCGAAATTTGGAATAATGAGAGAAAATATACGTCCATTACATCCGGTATAAACTGGCTTGGTTAGAATAATCATGGAGTTAAATCAAACTCCAATTATTTTTGTTTTGGAATAATTTATTTAAATTTTTTGAGGTTTTTGTTGTGTCAGTTATCAATAAGATAGTTGCGAGGCGTACTCAGCTTTCGCAAAGTGGTCGTTTGGTCGGCGATTGGATTGTTGAAAACGCAGAAAAGGCGGCGCTGCTCACCAGCCAAGAACTTGCGGCGCAAGTAAAAGTGAGTCAATCGAGCATTGTGAAATTTACTCAGCGTATCGGCTTTAAAGGTTACAGCGAGTTTAAATTAGCTCTGAATGAAGAGATTGGCCGTAAGCATGCGATGCAGTCGACACCGCTGCACAGTGATATTTTGGCTGACGACCCCATTGCGGTTATTTCACAGAAACTGGTGAAAGCGAAAACCGATGCTATGTTTCAAACCACCAATACGCTGTCTTACGAAGCGTGTCACCAAGCGGTGAAATGGTTGAGTGAAGCGCGTCGAGTGCAAGTGGTCGGGATTGGGGGCTCTGCACTGACCGCGAAGGATTTAAGCTTTAAACTGCTTAAACTTGGTATTACGGCGCTTTCTGAACAAGACAGCCACGTGCAGATTGCTGTTGCCCGCACGCTCTCTCCAGAAGATGTTCAGATCGCAATCTCGTTTTCGGGTGAGCGCAAAGAAATTCTCGTCGCGGCAGAAGCGGCAAAAGAGCAGGGCGCGAAGGTGATTGCGTTATCTGCGCCTGGAAGAAGCCGCTTGCGCGGTATTGCCGATATTACGTTTGATACGATTGCCAATGAAACGGAACATCGCAGCTCATCCATTGCTTCACGCACCGCGCAAAACGTGATCACCGATTTGCTGTTTATCATCTTGGTTCAGCAAAGAGACGACAGTGCCCGTCAGTTGATCAGCGATATCAGTACCGACATCAAACAGATCCTCACATGATCGCTTAACCAACAGCGAACTAAAGATCCGGATCGTGCATCAGTAAAGCAATAAAGGCGGGGAGATGCTTTTCAATGGTGAGATCGGCAGAAATTGCCGGTAACTCCAACGTGATGCAAGGTAAATCACGTTCACTACACCAAGTGCCGAATGAGCCGGGTGTTTCGTAGTCGACATCGTCAACGATTGGCAGTTGAAACTGCTCGCCGAGCCATTTGGCAAGGTTGGAATGTTTGGGATCATCTACAAACGCAAGCGGTTCATGAAACGACACCACAAACTTTGGCTTGCGCAGTTCAATCAAGTTAATTAATGCGCTAACTTCTGGCTCTAGCTGGTTTTTAGTGCCAGTTTTCACTTTTACGTCTCGAACGGGTGTGTGAGAACTCCATCGATACACTGTGCCATGCTCAGTCCAATTTTGGGTTGGAAACGCGCGATTGAGGTCCACTTGGTTTGCATTTGCGCGTGTGCCTAGCTGGTTGCCGTCCGGATTCAGTGACAGAATCACATCATGTCGTAAGTTTTCAGCAGGCAAGCTTCTTAGCGCGCAGGACAAACCTGCAATCGAGGCCGTCTCATCCCCGTGAGTGCCTGCTAAAATCAAACCTCGCGAAGCACTTTCGACTTGTGCCGGAAAATACAGTAATGGCGCACCAAGCACGGATTGACCGTATATTGTTGGCCGAATTAAAAATGCCGCTCTTTCCGTTCTTGGAATTAGACTCACCGTAATCTCCTGATTGATGAAGTAGTATCAATATCTAAGCTAATTACACCTAGCTAAACTGAACCGTTTAAACTCGTCAACGGTTGAAATGTTAATTGTGGCACTTGCTTCACAAGACGCGTTAGGAGAACGAAAAACGATATGGATTTTAAAAAACATTCAACGGCGTTGCTGATTTCCTCTTTATTCACCCCTTTTCTTGCTACATCAGTTGCTGCGGAGACCTTACCTAACGGCGTTCAACTTGCCGCAGAACAGCATTTAGTACGTGCGAATGACGCAGAGGCGGCGACGCTTGACCCAGCGAAAGCCGAAGGTCTGCCAGAAATGCATGTGATTCGTGACTTATTTGAAGGGCTTGTGATTCAAGATCGTGA
Organism: Vibrio sp. STUT-A16; assembly: GCF_026000495.1. Classification (NCBI taxonomy): domain Bacteria; kingdom Pseudomonadati; phylum Pseudomonadota; class Gammaproteobacteria; order Vibrionales; family Vibrionaceae; genus Vibrio; species Vibrio sp. STUT-A16. Next base: position 932,228 of record NZ_AP026766.1, on the reverse strand, counting down.
CGGAAACATCATTCCCGGTGTGGCAGAATCATGGGAAACCAACGACAATCAAACCTTTACTTTTCACTTGCGCAAAGAAGCGAAATGGTCGAATGGCGAGCCTGTGACGGCGGAGGATTTTGTCTATTCACTGCGCCGAGCGGTAGATCCGAAAACCGCTTCTCCAAATGTTTGGTATCTCAAACTCACCAAGATCAAAAACATCGCCGATGTAGCAGAGGGCAAAAAGCCTTTGGACGAGCTCGGTATCAAGGCGGTGGATAAATACACCCTACGTTTTGAGTTGGACAGTCAAGTTCCGTACTTTGTTGCCATGACTGGGCACACGTCCATGATGCCAGTGCATCAAGCGACAGTGGAAAACCGCGACAAGCCGTGGAGCGATCCAGACCAATTTGTTAGTAACGGTGCATTCACATTGGATAAGTGGGTCGTGAATGAGCGCATTGAACTGGTTAAGAGTCCAAGTTACTGGGACAGCGCAGATACGTATCTAAACAGAGTGACTTACATTCCGTTTGAAAACCAAAACGCTTCGATCAATCGCTATGCGGCAGGAGAGCTGGATATTACGTCAGATGTGCCGACTCATATGGCACAGAAGCTTCAACAAGATTACAAGCAGGCTTACACTGTGGTGCCATTACTGTGCACGTATTACTACGCGTTCAATACCACTCGTCCGCCATTTGATGATGCGCGAGTGCGTCAAGCGGTGTCGTACTCCATCATGCGTGATGTGATTACGAATGGTGTCACGCAAGTGGGCAACCTTCCTGCTTATACTTTTGCGCATCAGTACACCGCAGGGTTTGATGCAACGCCCCCTGAGTATAGTAAGTGGAGTCAGCAACAACGTGACGAGAAAGCGCGTCAGTTGTTAAAAGAAGCGGGTTACAGCCAAGACAAGCCGCTCGATTTTAAATTGCTGTACAACACCAGTGAGGCAAACAAATCGATCGCGGTTGCGATAGCGTCGATGCTACAAAAAAATCTCGGTGCAAACGTGGAGTTAGAAAACCAAGAGTGGAAGTCGTACTTAGTGGCGCGTAAACAAGGCAATTTCGATGTGATGCGCGCTTCCTGGTGTGGTGATTACAATGAAGCGTCTACTTTCCTGAGCCTACTTCGCTCAGGTTCTTCGGGTAACTTTGCACGTTACAGCAGTGAAGCGTATGACAACGCGATGAACAGTGCATTGGCTGCAACTAATGAGAAAGCGCGCCAAGGATTTTACGATCAAGCTGAACAGTTGCTGGCGACAGATATGCCTATCGCGCCAATCTATTACTACATGCAAGCACGTTTGGTTCGTCCAACCGTGGGTGGCTTTGCAAAGAATAACGTAGAAGGGCGCATCTACTCGAAAGATCTCTACATCAAGAAGTAGCGCTCAAAACAAGCGATAAATACGAAGCCCCGAAGATGTGTCTTACGGGGCCTCTTTTTATTGTTAGCGAGCGGAGAGCTTGTCCACTAGCATTGCGATTCGTTTGCCAAGATACTCCGCCGTTGCAACATCAGAGGCATGCAACTGACCACCTTCACCACCTTGTGCAACAATACCACCTTGTACACCATAACGATTCAGGTTTTGCTCCCCAGAATTGCTGATCTTATCCAACCCGACCCACATCATGCCGTGTTGGTTAGCGAGCGTTTGTAGATATTGTAATGTGCAAGATTGGTCGCCATTCATTGCTTCACCACTGGTAAAGCCAGCCGCTATTTTGCTCGCCCATTTTTGGTAATACCAAGATTCACTGCTTGCATCGGCAAATGCTTTAAACTGCGCTGCTACACCGCCCATATAGGTCGGTGAGCCAAAGATAATCGCATCACACTCAGCAAGCTCATCCATTAGGTTAGGATTCACAAAACGTCCCTCAATAATCTCACTGCCTTCAATTCGGTGAGAGAGGATTTCACATTCACCTTGCTGCTTAATGCCTTGTTGTTCAACGCCTGCGGCAATCGCGCGAGCAAGCTGACCAGTAACGTCGGTTTTAGAGAAATAAATAATCGCAATTTTGGACACAATGGTTCCTTTTTCATTGTTGATTTTGAATCGTGCGACTAAGGCTAAAACCTAAAGCTAAGTTGAGGTCAAGAAGAGATTTGAAATGGCTTAAAGGATGGAAATTTTATTTTGATCTATCGGGCAGTTTTCATAGTGAAAGGAGAAGTTCGTGACTTTACGGCTGCCTCTTATGCTCAATAAGAGATAATATTTGTTCAAATAATACTGGAGATCAAGCTTTGAACATTTTGTCTAACGTGTTTTTCTCTATGCGACAGTTAATGGAAGAGCGAGGTCAATCAGATCCAGACTTGAATGCTCGATTGCTTTTCTCAATTTTGTTTGCAGTGAATTTGGTTGGTATAAAAGGCTTACTAGAGTTAGCTTTTGGTGGACTTCCTGCAATACATAGCAACATACAAGAGTACTATAAGGTTTACTTCGTTATATCTATTGGTCTGATTTTTATTTTTTGTCCTCGGATTGTTGGTGTCGACAGAAGGATGAAGAAAGGCACTGGATTAGCTATATTCTATTTGGTTTTCTCAATTTTTTTTGCTCCCACAGCTTTGATATGCTTTAGATAATAGTAACCGATAAACAGGTCGTTATAGGTAGGATAATTAATAATAATTTTTTGCTTGCACCATCTCTATTTTCTGCGCGTATTTAAGATTCGTAAAGAAGAAGCTTTCTTTGGTTAACGTGGCGCTTTTGGTTTCGGCGATGCGTCAAGTGTTTATCACGAAAGAATACAGTGGTGACCTTCAGCTTATACGTTTTGTCTCTTCACTGTTTTTCGCCATTAACTTTGGGTTATTTGTGACCACCAGTTGATACTAAAAAGCCGATGTAGATACATCGGCTTTTTAGTGGGTTATTTCTTTCTGCGAGTATAAATCCGAGATTTTGCTTTACTTGGCTCTGGCTTGTTTTTCGCCAGCTTTAGTACCGCTTTTTGCAAAATCTGGTTGTTTGGGTAAGTGATCAAGTTACCGTTATCGTGCTTAATTAACACGTGAAACATACTGATTTCTTGAATCTCGCCGCTGATGTCTTCGTCTTTGTCTACGACTTTAATGCGATCGCCCACTCGGTATGGGAAGACAAAAAAGATCAAAAAGCTGGCAGTGATGTTGCTCAGAATTGACCATTGCGCAATAAACGCCACACCCAATACGGCGAAAATGGACGATAGGAACAATGACACATCGCCATAGCCAATCCCGGTGATAATGGCAAAAACAGACGCGGTTAAAAATAAAAGCACGACGTTAAAACAACGCTGAATAAAACTCAGGCGGGCCTTTTTTACACCTTTTGAGGTCGCTAAGTTTAAAATGGCTCGATTGACGATTCTCTTCAGAATGCGATAAGCAATCAGGACAATAATGCCCATTAAGACTTTGTACCCGAGAGAGCCTGCGGTGAAATACTGGCTCACTTGATCTAGATGGATCCAATCATTCATTTCTTCAACTCGACGATATTAAGAAAACCGCCGTTATAGCTGATTTTCTGATGTAAGTAATCACAAATTTTCTCTCTCCATTTTTCGTCTCTCTACCTAGGAACTTCGCCCTAGAACCTACGGAGAGTTGTAGAGTTTTATCAATAGTGTGCAGAGCTTTGCTTCTGTTTGCGCTCACCGCATATATTCAACCAAAGTTGATGCGGTTTTAAAGTGTTTAATATTTGAGCTGTATCTCATATCCGGTATTGTATGAGGATAGGAGCGTATAAACGTGCTGAATATGATTTTTGTCCTGATAACCTAAGACGTGTTGAGTGAAATGGCTTGCTAGGATATCTATCAAATGGAAGAAGATGAAAAGGCGATTATGATGTTGGTCGTGATTGTGGGGCTAGTGCTCGTTTGGATAGTGCTTGAAGAGCTTAACTATCTTGGATTCTCAATAAAATAAGCCCCGTTAAACATGAGTCAAACGGGGCCTTTCTCTTTTCTAAATGCTAATTTCGGTTAGCTAACCGCACGTACTTTGCCTTGCTTCAGGTCATTCAGCACTTGCGCTTTAGGACCATCAGCAATGATGCTGCCTTTCTCCATCACAATTACTCGATCAACGATGTCGAGCATCGACGTTTTATGCGTAATCAGTATCAATGTTTCGCTCGGTTTGAGCTGAGATAGCTGGTGCTTAATATGCATTTCAGAGCGGTTATCCATCGCGCTGGTCGGTTCATCCATGAGTAGGACGGGAGGACGGCCCAAAAATGCACGAGCGATCGTGACGGCTTGACGTTGACCACCAGAAAGCATCGCACCACCTTCACCTACTTGACGTTCTAAACCAGCTGGATCCGATTGTGTAAATGCGGTCACGCCTGCACGGTTTGCTGCATCAAGCACGTCTCGGTCATCGGTTAGTGGACGACCCAAGGTAATATTGTCGCGAATCGAACCGAAGAATAGATTCGAATCTTGAGGAACACAGCCGATGTTACGTCGAACATCAACGTGGTGAAGCTGTGCGATATCAGTATCATCTATACGTACGTGTCCCTCTGTTGGCTTATACAAGCCCATGATCAAGCGCTCTAACGTTGTCTTACCCGAACCAATCCGACCGATGATAGCGACTTTTTCTCCAGGATTTATCGTGAGAGAAATGTTACGTATAGACGCGACAGGAGAGTCTGGGTAATGAAACGTTACGCGATCAATTTCAATCTTACCTTGGATGATTGGGCGATGGATGTAGCGTTTCCCTTCTTCTTGCTCGTCTGGCATTTCCATGACTTGATTGATAATCGTCATAGAAGACTTCGCCTGGTTGTAGCGCGTTGAGAGCAAAGACAGCTGAACCAAAGGCCCTATGGCGCGACCACTCAACATGGTTGCGGCGATTAAGCCACCCATAGTGAGCTCGCCCTCTGCAATCAGATAAACACCGAGAATGATCATCCCAACGTTACTACTTTGCTGCACGAAGCCTGCCGCATTCTGGATGCTGTCGGTAATGCGGCGGCTTTTGATGTTCCAGTTCGCCATGTGCGCCACCGCTTCTTCCCAACGGTATTGGAATTGGCTTTGTGCGCTGAGCATTTTTACGGTTTCTAGCCCCGCTAGACTCTCAATTAAGTTGGCGTATTTTTGCGATGCTAAGCGTGACCCTTCCTCTATAGAGCGACGCAGCGGTCCTTGTATCAGTAGCGAATGAACAATCAAAATGACCACGCCGACCATTGGAACATACACAAGATCGCCAGCCATTAGCCATATAATCACCAAGAACAGAATGGCAAAAGGCAGGTCAATTAGGGCACTGACGGTTGCAGACGTGAAGAATTCTCGAATAGATTCAAACTCTTGAAGATGGCGAGCGAATGCGCCGACCGAAGGCGGCTTGGACTCCATTCGGATGCCCATCACTTTGCTGAACAGCTTGGAGGAAATCAGAATGTCAGACTTCTTTCCTGCGACATCAATAAAGTAGTTTCTCAACGATTTGAGTATGAAATCGAATAGAAAGACAACAAAGATGCCGCTTGCCAATACCCATAAGGTTTCAAACGCGAGATTCGGTACCACTTTGTCGTACACCAAACGAGTGAACAGCGGGGCGGCAACGGCAAAGAGGTTGATGAGAAGTGAGGCGATTAAAACATCGCGGTAGATACGTTTTGACTGCCACAAGGTTGACCAAAACCAGTGACCTTCGTTGGTTTTGAGCACTTCGGGAGAGCGCTCATCGAAACGGAATTGCTTTTTAACTAAAAAGTAGCGACCAGTGTACTGCTCAAGTAGGTCTTCTAATGGAATGGAGATTGGCACCATTCCACTTTCTAAGGTGGTGACTTCGGCTTCGCGTGTCTCCGCGTTAATGCTGTTGAGAACGCATGAGTCACCGCCTTTAAGAACTAAGATTGCCGGCAGAATCAGGCTGGAGATGTTCTCCAGCTCTGCACGGTTTTCCTTGGCAACCAATCCGGCCCTTTCCGCTGCTCTTGGTAGCAAAAATGGAGTTAGCTTGCCGTCTGAAAGCGGAAGGCCATTGACCAGCGCTTCTGGCGAGTTAGCTAACCCATAGTAACGGCTAACGTAGATGAGCGAATTCAGTAAAGGGTCTTTCATCTGTGGTAAACCTTTTTATTCCTTGTCGACGATGAATCCTTGGAATACCTCAACAAAATGCTCGGTGAGGAAGTCCAACTGGATTTGAGTTTCAATACGCGACGCGATAGTCGTAATGCCTAGGTTATGGGCAGTACGAGAAATCGACGTTAGCGTGAATTTCTGTTTTTCGTCGTGTAAGTTGTGTGTGAATAGGTAATCGAGCTTCACATAGTTAGGGCGGAACTCTTGGATGTACTCCAATGATTGGAAGTTACGTCCATAGTTATCTACGCCAAACTCAGCCCCGGATTGGCGAATGGCATTACATAACAGCGCCGTGTGGTGAGGCTGATCAATAAAACACTCCTCTGGAATTTCAAAGTGTAGCTTAGAGGCCACTTTTGCGTGTTTTTCCAACATGCTGGTGGTCCAGCGAATGAACGATGGCTGAGACAAGCTGCTTTGCGCAATATTGATCGCGACAGGATCGGTTAGCTCGCCACTTTCTAGCATCTTAATCATCGACTCAATAACGTATTGGTCGAAAATATTGGTGGCGTCTAGCTGCTCTAGTGCGAATAAATATTGGTTGGCACGGAACGTTTCGCCCTCTTTTTCGATGCTTGAGAACACTTCGTTATGGAACACTTTACCCCAAGTGTTCTTCGCTGCTTGGAAGCGGAATTTAACCCAATCGCTATGAATCGCTTCTTCAACCAGCGCTTTCCACTGCTGTTTACCCATTAAGTTAGAAGGTGTGTCACTGCCGATAAAGCCGTAAGCTTTGTCTGGTTGAGCTTTTGCTTTCGAGAGAGCATTATCCACCATAGATAAGATTTCAGAGCGCGTTTTTTGGTCTTTACTATGCGCAACACCTAAGGCTGCTTTTGGTTTGGCTAGACCGGTTGGATCAGTGTTCAACCCGTTAACGCAGTTCACGATGCTGTCCGCCAAAATGCGTAGTTCGCTTTCATCCATGTGTGGGAAAAGCAGGCCAAACTCATCACTAGATAGGCGTGCAATGGTAGCTCCCGGCACATCAATGGTGTTTTTCAGACGTTGAGACAGCTCTTTTACGTGGGCATCGGCGCGTTGGTAGTCTTTTGTCTCGTAAATGTCACCAATGTATTCTGCATGGAGTAGCGCGATACCCCCTTGCGTTTGCTCTGCAAGCCATTGGTCTATTTGGTTGATGTAGAACGAGCGATTACCCAGTTTGGAGATAGGGTCGAGGTAAGCTTGAGCACGCAGTCGTTGTGCCTCTTTCGCTTGTTCTTTGAATGACAGCTCAATTTGAGCAGACATCATGTTAATGCCATCTACCACCGCGATCAGATCTTTAGTTCTTGGACGAGCAAGTGGTTCACCAAATTGGTTATTAGCGATTTCATGCATTTTTTTCACGATGGCCGCTAATGGTTTTAGTGAGCGACGGAGGATGTACGAAATCGCAATTAAACCAGCCAGGAAAATGACGCTGAATGCAGATAACAAACCAATAAAGCCTTGCCAGAGCTGCTCGTAAGCTGCTCCTGGGTGGCTAATGATTTCCACTTCAGCAAGTTGCATCCAACCACTGGTCACTACGCGCTTATCGTGAATGGCTTTGAATAGATTCATGTCGATAAACCATTGTGGCACCGTACTTGGTTTAACCGGGTAAGTGCGCACGATTTGGTAGTCAGAATCTAAAGCGGTAAGGCGAACAACCGAGTAGGTGCTGCCGTCAAACAGAGCATTAATCACGGATTCTACCGCGACTTTATCTTTGTCTTTAAGGTAAGGAGCCAATGCCAAACCTACGGTGTTAATGGTGTTGTTGACCTCTGAACGTTGCTGTTGTTCCAAGCTGTCTCGAGTCGTGTTGAATTGGATTACGAATACTGATGCCAACAAGAGTATAAAGACCGTAACCATTCCCACTACAAGCTTCTTATATAGGGTCATGTTTCTCACTCGTCATAGTTAATTTTAGGTTTATTTAACTGCAACTTACGTTCGCGCGAGCGTAAGTCATTCCAAAGGCTCAACCGTGATGCTTTCCCTGCCAGCTCTCCAGTGCTAGCAGAAGACTTCATCAACCACAGGTTTGTACCATTAAAACTGTATATCGGTAGCAAGTCGCTACGTTTAGAGGCTCGGACAATATCAGGGTTGATATTGTCGAGAATGAGCGGCTCAGAGCTTGGGGTTGGGTAGTAAGCTAATACCATGTGAAACTGATTCAGTTCGATGGCTTTTACGTAGATCAAACGCATCTTAGAATCTGGTATTCCTAGCTCGAGTAACGAGAAGTACTTGGCGATGGTGAAATCCTCACAATCCCCTGCATTACTCCCTAAAAATTCGAGTGGCGTAGCCCAATAATCTGTCTTTCCCCACAGTTTTATGTCGTCAACAAAATACAGCTGGTTAAAAAAGTCGTTGACGCCAGCGAGCTGTTCATGTGTCTCTAATTGTTTAAATAAGTCGAGGTTTTTTCGCCATGTATTTACGCGCAATCCCGCACGTTCGCCGTACACCGCTGTGACCGTATTGACCCATTGTTGTTCTTTACTGCTTAACGCACCAATTTGGAACGAAAAACAACTTAAACTGATTAATAATGTAACTTTACGCTTCAAATTGGATCGCATATTCGACTCATATCACAAGTATACTCTTCTAAAGGGTTCGTCAGTGAGAAACAAGTGCTTTTTATTTAGTCACTTATCGCTCAATACTCGCCGTTGTGAGTACCTTGGTGTGATTTACTCCTTCAAGGCGTTCGTTTTGGCACTTAAAATCGGCTTAAGTAGATATTCCAAAACGGTTCGCTTCCCTGTGATGATATCGACCGATGCCGTCATTCCTGGAATGATTGGTAAATCTGCATCTTGACCAAAATTCGTTTTATCGGTGCGGACACGAACGATGTAAAAGCTATTTCCTTCTTCATCTTGGGTTGTATCTGCGCTGATGTGCTCCAACTCACCTTCTAAGCCGCCGTATTTAGTGAAGTCGTAAGCCGTAAACTTCACGATGGCGTGTAGGTCTGGGCGCAAAAATGCAATGTCTTTTGGCGCAATTTTCGCTTCTACTAATAACGTATCTTCAGTTGGTACAATTTCGACGATATCCATGCCTGGCTGGATAACTCCCCCAACGGTGTTGATGTTCAGCGTTTTGATTTTGCCTGTGACTGGCGAATTCACAACGGTTCGATTGACTCTATCTTCTAAACCCACTGCTGATTCAACCAAGGCAGATAACTGGTCTTGGGCGCTGTTGAGCTTTTCTTGCTGTTCTGAACGGAATTTGAGCGCAACATCAATACGATTAAGCATGGATTCTCGAATCGCTGATTTTAATACCGGGATTTTGAGCTCACTGGAAGTCATTTCGCGGCGGGTGTCGTTGACTTGGCGTTGTAACTTGAGTAATTCAATACGAGGCACAACACCTTCATCAGCCAACGGTTTGGTGATGTCTAATTCTTTCTTCGCATATTGATAGCTTTGACGTAAGTTCCTTACTCGCGCTTCAATCTCTACTAAGTCCTGCTGCTTTTGCTGAACTTGTTGGTCAATCACCGAAAGTTGGTTGCGTAAATTGTCTAAATCTTCGCGGTATTCAGCTTTCTGGCGCTGAGTGAGTTTCGGTTGAGTTTCTTCTAAAGTTGGTGGAAAGGTCAGTTTGCCATAATCGAGTACTACGCTTTGACGCCAGTTTTCCGTTTCAAAATCACGATTCACGGCAACACTGTTGATTGAAGCTGAGAGTTGCAGCACAGACGCAGTTAGGTTGGCAACTTGTTGTTCACGCTCACGAAAATCAGAGCGAAAGCGAGTGTCATCGATAAGAAGTAACTGCTGACCTTTTTCAACCAACTGACCTTCTTTGACTAAAATTTCTTTGACTAAGCCACCTTCTAAGTTTTGGACAACTTGAATCTGTGAAGAGGGAATGACTTTTCCCTGACCAACAGTGACCTGGTCGATTTCAGCCCAAGATGCCCAGCCTATTGCAGCAATAAAAAACAACACCATCACCCAGAGCATCAAACGTGCGCTATTGGGGGTGTTGAGGAGCAATGCTGCAGTTTTGTCGTCAACAAAATCCAACTCTTCATTGTTGAGTTTGTTGTAGTTATCTCGGCTCATCACAGTCCCTGCTTATATAAATGCTGATTATCTTTTTGATCTTATTATTATTAACCGATCATGTCAGTATGCTCGGCGAATAAAAATATGAGACGAAGACCATTCTCTCTCCGAATGAGCGTTTTCAATGCTTCTCTAGCAAAAGAAAAGTGAAGATATCGTCAGAGTATGGCTATTGCGCCTTGAACTTGGTTTTATCCAACTGATGTTTTTTTAGTTTGTCGTACAAGGTTTTGCGTGATACCTGTAATTCTAGTTGAACCTCTTTGAGTCTGCCTCGGTGTCTTTGTAGTGCATCGAATAATAAGCAATATTCAAAGTATTCTGTGCGCTGAGTCATACTCTGAATTTCGATACTTTTTTCACTGTTCCAATCTTCCATTCGGAAGGTATCTGGCTTGAGCGCGCGAAGTTCTGCAAATTGGCGCAGCTGCTTAATATTTTCTGGCCATTCTAAATCGGTCAGATGTTTGACTTCTTCTAAGCTAATGTGTGGCGGTTGAAGCTGATAACGGCTCGCTGCGTGGCGTACAAAGTGCTTATATAAAGGCCCTATATCTTCCTTTCTTTCATCGAGTGTCGGCAAGTGAATTAGAGTAGCTAGGGCTTTTATAGACGGATCAACTTGGGTTGTCGCACCAAAAACACGCTCAAGTTTCGGGTGGTTAAACAAGCATTGCCATTGTTCATATGAGACATGCTCAGCACTATGTAAGTACAAGCTGCAATGGCTTTTTCCTTCAATCAAGCGATGTATGGCTTTATCGAGGGCTTCTAATGAAAGCTCATAGAGATCCTCACCAGAAGCGGCGATTAACTCGCTGTCTGGCGTTGCATGTATGTCGTGGGCAAATTGTGCGGCGAGCCGGCGACCTGTGCCATCTTGACCAACAAAAATGATCGGCTGGTTCGTTGGTGCGCTGATCAAAGCGCGACGAATGCTCACCATGGCTTTACTGTGACCAATCATTTTCGGACCAACATGAGTTTGCATGTCGAGCTCTTTCTTAAGCCAGATGTTTTCCTGCAATAGATTCAACTTATCGCCAGCATTATTGAGCGACTTCATAAGTTGTTCCGTTGAAAAAGGCTTTTCGAGAAAGTCGTACGCGCCGCTTTTCATCGCATCTACCGCGGTTTTCACATCTCCATGTCCGGTAAGTACGATAAATTGAAAGTGATCGTTTTTACTTCGCAACGTTCGCATGAACTCCAATCCATCCATCACGGGCATATGGATATCGGTGATGATGATCGCTGGCGTATTTGGGTCGATAACGCGTAAGGCTTCCACGGCGTTTGGTAAGCAGGTGACGTCTATCCCTTCAATAAGCAGTGCTTGAGCGACGGCATCACGAATATGTGGTTCATCATCAACAAAGAAAACGGGATTATTCATGGTTGTTTTCCACTTCTGGGTTGCGTTGGTTTTGGATAGCGATTGGCAGCGTCACGATAAAGGTCATGCCTCCTGCTTGTTGTTCCGTGTTCTGATGTTTATAAGCACTGAGTGAACCGTGATAGCTTTCTAAAATGCGTTTGGAGATGGTCAAACCTAATCCTAAGCCCTCTGGCTTAGTCGTAAAAAATGGGTCAAAGACTTTTGCTAAGGCTTCGTCCGACATGCCGGGCCCGTTGTCGGAAACAAGAATGTCACAGCTGTCATCATGACACTGAACGGCAATAGATATTTGCGGATCAATGCAGTAGTTTTCCATCGCTTGTGCAGCGTTGTGGAAGAGATTGATTAGAACTTGCTCTAACTCAACGCTGTGAATTGCTAGCTTCACATTATAATCGATGGCTGGGACTTTTAATGTCACCCCTTGTTTAATGAGTTTGTTGCTCAAAATGCTGGTGGCAGTATGTACTGCGTCGTGCAGTACCGCGATTTCATTGTGTGAATCGTGCGTGGCTTTCCGAGTGAAGACTTTTAAGCGTGCGATCACTTCCGAAATGGTGTCATTGAGTGTCAGCATTTTGCCCAAGTTGTCGGCGACCATTGGGTATTTTTCCATTGCCAACAAACGCTGCGAGTTTTCGGTATAGGTTCTTAGTGCGGAAAGTGGCTGATTTATCTCATGATTAATACTGGCAGACAGCTCGCCCAACAGTGCCAATTTCGCGGCTTGGGTCAACTCTTGTTGAGTTTGTTTGAGTTCTTGCTGGCTTTGCTCATATTGGCGGATGGTCTGTTGTAGCTTTTGGTTGGCTTCACTCAGCACTAGTGTCCGTTGCACCACTTTTTCTTCTAGGCTCACATTAAGGTCGGCTAGGCGTGCCTTGTTCACGAGTGTTTGGAACCACGCCAACGCAATCAGCGCAATGAGCGCATATAGAATCAGGAAGACGATATCAGCCTGTAAAACGGCGGCAAGGACGCTGTTGTGGTTTATCAAGGCAACGACGCGAAATCCTTTATCCAATAAATGTGTCGCGTATGCGAGGTAATTGGGTGAGAGGAGCAATTGATTATCAGCAAACTCGGTGACGCCACTTTGCGCGGTAAGCTCACCAAAATACTCTGGTAAGGTATCGCCATACTGACGCGTTTCGGTAAGCTCGTTTATCGCACTCGGTGACAGCGGGAAAAGTGCACGATAGCGCCAGTTAGGCAAATTGCTCATAAACACGACATTGTGTTTATCCGTGATGAGTACGTCCGTCGTGGTTTGCGAAAGACGCTGTTCTAACTGCTCCAAGTTCACTTTTACCGTGATCACGCCAACGACCTCATCATTTACCCAAAGCGGAGATGAGAAGAAGTACCCACGTTTATTTGAACGAACGCCTAACCCGACATATTGAGCTGGTTCACCGTGTCGCGCATTTTTAAAATAGGGACGATAGCTAAAGCTGGAACCAACAAACGTATCTTCTTGCTGAAAGTTACTTGAGGCAATGACTAACCCTGTGCGGTCATGAACGTAAATCGTATCGGCCAAACTTTGTTTCAACCAATCTGCTAACAATAGGTTGAGCTCGTGAGAGGGCGCTCCGCGTTCTACTGCTTTGAGTAATCTCGGATCGTGACTTAATAGGTTTGGTATCTGTTCAAACTTTGCCAGCTCGTAGTCGACTTCTTGCGACACTTGCGCTGCTTGTCTCTCTAGCTTTTGTTGCCACTGATCATGTTGGTATTGAGTTGCGTAATGATGAGTAAGCGCAAGCCCTGAAATGCCAACGGCACACAGTAGCAATAGAAAATGGCGTAGGGCTTTAGGGTTGAGTAAGTTCACGATCAGCTCACTGGTTTTTTGTGTCATGGTATCAAATGACACACTGTGATGCTGTGAGCGGCAACGATAACAAGCACAATGATGTCCTTGTATTTCCTCAGTATCGGGAGCACAATCGACAAAAACGAGTGAAGGAGTAAAGATGGAACTTGCTGATATTCGTCGTGAGTACACCAAAGGTGGGCTACGTCGTAAAGATTTGAAAGCTGATCCTATTGATCAATTTAATCTGTGGCTAGAGCAAGCAGTTGAAGCGGGTTTAACGGATCCGACTGCGATGACAGTTGCAACGGTTGATGAAAATGGCATGCCGTTTCAACGCATTGTTCTATTGAAAAACGTCGACAAAAATGGCTTTGTATTTTACACCAACCTAGGCAGTCGCAAGGCCCAGCAGCTTGAGCATAACAGCAATATTAGTTTGCACTTCCCTTGGCATCCGTTAGAGCGCCAGGTTCATATTACAGGTGTGGCGGAAAAGCTCACCGCCGTAGAAAATATGAAATACTTTACTTCTCGTCCAAAAGAGAGCCAATTAGCCGCAATCGCGAGCAAGCAAAGTAGCCGTATTTCTGCTCGAGGCGTATTAGAAGGTAAGTTTTTAGAGCTAAAACAGAAATTTGCGAAGGGTGAAATACCGGTTCCAACCTTCTGGGGGGGCTTTCGCGTAAAACCACAGAGCATCGAGTTTTGGCAGGGCGGTGAACATCGTCTTCATGACCGCTTTCTTTTCTCCCAACATGACGGAAGTTGGGACATTGACCGTCTAGCGCCATAAACTCTCGTGCCTCATGAATAAACAAACACCGCCCACTTGGGCGGTGTTTTTGTAGGAAGAAAGTGGCGCGAATTATCGCTCTCCATTCAACACTACCGATAATTGATGCTTAAGCAGCGTTTTGGGTACAACAGAGCCGTAGCCTGCTTCCATGGCTTTATCTATTAGTTCGTTCTTGCTGTTTGCTGCAAACTTATTACGTAAGCGTGCGACGTGACCTTCAACGGTTTTTGTTGATATACCCATGACCTGAGAGATGAATTGTGGCTTCTTGCCGTAGAGCAAGAGGAAAAGCGTTTCTTGCTCGCGACATGTGAGCTTCTCTGGTTTTGGCTGTAAGTCAGAGAAACGAAAGATGGATTGCTGATTAGGGTTGGTGCTGATTGCACGACAAACCCAATACCCGACTTCAATCACGGCGGTGTCGGTGAGTTCTCTTCCGTAGAAAATGGTCCCTACGATGTTACCATTGTCATCTCGCCACGGTGTTTTAGTAAAGATATGGGCTCGCCAGCGGCCATCTGGATAAGGGTGGATATCAAGAATTTTGAGTGACTCACCAGTTTCGATGACGTGTTTATCTTGGCGTTGAAATTCTTGTGCACATTCAGTGGTTGGGCTCGCCATCTCAAAATCAGTTTTACCGACGCACTCCTCGGGCGACGTGTGTCCCAACAGTTCTGCGTATTCCTGGTTTACGTAGCGGAATACCGAATCTTTATCTTTGCATCCCCAACAACCTGGTAGCTGTTTAAGGAGGGATTGTTCTATGGTATCGACTGAAATATTCACAAAAGGACTCACTACATACTGCTTTTACCAATACAGAGACGTCCGTGTTGCGTTGTTAATATTGACATTGCCAAGTAGGCAGTCACGTTGCTAGAACACGTTCGTTGATTGGCGCTCAATCCAATTAAGTTCATGGTGTTCGATATTTTCGTCACACAGTGATAAACAACAACGAAATTGAACGAAGAATTTAATTGGGAAAATGGTCTGTTTCATTACAGATATGTGCGCTCACGGATGTCCGCCTGATGTTCGGCTTACAACTCGTATCGTCCTTGATCATGCTTCCTACAACTCAGTTGTAATTTAGTTGGCGTTCATATCACTCATCGAGAGGGAGAACGGCGCCTAAGTCATATGAGAGGGACAGTGAGACGAAAGCTATAATATCAGCTTATGCCATTGTTTTCATTGTTGAGAAGCGAAAAAAAAGCCAGCCTGAAGACGGGCTGGCAACACAAGATATAATCTTGTCGACGTGTAGAAGAGGTTCTAAATTACCTAGCGAGGGTCTGCTAAGTAAGTTAGAGGTATCAATGAGATACCGAGAGCTTTAGATCGTATGCATCTTAAAGCTCGAGGACTAATGTATTGAATCAGAAGCATATTAGTAAGGGGGGAAATCCCTCTATGTTGATTTCAAGAGGTGGCTTTGATCTGTTTATGAGGCGATTTATCTATTTTGAACCGCAGTGTTCTACCAAATAACGGATTGTTCGGTAACAAGGATCTTTATATCTATTGGTTATGTATACGTAAGGTGCTTCTATCTATCCGTTTTTGTTAATAAAATTGGTTGCTCATTGACCGTAAGTTAACCTCGCATGATCATCGTTCCGGAACTATGATCATGTAAACCAACTTGATCATGCTGTTTTGATCTTGTGCGATTGAGTTGGGGAAAAGTTGCAACCCAACAAGGAAGGTATATGATGCCAAGACGTAAGCTGACCGTGTAAAGACGACTGTTTAAAATGAGTGATTCAGATAACCCCAAAGCCCCGCCATATCAAGAGATTATGCTGCCTAAGCCAGCAGAACTGATCACACTTCCGTCTTATATGGACTGCCATGATCATTCTTACACACAGATCGTGATTGGTTTAAAAGGACAAGCCGAATTTGAAGTGCGTGGACGAGGTAATCTTGTCGGTCCTGGCCAAGGTTGTGTGGTAACCGCATGCTCTGATCATGCTTTCGGTGGCGTCATTAATCAATCGGATATTTTGGTGCTGAATATGCCAAAACCGACAAATGATGATCCTGAAATGCTGCAGAAAATCAATAATCTAGAAAGAGACCATGTCTACTTTCAGTTAGACGGTCAAATTCAGAAGCTGATACAGATGTTGGTTCAGGAAATGCGAAACCATCCGGACGACCTGCTGTTAAGTCGCGCGTGCAACGACACCGTGATTGCATTAATGCAGCGCCATATCTCGGCATTTGAGACTAGCCGAAAAGAGTCACGCTTTGATTTGGAGGCGATTGATCGCTACATCGAGCAGCACCTTAGCCATAAAATCAGTGTGGCTCAGTTAGCGGGACGAGTGTTTCTAGGGGAAAGTCAGTTCCATTGCTTGTTTAAGGAGCAGATGGGGATTACACCTCATCAATATGTTCTCGGAAAGCGTATCGACATGGCTCGTGAATTAATCGAGCAAGGCCACCTTTCTTTAGGGCAAATTGCCGAATTCACTGGTTTCTCAAGCCAGAGTACGTTTACTCATACTTTTACTCGCTTACAGGGAATATCGCCATCCCGTTATAAAAAACAAGTTGGATAACAACGCGTATTTTTAGGTCAAATTAGCAGCAATCAGAAAAAAAGCCATGCAATGTGCATGGTTTTTTTGTGTTTTATTCACGTGACCTATCTCTCGTTTTGTTAAATTCTCTGTCCTTTGGTGTGACTGATATGCCACTTGATCCTACATTTTCTCTTAGAACGAACGCTTCACAAAAATCTTATTGATATTCTTGACATTTTGTTGTGATTGCAATGAAAAAATTAAAATTTACAACACAAAATATTACCTATTTGAATGTGACTATGTGGATGTTTTGTTATAAAAGCGAGTTTTTGGCAAAAATGTCGTAGTTTTTGACAAGTATTCTTATCGGCCTCAAAATACACTGCCAGCCATTGATAATCCTCGAAGCGGTTTTCGAGGAGTGAGATTGAGGAACACACATGTTTACAGCTACGAACGTGTTGACACCGGAATTTATCGGGCAGCCGCTTGATAAGTTGTGGTCACTGATCTCGCCATTGTATATGGTGGACGAGTCTCAATGGCTAGAGCAACTATTGCCACTAGCGACGCCGACAGAGGATGAAAAATCGGCGATCACTACCCAAACGACCCAACTTATCGAAGCCATTCGTGCCGATAAGAAGTCAATCCAGATGATTGATGCTCTATTGTTGGAATACAGCTTAGATACTCAAGAAGGTATCTTGCTGATGTGTCTTGCAGAAGCATTAATGCGCATCCCAGATGCCGCGACAGCAGATTCTTTGATTAAAGATAAGTTGAGCGTCGCAGACTGGAAATCTCACCTGAAAAACTCTGACTCTGTGTTTGTTAACGCATCAACATGGGGCCTCATGCTAACAGGTAAAGTGGTTGGTCTTGGTGAGCAAGGCACCCAGAGCCCAGGTCAGGCTGTAAACCGTCTGGTAAATAAATTCTCTGAGCCTGTGATTCGTAAAGCCATGTATCAGGCAATGAAGATCATGGGTCACCAGTTTGTTCGTGGTCGTACGATCGAAGAAGCGCAAAAGAACGGTCGCCCAATGCGCGACAAAGGTTTCACCTACTCATTTGATATGTTAGGTGAGGCGGCGTTAACTACAGCGGACGCGAACAAGTACTTCAAAGATTACCTAATGGCGATCGAAGCGGTAGGTCGAGAGACTTACGGCAATGACACCAGTCCTGCGCCTTCGATTTCCATCAAGCTTTCTGCATTACACCCGCGCTACGAAGTCGCAAATGAAGAACGTGTAATGACAGAGTTGTATGACTCACTAATGCAGCTATTAAAACGTGCAATTGAAGTCGACGTTGCAATCACAATCGATGCAGAAGAAGCGGATCGTCTTGAGCTTTCTCTGAAGCTATTTGAGAAAGTGTACCGTAGCGATCTTGTGAAAGGTTGGGGCAAGTTTGGTTTGGTTATTCAAGCCTACTCAAAACGTGCTCTACCAGTCTTGGTGTGGCTAAACGCACTCGCAAAAGAGCAGGGTGACCTTATTCCGCTGCGTTTGGTTAAAGGCGCGTACTGGGACAGCGAAATCAAGTGGTCTCAACAAGCGGGTTACGCTAATTACCCGGTATACACTCGCAAAGAAGCGACGGACGTTGCGTACCTAGCTTGTGCTCGTTTCCTACTTAGCGAAGGTGTTCGCGGTAATATCTATCCGCAATTTGCAAGCCACAATGCTCACACGGTGACGGCAATCGCCGTTATGGCTGAGCACAAAGAGTACGAGTTCCAGCGTCTACATGGTATGGGTGATTCACTGTATAACCATGTTATGGAAATGTATGGTCAGCCAGTACGTATTTACGCTCCTGTCGGTAGCCATGCTGATCTTCTTCCGTACTTGGTTCGTCGTCTGCTTGAAAATGGCGCGAACAGCTCTTTTGTACATCGATTGGTTGATGCGCGTTGTCCGATTTACGAGTTGACTCATCACCCTGTTGATGTGTTGACGGGTTTTGACACGCTACACAACGACAAGATCCCATTACCTGCCGACATCTTCCCTGAGCGTAAGAACTCATACGGCGTCAACATTGATATCGACAGTGAGGCGAAGCCATTTGAAGCGCAAGTAGAAAGCTTCATGGACAATCATTGGGTTGCAGGCCCGATGATCAATGGTGAGCGTTTTGCCGAAAGCATGATCAAGGAAAATGCGGCTGAGATCATCACCGCACCGTACGATCGCCGAATTGAAGTCGGCAAGGTGGCATTTGCAACTCTTGATCATGTTTCCGCTGCAATTGATGCGGCGCAAACTGCTTTCTCTGATTGGAAAGGTGTTCCTGTTGAGCAAAAAGCGGCTTGTTTAGAAAAGCTTGCTGACTTAATGGAAGAAAATCTGGCTGAGCTGGTAGCGATTTGTCACAAAGAAGCGGGCAAGACGATTCACGATAGTATTGATGAAGTTCGTGAAGCAGTGGATTTCTGTCGTTATTACGCGAAACAAGCGCAAAACCTACAGCCATTTGAGCTAGAGGGTTTCGATGGTGTGAAACGCATTTCTAGCCGTGAAGGTCTTGGTGTGTTTGTGTGTATCAGCCCTTGGAACTTCCCGCTGGCTATCTTCCTTGGTCAGGTAACGGCAGCACTGATTGCAGGTAACACTGTGGTTGCCAAACCTGCTGAGCAAACAAGCTTAATCGCCGCTCGCGCTATTGAACTAATGCTTGATGCGGGTTTCCCTGCTGGTGTGATTCAGTTACTTACTGGTCGCGGCGCTGAGATCGGTCATGCACTGACTTCTCATGATGCCATTGCTGGTGTGGCATTCACTGGTTCAACGGCAACTGCGCAACGCATTAACGTCACGCTCGCGGAGCGTACTGCGAAACCGGTTCCGTTTATTGCGGAAACAGGTGGTCAAAACGCGATGATCGTGGACAGTACTGCATTGCCAGAGCAGGTGGTGCGTGATGTGATTCGTTCGGCGTTTGCATCTGCCGGTCAGCGTTGTTCTGCCCTTCGTGTTCTATTTGTACAAGAAGATGTAGCAGACCGTATGATCAACCTGATTCAAGGTGCGATGAATGAGCTGCATGTTGGTTTACCTTACCTACACAAAACGGACGTTGGTCCGGTTATCGACAGCAATGCAAAACAAAAGCTCCTTGCTCACCTTGAGCAAATGAGCAAAACACAGACTAAAGTCGCTCAGCTACAGCTGGATGAATCGTGCCAGCATGGTGACTTTGTCTCACCAAGTGCGTTTGAAATCTCGGGCATCGATGTGCTGAAAGAAGAACAATTTGGTCCAATCTTGCACATTGTTCGCTTTAAAGCGTCTGAATTACCGAACGTGGTTGCGCAGATCAACAAAACGGGTTTTGGCTTGACGATGGGTATCCATAGCCGTAACGAAACCACGTACCGTTGGATTGAGAAACACGCTCGAGTAGGTAACTGCTACATCAACCGAGACCAAGTTGGTGCTGTGGTTGGCGTACAGCCGTTTGGTGGTCAAGGCTTGTCGGGTACTGGCCCGAAAGCTGGTGGTCCACACTACCTATTCCGCTTTACTCAACATCTTCTTGCTCAAGCAGAAAACGCATAAGGAGTCGCATTATGGTTCATCAGATCACCTATTTTAAAGATGCATTCTCTGCGTGGGAGCAGTGGAATCTGACTGATTTTGATTACAAATGCGAGCATGTTCTGGCATTTAAATCTGCATTAGAAGGGCAGCAGTCTACCGTTGCCAAAGTGGTTTCTTACCACTTGCAACAAGCATCAGCTCTTCTTGCAGAAACTCACCAGTTAGTTGGCCCTACAGGGGAAACTAACGAACTGTATGCCGCAGGACGCGGTGTGGCTTTGGTGATTTGTGAAAACAACATCGAGCCTGCTGATAATGCGTTATACAGTGCTTTTGCGATGATCACCTGTGCCTTAATTGCAGGCAACAGTGTGGTCGTTTGCAGTGACAATGCAGAGCTAAACCAACTGGTTAAGCAAGCTGTAGCGTTGGCAAACTTCCCATCTAACTTAGTCCAGGTTGTTGCGTACGATGCGTCTGCTCCGTTGCTTGAGAGCGATGTACGTAGTGTGGGTTATGTTGGGCGTTCACAGGTTGAGCATGCGCTCAATCTTCAACTAGCTAAGCGTGACGGTGCAATCGTCGGCTTAGTTTCTGAAACGGATTTAGAGTCACCGAAATTGGCTCATGATCCTCATCTCTCGTTGCGCTTCATTACCGAGCGCACTCGAACGATAAATATTACTGCGGTGGGTGGTAACGCGACTCTACTCGAGTTGGGGAACGAAACTCACTAACCTGACTTGTGATACCAATCTGGAGTAACTGGACTGAGAGCCGGTCCAGATTGGTTTCTTATACTCTGATGTATTGCTGAGACGGTAAAATATCAGGGCAGGCAAGGAAGGAAATAATTATAACGAGGACTATCTAATGATAGAAAATAGCTTTGCTATCACGTCCACTTTTGTGGCGTATTTACTGATTATGGTTGCTATTGGCGTTTACGCGTATAAGAGGACTTCCAATTCATCTGATTACTTCCTAGGTGGCCGTAGCCTAGGTCCGTGGCCTGCTGCATTATCTGCAGGTGCTTCAGATATGAGTGGCTGGTTGCTGCTAGGCTTGCCTGGCTATGCGTACGCTGCGGGTATCGAGGCCTTCTGGTTAGCCGGCGGTCTACTTCTTGGTACATGGGCAAACTGGCTCATCAGTGCAAAACGCCTACGTACCTACAGTATCCAAACTGACGCGTTAACGTTGCCAGAGTTCCTGTCACGTCGCTTCAACGATAAGTCGAAACTGATCCAGACAATCTCTGCGTTTTTCATTCTTCTATTTTTCCTTTTCTACACCAGCTCAGGTTTGGTCGCAGGGGGCAAACTGTTTGAGACGGTATTCGGTCTAGATTACACCTACGCTGTTATCATCGGTACGGTGTGTGTGGTTTCTTACACACTATTCGGTGGTTTCCTTGCGGTATCTTGGACTGACTTAGTGCAAGGCTTGCTAATGGCGGCTGCGCTAATGATTGTTCCTGTTGCAGTAATGGACGGTGGTCTAGGTCAGCTAACTTCTGATCTGCATGACATCAACCCAGAACTTGCAACGCTATGGAATGACGCCAAAGGCGAACCACTGTCTGCGATTGCTATCATCTCTTTAGCGGCATGGGGTCTTGGTTACTTTGGTCAGCCACACATCCTAGCGCGTTTTAAAGCGTCTCGTTCAAACAAAGATCTAACGACTGCACGTCGTATCGCTGTGATCTGGACAGCACTATCTATGGTTGGTGCAATGCTTGTTGGTCTTGTCGGTCTGGTTTGGGTTACGGGTCATCCGGGCACTCAACTAGAAGATGGCGAGAAGATCTTCATGCTATTGGTTAACGCAGTATTCCACCCTGTCGTTGCGGGTATGTTGTTAGCAGCAATCCTAGCGGCGGTAATGAGTACAGCAGACTCACAGCTTCTTGTTTCATCTTCAGCGCTTGCAGAAGATTTCTACAAGCAAGTATTCAAGCCAGAAGCCTCTTCTGAAGAAATCGTAATGATTGGCCGTATCGGCGTTATCGTGATTTCGCTTGTTGCGCTATTCCTAGCAATGACACCAGATAGTTCAGTACTTGGTCTTGTTTCTTACGCTTGGGCTGGCTTCGGTGCTGCATTTGGTCCTGCGGTTGTACTTAGCCTTTACTGGAGCGGTATGAACCGTAACGGCGCACTAGCAGGTATCCTTGTTGGTGGTATCACTATCGTAGTTTGGAAGCAGCTAACTGGCGGTTGGTTTGATGTGTACGAAATCGTACCGGGCATCATCTTCTCTACGCTTGCTATCGTTGTTATCAGCAAAGCGACAGGCGGTGCAGCGCAAGACGTATTAGACCAACATCAATCGTACGAGAAGAAACTAGTTGAACTAGACTAATTACTTCCTTTTACGAACACAAAGCCCGCTTATACAGCGGGCTTTGTTTTATCTGAACTTAATAAACGTTAATGGTGATTGCTTGAGGCCAGACTGTCACGTCGCTTTATTCTTTGTGAGTGTGTCAGTCACGACGAACTTTGGCGTAAATGACGGTGTTACTCAGCTCGCCAGAAGGCGCACGCCGAGCATTGCGTAGCTCACCTTCAAACTCATACCCACAGCGCTCAGCAACCGCACGACTTTTGCGGTTATTCGCATCGGCTAAAATCGCGATTCTTTTCGCGTCCAACGCTTCGAATGCATAGTTTTCAATCGCCGCTACCGCCTCAGAGATATAACCGTAGCCTACCGCGCGATCATCAAGCCAATAGCCAATCTCAAATGCCGGTATCTCTTGATCATGGATCATTAACCCAATGGCGCCGAGTAAACGATCGCTTTCCTTGTCGATTAGGTAGTAGCGCAACTCTTCTTCGAAGTTTTCAAAGTTTGCGATAGCTTTCTCTGTCCCTGCAATCATCGCTTCTAAAGTGAGCACGTGAGGTACCCATGGCAGGTAAACTTCAAGCGTTCTTTGGCTACGAACAACGGCCTGATGTGCTTCTTCTGCACGTTCCAAGCAAGCTGGGATGAGCTTTAAACGTTTGGTTTCCATGTCGAATCTCCTAGGCTTTTATACTCCAATCGTCTCGTAATGCAGGATTCAGAGCGTTATCACTAAAAATCATTTAAACAGAAACACTTAGAGACATCTAGCCTTCGCAAGAACATTATTCACTTGGTTTGTAAGGGAGAAGCTGAGAGAATTGAGGCGTTATAAACATAAAATGGTTTAATATGAAACTTCTAGTAAGAAACTTAGCTCGTGAGACGACAGAGCAAGACATCCGTACTCTGTTCTCAAACTACGGCAAAGTTGAGCTTTGCACCGTCGTGCTTGATCAAGAGACGGGTTTATCAAAAGGGTTTGGTTTTGTGATCATGCCAGATGAAGCCGAAGCCGTTGCGGCGTTGGAGGCACTAAACCTGTCTTCAGTACACAAGAGCAAGATTCGTGTGAAAGTCGCACAAGACTAGTATTTTTGCCTTTCAAGGTGAAAGATAAAACCAGCTGAGAGGCTGGTTTTTTAGTGCCTTAATTTTGAGAGGTTGCTACGGTTACTTGAGGCGAAAATATTTGCTGGTATACGCAGACTTCTCGTTCTTTTCCTTGCATTTTGATGATGTGATTGTCGATATACGTCATGCCCAACTTTTGAATGACTGATTGGGATTGTCTGTTTTCGACCAAGTGCATCGCTTTTAGGCCCGATAACTCAAAATGTAGTCTGGCAAACTGAATTAAAGCCATTGACGCTTCTTGAGCAAACCCATTCCCCCAATAATCGACGCCAAGCCAATACCCTAATGTGCCGACTCCCTCCGAGATGTTTAGCAGACTAACAGCACCAATTAACGCTTCGTCTTGACGTTGAGTAATGGCATATATGACCCCACTACGTTGGTGATATACGCCAACATGGCTCTTAATCCAAACTTGTGCCATCGGCTCTTCATAGGGATGAGGAATATTTGCCGTCATATCTGCAATGCTCTTGTCTCCTGCGAGTCGTGCGACTGTTGTGCTGTCTGTCGGATGAAATGGGCGAAGAATAAGCCTTTCTGTAGTGAGCGTTGGTTGAAGCGTCATCGTGCGTCCTTGAGATGAGTCAGTATTGTGGAAATTGCAGATTCACACTGTAAATCAGGCTTGTTTAAACAACCAAGTAATGCCTGAATCGAAAATGTGAGTGAAAGCCATATTTAAAGCGCCATAAAATTGATCATTGCAGATTGAAATAGCGAGTAGCAACAATTGCTTATGTGTGATGTGTCGTATTATTACACACATAAGCGCGTTCGTTCATAATAATGGTACAAAAGTTGAGGTCTGACCAATGTCTCAATTTTTTGATACTTTCGTCCAATTTTTTGAAGATAGGACACAAAAAATTAAAGGGGATTTTTTATTGTGGAATTATTTTGAACAAAATATGTCAATTGTCAGTAGTACTGAAAAAAGGGAGAAGAGAAATGCCGGATATATATTGCGCAGCTTGTAGAAAATCAACGCAACATAAAGTGATCATGAAGCGTTGCGAGCCACAGCCCGTTGATTCGTTGACAGGTAAAGTGGTGAGTTTTACACAGCTGATGGCGAAATTTGTATCAGGTGAACACTACTACGAGATGGAACCACAATACTACTGCCGATGCTGTAATCATCGTGCAATTGGAGAAGTGATTCCTCATCCTACCAGGCATACGTCGGCAGCTCTCTAATTCAGAGCGATAGCTATGATTAATAGCTAAACAGGGCGGCTTGCCCCGCACGCCAGATCTATAAAGGCGTATCACACGCTTTCAAATTTGCGACTCTACGGGAGCCGCTAGATTACTTTTGTTCTTCATACTCGGTTATGGAGAGAGCGGCAGTAATCGCAGCCCTTTCCTTCCTTAGTTATTTTCTAATTATTCTCTGCTGAATTTCACATGCTGTGCATTTGATGGTTTGCAATTGTTTAAGCAACGATTAATGTGATGCTTCCTGAGTGGTTACAAGGATGTGGTTAATGAGTTACCAATTGGACCGGATTGATTTACACATTTTGAGAGTGCTTCATTCAAGAGGCAGAATTCCAGTTGTTGAACTCGCAAAGCAGATCAACTTAACGACCTCGCCGTGTTCTGACCGCGTGAAGCGGCTAGAAAAAGAGGGGTATATCAATGGCTACCATGCGGAGCTGAATGCGGAAAAATTAGGCTTGGATGTGCAAGTATTCATCCATATTCGCTTAGACCAAACCAGTTTTTCCATTTTTGAAAAGTTTGCGAAAGCCGTCGAATTGATGCCGGAAATTGAAGAGTGTTATTCGCTCTCTGGGGACTTCGATACCATGATAAAGGTTCGTGTTAAGAGCATGAAAGCGTATCAGGAGTTTATGTCGAGTAAGTTAGGCACGCTTCCGGGGGTGATCCAGACTCGTAGTGAAGTGGTAATTGAAGAACATAAAACAGGATTTGGCGTGAACCCGGAGCTCCTTGGTTAGGCGAGGCTGATGTCTATGACTGCAGCGCTTATGCGTTGAGCATATTATTTAACGTGACCTGGCGTATTACTTTTTCAAGATCAAAAAAGGAGCCGAAGCTCCTTTTTGATAAATCGGTGAGCGACTATGCGCCGATAAAGGTGCTGATAAGGCCAATTAAACCGCCAAAAACACCGCCCCAAACGACTAGCCAGCCAAGGTGTTCTTTAATCATTTTTTGCACCATTTCTTTGACCAGTGCGGGTGTTAATTCGCTCAAGCGCTGATCAATGATGCCTTCAATGTTCTGCTTTATCTCATCCATCATAGCAGGAGACTCGAACTGCTCTTTCAGTGCTTCTTTGATGTTATCGCTCTTGCTCAACCCAATAATGGATTCTTGCATCTTTTCGACGAAAGGCTGCCGCATAGGTTGTAATGCCTCCGCGCCGCCAAACATTGCTAGCATGCCGCCAAATTGAGAGCCTTCGATCACTTCTACCAAAGAGTCAAATGCTGGGTTTAAGTCCACTTTCTCAATCACAGGTTGAAGATCGATGTTTACACCGCCCGCCATTTCTTTGTTCAAGAATCGATCGATGTTCGCTTCGGTAAAGAACTGCTCCATCATCAAGTTTTTGATAGCCAGTTTAAACTCTTCAAATCGCGCGGGGATCACGCCAGAACCGTATAATCCAGGCACTTTTTCAAACAGCATGTGGATGGCAAGCCAGTTAGTGATGGCGCCTGAGAACGCAAACAGCCCCGCATACCAAAGGTAGTCGTTTTGTAATTGATGACCTCCAGCCATCAAAGCGATAGCAAGGACATTCGTTAGCAAACTTTTGTTCATAGTGACCAGTTATATGTGAATATCGGAATAAATAAGTGGGCCTGATTCTATACCTAAGTCACATTGAGATGCTAGGTTTTGCCGTGATGAGTAACCGTGTTGCGAAGGGATAAAAATGGATGTGCAGAAAAACAAAACCCGACAATTACTGTCGGGCCACTGCTTTTTCTTAGAAAAACTAAGATTCTATTTTTAATTTTAGATGCGGTAGATCTTACAACAAAGTTGGCATTTCCATCTTTCTGAGTAGCCAAATAGCTTGTCAGCCCAACTTGGTTTGAGTTGTACGATCTGCATTGAACCACATTTACACATAAGCTAATTACCTTATTGTTAATATAATAACTAAGCCATCTATTGAGTATAGCTGTTTCTCAAAAAGTGAAATGACAAATGAAGACGGCTCAATACTCTGTATTGTGTTCATTGCAATGGATACGCAACGAGGCGGTATATTAGCAGAAAAAGTGTGAGCTTTATCATGGAGAGTGTTTCATATATGAGAAACCACAATGGCTATATGAGCGTCTAGCCATGGATTAAAATAAAAAACGGCGCTTTAAGCGCCGTTTTTATTGAGCTTATCACTCGTTAAGAAGCGTGTTGATTGTCTAGTTCTTCAGCGATAAATCCGCCAGTTTGATGGGCCCAAAGCTGGGCATAAATACCGTTGTTCGCGATGAGCTCTTGGTGAGAACCTTGTTCAACAATACTGCCTTGATCAAGTACGATGAGGCGATCCATTTGTGCGATGGTCGACAATCGGTGCGCAATCGCAATAACGGTTTTTCCTTGCATTAACTCATTCAAGCTTTCCTGGATGGCTACTTCGACTTCTGAATCCAGAGCCGATGTTGCTTCATCCAGTACCAGCAATGGTGCGTCTTTGAGTAGCACACGAGATATTGCGATACGCTGACGTTGGCCGCCAGACAGTTTCACACCACGTTCACCAACTTGCGCATCGTATCCGACGTTGCCAAATGGGTCGGTCAGTGTTTCGATAAACTCATGGGCATGCGCTTGCTTGGTGGCTTTCAACAAATCTTCTTCTGTCGCATCTGGGTTACCATACAAAATATTGTCGCGAATCGAGCGGTGCAGCAGAGAAGTATCTTGGGTCACCATACCGATCTTTGAACGCAAAGAGTCTTGTGTGACTTCTGAGATGTTCTGTCCATCGATCTTAATGCTGCCGTCTTCGACATCGTGGAAACGAAGTAACAAGTTCACCAAAGTCGATTTTCCGGCGCCGGAGCGCCCAACCAAGCCGACTTTCTCTCCTGGTTTGATGTTGAGATCGAGATGGCTAATCACGCCTTTGTTCTCACCGTAATGGAAGCTGACGTTATCAAAGTGAATGCCACCTTCAGTGACTACTAAGTCTTTTGCGCCTGGTTTATCTTTAATATCAATAGGCTTAGAGAGCGTTTTCATTCCATCGACTACGGTTCCCATATTTTCAAAGAGGGCGCCAACTTCCCACATGATCCACATCGACATACCATTTACGCGTAATGCAAGGCTAACAGCAATCGCAATCGCGCCAACGCTGATTGCGCTATCCAACCACAGGTAAATCGATAAAGCAGCAACGGAAAAGACCAAAATATAGTTTGAGATCTCTACAGCAACGTCGAAGCCGGTCACTAGGCGCATTTGACGATAGACCGTGTTCAAAAATCCCTTCATGCCTTGCTCGGCATATTGGGTTTCGCGCTGGCTATGAGAAAACAGTTTGACGGTTTGAATATTGGTATAGCTGTCGACGATGCGTCCTGTCATTGTCGAACGTGCATCGGCCTGCGCTGAAGCGACGTCTTTAAGCTTAGGAACGAAATAGATTTGGATAGCGATGTAAGCGAGCAGCCAGACGATCATTGGGATCATCAAGCGCCAGTCTGCCGTTGCTAACATAATGATCATGCTGGTGAAGTAAACCGTAACATAAACAAACACATCCATAGCTTTCATGACGGTTTCGCGCACAGCTAATGAGGTTTGCATGACTTTAGTTGCAACTCGGCCTGCAAAATCATCTTGATAGAAGTTTAAGCTTTGATTGAGCAAATACCGGTGTGCAAGCCAGCGGATAGACATTGGATAGTTGCCCAATAATGTTTGGTGAACGAGCAACGAATACACGATCACCAAAATGGGCATGACAACCAACAATAAGGTTCCGTAGAAAATTAAATCTGCTTTATTGTCTTGCAAGAACGTTTCTGGATTGCTGGTGGACAACCAATCAACCAATTGTCCCATCGCGCCAAACAACATAACTTCAACGACAGCAACAATCGTGGCCATCAAAGACATGATGATCAAAGGCTTTTCGTAGCCGCGGGTGTAATAACGTAAAAAAGCGAGCATCCCTGAAGGAGGCTGATCTGGTGTGGATTTGGGGAACGGCTCTGTAAAGCCTTCAAATCGTTTAAACATAACTCATCCTAAAGTTAAAACAGTGCCATTTGGGGTGGCTAAATCCATCGATTCACGTTGCTTTGGACGAAGCCGCGTGTATAAGAGTTTTTGACTGCTCTCGAGAAAGCAGACGGATTGACGAGAGGGGCGAAAAAATAGTCTAACCGATTGTGTTTTAAATGTAACTAGTTGGTTATGGGTGTGGTTGTCTATGGTTCTGATTCTTATGATGAATTCTTCGCATGTTTATCGCGATGCCATAAAACCTTAAACCTGCAAAGTGACAATAAAATTTAGGGAAAAATGAATTTAATGCAGCAAAAATTACTTTTGGGCAATTAAATTAATTGTCAAAACAGCAAAACTGAAGTTAACAATAAATTTACAATCTCCTCATTCTAGTGATAAGGAATGTATTGGATGCTATTACACGAATCAGTGACCCAATTTGCTAATGGGAAAGAAGAAAGTACGCAAAGTGCTCAGCGCCAAACCGCAAACTGCGTAGTGATGGTGCCACCGAAAGAGTTTCGTTTTAATGAAGAAACCGCACAAGATAATGAGTTCCAACATAAAGTGTCACTCAGCCAAGAAGAAGTCTCACGTCGAGTAATGGCCGAGTTCGCGAGTATGGTTGCAACGTTGCGTCAAGAGGGCGTTCAAGTTGTTGAGTTTGATTATCCAACTTCAGATGTTGCGACGCCAGACGCGGTATTTCCAAACAATTGGTTTAGCACTACGCCAGATGGTACGTTGTACACCTTTCCAATGGCCTGTGAAAACCGTCAAAAAGAAGTACGTCCCGATGCGCTTGTGGCAGCACTAGCGCAAGCAGGGCGAGAAGTTCATCGACGCAGCAGTCTAACTGAATATCTTGACGAGCAAGCGTATTTAGAAAGCACGGGTGTGATGGTGTTTGACCACCTAAATAAAACGGTCTATTCCGCACTCTCACAACGTTGTGATCGTCTGGTTTTAGAAGATTACGCCGATCGTATTGGCTATGAACGAGTGATCTCTTTCCAAACTCGTTTGCCATCTGGTGCGCCTATTTACCATACCAACGTGATGATGGCCGTGGGTGAGCAGTTCTGCGTGATTTGTGACGAAGTGATCCCAGAATTTGAGCGTCGTTTTGTAATGAAGTCACTCGCCAAAGACAAGCAAGTCATCTCAATTTCGCTGGAGCAGATGAACCAGTTCTGCGGTAACATTCTGCAACTGGAAACGATCAACGGCGACAAGGTGATTGCGATGTCGCAATCGGCGTACGATGCATTCTCACCAGCACAAAGAAAGCAATTGGCAACGCACGGTAAATTGCTGCCATTCGACGTTTCTACCATAGAATCTATTGGTGGTGGTTCGGTTCGTTGTATGTTGGGTGAGGTATTTTTGCCTAGTCGACAAGCGGTGTTATAAACATATTGTGCAGTTTTGCTTGCACATGCAGGTGACGTTCATTCTCTCCCAAATAATAAAACCGTTAGCCTCGAGGCAGTACGAGGCTGACGGTTTCACTTTCTAGCTTCTTCCTAGGATATTCCGAGCTTAACCCATACTCTCGCGCAAAGACTTGATGTCTTTGGATGGTGGCGCACCAAATAAACGGCTGTATTCACGGCTAAATTGAGAAGGGCTTTCGTAACCCACTTTAAACGTAGTCGCCATGGCATCGAGGTTTTCTGTAAGCATTAAACGCCGAGCTTCGCTGAGTCTTAATTTCTTTTGAAATTGCAGTGGCGTCATAGATGTCATAGAACGAAAGTGGGTATAAAACGCCGATTTACTCATGCCACTGTAGGCGGCTAATTCACTGACACTTAACGGTTTTACGAAATTATTCTTCAACCAACCAATGGCCTTCGCGATTTGATGGCTGTGACTTCCTGCAGTTACGATTTGATTAAGACGAGCGCCCTGTTCGGTGATTAACAGTCGATAAAAAATCTCTCGTTTAATAATCGGCGCTAAAATTTTGATGCTTTGTCCTTCATCCAGCAGCTCTATTAAACGCAGAAAGGCGTCAAGTAATGGCTCCGACAACTCTCCAACCGCTATGCCTTTTTGTGCTTCTTTGCTTTGATTAAACGTCAGTTCACTATCGACAATAAGTTGAGATATTTCAGTCAGATCCAGTTCCATAATCACCCCTAAATAAGGTTTATCTTCACTGGCTTCAATGATATTGGCGATAATTGGCAAGTCGACAGAGGAGATCAAAAAGTGGTTCGCATCGTAAACAAAGCTATCTTCACCCAACAACACGCGCTTTCTCCCTTGAGCAATTAAGCAAATACTTGGGTTGTGGGTGTAGCTTGTCGGTGGTGTTGGGGTTGCCCAGCGACTGAACCTTAATCCTGGAATTTCTGTGTCATATTGGTTCGCGCCATTTGCCCATTTCTCAATGTGCTTGGCAAGCTTTTCTATTGCACTGGCCAGGGTTGACGAAGTGTTTGACGGTACCTCTTGCATAAGTCAGTGCTCTCCTCTGGTTGGCCTCAGGTTCGGGGTTAACGGCATGCGATTTCTGCCTTTGTAGTTAACGCCTCTTCGGAGTCAATTAAGCGACTTCATTAAGCATAGTTATAACAGTTCATTTCTTTAAGTAAAGAATATTGAGCAAGTGTCTATTTCGAGGTTAAGCGATCAGAGAGTGATCTTTCTGGTTGGTTTTTGAGCGGGTTAATTGTCTGTCATGAATTTTATTATTTAATAGTCAACTACTTATGTATAGATGAGTTTTTATTCCGTTTTTTCTAACCGGTCTCAAGTATGGTTGTCTTTTGTATTGGTTTGGAATATTGGGCAAGTATTAGCAATGAATAGGCTAACGGTCATCTATCAAAGCGCAATACAGTGAACCCATGGTTTGGTGAGTTGTAAGCACTCAAGAACACTATTTGGAGTCATGATGAATAACAAAAGCAATACTCAAATCCCTGACGTACTGCAAGCCGGTGTATTTCAAGGTCGAGGCATTTTCGAGTTTGGTGAAAAGAATGAAGCGTATGCGGATTACTTTACCGGCACGAGTTATCTGGCGTTGCTCAATCAGCCTGGTCTTATCGTGGCGAACGTAACGTTTGAACCAGGGTGTCGCAATTTTTGGCATATTCATCATGAAGGTGGGCAGATTCTGTTAGCGACAGGAGGGCGAGGTTGGTATCAAGAATTTGGCCAACCAGCACAAGAGTTGAATGTTGGCGATGTCGTGCATATCGCGCCAGGTACTAAGCATTGGCATGGCGCAGCTAAAGACAGTTGGTTCTCACATGTAGCAATAGAAATACCGGCTGAAGGCGCAAGTAATGAATGGTGCGAACCAGTTTCTGATCAAGAGTACATGCAACTAAAGTAGCCCGAGCTAAGTTTTCAGTGAGAAAAGGGAATCTCGATGAGACAAGCATACCGTTTCAATCAGTGGGTGAGATGCGTTTTGGTGAGTAGTGCCTGGATGTTCCCCTGCATTGTAAACGCAGAAGTTAATAGCGCTGGATTGGAGGAAAATATGGTGAAATAGAAAAACTAACACAAAGCCTTAATGATGGGTTAGACGCAGGCCTAACGGTCAACGAGATAAAAGAAGTGCTGGCTCAGTTGTACGCGTATGCTGGATTTCCGCGCAGTTTGAATGGACTAGCAACATTTATGACGGTGTTGGAGGAACGTAAAAGCCAAGGTATTACTGATACCTTAGGGCGAGAATCAAGCGCGTTACCTAACGATAAAACCAGCTTAGAATTTGGCGCTGAAAACCAAACACAACTTGTTGGTGCAGAAGTAAAAGGCGCGCTATTCGATTTTTCTCCGCAAATTGATGAATACCTAAAAGCACATTTGTTTGGTGATATTTTTGAACGCGATGTGCTCACTTGGAAAGAGCGTGAAATTGCTACGATTGCAGCATTAGCAAATATGAACGGTGTTAATAGCCAATTAGCAGCTCACTATAATATCAGTATGAATAACAATGTTTCTATTCAAGAGTTAGAGGAATTTATTGTTGTATTAAGTGAGTGCTGTGGTGAAAGTGTGTCTAACAATGCTCAATCGGTCCTAAAAACAGTTTTGGAAAAATAAATATTATTTGGCCAATCATATCAATTAGAAAGGAATTCGTTTATGAAAAATAAATCATCATTGTTTATTTGGTCTGTGCTGTTGTCGACGGGATTTATGCTTCCAATCGCTCAAGCAGCCGATGGTAACTCATCTTCGCAGCAAGTTTATCGCTCTGCTGATCAGAAATCGTTTCAAGGACCTGAAAACCTATTTACCGGGAAAGTTAACGTCGAGATGTTGTTTCCTGAAAGCGAAGTTGCAAACTACAGCGCCGCCTATGTCACTTTTGATGCAGGAGCTCGAACCGCTTGGCATACTCACCCTGCAGGACAACACATGATCGTCACTTCTGGTACCGCACTTACAGGAACGCGTGATGGGCATGTAATTCGATTTGCTGCTGGTGATAGTGTCTGGTGTCCGCCTGGTATCGACCATTGGCACGGTGCAACACCAAATGCGCCAATGACTCACCTAGTGGTTACGGCGTCAAAAGACGGTGAAAACGTTATCTGGAAAGAGCAAGTCACCGATGGTCAGTATGCAGCAGGACAGTAATAACCAAGGCCACTTTTTTATAGTGAGCGCAGAGCTTTTACTCTGCGTTTTTTATTGTCTTGTTGGGCCAACCAAGCGCATTTCCCAATCCTCGACTTCGCCAGTTTTTAGGCGGCGCTCGACCAACTTGCCCCAAGACTCGACTAACGGCAGTTCAGACAGCTTAGTGAGTTCTTCTCTATCTAAACATCCAGTGAAAACCGCGCCCATGATGCGAGCCAATGGCCATTCTGGATAAGGTCTTTCACACAGAATAATCTCGTCACCTGCACCGATATCGCCTTCTTCCAATACTCGGAAATACCAGCCTGTTCGAAGCGTATCTTGCAGTCTTCTCGCCATGTCGTGTTGGTCAAAGCGTACGTTAAGTTTCCAACAAGGCATGCGACCTTGCGACACTTCCAGTAATGTTGAGCCGATACGGATTTTATCTTTCAAGCAAATCGTGGATTCGGTGACGCCCTCGGAGCTGATGTTTTCGCCAAAGCCGCCAGCGGATTGGAAAATAGTTCTTTCGCCTAATTCTTGTTGCCAGATTGGGTAGTGCTCGCTTGGGTAAATATGAAGCGCTTTTTGAATTCCAC
The DNA here is from genome assembly GCF_026000495.1 of Vibrio sp. STUT-A16. Lineage (NCBI taxonomy): Bacteria > Pseudomonadati > Pseudomonadota > Gammaproteobacteria > Vibrionales > Vibrionaceae > Vibrio > Vibrio sp. STUT-A16. Next base: position 897,949 of record NZ_AP026766.1, on the reverse strand, counting down.
CATGAAAGCGTGGATCGCCTTGCTCATCACTGATAAAACCAAGCTCTGTTGCGTGCTGGCGCTCGGGCAACACTTGTTTGTTGATTGCGCTTTGCGCTCCATGAGCATAAGGGACAGTTTTCCCTGCTAGCACAGCTTTTACGACGCCGATTTTCTTCATGTAACCTCCTTATTATTTGAATGAGAGATAAAGTGTTTACCTTCATTCGCGATGCGGAGCATGATAGCCTAGTGAACTTGTGTCGGAATAGGGATGAAAAGACAATCAACAATGCTAACTCGCCAAATTGATTCGAAGTCAGGCGTCATGACCTCCAATGAGATGATGGCCGCGAATCCCCATTCTCCTGTTTTGGTGAAAACCATCGACATGCCAAAAGGTTACATTGATGCGCTGCACCAACACACTTGGCATCAAATCATCTTTCCTATCAAAGGGTTATTGCAAACACAAACGGAGCATTATCAGCATTTGGTTCCGCACACTTCTGCGTTATTTGTTCCTGCGGGTGTTCAACACGAGTCGATTGCTCTGAGTAATACGATCTTTGTTGGCATTTACCTTAACCCTGCGTTTGGCGCAATGTACGAGCCACAAGTGAGAACCATTGCTCTAACGCCGTTTTTAAATGAGCTTTTACAAGAGATCCGCAGACAGTGTGAAAATGAGACAAGCCACGAAGAAGTACTGCATTTGCTGGCGGTGTTGCATGATCAAATTTTGAAAAGCAACGTGCAGACATTTCAGTTATTACTGCCACAAGATCGCCGACTAAAACTGATTTTCGAGCAACTGACTGACGAGCCCGCGTTGAGCTGTTCGCTAAAAGAATGGGGGGAGAAAATTGGGGCGTCTGAGCGCACTTTATCACGGTTGTTTGCCAAGGAATTCAACACTTCATTTCTGCTTTGGCGGCAACAAATTCGGCTGATTTACTCGCTTTCTTTGTTAGATGAAACGTTGCCAATCCAAGCCATTGCAGACCTAGTGGGTTATCAAAACGACTCATCCTACATCAAAGCATTTAAAGCCTATTTTGATATGACGCCACAACAGTTTAGAGTGAACGACGCATCGCGCAGATAGAAATACAGAGCTTCGACTTCACTTAATGCTTTTGAGTAGAAGTCGCGAAACTTCCTTTTTGAATTTCAATTACATGGTATGAATAACAATGGCACCAACGATAAATACTCGAGTGAACCAATTCTGCTTTGGTCAGCCAAAAACGTCGCTGTCGTTGGAAAAAGAGCCCCTCAAGCCGCTTGCTCAGAGCAAGGTTCGGGTGAGGCTCGAAGCTACAAACATTAACCCAAGTGACTTGCTTTCCATTTATGGTGTTGGGCAATACCGCCGCGTTCACGTACCACCTCGCGTGCCGGGATTTGAAGCGGTTGGGCGTGTGGTGGAAGTCAGTGCAGTCGATCACACTGACCTTCAAGTTGGGCAAAAAGTGTTGGTGGCGATGAGTGGTACTTGGCAATACTACATAGATGCTTCGCCTGAGAATCTTTTTCCGCTACCTGAGAGTTTGGATAACGGCTATGCCTGCCAGTTGTACATCAACGCGTTAACCGCGTGGGTGATCACCACTAAAGTGGCTAAGTTGAACAAAAGTGATGTGGTGATCATCAATGCGGCAGGGTCAGCGATCGGTAAGATATTTGCCCAGCTCGCCCATTCCCTGGGTTTTACACTGATTGTTGTCACTTCAAAGCCAGACGAGTATCCGTACGATGCGATTCCAGTGTTGGACGCGAAGCAAGACTTACATGCGCAACTGCAAACACGCAAACTGCCACAACCAACGGCCGCTTTGGATGCGATAGGTGGTGAGGCTGGCACGTATCTCATTCGTACCTTGAAAGAAAACGGTCAATACATCAACTACGGAACATTGTCGTTGGCGCCTTATACGCCGGCGTTTTTTGAATCGATGAAGACCAACAACATCGACTTTAGCACCTTCTTTTTGCGATATTGGGAAGAGTCGGTAGGTAAAGGCGGGAGAAAAGCGGTATTCGCTGAAATGTTAGACCACTTTATTGCCAACGATATAAAGTTAAGTGTAGAGTCTGAGCTGCCGCTAGAGGATTTTCAAACTGCGATTGAAATGGTTGAGCAACGCTCATCGGCGGTGTCAGGAAAAATCATTTTGACGCTATGAATTGCAGTGAGTCTGTTGAGAAAAGGGAGGATAAAATCCTCCCTTTTTTGATGGGTTATTTGTAATGATGGGACTATTTTAGATGGAAAATTTGCTCTGTCTCGAGCGATGTCATCGTACGTACTTGACGCCAAATATAATAAAAAATACCGAACATCATTAACATGCTTGGAATTGCAATCATCGGGTAGCTGTAAAGCGTCATCTTACCCAACTCTTCATTAAAGGCAGTCGTGCCCGAAGGACTGGTCACGATCCAAGTCGCAAGGAAGTAGTTCATCGCGGATGAGAACGCAAAAGTACTCGCAAACAGATAGTTTGATGACATTAGACAACGTTCAAATGCCTCTGATTGACCGTTCTCTTTCAAGCGTTCGTTAATCAGCGATAAATTCAATACCGTGTCATTCAGTACTAACTTCTGCATCAGTGGGTAGCGGGTAAACGTTGAGCCCAAAACCGCTAAACCGATCAGGCCAGGGATCAGGGCTTCTTTCAAGGCTAACCAACGTGTATCAAGCTCTAACAAGCCAATGCCGCCAGTTAATAAAACACTGATAAAGCCAAGTGCAGAAATAAAGTTAAATTTCTTGTTACGGACAAGGTCCATACCGCCGTAAATGATAGGAAATAGCAAAGCGACAACCAGCGCCATTGCTGTTCCTAGGTGTTGATCGCCGCTAAACTTCATCAAGATAAAGGAAGGGATGAATACGTTAAAAAGAATCTCGAATAGGGGATTCGGCTTTTTCGCCGTTGTGTTACTCATAATGTTTTACTGACTCTACTCTATGTCGGCTGTTATTGTACTTTGACGAGAAGTGTTCATCTAGTCGCGCTTGATGTAAAGCGTTAAAGCGCCGAGTTGTGTAACGACTTATGAAATAGACCGGAGCATAGCCAGTTAGTTGACATGATTGACTACTTTTTTTGTGTCTTAATCGCTCTCCCTCTGCGCAATGATCTGATTGCGTGCTCTGAATAATCGAGTCGCCACGGTGTTGTGATTAAGCTCTAATACTTGAGCAATTTCATTATGATTAAACCCGACTACGAGTTTTAAGACCAATGGCTCTCGGTATTTGGGTTCGAGAATCATCATTTGTTTTTGAAGCCAATCTTGTGCCATGTCGTGGTCACTGCCAGGGTAGGTTTTTGCCTGTATTACACACTCATCAATATCGACAAAATCGTACTGCTTTTTATCAAAGCGCCGAGCATTCTCACGACGTAAAATGGTGATGAGCCAAGGCTTCGCGGCATTGGGATCATTTAAGTTATCAAAGAATCGCCACGCTTTCAGGAAGGTGTCTTGCGCCAAATCTTCAGCAAGGTGATGATCTTTGCATAGCCAATATGCGAGACGATAGATATCTTGGTATCGCTCCTTCGTCAGTGCTTCGTATCGTTTGTGTTTTTCCATAGCATTAAGATCAGAAGTGTAGAGCTGAGCAGAAGGTAACCTCTGAAGCTTCAAAGGTTACCTGCGGTTTCGTCCTTGCCCGCTTAAAATGGCTGGGTAGAAAAACGTGAGTATTGAAGGGCGTCTGCGACTTCTTGAGCTTTAGATTCTGAAGTCATGAGATGCAGCAATTTAAGGGCGGCTTGATAGCTAACTAGGCTGCCGTTTGAGGTGATGACACCATCATCAACAACAAAATTCTGGTCGACCTGTATATCAACTGCTGGATAGTCTTTTTGTAATCTGTTTTCACCTCCTGCCCACGTCGTCGCTTTCTTACCGTTTAACAGGCCAGCCTCGGCCAATAGATACGCACCAGAGCAATTACTTGCCATCCAATCTGCCGCCTTTGATGTGGTTTGAATAAAGTGAATGAGATCCTTGTTTTCGATTAGCGCATCCATGTCGTAGCTGGATGTTAAAACCAGCACGTCGAGTTCCGGCTGATCGCCAATCCAAGCATCCACACCAATTTTTAATCCCTCTTCAGTGGTGATGGTTTTCTGATCAGAGACGGAAATAGTGACTACTTCATAATCGCTAAACCAAGTCAGCCGACTTGCGACGCCAAAGACCTCTAAAGGCGCAGTAACATCAGAGGTCAGTACGCCGTCGTAAACCAGAATGCCAATGCGTTTATCCGCCGCATGTGCCGTTTGAAGCATCCCAAATAATAGGACTAAGGTCGCTATTAATAGTTGTAGTGCATTCTTTAATCCATTTTTACCCATTGTTTTTTCCTCGCTAACAGAGCATCAAGTTATTGAGATTCATTATATTTGGGCTGATTGGTGATTGAAGAGCCACTTTGTCTTTACTAAAGTGAATAAAGTTCACGAATGGAATGCACGAGTTTTATGGATAAGATACGGTCCCTACGATTTTTTATTGCCACTTTAGAAGGTGGTAGTTTTGCTGCGGCCGCCAAAGCGTATGGCACAGACCCTTCTACGGTGAGTAAGGCCATCCATCGTCTTGAAAGCGACTTGGGAATACAGCTTTTCCAGCGTTCTACGAGACAGATCCGTCTGACAGATGCCGGTCGTCGATACGCAAATACCGCTAGGTTTGTACTGGACGAACTGACAGCGTGTGAGGATTCATTGAAAAGCCACAATGATGCGCTTTCAGGACTGCTTAAGATTAATGTGCCGGTCTCTTACGGTCGCCTTTACATTCGCCCTTTATTAAAAGAGTTTTGTCGCCGCTACCCCAGCATCACGATCGATATTCATTACGATGACGCCTACGTTGATATTATTGAGCAAGGGATTGATGTGTCGATTAGATCTGGTGTCGTTCAGGACAGCCAGTTGATTGTGCGCCAGCTTAGTCCTATCGATTTTATTATTTGTGGCAGTCAGGATTACTTAGCGCGCCATGGTGTTCCGAGTGGCCCGGATGTATTCAATGACCATTCTTGGGTTCGTTTTCGTTTTAAACAAACGGGGAAACTGTTGCCGATTCGGATGCCAGAATCAGACGGTGCAAGTGAGTATAACCCCGAGAGAAATTTTATTGTAAATGACGGCGAATCCATGGCAGAGCTTTGCGCAGAAGGTTTAGGGTTAACTCAGATTCCTCATTTTATCGCGAGAGACTGGCTCAAAGCGGGGCGTTTAGTGCCGATATTTCCGAGTATGCGCCAAGCAGGAAATGGCGTGTATCTTCTCTATGCCAACCGGGAATATGTGCCCGCCCGAGTGAGGGTGTTCATCGATTTTATCACTCAAGCAATACAGGAGATGGATGAAACGCCATTCCATACGTGGGCTGAAACGTTGCCGATTTACCAACCGAACCAAGGCGATTGAAAACTTCATGTGAGTCTTTGGTTAAAACACTCCAAGCCATATGGTGCTTTTATGGGTTTTTGTTAGGTTATTGGACGTTATTATCGACAAGCGCAGTTTGCTCTTCGTCACTCATAAAGGAAAGACAATGCCAACTAAGATCTTAGTGCCTGCTTTGGCCCTACTTCTCAGCGCATGTGGCGGCGATGGGGAGTCGTCAGCACCTGTAGAAAACGGCTCTCAAAACACAGGTTCCACATCGTCACAAGGCACATTTGCCGAGCAGATGCTCGAAGCGGTCAACAGCGCTCGCTCTACTACACAACAGTGTGGCGCAACCACCATGCCACCTGTTGGGGCCCTGACTTGGAGCTACGATTTGGAAAGCGCCGCTTATCGACATTCAAGCGACATGGCGAACAGCGATTTCATGAGTCATACAGGCTCTGACGGCAGCAATATGTCAGATCGAATCAACGCAACGGGCTATGCTTGGAGCGCTATTGGTGAGAATGTCGCCGTAGGGCAAAGTTCCATTAACGCCGTCGTTAATGCTTGGTTATCGAGCGAAGGTCACTGCCTAAATATCATGAGTGCGGATTTTGATCAGATGGGCGCGTCGCTTGTCGAAAATCACTCGGCAAGCTACGGGTATTACTGGACTCAGGTTTTTGCCAAACAGCGCTAATGCGATCAAGAAACCTGATAGATAAACTAAAACGCCAGCAGTAACCATCTGCTGGCGTTTTATTATTTACGTCTCTTTTAGCTTGTCAGGTTACGAAGTTTTGGATCATCCGTCAGGTATTCAACGAATTCGATCTCAAAACCTGCAGGGTCAACAAAATACACATTCTTGCGATATGGCTCATCAGCCCCAGGTTGGGCAATCGGATAACCTGCATCGGTCAGTCTTTTTGTGATGGCATCGACGTTGTTGGTCACATAAGCAAAATGCGCTAGCCCTACTTGGTGGCCGCCCAACTCGCGGTTCTCTCCTTCACCGTGGTCACTCATGGCAATGTATTGATACTCGTCGCCAAAATGTAGCCAGTTTCTTGGCTTACCACTCCATTCGCCTTTCCCCTCATCACGCACGTACCAATGTGGAAATGCAGTTTGATAAAACTTCAGCATTTCAGGGGTGTTTTTCACGACTAAATTAATATGTTCTAGTTGGATCATGATGTGCTCCTTTTTGTCATTTCCTAGCCAACGATGAATATGCTAAAACCTCAAGTTAAGTTGAGGTAAAGAGCTTTTTTAAAATTTTTTAGGGTTGATATCTTTGGATCTTGATACATGGAGAGATTCGGTGGGGTGGTACTTTGAATCTGTGAGTTGGGTTAGGTGCTTGCAGCCCTCTTTCATCTTTTGTTTGTTCGTGCTACTCATTTTCGAGCGAGTTTGTTGTGAGTAGATTCCCTGTCTCACCTAGGTTCGCGGGAATGACGTGAAGAGAGCGCTAAACGAACAGTGTCATTCTGAAGGAGCCTAAGCGAGTATTCAGAGTCTATTTGCAGCGCGTTTCGATGCTGGTGGTGTGAATTGAATTATCCGCGATTGTAGAACTTGCCACCTTGAGCTCGGAGTGCTGGGGGATGTACTTACACCCCTCCCCAAAAACCAAAAAAGCCAGCAGTTAGTACCTGCTGGCAAAGTCTTTGGGCTTCTAGGTTTTTTGCTTTTATTTCTTGTTACTCATCGCTGTCACGGTGCCCCGATTGGTTTTCAGGGGAAGAAAACACCGCACCGTGCGCTTTGTGCTCAAGAAATTGGAGATTAACCTTGCTTACGGATTAGGTAGTCAAACGCGCCTAAGCTTGCTTTTGCACCTTCACCCATCGCAATGATGATCTGTTTGTAAGGAACCGTCGTTGCGTCACCCGCTGCGAAGACACCTTCTAGGCTGGTTTCACCACGGCTACCAACTTCAATTTCGCCGCGCTCAGAAAGCGCTACTTCTGAATCTTTTAGCCATTCTGTGTTTGGTACTAGACCGATTTGGACAAAGATACCTGACAGTTCAATCTCTTTAATTTCATCTGTGTTGCGGTCTTTGTACTTCAAGCTTGTTACGCGAGTACCGTCACCCACTACTTCTGTGGTTTGCGCCATCGTGATGATGTCGATGTTTGGTAGTGAGTTCGCTTTGTCGATAAGCACTTGGTCTGCGCGAAGTACGTCTGCAAATTCAAGAACGGTTACGTGCTCAACAATACCTGCAAGGTCGATAGCCGCTTCGATGCCTGAGTTACCACCACCGATAACCGCGGTTTTCTTGCCTTTGAACAGTGGACCATCACAGTGTGGGCAGTACGCGACACCTTTGTTGCGGTACTCTTGCTCACCCGGAACGTTCATTTCACGCCAGCGTGCACCAGGGCTTAGGATGACACTCTTACTTTTCAGCGTTGCGCCGCTTTCAAGTTGGATGTGAATCAAGCCATCTTCTGTGTGTGCTGCGCCCATTAGCTTCTCAGCTTGTTGCTCAGTCACGACGTCTACGTCGTATTCTTTTAGGTGTTCTGCTAGGTCAGTTGCCAGTTTTGGACCTTCCGTACGTTTTACCGAGATAAAGTTCTCGATTGCCATGGTGTCCATCACCTGACCACCGAAGCGTTTAGCGACAACGCCAGTGCGAATACCTTTACGCGCTGCGTATAGTGCTGCTGCACTACCACCAGGGCCACCGCCGACAACTAGCACGTCGTATGGGTCTTTTTCGCTCAGTGCTTTGGCTGCTTTCTCGCTCGCGCCGTCATCCACTTTGTTTAGGATTTCAGTTAGAGACATACGGCCTTGACCGAATAGCTCTCCGTTTACGAATACGCTTGGTACTGCCATGATGTCGCGTTGTTTCACTTCATCTTGGAATAGTGCACCGTCGATCATGGTTGCTTTCACTTTCGGGTTGATCGCCGCCATCATGTTGAACGCTTGAACAACGTCTGGACAGTTTTGGCACGACAGTGAAATGAACACTTCAACTTCCAACTCTTTATCTAGCGCTGCGATTTGTTCAATCACTTCTGGATCTAGTTTGATTGGATGACCACCAGAGTGCAGTAATGCCAATACCAGAGAGGTAAATTCGTGACCCATTGGTAGGCCAGCAAAGTGAAGTGCTGTGCCTTTTACTGGGTTGGTCACCGTCATCACTGGTTTACGTACGCTTGCGTTGTCGTCACGTTCAACGGTGATAAAGTCGCTCATCTCTGCGATTTGGTTCGCTAGAGACAGAATGTCATTCGATGCTTTGCTTTCATCTAGACTAACCACTAGACGAACGTCTTCTTTTACATTAGCCAGATATTGTTTGAGTTGTTGTTGGATCGCTTGGTCTAACATAGTTGTTGTTACCTTAAATAAACAAAAGAGTGGTTACTCTGGATAAAATCAGTAGGGAGAGAGCAAACCAGGCAGAAGGTCGTCAAGGTATCTAACCTGGAATGCTCTCTAAGTTAAGCGTCAATTAGCATGTCAAATTGAGCTTAAATTCAGTGGCTTAGATTTTGCCTACTAGGTCTAGAGAAGGAGCTAGCGTCTCTTCGCCTTCTTTCCATTTCGCTGGGCAAACTTCACCTGGGTGTGCTGCTACGTACTGAGCTGCTTTCACTTTGCGTAGTAGGTCTTCTGCGTCACGACCGATACCTTCAGCAGTGATTTCCATTGCTTGGATAGTACCTTCTGGGTCGATTAGGAACGTTGCACGGTCTGCAAGACCTTGGCCTTCACGCATCACACCGAAGTTGTTTGTGATGTTGCCTGTTTGGTCACCAAGCATGTAGTACTGGATCTTGCCGATTGTTTCTGAGCTATCGTGCCAAGCTTTGTGAGTGAAGTGTGTGTCTGTTGATACTGAGTACACTTCAACGCCGCGTTTTTGTAGCTCTTCGTAGTGGTCTGCTAGGTCACCTAGTTCTGTCGGACATACGAATGTGAAGTCTGCTGGGTAGAAGAAGAATACAGCCCATTTGCCTAGAACATCTTGTTCTGTTACTTCAACGAATTCGCCGTTTTTGTATGCTGTAGCTGCAAATGGTTTGATCTTTGTATTAATCATTTTTACTTTCCTCAGAATGTTTTAGGGTGAGCAGTTCTTGCTTTCGGAAAGTATATTCGCATTGGAACGTGTTTAAGGAAAATCGCTTGTAACTATCCTATTGATAGTCATTTCCTATCTTTCTTAATAGGGAAAACCGATGTAAGTGAGTTTGCTTTGATAGGCTTTATTGAAGATGAAGGCCGAGTGGTAATAGAGAATACCGATGATGACCTTTAAGAGATCGTCTGGCTAAGATCGAAAGAACCTGCATTTCGGCAGGCTCTTTCTAATAAGAAGTGGAGAAGCTGATGCTTTTATTTTTTAGTTCAGATTGTCGAGCACCTTGCCGCACAACTTCTTCAGCATGATCATTTCATCCAGCTCTAACGTGATTTTACACATCATGGCGTTTGGCACTGACTTGGCTTGCTCTTTGAGATCACGACCTTGCTCTGTAAGGTTGAGTACGCGTACGCGCTCATCGGTGTCACTGCGACCACGTTCTACATAGCCTTTTGTTTCTAATCGTTTAAGCAGCGGCGTGAGCGTGCCTGAATCCAAATGCAGTTGCGAGCCCAGTTCTTTAACACTGGCACCGTCTTTCTCCCACAACACCATCATCACTAAGTATTGCGAATAAGTCAGATCAAGCTCGTCCAGCAACGGGCGGTAAGCTCGGATCACCGCATTTGCTGCACTATAGAGCGGGAAGCAAACTTGGTTTTCGAGTAAGAGTTTATCGTCGTTGGTCATGGTGTTGTCGGTGTAACACTGGCTCATTGGCGTTGCCTACCTGCTCACAGAGAAAGAGAGTAACAAAATAAATTGTGCACAATATAGTTGCAAACGATCTTTACTTCGATATAAGATTGCAAGCAATTAAATTGTGCACAACTTAAATGAAGAGGACAATCGCATGACTACTCTATACAAAACTCAAGCTACTGCTTTGGCTGGTCGTAATGGTCAAGTAAAAACAGATGACGGTCTTCTCGATCTAGAGCTGTCATACCCGAAGGAAATGGGCGGCACAGGTGCAGCAACTAACCCTGAGCAGCTTTTCGCAGCGGGCTATTCAGCATGTTTTTCTAACGCGATTCTGCACGTAGCACGTGAAGGTAAAGTAAACCTGAAAAGTGCACCCGTAACAGCGGAAGTGGGCATTGGTCCGAACGATAACGGCGGCTTTGCACTAACAGTGAGCTTAGCGGTAGAGCTAGATATGCCACAAGAACAAGCATTAGAGCTAACCCGCATTGCACACCAAGTTTGCCCATACTCAAACGCCGTTCGTGGCAATATTGATGTTGCTGTTACAGTAAATGGCGAAGCGATCTAACGATTTAGACATTATTTCTAATAGAAGGAAAGCCTGCGAACGTGCAGGCTTTTTTCGATTATTTGATGGCAGTGCAGAAGCTGACGTCTGCATGGTGCGTTTGTGGATCGTAGCTATGATAAAGTTCGAAGCAAGGTCGACAGTCGTTTTCAATACCAGATTCAACCACTTTGCTCATCAAATCATCCCATGCTTTAGGGTATTGGCTGAATTCGGTAATTTGCTGGCGCATCACCGCATATTGACCGCCGGGGAAGTCTTGCAGCTCAATGCCTTTTGGTACTTCGGTATCTTCTGGCACCATTAGACAGATGTCAGTACGACACTTCTCGTCTGGCGTGATTTCTGGGTTATCGTGATAAATGAAGATACAGGTATTGCCCGCCAAACCTTTCATTCCTGCCCATTGATACAAGCGACCTGATGGTTCTTCATAACCTTGGCCATAAGGGCCGTTAACGCGAATGTAAGCCAATTTTGCTTTATCAAAGTTTTGCGTTTCCATATTGTTGCTCCATGTTGTGAGTTCAGAGTCAGTATATGAATCGCTTAGGGTTCGTTCGTTTCCATTCTTGCGCAGTGCGTGTCCAATCTTGCTGTTTCGCGCGAGTTCAGAAAATTGCTGGTAGTTTTTACAGTCGCGAAAGGCGGTTGGTGTTACGCCATAATGCTGCTTAAACGCTTTAGCTAGGCTTTGCGAACTAGAAAAACCGTACTCTAACGCGATGTTCAGCACTGGTTGCTTTGATTTGAAAAGGTCGTCTGCTGCCGCCTCTAGCCGTAAACGTCGAATGAAGTCGGCTAATGTTTCGCCTTGTACCGCCTTGAAGGTACGGTGAAAGTGATAGGGAGAGAGGTTGGCTAGCGCTGCCACTTCGAGCAAATTGAGAGGAGCGTTAAAGTGCTGTTCCAGATAGCGAATAACGGGAACGAGTCGTTGGTGATAATCGACACGCATGAGAGGGGCCACCCTTGTTTGATTTGCTCAAAGCGTACCGCAATGAAGCAAGGATTCAAGGCTAGTATCGAATAAATGCGTCGTAGTCATTTATTTCTGATTGTGATGCATTCTGTTGCGGGTAGGAGATGGTTCTTAAGATGGCTTCTCAACGGTAATTGAAATCCGTTCAGAGCGCTTAATATCCCGTCAGCTCCATATAACCGGTTCCAGAATGAGAGCCCTCAATACGCACTGGGCCTTCCCAATAAGGCACAGAAAGGGGCATTTTCGCGTTCGGGTTGATTGCAGAAATAGTAAGCTCGATTTGCTGATTAGGAATCGACACTTGCCACTCGGTTGGATACTTTCGCCCTTGGATTTCTGTTTGCTTGGTCGCCTTTAACTGAATGTCTTTTTGTGGGATAGCGATGCCAGAACCATCTTGCTGCATCAGTCTTGCGTTGGAGTAACTGGCTGCTCCGGTTTTGGAATCCCGCAATTGGAACACTACCAAGCTGGTCTCGTCACTCAATCTTAGGGCAAACCAGTCCCAGCCTTGTTGTGAGTCGAGTAAGAATTGCGAGCTCCACTCTCGATCTATCCAACCTTTGCCCGACACTTGATGGGTTTCGCCGTCGATGGTGACTTCACCGGAGACATCAATAAAAGGTTGGCTGTAGTAATACGAAGCCACCTGACCGTCGGCACTTTTGGTGCTGTACCCTTGCTCGCCTTGCTTTTGATAAGGCGCACTGCTGTTAAGCGTCAGCGAATAGCCAAACTGTTCGGAGTTCGCCTTCAATGTTGCAGGGAAGAGGTCGTTGGTTGAAGAAGTCCACTGCCAATCATCGAGATAAACCCTAAGTGGTGAAGTGTCGACGCCGGCTAGAGAGGCTTGATCGCGCGACCATTTTTCGTCGGCGTAGTGTTTGTCCGTTGTCGTGACCGCGCTGTGCGCCATGTAGATTTGCTGCGTTTGCCATTCGGTTTTCTTCACGTCATCTTCGCCCGTTGCCGGCGCAGCAGCAAAGCGAAATTGTGTCCACTGGACGCCAAGTGGGTTGCCGTCTTCATCGATTAAGTTAGCGGTTAAGTACCACCATTCATGACGAAAATTCGGGTGTGCTTGATGGTCTGCTGGGAAGGTCAGTTCGACACCTTTTTCCACGGATGTGAATGGGTTGCTCTCGCTTTGTGTTTCTCGACTTCCCAGCAACGTACCCATATTTTGTTGTTGCGGTTCTTCGCAGCCGAACAGGAACAAACTGCTTATGAGTAGAGTAAGCTTGCTTGCCAATCGAACCATCACAACACCTCGCTTTGCAAACTGGACACGACAGGCTTACTGACCAATCGCCACAGCGGAATCAAGGTTGCAATCACCGCCACCAAGATGGTGATCGCCGCAATGCTGAGGGCATCACTCCAATTCCACAGATAATTTAAGCTCCAACCAAAAGCGCGCAAGGTGACGATGTCGGTTAGCACATAACCCACCATGGCTCCGAGGGGCAGAGCAATAACTAGAGTAAAACTGACCAAAGCGACGATCTGTCCGACCACCATGGTCATTAATTTACGACGGATGACGCCAAGTGCATATAGCCTTGCAATGGCAGCTTTGCGCGCGTCGAGCAACATAAAACAAGCACAGAACAAGCCAATCACCGCGACCATCAACGTCACGCCGTTGAGCGCGCGCGTAATGGCGAAGGTCTGCGAGAAAATATCCAACGCGATGGATTTGATTTGCGCCTGATCGTAGAGCTGACTTGGATGCAGATTCAATTGCTCGCGCAGTTGCTCGTAGACGATTTGTGGGTCCCCCGAGACTTTAATGCCAAGGCTTGTCGGCAGGTCGGTAAATCCGCTTTCTTGCCATAATTTTAGTGCCAATAACACTTCACCATTGGGTGAGCCGTAATCATGGAATATCGCGCCCACAAGCAGGTTCTTATTTGGAATGGCATCAAGTGTGAGTTCGCTACCCAGTGATAAACCCAGTTTGACCGCAGTAGGTTCACTGATGGCGACCAGTTCACCTCGGTAAAAGCGTTGCCAGAAGTTCTCCAAGTGCGATTTGAACACCATGGTTTGTTCTAAGGTGTCTTTGTCTTTTGTGCCAAGCAAAATCGGTAACCCTTGCAGGTTATCGTCGACGTAGTATTGCTTGTAGACGGTCTCAACCTTGTCGAACTGCCCTAACGCGCGCTCTACATTAGCGATTTCTCCTTGGGCAGGGCTGACGTAAATATCGGCGTGCAGCCTTTGTTCTAACCACTGCTTTAGGGTGGATTCAAAACTGCCCACCAAGGTGTTCATCCCCATATTGGCAGTAACGGCGAGTAGCAGTGCCATCATGGCGAGAGAAAGCGGAGAAATCAGCTCGCGCAGCTCAGCAAACAGATATTGCATCAAACCAGAACTGGTGCGCTTTTCACACCAATTGGCTAAGACGCTGAGTGTTTTGGGTAGATACAAAGGAATCGACACCACAAGCACGCCGAGCCATGCCATGGTGAAGCGGTGATGCTCACTCAGCCATAACCCTGCGAGTGCGAGAGTCGTCAACGCGGCACCTATCACGAACAATTGGTTTTCGTTAGAGGCTTCAGGCGCTTGATAAAAGCCGCCATGAGAGGAGAGCGGCTGGCGCACTCGCTGTTTAAAGTGCTGCCAACACGCCAACAGGGTTGCGGCTAGCGTGAGCAGCAGGGCTTGCGCCCACCATTGCCACTGCCAAGTGCCGGGCAGCAGTGTCGCGCCGTAAAGTTGTTCTAAAGTCAGTGCTACGGTCGGATGTAGCCAATGGCTAAGCTGCATGCCCAACACAAAACCGAGGGAAGCGCCGATGGTAACGAGGATAGTGAGTTCAACTAACAGCGCAGAGAACACAATGCTCGGCGCAACACCCGCCTGTTGAATCTGTACTAACAGCCGATTGCGTTTAAGCAAGCTGTACTTTACGCCGTTGTAGGCAATGAACAGCCCGACTAAAAAGGCAAGTAAGCTCATTGCCGTGAGATTGAGGTGAAAGCTGTCGGTCAGCGAGCCAAGGTCTGTAGTTTGATTATTGGAAATCCATTGCCCTTGATCGCCAATCAGCTTCTGCCATTTTACTTGCGTGTCTTCACTCCCTTTATCACCCGAATGGAAAACCGCAATGTAACTGAGCTGTCCTTGCTTATTGAGCAGTTGCTGGGCAAAGCCAATGTCCAGCAACATTCTGCTACCTAATTGCCAATCATCGGGTAATACCACCACTTGGGTTGGGATGTCGTCCAGGGTTAGGGTTTCTACCTCCCCTAAGTTTTGATGTTGAGATTGGCTCATCATCACGATTGGCTTGCCGAACAAAAGTTCAGGCAAGGGTAAAGCACTGTCGAACAAAGACACGTTCTGTTGGTTTTCTGATGACTTTCCGTTTTCAGAATACCGAGAACGCGAAGAGATGGCGGCAATCAACTCGCTCCCTTGTACTGACCAACGTCGACCTTGTTCATCTCTCACTCGCCCTTCGATTACAGGTAGCGCTGCGCTAAGTCCGTTTTGTCTAAGGGTGAAGTAGAGCGACTCGGGCAGATAGTTTTGCCCTGCTGGTGGAATAATTAAGTTCTGAGCTTGTGCGCTAAGCTGCTCGGTAGACTCCGCATAACTGCGCTTGGCATTAAGGTTGATGGCTTGCACCGCAACAAATAAGGTCACAGCTAACACGATACCTATCAGAATCGCGGCGGCTTGCAGTGGTGCCTGCCGATAGTGCGCCGCAAACAGATTCAGGGCGAGTCGAGTATGAGTGAATCTGGTGTTTGGTTGCTTAGCTTGCTTCATGATGTTGCTCATTTACATCGCTCTGATTTTGCGTCAGTCCGCTTTGCAAACGACCATCCTTCAAACGCCCATCTTTTAAACGTAATTGGGTTTGCATGAACTCGGCACACTCAGGGCTGTGGGTCACCAAGAGCACAGCGGTATTGCCTTGGGTGGTGATGTCACTGAGTAGTTTCATCACTTCTAAGCCCGCTTTTTGGTCAAGGTTTCCTGTGGGTTCATCGGCAAGCAGAAGTTTGGGTTTGTGGGCAAGTGCTCGTGCAATCGCGACGCGTTGTTGTTGACCGCCTGAAAGAGCAGAAATATGCCTGTCGAGAAGCTGGCTGATGCCTAACGTTTCGACCAGATAATCGCACCAGTCATTCCATTTCTGTTGATTCAAATTGAGAGGAAAGGCGATGTTTTTCTTTACGTTAAGAGGTGTTAAGAGGTTGAATTGCTGAAAAATAACCCCGAGTTTTTGATGGCGGAAGCGGCTCCATTGTGGGTCTTTCCAAGCCACCGTGTTATCGCCATCTAACCACAACTCACCTTCGGAAAGCGGCTCAAAGCCAGCGATGATATTGAGTAAGGTACTTTTGCCGCTGCCACTAGCCCCCGTCAGTGCGACACTCGCTCCTGAATTCAGGGTGAAGTCGACGCCTTCCAGCACACGATGGCTCTCTTTGCCATCGACAAAGCTTTTGCTGGCGTGTTTGAGTGTGACAAGTGGGCTTTCCATTTCCTCTCCCTACAATCAAAAGGTGTCGTTTCTTTTGGCAATGGTTATTACAGTAAGTTCTATAGAAACTTTAGCCAACAATCAGATAAAAACAGCGATTTACATCGATTTCTTAATAACTTGTACTGAATAGAGGAGGGAATAGATTAATCGAGAAAGGGATATAACAGGCATTAAAAAAGCCCGAGTCAAACTCGAGCTTTCAAAGAAATTCAGCTTGGTCAGCTTATACGTAGTACGCTTCAACTTCGCCTTTAAGTTTGATCAGCATTGGGTTACCAAAACGGTCTTTTGCTTTAGGAGAAGCAATTTTCACCCAACCTTCGCTCACGCAGTATTCTTCTACGTCTGTGCGCTCTTTGCCGTTAAAACGGATACCGATTTGGTGATCGAAACATTCTTTGATGAAGAATGGGCTACGTGGGTTACCTGCTAGGCGATCTGGTAGAGCTGGTTTAGCTGTATCTGTCATGTTTGTGACCTAAATTCCGTAAAAAGTGCGCCATTGTAGTCAGTGCACAGTGAGTGTTCAAGATATGTTGAGAGACTTAATACTAAAGCCTTTTGAAATAATGCAAAGTTTCCCGCTTTCAAAGTGCGGAATAAAAACACGGCCTCGTTGCTCAACGGTGTTTTGCTCTCGAAACTTCTCCTGCCACCCCTTATTTGGTTTTGAATCATGACTATACTCATTACTGGCAGTTCTAACCTTATTCATACAACTTAATGTCTCAGAGCATGCCACTAGTCGAGAAACGATTAACAAGGAAGGGTGAATGGAGACTGTTGAACAGGTTGATAAACGTCATTTATCGGATAGAGATACTACCTCTAGCACTTCTATTTTTCTTTGTATTCTAATCGTAGTGGCTGTAATCGCTCGGTTTTTTGTTGCGTTTAATTACGAAGTAAATTGGGACGAGTTTTATTACCTATCTTTTGTGCATCGGTTTATTAACGGCGAGGTGATTAATAGTTTCCAAACCTTTCACATTCACTTCTTTACTTGGCTGAGTGGTGTATCAGATAACGATGTTGACCAGATCATTGTGGCGAGAGTCGTTATGGTGTTCTTTCAATTACTCACGGGATTTTATCTATACAAGTTATGTCGATTGTACTGCAGCAAATCGGCGGCACTTTTTGCGGTTCTTGCCTATTTTTCTTTTGTTTATAATGTTCGTATGGGGGCCAGTTTTCGTACTGATCCTATCGTGACATGTATGATCATGGCGGCGCTGTATTATGTGTTTAGTACAACATTTTCTTGGCGTGTATCCATTCTTGCTGGTGTCCTTACGGCTGTCGCCTTGCTCGTCACTTTAAAGACCGCTCTGTATATCCCGACTTTTATAGGCATAGTTTTAACCTCGCTTTATTGGTCGCGAAATCGTAAGCGTTATTTTAGGCAAGTTCTCATGTATGGAGCCGCAATACTGGTTGCCTTTGCGATGCTATACAGTTGGCATTACTTCTCTATACATGGAGCGAGTTCGGTTGGTGATGCAGGAACGATGTTCGGTGCTGCGGATAAGACACTAAACCAGCGCGAGCTTTTTCCTCGATTGTTTTACTTTGTTCATTCAGTTTCGACGAACTCATGGTATTGGTTAGCTCTTTTCATTGGTATTGGTACTGCTGTTTATGCGTGTTTTTCGCAAAAGCTATTAAGCCGTGAGTCATCGATTAAGTTTTTGTGCCTAAGTTTATTACTCTTCACTTTGCTCTTTTATCGCAACGCTTTCCCATACTATTACGCTTTTATGCTTGCTCCAGTGAGTGCTTTGTTTGCTGTGGCTTGGGTTGGTATCCAGAATTTCACTAACGCAAGAGTTGCACAATTTTTTAATTTTATTGTTCCCTGCTTGTTTGCGGTATCCATTGTGGTGAATGGTTTTGTTTTACCGATAAAAAACAACTTGGCCTACCAGCGTCAGTTTCTTGATGAAGTACATAAAATCTTTCCTCAGCCTGTTGCTTATATTGATCGATGCTCCATGGTTCCTACTTTTTCAAAACAAGGTTTTTTCATGAGTACGTGGGGTTACGAAGATTATATTGCGAGAAACATCCCCGTTATTCGCAATGCTATAGAGCAAGACAATCCGGCTTTTGTACTGGTTAATTCGCACTATTTAGATGTGTTTGGCCCTGAAAAAACCGATAAAGGGCTATTAAGGCTAGATATTCAAGCGTTAAGGCAGAACTACATTCATCATTGGTCGCACCTGTATGTTGCAGGAAAGACGTTTGAATTGACGCCCAACTCTCTTAGTCGGGAAGTTAAGGTCAACATCAAGGGCGTATATACGCTTGAAGCTAGCAATAGTCTTCTGATTAATGGCAAGGTTTGGTTGGCTGGTCAAGCTCGATACTTGGCGCGGGGTGTCTATGAATTAGCGTCGAAAGAGCCAGGTAAAGTCGTTCTGCGTTGGGGAGATAACCTGTACCGACCTCGCAATCTTGAAGAGAAGCAGAGGTTATTTACCGGCTTCTAATACGCACAGTAATGTTGATTCAGAACATGAGGAGCATGCATGAAGTTAATTGTTCAAATTCCGTGCTTTAACGAAGCGGACAATATTGCTGATGTTATTCGCTCAATACCAAAGCGCGTTGATGGTATCGCTAAGATAGAGATTCTAATCATCGATGATGGTTCTACGGATGGTACTTCAGAAGTCGCACGCAAGTGTGGTGTTGAGCACATTATTACTAACCAGGGCAATAAGGGGCTTGCTTACTCATTTCGAAGAGGGATTGAGGAGTGCCTTCGTCTTCATGCTGATATCATTGTGAACACCGATGGCGATAATCAATATAATGGGGCCGATATTCCGCACTTGGTTAAGCCTATTATCGAGCACAAAGCAGAAATTGTTGTTGGTGACCGAGGAGGGTATAGCAATACACATTTCTCTGTATTTAAACGATGTTTACAAGTGTCGGGGAGCTTTATTATTGCCAAAGCGACGGGATTGGATGTTAAAGATGCTGTGAGTGGTTTTCGCGCAATATCGAGAAGTGCGGCACAACAACTTAATATCGTATCGGATTTTAGCTACACAATAGAAATGTTGATTCAAGCAAGTGCAAAAAGGATTGGTGTGGTTTCGGTGCCAATCCGAACTAATGAAAAAACGCGAGAGTCCCGTCTGTTTAAGAGCATTCCGCAGTTTCTAAAAATGTCGCTCTCTACTTTGGTCAGGGTTTATACCATGTACCGACCTCTGCAAGTGTTTTTGTTTATTGGCTCTGTGGCGATGATTTGCGGTGTGATTCCCATTATGCGATTCCTGTATTTCTTTTTAAATGGAGCGGGAGATGGCCATATTCAGTCATTGGTCTTGGGGTCAACGCTACTTATCTTGGGTTTCATCACTTTATTGATGGGGTTGGTGGCCGATCTAATAGGGTTCAATCGAAAGCTGACCGAAAAAGTATTGCACCGAATTGAGGTACTGGAAGAAAAGCTGGAGCATCAGGAAAAGTTGCCCACTTATCAGTTTGAAACCAAGCGAAAACGATCTGGAGAGTAATAGCGAGTTACCTCGATACTTTAAAGAAGTGAGTTATTTGATACGGCTTGCTTAGGCCTAAATACACTCGAGATAGCGAAGAACAACATATCTCCTAGAACAGTGACGATTCTGGAAACAAGGACGGCAACTAAGAGTGTATCTTCAATACTCGGCGAATCTAGGAGTGTGATTAACACAGCCTCTCGGACACCCAACCCTGCAGGAGAACCTGGGGTGGCAAACCCTATTAACCATGCGATGATGAAGTAACAAGATGTTTGTAAAAATCTCTCTAAAGTTGGAGTTAGATTGTCGTTTAGCGTAAAAAATATGAGTGAGAAAATGCCGCCCGATACAAAAAAAAAGCAGAGATAAAGCCCACAAGCTTTTAGGTAATTGCGACTGGCTATCAAGCTTAATATTGATCCGGTGCTCACGATAAGTCCAGCGAATAAAGTCATCTCGTACCCCATTAAATTAGGGAAGTACTCATTCAGCAGAAAGACACCAAACGAACCAGCCGCAATACCCATCAACCCTATTTCCCATAAGGTCGATTTCAGTAATACATTATTTTTAATTCCGTGTTGTACACCAATTACTTGTCGGCTAGCGAATTGGAAAATGTTTCCAGGTAAATACTTAGCAATTTGAGACCCGCCAAACATCCAAATGGCAGTTGATGCAGACAGAGTATATTCACTGTTCGCGACTAAAAGTCGCCACGCCATAGAAAGAATATAATTGCCAAAAGCGTAGAGACCTATACAAAAAACAAATATCAGATAGGAGTCAGAGGAAATATCCTGAATATTCAGTTGCTGCGAGTATGTAGAGAGCTTGATTAATACAAAGGCAATGGAAAAAATAGTAATGATTCGCCCAACCCAGCGTAATATGAATTTACTCTTATTATGTTTCATGATTCACACGCTGGCATAAAACCATGGTCCAAGGAATGGGAGAGCGTACTTCGAGAATCTCAAAGTGTTGCTTGAGCAAAGTCAGAAAGGCATTCTTGGACCAGTGTTGGATATGTCCGGGAGTATTGCCCCAACTGTTTAAATATTTACCTCTTGCCATGTTTAACGTACACCACAACGGCTCTCTTGGCACACTAAAAATGTAATAGTCAGTATCGAGGTCTTGCAATGTTGCTAGTGCTTGCTCGGGGTGCTCTAGGTGCTCCAAGACCTCACAACAAACAACAAGGTCAGCAGAATCAGTCTTTCTAGCAACGTCATACACACTTTTTTGTTCAAACAAAATGTCTTCCAAGTTGTGTGCTTGGGCATTGTCTCTTGCTAGTTGAATCACTTGTTGGGAGAAGTCACTCCCTTTCACACGGATCCCTTGTTGATGCCATTTAAGTGCCCAGACTCCTTCTCCGCAGCCGATCTCGTGTATCGACTTTGGTGTGACCATATCGACCAGTTGCGATAAATGATGATCGAAATTGCTCATCATTTTTCTGGCGATGGGGTTCTGAGTATTATATTTGTCGTAATAGTTTCCGACAGGGATTCCCTGCTCTTCGATACCTTTAGATATTTTCATGGCGTACTCAAATAAATTATCTCAAATGGCTAGGAAGTTCTTCTATTGATGAACTAGGTTCTTCAGCCAACCATCTGACTTACAAAGCGTTACGCTTCCCTCTAGTAGAGTGTAGGATAATTTATGGTTTTGTTTGCCTCGTTAGAAAAATTCTACAACCCCTTCAAATACTGCGCGTTGGCTGTTGGGTGAATCATGGCATTCAGCGTTTGGACGGTTTGTTCGCTGTGATCTTCAAGTAGAGCTAAGAACGCGTCAATCAACTCAGGTTTGCTTGCTGAGACTTTCGTTTCGGTCTGGATATCACGCAGATCGATCAACACATCGGTAAACAATTGCGGCAGATCGTGCAGCACTCGCAGGTTTAAGACGTTGTGTTCGCTGTAGATCGAATTGTGGCTGCCTTTCTGTTTTTGCACCACGTAAGGATTGTCTTTTAAGTTGATGATAGACGTGCGTTTATCACAGCGTTTCAAACAACCTTTGTTGACCTTCACCTTACGGCACCCTTCGGTTTGTTGGAACAAACATTGGCGGCTCGTAAGTAGGGTATTTGGATGATAAATGCTGTAGAAGCTGCGCATGTTTTTCGGACGCTTGATGTGGCGCATCTGCTTCATATTCAGCTCGTTAGAAACAAACGCGCCACTTGCCGCGAACTCGTCTTGAAGGCACTTAAACGCGTATGAGTTCATCGTGTTCATTTGTGGGCCTGCCACCCAGCCTAAGCCGAGCTCTTTTGCGATCATGCCGACGCCTGAGTTGTTGGTGATCGACAATTTAGGTTGGATGGTTTCCAAAAATACGCGTGCGGCTTGGTAGTCTTCGCCAATCAAAATGGCAGGAAACCAAGGTTTGAGCATTGGGTTGGCTTGGAACAACTCAATCATCGCGCTCAGTTCACCAGACAATCCCATTGGCAATTGATAGTAAACATCTATGTTGTGGTATTCGCACAGCATGGCTTCTTGTGCTGACGAGATCAGAACCGACAATTTTGGCGCACCTTGGCGAGGTTCTGGTTGAGGTAACGCTGGCAGAGTTGGCACATCAATCGACCCTTTCAAGCTGCTGCCGGATACTTGTGTCGAAGCGACATCGAACGACTTAGTTTGCTCTGCCACTTTCTCAATGATCGCGGTTTTGTCGTCGTACAGCTTCTTTTTCACCGCTTGCACATCATCAGCAGACTGGCATTGATAAACCTTCGAAAAATGTTTTACAGCGTGGTCGCGCGGGTTGTCGATGTACATCGCCTTGCCGAAATCACCTTGCAAAAATGCGTTGGAGAAATCACGGTTGAACACCGTGTATAACTCGGTGGTGTCTTCAGAGAGTTCCAAACCCTCGCACAAGCGATCGATTTGCTGACGCCAATTGTCGACCACGGTATAGACGTAGTGCGATTTCTTGATTCGCCCTTCTACTTTTAAAGAATACACGCCAGCATCGGCAAGCGCTTCCAAGTCCCCAAAGGCGGAGTTGTCTTTCATATTGAGTGGGTAGTTGTTGCCCGTTTTGGTCGTTTCGTACTGTTCGCGACAAGGTTGGCTGCAGCGTCCACGGTTACCTGATGCGCCATTGCGAGCGGAACTGATATAGCAAATTCCGGAGAATCCGATGCAGTATGAGCCGTGGACAAATACTTCCATCATTACGTTGTGCTCGCGACCAAATTGCGCCAGATGTTTTATTTCATCGATGTTAAGTTCGCGAGATAAGTTTACTCGGCTTGCGGTGAGCTGGTTGAGAAAGAGGATCTGGCCTTCGTTATGCGTGTTCAGTTGCGTTGAAGCGTGCACATCCAAATCGGGGAAGTGATGTTTGAGAATGTAGGCCAGACCGAGATCTTGCACGATCACGCCATCGATTTTGGTGGTGTTCAGTTGGCTGAGTAAGCGAACAATCGCTGAAATTTCACTTTCTAAAATCAGCACATTCAACGTTAGGAAAATCTTACAGCTGTGCTGATGGGCCAACGTTAACACGCCATTTAAGTTATCTAAGGTGAGGTTGGTCGCTCGGTTACGAGCATTGAAGCGGTCGAGCCCACAGTAAATTGCATCGGCGCCAGCGGCAATGGCGGCTTTGATAGAATCTAAATCGCCACCGGGTGCCAATAACTCAAATTGATCGCGTGTCACTACTTTTCTCTTTCTCACTAAAATAAGTCGCAAATGTTACGGATTTCACGCTTTTGATGCTCGACTAGTTAACGCTTTATTAATCTGAATCAATTAACCCGTGTTACACGGTCGACACTTGAGTGAAGACAGTGCGATTCGCGAGAGCTGGGTTTGGCTTCTATAGTTTTTACACTTGGCTTTTCGCCTTAAGAGAGAAAGGGACGACAAATGAAAAAAGTAATCATCGGGTTGGTAGTGGCGTTGGCATCATTGAGTGCGTTGGCTGGTGAGGGGGTGGTAACCGTTGCGAGCACGCATTCAACCAAAGACACTGCGGATAAATTTGTCGCTATCGCGCAAGAAAAAGGCTTGAACGTCTTTGCGCGCATTAACCATCAAGAGAACGCCGCGAAAGTCGATATGACGTTGCGACCAACCGAAGTCATTGTGTTTGGGAATCCTAAAGTGGGTACGCCGCTGATGCTCTGCACGCAAGAAGTGGCGCTCGATTTACCCCAAAAGGTGTTGGTGTATGAAGATGCTGAAGGTAAAACGTGGTTAGCCTACAACGATCCGATGCACTTAAAGCAGCGCCATCGTATTGAAGGCTGCGATGAGGTGCTGAGCAAAATCAGTGGTGTGCTGGGTAGCTTAACCAGCGCGGCTGCGAAGTAGGGCATGGTATTGGCAAAGTTTTTCTGATGCCGAAAACGAAAAAGCCAACCTCACAGGGAGGTTGGCAAAGCTTACCTAGATTGGGGGAGGTAAGATCAGGAGGTAGCAAGTACGCTGTGCACTTCTGACTTGATGGAGTCTGACTGCGTACCAAAAATCGCTTGTAAACTGTCGCCAATCACCAGCACATCGCGCGCGCCAAGTGCTTTCAGCTTAGCAACATCAACGTTGGCAATGTCTTTCACCGAAACGCGCAGACGAGTGATACATGCATCGACCGACTTGATGTTGGCTTTCCCGCCTAATGCGGCTACCACATCTACAGCGATTTCATCAGGTTGTCCGGCAATCTGCACTTCTGCAATGTCGGTTTCACGACCCGGCGTTTTCAGATCCAACTTCACGATAAGGAAGCGGAACAAGCCGTAGTACAAGGTTGCCCAGATTGGACCAATGATGATGAACAGCCATGCGTTGCTCGACATCGGGTAGTAGAGGAAGAACTGGATCGCGCCGTGCGCAAAGTCGGTACTGTGTTTGATTTCCAAAAATGCGGTGATCGCGAACGCAATACCGGTTAGGAAAATATGGATGATGTACAACACAGGCGCGACGAACAGGAAGGTAAATTCGATTGGCTCAGTGATACCCGTTAACCATGAGGTAAACGCCGCTGACAGCATCAAACCACCAACGATTTTCTTACGCTCTGGAGACGCGCAGTGGTAAATCGCCAGTGCTGCCGCAGGTAGTGCCCACATGGAGTACATAAAGCCACCAGACAGATAACCTGCGGTTTTATCGCCCGCGAAGAAGCGCGTTAACTCACCGGTAAACTCTTTGCCTGTTTCTGGGTCAATATAGCTGCCGACTTCAAAGAAGAATGGCGCATTCCAGATGTGGTGCAAACCAACCGGGAGTAAAGAACGTTCACCCGCACCGTAAACCGCCCAAGCGAGTACTGGGTTTTGGTACGCTGCCCAGTGGGAGAATGCATCAAGAAGTTGTCCCAGAGGTGGCCATGCAAACGCGAGAATCGCACCCACGACGATCGCCGATAAACCGGTGACGATTGGTACGAATCGCTTACCCGCGAAGAAGCCCAAGTATTCCGGCAGTTTGATGTTGTAGAAGCGGTTATACATAAACGCCGCGACCGCACCGATAAAGATGCCGCCGAACACACCGGTTTGCAGCGTCTCAACCCCCATGATGGTCGCGTCGGTTTCTAGGCCTCGCAAGCCAGTCACAATCCCGAGCGATGCGTTCATAATGATTAGGCCAACTAAGCCAGCGAGCGCAGCGGCACCGTCATTGCCTTTTGATAACCCGAGCGCTACACCGACCGCGAACATCAACTGCATGTTGCCGAACACGCCCTCGCCCGCCGCAAGCATCACTTTGTTGACCGCTTCCGGAATAAACGCAAATCCGGCATTACCAATACCCAGCATTAAGCCAGCCACAGGTAACACCGCCACAGGCAGCATCAACGAGCGCCCTATTTTTTGTAGTTGTCCAAATATACTTGCAAACATGGTTTCCTCCTGACGAACGCCAGTGTTGTAGGACCTGATTCCTTCAGGTCATGTTGTTTCACGTAAGGTCAGGATGATCATAGCGAGCAAGGCGGCGTTCAAGGTTACAAAAGGCAATCAGTTTGTAAGAGGCTACTTACAAATCTCTCGTACCAAGACGTGAGAATTGCAGTCAGCTCGATTGTACGTGAGCGCTTAAAAATGCATCATATTAGCCAACGAGAGGTGGGAGAGAGAAGGATGGAAAACAAGCAGATACTGGTCGTCGATGACAACCTCGACCTTCGCGAAGCGTTGTCGGATTACCTTGGTCGAGCGGGGTTTGAGGTACTCTGCGCAGAAAACGGCGATGTGATGTGGCAACTGCTCAACGATCACCATCCTGATTTGATCATCCTCGATATTATGATGCCCGGTGAAGACGGCTTTACACTGTGCCAGAAACTGCGCAAAAACTCCGACATCCCGATCATCATGCTGACCGCCGTCACCGAAGAAGCCGACCGAGTCGCAGGGCTAGAAATGGGCGCCGACGACTACATCACCAAGTCATTCAGTCCTCGAGAACTGCTCGCACGCATCAAAACGATTCTTAGGCGTAGCCAATCCACCACCAATAGCAAACTGACGCGTAAAGTGCGTTTTGACGATTGGTTGTTAGACACCGTGACGCGCCAACTGACCCACCTTGCTAGCCGCGAGGTCAAACAACTCAGTGGTGCCGACTTATCGCTGCTTGGTTTATTCGTCAACCACGCACAATCGATATTGTCGCGCGATGATATTGCCCGCGAGATCTGGGGACGCGATGCCGACCCGTTTGAACGCGGCATTGATGTGCAGATCAGTCGCTTGCGTCATCACCTTGAAGATAAAGATCGCTCGCTGATCCTGACGGTGCGTAACAAAGGCTATATGCTCACCACGGACGTGCATTATGAGAATTAAACGCTGGACGGGATCACTGGTCGTTCGTACCAGTGTGTTCCTGTTGCTGGTGATCGTTCTGGCGCAGGTATTGTCGGGGATTATCTGGTATCAACACGCCAGCGAACGCGATAAAGAGGGCCTGACCACCACGGTCAAAAGCTTAGCGCTGAGCGCTTCTTCCACCATCGCTTTCTTTCAAACCCTCCCTTCTGAATATCGCCACTTGGTGCTCAATCAACTACGCAATATGGGCGGCACGCGCTTTTTCGTCTCACTCAACAACCACCAGATTGACGTCGACCCACTACCAGAGAGCGAACGCAAAACGTTGGTCATCAACCAAGTGCGCGAGGTTTTAGAAAGCGAGCTGAGCGGCATTCCTAATATCGAGGTGGAGTTCACCCAGCGCGACAAACTCAAAGTGTTCAACAACGAGCTACCTATCGATGAACTGCCGTTATTGTGGGCGCATTATTCGCTTTCGTTTGGTGACCTCAATCCGCCGATTCTGGTGATGCAGGTCGAAGTCGCACAGAACGAATGGTTTTATCTCGCGGCGGTCCTACCCGCGCCTTACATCAACCTAGAGACTAACTATTTTGAGCTGCGCCAATGGCTCACGCTATTACTGTCCGCGCTAATGCTGCTGTTGTGTACCTGGTTTATCGTTCGTAAAGAAATTCAACCCATTCGAGAGCTGGCAAAAGCCGCAACCCTGATGTCGAGCCGATTAGACGTGCCCGAAGTCTCTGAGCGAGGCAGTAACGAACTGAAAGCGGCGGTACGAGCGTTTAACAAGATGAATCGACGCATCGACAGCCACATTAAAGACCGCGAGATGCTGTTCAGTGCCATTTCACACGATCTGAAAACGCCGATTGCTTGCCTAAAACTACGGGCGGAAATGCTGGATGACGACGCCGACCGAGAACGCTTTATCCGCCTGAGTAACGACCTAGATTTGATGGTCAAAGGCGCATTGCAATGCATTAAAGAGACCGATATCCACGAGGAAATCGAGCCGATCAATTTCACCCAACTGATTCAGCACATTTCCGCCAATATTGCCGATGCGCCGGACACAATTCGCATCCACGGTGAAATCCACACCCACTTTGCTGGTAAACCGTTAGCGATTAAGCGCTGCATTCAGAATCTGGTCGATAACGCGCTCAAATACGGCCATCAAGCGGACATTACGCTGAGTGAAAGCCCAGAGTCGATCCAAATTGAAATTGAAGATCACGGTGATGGTGTTGACGATTTATTACTTGAAAAGCTCTGCCTGCCATACTTCCGCGCTAGCAACGATAAAGAAGGCAGTGGGCTGGGGTTAACCATTTCACAGAGCATTGCAAAGGCTCACGGCGGCAGTTTGTCGCTGAGCCATTCTCAGTTTGGCGGCCTCTGCGCCACACTGACTTTCCCGAGAGACTGACTATGAACAAACTGGCATTCTTGTTCCCACTGTTGCTCGCCCCTTGCGTCGCTCACGCTGAGTCTCCACAAGGGGTAGAGTTTTTACATTGGTGGACTTCTGACGGCGAGCAGCAAGCGCTGCAAACACTTAAAGCTCAGCTAAAACGGCACGATATAGAGCTGCTGCAAAGCCCGGTGTTAGGCGGTGGTGGCGACAGCGCGATGACGGTACTGCAAGCTCGAGCGCTTGCGGGCAATCCACCGAGCTTCGCGCAAATCGAAGGGCCAAGTATTAAAGCGTGGGATGCCATCGGTATTTTGCACAACGTCAACGCGGTTGCCGATGAGCAGCGCTGGGACGAGGTGCTCTACCCGCTGTCTATCGAAATCAATAAAACACAAAACGGCTATATCGCCCTGCCACTTACGCTGCACCGTTTGAACTGGTTGTGGGTCAACCACAAGCAGCTTAAACAGCTGAATCTGTCCGCGCCGAAAAACTGGCAAGAGATGTTCGCTGCCATGGAGCTTGCTAAGCACAATGGCATCGTGCCGATCGCGGTCGGTGAGCAGCCTTGGCAAGTCGCCCAACTTTTCGAGAACTTAGTGATCTCCACTGGCGGCGTTGAGTTCTACACCAATGCAATGGTTAAACTTGAACGCAACAGCATCGACAGCGAAACACTGCGCCAAGCACTGACGCAATTTCGTCGCCTGAGTTTGTTGATAGACAACCAATTACCCGACAGTAAGTGGGATACGGCGACCCAAGCACTAGCCGACGGTCAGGCGCTGTTTCAAATCGGCGGTGATTGGATTTTGGGTGAGCTGCTCGCCAATCAAGTCTCGGTTCCGCAAGAGGTCGGTTGTTACCCAACGCCTGACAGCGATGGTGTATTCCTCTACAACATGGACAGCTTGGTGTTTATGTCGAGCAAGTCGTTTTCTGCCGAGGCGGCTCAGCAAACCGCAAGCGCGCTGGCAGACGTCGAGTTTCAAGCTAAGTTCAATAAGGTAAAAGGCTCGATTCCGGTGCGTACCGATATCGACATCAGCGATTTTAATCCGTGTCAGGTCCAATCATATCAAGACTTTCACTACGGCGTTAAACACAACCTCGCTGTGCCGAGTATGATTGATTCGATGGCGGTCAATCCGGTAGCTCAGCAAGCGATAAACTCGGAAATCTTCCGTTTTTACCGCAATCCCAATATGGAACCCGACGAGCTGATAAAACGCATAATTGCTATTTCGCAAAGCGGTTAATGGCAATGAATTTGTGCCGAGTGGAATAAAAGAGCCCCAATGATTGGGGCTTGAGTAAAGCGAAGTATGCCGTTTAGAAATAGTGGAAGATCGGCGGTTCATGCATCAAGAAGTTTTGATGGGAGATGTTCCAGGCATAGGCGCCCGCTAAGGTAAACACAACATAATCACCAATATCGGCGTGGGCGACGTGTTGATTGCGTGCCAGCACATCTTTGGGCGTACAAAGTTGGCCGACAAAGGTCGCTTGTGCATGCTGAATTGGATGAGAAATCTCATGGTGTTGCTCGCTTTTCAGGATGACGAATGGATGATTATGGCTCTGCGCTGCTGGCGTGCGGAAATGGTGGGTTCCTCCGCGCGCGATGACAAAGTTTTCGCCAAGATTTTGCTTAATATCCAGCACTTCCATTACGTAATAACCGCATGCCGCCGTGATGAAACGTCCGCATTCAAAACGCAGTGTCCAATCTTGCACTTGCTCTTTAGCGATGAGGAATTCCAACTTGTCGCAAAACTCCATCCACGGAAAGTGTTGCTCAGGGTTTTGGTAGTTAATCCCCATGCCTCCGCCTAAGTTGATCATCAGCTCACCGAGTTCAAACTCTTGTTGCCACGCTTTCACGACTTGGAAATAGCGCTGCATTAACGCTAAGTGACGTTCAACATCGAGCTGATGCGACATCAAGTGAAAATGGAAGCCTTTGAGTGACACTTGCGGGAAATCGCGCAGCAACATCAAAGTATTGCTCAGTTCTGACTCGTCAAAACCAAATGGAGTCGGCTTGCCTCCCATCGCCAGCTTGCTGAGCGTGATGTCGCCGATATCTATGTTCATACGCAAAAAGATCGAAGTCGGGCGGTTGAGGCGCTCGGTTAGTGCTCCAATGCGTTGCAGCTCGGTGAGGCTTTCGACATGAATTGCATCAACATCCAGCTCAATCGCTTGTTGCAATTCACTTGGCATTTTTCCTGGGCCACCGAAGATCAATGGCTTATCGAGTTGCTGCTGGTGGAGGAGTGTCAACTCCCCGCCAGATGCCGCTTCAAAACCATCGACATAC
Source organism: Vibrio sp. STUT-A16 (assembly GCF_026000495.1). Lineage (NCBI taxonomy): Bacteria > Pseudomonadati > Pseudomonadota > Gammaproteobacteria > Vibrionales > Vibrionaceae > Vibrio > Vibrio sp. STUT-A16. The sequence continues at coordinate 867,551 of NZ_AP026766.1, read as the reverse complement.
GGCGCGAGCGTTTTGAGAATCGGGCCCGATGGATTGGCTTTGGCTGCGTAAAATAGCTCGACATTTTTCGGCAAAACGTGACGCAGTTGTTTGATGTGTTCTTCTAAGGCTTTTAGGTCATACAAGTACGCGCACAAGGGTTGATTTTGCTGCTGTGCGAGCGTGTGAACTTGCTGGCTAATACGTGTCGGTAGGGAGAGTGAATTAGACATGTTGCGCTCCTTTTTCGTATTGTTGCCAAGGCGTGGCGACTTGGGTATAGCCCGACTCCTTATCGGCTTTTTGCATCAAACGCGTGGTGAAATTATTTTTGCTTGGGAAGTGACCGCCATTCAGCAACGCTTCTAGTTCCGGCTGTTTTCCATTCACTGATTGCCAACGCACAATGGCACTTTGCACCGCATTCCACAGCGTTTGCTCTAGTGGCTCATCACCTTCTGCGATGAAGAAAATCGCTTCGCTGATGTTGTTGATAAAGGTGCAGTATCCGATGCGATTCCAGCCTTGTTCGCGACTGTAGTAAACCGATTGTCGCGCGCGTTCAGACAAATCAGTTAATGTTTCTGCTGGCCAGAACTCTGGCAGTAATTTAGTGCCTTCCAAATCACGAATCCAAACACAACACGGCATCTCTTGCTCAAAGCCAATCAAGGTGTTTTGCAAATGCGGCTCAAACGCCACCCCGTGTTTGAAGTAGTAGTTAAACACACCCGGAATTAGGCAATGCAAATAGCGTTCAAACCACAGTGTCGCGATGTCGGAATAGCGATTTTTCGTAGTACGCGCTTTGTTTTTAAGGCGTTGAGCAATGCAACTGTTGCCGTTTTTGTCGTAAGCAAATAGAGCGCCGGCGAGGGTTGGTTTTAAGATATCGACTTCGCTCAGCGAGAAATTTTCGCGATACAAAATCCCAAACGATTCGCGTGCTTTGGTGTTGTCATCCCAATTGCGATCAGCGACACTTTCTAGATTCAATGTGGTGGCGTAAGGCTCTGTCATCACTTTAAATACGGGGTTGTGCAGCTGTTCGTTTTCTCGAATTGGTTTGAGAATCGACGTGAGCTGCACGGCGCTGTCGAGTTCGTACCACGCGTTTTTGCGCACGCAATTGGTTAATCGTACGTTGATGGAGAATTTCGCAAACCAGTCCATGTCAGGGTGGTAGAGGGTACGAACTGAAGAGGTCGGCTGCATCTTTTCACCACCTAAACCCAGTGGCGTGATCTTGCCTTGTTCAATGGCACGCTTCACGGTTGGATTACTCAAAATGGTGTAGCTTTCCCAAGGATGGCAAGGGTAGAGTGTCTTCCCATTGCTGGTGGCGTGTTGTGGCGCGAGCTGTTGTAGCATGCGCTGAGCAGGGTTAGCTTCTCCGTCGGAACTCAGCACATCAAGTAAGGACGTATCCACTTCAAACCAGTACAGCGGGACTTGCGCGCCGACTTCTGGAGAAAACGCCAAGAGATCATCCATGGTGACGCCCGAACGACTTTTCGGGGTCGGATGGAAAGTATGCCCCCAAATCAGAGACTGTTCCGAAGCGATAAATTCGTTGTGATGCGATTTGGGCGCGACGTTGAGAAACTGCTCGGTAACCAGCACGCTATTTTCCAGTTGTTCGATCAGCTCATGGTTAAACGGGATCGCCAACACCTGCTTGAGATAGTTAAGCAAAAGCGTAAGAGTTTGCGTGGCATCCAATTTCGCCCAACCAGATCCCGGCATTTTCGCCCATGGCAGTTCTGCCAATTTGATTTTGCCCAGTTTGCTCGCGTAGTGAATCGGCAAAACCAGCACGCCATTTTGTTGAGAAAGATGAACGGCTACCCGCTGCTTGGCGGAATAGTTGCGTTTTAACGTTTGGGGTAGCGATGTCGATTGGTAGTGCCATTCCACTTGTTGATTCGGTAGCGCAAATTCACGTAAGTAACAATTAAGAACACCCATAATCGTGTTGAGTTGGGCCTTCTCCCGATTGAGCTGCACATCATGCGCGCGCAACTCGCTAGTCTGAGAGGATTGAGTTTGTAACATGTTGATTTCCAAATTTTGAATGGAGAACCAGCGCGATCAAGGTGATTACGCTGACTATCGCAGAAAGTAGGAAAGGAACCTCAAGTAGCCCCAAGCTAGAAATGAAAGAAGCGCAAAATCCCGCTGCCACGCCACCCCATTTGGACATGGCATCAAAGCGAGAAAATACTTTGCCACTGAGTTTTCGATCCAGATTGCTCGCAAGATGCTGATGCAATCCGTGATAGCAACACACCATCGCGATGCCGAAGATAATTCTCGCAGCAATGAGTGCGGTTTCGGACGCAATCAAATGCAAGGCAGAGCTCACGGCAAGCAATGCAAACCCGAGCCACAACGTGCGCAGCGGTTGATGGCGATTCAACCCATCTGACAACACGTGGATTTTGCCTGCCAGCAACAGATAGACGCCATGCGGCAGTGCGTACAAAAAACCGATCCATGCGTGGTGAGTGATGCCATATTGCTGCACAAACGGCGAGAAATAAGGAAAGGTCACCACCATAGAAAACGCAAACCCGAACTGAGCAAAGAAGATCCAGCGAATGGCATGCATTGCGTTTTTCTTTGCAACAGGTTGTTCTTGCTGAGATTCTGAGTTTGGCTTTTCGAGGTTTTGGTCGGCGGGTTTATCCACTGGCAGTGTTAGTGTGATGCCCATCGCAATTAAAGGCAAAACGCATAACCAAAGGTACGCGTTGAGCGGGTTGGTCTCTGACAAGCTCCAGCCGAGCCCAATGGGCGCAACGATCAGCGCCAAGCGAGCAGATAGTTGGGTTTTATTGAGTGACTTGCCGAGTGTTTTGGCTTCTTTAATTTGACTAGATAAGTAGCTGTTCGAGGCGGCCATGGTGCCGCCAAAGGTTCCTTGAACAATAAGACCAAACACAAACATGGCGAGGTTGTCTGCCAAGCCGCACAGCGCAAACCCTGCTGCAAGGCCAAGTTGCGCACGCAAGAGTGAGCGGCGGCGACCGTAGCGATCGGCAAAGTTGCCCCAAAATCGCGCCGCCAACGCAGTACAAAACGTGGGTAGGATAAACAATACCCCTGCCCAGTCCGCATCAATGCTTGCGCCTAACGTTGGCAACACGACGGGTAGAAATAGCGGCATACCTAACGCGGCAAACGCAGCGATAAAGTGGCACAACAACACACTGTAGATGAGTTTGGTCATAATCGTTTAACGTACGCTTTTTTTGATGGCTTCTAAGTAGGCGCGTTGCGCTTCTTCGCTAGAAAGCAGCAAGAAGTTCGGAGCCGACAAACCATAGAACTTATTGATGTCGCTCGCGCCAGAGGCTTCTTTCGAGAGCAAACTGCCAGAGCTCAACAAGTACTTGGCGTACAAATCAGGTGCTTCTTGCAGTAACTCGCGTGCCAGTTTTGTCTCTAACCCTTCGCCTTCTAATCGGTTGAGTTGTTCTGCAATGCTTTTGGCCACGATGGCGTAAAGCGATGCTGAAGAGGCAATGCCCTTCGCAGCCATGGCTTCTACAATCGCTGCAATATCCAGTTGTAATGTGATGGTGGTAAACATCTGACCGAGCGCCAATTCATTGTCGACTTTGATGCGTTGGTCGAGCAGTTCATCACAATCCACGGGAGTTGTTCCTGCGACGTGTTTTTGGGCAGCATACTCTGTAGCAAAGTGGAAGCGCTCAGGCCAAATTCGCGCCGCGTCGTTGTCTTTCATCGCGAGCGTCATTTTGCCCTGTTGATCAAATGCAACGATGGCGTTTTGTTGGTTGGACTCCAATGCGATGCCATAACGAAGCCACAAGGTGAGGTGCACTTGGCATAATAGGTCGACGTAATCTTGGAACCACGCCAGCGTATCTTGTTGATAGTACTGCTCTGCCAAATGTTCTAAGAACAAGCGGTCGTCAGGCATTGGGCTAGCCAGTGCGGCAACCGGAACTAACGCTTTATCTTCGCAATGAGTAAGTGGGTACTCACGTACGATGTACGCGAAGGTTTTATCCTCACCGACGTGTCCACCGTGTTTTTCGTTGCAATGGAGCAAGCGAGTGTTTAAGTCTGCGTCCGTTTGTTCAAGGTGGCTGAGTAGGCGTTCAAACCAGTGGCCGTCATACAGTGTTGAAGGCTTGATTAAGCGAATGTTTTTCGTGCCTAGCGATCGCATGATCAGCGGAACTTTGATGTGAATATGCGGCGCGTCGTTGACTACCACAGTACGAACGGAAAGCGTTGGCGTCACGTCTAGGTACGTAAACGGCGCTTCTATCATGCCTTCGGGTAAGGCTTCTAAAGAGCGAAGGGTGAGCGGATGCGCAGGGAACAGTACGTGGCTCAGTGCAAAATCAGCAGGAAGCCCCACTTGCTCCATTGTTGGCCAGCAATCAGGTTGTCCGCTGGTTAATGTCACCAGTGATTTTTCAATCGCAATCCAATGCAGAGCAAAGCTTTGTGCGAACTCGGGCGCGTACTCAGCAAGGTCTTCATCGCTCAGACCAAACTTCGCCCGCGCAGTTGGATAGTACGGGTGGTCAAGGTAAGAAGCGATCTGGTCGGCAAGCAGTAGCTTTTTATGCCAAGAACTAAGCTTGGATATTGGTGAGAAATGTGGTCTGCGTGATGATGAAACGCTTGGTCACACAGCGCTTTGTGTTTCTCTGCGCATTCCAGTTCTTGAAGATACCCCGCCAACAATTCGTGAGAGCTCTCATGCGTCAGTGTCGTTAGTAGCGCAATCCACTCTTGATAATGCTGCTGATGCTCGATTTGACCATTTTTCTCCACCCACCAACCTAGCGGCGCTTCGCCATAGGCGTGGCCGTAGCGCCAGTGCTGCATGTAATACGTTGGCGCAACGGGTAAATACAACGTGAAATCAGAGTTGGCAAATATCAGCCAGACTTGCTCGCCTTGAGGAACAATTACCCCTTTTGGCGCGTCGCTACTGAACTTGGCTTTCGACAAAATGCCAAACATGTCTTCGCGTAAGCAAGTGTCGATCAATCGTTGCGTTAGATACAAAGCGTTGTCATTCATGCTGCCACCTCACGAGTCGGAGCTAGATCGAAATTGCTAAGTGCGTTCTGCAGCGCTTGGTCGAGGTTTCGCCCTGATGGTGAGACAATCGAAATTCGGGCGAGATAATCCTTATTGGAATAACTCTGTTGGAAGTGTTCTCCAGCGGTTTTTAGTACCTGTTGCTGGGTGATGATATCGTCATCGTGTTGGATGAACGACGTCGAACCTCCGTCAATCACACCACTGTGTTCCGCAACTACGTAGTGCACGTGCGCTGAACCATGAATTTGGTAATCGCCGTCCAATCTTCGGCCTAAATGCAGACCTAAAATCGTGCTAAACCAACCGAAGTGAGCGAGATTGTTGAGCAAGAATTCGCGACCATCTCCAATGCTGCGGTAGTTAATTTCCACTAGGACTGGGCCGTTTTCAGTGATAATAAATTCGCTGTGGCAAACACCAAAACCAACGCCAAACGCTTTCAGTTGAGCCACGCAAGCTTCTCGGTGAGCAATGCCGTTTGGTCCGTTCCAGTCTGCGGCCGTTTCGATAAAGTAAGGCGGCTCTGAGAGCGACACATCAAAGCCGCCCACGGCGATAAGGCGCTCACCATCTCCTAAAGTTTCGAGCGTAACCAACGGCCCTTGAAGAAACTGCTCCACCAGAATGGCGGCGTTTGGGTGCTTTTGCCAAAACGCCTCGCAGTAAGCATCGAGCTCGCTTTGGGAGTCACAGCGCTGCACATCTAAACTTGCCACGCCTTCTTTGGGTTTTGCCACGACAGGAAAGGCCATGCCTAATGCCACATTCGAATGGCGGTGCAGCAAACAGCTTTGTGTGTTGGGTAGGGCTTTTTCATTTAACACTTGTCGAGTTAAGTGTTTGTTTTTGGCCTTTAACGTGACAGACCAATCTTTGGATGGGAGGCCAAAAAATTGCGCGCAGATGGCGGTGGAAGTTTGTAAGTGATCACTATTGCTAAAAATAGCGTCTGGCTTTAATTCATGCTCCGTGATGGTTTCGATGAGTTCTAATGGGTTGAAGACATCACATTCTAGAATGGTATCCGGATTAAAGTGACTATCACGACTCGCCAGCTCTAAATGGCTGATCTTGTGGTCGGTGATAAGAACGACGTGAAGGTCCATCGCTTTAGCTGCAGGCACGAAGCCGTGAGTGACTGCATCGTTAACGACATGACTTACGATAATCATCGTAGATTTCATGAGCTTTCCTAATTTTCTAACATTTTCTTCTAACGTTGATAAAGTCGCTCACGGTCGTCTTCCAATGTGCCTCTCGCGAGACGGAGGGCAGAAGTTTTAGTGTTTATTGTTATTATGTTTGGTTTTTTTTGTTGTTAGTTGTGTTTTTAGGGTAAATAAATATAGAGCATAAAATTAATATTGCAAATAGAAATAATATTTGTTCTTATTTCCATCCGTTGGCTTTATAACAACTAAACGGAATTATGGAATGAATAAATTATTGACCCTGACCCCCTTGGCGGTCGCGATTGGTTCTTCACTAGTAGCACCAAGCGCAGTGGCTTCAGAAGAGACGAACTCAACCTCATCAGCAACTGAAACGATTCAAGTCTTCGGGCATCAGTACGAAGGTTATGCTGAACACATGCCTCAATCAGGCACCAAAACCGATGTGGAATGGCTTGATGTGCCACAAGCGGTATCCGTAGTAACGAAAACAGAAATGCAAGACCGAGGCGCGGTGCGCTTAGTGGATGCGCTAGATGGGGTAGCCGGGGTCAATAACACCTTGGGCGAAGGCAGCCGCGATCAGTTCATGATACGTGGTTTTGATTCACTCAACGATATGTACCGTGATGGCTTGCGAGATGACGGTACGTTGCAGTCTTACCGCAGCTTAGCGAATGTTGAACGCGTTGAAATTGTGAAAGGCCCTGCGGGCGCTTTGTATGGCCGTGGCTCGGCTGGGGGCATCATCAACTTGGTGACGAAACGCGCTAACGGTGAGAATTTTACTCACGTAAACGGCAGTGTAGGTAGCAACAACCAGTATGTCGGTCAGGTCGACAGCTCAATGGCGTTCACAGATAAGGTCAACGGGCGTATTAACTTGGAATACCGTCAAGCCGACTCGTACGTTGATCATGTTGATTCAAACGATTTCTTCATTGCACCGACCATTCGTGTGTTGCCAGCGGACGGTCACACCATTGATATTGACGTGGAATACGCCCATCAAGAACTAGTGCCATATCGTGGTGTGCCATCAAAAAATGGCAAGCCAGTTGATTTGCCAGTAAGCACTTACTTTGGCGGCACAAACGACTATCAGGAGTCAGACAGTCTCCGTATTGCGGTGGATTACGAATGGCGTCTGAATGATCAATGGGTATGGAACAACCGAGCGGCGTTCAACCATATCGAACTTGAGCAAAAAGGCACGCGTCAGGGCAAAGTGACGGGCAATGAAGTGTCTCAAACCGTCAACAACTTTGGTTACGATCCACGTACTACGACCACTTTACAATCTGAGTTGGTTTGGGAAACCAGGGACAATCAATTGATGGTGGGTGCAGATTTCAACCAGATCGATATCGACCTAACGTTGGCAAGTGACAAAACGCTTCCTCCGCAAAATATCTACGACCCAGTCGTTGGTCCAACGCCTGATCCGGGCTTTAAGCCATTTCGTGACAATACCACCACCACGACAGGTTTGTATGTGCAAGACGTTTATACGTGGGGCGACCTTTCTTTGATCGGTAACGTGCGTTACGACTCGATGGAACTCGAACAACAAAAAGCGGGTTCAGATAAAGAAAAGTTGGATGATGATAAAGTCAGCTACCGTGCTGGTTTGGTATACCGCATCAACTCCGACACATCCGTATACGCTAGTTTAGCGCGCTCTTGGCAGTTACCGTACGCTGGTATCTACATCAATCCAAAATTGGCGGAATTCTTCCACACTGACTTAAAAGAGGTGGGTGCGAAAGCGTACCTTTTGGATAACGCATTAATGTTGAATGCTGCACTGTTCCAGATTGATCAAGAGCAACCACAAACTAACGTGGACGGCGATGTGATCGATAAAATTGAAGTGCGTCACCAAGGCATTGAATTAGAGGCTCGCGGCCAAATCACCAAACAGTGGGATATCTCTGTTGGTTACAGCTACTTAGATGCGGAAGACAAAGCCACAGGCAAAAAGCCTAACGATGTATCAGACCACTTGTTCTCTCTTTGGAGCACTTACCAATTGGATGACAACTGGCGTTTAGGAGGTGGTGTGAAGTACGTGGGCGACCGTTACGCAGGTAACGACGAAGCCGTCGCACTCGGCGATTACACCACGGTGGATTTGATGGCGGCGTACACCACTGGTCGTCACAAGATCCAAGCGAACGCTTACAACATTTTGGATGAGAAATACATTCTTGGCGCAACAAACGGCACGTCTGGCCTAAACCAGATTGGCTACGGCGCACCAGCCGAGTTCATGCTCAGCTACGGATACCAGTTCTAGGCTTGTTGTGCGTAGTTGATGCACGTTAGCCGACTTTTACCTCTTATTGAGGATGTTTTAGCCCCGAGAGCCTACGGGAAATGTTCTGCCCGAGGCTCAATTTCTCGCAAAGGAGACCTTAATGTTTTACCAGAATTTGGATGGTAAAGTGCGTGTACGTGCTGGTTTGTCTACCACTTACAGTGTGCTCGCGATTGCTATCGCTTCTGCCACCTCCATGAGCGCAGTTGCCGCTCCTGCCGCAAAAAACGAAACCACCGTGATGGAAACGGTTGTTGTCACTGGCAGCGTGATTGGCAACTCTGACATTGAAGACGTCAAAGAGTACCCTGGTGCTCGTACCGTCATTACCCGTGATCAAATTGAGAAAACCGCAGCGGGTTCGATCGATAATGCGCTACAGCGTGTTCCGGGTATTAAAGTTCAGGATGAAAGCGGAACGGGCGTATTGCCTAACATTTCCGTACGTGGTTTGAAAGCAAGCCGCAGTGGTCATGCGCAGTTCTTGATGGATGGCGTGCCGCTAACGCTCGCGCCATACGGCCATACTGGTCAGTCTATCTTCCCAGCAACGCTGTCGATGCTTGATCGTATTGACATTGTACGCGGCGGTGCCGCAGTGCAGTACGGTCCAAACAACGTCGGTGGTGTGATCAACCTAGTGACCAAACCGATTCCACACACTTGGCAAACTGAAATCAGTAACCGCCTTACCGTGTTTGATGGCGGTGATGCGCCGCTGAATGATTTTTACCTACGCACGGGCGGTTGGTTAAGCGACACATTCGCGCTACAGTTGGAAGGTAACTTTCTAAAAGGCGAAAGCTTCCGTGAACATTCCGATACGGACGTGAAGAACTTTCAAGCTAAAGCACAATGGCTACTGAGTGATACTCAAGAGATTCAAGCATTCCTGCAACGTTACGATGCTGAAACGCAAATGCCGGGCGCACTTTCGCCACAAGATTACGAGCAAGATCGTCATCAATCGAAACGCCCGTACGATGATTATGAAGGTAAGTCGACGCGCTGGAGTGTTAAGTACATCCACGATTTGCCATTTGCCGACAGTGCCGAGCTAGAAGTGCTAACGTTTGGTCACAAATCAGAGCGTCTTTTCAAGTGGGGCTTTAACAGTGCGGGTGGCCATTGGGCGGATCCGGCTCTGCCAGCGACGGACGTTCGTACCTCTCCACGTGAATTTACCGTGTACGGCATAGAGCCGAAAATGGCGATGTATTTTGGTGAAGGCAAATCCGTTACCCAAAACTGGATCGTGGGTACTCGTTATGTTAACGAAGACATTGACTACAAACTCACTCAGACTCCAATCGCCGGTGGTGCAACCAGCGTTCCGCGTGATTGGCATTTAGATACGGACGCGTTTGCTGGATACGTTAGCAACGAAATTGGTTTGTTCAATGATACATTGAAGGTAACGCCTGGGTTGCGTGTTGAGTCGGTTCGAATGACGTTTACCGATCGTGGTAAAAAACAAACGGCAGACAACACCGTGACGGAATGGTTGCCAGGTTTGACGGTGGCATACAACTTAACTGAACAGTGGGTGACGTATGCGAACGCGCAAAAATCACTTCGTGCGCCACAAATTGCCTACATCCGAGGCTTGGGTGAAGAAGGGAGCGAACTGGCTTGGAACTACGAAGTCGGCGCGCGTTACACCCAAGATGCGACCAGTTTTAACGCTGCACTTTATCGCATCGATTTTGAAGACCAACTGCAATGGCAAAGCTCAACGCAGACCTTCGATAACATCGGAAAAACACTTCACCAAGGCATAGAGCTTTCTGCTCGTTACGTGCCTGAAGTTCTACCTGCACTGAGTTTAGGCGCAAGCTACAACTATCTAGACGCTACGCTTGAAGAAGAAGGCGCGAATAAAGGTAATCAACTGCCTCACGCCTCTAAGCATCAGCTTGGTTGGGATGCAACCTACGCATTTTACGGCATGGACACCACGCTATCGGGCTTCTACTTCAGTGATTCGTATACCGATAACGCCAACACCAGTGCCGAAGACGCAACAGGTGCAACGGGCAAAGTGCCGTCTTACATGGTGTGGAACTTCAACTTAGGTACGGATTTATACAAAGACGACAAAGGCAAGTTACGCATGAATGTTGCGGTGAACAACTTGTTTGACGAGGAGTATTACTTCCGCGGGATTGATACAAGCCCAGTTGGTCGGTACCCAGCTCCAGGACGCTCTTACACGCTGGATCTGAACTATCAGTTTTAAGCGTTTCGTTCACTGAGTTTGAAAAGAAAAGTCGCCAATTTACCTTGGCGACTTTGCCGATCTTAGGTAATGGAAAACTCTTAGCACTGGAAAAAGCAAGATGAAAAATAAAAAACAATTTACGATCAAATACTTTTCAACCGTTTTGTTGATGCTGTTGATGCTGTTGAGCTCAGCTTTGATGTCATTTAGCGCATTTTCTCAGGCGCGCAGCGTGCAAGATGAGCAAGGCACTTTTGAGCCAGAAGCGATACCACAACGTATTGTGGTTTTAGAATTTTCGTTTGTGGACGCTCTGGCGGCCGTCGATGTCTCACCGGTAGGCGTTGCCGATGACAACGATGCCACACGAGTCATCCCTGCTGTTCGTGACAAGATCGAACCTTGGCAATCGGTCGGCATGCGCTCACAACCGAGTTTAGAGGCGATTGCGGTGCTCAAGCCTGATTTGATCATTGCCGATGCCGAACGCCATCGTGCTATTTATCAGGATTTGCAGCGAATTGCGCCAACCTTGCTGTTAAAAAGCCGTGGAGAGACATATCAAGAAAACCTCGAATCTGCACAGAAAATCGGGGTTGCGATTGGCAAGCAAGAGCAAATGACGCAACGCATTGAGCAGCACAAACAGACCATGGCAGAGTTCAAACAGCATTTTTCGACACAAGAAACCATTCAGTTTGGTGTGGTTTCCGACAAAGGGATGTGGCTGCATAGTCGGGTTTCTTACGCTGGCGGCGTTTTGAGCACTCTAGGCATCCAAAGCCCGCTGGCTCCATCTGAGCGCAATGCGTATATCCCAACCAGCTTCGAACTTTTACTAAAAACCAACCCTGATTGGTTACTAGTTGGACTTTACTCTCAACCAAATATCGTGGATGAATGGCGCAAAAATCCATTATTTAAGCTGTTAGCTGCGGCGAAAAAGCAGCAACTGGTAGAAGTCTCTCCGGAACTGTGGTCATTAAATCGCGGCATGTTGGCGGCGGAAGAAATTGCCCGCAACCTTGAAGCGTTATTGGGGCGCTCATGAGTGCGTCGATAATCTCAGAAAGCCCGTCTTCGGTTAGCAAATCGCATTGGAAAGCGAGCTTGTTTGTCTGTGCTATGGCGTTGTGTACGTTGTCAGGCTATACCGCCTCAATGATTGGGTGGTCCAACTTTTCTTTGAGTGTTAATGATCTGACAAGCTATTGGTTTGCGTTTGATGAGGGCAATATGCTTCATCAAATCCTCGCGACGCTGCGTGCGCCTCGCGCCTATGCTGGGTTATTGATTGGCGCTTCGCTTGCGGTATCCGGTGTGCTGATGCAAGGGTTAACTCGCAACCCTTTGGCGTCGCCATCCGTTCTCGGCATTAATGCTGGTGCGGCGTGTTTTATGGCCTTGGCCTCCATCGGCGTACCATTCTTTAGTCAATTGAACCCCATCATCAACGCAGTATTCGGCGCGCTACTAAGTGGTGGTGCGGTCATGTTGTTGGGCGGTTTTTTCTCCGCGCGTTCGCACCCATTGCGTTTAGTGCTAGCGGGCATTGCCATCAGTGCACTGCTGATAGGGTTAACTCGTGCGTCGGTAATTTTGGCGGATGACATGGCTTACAGCGTGTTGCATTGGTTAACGGGTTCACTCTCTGCGGTAGATTCTCAGCAGTGGCAGCAACTGTGGCCTTTTGCGACTTTAGGTTTGGTGCTCGCTATGGGCTTAGCGCGAAACTTAAATTTACTCGCGTTGGGGGACGAAGTTGCTGTCGGGTTGGGTGGTAACATTCGTCTTACTCGATTAATCAGTGGTTTAGCGGTTGTGCTGTTGGCGGGTACTAGCGTGGCGATTGCTGGGCCAATTGGCTTTGTCGGGTTGTTAGTGCCGCACTTGGTACGCCCGATTGTTGGTCACAACTATCACATCCTCATTCCGGTTTCCGCTTTGTGTGGCGCGGCATTGGTGACGTGGTCAGATGCTTTATCACGCGCGATTGCCTTTCCGGCCGAAACGCCGGTGGGCGTGATTACCGCACTGTTGGGCACTCCTTGCTTTATCGCGATTGCAATGAGGAAATCATCATGATGAATCAAACCAAACTGATGGCACTGCTTGGGCTTTTGCTGATTGCGTCGTCTCTCACACTGTTTGTTGGCGCGGCGAATCTGTCGGCTCAACAGGTTTTTGCATTGTTGTTTTCTTTCTCTGATTCGGACTTTGTGATTCACCAATATCGACTGCCGAGAATGTTGCTCGCCATTGGCGTGGGCGCTGGGTTGGGGCTGTCAGGCGTCTTAGTGCAAGGCGTCATCCGTAATCCACTTGCCTCCCCAGATTTAATGGGGATAAGCGCAGGGGCAGGGCTTGCGGCTACCGTTTGCTTGGTGTTGTATCCGAGCGCGCCGGTGGCAATGTTGCCGATGGTCGCTATGGCGGGAGGTTTGCTTGCTGCTGGCTTTATTGCTGTGCTGGCTTACTGGTCGAAACCAACACCAGCACGTCTGGCGCTGATTGGTGTTGCTGTCAGCGCATTTTTAGCCAGCGGTATCGACTTTCTTCTGATTGTGCACCCTATTGAAATCAACACGGCGATGGTCTGGCTAACCGGCAGTTTGTGGGGACGAAACTGGCAACAAGTACCGTTTATTTGGAGTGCTCTAATGCTGCTACTGCCATTGGCGTTTTGGCTGGCTTGGCGGCTAGATGTGATGGGGCTGGGAGAAGAAAGTGCCACTACACTTGGCACGAAACCAAGACAGATCCAAATTCTTGCGTTGATTGCTGCCGTGCTATTGGCGAGCATCAGTGTGTCTGTGGCAGGCACGATCAGCTTTGTTGGCCTGCTTGCGCCGCATCTTGCGCGTTTGCTGTTTGGTCACAACCACAAGTTGTTGATTCCTGCTTCTACAACCCTTGGCGCGCTGTTGGTGATTTGCGCCGATGGTCTAGCGAGAGGCTTACAGCCACCAATTGAGCTGCCAGCGGGTGTGCTGACTTCTGTTATTGGCGCGCCATATTTCATTTTTCTTTTGTATCGTTATCGAGGTTGGTAAGCATGTTACGAACGCAGAACTTATCCGTCGCGTACGGCAAACAGACCATCATTCCAGATCTCTCTTTGTCGATTCCTCAAGGTAAAATTACCGCACTAGTTGGCCCAAATGGTTGCGGTAAATCGACATTATTAAAAACCTTGGTACGCATTAACAAGCCAGCTTCCGGCCAAGTGTTGTATGACGAAAAACCACTAAGCAACTACGGCGATAAACGCTTGGCGCGTTCGTTGTCTTTGCTGCCGCAAATTCTTGTCAGCCCTGAAGGTATTACCGTCAGAAAACTGGTCGAATATGGCCGCTCGCCTTACCTCTCTCATTGGGGCAGGTTAAGTCAACAAGACAAAGCCTTAGTCGAGCAAGCAATGCAAGATACTGGCGTGATAGAGTTTGCTGACAAGCCAGTTGAATCGTTGTCTGGTGGTCAAAGACAAAGGGCGTGGATTGCGATGGTAATGGCGCAAGATACTGACGTAGTGATGCTTGATGAACCAACCACTTACTTGGATCTCTCTCACCAAGTTGAGCTGATGAAACTTATGAGGCAGATGAACGACAAAGGCAAAACTGTAGTGGTAGTGCTGCACGATCTAAACCAAGCTTGCCGTTACTGTGATCATTTGGTGGTGTTGGAAAAAGGTCAGTTAGTCACTCAGGGAACGCCGCAAGAGGTACTAACAGAGGGCATGTTGGCATCGGTGTTTGATTTACAAGCGAGAGTATTTAACGACCCAATCTCAGGTACGCCGATGTGTGTGGCGGTGTAGGTTTACGTCTTTCGAAAGCTATCTGCAATAAAAACGTCGAGCCATAAAAATAAACCCCGCTAGTTATACATTTGCTAGCGGGGTTTGTTGTTTTTAAGTGCGTTCCTAACGTGGCGTTTAAGCCAGTTTAAACGTCGCTACTTTCGAGTTGAGATCCTCGGCTTGTGATTTCAGCTCAGCAGATTGATTCATCGATTCTTCGGCACCAACCACCAAGTGATCAGTCACATCTTTAATTGACGTGACGTTTTGTGTGATTTCATTTGTTACGTGCGTTTGCTCTTCGGCTGCGGTCGCGATTTGCGTTGCCATATCGCTGATCAACGCAACGGCCGCGTTGATTTCATCCAGAGCCAGTGCTGCGCGATCGGCATCTTCCACTGATCCTTGGGCAAGTTGAGAGCTTGTATCCATGATGGTCACAGCGCGTTGTGTGGTCTGTTGCAAAGTTTCGATCGTCGAGCGAATCTCTTCGGTTGAGGTGTGTGTGCGTTGTGATAGCACGCGCACCTCGTCTGCAACAACGGCAAAACCGCGACCTTGCTCACCTGCACGCGCCGCTTCAATCGCCGCATTCAGAGCCAGTAAGTTGGTTTGCTCTGCGATGTCTCGAATCGTTGATAGTACTGTAGAGATGTCTTGCGCGTGCTGGTTGAGCTCGCCGATGACAACGCTCGCTTGGTTGACTTCAGAAGACAAATTGTTGATGGACGATTTGGAGTTGATCACCAACTCATGACCGTTTTGTGTGCTTGCTGAAGAGTCTTGAGCGGCTTTAGCCGTCTGCTCTGCATGTGCTGCAATCTCTTGCGTTGCCGATGCCATTTCAGTCACAGCGGTCGCCACCATAGTGATTTCTTGTTGCTGATGGTTCAGATCGGAAACCGATTGATTCGCGCGATTCGTGCTCAGCTCCGATTGTTGGCTCAGTTCTTCCGCTTGGTGACGAATGTGACCAATAAGTTGCTGCAAACTTTCAACGAACTGGTTGAAGTTTTCAGCCAGCTCACCAACTTCGTCACGGTTTTCTACTTTGATGCGTTGAGTTAGGTCGCCGCTACCGTTTGCGATTTGTGCAAGCGCATTCGAAACGTTGTAGAGCGGACGGAACAAGATGTTACATAGCAGATTAAACAAAGCTACGCAGATAACGACGACGATGGTGGTTGCGATGATCTGATCCCAAACAGCATCGTAGAGTGGGGCAACCAACGAGTTTTGATCTAACACCGTCACTGTTGTGAGCTTGGTACCCTCTATGTGGCGCGCGTAAATCACATATTCGGTGCCGTTAATAGAGACGCGACGCTCTGTACCTGAACGTGCGGCAGACGTAATGTCGTTGTTGTTGAGGCCTAGCTTGCTAACCGGTTGATTCAGCAGTTTACCGTTGTTATGAGTGAAAATATTGCCCTGTTCATTGGCAATAAACATATAACCTTCACCTGGTAGGATCACTTGGTTCAGACTGTTCAGGATATCACCGATCTCTACGTCAGCACCCAGAACGACGGTTTGACCATGCAATTGCAGGGCTTTACCGAGCGACACGACGTTAGCCCCTGTAGCTGCTGCGACGGTTGGGTTATCCATAAAGACTTTCGATGGATTGGCAATGGCGTTGGTGTACCAGCCCCACTTGCGAGGATCGTTATTACCTGGTGGCAAAACCACCCCATTGGCGTTGTCTTGTGAGCCGTCTGGGTAAGCGAGAAAGACGTTATCAAACGCGCCAGAGTCTCGGACTTGTTTCAAGTGCGTAACTAGAGAACGCTTCTCTGAATCGGAAGAGAGTGACGTCAGTGCTCGCTCTTTTGAGAGTAACCAGTCCTTTACGTATTGATTGTAAGATGCGCTGGTGCTTTCTAGTCGTTGCGCGACTTCGACATCCAGTCTGTTTAATGAATCTCGAAAAGACAGCCCTTCTACCAGCACTCCCCCGAGAATGATGGCAGCACTGGCAGAGATTGCCAGTTTGTTTTTTAATGATAGATTTTTGAACATAAAGCGAATAATAGATCTTTGAATAATAGTTGTTGTGTTTTTATTCTCATCAGGACTCACCGAGCCGTTGAATATGCAGCAGAAAGTCAGATTCGAATCTGTTCAATAATTATATTTTATTGCTCAAAATAAATACTGACTCCATGTCGCGATTTTGAGTTTTACATCAAATAAGAAAAAGGCTTTTAAGTTGTGTTATTTATCTATTTGTAAAGTAAGGATATGTCTATTTTTGTAAATGATAATTGATTTCATTAAAAGGTGATTTGCATCACGTTTGAGTGGTAAATAATCCATTAAAAATGTGAAGGTCATCGAACGAGGATTATATTGATCGGCTTAATCATTGTTATGGGCAATAGTTATGCGCAGTATATTGTTAGTCCCCGCGTTATTACTGTCAGGGTGTGCTCTGACACAACAATCGACGCCGATTCAGCCTGACGCCAATTGGCATGTCGACCAGTTATCGAACGGTATGAAATACCATCTTTACCCAACAAAAGACCAAGAAGTATCGGTCCGTTTGGTTCTGAATGTCGGCTCATTCCAAGAAGAAACCAATCAAAAAGGTTACGCTCACTTTGTTGAGCACATGGCGTTTAATGGCAGCACGCATTTTACCGGCAACGACGTTGTTAAACTTTTCGAGCAATCTGGTGGTAGCTTTGGTGCCGATATCAACGCCTTTACCACTTATCAGCAAACTTCTTACCAACTTGATCTTGCCAATAATACAAAGCTGGAAGATGCCCTGAAGTGGATGAGAGATATCGGAAACGGACTTCAGTTTGCTCCTGAACAAGTAGAGAAAGAAAAAGGGGTGATCCTTGGTGAATGGCGACGTGCTAACCCGGATGATAAGTCCTTTTCTATGCATGCTTATCAATCGTCGATTGAAGGCACTATGTATGGTGAACACGACCCAATTGGTGCTCGCGAAGCGATTCAAAATGCCTCATCAAGCAAGCTAAAAGCGTTTTACGACAAGTGGTACCAACCACAAAATGCCGAGTTGGTTGTGACCGGTAATATCGACGTGGATTCACTGTCCAATATTATCAAAAACAAATTCTCGAACTGGGAAAGCACGTCGGATACCGTAATAGAGAAGCGCCGCGATATTCGAGTGAACAACCAAAACCGAATCTTGCCAAGTAACACGATGGAATCACCAAGCCTTCATTTAGTGATTGAGCGTGGTCTAAGTGGCAGCACTACGATTGAACAACAGCATCAAGTGTGGCGTGATGAAGTCGCAACACAGCTAATTCAACAACGTCTGATTCGTGTACTTAATGATGCCGCTGAACCTTTTCAGTATGCTTATGCCCAGCCTTACTACTCCAACTACCAGCGCATGATGTCGGCAGGTATTTCGTTTGCGCCTGAGCGTCGTGAACAAATGCATCAAACTTTCATCAGCACGTTGGCGTCACTGAGAGATTATGGTGCGACGCAATCTGAGTTAGAGAGCATCATGTCAAATTGGCAAGGTGAGTTCGCAAATATTGATTCAGACTGGGACCAACGTAAGCCAAACAGTTATGCAGAAGCGCGCGTTTTCCAAATTGACCAAGGCAGTGTGAGTCAATCAAAAGAGAGTTACGCCCAGAGTTTGTCTGAATTCATCAACAACGAGAATCTAGAGAGCATTAACACGCAATTGAATGCCTTGTTGTCTGAGCAACCAATCTTTGTGATTGGGTTGGGGAAAAGTGAAACGTCAGCTCAGTTCAATGATGTATTTACCGATCTATACAGCGCCTACCTCCAAACTGGCGAAAAACCGTTAGAGATGTATGACAAAGTGGATGGATTCTTACAGCCTACTCAAGAAGGTACCATCACCAGCATGCGTCAGGAAGCGGGTGGTTTTCAAGTTTATACGCTATCAAACGGTGTCGAAGTGTGGTTCCAAAAAGATGCCAAAGCGGGTGGCCGAGCTTATATTTACTATGCGAGCCAAGGTGGTAAAGCCGCCGTTGATCCAGCGTTATATGCTGCGTATGAAATCGCTGCAACGACGGCGATACGCAGTGGGTTAGGGGCATTTTCTGGTTCAGAGTTAGACAGTTACTTACGCAAAAATAACATTGCGCTTAGCGCGATTCTTGGTGCGACCAGTCACGGTTCACAAATTACCGCGCCAACAACGCATTTAACTTACGCGTTGAATGGACTATACAACCTAGCGACGGAGATTAAAGTCGACGAGCGCCAGATGGCGGCAGCGAAGCAAGAGTTTAAGCAGCAGAGCGGTGCTTTTTTTGAATCGCCGATGGGAAAACTGATTCAGAAAGCAAACGGTAATTCTTATTTGCCGGGTAGTCGTCATCGTATAGTGTCCAGTGATGATGTTGAACAAGTGACTTCCGAGCAAATACTGGCGGTGCATGAGCAACTTTTCAAAACCAATGATGGTTTTAAGATGGTCATTGTGGCAAATGTCGAGCCGGAAGAAATTACGCCACTCTTGCGTAAGTATGTGGCCTCCATCGAGATGAAACCGGGTCGTTCGATTGATTACCATGTTGCGTTCAACACCGACGTGCCGGCGCGAACAGTCGTTGCGGATGGTCATGAACCTTCATCGTTGTATGTAATGCGTTTGACTAACACGAACGATTACCAACGTACGGCAAGGGATACGGTTATCGAAGATATTTTGCAACGTATCAGTAATGCGCGTGTCTTGGATATTGTGCGAGAAGAGTCTAGTCTCGATTACAGCCCAAAT
Source organism: Vibrio sp. STUT-A16 (assembly GCF_026000495.1). Taxonomy (NCBI): domain Bacteria; kingdom Pseudomonadati; phylum Pseudomonadota; class Gammaproteobacteria; order Vibrionales; family Vibrionaceae; genus Vibrio; species Vibrio sp. STUT-A16. The sequence continues at coordinate 848,201 of NZ_AP026766.1, read as the reverse complement.
ATTTACACCGTGACGCAAGATCGCGAACCAATCTCTGATTGGCTCTTGGAATCTCAAGTTGAGCCCGAAGACGTGGCAGCTTTAGATAGCAAGTTAGGCAAAATGTTTGATGACTTGGCTTCGAACATCACGCAAAAAGAGGTGGATACGGCAGCGAAGCAATTGGCGGTAGCGATGCAAGGATTAGATGATAACCCTGCTCAGCGCGCATGGTCGTATACTCGCTACTTAGTGCATGATTACGGCGTCGATGTGTTGCTTGACGTTGAGAAAGCGGCTAAGAGTGTGACATTAGAAGAAGTGAAAGCGCATGCGAAAGCGGCCTTTGGTCCGCAAGCAAAGCGCTCGGTGATGATTTTAAACCCGGCCGAATAATCACTTTAGTTTCTGACGAAGCTCGTGTCTCTAGTAATAAAAAAGACGGCGTGAAAGCCGTCTTTTTTATGCACTTTAACCAAAGAGTTTACGCTGATTTACGCGCAGGTCGCTTTTCATTGTTGGTATTGTTTTCTTTCGTGCTGGCGTTCTCTTGAGTCTTCCCTTTCAGTGTCACCACTTCTTTTTCAGGTAATTCGGCCGCCTCACCAAAGAATTTACCACCAGGTTCGATGCTGAGGTTATTACTCCAGATCCTCCCACTTACACGTCCCTTGGCAAGTACTTGAATGTGTTCTGCGTGACAGTTACCATCCATCATACCATTGATGATCAGTTGCTTAGCGTAGATCTCACCGTTTACTCGGCCGCTTTCTGCAACGACGAGAGTGCCTTCTACATTAATTTGACCATCGACGATGCCATCAATCTGGACATCGTTTTCTACTTTGAGTTCTCCGCTAACAGCACAGCCTTTGGCGATGAGAGTTGAAGCTGCTGAGCTACTCGTTGTTCCACGGTTTTGATTAAAGATTCCCATCGTATTCTTCGCTCCTTAGTAAAAATGTCTTCGAAATCATTGAGGCTCCAATCGACAAATGGCTTCGGATTCAGTGCTCGCCCAACAAAACGCACCTCGTAGTGAAGGTGAGGGCCAGAAGAGAGCCCACTGTTGCCGGAAATTGCAATCAGTTGCCCTTTTTTGACGAACTGACCGCTTTTTACTTTGAACTTTTTCAAGTGCGAATAAGAACTCGAAAAACCGAAAGAATGTTGCAGCCTGAGGAAGTTACCAGAGCCTTTATTGCTGCGGCGGGTGACTTCCACAACCCCATCTGCTGGGGCATAAACCTTAGTACCGGTATTCACGGCAAAATCGAGCCCGCGATGCATCTTAGCGACTTTTGTCACCGGATGAATGCGCTTACCGAAGCGAGAAGAGAGCCGCGCTTTACCGACCGGAGACCCGCTTGGTATTTGGTTTAACAACACCATGCGAACGTTCGACGTAATCGCCGCCGCATCAAGTCGGGCATCCAAATTATCCGTGGTAGTATGTTCTCCAACTCCAAGGACTTTCTCTAACTCTCCCAAACGCTCCGAAACAAGTTGTACTCGTTCTTCTCGCTCTGAGAGATCACTTTCCAGCTCGGATTTTAATGCTTTCAGTGTGCTGAGCTCTTCACCCATAGTGCGCGAATGTTCTGTCAATTCAGCTTGTTTTAACGCGGCATTATCGACGCGAGTGTACAAGTGATGAATTAAGATCGCGGTTGCGGCCAGAGCAATGACAAAAAAGCATAAAAACGTTTTTAGATTGCGTTGCATCCTTTTACTGAAGTACCAATGTCTGGAGCCATTGATGGTTGATATAGAGATCGTCAACTGGTCTTTCATCGTCTTCTACTGCTCGTATCTGGTATACGTCTCGTCACTGAGTTAATGGGAATGTAAGGAAAACAAACGGGGACCGCTAGAGGCAAATTGGAAAGAAGTGTCAGGCCGTGAGGCGTTTTCAGATATTAGATAAAAGACTCAATAAAGATTTAATATCCTAGTGCTTTTGGTCGTAGTTACTCCAAATCGCTTTATTGAACTGAAGATTTTGATTTATAAGGTGGTTATCCGAGAAATTAGATTGTGAATATTGCCAATAGCATCCTCACGCAATTCAACTTACTTCACGGTTTACCTTATAAATGTTGGATAATTTATCAAACCGACATTCATTATATCGATAACTTGTTTATGATAGCGGTCGATATAAAAGTGCTATTCAAAGGCTTTAAACCTAAGCGTAATATTTCGCTTAGGAACACATAACTATGACAACGGAGTTGGTCGTGAAAAAACTACTATTGGCTACAGCAGTGGTCGCAGCTGCAGGGGGCGCTGGCTACCTGTACCAAAATAACACTACCTCGAGTGATTCAGGCTCACTACTTTCGCAAGTTCCCGCGGATTCGCTCATGGTGACGTATCAGACGGAACCTTTTAATCATTATAAATACATGAATGCATTTGGTACGGCTAATCAAGGCTCGATTGCTGAACTTTTTGCCGATGAACCACTTTCTCCACAGCAACAGTTTGCCGTTAACTTGTTTGATGGATATCTGGAGAGCGCTGCATCGCCAGAAACGTTAAAAGCCTACTTAGGTACCGGAGAAAATATTAATCCTGTGTTGTACACAATCGGTATGGTACCAGTGTACAAATTGAAGATTGAAGACCCTGCCGCGTTATGGAAAACATTGGATCACGAAGAGCAGATGAGCGGTGCTAAGCACGAGCTGGTTAAACTCGGTGAAGTTGAGTTTCGTCGTTACGAGATGACAGATTCGGTTGACCCGCAAGATGGCATTGGCTTGGTTGTTGCCGTGGTTGACAACGTACTTACGTTAACGGTTGATATTCCGCAATTGGGTGTTCAAAACCCGCTTAAAATGGCATTGGGACTTGAGTCGCCAAGTCAAAGCATTGCGGAGAGTGGACGCCTAGCGGCGTTGCAGGCTAAATACGGCGAAAACAATAACTCTTTCGGTTACTTTGATCACCGTGAATTGGTTAAAGGTTTGACGACGAAAGATGGCAATATCTTTGCGCGTCAAGTCAGCATGCTGGATGCCATTGATCCTGAGCCGACTATTCAGGAGATGCGCTCACCAGCTTGTCATACTGAACTTACTCAAGTTGCAGAAAACTGGCCTCAATCCGTCGCATTTGCGGAATACAAGCTGAAAGGCGAGCAGGCATTCATTAAAGGTGCTTTTGTTGTTGAATCGAAAAATAAAGTGATTCTAGATGCGCTTAAGTCGATTCGTGGCGTTTTGGCAGAATCGAACAATGATAAGAGCTTCTTTAGCATGGCGCTTGGTTTAGACATTAATACGCTAGCGCCATCGATTGGTCAGATTTGGAGCGACTTGACTCAGCCTCAGTACCAATGTTCTTTATTGACACAAATGCAGCAAGAGATGGGTGGCCAAAACCCAGCCGCAGCTGTGAGCATGGGCTCCGGCATGGTTAACGGCCTGAAAGGATTAAGCCTGCAAATGTTTGATATCCACGTTGACACTAATGCTCAGCACGGTGAAGTATTTAGCCAGCTAGATGGTATGTTGTCTCTATCTGCCAATGATCCAATGATGCTGATTCAAACCGCGCAAATGTTTGTCCCTGAGCTTGCTCAATTACAAATTCAGCCGGATAACCAGCCTGTTAATGTCAGTGACCTGCTCGAAATGCACACAGGCTTGAAGATGGATGTGTTTGCTCGCTTAAACGAAAACCATTTTACGCTCTACAGTGGTGAGAATGCCGAAGACGCGAGCAAAGAAGTGATGGCACAACCACTTTCTCCAAATGGCTTGTTCAGTTTTGACTTCGATTCAGAACGCATTTTGGAAGTGTTGGAAAGTGCGTCAGCCGTGACTAGTGAGCCGCTACCTGATGATGTTATGAAAAGCTTACAAGGCGAGCTTGTTGGTGGTATGACGATGGATGTAACAGATCAAGGTATTGGTTTTGAGTTTGATTACCGTGGTGCGACTAAACCCGTGACGGTTGCACAGCAGTAAAACATCGAGTAGAAAAAGGCGGCACTGTGCCGCCTTTATTTCATCGTCGAACTCAGGTTTGTTTACCATCGAGTCGGACATTCATCAAGACTATGACTGTAACCAAACAGGGTTACTCCAGGCCGTGTTGCCGTCTTTATCTTCGACTTCTAAACTTATCCATCCCTCTGCGTCGCTAGGTATAGGTAGCGACAACTCTATGCGTTGAGTATCAACTTTCGGGTTAATCGTCAGGGTATTCAGCACGTTGCCGCCTTTACCGATCAATCGAATTTCTTTTAGACCATCGGCTGCAACGACGTGGATGTCCCACGTATCGCCAGCTGTTGCTGTTTCACCAAACATAATGTTTTGCGGATAAAGAATAGGGCCTTGTGTTGCGTAGCCATGGCCGGCTTTAAGTGCTTGCGCAAACTTCGACGGCGTTAGCTCTCCATCGACTCTTGCCATCATTCGAATCTGCCCCGTGAGTTGGTTCCACGCATCGTGGGTGTCGGTTCCCGCTGTAAAGTACATTGCTTCACCCAGGTCCCAGAGTTTATGCGCTTTCTTCAACGTTGGTTCATTGTCTACGCGCGCATTAAGCTCCATAAGGTCGAAGCGATCCGTTTTACCACCAGGGACTGCATTTTTAGCGATATTCGTAAAGTAGCCATAATCGTTGTATGGATGGTTCATCGGTACGACTTCAGCCCCCATCTCATGTACGGCGTTAAGTAACGTGTGAACGTCAGCAGTGCCAGGATCGACCGTTAGCTCGGCGCCATTATCGATAGGAAATGGGTTCATATGTCCCCATGATGGCGAAACTTCGATCGACGGGATGAAAGGCACGCCACGTTTCGCAGATAGTTCTGCAAACTTCTGGTGGTTAATGGTTGAGTCATGATCGCTAATGAAAGTCAGATCAAGATCCGTTGCCAATTGAGCACGCACAACAATCTCTGGCGGAGTAACGCCTTCCAACACGTTGCCATGATGGTGTAAATCTGCGCCATACCAATGCTGACGGTTAGGAAACGTCACTTGAGGCACTTCTACTCGTTGCTTCGTCGTTTTACCGGATGTTAGGGTTACGTCTAATGTTTGGGTTTTAGCTGTAAAGCCTCCACCAGAGTTGATACCTAATTTGTATTGACCGGGTGCCAGTTTTAGCTCCGCATGACCTGCAGGCAGCAGATCGGTAAAGAAGGTGCGTTTACCCAAAAATTCAACCGGTGGCGCTTGACCTTCAAGAATGGTGATTCTCGCATCTTTGGCCAGACCTGATGTTGCCTCTTCAACTTGAAGTGAGAGAGTTGCTGGGCGTTTTAGCGACGTAAAATCGAGTGTTTGCTCGCTATTTCTCGCCACTTTAATCGATTGCAGCTTGCTGTTTGCGTGACCAGTCGCTGTGCCGTAGATTTGGTACTCACCCTCAGGCAGCGCCATGCTGTACTGGCCATCTTTGGCCAATGTCCAGGCATAGGGTTGTCCTTCTTTTTCGATCATCACGATGGCATCTTCAGGAATACGACCATTATCCGCGCGTAATTGGCCGTTGATGGTGCCTGTCGCTTGTCCTAGTCGGTCAGCTTCTGCCTTAACAATGGGAGCCATGTCTCCATTCGGAACCACTTGTAGTCGGGATTGGAAAGTGCGGCTTTCACCTGCTTTCAAGGTATGCCCCAGGTACATGTCACGACCATTGTATTTGACGCGATCAAAATAAGGAGCATGAAGTGCAAAGGCCCAGTCTCGATCATAAGCGACCATGCGATCGGCGAGGGCATTGTCGGCCATGGAGTCTTCTTTCCCTTCCAACCCCGGCACGGCAAATTGGTAGCCAGTGTCTGGCCAAATGGTGTGCCCTGATTCTAACGCGAGATCTTTTTTACCTTGGTTGGTCATGACCGTTTTAAGCGCAATTGAGTCAGATCCAGAAGCGAGTGTATACCATGTTGTGATATCAATGTTATCGAAGTTGCGGCTCACTTTAATGACCGCTTTATTGTCGCTGTCTTCGATAATTTCAATGGATTTGCGATCATTCGGCCATGCGGACCAGCTGTTAGGAATGAAGTCAGCAAAGGCAACCCGGTCAAGGTCTACTTTGCCATTCTTTACTGCTGCCAAATCGACCAATGTTCCTCGCGGTACGCCCCATGGTGGTGCGGATTCAACAGCGAGAGCGAAGGCGACATGTTCGTTTTGAACGGTAATGTCTTGAGCGTGTGTTGCTTCGCCATCGGGGATCGTGGTCTTTCCTTGTGTGATACTCACTCCCGCATGCGCTGAAGTTCCAAGTAAAAGGCCAGAGATTAAAGTTGCCACTGCACTTTTTGAAAAATTATGCATGAAGACACTTCCTTTTTTTCATGATTTATTATGTGAGTTGTCGATGGCATTGTGCGTTAACTTGATTAGACGTTCAATTAAAAAAGCGAAAGAAATGAAGAGGTCAACTCGTTTCTATTATTGTTTTACAATTGATTTCTGAATCTTAAGTTTTGATTTTAAAGGTCTTTTGTTGTTTTATTCGTTTTTGTATAGAGTAATAAAAATATTTAGAACACTAATTATTTTGGGAGGGATGTGAACGATTTTTGGCAGCATTGAGCAAACAAAATGATAACAATTACACTGTATATGTGAGAAAAAAGGTCAAGATAGTTCTGAGAATGCATATAATATTTTGAGTTCAATTTGACTTTTTATTCTTTTTGTTTGGGTTTTTATCTTATTTCTGGCTAAAAGACCTCTAATAAAGATTGGAGCAAGCATAGAGACAATATGTTTTTTGAGTGAACTATATACGGTGGCAATATGTCGAAGACATATCAATTGATTACTTGAGGTTTAGATGGGGTTTATTCGTAAATATAAACTGAGCGTAGTTTTATTTTTGAGCGGTGTGACATGTTTAATTGCGTACCACGCTCAGGGCTCTTACGTAGATGAAAATGGCTTATTAGTAGAGTCATTTGGGTTTATCCCTTTGTTTTGGCTCTTTTTAGGGTTAGCCTTCGCCTCTTTTGTGGGCACTTTTTTCAAACACCGTAATCGTAATTAAAGAGCAAACGTGAAGTTTACTCCTTTATCTGAGGATGGGAGTATTGCTGATATTTTGGTAACTCTTTTCTTAGATTACTAAATGTTGCTCGTGCACTTTGTTTTGATAGTTTGTTTATTAGCCAGATTGGCAAAAGGCCTCCGGGGTCAGCAAACGCTTTGTAGTCAATGAGTGTCGTGCCATTAGTGAGCTTTTGTAATTCCCAAGTTGCAGCAACCGAACGAATGCGAACATAGCCCTTTTGTTCAGCAAGATATGAGTCTGGTGCGCTTTTGATTTTTATCGTGAACCCAAGCTCATCGACCCAATATTCAGAGTAGGTGAGCATATCACGATTTTTTGCAGGCCATGGCGCCGTAAATTGGGTATAAACGATGTTTTCGGTGGCTGATATTTGATTTAAAACCCGGCTATGACTGGCATTGTCAATCCAGTTCGGGATATTGTCACTATCTTCCAATAGCGTTAAAAATGCGCCATAGCTGGTGGGTGTGAACATCCGAGCACGAATCTCAACTAAACCGTCGGTATGCTCTCGAGAGTAGATAGTGATTCCGTTATCGTCACTATCAAATTGCCAGTACTCGTTGGCTTTCGCGGTGGTGCCAGCGGATATAAAAGTGGCGACTAGTAGTGCGCCAATTCGTAAATGCAACATCATGTTAGTACCCGCCAACTTATCCATAGTTAAAGCTTATACGATGTGTTCTTAATTGTAAGAACAATAGTAAGTCTTTTCGTTACTGTTCTGAAGGTTGCCCTGCTCCAAAACCTCGTAGAATGTTGGTGAGCGTTATTGCTGCAAACACCACAATAACGATTGATAGATGCCAGGCTTGGCTTAAACCAAGCTGTACCAATGTTAAGCTGACCAATGAGGATACGATCATTTGTCCACCTCCAGACATGGCTGCTGCAGCACCAGCCTGCTTTTTGTAGGGTTGCATTACCATGGCTTGCGCGCAAGGTAGGGCAATGCCGTTACCTAAGATCATTAATAGTTGGCCCAACATTAAATACAGCGGTTCTACCGGGCAGAAGAACAACCATATTGCAGCACTGAGATGCAGGAATGGACTACAAAGTAGCATTCTTTTGTTGCCGATAATTGGCCTTACTCGGTTACAAATCGTGGTGCCGCCTAACATACCTAAAGCGGGAATGAGTGCCCACATTGCGTATTGATCGGATGTCATGCCAATTTGGTCTTGCATGATAAATGGCATCACGGACACGGTCGTTATCATCAGGCTGAAGTTTAACCAACTGATGCTGGCAAAACTCATAAAGTAACGTGACGTCACCAAGTCTCGATACTGGAAAAGCATGTTGCGTGGTGACGGGATAACAGATCGTTTTGCAATGGTTTCTGTAAACTTAAAGGCGATGATTACCCAAGCGAGTGAGACATAACCTAACAGTGAAATGAACACCATACTCCAACCAAAGTGGAAGTTGATAAAACCGCCAATCACAGGTGCAATGAGTGGCGTGATCGAAGCTGCCATAGCGATGTAAGACATGGCGACAGGGAGCTCATCACCGCTAAATCTATCTCGAGTCGATGCTCTCGCAAGTACCGCGCAGCACCCAGTTCCTAAGCCTTGTAGAAAACGCCCCATCACCATGCCTGTGAAGGTGTCACTGAGGAAAATGATCATTAATAGACCAGACATCGCGATGAGCAAGCCCGTCAGCAGCACTTTTTTTCGACCCAAAGCATCCGATACCGGACCGTAAATGAACTGAGAGGGACCAAAACCGAGTAAGTAAATACTCACGAGCAGTTGGGCTTGATCAAGAGAGATAGAAAAGTCTTTTGCGATCCATGGCAAAGAGGGCATAACAAGCCCCATGCTCAATTGGCCAACACTGATAATAAGACAGGCGAGTAAGATAGTGCGAAAGTTGATTGGGCGACTCATGATGGATCACCATTAGAATAACCTCTTTGCTTTCGTGTTCTGAGGCAGCCTTCATCATCCACTTCATTTAACTTAGATTTGACGCGTTTTACGGTAGATAGGCTGACATCACACTGCTCCGAAACACTCTTCAACGTATAGCCTTCTAACAGCAACGTTGCGATCTGTTGGTGTTTAGTTTTGTCTGCTGGGCGTCCGCGAAATTTCTGTTTCCACAAATCTGGCTGCTCTTTAATGGCTTGTCGCCCTTGCTCCGCGGCAAACAGGCGATGTTCAGTCTGCACTTTTCCATATCCAGATAACACGGTGAGTAGCGTTTGAGTTTGAACAGAATCCGGTTCAAATGTGAGTGGTTCACAAACGGTTTTCAGTGTGACCCCTTTTGCTAGTAATACTTTGATTGTATTTAACGCCTGACTAAAATCGCGACCAAATGCCGTTAGCCACCAGAGCACAATCGTATCACCTGCTTTGACGATATTGAGTAGTTGTTGGAAAGCTTCTCGTTCTGTTGGCGGCATGCAACCACGAACCTTATCCTCAAAATGTAGGGCGTCAGGCACGAACGCTTTTAGGACACCGAGGTGATCTTGATAAGCTCGATTCTTTGGCGAGTAACGTGTGTAAAGATAAGTAGCCATATGGACTATACGCCTTTTAAGTTTGGTTCATATGCTGTAATGGCTCATAAATATACAGAGGTTCATTAATGCTTACAACACTAAATGGACCATTGAGGTTGAGCAAAAGCAAATAAAAAAGCCAACCGAATGGTTGGCTTTAGTCATTCAAGCTTTCGTTGTCTGCCGCTCGATTAGTTTCACTGGTACCATCATTTTGACCAAGCTACCGTTTTTAGTATTGATTTGATCAACAATGATCTTCACGCATTCGCGAGCGAGACGACGAAAATCTTGGCGGAATGTGGTTAACTGATAACTCAACCACTCTGTCTGCGGAATATTGTCGAAACCAATGACTTGTAAGTCTTGCGGGATACTCAATCCGCATTCGATACGCGCAATATCCATAACAGCCATTGCAAGGTTGTCGGTCGCACAGAACACGGCTTCTGGTCGGTTTTTATCAGCGAGTATTTCGCGGATTTTGTCGAGTGAGCTAGCGTAATCATAAGTGGCTTCAACGATGCGTGGCGTATTACTAGTTAGGTCTTCAAATTCAGAGCAGAAGCCGCTTTGGCGCTCGTCGTTGGTAAAGGTTGGCACTTCACCCGTCAGGTAAACCGCATTCTTCACGCCACTTTTGTGCAGAAGTTGCGCGGCTTGTTGGCCAGCTTCGTAGTTGTCACTGATAACGTAACTGCTCTTAGTGCCTTCTACGACGCGTGCATACTGAACGATAGGGATATTGAACTCTTCACACTCTTCATACAGTGATTTGTTGAAGGTAGCGGAAGCGGCAATGACACCATCTACACGGTATTGGAAGATGTTCGGGATTGAGTGGTTGTCTTCATCATCCACTTGCCATGGAATCAACACTGCTGAGTAGCCTTGCTTCTGCAATTCACTTGAAATCAATTGGAGTGTTTTCATGTGGATAGGGTAATCCGCATCGGGGAATACCAAACCGATCAACTTAGATTCGTTGGTGGTCAAGCTACGTGCAAAAGCATTTGGACGGTAGTTTAGGGCTTTCGCAGCTTCAAAGACCTTTTGCTTGGTCTTCTCTGACACTGAGCTGCCCGGAACAAACACACGCGATACAGTAGATTGAGAAACGCCAGCCAGTTTGGCAACGTCCTTCGATGTTACGGTTTGTTTTGCAGGATTCATGTGAGTGGATTCATAAGTCAGTTTAACTGTGACTAGGTTAACACAAATAGGTACGTACTCATAAAGAGAAATAAGCAAGATTTAGGTAAATAAAGGATTGGATTGTCTTTGGTGGCGCAATTTGGGTAGTACCCAAGTCACATTTCATGTTTTGCATACGAAAAAAGCCTTACCTAAGAAAGGTAAGGCTTGCTCTTATTTCCCATTTCCACTAAATCAAATAAGTTACGTAACCGGAATAACTTATCTCGTGGTTATCAGAAGTAGTAGCGAATACCTGCCGCGAATTGATCATCACGGTTTTCGAATTTGCTGCCATCGTACTGATCTTTACCTAGGTCGAACTGGTATTCAGTCCAAACTAGGAATTTGTTCTTCTGGAAGTGGTATTCAAGACCAGGAGTCAGCAAGTTACGCTCGTAACCTTGTGTCTCGTCACTGCGATCTTCCATGTAGTTGTAGTTCAACGTTGGGCGTAGGCCGTTGTCGAAGTGGTAGTAAGTGTAGATTTCACCACCTAGGGTATCGAACATTACGTCCGTACCGCCTTGGCTCACTGCTTCCCAGTTTTCGCCAACGTGGAAAGTCGCACCCGCGTAGAAGCCACCGTTGCTGTAGTTTGCGCCCAATAGCATGATGCGCATGTTGTCGCTGTTTTCTACGCCAACCACGCTTGCGTCTAGATCCGCAACTTCATTTTGATGGTAAGCTGCACCAAGTGTTACGCCGTCAACCGGTTTGTAAGTGATCGACGCACCCATGCCGTTTTTCAATGAGGCTGTCGCATTGCTTGCTAGAGCAACATCTTCACGCGTGGTTTGGTAAGTAAAGCCGTAGCTCACTTTTTCATTGATTGAATTACGGTACGTAATTGAGTTTTCTGCACGACCCGCGCCGGATGCGATACCCCAGTCAGCTAGGTTGTAAACACCTGAGCCACGAGTACCGAATACACGACCTAAATCGGTGTACCATGCTACGTCGTAGAAGGTAGACCACTGCTTAGTACCCGCAGCAATCTTGCCGTATTTTTCGTGATCAACACCTGCGTATAGCAAGCGGTCGTAAATGTTGTCGCCGTTCGCGCCAGAGTTGTAGCCCCATTCCGCGTGACCGAAACCAGTCCAGCCGTTATCTAGGCCCATTTGGCCTTTCAAACCGAAACGTGAGCTGCCGCTGTTCCATTCGCCGTTGTCATCACCGCCACGGTCTTGGTAGCGAAGATCGAAACGGCCATCGATGGTTAGGCTGTCGCCAGCGTCATTAACAAAAGTGTGTGCAGCAAAGGCTGAGCTAGAAGTAAGCGCTGCTAAAATCACTGCAGAAAGGGTCGACTTTTTCATCATCAATCTCGTTATTCAGGGCGCAGAAAGCCACCGTGCGTTCATGCCCGTTTTGAATAAGGGTTCTATCTTGAGGTTGTGCCCCATCCTTGAGGCACGAGTTGGGAGCATGTCACCTGAACCGAGAGGGGATTCAGGCAACATAAAGGCGGGTTGACAATCCGCCCCTAGGACTTCTTATAGAGAAGGGTTTAGGATCTGTTGAGTACGCTCGAAAACGTCTAGACCTTGCTGTTTTAGCCAGTAAGGAAGGTCGATCAGTACCCAGTTCTCAGATAGCTTGTCGCCGTCACGGTAGTAAACGTCAACCACTTGCATGTCTGCGCGTACTTCACCACCTGTCATACCTAGGAAACCACCGATTGGCGTGTTAGATAGGTTTGGCCAGCCGAAGAAACAAGAGAAGTTACCTTCTGCGAAACGACATACGTGGCCGTTAAACTTCTTGTCTTTCAGGTTGTTACGGAACGGCAATTGGTGCTGCTGTTGGTAACGAGGGATTGTGTAAGACGCACCGATACCACATGGACCGTACCAGATCATGTCTTTAGACCAGCTCTTCTCAAGAACTTCTGGTGGGCAACCCATAGCGCCGCTGTCGTTTAGTGCAGATAGGTCATCAACCATCTTGTTCACTAGTGCTAGTGTTGCTACGCCTTCTTCTGGTGCTGCGTCTTCGAACAGTAGACCATCGTGGTTACGAGGACCAGGGTATACGAAGTGCTTACCTGTTGATGGTGGTAGTGGGTAACAACCCGCTTGGTCCATTGCACCTAGAAGGTCTAGGAATAGGCCAGTCTTAGTGATCTTGCCGTTTTCAACACAGTTAAATTCTGCGTAACGGATGTTCATGATCTTGCCAGTTGGGCGCATGCCTAGGTATTCAGCGTCGAATAGACCCATGAAGTGACCCATGCTCATTACCCAGATTTCACCTGATGTTACTTCGTTCTCACCACCGATGAAGATGTCTTGACGACGCTGCATGCGAGTCATTGATTTCATCAAAGGAGCCCAGAAAACGTCAGCCGCTGCTTGAGCGCCTTGTTGCTCACGGAATGGGTAAACACCACGCCATAGGTAATCTTCTGAAGTGTGTGCTTTTAGTACTTCTGCCACGTTCTCGTGAGTTGCGTTTTCGATTGCGCTGAAGTATTCACGTACAACGCGTTTCGCTTCTTGATATTTAGACATAATAAACTCTCTTATTTGCTGTCGAGTCGGCTTTGGGAACAGGACTCGAAATTAAGTTTTTTCATCCGGCCGGGGAGCCAGCCGGAGTTTTTGAAATTCAGTTACGCTTTTGCTGCTTCGGCTTTTTTGCTCTTATCGTACACGCCGTCTTTTAGTGTCTCTGGCAGTGATAGCCATAGAAGACCAGCAAGGATCCATACGATTGGTGAACCCCACATTGCGGTTTGTAGGTCGGTACGCTCTTGGATGAAGATAAGTACCATTGGTGCCCACATACCGAGGATACGACCGCCGTGGAATAGCGCCGCGCCGTAGCTACGTAGGTGTGCTGGGAACAGTTCTGAGAAGTAACCACCCCATACCGCTGAAGAAGACAGACCGAAGTTGTAAATCAGACCGAGTAGAGCCAGCATGTTTAGGCCGCCAATCACCATGTCGCCAGGTGCAACAAAGAAGATTGAAACCATGATGCCCGCTAGGATGAAGCCAAATGCGTTCACCTTACGACCGAATTTGTCAGCTGCCCAACCCCAGACCCACGCACCAAACAGTGAACCAAATGCTGAGATAGAGAAGATGAGACCGATGGTTGCAGCGTCGAACATACGTACATCACGTAGGTAAGTGGTTACGAAGCCACCAAAGAATTGGAAACCGTAGAAGTTAAGGCCAGCCAGTAATAGACACGTTAATGTGATCTTACGGTAAGGCTTGCTTAGCATTTCGCCCCAAGAGCCTTTTTTCGCTGGTGCATCTGATTCTTCTGCTTTTGCTTGCTCTTCTTCACCGTAAGCGATCACTTTGCTGTCGCTAGGTAGTACAAAGATCATGACAACAGCGGCTGCCAATGGTGGGATACCACCTACAAGCATTAGGCTTTCCCATGGTGCATCGATGCTTGCAATAAATGCTGCATACGCACCCATTACCATCAGTGCTACAGAGAACATAGAAGACGCGAATGCCGTCAACTTACCACGTACCGTTGGCGTAAATAGGCCGATCATCAGGCTCACTGCCACGGTGAAGTAACCACCCAGTGACAAACCAATGATGAAACGCATTGCTGCCCATGTTGTGTAGTCGGTGAACATCATATTGATGATCGTTGCGCCACCGTTTAGGGCTGTGATGGTAATAAGAGTGGATTTCTTACCAAATTTTGTTGCGAACCAAGCACAGCTCAATGCACCGATAAGTGCACCAACCGACTGCCATGTATAGAACTGGGCAGTGTCTGACAGGCTAATACCATCATACGCTTCAACGATGTATGGGCGTACGTAGTCAATAATTACAAAGTTATAACAATAAAAAAAGTAACCAACCAGTATCGCTAGATAGGCAGCTACCCTTTGAATCATAGGAACTTCGCTCATGTGTCTTTTGGCATTCATGACCGATAAACCTCTATTTCACTTAGGATTTGTTGCTATTCAAACTTAAAGAACACGATCTTATTGGGATCATCTTCGATTTCGTGTCGTGGTGAATCATAGTTTTTTTAAGGTCATTAGATCCGTGATCAATATCAATTTTAAAATGAATGCGTACCCAATTAGTAATTTTTAGTGATGGGAGTCTCATTAAATCGGTCTTTTTGGCGTTTTTGAATATATAACCGTCTATATTGGTGATTATAGTCACAGTTATGGCGGGATTATCGTTTAGATATGCTTTTTTAAAGTAATATCCAAGCACAAATAATTAGCACCCAGAATTATGGAAAACCTGAAATGGTTACGTACTCAAGTTTTGTGGTGATTGCGTTATACGTGTTAATCACCATACTAATCAGCTATTTAGTGAATAAGCGTTACAGCAATGGTGGCGACTTTTCCACGGGTGGAAAGCAATTTGGCTGGTTTACGGCGGGTGTTTCGATACTTGCGACTTACATTAGTGCGATGACGTTTGTAGGGATGCCTGGTTGGGTTTATAGCTCTGGCATGGAAGCGATGAGTATTCACCTTAACTATCCCATCGTTATCTTTTTCACCGTCATTTTCTTTGTGCCTGTCTTCTATAAGCTGGGCCTGACTTCGATTTATGAATACCTTGAGCACCGTTTTGGGGTGTATGCAAGAACCATCAACTCGATTGTGTTCATTGTGGTTCAATGTATCTCTGCGGGTGTGATTTTGTATGCTGTGGCGCTGATCTTAGTGCAAGTTCTGCCTATCAGTATTTCTGAAGCCATTATCTACATTAGTATTTTCACCGCTTGCTATACCTATGCGGGCGGGATTTCCACGGTTATCTGGACCGATATGTTGCAATCTGCACTATTGGTGGCGGGCAGCATCGCTATCTTTGCCATTCTAATGACAGAGATTAATGCGGCAGATTATCTTTCTCGTGATCACCTGAATATCATCAACTTAGACTTTGATTTGGGCGTGGATACCACACTCTGGGCTGGCGTGGTTGCCGTGAGCTTTTTGCATTTGAGTGTGTATGGCACCAATCAATTGATCATCCAACGCACGTTAGCGACGAGATGTGAAAAGACGGCGCAGAAATCGATGCTGTTGTGTGGTTACGGTGCGTTTTTCGTGTACTTGTTCTTCGCGGTACTCGGTGTTCTTCTAAGTGTTTTCTATCAAGATCAATCGTTTGAAAACAGCAACGAAGTGATTTTGGATTTCGTCTTCAACCACACTAACCCAATCGTCGTTGGTTTGATCATTTCCGCATTGGCAGCGGCCGCAATGTCGACCTTAGATTCGACCTACAACTCGATGGCGACCGTCGCAACGTTCGATATCTACAAGCGTTTCGTTCGCAAAAGTGCCGATGATGAGCACTACGAAAAAGTCGCGAGAAAGATGAGTTTGCTCGCTGCGGCCATGGTGGTAGTGCCAGCTCTTCTGGCGGTATCGAATGAATCGGTACTCAAAACCATCGCTAGCCTGACTTCTATCTTCGTTGGTATCCGATTGGGTTCATTCGTGCTTGGTTTATTCTGGGCGAAAGCCAATGAGAAAGGCGTGATCGTTGGCAGTATCATGAGTGTGATTGCGGTGTTTACTGCCATGTATCTCGACGTGGCTTGGCCGTGGTTCGCGCCAATTGGTACGTTTGTCTTCCTTTTGTTTGGTGTGTTAGTGAGCCGTCGTTGGGGCGCTGTGACTGCCGAGCAACAAATTTTTATCAATAATCAAAAACATCTTTTTGCAAAGCCAACCGCAAGCCATTACGGGCTATTGATGTTCGCTGTGGCGACCATCGCCGCTTGTATGGTTCTCCCTGATTGGCTTTATGCTGCATTGTCGTAATAGGTAAGTTTATGCTGTCCATCTTTGATATTTACAAGATTGGTGTGGGCCCTTCTAGCTCTCACACCAATGGTCCAATGATCGCGGGTTACCACTTCACTCGTTTGATTGAATCGAACTTGGCAAAAGTGGTTCGTATTCAAGTCGATTTATATGGCTCACTCTCGTTAACGGGGATTGGTCACCATACAGACCGCGCAACGATTTTGGGTCTGTTGGGTAACAAACCAGATACCATCAAAATCGCTTCTGCTAATAAAGCGATGCGCAAGGCGATTGAAGAGGGCATGATGTCTGTCGATGGCCGTCATGAAATCGAATTCAACTACAAAACGGACATGTTGTTCCATGAAGAGAACCTTCCTCTGCATGAGAATGGAATGACGATTACTGCGTTAGATGCGCACGGCAATCAGGTTGGGTCTGAAACTTACTACTCTATTGGTGGTGGTTTCATCGCAACGGCGGATGAACTGCAAAATGGCAGTGCGACTTCACCCGTAGACGTTGAGTTTCCATTCTCCAGTGCAGACGAAATGTTGGCACAGGCAGAGAAGAATGGCATGAGCCTCGGCGGTATGATTCTGAAAAACGAACAAGCGTTTCAGGATATGGAAGCCATCAATCAACGCGCAGAACAGATCTGGCGTGTGATGACGCGTTGCATGGAGCGCGGTTTCGAGACAGAAGGTATCTTGGATGGTGGCTTGAACGTGACCCGCCGTGCGCCTAACTTGCTGAAAAAGCTTGAAGCAAATGCAGCAATCGAAAACGATCCAATGGAAATCATGGATTGGATTAACCTGTTTGCTTTTGCTGTGAGTGAAGAAAACGCGGCTGGTGGACAAGTGGTGACATCACCAACCAATGGTGCGGCGGGTGTGATTCCAGCGGTATTGATGTACTACCATCGCTTCATCAAAGAGCTCGATACTAAACAGCTTAAAGACTTTCTTGCTGTGTCCGGTGCGATTGGCATCTTGTACAAAACTAATGCGTCTATCTCGGGGGCAGAAGTGGGTTGTCAGGGCGAAGTCGGCGTGTCTTCTTCGATGGCGGCAGCTGGCTTAACCGCGCTACGTGGTGGCAGCAATGAGCAAATTTGTATTGCGGCCGAGATTGCCATGGAGCACTCACTAGGCATGACTTGTGACCCAATTGGTGGCTTAGTGCAAGTACCGTGTATTGAGCGTAATGCAATGGGTGCAATGAAAGCGATCAATGCTTCTCGCATGGCATTAAAGCGTAATAGTAAATGTTTGATCTCGTTGGATAAGGTGATTGAAACCATGTACCAAACGGGCAAAGACATGAACAAGAAATACCGCGAAACGTCACTGGGTGGATTGGCTCTGATTCACCTAGCGCCACCTTGCGAATAATGAGTTAAGTAAATCTAACCAATAAAAAAGCCGAAGCACAGAGATGCATCGGCTTTGCTTTTTTGGAGCGTTTATAATTTAGCTATGCGTTTGCTCACCTTTTGGTGTGCGTTGGTTTGGTTGATAGTGCAAAATCACCATCGAAGTAGGTGATAGCAAAACCTCACCTTCAGCATGTCCTGGGTTGAGGTTACGTACGTTTGTGTCGCAGATCGTTACCCATTCTTGCTTTCGCTCATTTGGGAGCTTAAAGCGCGCTGTGGCGTTAGTTTGGTTGATGAGATAGACCAGCTCTTGTCCTTCTTTACCGATGCCAAGGTGAAGTGCGACAGAGCTTAAACGGTTCCAATCATCATGCTCCATTAAGCGACCGTCTGTTCGGCGCCAGAAAATGCGGTTGTTATTGCGGTTTTCGCCACTGAAAGCTCGGATAAATGGCACCATGTATTGATTTCGGTTGGCGACCATTTGCGACATCCACGTTTTGAAATGTTGCATACGCTCCGTTTCTCCCCAGTTAAGCCAACTGGTTTCGTTATCTTGGCAATAGGCATTATTGTTACCGCCTTGGGTGTGAGACAGCACGTCAGCAGTGAGGATGTGTGGGATTCCAAAAGCAAACAGCAAGCTGGCAATAAGGTTGCGTTTTTGCTTCTCACGCGTGGCGATGATCATCAGATTTTCCGTCTCGCCTTCGACACCGTAGTTTTCTGAGCGATTGTCACCGTGGCCGTCGCGATTTTCTTCGCCATTAGCTTCATTGTGTTTGTGCTTGTAAGACACTAAATCTTGCAGTGTGAAGCCATCGTGATACGTGATGTAATTCACCGTGAGTTTGTATGGCCAGTTCGCTGCACTATAAATGTCACGAGAGCCCATTAATCGAGTGGCAAACTCTTTTAAATAGCCTTGATCACCGCGCCAAAAACTGCGGGAAATATCACGCAGTTTGTCATTACACTCGTTCCAGCCAAATGGAAAGTTACCCACTTGGTAGCCATTTGGACCAATATCCCAAGGTTCGGCAATCAATTTAGTTTCACGCAAAATTGGGTCTTGCGCGACGGCTTTAAAGAAAGCTGCTTCAGGGTTGTAATCATCGCCTTGACGCCCTAACGTTGCGGCTAAGTCGAAACGAAAACCATCGACTTTAAATTCGCTAACCCAGTAGCGCAATGTATCCATTACAAGATTTAAAGCGGGTTGATAGGTGAGATCGACCGTGTTTCCGCAGCCAGTGTAATTTGCGAAGTGGTTGCCATGTTTGATGTAAAAACGGGAATCGAGCGCTTTCAGGTTAAAAATTGTAGGCCCTTCCCCCCCCTCTGCGGTGTGGTTGTAAACTACGTCGAGAATCACTTCGATGCCGTTTTTGTGCAGTTCTCGAATCGTTGTTTTGAGCTCTGTGACGGCGTCTTTTTCTGCATAGCGCGGATCAGGCACCATAAAGAGATAAGGGTTGTACCCCCAATAGTTGACCTTTTCCATCTCTAGTAGGTGAGGCTCATGCATACACGCAGCGACAGGTAGCAATTGCAGCGTGTTGATGTTTTGCTGTTCATAAAAGGCCAGCATTTTAGGTGATGCAAGACCTAAATAGCGCCCCTTCAGCTTGTCCTCAACTTCTGGGTGAAGTTGGGTAAGCCCTTTGACGTGTGTCTCAAACAACACCATCTCTTCTCTGGGTATACGCGGATGATCCGTATCTTGCCAGTCAAAATTATCTTCGATAACGATGCACTTCGGCATATCGAAACTTTTGGCTGGAGAGTAGGGAGGGTGGTAGTGGAGGGCTTTATCAATTGACTTTGCGTAAGGGTCAGAAATTAATAGTGGCTCTTCCTTGTGGGAGACAAGGTAACCGTATTTTTGCCCCGGCTTAATATCCGGAATAAAAGTATGACGTATGCCAGCGTATTCATTCGGTAAATCATGAAGCGCGTAACTGCCATCGTCTGCAAACAGGGCGAGTTTTATGTCTTTATTCCCTGGTGCGTGAATAGAGAAGTTACAACCTTCTTTATTTACAGTTGCACCCAAGGGGTAAGGGCGAGAGAGAAGTCGTGTCATCGGAGATACTTTATTTAATATTTATTGCTACCTTTAGGAAACTATAAGTTAAAAACTTTGTCTTACTAAGGTCAACCACCCTAAATATAAAAATATTCATGTAATTTAATTACTTTATGTGACGGCTTAGAGTCAAAAATATGAAATGGCTATCACTTTGTAGCGGCTCAAAACCGAATAAACTTACTAATTCCTCCCTAGATTGGTGATCTGACTCGAAAAAACACCATTCGGTAAATTTTCTACTCCCTTCTCATCCCCCCTAAATTAGTTTGGGGCGGAGGAAGTCATCCTTGTACGCCTCGGGTAATCTCATAACTGTTGAAACAAACGGGGATTCGTTCCCATCTTACCTCTCTTTCTTTAGGTGTGTTTTTACTGCCTATATTCACCTAAAAGAGTGAGCAGGGAAGACAGAATTATAAATACCCTTAATGGAGTTAAGAATGAAAAAAGTAAGTGCAATTGCTGCTGCTGTGGCTGCAACTTTAGCTGCTGGTTCTGCGTTCGCAGTGGATTTCCACGGTTACATGCGTGCTGGCGTTGGCGTGAACGCTGACGGTGGTCAACAAATCGATTTCAAAAAGAGTCAGATCGGTCGTCTAGGTAATGAAAGTGATGTTTATGGTGAGATTCAACTAGGTAAAGAAGTATACAACAACAATGGTAAAACGTTCTATGTAGACTCAATGGTAGCAATGACCTCTAATGGTTCTAACGACTGGGAGTCAACAGAAGATGATGACGCTAAATTTGCGCTGCGTCAGTTCAACGTTCAAGCTAAAGGCATTCTAGATTTCGCGCCAGAAGCGACTCTATGGGCAGGTAAACGTTACTACCAACGTCACGACATCCATATCTCTGACTTCTACTACTGGGATATGTCCGGTGCAGGTGCTGGTATTGAGAACATCGAAGCTGGCCCAGGCAAACTATCTTTTGCATGGGTACGTAACGACCGTAATGATACTCCACCTTGGAATCCTGATGGTGATACACCAGATGAAGGTAACAATGGCGGAGCTGTAAACGTAAATACATTTGATGTGCGCTATGCTGGTCTTCCTGTATGGGAAAATGGCTCGCTTGAGCTTGGTGCGGCTTACGCAATGATCAACGAGACAGACGATGCATCAGCTGGAGCAAAAGCAGCTCAAGATGGCGTTATGCTAACTGCTGAGCTAACTCAAGGTCTATCTTCTGGATTTAACAAAACGGCTATCCAGTACGGTACAGAAGGCTACTCAAAAACGATGGCATACTATGGTGGTGGTAACTGGTACGGCGCAGAAGCTGCTGATGGCGCTTCAGGTTACCGCCTAATCAACTGGGGTGTAATCGGTATGGGTGACAGCTGGGAAATGGGTCACCAACTAGTATACGCAGTAGGTGAGGATATGTGGAGTAGCATGGATAAGTTAGAGACCATGTCAGTTGTTGTTCGCCCTATGTACAAATGGGATGACAACCACAAAACTATCTTTGAAGCTGGTTACGGCTCAGATGACCTAGATGGTGCTACAGACTCATACACCAAGTTTACTGTTGCTCAAGCATGGTCTGCTGGCTCTAGCTTCTGGGCTCGTCCTGAAATCCGCGTTTACGCGTCTTACCTAACGGCTGATAAAGACGACAACTCAAACGCATTTGACAACGGTCGTTCAGACGATACGTTTCAATTCGGTGTACAAGCTGAAGCTTGGTGGTAATCATCTAACCACTAAGTCCTAAATTGTCCTAGAATGATACAGCCAGAACTTATCTGGCTGTATTTATTTAAAAAACAATAAAGAGTCGAGGTAGACAGTAATGAAAAAATGGCTTGCTCCCGTACTGCTGGGCATGTTGGCTACTGGTTGTGCGTCTGTAGAACAAGTAGAGATGAGTCCAAAAGGTCAGCAACAAGTGATCACTCAATCGGGTGATATTCAATGGGTAACGGTTGATGTACCTGTGGTTACTGAATTCGCTTTGACTGATAAAAGCCAAATGCTGTTGGATGGTAACAGTGCTGGCGCTATTGCAGCGTTTGCTCTTCCGGGCAACCGTGGCAGTCTCGATATCAAATTAGAGACATTCGTAAGTAAAGAACTTCAATTTTATGCTCCTAATATCGCAGTGATGAACTCGGCAGGAGAAACCATTTACCAAGCCGATTTCTCAAAGTTTAAGTACGAACCAGCAAAACTGTTGGACAACGATAAATTCGTACTTGATCTCAATGTGATTCCAGACATGACAGGTAACGATCTGCATGTATTGGTGTACACGACTTCCGCTGATCTAAAAGGCAGTACGCAAGTTCTGCATCCTGCAAAAGCCTTCGCCATGGCGCGCCACACTCAGCCGCCAGATATTGCAGACCCTTTAGCGAAACACAGCCCACTGGGTCAGTTCCGTTTGTCGGTATCCGCAAATGATATCGTGAATACCAAGATTGTTGCGAAAAACGACAACATTCCTCAAGGTACGGATCTCACTAGCTACTATCACAGCTCAATTGAAGCGGCAGTCGCAGCGAACGATATTCCGAAAGCACTCACCTTGCTCGATGAAGCAAAAGAACTGGGTATTGAAGGTGCGCAACAAGTGTTTGTGAAAGCCGTAAATAAAAAATAATTGAATATAAAAGGCCAGCAAAATGCTGGCCTTTTTTCATAGAATATAAACCAATAAAAATACCCCTACATAGAGTTATCTTATTCACATAATTATTTTTATTGTTTTGTTTTTTATATTGGTTAGATCAATAATTATTGACAGCTCCTAACTTATTTTTTGTACTTAGGAAATAAATGAACTTCTCGAAGTAATTTAAATTCGCAACCCGACTCTATTTATTTAGCGTTTGATATTTCCATTTTAATAACGATTAATATTTCTTTTAAACGTTGAGTTTATTTTGCTTTGGATATACTAAAAAGGAATTACGTGAAATGAACATGATGAAGACCTCTCTTGCTGCTGCCCTACTTGTTGCCTTAGTGGGTTGTCAATCGACAGCAGAACCAGAAGCGGCCGCAGAGCCTGTTGTGAATATGCCTCAAGACGAAGTGGTTGCTTTCATGAAAGCGTGTGACAACCCAGATAGCACGGCGAAAGGACCAATTTCTAAACCATTGTTTGTGGTGGGTACGTTTGCGGATTCCGACTGGAAACACGTGCCTCAACGTCAATATACCTACAAAGGAAATAACTTCTACCAAGCTGTGGTTCAGGAAAAAGTAGGTTCCTACAAAATGCAGTATGCGACCGAATTGTGGTTCCCACAATTTACCGCAAAAGGCAATCGAATGAACGTTGGAGAATTAACACCATTAACATTTGGTGGTTACGGTACAGATACTTCAGTTGATATTAAAGAAGACGGGAAATATGTTTGGAGCCTTCAATTTGAAGGAAAAGGCAAACCTCTTCATGTTATGGTAAATAAGTGTCAATAATATTCCATTAAGTTATTTAAAATCTATTTTTATTTATTAACTCCTACATGGGAAGCATGTTGGGGTTAATTTTATTACTCAAATGTTTTTATTTAACTTGAGTAAGTTAGGGAGAGTAAAATGCGTAACGTCCGACGTAACCATCGCCTGTATCGATCGCTGCTTGCGTTAAGTGTGATTGGTGCTTTATCTGCGTGTAATTCTTCTGGTGGTGGCGATACTAATAGCAGCACTCCGCTACCGGATACCAGTTATGCTTGCCAAGCCAATGTCATGGAGCAAAGTAACCAACTTCGTACTTATCAAATCATGGTCGAGAGTTTTGTGGATGGTGATGCAAGCATTGGTCACGGTACGGGCTATGGCACCAGTCACCATAATGGCGATTTGCAAGGGGTGATTGATTCACTTGATTACATCCAAGATTTAGGGATGAACGCGATTTGGTTGACGCCGATTTTTGAGTCTGAAGCGATAGCAGGACAAGATCACTGGGCCGATCGTTTGGACGCCACGGGCTATTTTGCGACAGATTACTTTAAGATCGACCCAAAATTTGGTGATTTAGCGACCGCGAAAACTCTAGTCGAAGAAGCACACAAGCGCGGTTTATACGTGTTTTTTGATGGCGTATTTGGTCATCACAAAGATGGTTTGATCAAACCCTCACCTTCCGGTTTGCTGCCATCTGGATCAAGCAACCCGGTTGATTATCCGGCCAGTCTCGATTTCTACAAAGAGGTGGCGACGTATTGGATCAAAGAACTCAAAATTGACGGTTGGCGTTTAGATCAAGCCTATCAAGTTCCGACAGACGCTTGGACACAACTTCGTAAAGCTGTCGATGAAGCCTCACAAAGTGTGACGTACACCAATAGCAAAGGTGAACAAGTGAATCCGTTGGGTTACATGGTGGCAGAGATTTGGAAAGGGGAGTCTGAGATCGCGAATGAGGCGTATGGATCGAACAGCGATCCAGCATTGTGCTCTGCATTTGACTTCCCGATGCGCTATCGCATCGTAGAAACACTGGCCGTGAACGAGAGTGGCGTGGGTGGTCGCGGTGTGGATTGGCTAGACAACGGCTATAGCACACACAACCAATATCCAACGCATGCGCAGCCGAATTTGATGATCGGCAACCATGATTTAGTACGCTTTGGTGACTTGTTGCAACGCGGAAACTTGGCGGATGTGAATGATGCAGAATATTGGTTACGCCATAAAGCCGCGTTTGCCTTCCAAGCTGCGTACACCGGGCCAATCACGTTGTTCTACGGTGATGAAATCGGGGATCAAGTGGATGGTTTTGCCGCAAAAGAAGACAACAACACCTGCGCCATTCAAGGTTTGTGCGATGATCACGTTGCGCGCAGCAGTGCAAAAATTGAAGGTGTGACGGCGACACTTGACGCAAACCAAGCCGATCTCAAAGCTTACGTGAAATCGCTGATGACGATGCGCAGTGCGCACCCAGCATTGTATCAGGGGTCACGCACGAATTTAGTTGCGAGTAACGGCAGTTATGTGGACTTGAAACAATCTGGTACAGACAAAGTACTGTTTGCGCTAAACACTTCGAAAAGCGCGAGAACAATTATTCTTAATCAGGAAAGTGTTAGTACTGGTGAGTTGGTGGATCTGCTCACGAATGAAAAAATTACGCCAAGCAATGGTCAATATCAAATTCCGATGTCGCCATTACAAGGTCGATTCTTTGCGGTTACACCCTAGGAAGTATCCAGAATCACCGCTCATCAGTTGAGCTGACCAGAAGCTTTTCTCATACACAAGCCAAGTGTTGTTGCTGACCCCCCATAGGCGCACACTTGGCTTTTTTCCGTCCGTTTTACTTTTCCCTTAATGGTTTTCCAACGATGTAGCCAACAGGTTGCTTCGCTTTTTGCATTGGCGTTTGTTTTCGGCAGGTAGATATTTGTGAGATAAGCTGCACATTAAAAAGTAAATTAACACTTGTGCAACGTAAAAGTGTGACCGAAGGATTACTTATGCCTTACTAATATGTTTATCGTGTTTGGGATTTACATAACTAATGGAAAAGTATAATGAAATCCATAACGAAACCCCTCTGTCTTCTTGCTGTTATTAGCTCTCCGCTTGCATATAGCCAAATTCTCAATGGTGACTTTGAACAGTGGAATGGCAGTGCGCCTACGCAGTGGTCAGTGATTGACGCTGGCATCGCGGTGTCGCCAAGCAGCGAACAAATCAAATCGGGCGGCCTGGCTGCTCAAGTCGTCGTGAATACAGGTACCCAAAGCAACACTGACCTTTTGCAAACCATTAATGTGGAGCAAGGGAAAACCTATCCGTTTTCTGTCTCGGTTTATCACACCGAAGGAAATGTAAAAGCACGTCTGGTGGTTGATGGTTATCACAATTACTCAGATCCGCAGCAGGTAAACCAGTGGCAAGAGCTGGCGCATAACTATACTGCGAGTTCGAACAAGACCATCAATGTCGGGTTGCGTTTTTATGACGAGGCCGGTTTTGACGGCTCAGAAGTTGTCTACATCGATAATTTTCAACCGACCGAGACAAGTACACAACCTCCTGTAGAAAGTTGTAGTGATCATGAAGTGCTTCTTACACTCACGACGGACAACTATGGCTCAGAAACTAGCTGGGAGTTGAAAAATAGCCAAGCGCAAGTGCTTTTCTCTGGTCAGGGGTATGAGTCGTCAACCACTGTTGAAAAGACCATGTGTTTAGCCGATGGTAACTACCAATTTACGATTCAAGACAGCTATGGCGACGGCATTTGCTGTGGCAATGGTTCGGGGTCTTACGCGTTGAAGGTGGGAGATAAGACTCTTGCTTCTGGCGCTGAATTTGCGAAAAGCGAAACCACCGACTTTACGTTAGGTGACTCAACCACGAGCCCACCAGTGGTTGATGGTTACTACCAAGCGGCGTCTGGCAAGACGGGCTACGCTCTAAAAACGGCGCTGTTTAACATCATCAACAACCACACTAGCCGAGGTTATTCTGCGGTGTGGACCTTGGTAAAAGATGCTGATATTGATCGCTATTACGAAAATGATGGCTCTATTCTCGATATGTATTCAGAGAAACCTGCGGGCAGTGATGCTATCAGCTTCACGAAAGTGACAGACCAATGTGGTCAATATAGCCAAGAAGGGGATTGCTACAACCGTGAACACTCGTTCCCGAAAAGCTGGTTTGGCGGCAAAGTTGAACCGATGAACTCAGATGGTCACCATTTGTTTGCGACCGATGGCTATGTGAACGCGAAGCGCAGTAACTGGCCATTTGGTGAAGTTGCCACCGCGACGTACGTGTCTAGTAATGGTTCTAAACTTGGTCAAGCAAGTACTAGCCTAGGTTATTCCGGTACGGTGTTTGAGCCGATCGATGAGTTCAAAGGCGACTTTGCTCGTGCCTATTTCTACATGGCAACCCGCTATGAAAATGTTGTAGGTAACTGGGAAGGTAACTCAAGTAATGCGGATGCTGTCCTTGATGGTTCAAGTTCAACGGTTTTTGAACCTTGGATGTTAAACATGCTGAAACGTTGGCACAAAAATGATCCCGTTAGTGAAAAAGAACAAAACCGCAATCAACAAGTGTTTGAGTTTCAGGGCAATCGCAATCCATTCATTGATCATCCTGAGTTTGTTGAACAGATTTGGGGAAACTAACACCTTTTTGATTTTGGTATCCACCATTTAGTGATGCCAACAAAACAAAGGGGAAGCGTGATGCTTCCCCTTTTTCATTACGGATGTTTTTAAATGAAACTAGTTTTTCGTTACCGTCACGATTGGCGCCGACTTGTCAGCCGCGTTGAAGTGGAAGTTGTAATTTCCCGCTTCTGCAATCGCAATTTTCAGGTTTGCACTACCGCCACCGACTTCCATCGTTAGCGCTTTACCAAGCTCAACACTACCTTCGCCACCGAAGTTGGTGTCTGCTGCCCAGTCTGCGCTCGCCACTTTCATCTCGTAGTTGCCCGCCGCTAGGTCAATGTCTAGCGAGTAAACGTCATTTGCTACATAGCTGAACTTCGCAGTTGAGTCTTGCGCTGGAGTATCCCATGTGGTGATAGTGCCACGTAGGTAAAGTGCTGTTTCACCGAACGTTGGTGCATCTGCTGACTTCGTCACTGAAACGACAGGTTTTTCTACGCTTTCATCTTGAACGTGTAACGCGTTCAGAGTGAAGTTGTACTTACCAGTTTCAGCGACAGACAACGTACAGTTCCCCGCAGAGCCTAAGTCTAGTGAGCCAGAAGCCAAATCCGCAGCATCACAACCGATGTTTGGATTTGCCCATCCTGAGTCCGCAAATTTGAACTCGTGTTCACCTGCTTCAAGAACGCCAGTTACAGAGTACATGCCGTTGCCAATAAAGGTCATCGCCCAGTCACTGCTATCTGACCACTCGTTCATGGTGCCTTTGACGTAAACCACAGTTTCGCCGTAAGGAGGAATGCTCGATACGTCTTTATTGTCCGTGTTTACTGGTAGGCCTGCACCTTGCGCGCCGTCTTGTGGCTGTACGAATACCGCTGTTGTCAGTGCTGGTACTGTGAACGTTTCATTGGCGAAGCTTGCACCTTTCACGATGTCATCCGCAGAGTTTTGTTGAACTTCATGCAGCTCGAAACCAGTTGCGCCAGCAACTTTGAAAGATTTCTCAGTTGATGTTGAGTTCACAACGGCCACGACAGCATCGTAGTTCGAATCCAAATCGGCACCTGCTGATGTGCCATCGTCGATAGACATCACAATCAAGCCTTCTACTTGGTCTTGGCCCACGTTGCGGAAATCAACACGATTCATCACTTCTTGCGCGGTGTCTAAGCGGAACAGTTCGCTTGTACTGCGGATTTTTAGTAGCTCTAGGAATTGTTGCTTCGTCAGCTCGATGTCTGTTGAGTCTGGTTTCGTCGTGCTGTCACCGACGATGGTTTTGATCAACTCCCAGTTTGCACCGTCTTTGTCTTCACGTGGTAGACCAACGTTCCAGTTATTGTCGCTTCCATCGAAGAATACACGGTTGAACCAGTCACCAGAATCGTACGAGTCACGCTGCATTGACTTAGAGCGCAATAGCTCAGAACCCATGTGAATGAACGGAATACCTTGACCTAGCATCACCGTTGATAGTGATACAGACTGCATTCGTGCTCGCTCAGCAGATGAAGTACCTGTCGCAATCTTGTAAGCGTTGTTGTCCCACAGCGTTTGGTTATCGTGCTTAGACACGTAGGAAATGTTCTCTGATGGCACTTTTGTGTAGCCTGCTGGAGCACCATTGTAATCAACATTCTTACCAAGTTTGGTTTCGCCTTTGTAATCCAGAAGGACGTAGTCAGCTAAGTTACCAGCCATACCTAGACGAACCAGATCTTGGTTGTGTAGACGGCCATTCACAGATTCTGCGTCAGTTTTGGTTTCTTCGTTCGGGTAAGCAGCGTTACCAAAGCCTTGGTTGAAGCGAAGTGGGTGCTTACCTTCTGAATCTACACCGCCATCAAACGGGCTTCCGCCACGAACTGCGTCACGCAGACGATCAGAGAAAGTACCGATTTCTGTCCCCGCCATGTTGACTTGTGTCGCTTGATCGAAGCGAGCGTTTTGCGCGACTTCACCGAAGTCCCAGCCTTCGCCGTAGAATAAAGTATTCGGATCAATTTCACGGACTTTTTCAAGTGCGTAAACCATGACATCTTTCGGCTGGTGGCCCATAAGGTCAAAACGGAAACCATCGACTTTATAGTCATCCGCCCACACCATCAATGAGTCAACCATCAGTTTACCCATCATTAGGTTCTCGGTTGCGGTGTTATCACAACAGGTTGAGTTTTCTACGCCGCCAGTGTTGACGTTTAGGCGGTGGTAGTACCCAGGGACAATTTTATCCAGTACTGATTTTTCGTTCACACCAGATGCATTTGTGTGGTTGTACACGACGTCCATGACCAGTTTCAGATCCATTTTATGCGTCGCTTGAACCATTTCGCGGAACTCAAGAATACGCTTAGACCCGTTAGGATCGGTCGCATAACTGCCTTCTGGCACGGTGTAGTGGTATGGGTCGTAACCCCAGTTGAAGCTGTCTAGCATGCGAAGATCGTTCATCAACGCTTGTGCTTTGCCCGTTGTTGGGTCGTAGCTGTTTAATACCTCTTCAATCACTTTGCCGTCGTCTTCGGTCTCACAAATGGAGGCTTCTGGCTTGATGCCACAAAGTTTACCCACGGTGTCGGTGATATCGACTCGCTGGTCAGCGTCTTCATCCACGGTTGCAATATCAAATGCTGGCAGGATATGTAGCGTTGTTAGGCCAGCGTCTTTTAAAGCTTGTAAGTGAGATACAGACTCACGCTCAGGTTCTGTAAGGGCAAGATATTTGCCATCAAGACTTGGCGTGCCTTTGCTGTCATTAAAGCTAAAATCACGAATGTGTGACTCGTAAAGGACATGGTCTTCGTCTTTTTTAACCGTTGGGCGCGCGTAGTTTTTCCAATCTTGAGGCATTAAGCTTGGATCATCTAAATCAACCACTTGCGAGTATCGTGAGTTCTTAGACAAGCTCATTGAATATGGGTCTGTTACCAAACGCGTTTCAACGACGCCAGTTGTTGGGTGGTATACCTTAACTTGGTAGCGATAGTATTTGTTGACAACGTTGCTTTGTGCCTCAGAAACCCAGATACCTGTTGCTGGGTCTTCCGTCATGGCAACGGTCGCTTCTTCTGCTAAGTTTTCATCGTAGATTATCAGATCAACATCTTGGGCAGTTGGTGCCCATAGTTTGAAGGTTGCGGCACCGCCTTCCACAATTGCGCCGAGTTCTTGACCAATCGCGTTACCTGCCTTGGAATCGGCAAATACTGCATCGAGAACGCCCGGCTTTTGCACTTCAGTTGCAGAAATGACGTCACCATTTGCGTTGTAAGCTACCATAACGATTTGTGATTTCAGGATCGTGCGTAGAGTCGCGTCATCGACATCAATGCCTGCAGCTTGGAGGCTAGCAAGGTGACGGAAGCGTGATTTCAGACCATCAGATAAATCACCTGCTTTCGTCAACTCAACCGCCGTGCCACCGGAGATTTGCTTGTCTTCATCCATTTTAATATCGTTGCTGAGGCTGTAGAACAGCTTCATGGAATCCGCATTGGCCGCCGCTTCCCACGCGATGGTGTTGGCATCTAGCCAATGCGCTTTTTGACCATCAATATCAACAGGGCGTTCTTCGATTGGCTCGTAGTAAAGCTCACTGCTGCCGTGGAAGCCAAACAACCCTTTAGATTCGCCGATTTTCGTCAGCTCCACTTTTGAGTTTGCACTGCCGAATGCTTTCTCATCACCTTTGTGCAGAATGAAGTTCATGCATTCGTGTGGGTCAGAGGCATCTGGGTTCACTTTCAGTACGTAGTAAGCACCGTAGGTGTCGTTGATGCCATCGAATGGATGCGGTGCCGACCAATCCGTTCCTGTGCCAGGAATGCCCATTGCGTCTAAATCTGTGCTGGTACAGCCTTCACCGTTCCACAGGTGCAAGCCCCAACCTTCGTAGTCGCTGGCCGTTGAAGCGGACGCCACGTCGCGTTTGTAATAAATGACGACCTCGTTCTCTCCCGCAGGGTACAAGCCTGAGCCTGGGTTCGTCGTATCTTCGTTCGTGCTATCACTACCACAACCGCTGATGACTGCGACGGAAATCAAAGGCAGTACGGTTTTGGCAATTGTTGATAATTTAAATGTCTTATTGTCCACGTTTACAAATCCATTGTTATTGAATTGATATTGAGCTGCGCGCTGCCTTCGCTGACTCAGTCATCAAGAAGGTTTCGCACACGCTAGAAAGGCAGATGCCGAAAAAGGAAATGTTCAACTAGATGCTAATACACTGAATCATCAGCAAAATGTGAGAGCAGGCAGTTAAGTTTTTTACAAGTGAAAATTTTCTGTCACAGTCGATTTTGTTCACAAATTAAATAATAAAACAGACGCATAGTGAGAGCTTCTGCACATCATTAAAATGTGAATTTTTATAGGAGGAGCAAGGGGGGATGATAGGGGAGGAGAATATCTCAGCCCCAAAACCGTGATTAAGTTCTATAAAAATCGCAGCGATATTTTTTAATTAAAAATAAGTTGCAGTGATATTGAATAAAATACCGCCATTAAGTCTTGGCAAGCTTCAGATTTTCGCTAAGTGGTCGTTATATAATGAAGGTAGTCGGCGTTATGTCGGCGCGTAATCTTAAGATTTCCCTGAGAGGGAGATGAATTGGGCCCTGAAACCAAAAGAGGCTATTTATGAGTAGTATGGGCATTGCCATTGCGGCAACTGGCCTTTCACTCGTCCTGATATTTGTGTGGATGATCTCGTTGTCGATGCGGAAACAGAGACTCGAGGCAGAGAGGAAAGCTCGCGAAGCCGCTTATCGAAAGGCGATGCAAAAAGCGCGAGAGCAAGAGCGTAAAGAGCGTGAGTTCAAAGCAGAAACCGGGCATATCCCCACCATTTTATTTCTAGCGAAAGAAGCCGAGAAGGACAACATTCGTCAAGCGCTGTATTGGTATGATAAAGCCGCTAAGTTGGACAACGTGACGGGAATGTACGGTATTGTTCGCTTGAGTGAGCGCATGCGTGAAGATGTGATTTTAAAAGAGCAGGCAAACTTTTGGCGTACCGCCATTGCCGGAATGGAAGGTGATACCGAAGCGAAATTTGCGACAGGCAAAGCGTTGGTTTTTGGTCGCGGAACGGAAAAAAATATTCCCAAAGGTAACCAACTGATTGAAACTGCAGCCGAAGAAGGCTGTATTGATGCCATGCTTTACATGGGTGAATGGCAACTTTCACCAGACAATAGTGCAGGACGCAGTGCAGATGCGCTTTATTGGTTTATGAAAGCGGCTGAAAAAGACAGTGCGGACGGAAAGATCCAAGTTGGCTTATGTTACCTAAATGGTGTTGGTACAGAAAAAAGCATGGTCAAAGGCTGCTATTGGCTTGAAAGGGCCGCAGAAGGTGGCAGCGCCGAGGCGATGTATCATGCTGGCGAAGCGTGGAAGGACAAAGGTAAAACAGGCAATGCGATTGCTTATGTTTGGCTGTTTCTTGCTGCCAATATGGGGTATCAGCCAGCGCGTACGTTGCGTGACGAAGTGGCGACCAATATTGGTGTTGACGTCGTCGTTGGATTGCAATCTATAGCGAAACCGTTGCAAAGAAAGCTGGCGTCAGGGATGGTAAGAAAGCATTCCATTATTCGGGCGCTGAACAAGGTGTACAAACGCGAAGCGTATTTTCCTGCAGAGGAGGAGCTTAACGCGGTGCTGAGTGACGAAAATAAAGACGATGCTAACGCATGGGATGAAGCATCGGCGCCGAACTTCCAGCCAGACATGACCACAGCAACGACGGAAGGACAGACAACCACATCGTCTACCGAAAAAAAGCTCTCTAAAGAGGCGCTCGATTTCACGCAGAATTTCCTTCAACCATAATTTATCTTATCCATAAGCCTCATAATTGAGGCTTTTCTTTTGCCTTTCTGGCTCAGTATCTCTGTCGGTCACAACTACAGACTGTAAACTTATCTAAGCGATTTATTTACTGGATTGCATACTATTTATTCGATTTTTCAACACATTTTTAGTACTTCGCTAAGGCGGGATATGTTTATCTTCAAATAGAGGGATTTCCCTCTTTATCTACTTCTCCTGTTGGGCTCAAATCAAGTCTCTTCAATTGATAGTAATAATGATTGAAGAGCAATACTTGATGCCCAGAGTAATAGGTGAATAGTATTCATTACTTTATCTAATAATGTAAATTAAAAATTGTATTATAAATCTTAAATTGTGTTTTTATATTTAGGCATGGATTATTGATTTTATAATTAATTAGGCGCAAGATGACGTACAAAATAAAATAGCATAGATAATATGCAGAATTACACTAGGAAGTAACTTTTTCATTACATGTTTCAGCAGAAATGGAGCGAATTAGTTTGCTCTGTTTTTATTTCTATTAGAGATTTGTGTATGTTGAGAATCATTAGTGCAGATAAATTCATCTCTTCAAGATTTATCTTAGAGTACAGTAAGGCTGAGTTCGCTTCTTTATTAGGCGTTTCCGTTGCTAAGATAAGTAATATTGAAAGTGGAAAATCTTCAATCCCCCCGGTGTACGATTACGCCATTAATTATTTACTTAGTGAGCATCCTTTTAAAGATAGTGCTGTTGACGCTTTATGCTCTCACGAAACGTTAAACTTTGCTCGGCGTATTGACGTCAACACCAAAGTAAAGCGCCTGTCCTGCAAGCGCTGCGATAGCCGAAGGCTGCACGTTATGGCAGGAATGAGTGGGTTGTATTTTGTTGAGTGTATGGATTGTAAACATACCATGTACTCGTCAGGCATGTCTGTAAAGCGTTATCAGCAATGGTCGAATGGTGGAGTCAAGCTAGATAGTCATTTATTCAATTAAGTTGTTTTTTCTTTATATCCAAAGTAAAGAGCCATCAATACATGTGTTGATGGCTCTTTTATTATGTGTTTAAATTTGGTTAAAAGTGGAGTGTTTTAAACTGCAATAATATAATTTAACTTATTATATAGTGATGGAAATCTCAAAACTTTATTTTCTTATAATAACCTTCTTTTTAATAATGGGCGTTGTCACATAATTATTGAAGGTTCTTTCCTTTTAGGTGCGTTTCAATATCATTGAGATAGAAGCTGGAAAGTGATGAAAGTCTCTAAATTTTAATTCGATAAAATAAGTCTTTTAAATATGAAAATTTAATCACGAAATTTGTAATTTGAATTTTAAATAAATATTTCGTTTGTAATATCTGTCCTTGTCATTTTTAAAGAACAAAAAGAGATATTTCAAATGAAACGTTTAATTATAGGTGTTAGTAATTACATGCCTGAAGACTTTAGCTTATTAGCTGAATCTTTAGATGAACAATTTAATCGTCACTTACTGCCTTTAGAACAAGTTGAATTAACCGACGTTGGTGCGGCTATTATTACGTCAGCAGACATTAAAGCGGGTCTGCACAGAATGATTTCGGAAACAGGGTACGGAATTCCTGTTTTCTTAGTGACCGATGAAACTCCAGTTTCGGCAGAAGATTACGTTTGGTTAACGGGGGTTATTGATTTAGAAAGACAATCTATCGATTACTACTGCCGTCAAATTAATGAAGCTGTGACTAAATATGAGTGTCGTCTGCTCCCTCCTTTCTTCAAGCAATTAACGCACTACGTTGAGATGGGTAACTCGGCGTTTGACTGTCCAGGGCACCAAGGTGGTCAGTTCTTCAAAAAACACCCTGCTGGTAAACAATTCTACGATTTCTTTGGCGAAAACCTATTCCGTAGCGACTTGTGTAACGCGGACGTGGACTTAGGTGACTTACTGATCCACGAAGGTTCTGCACACCAAGCGCAAGCACACGCTGCAAAAGTATTTAACGCTGACAAAACTTACTTCGTACTTAACGGTACTTCTGCTTCAAATAAAGTGGTGTGTAATGCGCTAGTAACTGAAGGTGATTTGGTATTGTTCGACCGCAATAACCACAAGTCGAATCACCACGGCGCGTTAATCCAAGCGGGTGGTATGCCAGTTTATCTAGAAACGGCGCGTAACCCTTGGGGCTTCATTGGTGGTATGGATGAGCACTGTTTCGATGAAGAGTATATTCGTGCTCAAATCGCGAAAGTATCTCCAGAGCGTGCACGAGATGAACGTCCGTTCCGCCTGGCCATCATCCAGTTGGGGACTTACGACGGTACAATTTATAATGCTCGTTACGTCATGGATAAGATTGGCCACCTTTGTGACTACATCTTGTTTGACTCGGCATGGGTAGGCTACGAGCAGTTCATCCCTATGATGAAAGATTGTTCGCCACTGCTACTGGATCTGAAACCAGAAGATGCGGGTGTGATCGTGACCCAGTCTGTTCACAAGCAACAAGCTGGTTTCTCTCAAACGTCGCAAATCCACAAAAAAGACCGCCATATCAAAGGCCAAGCTCGTTACTGCAATCACAAACGCTTTAACAACGCGTTTATGATGCACGCATCGACATCTCCTTTCTATGCGTTGTTTGCTGCATTGGATGTGAACGCGAAGATCCACGATGGTGAAGCAGGCTTACGTTTATGGAGCGACGCAGTTAAGACAGGTATCGAAGCGCGTAGAGAAATTCTCAAAAGTTGTGAGTTAATTCGTCCGTTCATTCCAAATGAAATTGAAGGTCAACCTTGGGGCAGTTACGACACGGATGTGATCGCGACCAACAAGAAGTTCTTTATGTTCGAGCCAGATGCAAACTGGCACAAGTTTGAAGGTTATGGCGAAGGTCAATACTTTGTTGACCCATGTAAATTGTTGCTAACCACGGCAGGCATTGCCGAAGACGGCAGCTACGCAGATTTCGGTATTCCGGCAACGCTATTGGCGAACTTCCTTCGAGAAAACGGCATCATCCCTGAGAAGTGCGACTTGAACTCCATCTTGTTCCTACTCACTCCTGCCGAAGATATGGGTAAGATCCGTCACCTTGTCGCGCAAATCAACCGATTTGAAAAATTCATTCGTGATGATGCACCTCTCAGTATCGTGCTACCAGGCGTCTACGAAGCGAACAAAGAGCGCTACCGTGGTTACACCATCCGTCAGCTATGTCAGGAAATGCATGACATGTACAAAGAGCTGAACGTGAAACAGCTACAAAAAGCGATGTTCCGCAGTGAATACTTCCCACAAATGGTTCACAAACCAGACGTGGCAACACGTAAATACTTCCGCGGTGAATGCGATTACCTACCACTTAAAGAGGCCGTCGGCCGCGTAGCCGCCGAAGGTGCACTGCCTTACCCTCCAGGCATTATCTGTGTGATCACTGGTGAAATCTGGACTCAACAGGTGGTGGATTACTTCTTATCTCTAGAAGAAGGCATCAACCGATTCCCAGGCTTCGCGCCAGAAATCCAAGGTGTGTACCTTGAAGATGTCGACGGTCGCACTACCGCACATTGCTATGTCCTAAAAGATTAATCTACCCGTTCGCACCACGCTCCGGCGTCGGTGCGAACCGCTTATTCGTGGAGAATAATTTATGAGTACTGAAACTAAAAAAATGTCGGTGGTGCAGTTAACCATTCTGACGTTCATCAATATGGCTGGCTCCGGTATTATCATGCTGCCAAGTAAACTGGCGCAGGTGGGCACCATTTCTGTGTTGTCTTGGCTGATCACGGCAGCGGGCTCTTTGGCGTTGGCTTATGTGTTTGCAAAATGTGGTCGCTTTAGTAAACGTGACGGCGGTATGAACGGTTACGCGTCTTACGCATTCGGTAAATCGGGTGCGTTTATGGCGGGCTGGACTTACGGTTTGTCGCTCCTTATTGCGAATATTGCGATCGCGATTACCTGTGTGGGTTACGGCTCCGCATTTTTTGAAGTGACCCTATCTCCGGTCGAAACCTGTTTGTATACCATCGCCATTCTTTGGATTTGTACTTTCGCTAACTTCGGTGGTGCGAAAATCACAGGTCAAATCGGTACCTTCACGGTATGGGGTGTGATCCTACCGGTATGTTCGCTAGGTATTGTTGGTTGGTTCTGGTTTAACCCAACCATGTACATAGAAGCTTGGAACCCACACCACCTACCATTTGGTGAAGCTGTGAGTGCTTCTATTGCCATGACACTATGGGCGTTTCTTGGTCTTGAATCGGCATGTGCGAACTCAGAAGCGGTAGAAAACCCAGAGAAGAATGTACCAATCGCAGTATTGGGCGGTACGTTGATTGCTGCGGTGGTTTACATTGTATCGACAAACATCTGTTCTGGTATCGTTGCAAACTCTGAGCTTGCCGCTTCTACCGCACCATTCTCAACCGTATGGTCTGTGATGCTTGGCTCAGCAGCAGGTAAAGCGGTTGCTGGTATGGCGGTATTGGCTTGTGCGGGTTCTCTATTAGGTTGGCAGTTCACTATCGCGTCAGTGTTCAAATCATCTTCTGATGCGGGCTTCTTCCCTAAATTGTTCTCTCAAGTGGACAAACGTGGTACGCCAATCAAAGGTATGGTGGCCATCACGGTTATCCAATCGGTGCTGTCTTTAATGACTATTTCTCCAACGCTGAACGAGCAGTTCGAAGCGCTGGTTAACCTAGCGGTAGTAACGAACGTTATTCCTTACATCCTATGTATGGGCGCAATTTTCATCATGCAGCAAGTGGCGCACGTGCCAGAGCGCGAGATGAAAACCACCAACATTATCGCTCTGATTGGTTCCCTATACAGCTTCTACGCGCTATATGGTTCCGGCTACGAAGCGATGATGTGGGGCTCAATCGTCACCTTCCTAGGCTGGAGTGCTTACGGTCTGATTGCTGCCAAGCATGAGCCTTTAGCAAATTAAAAAATAATAATGAAAGAGCCTTCCCAAACGCGGTGTGGAAGGCTCTTTGTTTTTAGGCGCTTATGCCAAGCCCAAGTCAGAACAAGGCTCTTGGGAATAAATATCCAATGATGTGAAAACTCATTTTCGACATTTGGAGGACGAAAGATGATAAGTCAACCTGTTAAAATCGGTGACGATACCGCCGTAGTCATTCCAAGCGTAATCCTGACTCAACTCGGGATAAGGGAAGGAGATACCCTAGAAATCGCACTGAATAAAGACAAAATGGAAATCAAGAAGATGGTGTTGAAAACCAGCGCTCCAACTTACTCTGAAGAAGTTAACGAGAATTGAGTTAGAGAATCTTGGTTTGTCGGATACACTACTGGTTTCGCAAAACTGGCGCTTGCCGCTGTCTTTGAACTATCGATAACAACAATAAGAGGTAAGGTACTATGCAAGGTATCCTCTCTATACAATCTCATGTTTCTTTTGGTCATGCTGGTAACAGCAGTGCCGTTTTCCCAATGCAACGCATGGGCTTCGAAGTATGGCCGATTCATACCGTTCAATTTTCTAACCACACGCAGTATCAAGAAGGCTGGACTGGGCGAGCGTTTGCGGCTGAAGACATCAGCGAGTTAGTTCGTGGTCTTGGAAACATCGGTGCATTGGAAAAATGCCAAGCTGTGTTGACGGGCTACCAAGGCAGCGCAGAGCAGTGCCTTGCTGTTGAAGAAACCGTGACGAAGGTGAAGCAAGCGAACCCGAACGCACTTTATGTTTGCGACCCTGTGATGGGCGCGCCAGACAAAGGCTGCATTGTGGCACCGGGTATTGCAGAAAACTTGTTAAACCGTCTGATGCTAATGGCAGATGTGATCGTGCCTAACCAGTTCGAGCTAAGCCAATTTGCAGAGATGGAAATCCACTCGTTAGACGATGCGATCACGGCATGCCAACGTGGACTAGCGAAAGGTCCAAAAATAGTGCTAGTGAAGCACCTTTACTGCCTAGAGAATGGCAGCTTCAACATGTTACTGGCAACGCAAGAAGGCATTTACTTAGCGAAGCGTCCGCAGTTTGAGTTTGCCAAACAGCCTGTGGGTGTGGGTGATCTTATCTCGGCTATCTTCACCGCTGGATTATTGAAGGGGTGGTCTCCTAAGCAAGCTTTCCAACACTGCCATGACGCGTGCTACGGGGTATTAAGCGCCACTTACCATGCAGGGGAGTGGGAGCTGCAAACTATCGCGGCACAGCAAGAGTTTGTTGAGCCAAGTAAGCATTTCTCAATTGAAGAGGTGGCTCTGGCCACCGCGTAATTGAGCGCAAATAATTAGTATATAAAAAAGGGGAGCCATCATCGGCTCCCCTTTCTATTTATTCTGTCAGTCTTACTGAGCTTTTTGCTGTTCTGATTTACAAACTGCTGCTGTGAAGACAACGTCTGTTGAACTGTTTAGTGCAGTTTCAGCAGAGTCTTGAATCACGCCGATGATGAAGCCAACCGCTACAACCTGCATTGCTACGTCGTTTGAGATACCAAACAGACCACACGCAAGTGGGATAAGTAGTAGCGAGCCACCTGCAACACCTGATGCGCCACATGCAGAAACCGCAGCCACAATACTTAGCAGTAGCGCAGTCAGTAGATCAACTTCAATACCCATAGTGTGCACAGCTGCAAGCGTTAGCGTTGTGATAGTGATTGCAGCACCAGCCATGTTAATGGTCGCACCTAGTGGGATAGATACTGAGTATGTATCTTCGTCCAGTTTTAGCTTCTCACATAGTGCCATGTTTACTGGGATATTCGCCGCACTTGAACGAGTGAAGAACGCGGTTACACCACTTTCACGTAGGCAACGGAATACAAGTGGGTAAGGGTTTTGCTTAGTTTTAACGAACACGATCGCCGGGTTTACAACGAGTGCGATGATCATCATAGCGCCAAGAAGAACCGCCAGAAGGTGTGCGTAGCTTGCTAGTGCGCTAAAGCCTGTTGTTGCGAACGTTGAAGCAACCAGGCCAAAGATACCAAATGGTGCAAGACGAATGATAAAGCGAACAATGTGAGACACGCTGTGGCTAAGATCTTCAAACACTGCTTTCGTTGTTGCAGATGCGTGGTGTAGCGCAAGACCCAGACCCACACCCCAAGCAAGAATGCCGATGTAGTTTGCTTCTACTAGTGCATTTACTGGGTTGTCGACCAGTTTAAACAACAGTGTGCGTAGAATTTCAGCAATACCTTGAGGCGGCGTTGCACCTTCAGCGCCGGTGACAAGCGTTAAATTGGTCGGGAAAAGGAAGCTTAGAACCACTGCTGATAGCGCCGCGAAGAACGTACCCATCAGGTACAGTACAACGATTGGACGCATGTACGTGTGCTGGTTTTTCTTTTGGTTCGCAATTGAAGCGGCAACCAAAATAAACACAAGGATTGGCGCGATCGCTTTAAGAGCACCAACAAAAAGGCTACCAATTAATCCTGCACTTTCGGCATGGCTTGGGGAGATTGTGGCGAGCAAAATACCAAAGACAATACCGACAAGGATCTGGACGACGAGGTTACCACGAGCAAATCGGGCAACGAGGCTGTTGTGTTGCATACATCATTCCTGCAATTTTATGCCAGAGCGAGCAGGGCAATAGTCCATCATTACACGGCGATAATGCCCTTGTATTGCAAGGGGTGAGCATTGCTTCTGGTCACTAAGACACATGATTATCAATTATCCTGTTTTTATAAATTCAGCCATTTTCTTGCTGAATATCACATATCTTAGCTTGGTAATATTTTGTGTCTAGTTTTAGTTTGTTTTTGGATTAAATGTTTGCTCAATGTTATTTAAATGGGATTTTTATGTTGAAAATTATCATTAGTTATGAGTAATGGTTTTTAATAAAGTTGTTAAAAAGGAGACTTTCGTCTCCTTTGATTTTATTGACAACTCAAACGTAACAAATCAATAACTTTGTTGGCGCCTGCGCTTATCACTCATGGCATTTCGAGTGAGTTTCCCGAACTGTCGACTTTGAGCTCGTTGTTCTGCCAAAGTCGCGCCGTTAAAGGCTTGTTCTCGCAATAGTTTTTGATAGTTATTGAAACGACGAACCTCCAGTTTGCCATTTTCAATCGCAGCTTGAACTGCGCAACCCGTTTCAGTTTGATGCTGGCAATCACCAAAGCGACAACGCTGAGCGAGAACCTCAATGTCAGAAAATGCCTCACTGACGCCCACTTCGCAGTCTGCTAGTTGAAGCTCGCGCATTCCCGGAGTATCAATCAAGATGCCGCCATCAGGTAATAGATGGATAGAGCGCGATGTGGTTGTATGTCGCCCTTTGCTATCGTCTTCACGAATATGCCCAGTCGCCTGTTCTTGCTGCCCGAGTAATGCATTCACAAGAGTTGATTTGCCAACGCCTGAAGAACCGATAAAAGCGACGGTTTGCCCCTCATTACACCAACTCATGAGCTTAGAAGTACTTTCTGCATCTAAGCCGTTGACCGTCTCAATGACTAGCAGAGGGTCTAGCTTCTGTACTTGGCTTTTGAGTTCATTGACGTCGTCACACAAATCGGCTTTGGAAAGCACGATGACGGGTTCGACTTCGGCTTCATGAGCCAAGGCGAGATAGCGTTCAATACGACTTAAATTGAAGTCGTCGTTAAGGGAACAGACGATAAAAACGGTATCCACATTTGCGGCGATGAGTTGCTCTGCCACTTTGCTGCCTGCTGCTTTGCGGCTAAAGAGGCTCAAGCGATCCAGTAAGCGAACAAATTGCTGATCGTCATTTAAGATAACCCAGTCTCCGACGGTCATATTGGGTAGAGAGTGGTGGGCATTAAGATGAACTTGCCCAGTTTCTGTCGCCAATAAGTAACCACTTCGGTGGTGCGCAATCACACGAGCAAAGATAGTGTTGTCGTAATCGTCTAGTGTCAGTTGTTGCTGAAAAAATGGTTTCCAACCCAATCGTTTTAGTGGGTTTGAAGTTGAAATTAATGTGTCACAAAAAGTATGTGTTTGATTCATTGTTGAATTATCCCAGACGCAAAAAAGCGCCTTAATACAAATCGCATTAGGGTCTAATTCGGATAGAGTTGACCCCGGTGAAGACCGGGCAGAGAAGGGGAGTTGTGGTTATGCCACAGAGTTGGTTCTGTTAGGGTTACCCTTGCGATGCCCAGTTAGTGTTATTCAATACAATCATCTTGTGTCCTCTTCGTTGGCTAATAAATAAGTGAGTTAATTAAGCCAAAAGAGTATAGCCGCCCTTTATCTTAGAGGGTAGCTATACTGCGAAAATATTAACTTTGTTTTGTGATGCGCTCTTCCATAATCTGCGAATACGTGTTGGCTTTTAAGCCGTATATGATTTGGACATGACGCTCATCCAATATCACGATGCCATGTGCGCCATGATTTTTGAGTGCATTTTTATCTATGATGGACGTCGTTCTGAGGGTAAGACGTAGCCGA
Source organism: Vibrio sp. STUT-A16 (assembly GCF_026000495.1). Lineage (NCBI taxonomy): Bacteria > Pseudomonadati > Pseudomonadota > Gammaproteobacteria > Vibrionales > Vibrionaceae > Vibrio > Vibrio sp. STUT-A16. Next base: position 805,821 of record NZ_AP026766.1, on the reverse strand, counting down.
GTCGCGCATGCTCCGGTTTCTAGCAGGTTTTCTATACCCCCAATGGCGTCAATGATCGTATCGACGTCTTGTTCGACATTGGGGTTGGTTTGAGTTAGGAAACTGAAAAACTGTTTCAGCACTGACTTAACTGTCATTTGAGGAGCCTTCAGTCGTCAGTTTTGAAATGGCTTCAACAATCGGTGCCGGCGAGAGTGTATGCGGTACCTTGGTGATTAACGTGCCATCCGGCTTCAAGAAGTAAAAGTAAGAGCTGTGATCAAGCGTGTATTTGAGCTCCGAGCCTTCCAATTCGGTTTTTCGGAAAATAACACCATAGTTGTGTGCCAAAGGTGTGGTTACATCAAGCGGTGCCGATAGGCCTTCAATCATTGGATGGAAGTAATGGGCATATTTCGCCGAGGCATCGGCCTCATCACGCTCTGGGTCTAAAGAAATGAACATTGGGCGCAGTTGTGCTTTTTGCGCTTCATCGATTTGATTCAGGGCTCCTGCCAGCATAGCAAGCGAAGTGGGGCAAACATCTGGGCAGCGAGTAAAACCAAAATAGACGACTCGAATGCGAGGGTCATTCACATCGAAGATATTGACGGCTTGGTTATTTTCCCCAAACAATACCGTTTGTTGAGAGGTGGAACTATCCACTTGCTCTGGCTTCGTTTTCTGATTATCTAAATAGCTTTTTACGCCAAACCCGAGGGCGAAAGCAACTACGAGAAATAGGGACCAATTGCGGCTCATAACGATTCCTTATCTTTGCATTTTTATAGCAGGGTAAACGGTACTCTCTCCATCACTGAGTTCACCAACCCAGGTCATGGCGTCTTGAGTGCAAACCGGCAGAATGATGTCACCTTGATATCGACCGGGAGCGACTTGCTTCAGTAAAAACTTGGGTTCTCCCATCTCCATTTCTCTTCCTGAAAGGCTTAGGACGAGTTGCTCAGCATCGCTTGTGTGCCACTCAACATTCAGAGTAGTAGGGACCAAGGGTTGAGCAGTATCTGCGTTGAGCGTCATCGTAACATTCTCTTGAACGCACGAGGCAGTAGAGAGAACGCAATACTCATCTATCGGTTTGATCGGAGTGGATGAAGAAAAGCTTTTTAGTAAAGTTGGGGCATAAAATCCCGCAACCAGTGCGGCTGAAACAGCGGCGATTTGTAACACTTTCATTAAGGTTCAGCATTTATCACTTAACATTACCTGCATCGTAGCACAGAAGCGTCATTCGCCAACTCGTGGCCTAGATAAATTGTGCGTTGTGCCTCGATGCCAGAGATCAAAATAACCGCGCGGCTTAGGGGCTTTTGAATCAAGCCCATAAAGATTTTCAATTGCGATGATTTTCTCTTAGCCAACAAACAAAAACGAAGCCAATTGGCTCCGTTCTTGTTTGTTGATTCCGTATTGATTTGATACCGCAGTTACTTGTCTGAATCTGCGAATTTTTCGAGACTCAAAACCAGCGCAATGGCAGCAAGCATCATCACAACGGCAAGCACTAACTGAGAAGGTTGTGATGTCACGTGTTCAAATTCAAATGGTGATAGGTTGTGCTGTAGCAAGGGCACTTGCTCACCCTTTGAATTGGTGCGCCAAGTGATGGTTTCTTTCCAAGGCCAAATCTTTGGTAACGTACCAATCATTAAGCCTGTTAAAAACATCAGAGTGAAATCGCGGAACTTGCGTAGTAACCACGACAATAGATGCGAAAAGGACAGCAAACCAATCACACAACCTGACAAAAACAGCGCCAATGTATCGACTTGGAAACCTTTCACGGCGGCTAATACAGGTGCATACATCCCAATCAATAACAAGATAAAGCTGCCAGAGATGCCCGGTAAGATCATCGCGCAAATCGCGATAGCACCAGCGAACAATGTGTTAATCGCCGTTGGTTCCATGTGCAGAGGTTTAAGCACGGTGATGCTGTAAGCAAACCCGACACCAACGAGTAAAGTCACGAAGCGGATAAGATCACGTTGTTCAACTTGACGAATAATGTGATAGACCGATACCAAAATCAGACCAAAGAAAAATGACCAAAGTGGGATCGGGTGTGTGTCAAGAAGCCAAGTGATCAACTTTGCTAGTGTAGCAATGCTGGTGAAAATACCGGCAAACAGAGCGATAAGGAAGAAACCGTTGATGTGATTAAAGGCGGCTTTAACCCCTTTTTTTCGCCAAATAGAGAAAAGTGATGGGTTAATGCGTCGAATGCTCTCAAGCAGCGTATCGTAAATGCCGGTGATAAACGCGATGGTGCCGCCTGATACGCCAGGAACAACATCAGCTGCGCCCATGGCGATTCCTTTGAAGAAAGTAATTAAGTAGTTCATTGCTCTAATGCTAAGTCGTTTCGATGGCACAGAGTATACAAACATTGCGACGAAAAAAGTATGAAATAGTGCTGTAGCTAATAGGTTTTATATCCAAGCAATTGCTTATTTTTGTTACAGGTTATGAGGTGATTCAAATACAACGATATCTTAATATTTGGTTTACATTATTGAGATGATTAACTGTACTATCAATGGCTACGTTTGTTGCATTATGCAAATGCAATTTGATAATTTAATTTGCGTTTTGCTATATTTTATATAGACAAATTCACTTTATATGAGATCCTGTGCCCAAAAATAAGTCTTTGCATTTTGGCATGATTAATGCATAATAATGCTCGACCCTTCTTAAGCCGAGGGTCACCTAGCCAACTGACGTTGTTAGTGAATACAATTTGTTCACACTAAATATAAGCCAATCGCGATTATTGCGGTTGGCTATTTTTTTATATGAACAACGTTACTTACGTGCTTTGCAAATTGCACTTCCCTCGTTCTAGACTCATAAAAAAGGGCTGACGCATCACGCCAACCCCTTGTATTTCACTTTAGGTTTTAATCTGTTTTCTTGAGCTGATCAGTACCCCATCAACTGGAGTAAATTTTCAGCTGTCACAATGGCCTCTTTACGATTGGCGATATTGAGCTTTTGGTACAAGTTGCGAATGTGGGTTTTAATCGTGGTGCCTGCCACATCAAGCTCTTGCGCGATTTGCTCATTACTGAAACCAGAATAAATCAAACCAAGCACCTGCCACTCACGTTGAGTCAGTGGGCTTGTGCGAACTAGTTCCGGTACGTTAGGGTGGTTTACCAGCTTCTCAATGAAGTCTTCATCAAAGTGAATAGAGCGGCTGCGCTGATTGGAGGAAATATCCTTCATCAATTGTTGAGCGCGGTGACGTTCTAGATCGCCTAACTCATGGCGGAGGCTTAACTTCTCCAGTAGCCCGCCAATGGTGGCGCCATCAATGAGGAAATTACCTACCATCCCCGTCTGGTTTGTCATCACTAACGCTTCTTTTAGCAAAGCTTTTGCTTGCTCTTCGTCTTTTTGACGAGCAGCAAACACCGCTTCGACCACTAAGTTGCGATTAGTATCTGTGATCAGGTTGGTTCGACGAGCTTCACTTTGGAGGAAATCCAATGCTGCGCGCGCTTCGGTATATTGACCTAAGTTGATGTGTGCTCGTGCAATGTTGCGCCATTGCAATTGTGAAAAGTGGTTGCATGCCGATTCAGGACGAACTGCAGTGTTGAGCCATTCTTGCATTGCATCGGTATTCCCGCGCGCTTGCCAAAACAGGATCAACGATAGTGAGGCGTTTGCTGTCCAATCTACGTGGTAAGTCGACTGCTTCATCAAATGTTGAATGTGCTCAATGAATTTACCGGCTTTGTCTAGCTCGCCACGGCCAACCGCAATACGCGCCAGCATCGAGTAGCTGTGTAAGTGTTTACTTGGCGAATGGTTTTCGAGAATTTGTAGACCTCGGTAGGCACATTCCTCTGCTTCATCAAGTCGGTTCCAGCACCAAAGCACTTGCGCTCGAATACGCAGCAAAAACTCGTGCAGAGGAACATGTTGAAGTTGCTGATCTTCAATCAAACGGAATGCGGAATCTTGCAGCTCAAAGGCGGCTTGTACGTAACCTTGCGCAATCAAAATCTCGCTTTGTTGTAAAATCGCCCATAACGCTTGGTGGTAAACTTGGTACTGACGCGCCAATTTTTCGGTTTGTTGCATCATCGGTAACGCGCGGTCGAGTTTACCTAGCACGTGGTTAACTTCGCCAACAACCGAAGTTGCCACAATGCGGCTACGGTAAATCGTGTTATCAAGTTGGCTAAGTGCTAGCTCCGCTAATTCGAGTGCTTTCTCTGGTTGGTTGCTGTTGATAGCTACTTGAGCAAGCAGCGCGTTTGCTTGACCTTGATAATGAATATCTAACTCAATGTTACGCTTTTTATGCTCCTCTTCCGCTTCTTCAAGCAGGTGGCCTACTTGGTTATAACGGTGCTGACTTTGAGCCAACCAAGCTCGGAGCATCGTAAGTTTTGGGTGGCTGAACAGAAGCTCAGCATCCAACTTATTAATTGAGCTTTCCAGTGTGCTGAGCTCGCCTTGGTTAAACATCTTCCAGCCGAATTCGTTTAGAATTTCTACCACCAAGTCTTTATCGTTCGACTTTTGTGCATGGTGAATCGCTTGGTGCGGTGCTTTTTGTTGTAACCAGGCAACAGCTGCATTGCGGTGGAGATCTTTTTCTTGCTGAGGAATACGCGCTTGGCGCTCATGAGACAAAAACTCGCCAAATAAGTTATGGAATCGGAACCAGTTTTGCTCCCCTTCGAGTGGGTAGATGAATAAGCCGTAGCGGTTTAATGATTCGATCAAACCAAGCGCATCTTCGCGTTGGGTGAGGGCAAACACCAACTCATCATTGAAGTGGTCAAGCACGGAAACTTGCATCAAGAAATGACGAGTTTCGTGATCGAGTAGGTCAAATACTTCTTCGACCAAATAATCCCACAAATGCGCGTGATTGAACTGAGATACCGACTCTACGGTTTGTGCCAATGTACGGTTTTGATGTTGCGCTTGCAACGCGATCAACTGCATCGCCGATGGCCAACCTTCCACATAGGTTCTGAGGCTGTTTGCCATGTCTTCGTCGATGCCATCAGCAATACGCTGATTAAAGAAGCGAGTCGTTTCTTCGGTATCGAACGCCAACATCTCGTTGCCGATTTCGATCATTAAATCACGAACACGTAAGTTTGCAGTACCCAGAGGCGGCGCTGCACGGCTTGTTACCACAACGGTAAGGTTGTCTGGCATGTGTTTTAAGAAGAAACGCATGGATTCATGAATTTCATCATTCGTGATTAAATGGTAGTCATCAAGCACCACGTAGCACTCTTGATGAAAGTCAGCCATTTCCGCGAACACTTCGCTGAATAAAGAACGTAGAGAAGAGATCTGGCGTTTTTCCGCCAGTTTTTGTGCGTTAGAGCAACTGAAGTTGGTGGCTTTGTTTAATGCTTGAAGCAGGTAATTTACAAAGCGAAAGCCGTCGTTATCGCTGTCATCAATGCTGTACCAGCCGACGTTTGGTTTATCGGATAGCCACTGCGCTGCCATGGTGGTTTTTCCGTAACCTGCTGGGGAGCGGAACAAAACCAATTTGTAGTAAGGCGCTTGCTGTAGTAAGTCCAACACTCGTGGGCGCACGATGGCATTGTGCAGGCGTCCTGGTCGAGTAAGCTTAGATGGAATCCACATTAGTAATTATGTCCTTATTTATGTATACCCAAGTGATTGCGACGTGATCATTTCAGTAAGGCCCCCTCGAAAGCTTCGTCTTACTGAATGATGTCATCAGCATCAAAAACTGCTTGAATGCCGGTTAATGTCGCCTCTTGTTGGGGCTTGCATCCGTCTGAAAAACCATTCCATACGGTCACTTAGATATAAAAGCTAGCGAAAACTAGAAATAACTCACACCGCCTAATTCTAGTTTGTATAAAAAGCGTACAATCCTGTGAGCCGTGTGGGATGTTACGACATCAGAAATGTCCGTTACTTTGATCCACTTCCTAATTCTCAAGGGTTGATGGATTTACCATCAACTACGCCCTTTATTTGTGATTCTTGTCACTTAAATATCGTTTGTGTCGTTAGCGTTAAGAACGCGTTGCACATCGATTATGAAAAATCTTTCCATGTTAACCAAGTTAATGTGACCAATATTACAATTTTCACATCATCAGATGAGAGGGCTATAAAAAGCGTCATGAACGGGTTTTAACTTTTCTCATATTCCATTGTGATCAAAATCACTAAGAACTGTAGCAAAGCTCACTTTGTTGAGATTTGGATCACTAACCTAGCAATGGTACCCCCTCTACGCCCTCAGCCCTCCTCCTTCAAAGGAGGAGAATTAGGAGGATGTTTATTCACAGAGGTAAATGCACGATGTATGGCAGATGAATTACCAAAAGACGTGAGAATTTCGTAATGAAACCTACTCAACAAAAACAATTTGACAAGAAGTCGTTCCAAGAAAGCGTAAAGAAACACCTATCTGTAACTTACGCTCACACGATTGAAAACGCAGACAGTCGAGCTTGGTACCTAGCAATGGGTCATGCACTGGCTGAGTTCACTACTTTAGATTTGCTTGCTACTGAAGAAGATCCACGCATTAAAAGTGCGAAGAGCGTTAACTACCTTTCTCTAGAGTTCCTTATCGGTCGCTTGACGGGTAACAACCTAATCAGCATGGGTCTGTACGAACAAGTAACAGAAGCAATGGCTGAACTGGGTTACAACCTAACTGACCTGCTAGAAGAAGAACGTGACCCATCATTGGGTAACGGTGGTCTTGGTCGTCTAGCGGCATGTTTCATGGATTCATGTGCGGCACAAGAATTCCCAACCGTCGGTTACGGCTTGCACTACGAATACGGTTTGTTCAAACAGTCTTTCAAAGATGGTCGCCAGCAAGAAGCACCTGACGCATGGCGTGGTGTAGAAGGCTACCCTTGGGAAATTGCTCGTCCAGAACTTGCACAAGAGATCGGTTTCTACGGTCACGTTGAAGTGGTTAACGAGAACGGTAAAGAAGTTCGCAAATGGGTTCCTGGCATGTCTGTAAGAGCAATGCCTTGGGATCTACCAATTGTGGGTTACGAATCAGACACGGTTTACCCGCTACGTCTTTGGGAATGTCAGGCAATTGCACCATTCTCGCTAGCAAGTTTTAACAACGGTGACTACTTCGAAGCGCAGCACGCACTGATCGACGCAGGCAACATCACTAAAGTGCTTTACCCGAATGACAACCACGAGAAAGGTAAAACACTGCGTCTAATGCAACAGTACTTCCACTCTGCTGCGTCTGTACGTGACATCCTACGTCGCCACGAAGCAGCTGGCTACTCGCTAGCGGATCTACCGAAGCAAGAGACTATTCAGCTTAACGATACGCACCCAACGATTGCGATTCCTGAGCTAATGCGCATCCTGATGGACGAAAAAGGTCTAACTTGGGAAGCGGCTTGGGAAATCAGCTCTCAAACATTCGCGTACACAAACCACACGCTACTTCCAGAAGCACTAGAGACATGGCCAGAGTCGCTAATTCAGCATCTACTACCACGTCACATGGAGATCATTTACGAGATCAACCACCGCTTCCTACAAGACGTACGTGCAATGTGGCCGGGTGATGTCGCGAAACAACAGAAGCTTTCTATCATCGAAGAAGGTTTCCACCGCATGGTTCGCATGGCAAACCTATGTGTAATTGGCTCTTACGCAGTAAACGGTGTAGCGGCACTTCACTCTGAATTGGTTAAGAAAGATCTGTTCCCAGAGTTCCACGAAATGTACCCAACACGTCTACACAACGTAACGAACGGTATTACGCCACGTCGTTGGTTGAAGTTCTGTAACCCAGGTCTTTCTAAGCTAATCACAGAGAAAGTCGGTCCAGAATGGCCAGCGAAACTAGAGCAACTAGAAGGCATCGCTAAGTACGCCACTGACGAGAAATTCCAGAAAGAATTCATGGCAGTGAAGAAAGAGAACAAAGAACGCCTAGCTAACTGGGTGAAAGAGAACATGGGTATCGAACTCGATACTAATGCGATCTTCGATGTTCAAATCAAGCGTCTGCACGAGTACAAGCGTCAGCACTTAGACCTTCTACACGTACTGTCTCTGTACCATCGCATTATTAACGAACCAGGCTTCGAATGTGTGCCTCGCGTTGTGTTCTTCGCAGCGAAAGCGGCACCGGGTTACCACCTAGCGAAAGAAATCATTTTCGCTATTAACAAGATTGCTGAGAAAGTGAACAACGACCCTCGCATCGGCAACAAGCTGAAAGTGGTCTTCATTCCTGATTACCGTGTGAGCATGGCTGAAATTATTATTCCTGCGGCGGACGTATCACAACAAATTTCACTTGCGGGTAAAGAAGCATCAGGTACTGGTAACATGAAGATGGCGCTTAACGGTGCCCTAACGATCGGTACGATGGATGGTGCTAACGTTGAGATTCGTGAAGAAGTAGGCGATGAGAACATCTACATCTTCGGTCTAGACGTTGAAGGTGTGAAAGCGCTGAAAGCTCAAGGTTACAACCCATTTGATTACTACAATGCGGATCACCTACTCAAAGCGTCTATGGACCTACTACTGGGTGAAGAATTCACTCCAGGTCAACCAGGCTTACTGCGTGCAACGTACGACAGCCTACTAGATGGTGGTGACCCGTACTTATGTCTTGCGGACTTTGCATCTTACGTGAAAGCGCACGAAGACATGAGCGAACAATACAAAGACCAAGCTGGCTGGGCGAAGAAAGCCATTCTTAATACCGCCCTTGTCGGCAAGTTCACCTCAGATCGCTCAATTCGCGACTATGTGAACAACATCTGGAAACTAAAAGCGGTTCACCGTTAATAGAACAGAGTTAAGACCAAGGTAGCCAAGCGCTACCTTTGGTCATTTTCCAAAAGAAGTTATTGATAACAATAAAACCCTACATGGAAGGTGTTGGTATTACCTTCGGAGAAAGCGATGAAAGAACAAACAGCATTAAAGAAAGTCGCGGAAATGGCGAGATTGGCTGATAGCTATGTCAGTGCTTGGGGAGATGAGGCAAAAGTGTCTGAGGAGACGCTACGCCGCTTGCTCGCTTCGCTTGGCTACGATACTAGCAGCGATGAAAAACTATTGGCTTCTGCTGAAAAGAAACATAAAAAAGACGTACTAGCCCCTGTTCTTGTTTTACGCGACGGCGAACCAGTCGAAGTGGAACTAAACCTAGGTACGAGTGCTCGTGAGAGTGAATTCAGCTGGCGTTTAGAAACAGAACAAGGAGAGGTACTTGAAGGCTATCTTCAGTCCCAAATTGTTCGTGATGAGCGTGCTGAGGGTGGCCCTCTAGTGTTTGCATTGCCAAAGAACTTGGCTTGGGGTTATCACAAATTGATTGTCAGCCGTAAGCGTCGTAAAACGCCTTACGAGATGTCATTGATCATCACGCCGAAAGCGTGTTTCAAACAAGACGATCTAAACCAACATAAAAAGCTATGGGGTCCTAGTATCCAGCTTTACACACTGCGTACTCAGCACAACTGGGGTATCGGTGATTTTGGTGACCTAAAACAGTTGGTGAGCGATATCGCTTCTCGTGGCGGTGACTTCATTGGTTTGAACCCGATTCACTCACTGTTCCCAGCGAACCCAGAAGGTGCGAGCCCATACAGCCCGTCTTCTCGTCGTTGGTTGAATATCATGTACATCGACGTAAGTTCTGTACCTGAATTCGCACTGAGTGCTGAAGCTCAGCAACGTGTTGGCAGTGCAGACTTTCAACAGCGTCTACAAAAAGCACGTGACTCTCATTGGGTGAACTACACAGAAGTTTCGCAACTGAAAATGAGCGTTCTTCCGCTGCTGTTTAGTGAGTTCAAAGCTCGCCATTTAGACAAAAACACCGACCGCGCTCGAGCATTCTTGGACTTTGTAGAAAAAGGCGGCGACAGCTTGTTACACCAAGCTGCATTCGATGCGCTTCACGCTGATTTACATGCAGAAGATTCAAACATGTGGGGTTGGCCTGTATTCCCTGAGAAATACCGCACATTCGACGCAGCCGGTACTCAGAAATACATCAAAGACAACCAAGACCGCGTTCACTTGTACATGTACCTACAGTGGATCGCAGACGATCAAATCAAAGAAGCGCAGTCACTGGCAGAAGAAAAAGGCATGGCTGTGGGCTTGTACCGTGACCTTGCTGTCGGTGTTGCCGACTCAGGTAGTGAAACTTGGGCCGACGACGGTAACTTAGTGTTAGACGCAAGTATCGGTGCGCCGCCGGATGTACTTGGTCCACTAGGTCAAAACTGGGGTCTGCCACCGCTTAACCCTCAAGTTTTAGAAGCGACTGGTTACGACGCGTACATCAAGTTGTTACGTGCCAACATGAAGCACTGTGGTGCACTGCGTATCGACCACGTACTTGGCCTGCTTCGCCTTTGGTGGATTCCAAAAGGCGAGAAAGCGACAGAAGGCGCTTACTTGTACTACCCAGTGGAAGATATGCTCGCAATCCTAGCGCTTGAGTCGCACCGTCATCAGTGCTCTGTGATTGGTGAAGACTTAGGTACTGTGCCAGATGAAATCGTCGATATCCTTCGTGATGCAGGTGTGCACTCATACAAAGTGTTCTTCTTCGAAACTTCGAAAGAAGACGGTGGGTTCATTTCTCCGAAGCACTACGCAGAGCAATCTATGGCGGCACTGTGTACGCATGACATGCCAACCCTGCGTGGTTTCTGGCACTGCGACGATTTGAAAATGGGTCGTGAGATTGGCCTGTACCCAGATGAAAAACAGTTGGAAGGCTTATTTGCTGATCGCTTGAAGTGCAAGCAAGGCATCTTAGACAGCGTTCGCTGGCACGGCTATTTGCCAGAAGGCATTGGTCATGATGCTCAGTACGTACCGATGGACTCGTACCTAAGCGAAGCGCTGCAACTGCACGTGGCAGCGGGTGACTCTGCACTGCTTAGCGTTCAGCTTGAAGACTGGCTAGAAATGGATCAACCGGTCAACATTCCTGGCACGGTGGATGAGTATCCAAACTGGCGTCGTAAGCTGTCGATGAACCTAGATGAAATCTTCAGCCGTGAAGATGTGAATCGCATTTCTAAACGCCTCACTGAAGTTCGCGCACAGGCGAGCAAATAAGATGCGTAGAGTGACGTAGATGAATGAGCGGATTACCAATTTTGTTAGCTCAGAGGTACGAAAGTTCCGTCTAGGTCACTCATTCCGAAAACACAATCCGTTAGGATGAAGTACCGTTATTATGCCCGCGACAATAGCGGGCATTTTTTGTTTTTGACATCGCTTGATGCATACATGTTTTAAGCGAAGTCTTTTGTGAGTTCACAACGTTGGCTGTGGAGAAACCGATGTTTGATTCAGATTTCTGGTCTTGAAAAGGATATTGGCTCTAGGGAGAAAGATTTGAAAACCACCAAAACCAAGAAAATAAAGAAACAACACGAACGCGCATATGAACTGCTTGCTGAGGCGGCTTACTCAGACCCATTTTCGGCGTTGGGGCCATTCATTGATGATGGCGAAGGATCGCTGCGAGTGTGGATGCCGGGCGCAAACAAGGTTGAACTGCTTGTTAATGGCGAACCTCGCGTGGCGCTTGAGCGTGATGGTGACAGCGGTTTCATCTTAAAAGAGCAACGCGATTTACACCTGACCCACTACCGTTTGGCGGTCGATTGGAATGGTGTTGAACAAATTATTGATGACCCGTACCAGTACCACAATATTTACCAAGAGTACGAGCATCTGCATACGCCCAAAGACATGTATCACTATATGGGCGCACACTTTGTCACGCTAGAACGTGGCGGTGAAAACATCTCCGGTGTTCGCTTCCTTGTCTACGCACCGCATGCATCGGCTGTTAGCCTTGTGGGGTGCTTCAACCAATGGGACGGTCGTCGTCACCCAATGCAACGTTTAGATTATGGCATTTGGGGTTTGTTCATTCCTGGCTTAGAAGAAGGCGTTCAGTACAAATTTGAGCTCAAAGGGCCAAATGGGGAAGGGCTGCCACACAAACAAGACCCTTGGGGTTTTTACTCTGAGCAGTACCCATCGTTCGCGTCCATTACTTACGATCACAAGCGTTACCAATGGCAAGATGCAAAATGGCAAAACCGCGCAGTGACACAAAAGCGTGATGAAGCGTTATCGTTTTATGAGCTGCATGCTGGATCATGGAAGCGCGACGAGAAAGGTGATTTCCTCAACTACCGCGAACTCGCGGAGCAGTTGGTGCCATACCTTGTGGATATGGGCTACACCCACGTTGAGCTGATGCCTGTTTCTGAGCATCCATTCTACGGTTCATGGGGCTATCAACCCGTTGGCTTATTTGCGCCAACTAGCCGTTACGGCTCTCCTGATGATTTCAAATTCTTCGTGGATGCATGTCACCAAGCTGGTATCGGTGTAGTGCTGGATTGGGTTCCGGCGCATTTCCCATCGGATGACCACGGTTTAGCAAACTTTGACGGCACACCGCTGTTCCACGACCCGGACCCACGTCGCGGTTGGCACCAAGATTGGAACTCATACATCTACGATCTCGGTCGTGAACATGTGCGTCGCTTCCTTGTATCGAATGCGCTGTACTGGTTTGAACAATTCCATATTGATGGCATTCGCGTGGACGCAGTCGCGTCGATGCTCTATCTCGATTATTCACGTAGCCACGATCAGTGGGTACCGAACGTCGACGGTGGCAACGAAAACTACGACGCAATCGCAACCTTAAAATGGATGAACGAAGAAGTGTACAAGCACTTCCCGAATGCTATGACGATTGCGGAAGAGTCAACGGCGTTTCCGGGGGTGTCTGCGCCAACCTTTATGGGTGGTTTAGGTTTTGGCTTCAAGTGGAATATGGGGTGGATGCACGACAGTCTTTCATACATCAAAGAAGATCCTGTTCACCGCAAATACCACCACAATACCATCACATTCCCGTTGGTTTATGCGCACAGCGAAAACTACGTCTTGTCTCTCTCTCACGATGAGGTGGTGTACGGCAAAGGCTCTATCCATAACAAGATGCCGGGCGATGAATGGCAGCAAACCGCAAACCTACGTGCATACTACGGTTACATGTATGGTCAACCGGGCAAAAAGCTGAACTTCATGGGCGCGGAAATCGGCCAAACGGCGGAGTGGAACCACGATGATCAGTTGCAATGGTTCTTGCTGGAATATGAGCGTCATCAAGGCGTTCAAAAGCTGATGCGAGATTTGAACCACTTGTACCGAAATGAAGCGGCGATGCACGATCAAGATTGTGTTCCTGCTGGTTTTGAGTGGCGTCTACAAGACGAAGCGGATGCGAGTATCCTAGCGCACGAGCGTATCAGTAAAGAGGGTGAGCGTATTCTCATCATCACCAACTTTACGCCCGTACCACACGAGCGTTTCCGTTTAGGTGTTCCAAATGCAGGTCAATACGAACTACTGCTGAACACGGACGACAGCAAATACGGCGGCAGCGATTTTAAAGTGCAGACCAGTGTGAAAACGGAAAAAGTCGAAAGTGAATCACTGCCTCAATCACTTGAGCTTCGTTTACCACCACTTTCAACCGTGTTCTACAAGCTGAACAAATAATTCAACCTAATCAAATTCTAAGCCCGTTTTACAATGTAAATCGGGCTTTTTTTGACCTATTTTTTACCTCGAAAACTTGTTGTTCCTGATTGAATCAGGCAAGCTCGCTGGTTTGTTTATCATCAATCGCTAATGCATTGGGGAGCCACACATGTTGAAAAGGCTTAAGTCATTTCTATTTAAAATGGTGTTGATATTGCTGATCGCCCCAGTCGTTTTGGTTGGTGTGGTGAAATATGTCGATCCACCAATATGGGGATGGAAGTTAAGCCGCATTGTTGTGCCACCAAAGAACTATCCAGACAGCAGCCAACACGAATGGGTACCCTTGTCGCGTATTTCAAAAAATATGCAGTTAGCGGTGATTGCGACCGAAGACCAAAAATTCCCTCATCACTATGGATTGGACTTCGAATCGCTATTCGACGTGATTGCCGAGGCAGGTGACAATGGCCCGTCGAGAGGCGCGAGCACGATTACCCAACAAGCCGCGAAAAATGTGTTTTTGTTTCCTTCTCACTCCTACGCTCGCAAGGCTTACGAGCTTTACTTTGCTTTGCTGATGGAGCTGATGTGGAGTAAAGAGCGCATTCTCGAAGTGTATCTAAATGTGGTTGAATTTGGTCCCGGTATTTACGGCGCTGAAGCGGCGGCGCAGAATTATTTTGGTGTCAGTGCAAAGCAACTCTCGAAGTGGCAAGCAGCGCGTTTAGCCGTGGTGTTGCCAAACCCATATCGAATCAAAGTCTACCCACAAAGTGATTACACTGCTCGCCGCACAAGATGGGCGATGAACCAAATGAGCAATCTTGGCAGCGTGCAACTTTAACTCCCTCAATCTATTGCGCTTAAATAGAACTACGCCCCTATATCAATAAAATGTGAAGCGTCACGACCTTTGGGGCGTAGGCAGTTAGAATGATGTGTTCAGTTTCTTATCTAGGCACAATTAGTGTGAATAAAACTAATAAATGTGCATGGTTACCATGTGCTGCCAATGGACTGAACGATGAAACTGAACCTGATTACCACTACTTTACTGCTTGCGTCGGCAAGTGCCATCGCCGAGCCTAACATCACCATTTCTACCACGACCAACAGCCGTGACTTCCCGCTAAGTGCAGAGCAGCCTTTGGTTGTGCCTCTAACCAAAGACGGATACACGCTTAAAATCACGGGCGTTGAAGGCGACTGCATTGCCCCCGATGGTCAGAAAGTGAAGTTCAATAAACCTCTTGCGCTAAACTGCGGTAAGCCAACGGAACTACCGTTAAAAATCCGTTTTACCGGCGATTACTCTTTCGCTTTTGATGCGGAAGCGAAAACACTGCGCTTTAAGCGCGAACCCAAGAAAGCCACCAAGACAGAGTTCAAACGCCCAATCCCACAAGTGCAATGTGAGGTTTACCAAGGCGGAGAAGTCACTATTGCGTTAGGTGATAGTTTCCCGGATGGCACCAAGTTGCGAGATGCTTACTCGGGGCAAATGGTTGAAGTGAAAGATCAGCAAGTATCGCTGACGCCAAGCAAAGACTCTGGCGGCCTAGTGCTTTTAGAGCCTGTACAGAAAACCAAAGAAGCGGTGCCATTTGATTATCGCAATGCCAACATTTACTTCGTGATGGTCGACCGTTTCAACAACGCAGACGCAAGTAACGACAACAGTTATGGTCGCAAAAAAGACGGCAAAGAAGAGATAGGTACTTTCCACGGCGGTGACCTTAAAGGCGTGATTGAGAAACTGGATTACATTAAGAGCCTAGGTACAGACGCGATTTGGTTGTCGCCAATCGTTGAGCAAGTGCACGGCTTTGTCGGTGGTGGCGATAGTGGTTCATTTCCGTTTTATGCATACCACGGCTACTGGACGCGCGATTTCACCAAGATTGATGAGAACTTCGGTAACGAAGAAGATTTAAAAACGCTGGTGGAAGAGGCGCACAAACGAGGCCTCAAAGTCTTGATGGATGCGGTTATCAACCATTCTGGTTACTCAACATTGGCGGATCTACAGTTCGACGGTATCGATGTGTTAAAGCCTAATGCCGATCTGCCCAAGAAATGGGGCGACTGGCAACCAAAAGCGGGTGAAAATTGGCATAGCTATCACCAGAATATTGATTATCAGAGTCCTAACTGGTCGAAATGGTGGGGCGGTGACTGGGTAAGAACAGGTCTACCGGGATACCCAGCTCCGGGTAGCAGTGATATCACTATGTCATTGGCGGGTTTGCCTGACTTTATCACCGAATCAGACAAAACCGTGAAGCCAGCGCAATGGTTATTGGATAACCCTGGTACTCGCGTAAAGGCGCGTGACAATTACACCGTCTCGGATTATCTAATTGAGTGGCAAACTGATTGGGTGAAACGCTTTGGCATTGATGGCTATCGCGTCGATACGGTGAAACACGTTGAAGGTGATGTGTGGAAACGCTTGAAAGAAGAGGCATCGAACAGCCTAGAGCAGTGGCGTAAAGAAAATGGCAAATCAGGTCAGCCGTTCTGGATGATGGGCGAAGTCTGGGGACACACCGCGTATCGCAGCCCTTATTTCGATGATGGTTTTGACGCGTTGATCAACTTCGATATGCAGAAGAAGCTAGACAAAGGCGCGGCGTGCTTTAGCCAAATGGCAGACACTTACCAAAGCTATGCGGAAACTATCGCGAACGAGAAAGACTTCAACCCAGTCAGTTACATGTCTTCTCACGATACGGAGTTGTTTTTCTCACGTTTTAAAGATTACGGCATGCAACGTAACGCGGCGAACGCATTGCTTCTTAGCCCAGGTGCGGTTCAGGTTTATTATGGTGATGAAGTAGGTCGTAACATTGGCCCTTACGCGGATGATTTCCACCAAGGCACACGCTCTGACATGGTATGGAAACTATCGGATGAGAAGCAAGCGCTGCTGAAACATTGGCAAACCCTTGGTCAGTTTCGTAAAGCGCACCCAGCGATTGGTGCGGGTCAGCACGAAGTGATTGAACAAGAAGGCGCGTATGTGTTCTCTCGTTCGCTTGGCAATGACAAAGTCGTCGTGGCGTTTGTAGGACGTAATAAGTAACTAAACGCTCTTTATGTCGATAAATAAAAAGCCCTTCCTTGAGTTATCAAGGAAGGGCTTTGTTGTTTTAGTTCGCCAGTTCTTGGTCGATGACTTTTTCTAGCTCGTCAAACGGCACATAGCCAGGAATGACTTGATCATTAATGATCAACGCAGGCGTGCCGCGTAAACCAAGTTGCGTGAAATACTGATAGTTCTTATCAAGCAGCGCTTTGGTCTCTTTGTCGTCGACAAGCTGCGCTTCTGTCCCTGTTTTCTTCGCGATTTGCTTTAACGAGCGTGCATCATGTGCGCCCGGTTTTTTCACCAATAACTCATGCACTTGTTCGTACTTATCTCGCTGTTTTTGCCAAACATTTAATGCGTAACTTGCCGAGTTGTAGCCGTTTTTCTCGTATTGTTCTTTAAAAGAGACATTGAGGTTAAGCACTTTTATCTGCGGGTATTCCTTACCAACTTTGACCAGTTCTCCTTCTAAACGTTTACAAAAAGGGCAACTGTAGTCCGTTACGTTAATAATGGTTAACTCTGGGGTTTCAGCTCCAAAAGAGGAATGTTTGCCATCATTTAGATATTGACGAACCTCCTTCAAGGTGTCGCCAAATGACTGTTGATACGCAATGTACTCTTGCAGGTTTTGGTGCAATGAATCAAGAATTTGAGGGTTCTCTTTTAGTATCTGAGTAATTTCCTCTAGCTTTTGTTCTGAGGTCTTTTCTGATGCGAAAGATACGGCAGGTACGATAGCCATCGTTAACGCCAAAAGTGTACGAGTGAATGTCATAATATTTCCTAAAACTTTTAGATTTCGTTGTTTGTTATGTGAAGTGAATAAAATACGTACAAAAGTCAGGCGAGCGGGTTTCTCGCCTTGCTGGGTTTATTCTCTAAACACGCAAAGTTTTAGGTGAACCCGATACTTTTCCGGTATCGGTTCTGTGTATTCCAGATAACGAATTGCTGTGGATGCCATCGGCAGCGCCACAATCAAAGCAAACAGAAAAAATGGAATAAGAATATGGTCCAACTGGTGTTGGTACGCTTGAACCAGCTTCTCTGAAAGGTCGCAAGATGGTGATAAATTCACACTTTCATCTTGCTGACTCTGTATTTGGTGAGCCTTAGGGCAGCTTTTCGAGAAGCCGGAGTTTTGGCTTAAACATACCATCACCACCCAAAACACGAGGGCGAGTGTCCACTTGGCTATTTTAGGTTGTGAGCGTAACAATGGGCTGCCTAGTCCTGTTGATTCTGGTTTATGCCGTTTGCATATGACCGGACAATCCTAACCTAAATTTCATTATGGAATGTTACTTTCGAGTTAATCGATATCGCCTCAATGCCAAAGTATGAAGTACGTCATGAATGTTGTAGAAAGCAATATTCGTTGGAATCATTGGTCGGATTGATGAAGAAGTCCTGAGGTATCGATATAGATTAATATACCTAATTGTTAGCACAAATTTTTATTATCTTTCAAATGTGATTAAAATCATAAAACAAAACTTCATAACTGAGTCGCCAGAATGTTCGGCAGGCGGATTGATTTTGATCATCTCTCTAGCACATTATTCGGGTGAACATATGTGTCCTGTCCCACATGTGTAGGTAATGTTATGAAAAATCCTGTTCAAACCGAGCGCAAGGTTACGCTGGGGTGCTACGTTGCACTGGCGTTTGCGGTCGTCTTCTTTTCTGGTCTCATGCAATCGAACGAATGGTATGGCGTATTTGATTTCACCACGTTGAATGGCTCTTTTGGCAAGGTGGCTTATGGTGTCACCGAAACGGCTGACGGTGTGCAAGTTGCAACAACGTCGCTTCGTGGTACTGGTGGTAGCGGTGCACGTGACGGTTTCATTTTTGCACTTACTTTGATTCCTACCGTTATGTTCGCACTGGGTATGATCAATGTACTTGAGCACTATGGTGCGCTTGAAGCAGCTCGTAAGCTTCTTACTCCTCTTCTACGTCCTCTAATGGGCATCCCAGGTAACTCTGGTTTGGCTCTTATCGCTTCGCTGCAAAGTACCGACGCAGGTGCGGCGATGACTCGTCAGCTTAAAGATGAAGGTCACCTCACCAAACGCGAAACCGATGTGTTCACTATGTTCCAGTTCACCGCTGGTGCCACCATTGTTAATTTTTTTTCCTCAGGTGCGGTGCTGTTTACGCTGACGATGGCGGATGGTTCGCTTGCCGTAACGTCTTCTATTGGTTTGGCGGTTGTGGTGATGTTCTTGTTTAAAATTGTGGGCGCGAACTTATTCCGTATCTACCTAAACATCACAGAAGGTAAAGAAGACAAGCAAGAGCAAAACAAATCTGAGAACTTAAAAGAGGAGACGGCGTAATGAGTGACGTAAAAGTAAGTAAGCCGATGGTGACAGATATTTTCGTTGAAGGCGCTAAAA
The DNA here is from genome assembly GCF_026000495.1 of Vibrio sp. STUT-A16. Classification (NCBI taxonomy): domain Bacteria; kingdom Pseudomonadati; phylum Pseudomonadota; class Gammaproteobacteria; order Vibrionales; family Vibrionaceae; genus Vibrio; species Vibrio sp. STUT-A16. The sequence continues at coordinate 786,738 of NZ_AP026766.1, read as the reverse complement.
AAGGCTGGGTTATTGCGACAACATCAACTGTGCCTAACGTTCTTATGGCGTTTGTCATCATTAAAGCGTTGCAGATTACTGGCGCGTTGGATTTGATGGGCTCGGTATTTTCTCCAGTAATGGCAGTTTTTGGTTTGCCAGGTGAAGCGGCTGCGGTGCTGATTGGTGCTTGGATGTCGATGGGCGGCGCAGTTGGCGTGGTTATCACATTGTTTGACCAAGGCATCTTGAACGGAACGCACATCGCGATTCTTGCACCTGCAATTTATCTAATGGGCTCACAGGTTCAGTACATGGGTCGAATTATGGGACCTATCGGTACTGAAGGTCGTTATATCCCAATTATGATTGCGATTTCCGTATTGAACGCATTTGGCGCAATGCTAGTCATGAACTTGTTTGTTTAGGGGGCAATCATGCAGTTTTCTCTCAATGAATATCTCGAAGAACTTCGTCCTCTCATCAATGTCGATTGTGGTACGTACACCACTGATGGCATTGAGTTCATCGCTTCTCAATTTGAAGAGAAGTACCAAGCGATGTCAGGTTGGAGCGTAAAACGCATCGACTGTGGCAGAGCGGGTATCGGTCTTGAAGTTCGAAACAAGCCTGAAGCTGAGCAAGTTGACGTGATGCTGATTGGTCACATGGATACAGTGTTCCCTGTCGGTACCGCTGGATTACGTCCTATGTCTCAAGACTCTGAAAAAGCGTACGGTCCGGGTGTCTCGGACATGAAATCTGGCTTGCTGAATATTGTGTACGCGATGCGTAACCTCGACCAAGCGGTGTTGGATAAACTGTCGATTTGTATCTGCATGAACCCAGACGAAGAAACCGGATCGTTAGATTCGGTCGACTGGATTCAATCTGTTGCAAAAAACGCGAAAAACGTATTGGTGGCAGAAGCAGCACGCGCAGACGGCGGTTTAGTCAAAGCGCGCAAAGGCATGGCGCGTTACAAAATCACGTTTAATGGCATTGCAGCCCACGCTGGCAACGAGCCAGAAAATGGCCGCAGTGCAATTACCGAGATGGCGAACTGGATTCTCGCAATCAATGCTATGACGAACTTCGAATCTGGCACCACATTAAACGTGGGTATTGTGTCTGGCGGTAACGGCGCAAACATCGTCCCTGAGCACGCTGAAGCGATCGTGGATGTGCGTTTCTGGAGTAATGAAGAATACGATGATGTCGATAGCAAGCTAAACGGCATGCTGGAAACACCATTCGTTGATGGCGTTAGCATCGAGTTGGTTCGTGAAGCTTACAAACCTTCTATGGTGCCAAGCGCGCAAACCGAAAGCCTGATGGCATTAGTTGAAGACGCAGCAAGTGAACTGGCTATCGACATCAACTGGAAAGAAGTGGGTGGCGGCTCTGATGCAAACAATACGGCAATTCTTGGCGTTCCAACTTTGGATGGTCTAGGACCTATCGGTGCAGGTTTCCACAGTGACCAAGAGTACTTGTTGCTTGAGTCTATCGAACCACGTATCAAAATGCTGATGCGTGTACTGGAGAAGATTGCTCAATAAGGCATTCTGCTTCTAAAGCTTGGTTCCCAAGACAATAATCCCCGGACTTCGGTTTGGGGATTTTTCTATCTGTGTTTTTGTTTCACTTTACTATCATTTCTTGTTATTAATCTTGCGTTCAGGTTCGATTTATTAATATGTTGACCACAGTCATAAATTTCGGAGGCAACGATGAGCACAACAATGTCTGTAAAATCGGCGCCGAAAGACGCCAAAGATCAAACGATGCAAGCGCCAGATGAGAAAACATTCTGGCGAAAAATGAAAGGGTCGGTTAAGAAAGCGGGTGAAGAAATTGCTGTAATGGGCATCAAATCATGGCTCGCGATGACAGATTCCAACACCGCCGTTCGCCATAAGGCGATTTTAGGTGGCGCATTGGCTTACTTCGTATTACCCACCGATATGGTGCCAGATGTGTTAGCAGGCGTCGGCTTTACCGATGACATGGCAGCGCTTACCTTAGCCGCCAACTCTGTTGGCAATGCCATCACTAAAGAACACGAAGAGCAAGCTAGAGAAAAACTGAATTCGATGGCGGATTAGAAAGAGCATTTCTAGACGCGGAGAAAACAAAAGCCCCGATGTTTCCATCGGGGCTTTCTTTTAGACAGGACTATATAATTTCAGAATGGTAATCGTAGAACGATTTAGGCGTCAGCGCGTTTAAGATGCACTTCTTCTTCGGCAACGCCTGCCATTGGGTCGTTGAAGCGAGCTTCATCCAATGCACCTTCTGATTTTGCGACAATGACGGTAACTGCACTGTCACCAGTAATGTTTACCGCAGTACGAATCATATCAAGTAGACGGTCAACACCCATGATGAGCGCGATACCTTCAAGCGGCAGACCAACTTGGTTCAATACCATGGCTAGCATTACAAGGCCAACACCAGGGACACCCGCAGTACCGATAGATGCCAATGTAGCTGTCATGATTACCATTAGGTAATCGCCCATAGTTAAATCAATATTGAAGGCTTGAGCAATAAAGGCGGTTGCTACACCTTGCATGATCGCCGTACCGTCCATATTCACGGTTGCACCAAGTGGTACTGTGAACGATGATACGCGGTTCTCAACCCCCATACGGTGCTTAGCCGTTTCCATTGTCACTGGAATCGTCGCGTTTGATGATGCGGTCGAGAAAGCAAACATGATCGCGTCTTCCATCTTACGTAGGAACGTAATTGGGTTTAGACCGGTGAAACCTTTTAACATTAAGCTGTAAGTAACTAGACCGTGTAGGACAAGCGTACCCGCCAGTACTAAGAAGTACTCTGCCAGATTGACGATCGCGCCCAGACCAAGACCAGTAAATAGCTTCGCCATTAAGAAGAACACACCATAAGGCGCTAAGTTCATCAAAATCGCTACCAGTTTCATGATCACTTCATTCAGATCAGAGAAGAACGCTGCAATACGTTCACCAGGTTTGCCTGCTGCGCTGATCGCGATACCAAATAGCACCGCAAACACAATAACTTGCAGGGTTTTACCTTCAGCCATCGCACTGATAGGGTTGGTTGGGAACATATCGATGATCACCTGACCCAAAGATGGTGCTTCTGCTGATTTGAATGAACTTGCTGCGGTTAGGTCAGCGCCAGCACCTGGCTGGAACAGAGTACCCATAGTTAGAGCAAGCGTAATCGCGATAGCCGTTGTTGTAACGTAGAAAGCGAGGGTTTTACCACCCATGCGACCCAGTGTAGAAAGGTCTTTGAGGGAGCTAGTACCACAAACTAGTGAAACAAACACTAGAGGGACTACGAGCATTTTTAAGCTGGCGACGAAGATCTGTCCACCAACTTCAAATAATCCATTAACAATGTATGCGTCGACAAATCCGTTGCCGGCAAAAAGTGTGCGAATTGCAAATCCTGTCAAGATACCCGCTACCATACCCAAAATTACGCGGCTGGTTAGCGACATCGGTTTCTTGGTATTCATGAGAACACTCCTTATAGTTATGCACCTTGAGTTCACTTCAAAGCGGCGAGCAGAGTAGCAGTGGAGTGAGAAAATACGAAAGAATAATCCTCTAAATGGTTAATAGATGTGAACTTTATCACTAATAAAAATAGAGTTTTAACCAAATCTTAACTATTTGACTGGTCGAAAAGTTTGTATTTTAACACTTTTATCGAACATACAACCGATAAGAAGGAGTGTTTACATTTATTTTTAGTAGTAAATGGAGTGCATATTATCTCTAAGGAATGTTGCTCTTGCATAACTATCTAGATTTTATTCAGGCTAGAAGCCGTCTCTTTTTGACTGTTTTTGTATTGGGCTGAACACAAGGGGCTAACGAGCCGTCTATGCCCCTGCTTATGTTACCTATCCGCTGAATCAATGATGGTTGGTCAATGTAGATAATTGGAGGTGATCCCAACTCCAATAATTCTGATTGGTATTGCTAATACCCCCAACCCAATAGCATTGCTTCGCTAGCATGAAGCCTTCCAAACAATGCTGACCAGCCTCAGTGATATGGACGCTCTGTTCCCACCAGTCCCTTTCACGTGACTCAATCGTGATTAAAGGCTTTTGACATTGTGCTAGAGGGAGGAGTAAGGCGTAAAACATCACATCGCCTAGGTAAGGTAGAGGTTCACATTGTTGATATTGCTCAAACCAATCTTTGATGAGAATTGAACGATTTTGAGAACTTAGGACCTTTAATGCAATCTGCTGAGTCAAGCTTAATCCTGTTTGTGAATGAGGTAACTCTTGCATATGGCGTATTAGCACGTTGAGCATATTGGGTAAGCAATCTAGATCATGCTGCTCGATCAAATTAACCATAGAGATGGGTGTCGGTGATGTGACAGCGTGCCAGGAATGTTTAGCCTGACTGAATAATTTGGCTGTCACGGGTTTACGGTATTGCCAACAAGCGCGAATAGCCTCTTTAGGCAACTGCCCCAAACCCATGAATCGCTCAGTGCCAGGGAACTGGTTCAACTCAATGATCTCTATCACCTTGTTTTCTACATTCTCTAACAAGGTTAGGGCACGAAGCAGCATTAATTGGTCATAGCTGTCATGTTCGACCCAAAAGACGATTCGTTCAAATGTATCACTGAGCAGCGTATCAATATTAGCTTGCTCAAATTTGACAATATCCTGCACTGAATCTTCACGCTTCATCACGGGCAGCAGAGTCTCTACGACATATTGGGCACGAATGGCAAGGAAGTTTTGTGGTGTTGCTGGTATGGGGCCAATACAAAGCGGATCTATTAGGGCTAAAAATGCTCCCTCGAATCCGCTGTCTTTAAGCTGTTGCTGAATATCATGCCCACAGCGGACATGGAGCGTTTTTAGCTCGCTATCAAGAGGAGGGAAGTGTTTTTTGATGGCGTCTTTGTGAGCTTCTAACTCTTCGACATGCGCTTTTAATTTACTCCAACTTGGTAAACCTAATTCTCTGGCTAGCGAATGTTGAACGTCAGCTAATTGAATTGTATTGGGAGCTAATGATTCTGGTTTGGAATGAAATCGCTTAACTCGATCCAACATCTCATCATCGTGTTGACGTATAGCTTTGAGCCTTTTTTTAGCAACGGATTTTTGTTGGTTAATGTTGATTAAGAAGCTATTTGTAGAGTTCATTTTTCACCTTTCTTATCTCTTCCACACTCGCCTAAATAGAAGCTAAAAAGAAGGTAAAAACAGATTGTTCCTGCTATACAGAGCAGGGTAGAAGAGTTGCCGTGAACCAAGTTCTTTCCGCGAGTGTTGGGGGCTTTAGGCGTGAGCAGGCTGATAGTAGAGTTTCACAATCCATCATGCAACTATTCATGAGAGAGCTGCATCACAAAATATCAGCCCCATTAAAGAAGTGCTGAATAGTTTGACAGCCAATGCCTATGTAGATGCTAACAACCATCCGTTTTCTAGTAGATATGCATTACAGGATCCAGTAATAAAAAAGCCCTGCTAGGTCTAGCAGGGCTTTGTAATACATGTAGATATTAATTACTCGCTCTTGTAAGCGTAGTTATAGTAACCGTAACCATATCCGTATGAGTTTGACGCTTTCTTCTCTACGGCGTTTAGAATTACGCCTTTTACTTCCACGCCGGATTGTTCAAAGCGACCTTGTGCGACTTCAATTTCTTTCAAAGTCGTTTGATCAAAACGAGCTACCATCAGTGTTGTTCCTGCGATTGCACCAACAATGCTTGGGTCGGTAACCGCGAGTACAGGCGGCGTATCGATGATCACAAGATCGTACTGCGCCGACATTTCGTCAACAAAGCTCTTAAAGCGAGGATGCATCAAAAGCTCTGACGGGTTTGGTGGTACTTGGCCACGAGTAACCACATCTAGATTGTCGATGGATGTTGATTTAATGATATTGCTATGGGATGTCTTGCCGCTCAAATAATCAGAAAGACCGTTATCCCAACGTAAACCAAAACATTGCTGCAAATAACCTTTACGCATATCCGCATCGATAAGCAGTACTTTCTGACCTGTTTTCGCAGCGACGGCTGCAAAGTTTGTCGATACGAACGTTTTACCGATAGATGGTGCTGGACCTGAAATCATAAGAACATTGTTCTTCGCTTCCATCATCGCAAAGTGCAGGCTAGTACGAAGACTACGCAGGGCCTCGATGGAAAGATCGGCCGGGTTAGCTTCAGCAAGAAGGACTAGCTCATCGTTGCTGCCTTTGTTTCGTTTAAGCTTGTTTGCAAATTCCAGTTGTTGAATAGATTTTGGAACACTAGCGTAAACAGGCATACCAATCTGCTCAATTTGATCTGGTGTTTCTACACCACGGTGGAATGCCGCACGAATTAATACGAAAGCCACGCCTGCCATGCCGCCAAGCAGTGTTGCTAGCACAACGATAAGCGCTTTTTTCGGCTTGATTGGCTTAGAGAACGATTGAGCGTTATCTAAGATTCGAACGTTGCCAACGGTTCCTGCTTTAATGATGTTGAGCTCTTGAACCTTGTTCAATAGCTGGATGTAGATTTGTTGGTTTACTTCTACATCGCGCGTCATGCGTAGAACTTCACGCTGTGTTTTCGGTAACTTTTGAACTTGTTTATTAAGACGCTCTTTCTCTTTGAGTAGCGTCTCACGTTTATCAAGCAGAGACTTATAAGCCGGGTGATCTTGTGTAAAGCGCTGGCTGATTTCACTCTCTTTGAATGTAAGCTCATTTAACTGCGCTTCTAATTCAACCATCACTTTAAGCGTTGATTGAGCTTCAAGGCCTAAGTCGATAGATTCATTTTCTTGACGGAATCGATTTAAAACGTCTTCAGAAGCGGTCAGTTTTGTTTTGATGTCTGGAAGGTGGCCTTTCAAGAACTCGAGACTTTGCTCTGCCTCTGCTGAGTTTCTTTGAACGTTTTGCAAGAAGTAGTTCTGGCTAATGTCGTTCAAGATAGCTTGAATCTTAGCGCGATCTTCACCAGAGAAGCTTAAAGAAATAATCCCGGTTTGCTTACCACGTTCGCTTATCGATAAGTTTTCTTGAAGTTTATTAATTGCATCTAATTTGCTGACTTTACTCACGGTAAACGATGCGCCGTCTTGCGCTATCATTTCTGTAGCTAAGAATTGATAGCCATTCTTTTCAATGAGCTCGCCAACCTTACCTTCTAAAATGACGTTATTGTCATCTTCTATAAGTCTGAACGTCTGTTTTTCAGAATCAATAACTTCGAGAGTTAGAGGAATTCCAACTGCGTAAGAAGGGGTATTAAATCGTGAAACGCTCAGACTGATTTGTTCGCCTTGCAGTCGAGCTAAGCCCTTACCGATGATAGGCATGTAATTCGGAGAGACGACCGTGGTTAAGTTGAACTTATCAACGGTACCACCCAAAATCATACGAGATTTAATGATCTCAATTTCTGTTGTCGCTGATGACTCTGCTGAAAACAGCTCTCCCATATCACCAACCATCGCTGAAATACCACCGGAGCTCTTACTTTCAATTTGGATAAGAGCGTCAGCTTTGTAGATAGGTGTTGATAGAATGGCAACGCCGACACCTATAATTGAAAATAGGACTACGGTACATAGAATGAGCCATTTGGCATCAAGAATGATCCCAAATAACTTTCCCAAATCGATCTCATCGTCGGCTTGACGTGATTGCTTAATAGTTTGTGTTGTCATTACTTTAACTTCTTAAATACCTTGCCATTGGCGTTTATTTATTTAGCCTTGCGGCTTATAGTTTTTGAGACCACGCTTTTGCTGCTTTTTCTATAAGCGTATAAGCATGTTCGAAGGCTTCTCTACTTTGTCTGTATGGATCTGGGATGTTTTTTTCATTTATCCATTGTCCAAACAGCATCGTTTTACCTCGTGCCTCAGGAGCGACTTTGGTTAAGGCTTCTAAATGACCTTTTTCCATAACCAATATCAGATCGTATTGAGCGCAAAGCTCAGGTGTTAATTGTCGTGCTTCGTGTCCATCTAAGCTTACGCCATGTTCGTTCGCGATGGTGGTTGCCATATCATCAGCAGCTTTTCCTGTTAAATGACTTTTATCCACCGCGATTCCCGCTGACGCGACATGTTTGTTTGGTAGTAAAGACTGCAAAAGCCGCTCTCCTGTTGGAGAGCGGCAAATATTACCTACACAGACGACAAGAATATTAGAAAACAAATGCTTACCCTATTTTAAATTGTATGCCTATGATCCCAACTGAATTGCTTGCTTCTTTATATTGCACAATTGAGCTACGTAACTATTGAATGCCGCAAGAGATAACTTTCTTGCGGCACGTCGTTTTTACGGCCAAGTGCGTACTCGTAGTACACCTTCGGTTAATTCGTTAAAGCCGGAAATGGTTGGAACAAGTTGAGCAATAACGCGGTTCCAACGGCTAACAGGCGCAGCTGTTACATAGACTATGTCGTATGGGTTGAGATCAAACTCTGTTCCAATCACCAAAGCAGAAGCATCAGAAACATCTAACTGATAGATGTCCGCCATTTTAGCTTCTTCTTTTGAACGTCTGATGACGAAAACGCCAGTGGCATCGGCGGAGATTTCATTAATGCCACCAACGCTACTTAGAGCCTCAGTAAGGCTCATACCGCTGCGATCAATTTTGAGTAGCTTCGGATCGTTAACTTCGCCCATAACAAATACTTTTTGTGCATCGTTACGGGGAATATGAACAATATCACCGGGCTTTAGAAGACGGTTTTGAGTTAAGTCGCCTTGTTGCATCAGAGCGTATAAAGAGACATTTTCAACCACACCGTTTCGCGTCAGTGTTGCATTACGCCAATCGGCTTCGGCTGCCAGTCCGCCTGCTCTATTTACGGCATCAAGAAGTGTAAGAGGAATGTTTGTGATTGGTTGTTGCCCTGGCTTGTTCACTTCGCCAGTCACATAAGTCTTTTTAGAACGAAAAGCTGCAACGCTTACATCGACTTGCGGGCTCTCAATGTATTTTGCAAGACGGTTGGCAATGTCTGCACGAATTTGGCGAACGTTTTTACCTTCAACGTGTACAACACCAATGTAAGGGTAGAAGATTGTGCCATCTGAGTGCACCCAGTTACCTGCTTCGGCTGAACTACGATATGAGCCAGCTGGGATCGTGAGCTCTGGGTGGTCCCAAATAGTAATATTTAAGATATCGCCAGGTCCTACTTCGTATTCATACTTGGCGATTTCAATATCTAACTCTGGATTTGGCTTTGAAAAAGGATCTATTGAATTTAAAGAGGTCACTCGCTCCAAAGTTAAAGGATAAACCGTAACCTGCGATTCTATATCACTCGATTCAGTGCTCATTACTGTTTTGTCACTGACCGAAAGGTGGCTACCAGGCAGAGTACACCCTGTAAGAAGGATAGGAAGTACTGATATCCCCAAAAATTTATTAAATGTGTTCATTGGTTTATAACTACCGAAAGAAAGTTTGCCGACTGAAATTGATTCATTCTAATTGAACTGCATTTCATCAATGTTGACGATTTACTGCAGTTTTAAGCCTTTAGAAAGCGAGTCCATTCAGAATTATTTGTGTAATAAACACTCCAAATGGCTGCTAGCGACTTAGAGCTCTTAGTTTCATTAATGAAGGTGTAAAAATCTGACCCACAAAAAATAGTCAACCATTATCCATCTGGTTGCAATAAAGGCAACAAGTTACTTGAAAAAATACTGACGAATACATGACAAAATTGTGTCTATTTGACGTTATTGAGATGAATGCATGGTTTTGCACAAGCAAACAGGCAAGAATGTGAAAAAACTCATGCCAAAGTTGTATGCATCCTATTTACACTATATGCAACTGCCGTTATGCTTCCTGTTGCGGTCGGATATAACAACAAATATTGGAGCTAATTTTGAAAATCAAACTTTTAACGGCAAGTGTGGCAGCGGTACTACTAGCAGGTTGTGGTAGTGACAGCGACCCTGAGGTAAAAAGATACTCAGTTCAGGCTTATGACCCAGCTGTTATCGGCATGAAAGTTCAAGCAGTATGTGGTGGTGAGACATACGACGCGATTGAAAAGACAACAAACTATGAAGGTATGGTTGGTGAAGCGCGTTTTGAAAATATCAATGTCGTAAATGCGCCAGGTGACTGTGCTTTCGTATTGACGCATACTGATGAGAGTAAAGACGCATCAAATGGCAAACCTATTACATCTGACTACAAAATCCCTCAAGGCTTAGCGCAGGCGGATTCATTAGTAACAGGCTCTCCATTTACGACTTTGGTTTCTAACTCTTTGAAAGAAGGTGAGGTTTACTCTTCTGATATCGCCGAAAAAGTATTCGAGAACTTAGGTATTGATATCAATGCAAGTGGTAAAACGGTTGATGAAATCCTTCGTGATACAGAGTCAGTAGTTGAAGATCTTCAAAGTGAAGGCGGTAATAGTGCACTTGCTACGAAGTTAGTTGCTACAGCGAACGTTGTATCGGATATCATTAAAGCAAACCCAACAGCTGCACCTGAAGCTGTAGCAGTTGCTGCAAAATCGATTACCGAAGAAGTGATTGCGAAAAATCCACATTACCCTAAAGCTAGTGCGGGTTCTGATGACGTGATTTACGTAGAGATTTCTGAAGAAGATACAAAGAACGTTGTTGAGCAGGTTGAAAAAGATATCGCTGAAGGTAAACCTGTAGATCAAATTAAACCAACTGTTCCTACAATTCCTGAAGCGAAACCTGGTAAGCCAATTAAACCAGAACCACAACCTGGAGATGGTACTGGCGCGACAGGCGGTAACTAAGCGAGTTTTTGCTGATAAATTCTAAAGGCCTCTTCAGAGGCCTTTTTTGATCCTATCGTACAGTGGTCATCACCTTTTAGTGAGCCCTTTACTGTTTAAGTAAGGCAGGATGTGCGGACGTGATTCGCCAGCTAGTTTACTGGTGACTTCTTGTGACCAAGTGCTTTGTTTTTGATTGCTCGAACGGTTTGCATAGTAGTTTTGCATGGTTTGGTCATAAGCCTGAATATCATCCAAATTTAGGTCTTGATATTGATTCTCATGCACCACGACATGAGCAGGTAGACGTGGCTTAACTTCAGGGGCTTGATCTGGATGACCAAGACACATACCAAATAAAATGGCTGTATTTTTAGGTAAGCCTAGTAACTCGTCGACTTTTTGAGCATTGTTTCGTAAGCCACCAATATACACGCCTCCTAGTCCCATAGACTCTGCCGCAAGTAAGCAGTTTTGTGCCATGATGCCAGAATCAACAGCACCGATAAGTGTTAACTCGGTGAAATCAGCTTGCACATCAGGATTGATACTGGCGTGGCGCTGGTAATCAATGCAAAACACCAAAAACTCAGCAGCGCTTTCAACGTACCCTTGATTCCCCGCATATTGTGCCAATAGCGTACGCTTTTCTTTATCAGTCACGCGGATAATTGAGACGACTTGCAACATACTTGATGAAGACGCCGCAAGGCCAGCTTGTAGAATCGTTTCTAATTGTTCGCTTTCAATAGGTTGCGAGGTGAACTTTCGAATTGAGCGGTGATTGAGAATTGTTTGTATCGTACTGTTCATGGTGACTTAACATCCCCTGTTACATGTAAAGGCTGAAGCCTCACCTTAGCGATATTTGATGAGTCGGTAAACTATCTCAAAAGAAAAACAATGCTTAGCGCATAAGTGTGAAGATGAATAGAGAATACATCACTCGTTCTGCTTGAGAGCGTATATACTGTTTTTAGAATCAACAATTTAACTGCAGTGGAAAATATGAAAGAACTCATCGTTCATACAGTCACGGTGTTTATGGGCTTCTTTGCGATCATGAACCCCATCGCCAATATTCCTATCTTTTTGAGTTTAACGGCTGATGAGGATAGGGAAACCGTACGTTCCATGGCGCTTCGTTCGGTTTTTATTGCATTTGTCATCATTGCGATATTTTCGATCGCCGGTAAATTAATTTTTGATTTGTTTGGTATCACGCTGTACGCCTTGCGAATAACGGGCGGTATCTTGGTGTTTTTGATCGGTTTTAATATGCTTCAAGGTGATTCGACGCATCAGAAAACTAAAGAGAAAGCGTATTCTCCAGCGCAGCAGCAGGCGGCGTTGAGCATTGCCGTTTCTCCACTTGCAATGCCGATATTAGCAGGGCCTGGAACGATTGCTACCGCGATGAACTTTGCTACGGCGGGTGGTTTTGATCAAACCATTATTACCATCGTTTCTTTTGCTGTGTTGTGTGTTATTACCTATATACTGTTTTTATTTGGAGACAAATTGGTCAAAGCAGTTGGACCGAGTGCTCTGAACGTCGTGACGAAAATGATGGGCTTAATCCTAGCGGTTATCGGTACTCAAATGTTTATTGATGGCGCGGGCGAAGCCTATAAAACTGTTTTCTCTTAGGCGTTTCCATCTCGTCTAAATCCACACCTACATTTCTAGCTGGTGTGGATTTTTTGAACTTTAGTTTTCACTTTCTAAGAAAGAAATAAATAGACTTCACCTATTTCAATAATAAGAATATTCAATTGTTTTGATTGCACGAATTTCATTACTCTTTTGGCAAGAATAATGGGGGAAATATGGCAACAAAAGCAATTGTAGTGGAAGGTGGCGCGATGCGAGGTGTCTTCGCAAGCGGAGTGCTAGATGCATTTTTAGAGCAGAGCTATAAACCGTTTGATTTTGCCATTGGTGTATCTGCTGGCGCATCAAACTTGATTGGTTATTTGACCGACTATCCGCATCGCAGCATTAATGTCATTACTAAGCTGGCAACGAGTAAACGCTTTTTTGATCCGACTCGATTTGTTAAAGGTGGGGATCTCATTGATGTGAAGTGGCTGTTTGAAGAGTCTAATCGTTTGTATCCCGTCGATGAAAATAAACTGTTTAATGGTATTCCTTTTCTGGCAGCGACGACGAATGTAGATACAGGACAGGCAGATTATTATCGCGTGACGCGTGATAATTTTCACCATGCGATTGAAGCGACGACAGCGTTACCCATTGCATACAAGCACACCCCTTGCTTTTCTGGAGGCTGCTATACCGATGGTGGGGTTGCAGATTCTATCCCGGTGCGTGAGGCTTATCGTCGCGGGGCTCGCGACATAACCGTTGTGCTTTCTCACCCGCTAAATTATGCCAAGAAGCCAGTAAAAACCACATGGCTGATGAAGAAGTTATTTGCCGAACATCCTAAAATGGCGGACGCGATGTTAAGACGTGCAGATAACTACAATCAATCGTTGGAATTTATTCGTAACCCTCCACCGGGAACGCATGTCAGAGTGATTGCACCACCAGATAATTTTCCTGTTCAGCGCTTATCAATGCGACAAACCGTTCTATTGGAAGGTTATGAAATGGGGCTGATTGAAGGGCGGGCTCATTTGGCTAATTTGTCAGGTGTTCATGGTTTAGATCGGGAAAACTGCCATTTTTGCGTTTGATAATGAAAGAGCCTCATAGCGAGGCTCTTTTTACTTAACGTTCAAAGGGCGATTTAGTTGACTTTGTCCCAAGCCATTTCCCAGTGTGAACCTGTTCCTGGTTCGTATTGGTTTGCGCTTTCTTTCCACTGTACACAGTAACCAGAGTATGGGAAGGGTTTACATTGGTAAATGGCACCGTCGCTTGCAAGCACTTTTGTGCCCGCCGTGTAGCTAGATAGCCCTTCAGGGAAGACAAAATCGTACTCGCCAGATGGTGGTGGCGTTACTGACTCTTCTTTTAAGTGAAAGTCGAGCGTTTGCTGATCCACCAAGTTACCATCTTTGTCTTTAATACGAGTCACGAGCATATGGTGACCAGACTCTGATTTGCTTAAAGCGAGCGATACAGCCTCCACCGAGCCGTCTTTCATTTCGTCTGCCCAGCTTGCAAGTGGCTCACGGTGGTGATTGTACACGGTGAGTTCTGCGTTTAAATCGCCTTCAGCAGTTAGTGTCAGCTCCAACGTTGTCGGTGTTGACTCAATAATATATTCGTCTGCAAAGCCATCTACTGTGAGTGAGTACTCTGGAGCGGGAGTTTCTATCTTGTAGCCGATTTCTACACGCTCAAGGCCGCTATTAGCTTGCAGGTACACCGGGTTAGTACCATAAACAGGAGTGAATTTATCCTCGGCATACTGTCCAGCTTGCAGTTTAGTTTGCTCTTGGTTGATCTTCGTTGCTAGAGCGTAAGACCAATTTTTCGCTTTGCCCATGACTGCATCGGTAATTTCTAGCTCGGTTCGATAAGCTATGTTTTCACCCGCCTGATCAAATACGCGCGTATAAACCGAATCTCCAACATTTAAATCCATCGTCGGAATAATTTGACCGCCTTGCGTCCAATCTGGAATGACTGGACTGTCACCATCAAATTTCACATCGATCACGTTATAAAATGAAGCCGCTGTGTCGCCAACATCCCATACCGCCAGAATGACGTGATACCCCTCTCGCGTAGGCACATTACATTGATGGCTCACCTGTTTTGGAGGTTGAACCATATTGCCGTCGACTACACAGAAAGGAGTCAGATCAAACGAGTCGCGTGATAGTGAGGCATTTGGGTTCCAATCAGGTTTGGTGATGTAATATTTCCAGTCACGCGTCACATGGTTAGCTGTAAATGTCCATTCAAAAGTCTGTGTACCTGATTGAATAGGACGTTTAACCCAGCGGTCGGCAGTTTGTTCATCAAGAGCGGCAGCTAGAGCGGTTTCGGCACTTGCTATTTTTCCATCGCGAGGCCCTGTTTGTGGAAAACCATCAGGACCTTCAACACTTTGTGGCTCGTATTGAATGGCACCGCAGTTATTATTTTTTTCGTTAGTATCAGGTGTTGGATACTTACATAGTGCCGCGCGACTTGCAGCGACACCATCATTGGTTTCTGATACGTAGCCGTGAGCCGCGGCACTTGAGCTAATGCTTGCAAGTGCTAATGCAAGTACGGATTTGGTTGGGAAGGATTTCATCACATGTCCTCTGTTATGGCTGACAAATTAATGTCACACCTCGGCGCATGCTGAGCATGAAGCAACGCTGCATGAATCCATACTTTGGATAATGTAGTGTTGCAACATGGTAACCCCGCTATCATGAGCATTCTTTTAGATTTTTAAATGCTGACAGACCGGAAGCTTTGCGTCCCACCCTTTCGAATGGTTTGCCGAAATGTGATTGAGCAGCCAAAATTTAGCTTAAGAATTTACATGTGGAAAAGTAAACGTCACTGACATGGAATCCTGTTCTCAAATTGAAAGATAACGATATCTTAACCTCGTCAATATTGTGCAGTGTCGTATTGCAAGGTATTGATTTTAATTTTGTTTTTATCTTTTTTATAGTCATGGTGAATGAGTGGGGGTGGGGATAAGTGGAGAGGAATCGTGCTAAGGGTGGAAGAAGTTCTGTCTGAAGGGCGGATTGTACCGCCCTCTGAATGGTGTTATTTCGGCATGATGACAGTATCAATCACGTGAATGACACCGTTTTTAGCTTTCACATCGGTTGCAATGACATTTGCATCGTTAACCATGACTTTATCGCCCATGGTTTTAATCATCACATCTTGCCCCTGAACCGTAGTCGCTTTGTCTAGCTTAACAACATCGGCAGCCATCACTTTCCCTGGGATGACGTGATAAGTCAAAACAGATACTAACTTGTCTTTGTTTTCCGGCATTAAGAGCATGTCGACTGTGCCGTCTGGCAGTTTTGCAAAAGCGTCATCCGTTGGTGCAAAAACAGTAAATGGGCCTTCCCCTTTGAGAGTGTCAACCAAGCCCGCTGCTTTCACCGCAGCAACAAGCGTATTGAAAGAGCCGTTTTCAGCGGCAACGTCGACAATATCGGCTTTCATAATGCCATGCTCATGAGCCTTGACGGGCAGCATAAAAGATAATGTCGCCATCAGTGTCGCCGCGATAACTAAGATACGTTTGAACATAGTGTGTTCCTTACTAGTTGAGGGTACAGCGGGTTCCCTTGAGTGTGTTTGCATTTGTACGCATCGTGATTGAAAGATGATCATCGCGTCCTACTTTCTTTTGAGGGCCTAACATGTCGCGCAAGAATTCGTCTGCCTTCTTGTTTCACATCGGCTCGTTTCCGCCACGCCCATAAGCGCTCTCTTGCTGCCTTAGCTGTGTTGTCTGGTGCGATAATAGGTGCAAGGTAACGGCTATCTGGCTGCAACTGATACATGACAGCTTCCATCTGGGTCATTGTCCAGGGCTCGAATAAAAGAGGGGGAGGAACCATTTGTAACTCAGGCACCCACTTGTAGATGAACGTACCGTTAGGATCATGTTCTTGGGCTTGCTTGATCGGATTATAAATACGGATTGTGTTAGTCCCGGTTACTCCTGCTTGCATTTGGAATTGTGGGTAATGAATTCCAGGCTCAAAGTCGAGAAATAGTTGCGCTAAATGCGTTACACCTACTCGCCAATCCATGTTCATGTGGTGAGTAAGAAAGCTAACCAGCATGGCACGCATGCGAAAGTTAATGTAACCAGTGTGGTGCAAACAGCGCATGCAGGCATCAATCAAAGGTACGCCAGTATGCCCGGATTTCCATGCTGCTAACTTTTCTTCATCGAAAGTACTACTTTGTTTAATCAATGGTTCGTAAGCCCGATTAACGCAGTAAAACTCCATGTCGTATTCCGATTCGAATTTTTGGATGAAGTGACAGTGCCAATGAAGCCGTGAAGACAATGCAATTAAGCTGCGACGAAATCCAGCGACTTGCCAGTGTTTCAAAAGGTATTGATAAACTTCACGCAAGGATATGTTACCCCAAGCGAGGTATGGAGAAAGTCGAGTACAGGCTGTGCGTGAGGCTGTGGGACTAGAAATGCTTCGATAGTAATCACGACCTCGACGATGAAAAAAGTCCTCTAGTGTTTTCCAAGCGAGCCGGCTTCCTCCCGTTTGCATTCCTTTGCATTTTGATAGCCAGGATGAAGGTGGCGAAAACGCGCAGCCGAGTGCTTCTGCATCCAATGAATGCAACAAGTTGGTTTGCAGCTCAAGAGGGCTTATGGAGGCTCTCATGACCAAATCCCAATGTTTGTCCCAACCCTGCCGGTCTTTTGCTCCTCTAATAACAGCACCGTGCTCGAACTCAAACCACGTGATGTTCTGCTCATGCAGCCAGTCGGCAATTTGCTTATCGCGCTCAAAGGTGCAGTTGAGCCCTATTTCCTGATGAGAAAACACAGCGTTGATTTGATATTGCATTTGAATTGATTGAAAACATGCTAAGGCATCGCCAAACAGAGCCGTGATGCGGTGTCCATAGGCTTTGAGCGTCTCATTCATGTCTTGCAATGATTGCCAAACAAATCGCCAGTGACGCTCAGAATAGTGAGGGTTGTTTAACAGCAACGGTTCAACAATATATAAAAGTACCGTTGGGTGCTTTGACGACAATGCTTGTGTTAAGGGCTGGTGGTCAGTCAGTCTTAAATCTCGTTTTAACCACACGACATTGATTGTTTGCATCGGAATCCTCTTTGTTTCCGATGTTGTACGCAAATGATCCGAAGAGACCTCACCTAATGATCGGTTTTGTTCATTAAAACGTAGAGGTTGCTCACAAGGAGGTGAGATATGTCGATACCACTGAGTAAGTTAGAAAAGTTCTTCTACGTAGATAAATTGATCATTCACTCGCTTGATCTCGCATTGTATCAAGCATCTGTCGTAGTTGATGGGAAAGCGCAATTCATCACTGATGACAACGGTATCTTTTTGAGGGCTCATTCCCTTATCGAGATGCAAAAGAAGTGCAAGAATATCAAAGCAAATAAGCAGGTTTTAGTACATCAAAGTGCTTATGATGAGATGGTGGGGCTACCCGAAGGCAAAAGAGACAATCAACTAGAGGTTTTGGTGAGGGATACAAAATTGTATTGAAAGAGTGTTGGTGCATAGTAAAAGCGAGCCACCTTACGGCAGCTCGCTTAAAATAGAATTAGAGTTGAGCTTAGTCTTGTTTACGCTGAGCTTCTTTTTGTGCGTACTTAGCGGCACGTCGAGCTTCTCTTTGCTTGGCACTTTCGCCACCAACATGCTGCTCGCCTCGTTGTTCTGCAAGAACAATTTGTTTTTCACGTTCGCGGAATCGAGCAATTTGTTCTTCTGAGTGTGTGCCGTGACATTTCGGGCAGCTCACGCCTTGCTCGAACAAATCAGACTGTTTGTCTTCTTCAGTGATCGGTAGACGACAAGCGTTACATAAGTCGTAATCTGCTTTTTCTAGCTGGTGGTTTACTGCAACACGGCCATCAAAAACGTAGCAGTCACCTTCCCACATGCTCTCTTCTTGAGGAACTTCTTCAAGATATTTAAGAATGCCGCCTTCTAAGTGGTAGACCTCATCAAAGCCCTGTTCTTTCATGTAAGCAGTTGATTTTTCGCAGCGGATACCACCGGTACAGAACATCGCCACTTTCTTATGCTTTTCCGGGTCCATGTTTTCTTTTACATAGTCTGGGAATTCACGAAAGGTTTCAGTATTTGGGTTTACAGCGCCTTTGAATGTGCCGATCTCGATTTCGTAATCATTACGTGTATCGACAACAAACACTTCAGGATCAGCAATAAGATCGTTCCACTCTTGAGGTTTCACGTAAGTACCCACTACGTGGCGAGGGTCTATGCCTTCAACACCTAATGTTACGATCTCTTTTTTCAATTTCACTTTGGTGCGATTGAATGGCTGGGTCTCAGAGTACGACTCTTTGTATACGGTGCCTGTCAAACGAGGCTCGTTGTTTAGCCACTCCAGTAGCGTATCAATACCTGCACGATCAGAGGCAACAGTGCCGTTGATGCCCTCACTTGCCAGCAGTAATGTTCCGCGAATATGGTGTTTTTCCATCAACGCAAGTAATGGCTCGCGTAGTTCTTGATAGTTATTCAGCTCAACAAACTTGTACAGCGCACAAACTACATACTGACTCATGAGGTTTCCTTTAAAAATACAGGTGGTCAACGACCTTAAAATTTTAGCGGCACGAAGTATACCTGACTAAATTAGTCGGAAATACGGACAAATTATGCGGATATTATGGCTAGGCGGGATGTAGCGGTGTTTTGATGCGGCAAAGCGTCACGCGGGTAAAATCGCTATGTGTTCAAATTATAAGCATAAATTGTAGAGAACAAGGTAAGTTGAACTCGACACTTTTGGTTTAAATTTGTACTGTGATTCCTTCTTCGGCTCTTCATTAAAGTTGTGCGCAAGAGCTACAAAATAATAATCGGATCAGTTGGCAAGGAAAGGACATGCAGCAGTTTTATATCAGGCGGCTGAGGGAAGAAGATGCTCCCTTGCTCAAACAATTACTCGTTGAACTCGATACATCGCACTATGAAGCTGAACCGAACTTCTATCGTCCACCCAAGGAATTGGCACAACTAAGAGAATCATATTGCACCTTCGAAAAGTATTTTGATGGGAGCGTGAGCGCTTTTATTGCTTGTTCGCAAAGAAAAGTCGTCGGTTTTATCTCTGGTTCGGTTCGTAACGTTCAGTCGCTGATTTCACCAGAAAAACGCGTTGGTTTTATTAATGAGCTTATTGTTGCAGAGAACCATCGAAACTTAGGAATAGGTTTATCGCTGATGGATAAGATGGAAAGTGATTTGTGTGCTCAAGGAATAGAAGAAATCGGCTTAACCGTGGCGTCATTTAACCATGAAGGTGAGGATTTCTATCATAAAATGGGCTACCGGGTGATGACGAAACGTATGACCAAGCGCGTAAGAGATTCGTAAAAACAAGATGGTAGGAATGAAACGCCTCTTACCTCTAGAAGAGGCGTTTTTATAGTATTTATTTCAAATTAGCGGCGGTTTGATTCCCCATCGCAATTAACTTATCTAAAACGCGCTCACCGTCGGCACGTAAACCGTTGTGCTCGTACTCGTTGGTGATCCACGCTTTTGAATTTGGGATTAACGCGAGCGTCTCTCGGCTGATATCCATTTCAACAAACATATCATCGGCGTAAACGGCGCAACTGACAGGCACTTTATTTTGAGCCAATTGTGTTTGATCGTACAGCGCAGCCCAATCTTCTTTCGCGGCCAATATTTCTGCGGCGTCTTTTAGTGGCTTGAGGTTAACGTATTGGTCGAACATCCATGGGAAGACCATTTCCCCCGTAAAGTAAAATGGCTTGCCAGATTCATAATTAAACTCTGATCGGGTTTGGCGAACGCGGTGCGCACTCCAATTCGACGCGAAGCTTTGACAGTAAATCGATTCATGCAAAATGGCGTAGATCGGGTTGGTTTGGAAGTTTTGCTGCGCCAACATATCGTTTAAGAACTCATAACGAAGTTGTGGTTTGCCGTTCACTTCAATCAACGCGCTTTCTAGCCAATAGTAAGTTGGTAAGAAAGTATCACTCACACCAAAGTTGATGCCGATTTGTTGAAATTGCTCCACCGTGAAGCGTTGACCATTTGGTAGGTACTCTTCATTTTCCAGCAAGTGATTCGCAATGTTTTGGCAAAGTTGTTGCGCACTTGGAAATTGTTGGAAGAACGCTTGGTTTTTCTCCATGGTGCGTTTGAAAGTGGCTTCATACACATCGTCGGCATGACGTGAGACTGATGGCACGCCACCTGTGATGTAGCTTTGTAGCAAGCTATCTGGGAACAAAGACAAATAGGTGAGGGAGCAAAACCCACCAAAGCTTTGACCTAAGATCGCCCATTTTTCGACGCCAAATTGCTCACGAATGTATTCCGCGTCGCGCACGATGTTATCCGCTCGGAAGTGGCTCAAGTAGTCTGCTTGTTGCTCTGGCGTGAGGTGAGCAAGCGTCTGGTGATTAATTACGCTGCTGTTGCCCGTACCGCGCTGGTCGAGAAGTAAAACTCGGTACTCTTGCAGGGCGCGTTTTACCCAGCCGTTATTGCCGTTTTGACGTGGAGAAGGAAAGCCAGGCCCGCCCTGAAAGTAAACCAACCAAGGTTTGGTCGATTCTTCATCGCCAACTAGGCAAACCGAACGGGCGAAGACTTCAATGGTGCCTTTGCTCGCGTCTTGGTAATCCAGAGGAACGGTAAAACTGTGGGGAGTGTAATGCAATCCTGCGTCGATAAATGATTGAGCGTTCATTGTTATCTTTATTTCCTTATTGAGGGGTAGCGCTACTTTACTGCGAATGGCGCGAAGAACCAATGCTATTTCCCAATTGCCTCTTCAGTTCTATACCTTGGTCAAATCAATGTAAGTTCAAGAAAATGAAACGATTAGCGACTGGTGCTACTGATTGAGTGAGCTATGCTCAATAGAGTTGCGACAAAGTAAGAGCATGGAGGAAGTCGGATGAAAGTGTCACTGGCTCGATGGACAATTGTGACTTGTTTAATAAGCGTACCTACTTTTGCCGTTGTTACGCCTAACCCACCTCAGTTACAGGCAAAAGGCTACGTATTAATGGACTTTCAATCCGGTGCCATTATTGCCGAGCATAACGGGCGAGCAGGCCTTGCTCCGGCGAGTTTAACCAAGTTGATGACCGCTTATGTAGTTGGACAAGAAATCAAAGCGGGGCGTTTGAATTGGGATGATGTTGTCACCGTGAGCGAAAACGCGTGGTCGGCCAAGTTTCCCGGTTCTTCTAAAATGTTCATCAAACCGAAAGATGAAATTAGTGTTGCGAACTTAATGCGCGGCGTGATCATCCAATCAGGAAATGACGCGTGCGTTGCACTGGCTGAGCACGTTGCAGGTAGTGAACGCGGCTTTGTCGCCTTGATGAATGGTTGGGCGGAGAAATTAGGACTTCAAGACACCTATTTTGTGAACTCTCATGGTCTTGATAGTGATGGCATCCAAACCTCACCAACCGATATGGCAAAACTCATGCAGTCGATCATCAGCGATGTTCCTGATGTGTATGCGCTATACAGCGAGAAAGTCTTCAAGTGGAACGACATTACGCAGTACAACCGCAATAAGTTGTTGTGGGACAATTCCATTGATGTCGACGGGGGCAAAACCGGCTACACCAGCAATGCCGGATACAGCTTGGTGAGCTCGGCCAAAGAAGGAAGAATGCGCCTTATTTCGGTGGTGATGGGCACGCCAAGTAAACAGGCTCGGATCAGCCAATCGAAGAATCTACTCAGCTATGGTTTTCGCTTTTATGACACCAAGCAAGTTGCTAAACAGGGAGAAGTTGAGTCTAAAGTTCGCGTTTGGAAGGGAAATGCTAATCAAGTTGAAGCGATCTTCGCTAAAGATGCCTATCTCACTCTACCTCGTTCAATGACGGCTGGGCTTGATAAGAGTGTGGTGTTAAATGAACCGTTGATTGCGCCGATCGCGCAAGGAGATGAGATTGGTAAGGTCGTTTGGAAAAGCGATGACAGTACCGTGGCGAGTTATCCCTTGGTCAGCAGCCAAGCGGTAGAAGAGGGCTCGTGGTTCGGTCAGCTTTGGGACAGTCTGGTGCTGTGGGTGAAATCGTTCTTTAACTAGAATAAAAACGAGCAGAAGTGTCTTTCTGCATTCTTTTGTTGATGGCCGCCCAGCTAAACGCTGGGCGGTGTCTTTTTTAACGGTTTATTCCGACAAGGTGATGATTGGTAAATCGTCCCAAATCTTACTTTCATCCGATGCGCCACCGGAGAAGTTCCAAGGGCCTTTGTCTTGCTCTAGCGGACGGTAAGTTGCTGAAAGACCGTCTAAGTCCCAAGTCGTGACATAGAAACGGATACCATCGAGCGAATCTGGGCGGCCTAGTGCATCGCTAGCAAAGTCCATTGAAATGGTGTTGTTGGCTTTGTCTACTGTCACTGTTGGTGCTGGCGTTACGGCTTCTCCCCATGTCGTCGCATTTGCTCCTTTGGTGTTGTAAATAGAGCTTTGCCAGCCAAAAACAACCGCATTGCGACTCCAGGTTCCGCTTGGCATAGAAGCGTTGATCTTCGGTAGCTCAGACAAGTTGGTTGCGGCTTCTTCAGGTAAATCAATGAAGATGGTGAAACCTACGTGGTCGAAGCCGTTTGGTGGTAACCAAGTGTCGGTGATTTTGTCCATAGTGAAGGTCAAACGTACGTTACTGCCAACGGTAAACACTTCTGCTTTATTGATTGCGAGTTGGCTGTTGTCTTTGTCGAACGTTGGATCAGTTGGTAGCGAGTAGTTACCATTAGGGCCGCCCATGCCGTCTTGTGCATCGCCTGCATCATCAATGGTGTCATCCGGTGTGTTTGACCAGCTTAGGTTAGAGACAAAATTCACGTCCTCGATGCCTGCTTTTTTCTCGGTGGAGTAAATCGCGAAGCGGTGTTGCTGTTCGCCAATTGCAAAGTGACGAGTCGACAGCGTGACGCTAAACTGACCATCAGCGCCTACAGTAATGGTTTGTGCTGTTTCCAAGTTACCATCGACGACAAGGTTCAACTTCTCGTTGGCGTTCGCACTACCCGCGATAACAATATCACCAGTGATGGTTTTTCCTTCCCAATCTTGCGCTAGTTGGATGTTGAGGTCTGGCGTATCTACAGATTGATTGCTGCTTGTTTTTGAGTAAATCACTGCAGACTTGGCTGGTAGCTCTAGGGTTACATGACCGTTTTCATCGGCGACTAACTGCTCTGGAGCGTCTGCCCAGTTCGACATGATTTGCTGTTTGAAGACGGTACCGCCCGCTTGCTCTACATCGAGTTGGTTCATCAACATCGGCGAGTTGGATGTGTTCATCACAACCAAGACTTCGTCGTTATCCAACGTTCGAGTAAAGGCGAACACGCCCGCACCCGCTTTATCGCTGTCAATCACTTTTATTTCGCCACGTGTCATGACTTTGTTTTCAGTGCGTAGCTTGGCCAGTTCTTGAATAAACAAGTACATCTCACTGTTTTGGTCGAACGAGTCTACGTAGTTGCCATCTTCACGGTACCCTCCGGCGAACATCGCATCACGCGCCGCTGACATCGCTTGCTCTGTACCTTGGTAAATCACAGGAATACCCGGTACGCTCATCATGGTGATCAGTGCTTGTTTCATGTCATTCACGCTACCTTGCGACAGAAAACGCGGCATGTCGTGATTATCAATGAAGTTCGGCATGATGTATGGATTTGGGAACATCTCCATCATTTTCTCAAGACGGAAACGCAAATAGTCGGTCGGTTGCCCTGATGCAAATACGCGCGTCATGGTGGCTTGCAATGGGAAGTTTAACACCGAGGTTAACTGCTCCGGTGAGCCGCTTTCGCCGATGTAAGTCAGCATCTTCTCTTCGCCTTCGGTGTTGTAAGGCGTAGATGTTTCGAAGACTTCACCAAAGGTCAGGAAGTTATCGCGACCAGTATCAACGGCTTGCGTCATCACACCATCGTCGGCGTGTAGGAAATCGTTCCAGAAATCGTGTTCAACAAACTTCACCGTATCGATACGGAATCCGTCGACGCCGACTTCGCGAATCCATTTTCGGTAGCTCTCTTTTAGATAAGCGCGTACTTCAGGATCGGACGTATTAAGGTCATCCAAATCAGAGAGCTGCCAGGTTTTTTCTTGTACCGGATCGTTGTGGTCGGTGATGGTTGGCGTCCAGTGGTAGCTGCCTGTGCCGTCTGTTTTACACTCGTTCATGTTGAGTGGGTACGGCAGTTCTTGCCCGGCGGGTAGCGCATTTTTAATCAAACGGAAACCTTGGCAAGGTAGGCTAGGATCGTAATTGTATGGGTCATCGTAAGTGAAGAAGTTGCCTACATGGTTGGTCACGATGTCCTGAATTAAGAACATGTTACGCGCATGCACTTCGCGTGCTAACGCTTGGTAGCTTTCCATGTCACCAAAGTGTTCATCCACTTTTTGGAAATCGCGCGCCCAGTACCCGTGGTAGCCGCCGTAGTTTTGCTCTGCATCCCACCATTGGTTAGCAACTGGCGGAGTAATCCAGATCGATGTGGCACCGAGATCTTCGATGTAGCTTAACTTATCACTCACACCAACGAGGTCGCCGCCGCTGAATTTTTTATCCGAAGTCGGATCGAATTCGTTTTGCCCTTGATCATTAAGAGCGCTGTCGCCGTCGTTAAAACGGTCGATCATCAGGAAGTAAATGATTTGATCTTGCCAATCAGGAGATGCCACGTGGCTGCCTGTATCGACTGGTGTGGTTTCGTCGCTTCCACAGCCAGAAAGGGCAAGAGCGATCGCGAAAGGAAGTATTTTTATTTTACTCATTGGGTTAGGTAGAGTTTCAAACACAGTTTTTGCCTCCGTTATGCAGCAATGCAGAAACGATAAAGCAAAGGTTTGAAATTGAGGGTGTCATTTCACGCCAAAAAAGACGTGAAATGATGTCACGAAGCGGCGACTTTGATCTGACCGACAGTTTTAATTGAGCGGTTGCACAATAGGATATTGTATCGGGTAATGCTCTTTCGCGAGCTCGTTGTCGTATTCATCATAAAGGCGGAAACGGCACTGCTTTGCAGTTTGAGTGAGCGATAATTGCAGCACCCAACAAGCATAATGTAGCGAGTGTTTGGTCAAGCGCATTGCGTGAGGTGTGGGGTCATCATCGGCGTAACAGTCAATCCTCGCAACGTTTTCAAGTCGGCATGCCAGTTCGACAAAGAGCGTGTATTGCGCCCCAATATTAATAAGCTGCCGAGTCGGGACAATGTATTCCGTTGCTCCAATTAAAAGCCCCTTAGAAACCACATAGTCACGCTGGTGGTTGTTCTCAATGTAACGTTCTCCATCGACTTCATAACACAGGCGAAAGGTAAGGGGATGCGCCACCGGAAGTTCGGTCGTTGCCCAGAGTTCGGTGCCATGACTTAAAAAACGCTCGAAGAAGGCGGGGTAGCGCCGCCATGCGCCATCACGGTCACGGCATTCTACCGAGACCACTTTTTCAAACGCAATATTGTCCACTTCCATCCAGATTTTGCCGACAGGTTGGTCGATGTGGTTATCGTCGAAGGTATTGGCTTTGGCGTAGTACAAGCGGATCGGTTGTTGATTTAGTTGAGTTCGGTTATCCAAACATTGTTGGCGATACTGCATGGGGGAAAACGGATACCAACGACGAAAAGTGCGGTGAAAGTTCGATGGTTCTTCATAACCGAGTTGATAGGCGATTTGCTGCGTTGTGAGTTGGGTGTCGGCAAGCAAAGTGAGTGCTTGCTTTCTTTTAGCGAAATCAACGCATTGAGAGTAGCTCATTTGCTTCTCTTGCAGTCGACGTTGCAAGGTGCGTTTGGAGACGCCCAGTTGCCTTGCCGCTTGCTCTAACTTGAGCGCGTAATTGCTGTTTTTGATGAACAAGGCGTTCAAAACACTCAGTAATTCTGGTTGTTCAATTGGCTGGTGAGAAAGCAGCAAATAAACATGTTTCACCAAGTCAAACACGTTTGAACTCGTTTTAGAATCTTGCGTTTCCTCTAGAAAAATATCGGCCGCGAGTGGATTGTTGGCGTGAACTTGTACCTGTATTGATTCGCTTAGCTCAAGCACTTCCAATTGCATTTTGAGCAAGCCAAACACCGACTCCGCCCAATTTGGCATATCGGCCGTTCTACATTCGACTTGCAGATGGATTTGGGCATCACCATGTTGAAATGTGACGTACAAACGGCGGTCGAATAATGAAACACTTTTACTCCACCAAAGCAGCCCTTCTTGGAGGTTAGGCGCTTCTTTCAACATCATGCATTGCAAGGCAACCAACTTCTCAATGTGCCAATATTCGCCGGCAATTCTCAGGTGATTGTGACCGAGCTTTTTGCACAGAAAGGATGTAATAACGTTATCTTGAGGCAGCATGAGTTGAGTTTGGTTGCGAGCAAACATGCATTATTGCTGAAAAGATGAAGAAGTTCAGTGAGAACGTTCAAAGCCTTTCTTATCGTTTTATTTTCAAATTTATTTTGAAAATGTTTTTAATCGAAATCGGTTTTTCCCTTTATCTCATGAGGTTATGCTGTTACACAGCTTAAATTCATTAATTGGAGAACCTCATGGATATCGTACAAGCTGCAAAATCTCGTTACTCAACGAAAGTGTTTGACCCAACGCGCAAGCTACCTCAAGAAAAAATCGACGCAGTTAAAGAGCTGATTCGTTTTAGTCCATCGAGTGTGAACTCTCAACCTTGGCATTTCATTCTGGCAAGCACAGAAGAAGGTAAACAGCGCATCGCTAAAGCGGCGCAAGAGAATTACGCGTTTAACGCGGCGAAGATTCTCAACGCTTCTCACGTATTGATGTTTTGTGCAAAAACAGGCATCGATAACGACTACATTGAAGCGCTAATGGTGCAAGAAGAAAAAGATGGCCGATTCCCAACTGAAGAAGCGAAAGCGGCTGTGCGCGGTGGTCGTAGCTACTTTGTAAACATGCACCGTTTTGATCTGAAAGATGCGAACCATTGGATGGAGAAACAAGTTTACCTCAACGTGGGTACGTTGCTACTGGGAGCTTCGACGCTAGAAATTGATGCAGTGCCAATTGAAGGGTTTGATCCCAAAGTGCTGGATGAAGAATTTGGCTTGCGTGAACAAGGTTACACTAGCGTTGTGATCGTGCCGCTTGGCTACCACGCGGAAGATGACTTCAACGCGAAAACGCCAAAGTCTCGCTGGGACGCAGAAACCGTATTCACCGAGATCTAATTCGAGCTTACTTGCAGGTTACGTAGAACCCTGTAATCAATGTATAAATCGCAAAAGAGTGATAAAACGATGATCCACTTAGTTGCAGAAGTGAAAGCCTATCCAGACAGCAAGGATCAGGTGGTGAATTTGCTTGCTGGTTTACTAGAGCCAACTCGTCAAGAAGAAGGCTGTTGCCAATACGAGTTGTATCTCGACGAAAAAGTTGATGGCCTATTTATGTTCCAAGAGATTTGGGCATCGCAAGAGGCCTTGGATAAGCATTTGCAAAGCCCGCACATGTCGACGTTTCTTGAAACATTAGAAGAGAACGATTGGGTTGAATATACCCAGATTCGTCCTCTTCGATTTATCGCCTAATGACAGAAGGTTGCCAGCACGTTGGCGCGTTGTTGGCAGCATTTTTGTTGGATAAAGTCGCGGAAAGTCCGAATCGTTGGCGTCAGTAAGCGACGATCGGCACACACCATGTAGAGTGGCACTGGGCCGCAATCCCACTCTGGTAGCACTCGCACCAATCTTCCCTCGATTAAGTCTCGGCTGATGTCCATCAACGATTTATTCGCAATGCCTTTGCCTTTGATCGCTAACCGATGTGGCAAGTCACTATCGTTGCTCATCAAGTTACCGTTGACCACGACTTGTTCTTTCTCGCCGTCACGCGTGAGCGTCCATTTGTTGTAGACCGAATCCGCGACCATATAGCACAAGCAGTTGTGTTGCATTAAATCGGCAGGAGAGGTGAGTTCTGGGTGTGTAGCTACGTACTCTGGCGATGCACATAAGATCCGTTCGTTTGACCCACACAAAGCCAACACGACCAGATTGGAGTCGGCAGGCTCGCCGTAGCGAATCGCAATATCGACAGGCTTGGTGTACATATCCGTCAAGCTATCGGACAGCTCTAGTTTGATGGAAACATTTGGGTAGAGATCGATGAACTCATCCACCCAATCGAGCAACATATTGCGACCAAAATCGGAGGGCGCAGTAATGTGCAGTTGACCAGATAACTCGCCACGTGCACTTGAGATCTGATCCAACCCCTCTTGCAATGTTGCCAACGCTTGCGTGGTTTTGTCTAAAAATAGTTCGCCCTCTGAGGTTAAACGCAGGCTTCGGGTGGAACGCACAAACAGCGGGAAACCGATTTGCCCTTCAAGACGCTTAATCGATGCGCTAATGGCGGCAGGTGTCATGTCCATGCTATTAGCAGCTTTTGAAAAGCTGCCTTGGCGCGCTGTTTCGACAAAAATATTGAGGTCGTTGAGGGCTTTCATCGTGAAAAGGATGTTTGTGAAGTTTGAGCTACTATAGGGGAGATGAGCAAAGTAATTCAAGCTAAACGCCTTTGAAGGTGAAAACATTAGGTTAAGTGGTCACTTTGAGTTAGATTAGCCCGCCACTTACATCGCTACTGGATCAACAACATGAGCAACGAACAGCCGAATAACCCTCTGCATGGGTTGAGTTTAGAAAAAATCGTCACCCGACTAGTTGAACACTTTGGTTGGAATGGCCTGTATGAGCGCGTTCGAGTGAACTGTTTTAAGAAAGATCCGTCGATCAAATCTTCGCTGAAGTTTTTGCGTAAAACGCAATGGGCAAGAGATAAGGTGGAAGCGCTATATATCGAGACGTTCTGCTGATCACTCTATGGTCTGCAGCAAGCGTTATGTAGATTCTTAGTCTCGCCTTGGCTCGCTATAATGACGTCACTTTTCTTATCGCGTAGGCTGAAAGAGTCGCGCTGCTGATGCGTCTAAAGCAAGATTCCGAGTGACTCACTTAGGTTCTTCTGGAATCGCTTTTTTAGGTGGTTTTGTATAGGTCAGAGCCAAACTCGAACCGTCATTCTGAACCGCGAGGAACGAGCGTGATTCAGAATCTACCCTCAGGATTGTATTGAGTCTATTCATAGCTCTATGGGCCTGCAGCAAGCGGTAAGTAGATTCTTAGTCTCGCTAGAATGACGTAGCTTTTCTTATCGCGTAGGCTGGAAGAATCGCTCCACTGATACGTCCAAAGCGAGATTCCGGATGGTCACATAGGCTCGTCTGGAATCGCTTTTTTAGATAGTTTTGTATAGGTCAGAGCCAAACTCGAACCGTCAATCTGAACAGCGAGGAACGAGCGTGATTCAGAATCTACTCTCAGATTGTATTGAGTTTATTCATGGCTTTATGGTCTGCAGCAAGCGGTAAGTAGATTCTTAGTCTCGCTATGGCTCGCTAGAATGACGTAGCTTTTCTTATCGCGTAGGCTGGCAGAGTCGCGCTGCTGATGCGTCTCAAGCGAGATTTCGGATGGTCACTTAGGCTTGTCTGGAATCGCTTTTTTAGATGGTTATGTAGAGGTCAGAGCCAAACTCGAACTGTTATTCTGAACCGAGAGGAACGAGCGTGATTCAGAATCTACTCTCAGAATATATTGAGTCCATTCATTGCTCTATGGTCTGCAGCAAGCGGTATGTAGATTCTTCGTCGCGCTTTGGCTTGCTAGAATGACGCAGCTTTTCTTATCGTGTAGGCTGGAATAGTACCTCAGCATTATTCCCGATAGCGATGAAGAAGCGCTGTCGGGAACCTCGCCTTTAATCTCTCGTTTCTTGCTACTCCAAATGATGCGTGCTACCCACAGTTCCTTCCAAGTCTAAAATCGACTGGCGAACGTGGTCTGGAATCGCCGCTTTTACGTTGTTCTTAAAATCAAACATCACACCAGTGGCGGTGGCGATGGTCACAATCTTACCCCACTTCTTACTCAGCACTTGGTATTCCATCGTGATTCGATCTTCTTGCATGTCGATCACGCGCGAGCCGACTAATAACGTGTCTGGGTAAGTGACAGGCAGCTTGTAGCGGCATTGCGTCTCGCTCAGTACTGGTCCAATTTGCGAGGTTTGCAGGTCGACCAGCAGATTAATTTTGTTGAAGTAATCTAAACGCGCCGTCTCGAAGTAGCGGAAATAGACCACGTTATTGACGTGTTGCAGAGCATCCATTTCACCCCATGCGACTTTGATCTCTGTGATAACGGGAAAGTCCTTTAACAGTGTGTCCATTTTTAGTGCTCCTTTTTCATCTGCATTGCCACAAATTGCGACGCGACTTATCACTTTGAGCATTTATTCTAGATGTAATCATTTAATATGTAATAAAATTGTTTTTAAAATGTGAAATGAAATGGCGATCTTATTATGTAAACTAGAAACTTTACATAATCGAGTTGAAGGCGTAAGTTTAACTAAGAGTAACCAAATAGGAGGTGTCTCATGACTGAGCTGAAAGGTTTCAATCTAGCCAAGGTGGAAAAACGCATTGACTGGACTGGCGAG
Source organism: Vibrio sp. STUT-A16 (assembly GCF_026000495.1). Taxonomy (NCBI): domain Bacteria; kingdom Pseudomonadati; phylum Pseudomonadota; class Gammaproteobacteria; order Vibrionales; family Vibrionaceae; genus Vibrio; species Vibrio sp. STUT-A16. The sequence continues at coordinate 755,714 of NZ_AP026766.1, read as the reverse complement.
CTGTTCAGTTTAAGGGTCTCAGGCGCGCCTCTTACCTTTAAAGCCGGCCAGTTCACCAAGCTTGCTTTGCTAGATGATAAGGGCAAGCCGATCAGCCGTGCTTACTCTGTGGTTAATGCACCAAGCGAACAGTTCGATTGGTTGGAGTTCCTAATAGTAGCCGACCCTCAAGGACAACTTTCTCCACGTCTCCAAAAGCTTAAATCTGGTGATAGCATTTATGTTGGTGAGACTGCACATGGTGACTTAATCCACGATTCTATTCCTAAACAGGCTCATGATCTGTGGCTGCTATCTACAGGTACAGGTATTGGACCGTTTTTATCGCTACTGGATGATATAAACTTACCACCTCATAATGAGCGAATTGTGCTTGTTCATGCGGTTCGCTACGAAAAAGATCTGGTCTACAAATATCTGATTGAGCAACTACAGCAACGATATGAAGGCAGATTAAAGTACATCCCGATAGTCAGTAGGGAAGTGGTGGATGGTCAGTTACAAGGTCGAATTCCTGAACTCATCGAATCGGGTAGACTGTCCAACGCTGCTGATGTGCCATTCTCTGCTCAAAGTAGTTTTGTCATGATGTGTGGGAACCCGCAGATGATCAAAGATACCTTGCCAGTCTTACAAGGGCTTGGGTTGGAAAAGTATCGTCCTAAAACAGGAGGCAATATCATCTATGAGCGTTACTGGTAGTGTTTGGTTAAATTGATATAACCATATTGAAGACATGATGATCACCAATACCAAAGTCGCTCAAGCGTCCTAGCTTGTTCGATCAAAAAAGCCACATGAAGTGGCTTTTTTAATATCGATAGAGTTAATCAGACTTATTGTTGATTAACGTACGCTTTAAAGCGAGCTTTGGTTTCTGCGTCTGCTTTTTGGTACCAGAAGTGCAGCATCTCTTCTGCTGTCGAATCTGATTTAACCGCAGTCGCTCTCGCTTGTTTCATATCTTCAGGAATCTTTGCTGGCAGTGTGACTGGTTGAGCAACGGCTGCACCAGCAACAGCGATAGCAGCAACGCCGCCTGTTTTGTTGTAGCTTTCCACTTCACGCACGTAATCACGACCGATTTGCATACCCGGTTTGATCAATTTGTCTTGCTCAACGGCGACGGTGTTGCCTGAATCATCAACCAGTTTCCAATCTAAGTCCTTGATCTTTTCTTCCGCATCGCGAAGGTTGCGGTATTCTGGCATTTGTAGCGTCAGCTCGGCATTGGCAGCGTCAAATCGTGTAACGATAACATCGCTTTCAACACTTAAACGGTCATTGCCTTGGTTAAAGTAAGGGGCGAAGCGAAATACGACTTGGTTAACGCCATCAGGTAACGTTAGTGTTCTTTCCGAGGCGAAAAAACCACCCGAAAGGTCTGCTTTTTCACCGTTAGCCGCTAATACTGAAACGTTGTCAGGAACACTCACGGTTACATCTGCGAATGCCATGCCACTCATTGCGAGAGCAAGCGCACAAGTTAAAGGCTTGATCAATTTCATTGTTTTTATCCTAAGCAAATTAGTGGTCATCGAGAGTGCATCGTTCATTGCCCGATTGCAACTCCCAAGTGTAAGAAGTATGAAAATTTAACAAGAACGTCATTTTTATCGCATTTATTACGGGGAAACTGTGATCCAAATAGAATCAAACCGCTGCAATAGAGCGGTTTGATATCATAAGTTATGGATTAAATTTCTTTCTAACCTATTGATTTATTAAATGCCTGCACCGTGTCCAGGCTCTGATTGGTCATCAGAAGCGTCTTGTTGTTCTGCCATTTCTTCTTGCTGTTGTGCTTTCTCAATGCTCAACCACCAAACAAATAACTCATACCAAATCGCCAGGATAACGGCACCTAAGAACAGACCAACGATGCCGTAGAAAAGCATACCACCGATGGCACCGAGCAGAATCACAGGCATTGGTACGTCGACACCACGTCCCATTAACATTGGTTTGAACAGGTTTTCAGAAAGTGCTGCAACTACTACCCAGACAGTAAACATGGTGGCTGTCGTTGTATCTTGAGTCATGTACATGAAGCCAATCACTGGTAGTACGGCAAGCAGCGCTGGTAGCTGAGCGATACACAAGATCATCAGAATCAGAGTGAGCAAACCAGCTGCCGGAACGCCAAATACAAAGAAACCAGCACCGATCAATAGGGCTTGAATCGCCGCCACACCGACTACGCCAAGCAGTACGCTTTTAATGGTTGCGGCGATAAGCGTGGTCCAGCTTTTAGCGTTTTCACCAGCGGTACGAATAGCGATGGTTCTTAGCCCTGATGCTGCAGATTCAGAGTACGTCATAAAACCTGCTGCAATCGCAAGTGACAAGATTGAAAGCAATAAACTGCCCAATACACCGCCAAGTGTGCCTAGCAAAGAAGTGAGCGCGGACTTTATCTGCGGCATAAAGGTTTGAATCGCTTGTTCAAGGTTAGTCGCGAATAGGGTCCAAACCTCATAGAGCTTATCACCTACGACAGGCCAATCCGCAACGGAAGGTTTTGGACCTGGGATCTTCACTTGTCCGTTTTGCAATACTTCAAGCGCATGCGTTGCACCATCTACAATGGAACCTGACACCATAACAAGTGGTGTGACTAAGAGTGCAATACCAAGTAAAGCAATCGTCGTGGCTGCCAGGCCTCTGCGACCGCCATATGCACGCTCCAGCTTTTTTGTAAGTGGCATTAAAGCGACGGCTATAATTGCACCCCAAATAACGGGAAGAATGAAGGGTTTGATGATGTCGTACGTAAACATCAGCAAGACGAAGATCAAGCCAATGCGTATTGCTGATTCCACCATATTACTGATGAAAAGCTTACTGTCGATTTTTACCGATTGTTTATCCATTTTTGTTTACCTGATGATCAATGTTAGAACTGACGAGACTTGAAACAACAATCGCCATATAGAACACACCTGTAATGGCCTCTAAATACACCACGACTTGAGCCAATGGCGTTAGAGGGCTGATATCGCCATAACCAAGCGTGGTTAAGGTGACGAAACTAAAATACGCCGCATTAGAGAAATTCTGCCCCCAAGAAATGGCTTCCATCCCAGTGAATGAGGTTGGCGAGAACTCTAGAAGAATGAGATAGGCAATTGCCCACATCAGACCAAGCAGTAAGAAAAGCGCGACTGAGCCAATGACTTTGTTGCTATTGACGTGGCCAGTGAAAAGAATCTGCCTTGCGATGGATTTAAAAGTGCCGAAAAAGAATGCGAAGGTGAGGGCAAGCATCACTACATTCATCTCTCGGATGTTGAAAACGGTCTTGATAACAATCACAAGAACCCAAACGCCAAACAGGGTATAGAGGAAACGAGACCACATTTTGTCGAAGCGAAGGCTGGCAAAACAGACAATGAACGTGAGAACCGTGAATGCCTGCAGTATGTGTTCAATCGTCCCTTCGCCCACCACTTGTGCCATCGCACTCCCTAGCAACAAAATCACCAGCGCTAAAGTTAGATAGAAGAAGTTGTTTTCTTCATTAATGTTTTTGAGTTTTTTACCAATGACCATGGTTCTTCTCACTTAGTTACTGTTCATTTTCTGCTGATGAATCTTTCATCACCATGATGGACGCAGAAAGCCCGAATCGAAGATCAACATCTTCTGGAAGTTCTTGGATTGAGATTCGCACCGGAATACGTTGTGCCAAGCGAATCCATTGAAAAACAGGGTTTACGTTTGGAAGAAGGTTGTAGCCGACCGTGCCGTCTTTCGGCGCAATACCCCAACCGATAGAGTCAACCGTTGCGTCAATTGGCGTGTCTGGGTGAGACATCAAAGTGACACGTGCTTGGCTACCCGGTTCGATTTGCGCGAGTTGGTTTTCACGGAAGAAACCAAACACCCAGAAACTGTTCTTGTCGATCAGCGCCAGCAGTGGCTGGTTTGCGACCGCTTGCGTACCGTTTCGGATATCGAGGTTAGACACAAAACCATCGACGGTCGCATAAACTTTGGTGAAGCTGAGGTTAAGGCGCGCTGACTTTAATTGCTCTTCTGCAGATTTGATTTGCAGTAGCGATTCTTCGTAAGCGATTTCACGACGAATCAGATCCTTGTGAGAAACCGCGCCGCGGTCTTTGGCGCGAATATCTTTAAGGCGGTCGTATTCGATTTTTTTACCGCGAGAGCTAACAATGGCGCGTTCTAGTGCCACTTCGGCTTGAGACAAAGCAACTTCGTAAGTCGCAGGGTCGATTTCAAACAGTAAATCGCCTGTTTTCACTTCTTGGTTGTCTTGCACCGCGACATTTACAATTGGGCCTGATACACGAGGAGCTACTTTGATGACGTTCGCGCGCACTTGGCCGTCGCGTGTCCAAGGGTTATTAAAATACTCTTCAAATTTTTGATAGCCGAGCCAAGCTGCGCCACCAAGAATGACAAGATTGAGTGCGATTACGAATAGTTTTTTCATCTTGTTTGGCACCTAAAATTGAATATAAAAGCTGTCGATGGCCACCACATAACCGACCATGATGGCAATAAACGTCAGAGACGGAAAAGCAATGAAGCGAGACAGACGTGTCTTGTTCAATATCATCACCGTTATCCACGTTGCCGTGACGGCGAGAAAGAGCACCAGTAACGTGGGAGAAAAGTAAATGTCTCCCAAAGAAAGTTCATGAGGCATTAGAGATCCTCCGTTTTGTTTTCATCACTGTTCTCAGCCGGAGTTTCGAGGCGCAAAGGCGGCAATACGCGGTTTTCTTCATCTAAATAACCATCCCAGTCAGTACGTTCTGTCATTGGCTTGGCAATAGATTCACTGAGGAAGGGTTTGCCTGTTTGGGTTTGCCAGCCTCCACCGAGGGCTTTGTAGAGCGCGACAACTTGGTTCGCGACGTTCCCTTTGATCGTTGCGTAGCTGTCTTCCGCACGGGTCATTTTCTCTACCGAGTTGAGCAGACGTTCAAAAGAGATTTGGCCGTTTTCGTACTGCGTCATGGAGATGTTGAATGCACGAATGGAAGAGTTGACTGATTGCAAACGTAAATCTTTTTGCTGTAAATACAGGTCATACGCTTCGATTGCATTGGTCACTTCATTAACGGCTTGCAGCACTTTTTTGTTGTAGTTGGTCAGCGTTTCTTGGAAGCGAGCATCTTCGAAACGAATGTTATTTTTCACGCGTCCGTATTGGAAAATATTCCAACTGAACGTTGGGCCAACCACCATGGTGAGCGAATCGCTAAAACTGAAACTGCTGCCATCGGGAACGGTACTGTCGATACCGATGGAACCTAACAGCGAAAAGCTTGGATACAGAGCGGTTTCCGCCACGCCAATTTGCGCACTCTGCGCGCGAGCTTGCATCTCAGAGACTTGCAAATCTGGACGTCGCATCACTAAGTTTGCGTCCACTTGGGTATCCAACAGCGGTGGACGCGGCACAATGGAGCGCTCGTCGGTGCCCGATAACGCCGATTTTCTGCCTGTCGATTTGAACTGTTTTTCGTAGTCAGCAATTTGCTGTGTCAAACCGTCCGATTGCAGCAATTTCTCTACTTCTTCAGGCAGTACACCCAACAGCAAAGCAAGTGCCGTGCGCGACTGCTTCATCGCCACTTCGAGGCTTGGTTGCGCGGCTTTTGTGGTGTAAAGCTGGTTTTTCGCTTGCTGTACGTCTAGCTCTGTAACGTTGCCAGAGTCGAACTGCACCTGTGTAATGCGGACGACACGCTCTTGAATTTCGATGTTGCGGCGAGACAGCAAAATACGTTCTTGGAATGTGCGATAGTTGATGTAATTGCGCGCCACCTCAGCGGTGATGGTGACCATGATGTCGTGATACGACGCGATGGATGCGTAATAACCGGCTTCTGCAGATTCGATACCACGAGCGTATTTGCCCCAAATATCCATTTCCCACGCAGCATCAAACGACAGAGCGGCGTTGTTTACACCCTGATCATTCACGTAGGCACGCGCTAGATTTCCTGACACGGTTTGAACTTGCGGGTATTGCAAGCCAGTCGAAATGCCAAGCAATGAACGAGCTTGGACAATGCGCAGTCCCGCGGCTTCTAAATCGAGGTTTTGTTTGCTCGCCAACTCAACCAGTTGATTGAGAGTTGAGTCATTAAATTGCTGCCACCATCGTTGTAGCTGTTGCTCTGATTGCTGCGTATCTTTGGCTGCTTTTTGCACCGACCAGTCACTTGGCATTGGCGCCTGCTTTGGATGAACATAATCTGGTCCGACAGTGGTACACGCACTGAGCCCGAGCAGAGAAAGTATGGCGAGGCTTGGTTTAGTTAGTTTTGGAAGCATCATATCCCCACCTTTAAAAACGCTTCTGTTGTAAGTTCACCCAATCGATATCCTCGTAGGTTTGCTTGCAATGCTTGATTGCTTCGAACACGTTCCGTTTTAAATTCAGCAAGATATAAAAACTGGCTATCTCTGAATAAGCGTAGTCAGATAAATCTAACTCACTAAAAAAATCTTCCAGTTTATCTTCGAATGATTGGTAATCCTGACTGTATTGGTCGAATACGGAATCGAGTTCTTGTGTTGCTTGATGGCTGGCTAAAGCGCCCGCCATCAAAGGAATGATGGAATCGCGGTGTTGTTGGCGAAGTTGAGTAATCAGCGGATTGGTCAGCAACTTTTGCTCGGCGGCCATTAAGATGTTGATGTGATTACTGAGTACATCACACGCTTTGCTAAACGCGCCAATCGCTTCTGGCGTGGTTTTGTCAAAGTGTTTGTGGTTGATTTTCGAACCCCACACCTTGAGCTTTTTCGATGAAACGTTGAGCGTCACCAAGTGCAAGGCCCGTTTGAGCGGCGTGATAATCGAGCTGGACTGCTTCTGATAGGAGTCAAACAGATCCCGAGTGTGCCTAAAATAGCGCTCTTTTATGGTCAAAAAGAGGTGTTCTGGTCGTGAGCTAAACGGGAAGTAGTGCGCGAAAATGATCATGAACACCACCATGTAGAACAGCAGCATGATCGTCATGAGGATCCCGAAGTGATAGAACATGTTGTTGTCTAAACCGAGAACAAACAAGCCCACCATGTAGAAAATCGTCACTGGCCCGTTGAACAGATAAAAGCCGATAAAAGTGTAGATAAAGATGAATAGGCCAAGCTCTAACCCGAGATCCAATTGGGGAAGAATGAAGACGTAAGAAGGCACCGCGAACAAAAAGCCGAAAGTGAACAGCACAAGCAACAAAATCGGGTGCACAGGCACGAACGACAGCAAAGACATAAACATGGTCGAGAAGACCACGAACGAGTAGCCGCCTGGTGGATTGAAATAAATCCAAATCAGTCCTGCAACCCAATAAGTGACAAAGGTTTTGACCGCGGTTTTAAAGTTTTCTGCGTCCCACCATAGAAACTTGCCTTTCGGTTTCGGCAGCGGCACGTCAAAGGAGACATTGTTCGTCACAGAGTCAATGCAGCTAATGCTCTCCGCTAAACGCGACAAGTTTTGATGCATGAGCCCCAAGAGGTGCCCTAGCATAAGCGCAGAGCCTTTCTCTAGGTGCGCTGCGTCTTCAAGCAACGCCTGGTTGTATTCGACTTTGAACTCTTGAGCACGAAAAGCGGGCTCTTTTTCGTCCCAGACTTGTTGGCAGGTATCAAATAGCGCGTCAATTTCCGCAACGGCTTGATCAAAGTTGCTGATGCTTTCACGGTCTTGCTGGTGGCTAAAGTGGCTGTGCGCCGCAACGGTCAATTGTTGCGTTACCTGCTTGTTCAAATGAACTGCCAAGCGCCACTCTTTTATGTAGGCTGACACGTCGCTGCATTCCACACTGACTGTGGCAAAACGCTGTTCGAGCGCATTTTGGGCGGCAAACATCTGTTCGATAAGAGAATCCACGCTAGGTTGCGGCTCTCTTGCTTCTGGATTTTCTTCTCCCTTTTCTTGAGGAGAGACTTGCCCTGCCGATTTTTGCTCGAAATTTTGCAAGATAGCGGTGAACAACGCGCGTTGTGCTTGGTTGAGTTGTTCGATGAGCTGTCTTAGATTTTGTTCTGTTTTGGTCGGAAATAAGAAAGTCCCCACGAGCGTGTAAACCACTACCCCAAACACCGTCATATAAGCGCGGTCAACGCCATAAAGAAACGCACCTTCTGCGTCACCGCCATTGGACATCATCAGCGTCATCACACCGGTCAGCATGAGTAGCGTTGGATCTTTTTGATAGGCATTACGGAAGTAAAAAATGAAAGAGACCACAACCGACACGCTCAGCATGTACAGCAAGCGGTCTTGAGCAAACAATCCCACCAGTAACAAGCCAACGACGGCGCCAACCAACGTACCGAACACGCGTAAGGTACCTTTGGCGAGGGATTCACGACGACTGCCTGTGGATGCAATCAGCATCACTGTGGTTGCGGCCGTCGATGCTTGCGGCCAACCCATGGCAAACGGGATTAGATAAGCCAGAGTCAGGCTAAGCGATACTTTAATAGCGAATTTTATTTTGTCGTTCATAGTGTCAAAGTTTGCTCAGGCTTATCGTTATAAGTTGATGAATTTCTTATGTGAATAATCAGAATCTTGTTCTGAATAAATTCGGGGGGCGGAATATAGCGGGTGAAAAAGTGTGCTTTGTAAACCCTTTGTCAAAACACAAAGAGCGTATTTGGCTCGATCTCGCGCTAGCCCTTGGCGTTATTGACGAAACGCCTAAAACGAGCAAAATCGCGATCTGTGACGATTCTCACTTTTGAAACAAAAACGTCGTGTTTTGTGAGCCAATTCTCACCTTATATCCTTCGCCTGATACTAAAGCAGGCCACTCGTACCATCTGCAATGAGCTTTGCTGCTTTAAAAAGCATAGATGATGAATGGGTATTTGAGAGGGAAAGTTATTATTTTTTATCGGCTTGCCGATTGTTCGCTTGTTTTTTTGGATCGAGATAAAAAAACCAAAGCGATACCACCAAGAATGATGCCACTGGTTAAAAGTGTATGCAGCGAAAGAGACTCGTGGAGTACGACGGTACCTAACAGCAAAGCAATGGCCGGCACGGAAAGTTGGCTGACGGCGGCTTGAAGTAAAGAGAGCTTACGCATGACTTGATACCAAAGCGTATACCCAAGGCCAGATGCAATGGCGCCAGACGTGATAGCGAGCAAAATTCCGCTCAGAGAGAGATGGATTGAGGACAGCATCAATGGTGATAGGAGTATGCCAATTATAGATGCAGCGATAAACCCCCATGTGATGCCACTACTTGGAGAAGGCGCTTGTTTGCCGAGCGCAGTAAACGCAGCCCAACAAACGCCAGAAATCAACATGAGAAATGCAGAACTGATATCGGGGCGAGTGGCAGATGGCAACATTAACCAAACAAAGCCGACAATCGAAAGGCCGATACCGATGATTTCGAGAAACTGAAAGCGCTCACCTTGCCACCAATAGATGGCCAGTAATGTAAGTTGCACGGCACCAAACAAAAGCAAAGCTCCAGTTCCTGTCGCCAGTTGTAAGTACGCGAAAGAGAAAAGGGCAGCGTAACCAAATAACGCCACGCCAGCAAAAAAGCGAAAGCGAGAAGTTGGCCGATCGGTTTTCCACTGACCTCTCACGACAAGCAATGCGATTAAGGTAATCGCGCCAGATATCAATCGAACGAGAGTGAAGCTTCCTGCATCAATCAACCCTTCGGCCAATGCAAGTCGGCACAATAATGAATTGGCGGCGAACGCCAGCATCGTAATAGCAGTGAGTAAAAAGGTCGACATCCTTGGCCCTTAACGCAGAAATATGGATTGAGTGTAGCGTCAAACGACCTTTTTCATTAGTTGATAAAGTGATTAGTTATAGCTGTCAGAGCGAGAAAATCATCAAAAATCACCAGAGAAAACCTGACCTTAGCCTGAGTGTTACTATGGTAGGGATGGTTGTTCGTACAATGACTTGATGGTGTTTTTCAACCATAGCAATTTGGGATTGTACGCATTGCGTTTATGCCAAATCATGGTAAATGGAATCAGTAACTTGTCTTGTTGAGTTTGGTCTAACGGAATTGGCAAGCACACCAAATCGAGATGCAGCTTTTCTGTGTAGCTTTTGCAATAGTGCGGCGCGGTGGTGATCATGCCATGCGTCGGCTGCGCAGCCATAAAAAGGGATTGCTCAAAGTTGGACATCGTCAGCCCGATAGAGCGCTGTAGCCCTAGTTCCGTTAACACTTCATCCAACGCCCAAGTTTCACTTTTTTCCCAAACAATATTGATGTGTTGGTAGCTCAGAAAGGTCTCGAGATTCCACTCTTGCTGTAATGCCGGATGATCTTTATGTAAATACACCATCGGCAGGTCATAAAATAGAATCTCAAAATCCAAGAAATACGGCAGAAGATCCAACGACTCTTTCGATCTAGGGTGACTTTCTCGGCCGGTAAAACCGATATCCGCCTCGCCTCGAATGATGGCGTCGAGTGAATCGTAATCCCAGTTACTGGTTTTTACTTTCGCTTCAGGGTATCGCTGGTGGATAGCGACGATGAGTCTGTCCAGCACCGTGAGCACTAATGGCGACTCAATCGTGATATCAAAACGCACTCCTTTCGGCGTAATATCGCTGCGTTTTTCTGCAATTTGGCTGCCAATTTGCAGCCATTCTGCAAGATCTTGCTCCATGCTTTGTGCCAAAGGCGTTGGCGCAAGACCTTTAGGTGTTTTGACAAACAAAGGATCATCGAACCAATGACGAAGTTTGTTGAGCGACTTACTTACGGTAGAGGGCGTAACGTTCAGCTTTTTCGAGGCTCTCGAGACGCTTTGCTCTTGCAGCAATAATTGCAGAGTGAACAGTAAGTTTAAATCAAGTCGCGCTAGGGATTTCTTCATAATAGGTATCGTGAACAGGCTTTGGAATCAATAGTATTAGAGCAAGGCTGATTACGCTACCTAACACTAAGATAAACACCAACATATTCAGAGCACTAACGCCGATGAAACCCATAAACCAAATATAGAACGCGGAACTACAAACTTGAGCAATGCCCAGTAACGAGCTCGCCACGCCAGCTTGTTGAGAGAATGGGCTGAGCGCTTGGCTCATGGCCACGCCAAAGCCACAAGCGAAGCCAGCGCAAATCAGCCCAAGTCCGAATACATAGTAAAGAGATTGTCCATCATGGAAATGGACAGCACTGAGTACTATGGCTGCACAAGCGAGCAATACTTGAGAGGTGATCATTAAGGTTCGCTGCTTAAAAATCCCCAATGCCAATGGCGCCGAGAACGAAATCAACATGCTGATCGTCGCAGTCCCTGCCATGATGGAAGAATAGCCGCCGCGATCAAAACCAAGCATGCTCATCACGACAATTGGTGAAGCGTTAACAAAGGTCAGAATGGTGGTCACTCCAAGTGCAGTAATGATCAGCCTACTGATAAAAAATCGCTCGAAGAAAGTCTCTTGATGGCTCTCTGGCGTTGTCTGTTCTTCACCTTGTTGGCTGGGTAGTGATTCCTTGAGAACAAAAATGGCCAATACACTGACGAGAATGCCCATTCCTGCCATCGTGGTAAACAAACTCGGCCAAGGAAATTTCAGCATAATCAAGTGACCAATCACGGGTGCGATCACTGGAATGATACAGGTGATGCCATTGAGCATCGACAATACTTTCGCGCGGCGTTCATCGTCTAACGTGTCGCGTAAAATCGCGAATGCGACGACATAGCAAGATCCAGCTCCGATGCCTTGGCAAAAGCGAGCGATCAAGAAAGTGTTTGGGTGCTCAGCCATCCCGCCGAGAAAAGACGCGAGCACGAAGATCATCGCGCCGACGACGGCAACAGGCTTTCGTCCCACAGAGTCTGCAATTTTCCCCGCGAATAACATGGTGGTAGCCATGCCAGCTAAATAGATCGAAAACGCAATATGCAACTGAGATTCACTGGCGTTGAGATCTGACGCAATTTGAGGCAAACCAACAAGATACAAATCAATGGCAGTAGGGTAGAGTAAAACGAGTGCAAAACTACAAAGTAAAAAACGGGACATGGAAACCTCTCTATCGAATGGCGAGGATAATAGAGTGCTAAACGTTTGCCTGCGAGTGGGAAATACGACACTAGGTATTTCTATTTACGACATACCCTGTATGAATTGAGCATAAAAACAACAAGGAAGATTATGATTACCATTGAAAAGTATTCGCCTGAGCGACATGAACAAACTTGCGAACTTAGCGTGCTAGAAGAGCAATCGCAGTTTACGGTCGCGGATGTGGGTGAAATGCTGACACGTCTTGAACCCACAGAGCTTCCGCATCTGATTTTGGCAGACGATGACGTGGTTGGCTTTTTTCTGTTCGATGCTGCTTACAGCGAGAAATACGATTTTTGCCCGAAAAACAGCTTAGGCGTACGTGCTTTGCTGGTGGATCACCGTCATCAAGGCAAAGGCATCGCCAAGCAAGCCATTCAACAGTTTGCCGATTTCGCCAAACGCCATTATCCCGAGTTTGATGCGCTTTATCTCACCGTGAATTGCCGCAACATACCTGCTTATCAGTGCTATTTAAAATCAGGGTTTGAAGATACCAATGAGCTTTACCACGGCGGCCCCGTTGGACCGCAGCACATTATGAGACAACCGCTTTAACTAGGAAAACACCAAGGATGGAAATATGAGAATTGAAATCGACAATTTAGAACGGCCGCAGGTGCTTGCGTTGTTGGAAGAGCATTTGCAGGACATGTACGCTACATCGCCACCAGAGAGCGTGCATGCGTTAGATGTAAGCAAGTTGAAGCTGCCTTCAATCACGTTTTGGACGGGGTGGGATGGTGAGCAGCTATTGGGATGTGTGGCAATGAGCCAACTAGAAGATGGTCACGCAGAGTTGAAATCGATGCGTACGACGCCGTCGGCGAGAAAACAGGGCGTGGCATCCCGCTTACTCAATCACGTGGTTGAGCAAGCGAAACATCAGGGGATACAACGTCTAAGTTTGGAAACTGGGTCGATGGCATTTTTTGAACCCGCGCATCGCCTATATGAAAAACATGGCTTCGCGTACTGCGAGCAGTTTGGTGACTATCAACCTGATCCAAACAGCCGCTTTATGACCCTAGCGTTGTAGCCCGTCGCGACTAAAAGTTAAAGTAGTAATTAGCTCCTGGCGAGATGAGTGATGCACGCTCACGCGCCAGTTGTTTTCTTCTCTCTCTAATACGCTTCGCGTTGTCTTTATCTAAGTTTGCATCCAATTGATGATCAAGGCGTGATATCTCCGCATCTAACGCGTTAATGCGTTGTTGACGCTGATATTCTTGATGGCCTAACTGATAGTTTTTAAGGAAAAGATCGTTAGAGCAAACGCCATAGTAGGTTTTTCCTTCTACACCCACCGTGTAACCATTGTCTGGCGAACAGTAAAGAATGGTGCCTTTATCAAAACCGTCTTGCCACTCAACGTGATTTGGCGTTACGCCTGCTTCGCGACAGTCTTTAATGTATTCGTACAAAATGTTTGGGTTGTTGCCTGATCGGCCATCTTGGTAGCCGACGCGATACCAGTCTGCGGTTTGGCATTGTTCTGGCGACATGCTGCTACAACCAGAAAGTAATGCAAATATGGCAAAGAGAAGCGCAATGCGTTTCATGAAGTGGATTCCTTGTTACTGCGTTAGGTTCGCTGATTATAAATGAACAGTGTTCATTTCCAATAGATAAAATTAATAATTACCGAGTTATTGATGCGTTTCGCTTGTGAGTTTGTCGGCTTGAAGCAAAAATTTTTTGCTTGTGGAACGAGCGTTGTTCGTCAGTAGTGATGTTACGAATAGAGTGCTTTGCGTGAAGGGAGAGGTGAGACTAGTGGGCTGGGAATCTCTTCGTAAGCCGCATCTACAAACAGTTGCCTGCGCGAATGTTACTTTTTCTCAGAGATTCCCATATCAAAAGCCCCTCGATCGAGGAGGAACGGGACTTTCGATAATTTTATGCTTAACTTTCAAATGAAAGTTTGTTGCCAAACGCGGATTTCCAGTCTTTATCAAATTGATCGACAGCCGGCTGAACTGCTGGATGAGAAAACATCTGCGCGGCCACATCGACAGGCAAGGTGATCGCTTCAATGCCCAACTTCATCACTTCCATCGCTTGTTGGGTATTTTTAAAACTCGCTGCCAAAATTTTTGCAGGCAGTTGGTTTTGATCCAGTAGCAATTGCAGGTCTGCGACCACTTCTACACCGTTTCCGTTCATCGCATCAATACGGTTCACATAAGGCGCAAGATAGTCAGCGCCGCACAATGCCGCAAGGAAACCTTGCTGAGCAGAGTAAATAGCAGTGGCGAGCACTTGAATTCCCTCTTTTTTCATTAACTTAATTGCCGCTAAGCCCGTTTCGGTTGCTGGCACTTTGACGACCATATCATAGGGTAATTCATGGATTTGGCGTGCTTCTTCCACCATGCCTTCTACAGTAGTACTCACCACTTGAGCATGGAAACGGGGTGTTCCCCCTAACGCTTCTTGCATGCCAGCTAAGGTTTGGTTCAAGCCTTGTTTTGATTTCGCCAAAATACTTGGATTTGTGGTTACCCCTTTCAGAGGTAGGCATTGGTTAAAGCGTTTTACTTCTGCCACGTCAGCAGTATCTAAATAGAGTTCGATCATGGGTTCTGCCTTATACAAAATCTTCGTTTTGATGATGGGATCACTATAGATCTGACAATCCGCTGAGATCTTGATTTTGATCAATTGAAATTTCAATTGAAACTATAATAATTTCACAAAACGAAAGTTAAGTGCCAATATTTCATTATCAAATGAAGCTTTCAGCAAAAGAAAAGCGTGAAAAGTAGAAGAGCAAACCAAGAGGCGGACAGCAATGTATTTCAATATTCAGAGGTTCTCGACCCACGATGGTGATGGTATTCGCACCATTCTGTTTCTGAAGGGATGCAGTCTGTCTTGTCCTTGGTGCCAAAACCCAGAAAGCCGCAGTGAAAAGCACTCTCTGCTGTTTGATGAGCGCAGTTGTATGGCGGACTGCCAGCTTTGTATATCGGCTTATAAACAAACCGTAAACGGCAATATGGCGAGCGATGGTATCCGACGCATTGACGATCAAATCATCATCAATCGAAAAGCTATGAGCGAAGCGCAGATCATTGCGCTGCGAAACGTATGTCCAACACAAGCGCTCAGCATATGTGGAGAAGAGGCGAAATCGGACGACCTGTTTGAAGTGTTGATGAAAGACAAGCCTTTCTACGATCAAAGCCAAGGTGGCGTGACATTTTCTGGTGGCGAGCCGCTGATGCAGCCAAGTCTTGTGGCAGAACTTGCCGAACGTTTGCATCAAAACCATGTGTCTACGGCGGTGGAGTCGTGCATGCATGTTCCGTGGAAAAACGTAGAAAAAGTCGCGCCGTATATTGATTGCTGGTTAGCGGATCTTAAACACACCGACGAAGAAAAGTTTCTCCGCTGGGCGAAGGGATCGTTAAAACGCATCAAAGACAATTTTAGAAAATTGGCACCAATTGCCAAACGTATTGTTATTCGCGTGCCGGTTGTGCCGGGCTTCAATGACACCATTGATGAGCTCAAAGCGATCATTGACTTCGCTGCTTCTTTAGAAAGCTGTCAAGAACTCCACTTGTTGCCGTATCACACCCTCGGCATCAATAAATACCGTTTGCTCGATATGCCTTACGAGTGTTCTGACAAACCATTAAATAATCCAGAACTGCTAGAAAACGCAATGCAATACGCAAGCGAACATACTCAACTTAACGTGATTGTTAGAGGTTAACCATGGACCTACATACCCTTCCAGAGCGAATCAAAGCCCACAAATCGGCACTGGTCAACATCGTAACGCCGCCTATCTGTACCGAGCGCGCAGAGGCTTATACTCGAGCGTATCAGGCAAATGAAGACAAACCTGTGATTGTGCAACGAGCGTTGGCGTTACAAGAGCACTTACGCACTCGTACCATTTGGATTAAGCACGACGAGCTGATTGTCGGTAACCAAGCGAGCAAAGTACGCGCTGCGCCGATCTTCCCTGAATACACGGTGCGTTGGATTGAAGCGGAAATCGACGAACTGGCCGACCGACCTGGGGCTGGTTTTGCGGTAAGTGAAGAAGACAAACAAAGCATTCACGCCATTACGCCATACTGGCGCGGTAAAACGGTTCAAGATCGCTGCTATGGACTTTTTACCGACGAGCAACAAGAGATCCTAGCCAGCACTATCATTAAAGCCGAGGGCAACATGACTTCGGGCGACGCGCACCTTGCAGTGGATAACGAAAAAATCCTGAAGATCGGTATGAACGGTCTGTTGGATGAGGTTCGCCAGCATCGCGCTAATAACGACGTGTCGACGTATGAAGGGTTAAAGAAAGAGCAGTTTTATAAGTCCGTCGAAATTGTCTTGCTTGCGATTCAGGAGAACATGGTGAGTTACGCCGATCTCGCTCTGGAAATGGCACAAAACGAAACTCGACCAGAGAGGAAAGCAGAACTGGAGACAATCGCAGAAAACTGTCGTCATGTGGCTTTCCATGCGCCAACCAACTTCTGGCAAGCTCTGCAACTGAGCTATTTTGTGCAGTTGATGCTGCAAATAGAATCGAATGGCCACTCTGTTTCATTCGGTCGGATGGACCAGTTCCTAAACGACTACTACGTGCGTGATCTTGAAAGTGGCACGATGAACAAAGCGTTCGCCCTTGAGTTATTGCAAAGCTGTTGGTTGAAATTGCTTGAAGTAAACAAGATTCGCTCTGGTGCGCACTCAAAAGCGTCGGCAGGTTCTCCGTTGTATCAAAACGTCTGTATCGGTGGACAAAAGCTGAATGAGAATGGAGAACCTGAAGACGCCGTAAATCCGCTATCTTGGGCGATTTTAGAGTCTTGTGGTCAGCTACGTTCCACGCAACCGAACTTGAGTGTTCGCTATCATGAAGGTCTGAATCAAGAGTTCTTGATGGGCTGTATTGAAGTGATCAAATGCGGATTCGGTATGCCTGCATTCAACAACGATGAAATCGTCATTCCAGAATTCATCAAGCTAGGTGTCGAGAAAGAAGACGCTTACAACTACGCGTCTATTGGCTGTATTGAAACCGCTGTTCCAGGCAAGTGGGGTTACCGTTGCACGGGCATGAGCTTCATTAACTTTGCGCGTATTTTACTGGCTGCGCTTAACGAAGGTGTGGATGCAACGACGGGCAAAGCCTTCTTGCCGCATGATAAGTCATTAGCAAAAGGTAACTTCGAGAGCTTTGAGCAAGTCACCGCTTCTTGGGCGAAGCAAATTCGTTACTACACACGTAAATCGATTGAGATCGATACCGTAGTCGACAGTGTGCTTGAGCAGCAAGCGCAAGATATTTTCTGCTCATCGCTGGTGGATGACTGTTTGGCGCGTGGTAAAACAGTAAAAGAAGGCGGAGCGAAATACGATTGGGTATCTGGCCTGCAAGTGGGCATCGCCAATTTAGGTAACAGTTTGGCGGCGATCAAACATTTGGTGTTTGAAGAAGCACAAATCAGCCAAACGGAATTGGCAAAAGCATTAGAAGAAGACTTCGATGGTATTGAGAACGAACAACTTCGCCAACGCTTAATCAACTTCGCGCCAAAATACGGCAATGACGACGATTATGTCGACCAATTGCTGGCTGATGCTTATCAGGTTTACATTGATGAGTTGGCGCAGTTTGTCAATACACGTCATGGGCGCGGTCCAATTGGTGGCGGCTACTACGCGGGAACATCGAGCATCTCTGCTAACGTGCCATTTGGCGCATCCACGATGGCAACACCAGATGGTCGAAAAGCGAAAACGCCACTGGCAGAAGGCGCAAGTCCAGCATCGGGCTCTGACCGTTTGGGACCAACGGCGGTGTACAACTCAGTCGGTAAAATTCAAGCTAATAAAATCTTGGGTGGTGTGCTGCTTAACCAGAAGTTAAGCCCAGCGGCTGTCGCTTCAGAAGGAGATAAGCTCAAGCTATCGATGCTGATTCGTACCTTCTTTAATCACCACAAAGGTTGGCACGTACAGTACAACATCGTTTCTCGTGAAACCTTGCTGGCGGCGAAAAAGAACCCAGAACAATATCGTGACCTTGTCGTGCGAGTCGCGGGCTACTCAGCCTTCTTTACCGCGCTGTCACCAGACGCGCAGGATGACATCATCGCTCGTACCGAACACGAGTTGTGATGGCCTCAACCCCTGTTAATGCAGAAGGCACCGATTGGTGCCTTTTTGTTTACTCTTCAATGGTTATGTCACTAGAACCGGGAAGCTGCGACACAAAACTGGAGCCCATAAGTTTAGAGGGTGTGTATACACCGGCTGCAGGCTTTGTATGTAGCAGGTGTTCTACAATCGCCAGAGATCCCGTTACGGTTAAGCTGTAGCCATTGGCCGTTTGTACCCGTGCTGTTTTGCTTTGTCCGAGTTTGTTGCTTGCTTTACCCCACACATATGTGGGTAATTGGTTTCTTTGCTCCTCATTCGGCCCTTTTACGGTTCTTTCAATACGGCTTTTTATGAGACTTTGTACCCAGGTTATGCCGAGAAGGGGGCGAACCCAATTCGCTCGTTTAGCGTTTTTTATCATGTTTGGCGATCCGGGAATAAAAACATCAATATTCTCAATCCCCGTGGTGTAATAGGCGGTTGAAACATCGCCCCACGGAATGGTCATAGCAAGTTTTTCGCCGTCACCAAAATCAATGTTGCGAACTTTATACGCTAGCGGAACGGTGGTGATTTTTCCGTTAAGTCGCACTTTTCCGCCTTGAGCCAAACCTTCGACAGACGTTTTCGCCGTGCCCGGAGAAAAACCAGAGCGAGAGTCAAAACCGAGAGACAAGTGTGTTGCATCTGGTAGCGCAGCTTTCAATGTGGCTGCAATGCAATCCGTTGGAATAACATCAAAACCAACACCAGAGCACAATACGACACTAGCTTCATTTGCTTGTGATTGCAGCGTTTGTGCAAACTCAAATACAGAGATCTCACCTGTAATATCGAGGTAATGTGCACCTGCTTCTAGGCACGCTTCCATCATCGGTTTTGCTGTCGAAGAAAAGGGGCCTGCACAGTTTAATACCAGTGAGGAGCCCGAAATATGTTGGATCGCGCTGCTTTTATCCTCAAGAGAAAAAGCAAGACTTTGCAGCCCTAGTTCAGCCGCTAGGCTTTGTACTTTCTCTAAACTTCTACCTGCAAGGATTGGGTGGTGACCCCGTTTTACGGCCTCTCTCGCAATCAGCGCGCCTGTATAACCATTGGCTCCGTATATGATCCAACGATCTGGGGATGATGCCGGTGTGTTATCTTTCATCAAACAGCTCCTATCAATGCCTGCTTAAAGAGGTTTCTGGTCATTGGCTTTTTCTTGTTGAATTGTGGTCAAGCCTTGTTCGAATGTGGTGATTTTAAAATCTGGAAAACGAGTCTGAAACTTATCCGAAACAAAAAGGTTGTCAGATTCGTAGCGAGGCAAAAGCTCGGCTGCATCTCGAATGGTTTGATTAAATCGCCCAGCTAGCCACAATTGCCAGCGCTTGATGACTTTGTATTTCGGTTGAACGTTAAAAAACTTTGCTGCAACAGCGATAAACTCCCGATACGTCAGTCGACGATCATCGCAAGGCAAATGCCAAGTTTGTCCGTAAGCATCGGGCGTATTCCCAATTAGCGCCATCGCTCGGCTTGCGTCTGGCGTATAAATTAAGCTGCGTTTGGTGTCATCACGTAAAAACACTTTTGCGCTCTTTTGGTTAAGTAGATTATCTATAATGGCGGAATTAGTGATGCTTTGCGTTTTCCCCGGGCCGTAAAACTCCGGAGCGCGACAGATAACGGCTTCGATTTCTCCTTTATTCATCGATTCTAGCAGCATGTCAGTAATGACCGCACGAATTCGACCTTTTTCTCCATTGGGTTGAAATGGTGCATCTTCTTGTTGAGGCGTATCTGTTTGCGGGTACATGTAGGTATTATCAAAGTAAACAAGCTTTGCTTGATGAGTTTTACATGCGGCGATGACATTACGCATTATTGTTGGCCACTGTTCCACCCACAGTTGGGTATCCATTGGTAGCCCTGCAGTAAGGTAAACGATACTAGAACCTTTTACGGCATCTGATGTTTGTTTCGCGTCGAGCAAGTCCGCTTTTACCAGTTGATCCGTCTCGTTGACTCGATGCGGATTGCGGCTCACCAATCGGATGTCGCTCGTAAAGTCTCGTTTTAGGCTTAATGCCAGCTCACGGCCAATTTGCCCACTTGCACCCAATATCGTTTGCATTCACCAATCTCCTGCTGTGTTACTTTGATATTCATCCTAACGTTAAAGTTAGGTTTAAGGTCAACCCACATTTTGAGGATAAATTGGATTGATTTTTTATTGAGTATAGAAACAAGGAGATGGCACACCTGAGCTAAGGGCGAATGGTTTTGACAGACTCAATTTAGTGGCGGGCAGGGGAATTGGCGAATCTTTAACTCAACATCAAGAGTAAGGCTTCGCTTGTTAACATTGCCTTGACTTGGTGACGGTCTTATTTTTTATTTGAGGGATTTTCTTTGGTCAGAATCGTTTGACCAAGTTGAGACATGACGCGTTTTGCATTCATTGCACAGTCCATGTCATCTGGCTTAGCTTCAATCTCTTTAAGTACTTCTTTTAACTTGCTTTTACTCTGCGCAATTTTTCGCTCAAGCTCGTCTAGCTCTTGGACTTTTTGCTGCAAGGTTGTCAACAACTGATGATGATCCCAGTTAGAAAGGTCGGATGGCAGTAACGCACTTAGTTCATCCAAACTGAATCCAGCTTGCTGACCCGTTGTGATCATGTCCAGAATCATTAACGCTTCTTGCGGATACTCGCGGTACCCATTGGCTTTACGGGTCACGGTTTTTAGCAGTCCGATGCGCTCGTAAAATCGAATACGCGAGGGAGCAAGGCCCGTTTTTTGTGCCAGTTCGCCAATTTTCATATCAAGCGTGTCTCATTAGGTTGATAAAATAACCTTACCATTTCTGAACATTCTCGCCAGTTTGGTGTTTGGTCGTTTCGTTTCTTGCTTTCTTACCGCTACAGCTTGTGCAAAATTTCCACGCATTTCTTTGTGACGTCGTCGTACTCTTTTGTCATGTAAGCGGTAGTGATGGCACCTTCTTTCATGATGCAAATGGCATCGAGTAATGATGTGTTGTCTGATTTGAGATAGCGTTGAATTAGCTCACGAACCTGTTGTTTATGGTGGCGGCAATACGTTGCAATCTCGCCGCTGTCGTCACTGAATTCGGCGGACGTGTTGATGAAGAAACAGCCGCGAAACTCGCCCAACTTTTCCTCAGAACCATGAAACCAGCCGTTTAGCGCGGTAAACAACTGGTCGATCACGTCTGTGCTCGATAGTGCTGATGACAGTTTCTCCTCTAGCCACGCCATGAAGATTTGGTGGCGTTGTTCTAGTGCGGCAAGGATGAGCGCTTCTTTGCTTTCAAAATGGCTGTACAGCGTGCGTTTAGCCACGCCAGATACTTTAAGGACTTCATTGATGCCAATGGAGTTGATGCCCTGTTTGTAAAACAGCGACAACGCGGTATCGATCAATAACTGTTTCTTTTTGTTCATAACTACGTCCTCAAAAAGTTCTACAAACACATATTGACAAAGGTAGACAGGTTTGTCTATTTTAATTTGTAGACAATTCGGTCTACTTTGGGGTGTTTATGAATAATTTAATTTTATCGTTGGTCGCGGGGCTTGGTGCGACATTGGCTATTGGTGTGTTGTCTTACGCCGAGGTGTCTCTTACTGAGGTTGTACTTCTCATGGCGCCATTTGGTGCTACGGCGGTGTTGGTGTTTGGGGTGCCTAGCAGCCCTCTCGCTCAACCAAAAAATGTGATCATTGGTCACTGCATTACGGCATCTATCGGTATTGCGTTTAGTCAATACGTTGAGATCACGCCAATCACGCTGGCGATTGCAACTGGGTTAGGAGTGTCAGCAATGCTGATTACGAAGACAACGCATCCACCTGCGGGCGCAAATCCAATCTTGATCATGGCATCGGGGCAGGGGTGGAGTTTTCTGTTCACGCCAGTACTGATCGGCGCGGTGGTGATTGTGCTGGTTGGTAAGGCGTTGCAGTTGCTACAGAGTCAGTACTTAAACCCTCGTTTGAACGGTCAAAAGACCTAATTGGGTTGCAAGTAAGGCCGCATTAGGGGATGACCTCTTTTGCGGCTTTTTCTTTGCGTGGATGCTTAAAAATAAAATCTGATTCTCTCTTGGTATTCAGTCGTATACATAAAGATGATAGTTAAATTGGTATACCACTATGAATAAAATTCACCCCAAGAAACTATTGCACAGCAAATGGACGGCGACGTCACCTAAAAATAAAGAAAAGCACTTTGTCGTAACAGAAATGGAGCTGGATGAAGACGGCAATGTTGTGAAATGTGTTATTGAAGCCATTATGAGTAAACGCGAGCAAGAGATGAATTGGCAAGAGCTGAAAGACCCAGGGCTATGGCGGCAAGGGTGGAAGTAATGCACTTTGTTGAATTTTTTCCTAGGCTTGAGGTACTTAACTGATAGGCAACGGTCTGTGTATCTGCTACGTTGAGTTTGTTCGCTATCAACTAAAAAGGAATGACTATGATCGATTTCGACAATTCATCAGTGTTTAAGCTTAAACCCATTGAGGTATCAAAAGTTAGGGAAGATTTTCACAAGTTTCTTATTGATGGCGAGTCGGTATTTGCGGGCTTTAAAACGGTTCGCGACCAAGTGGTGTTTACCAACAAGCGAGTGATTGCGGCGAATGTGCAAGGGATTACGGGCTCAAAAGTGGATTACACGTCGCTGCCTTATAGCAAGATCAATGCATTTTCTATCGAGACGTCTGGTACTTTTGACTTAGATTGTGAAATTGAGTTCTTCATGAGTGAGGTGGGAAGAGTACGTTTTGAAATTAAAGGTTCGTTTGATCTGATTTCTTTCAACCGTATGGTTAGCGAGTATGTACTAGCGTAAGGGAATAGAAATGAGAGCTTCATTGAGAGACAAAATAATAGAGGTCTGTGACAAAAAGATCGAAAGCAAAGGTGAGCAGGTTGGGCTCTCATTTTATGCGTTTTTCGCCAACAAAAATGATGATCCTGAACGGTTGATGGAGGCAGCTACGTGGTGGATTCAGACCCATCGGCTCGACCACTTCGAAAAAGCATTAAAAATCAAATCAATGGTGGAGTCTGGTATCTAAATTAAAAAAAAGAAATAAAGAAAGCAGACAAATGCCAACAACGTCGCGGATAAAACAGGGTAGATAATATAAGAGTCCTGTTTATTGGTTCTTTGAAAGCACAGAGAAACGAGTAAGACGTTGTAGACGACGAGCAGCATACTAATCATGGTCCCACTGTTAAGCGTTAAACTGGACAGCTGAGTTAAGAAAAACGCCAATAAAAGGTAGTCGAAGACAATTAACCATAAAAAGGCTTTCTTCAACAGATCGCGTTTTTTGTTTTCGGATGGTGTTATGTGCATATAGAACTCAACTAAAAAGTCACAGTAACAGAGGTTTCAGTTAGAAAGGTCACCATCAGGCGAGGTGACCTTTTGAGGTTATAATTCTTGAATATTTACTTCGTTGGTGGCCGTATCACCCGAGTAATTGATGACTTCTTGTCGAATGACTGGTTGGTTAAATTCGGCTTTATCTTTCGCTTTTTGCAGTTCACTTTCTTGGTGGTTACCAAAAAGAGTTTCGAGTACTTTGGCTGCTGGCGTCGTTAAAACGAACAGCTCGATACGGCGGTTTTCGCTTGAATCTGGTTCATCAGGGTTAAGCAGTGCTCTATCCGACATGCCTGTGACCTGCATGACGCGATCATCCGGCATGCCACCTTCAACCAGCGTATTTCTTGCGACATCAGCTCGAGATGCAGATAACGCCCAGTTTGATTGACGACCAAAGCGTTTTTTAAATGGAATCGCATCCGTATGTCCGCTGATGATCAGTGGGTTGTTCACACGCTGAAATACAGGCGCAAGTGCAAGTAATAAGTCTTCGAAGAAAGGGGTCAGCTCTGCGCCACCACGACTGAACATATGCTGTTTGTAATCATCTTGAAGGACGATACGTAGGCCTTGTGGGGTCACGGTGACGTTGACATTTCCTTGTGCGTTAATCTGAGCGGTCATTCGTTCAATGACTTTCGCCAGCGCTGCAAGTTGCTCCTGAGTATCGAAGTTACCAGGAATCAACGAGTCGATTTCTGGCCCATCGCCGTCACCTCGAAAGTATGAGCTTACCACGTGGTTGGAATTGTGTTTACTTGGCACAGAAGAGTCCTGTGCCAAGTCAATAGGAGAGATACTTTGTGAAGTATCAAATGGATTACCGTAACTCTTGTCGAATACGCTTGAGCTATGTAAGTGGGCGACAATTGCTTTACGCTCTTCTTTGTCTACCACTTGCATAACCCAAAGCACAAGAAACAGCGCCATTAGGGCGATCATGAAGTCAGCAAACGCGACTTTCCACGCGCCGCCATGAGGTTCATCATGGCTGTGTGCTTTGGCACGTTTGAACACTACATGCTCTTGTTTTTGCATTATCCCTCCTGTTCAGCTAACCACTTCTCCATTTGGTTGAATGTTGGTTTGATGTCTAGCTGAATATGTTTACGACCAGCGTCAATGGCGAGCAATGTCGGCTTCTTCGCTACGTAGGCAACCAAGGTTGCGCGTACGCATTCAAAAGCAGTCATATTACGTTTTACTCGCTGAGCCATGGCGTTACTTAGTGGGTCTAAACCACAGTAACAACCGAAAATACCAATGAATGTACCTACGAGAGCTGCTGCAACGTGATAACCAATCATAGCGATTGAGCCATCAATGGCCTGCATGGTGATAATGATGCCACCAACTGCTGCAAGAATACCGAAGCCAGGTAGGGCTTCTGCTGTACGCTGTAATGAGCGTGAAGGCAAAAGCATTTCGTTTTGGATAGCTTCAATTTCTTGCTCTAGCAGTCCCTCTAATTCATGAGGCGACATTTGTCCCATTGCCATTAAACGTAAATTATCAGTAATGAAAGAAATTAGGCGATGATCCTCTGCAATCGTCGGGTAAGCGAGAAACATAGAGCTCTGTTCTGGCGACTCAATGTGAGAGTCGAGGAACTTATAACCACGGTTGCGCGCTGTCTCGAGCAAGTTATTGAGCAGCGCCATTAATTCCATGTAGTACTCATGCTCTTCTGTCGGGCCTTTGATGGTCGCAGGCACTTGGCGACGCATTTCTTTCAGTACGTGAGGTGGGTTACCGATGATCAAAGAACCAGCAGCAGCGCCAATGATGATAAGGAATTCGGCTGGTTGCCAGATAGCGCCTAAGTTACCGCCGGCCCACATGTATCCACCGAAGACGCACACCAGGATAGTGAGGACTCCAAAAAACTTTTGCATCTTGTGACTCCTAAGAGGACATTAATTGGTTGAGTTGTTTCAGCGCTTGTTTGTGAAGCTGACATATACGAGGTGGTGTCAGATCCAATACCAGAGCTATTTCGTGTAAGTTGAGTTCATGTTGATAGAACAGAGTAAGCAGCAATTGATCACGCTTCGGCAATTTGCCTAAAGCGCTATCTAAACTACGACGAATATGCTCATGTTCCATGCCATCATATTGCCCGCCAATATAGCTATCACCACTGCTTTCCATCAGTTGGTCAAGGCTTTGCATCTCTCCCGCAAGGGCGGCATTTTGGCGGTTATAATAGTCCTGCTCATTCGTCCCCAAAGCTTGGATGATTTCTGCATCCGTGGGCATCCGACCTAAAGAGCGTGTGAGATCTCGAGTCACGTCATTGAGTTCGTGAGCCTGTTGGCGAGTTTTACGTGAGCGCCAATCTAGCCGGCGTAATTCGTCTAAAATTGCACCTCGAACGCGACACACGGCAAAGGCAGGGAAATGAGGATCGTCAACATCGCCGTATCGGCGTCCAGCTTCAACTAGAGCGATAAGGCCAATTTGCTGCATATCTTCAATACTACAGTGAGAAGTGGCATGAACACGTAGCTGGTTAACGACGCGTTTCACCATAACTTGATGACGTTGCAGTAGTGCATTTTCGTCAATTGGACGTGATGGCGTCGTCACTTCCTCTTCTGTGGTATAGGTGTCTTGTATATTCATGTCTAACATGGTTGTGCTCCGTTATTGCACAACATATTTAGTCAACAAAACATCGTCGATTTCGCGAACGATGTCTGTCTTAGCAAAAGCCAGTAAAAGCGTTTGTTTTACTTCGTTTTGCAGAATATCGATGGCACCCGCTTGCTGTAACTCATCAAATGTTTTGTCGCTAAACAATTTTAATAATGAGTTTTGTACCATTGGCATGTATTCATCAATGTCTTTGATACGCTCAGGACGGCGTGTTTCAATTGCTAGTTCTAGCATGACAAAGTGAGTTTGCTTTTTACCTTTTACGGTTAAAACGACTTTGTCTAAAGGATGGAAGCTAGGACCTTTGCTTGTCGGTTCTTCTGTGACTAAAAATGACAATGGAGAATCATCGATCAAGGAACCAGAATCAGGTGACTCTTGAGCGTGTTTGTTTAAGTACCAGATTCCGCCCATAATCGTGGCGGCCGAAACGAGGGCGCTGGTGATGATCATGGCGATAAACAGGGCGATCATTTGTTGTTTGGTCATAACCTTTTTCCTCGAGGATTAACTAGGCTTGAGTGTTCAGCCAGTGTTCTGAATAGTTTGTTGTTGTAGTTTGGAATGCACCAGATTCTCGTGCTGCGAAAATAGTGGCGTCTTCTTCATTTGTATGTTGGTCATTGCGACTCTGGCTTTGATCAGAGCCCACGTTGACATCGACATGGACGAAGTTCTGCTCTTGCAGTTCTGTGCGTAGACGCTCAGACACTTGCATTAAAGCTTCTCGTGTTGCGGCTGCATTGGCATTGATGTGCACGCTTAGTCGGTCGCCTTCAACACGTACAAGTAAATCCAGCTTACCTAAATCCGGTGGGTCGAGGCGGATTTTGGCTTCTTGTACATTTTGTTGCGCTTGAAGAGTCACACGGTCATGCAGAACTTGCATCATTTGCTCTCCCCATTTCCCAGCACTGGTGTCAACGCGCACAGCCGCCCACTCAGAGCCTTGAGTTTGAATATGACTCGTGGCAACGGCGGTGTTCGGGGCTTGTGGCGTTGGTGTTTGTCCTTGGAGTGGTGAGGCCGTTGGTTGCCCTTGAGCTGGTTGACTCAATAGGGTCTGAAAGTCGGCACTGGAGATTGATAGGCGCGAGTTCGATGACATCGGTTGGCTTTGCTGCACCTCTTGTTGCTTTAGAGAGGTGTTTAGCAAGGCGTTATTTGAGTCTTGTGTTGTAGACTTGACGTCGTTAGCTACCGATAAAGGCGGAGTTTTTCCGAACTGACCCGACTGCTTTTCTGCCATAGTGAGCATACTCTGGGTTAGAGCCTGAGCTTGCATAGCAAGATCAGGTGATTCTGTTGAACCCAGTGTACTTGTCAGGTGAGTATCTGCTTCAGAAGCCGAGTGTTCGTCAGTATCCAAACCACGAGCATGCGCTTTTTCTTCGCTGTCCAAAGCTGGAGCGGTAAGATGAAAACTCGGCACGGTTGAAGCTGAGGCGAAACCTTGGCCGTCATACTGGCTATGCTCAGACATAGGGTTATGAGAAAAACCGTGTACAGCTCTTGCTTGTTTTATGTTGCCTTCATGGCTAGGTGATGCATTGCCGGATATTTGAGTTGAAGGAGATACGATCATTGAGTTAGCTCCATGGTCATCGCTAATTGATAGGCCATAGCGCGCTCTTGATGGTCATTGACCATGTTCATCTCTTTTTCTAACTCGTTCTTCGACTTTTCTAATCTAGCGAATGCATCAGCATGAACGGTTTTGGCACGTTGAATTTCAGGTGCAAGCTTAGGATCCTTCAAAAAAGGTTTGTGACTGATCAATAGCTCTCGCAACTGCAAGTCATAGCGCTTAAGCGCATGCCAATCTGCTGTTTTTGTAGCGAATTGGATGAGCTGAGATA
This sequence comes from Vibrio sp. STUT-A16, assembly GCF_026000495.1. NCBI lineage: Bacteria > Pseudomonadati > Pseudomonadota > Gammaproteobacteria > Vibrionales > Vibrionaceae > Vibrio > Vibrio sp. STUT-A16. Next base: position 727,572 of record NZ_AP026766.1, on the reverse strand, counting down.
AATGACGAAATCGCTCTGGCGACACTTTATGCTTGTTGTCCAAAATTCATCCAACCTTCACGAATGTTACCCATTACACGCTCGACATTAACCAAGCGATTCGCATCGTTCTGCACGCTGGCGTAATAAAGCTCAACTTGGCAGAAGTCATACAGCTGGCGTAAGTTTTCAGCAATTTCGCCACCATTCTCATCATCTAGAGCGCTTGTGAGCCCAATCAAGATGTTCATACATTTGTTGATTCCGTTACCTTTCTCAGCCAAGCGATTCGCAGCCAAATGGCCACGAATACGTTCAACTTCATCAAGTAAGCCATCGATCAACATAATGACTAATTGGTGTGGGTTTGCTGCTGCCGCTTGCGCGTCGAGATCGACTTGTTGGTACGAGTCATAGCCAGAGTCCATAAGCATGAGATATTCTCCTAAAGCCTTAGCCAAACATTGACATGGTTTGGTTCATTTGGGTCATTAATGTATTCATTTGAGTGAACTGTTTTAGGTAACGCTTGTACGACATGTCGTATTTACGCTCTAAAGTAGTTTGTTTATCTGAGATGCGATCAATGTTTGCTTGTAGCGATTCTTTACGAGATTTGAACGCTCCAGAAGAGAATTTGAGGAATGGTTCGACCATAGCATCAATAGAGTCGAGTAAAGCGCCGTCGCCATTGAACATCGCTTCCAAGCCCGCACCGTTGTTTTTTTGTGCCTCGGCAAACTTTTCTTGGTCCACTTTCATTTTGCCATTGCGGTCCAATGTCACACCGATTTCGCTCAAGCGCATGCCGCCGTGCTCACCTCGAACCAGGCTGGTTAACTGGCTTTCAATCGAACGCATAGTTGGATCGCTTGCCAGAGCGCCTCGCTTTTTATCTTCGCCGCCGATTTGCGTGTGCTCATCAATCGCAGATATCAATGTGTTGTAGGCTTCTACGAACTTATTGAGCTGCTCTTTTGTTGCTTCGTCGTCAGCTCCGATACCTAAACCAATAGCGGTTTCTCCTGAGGTTTGAGCCTTGGTAACGGTAATATCTACGCCATCGATAACACCTTCAAACGTATTGCTTGAGTTTGTTAGTTTTAGCCCAGTTCCTTCTGCTCCTAACCAAATCACAGCATCCTGTGGAGCACTTATCTGATTGAGGTTTGTGAATGCATCTTCAAACCAGGCTTGGCCAGTACCAGACGCCGATACGTTGATTTGGTTAGCAACACCAGTTTCAGTGCTTGAAAGCATAAAGTGAGTCTGGCCGTTTGAGCGCACTAAGGTTGCATTTACACCTGGGTTATCGCTGTCGTTATTAATTGCAGTCGCTAAGTCACTTATTGTTGCTGTACCATCACCGTCAGTATCGACTGTTGATAGATCAAGTGTCATCGTTTCACCGTTGATGGTGAATTCGAGAGTTCCTGAAGTCGGAACCTCTGTAGTGGCGTCAAGGTCTGCAGGCATGCCTGTAGAGACTTGATGTGATGTTGCAACTTGTTCAACGAAAATCTGGTAGCTACCGGATAGCGCTTTTGCGTCAGCATTAGCTGTAAAGTAACCTTCTTGAGAAATGCTTGTTGAGTTTTTAATGATGCTGCTAGTACTGCTGTTCATCTCTTTGAGAGCAGTTCGGAACTCACGCATTGCACTTTCAACTTTGCCCAAGGCAGATAACTGAGATTGGTATTTATCGGCTTGTAGCTGATAGCGCTGTTTAAATGGTTGAACGTCGTACGTAGCCAACTTAGTTGCCATGGATATTGGATCTAATGAACTCACGAGCTTATTCCCTCTCTCATCGGTAATTGGCGTAACTCTATGCCTGGAATATATGTCTTATCGCAAGATACGTGCCCAATTGAAATGAGCTTTTAAAACATAAGCTTACGATGTTATCTGGATTTGAGAGGAAGTAGATTTTCCACCTAGTGTGTTCCGCCTTCCTCTAGAAAACATCTAGTGTTTCCTTATAAGACAAGGCGACTAAAAAACTAAATTATTTAATCCACTTTAGGGGGGAGGGAGTTTAAGTAAACTATCAATAGTGCGGTATTTTAGGTTCTTCCTGCTATTTTATTGGGACTATTCCTACATAGTGGGATGTCGCTTTTTGGTATCTTTAACTTGGTATGTATTTGGTGTTTGAAGATATTTTTCCAACGTTAGTTTAACACTTAGATAAGAACGGCAGAAATGAATGAATTTGTTTTGCGACTGATGAAATGTGCTCGATCTTACGAAACGTTTATTAGTGCTAAGTTACTGAGCAAACAAAATATTAATTCAGATGAACTAGCAAGTATCCTACAAGAAGCGATATCCAAGTTCCCTGAGTTGAAAACATATCAGCAAGGACAGGGAAGCGAGACAGTTGAGTTGGAGCTATTTAATAAAGTGCTTCATAATATAATGCGGAAAATAGGTTTTAGAGTACCGGAAGAGCAACGTGGGAATAAAAGCTATATTTATATTCGCAGGTGATAAAAAAGCCTCCCATAGGGAGGCTTTTTATTTTGGTATATTTTATTTCTAGTTCGTTATTAACGAAGTAGAGACATTGCCATACCAGGTAGCTGGTTAGTTTGAGACAGAACTGTCGTACCAGCTTGCATTAGCATTTGGTTCTTAGTCATGTTTGAAGATTCTACAGCGAAATCTGCGTCCATGATACGGCCTTTAGCAGCAGAAGTATTCTCAACCATGTTACCCAGGTTAGTCATAGTGTGCTCAAGACGGTTGATGTTCGCACCAAATTGAGCACGAGTAGCACCGATATCTTCCACTAGACCAGCTGCGCCACTGATTTTATCAAGAGCTGCTTTCGCTTTAGTTGTATCACCGATACCGTCTGTGATTGCTGCGTCAGCAAGAGTCGCTGCAACTTTCTGGATGCTTGCAGATGCGTCAACATCTAGAGTTTCAGCAGAAGAAGCACCGATTTGGAAGGTAACTGCACCAGCTTCAAAACCACCACCAGTTGCTAGTAGTTTTTGGCCACCAAAAGAGGTGTTGTCCACGATGTTCTTTAGTTCAGCTGTAAGCTGTTTAAATTCTGCGTCCATTGCCGCGCGGTCTTTATCGCTATTTGAACCGTTCAAAGACTGTGTTGCTAGGTCGTTCATACGGTATGTGATGTTAGTCATCTCATCCATTGCGCCTTCAGCTGTTTGCATCATAGAGATGCCGTCTTGAGCGTTACGCATTGCTACTGACATACCACGCGTTTGTGCTTCTAGACGGTTAGCAATTTGAAGACCAGCAGCGTCATCTGCAGCTGAGTTTACACGGTAGCCTGTGCTTAGACGTTCCATTGCGGTGTTTAGAAGACCGCTTGTGTTGTTCAGAGTGTTTTGAGTTACAAGCGATGCGTAGTTAGTGTGCATTGATAAAGCCATCTTAGTCTCCTTAGTTAGTCACTATATCTTTCAGGCCTCGGGATATTCCCTAGTCACTAACTAGAGGCGGTCGGTCAGCTTTAATGATTAATTTGAAAATTAAAAAATTCCTAAAAAAGATCAAAATTGATGATTTTTAGTGACTTGTATTCCATGAAAATACAGATATAACATCAAATAACCTGAATAAGCCTGACTTAATCAGGGAAGCAGTCATCTATCAATATTGTCGTTCTTCGTTATAAATAAAAAAACAGCGCGAATAATTCGCGCTGTTTTATAAAGATTAATAGTTAAAATTCTGTCATTCCTCACCAAAAGATTGAAAAGAGAGGGAGGTCGGGATGTCACTGAAATAACCAAAGTAATAATTGGCCCCTAACAAGCGATAGCGGTTTAGCTCTGTTTGGCTCGCTACCCGCCCGGCTACCCAAGGGTATTTGTGCTTTCTTAAGAACTTAGCAATCGGTAGGAAAGCATGTCTTTCTTCTTTATCCTCTAATGTGACCGATAGTTTGATCATGTCGGGGCTAAAGTCAGCGACTCGTTCGAAGTTCACTTGTGATGTCGCGACTTCAAACCAAAGTGAGTAGGCGTTTTCTCTTAACTTCTCTATCAGCGCTGAGACTTTATCATAGGCGCATAGCGTTTTGTCTGCTTGAAGAGAAGGAATCACATGTTGAAAAGCGGAAGAGTGAAACTGAATCATCTGTTCGAGAAAGTATATGCCTGGCTCCCATAGTAATGCGTCAATTCTTATCGGCACGACGACGTTACTGATTAAGTCGGGGTGAAAGGCTTCTAGCTGAAACTGTGTTTGTCGCAATGCGAGATAAAGGCTGAACAAATCTAGGCAGTACTGCATTTGTTCAGAGAGTTCGAATTGATAGACGCTTTGTTCGCCACGCGTGCCAAATCTCAACGTCAGGTGTTGGAATTCTACCTCTCCTGATTGAGTCTCGCGAATGGCTTGGCACGCGTGTTGAATGTCATTGTGCTTTAAAGCATCAAATACTAATTGATCGTCATCCGTGACGATATGTTGTACTGCGAGACCAACCAAATGTTCGTACATCGCATGTGTTGAAATAAGATTAACCAAGGTTTCCTACCACATTGATTTGTTTGTTTTCTGGAATTTCGTTGTAAGACAATACTGCCAGTCCTTGCGTAAATGTGCGTGCGTAACGAGCCAGAAGTGGACGTAACTGAGGCATAACGAGAAGAATCGGAGGTAATCCCTGTTGTTTGAGCTGTTGTCTTATCAGTGGCAAGTTTTGTTGGAACTGACCAAGAATATTTGGCTCAATTGGGAAGCTGTCTAACATTACTGTACCAGAAGATTGTGCTTGTTGTAGCGAAGTCAGTAGCATTTGTTCTAGTTCATCAGAGAGAGCATAGACATTTAATTCGTTTTTCTGTCCCGCAATCAGGTTTACGAGCGTGCGTTTTAGTGCGCAACGCACATCAGATGCCAGTAAAATCGGGTCTTTAGTGTTTTCTGCGGACTCCAGCATCGTGTTAGCAATCGTACGAATATCTTTTAGTGGCACTTGGTCTAGTAACAACTGGCGATATACTTTGAGTTGCTGCGCAGGGTTAAGTGCCGCGGCTAGGGCTTCGGCTAACTTCGGTGCTTGCTGTGTCAAACGTTGCGTCATGGCTTCAACATCGTCGTGCGTAAACAACTCTGCAAGGTTTGTTTTCATTATCTTGCTAATATGAGTCGCGATGACCGTGCCATCATCGACCACTTGATAACCCATGTTCAACGCTTTCGCTTTGTCTTGATGTTCAATCCACACTGCTGGTAATTGGTAAGCAGGATCACTGCCCAAAATACCATCTACTTCACCGTACGTTTCTCCGACTGCAATCGCCATCAAACGTTCTGGCTCGATAAAGCCTTGTTCGATCACTTCGCCATTGAGAGAAATTGTATACTGATTCGGTTTAAGGCTTAGGTTGTCTCGAATACGCACCTCTGGTAATAAAAAGCCGACTTGTTCAGATAGGTTACGGCGCACACCGCGAATACGCTGTGATAAAGGTGCACCTTGTTCTTTGTTGACTAGGTGAACGAGACGGTAACCCAGGGAAAGCGACAACGTTTGAACATGAGGAATATCTTCCCACGTAAGTGGAGTATCGTCCTCTTGCATGGCTTGTGAAAGTGCTTCGACCTCCTCGATTTGGGAGTCTTGCACGGGCTTTTTCGTTTGACGCCAACCCGCGAAAGCTAAAGCACCCGCGAAAGCAAAAAAGGCCAAATGTGGCATGCCTGGTACCATGCCTATCACAGCCATGATGCCTGCGACGGTAAACAGTGTCGCCGGGGTTGCCAGCAATTGTTTTTGCATGGTTTCCGACATGCCATTATCGCTATCATTAATTCGCGTAACGATAATCGCTGCAGCCGTTGCCAATAGAAGTGATGGAATTTGAGCTACTAAGCCATCACCGATTGTAAGTAGTGCGTAGGTTTTAAAGGCGTCAGATGCTGCGAGTCCATGCTCAAAGACGCCGATGCTGATACCACCAATGATGTTGATAAACAGAATCAGCAAACCAGCGATAGCATCGCCTCGCACAAACTTTGAGGCACCGTCCATCGAGCCATGGAAATCGGCTTCGTTAGCGACTTCTTTACGACGCAATCGAGCGGTTTCCTGATCGATAAGACCGGCATTTAAGTCGGCATCAATCGCCATCTGTTTGCCCGGTAAGGCATCCAAAGTAAAGCGCGCTGACACCTCAGAGATACGTTCGCCACCTTTGGTAATTACGACGAAGTTGATGATCATCAAGATAACAAACACCACCATACCAACGACGTAGTTACCGCCAATAACGACTTCACCGAACGCTTGGATGACTTTACCTGCCGCATCCCCCCCATTATGTCCTTCTAGGAGTACGATTCGTGTCGAAGCGACGTTCAGTGTAAGACGTAATAATGTCGCGACTAACAAAATCGTTGGAAAAACTGAGAAGTCTAATGGTCGCTTTGCGGTAGTGCTGACCAGCAATACTAGGATTGCCAAGACGATATTGAAGGTAAACAACGCATCCAATAGCAGGGGAGGCAAAGGTAAAATCACCATTGCCAAAATCATTAGCAAGACAATTGGAATGCCAATGTAGCCTTTGGTTGATGTTTGAAGTTGTTTTAACCGGTTAAGCATACTTTCGTGTCCTTGGATAAACGCGGGTTAATCAGTGCTGCAAATGTTTTGGAATCGAAAAATGAGGCAAAGGAGTTGGCTCTTTTCCTTCACCTTTACGGAAGGCTTTCAATTGCAAAACGTAAGTAAGAATATGTGCCACGGCAATGTATAGTTGGCTTGGGATTGCTTGTTCAATCGCCGTGGTGTGATAGATCGAACGAGTCAACGGTGGTGAGTTGATGATCTCCACCTTGTTTTCTCGGGCGATTCGTTGAATGTGCATGGCTGTTTCGTCTACGCCTTTTGCAACCACAAATGGAGCATCAGAAAGTGAAGGTTCGTACTTCAGAGCGACAGCGTAGTGAGTTGGGTTAGTGATGATTACGTCAGCCGTTGGTACCATCTTATCGATTTTACGGCGTGCAAACTGCTGTTGAATTTGACGGATTCGCTGCTTTACTTCAGGGCGGCCTTCGTTGTTCTTGAATTCCTCCTTCAGCTCTTGTTTGGTCATACGCAGCTCTTTTAGGTGCTCCCAACGTTGGTAGGGAATGTCTACAACACCAAATAACAATAACGCAAACCCCATCAACAGTAAGCCTTCAAAGAGAATAGACATCACCAGGGAAAAGCCTTGGCTTAAAGGTAAGTTTTGCATACCTAGCAGAGGCTGTAAGTGGTTGTCTAAATAGCCATATAAGATGCCGAAAATAACGGCTACTTTGAACGTGGACTTTAATAGCTCAACCACTGAGCGTGTCGAAAAAATGCGCTTTATCCCACTTAAAGGATTAATTTTGCTCAGCTTTGGCATAACGTTCGCCGGACGGAACATCCAACCGCCTAGTACAAGGCTGCTACCACAGGTTACGATAATAATGACGGTAAACAACGGTAATAACATGTCGATGATTACCGCTAAACTTTGTCCCAATTGCTCGACAAGCTGTTTCGGGTTTTCTAAGTCGGCTCGCGTCAGCATCATGTTGTAGCGAAAAATACCTGACATACTTTCCCAAATGCTATTGAGCTGAGAGTAAAAGTAGAGCGCCACCGCTAGAAATATCACCGCAGTAGTAAACTCTTTAGCACGAGGAATTTGTCCTTCCTGACGTGCTTTTTTTACTTTCTGCGGCGAGGCTTTTTCAGTTTTGTCCTGAGACGATTGATCGCTCATGCGCCCCCCAACATAAAGTTACTCAAGTGTCTGATGGTGTCGTGCACAAGCGCGGTGTAGCGACCCGGCACACCAGATACTGAAATTAATACGCTGAACAGGCCAAGAAGCATCGTCATTGGAAAGCCTAACGCATACACGTTGAGTGAGGGGGCGGCGCGATTCATCACACCAAAACTTATGTTGGCTAAGAGCATTGAAACAATAGCAGGCAACGCTAGTGCTAAAGCAGAGGCAAACATCCAACCGAAAATATTTACAACGCCTTGCAGAGAAAGCGATGTGATGCCAGAACCGACCGGCCACACGACAAAACTTTGAATCACGATATCAAGGACGAGCAAGTGTCCTTCTAGCGCGAGAAATAACAAGGTTGAAAATATAAGAAATATGCGGCCCAAAATAGCGACAGAAAGTCCGTTGATAGGATCATTCATCATTGCCATACCCAATCCCATTTGCAGAGAAACGACCTGACCAAGCATGGTGAAAACGTTAAAGAGCATATGCAAAATTAGCCCAAACATCACGCCCCAAATCGCTTGCTCAAAAGCAAGGAATAGAGACGTCATGGAGAATAATTCGACTTGTGGCATTGGTGGCATCAATGGTGCGGTAATCACGACGATCGAAAGTGCCAGTAAGGTACGGATCCAAACGGGAATGATTGCATCACCAAAGAAGGGCATCGAAATAAATACAGCTCCCACACGAAAAAACGGCCACCAGAGTTGACCGAGTATCGCTGAGAGCTCTGCAAATGTGATGGCCATTAGCCAATCATCCCCGGTATGTTGTGGAATAAGAAATCAAACAGTTCCATGATTTTTCGGAGCATCCAATGACCCGCAAAAATCACCATCAATAGCGTAACGAGCAAACGTGGTAAAAAGCTGAGTGTTTGCTCGTTGATTTGTGTGGCGGCCTGGAAAACGGCGATACACAAACCGACAATTAAGCCAGGAACAACCAGTACCGCAACCATCAAAATGATCAGCCATACTGCATCGGAAAATAACGTTACGGTTAGTTCAGGGGTCATAGCATGCTCCTATTTAACCGAAACTGGCAGATAATGTGCCAACCGTCATTGCCCAGCCATCTACGAGTACAAACACCACCAGTTTAAAAGGGAGTGAAACAATCAAAGGCGATAGCATCATCATACCCATTGCCATGAGCACACTGGCGACAACCAAGTCGATAACCAAGAAGGGGATGAAGAGCATAAAGCCAATTTGAAAGGCGGTTTTTAGTTCACTGATGACAAACGCAGGCAAGACAACCGCAAAAGAAATATCTTCAACGTTTTGGTCGAGTGGTTCATTGGCAATACGCTGCATTTGCTCAAGAGAGCTTTGATGAGTTTGTGCCAGCATGAACTCTCTCACTGGTTTCTCTGCTACAGAGAATGCTTGTATGAGCGTGATTTCACCATTGTCATACGGTTGAAATGCATTTTCATGAATATCGCTCCAAACAGGTCGCATGATCAGCAAGGTCAATGCCAAAGCAATCCCAACCAATACGCGGTTAGGAGGACTTTGTTGAAGACCAAGGGCTTGGCGCAAAATCGCGAGGACGACGATAATCCGAGTAAAGCTCGTTGCCATCAGAATGAATGCTGGAAGAAAACTGAGCGCCGTCATCAACAACAGAATTTGCAATTTAACGCTGTATTCTTGCTGTGTGTCGCCATCAGAAACGGACAAGATAGTTAAGCCGTTGTCTGCCGCCATGGTTGGGAAAGCAAACAAAAGTGACACCAGTACCAAAAGAGGTAACCAACGGTGCCAAGCGCTCAGATTTTTCATTGTGATGCCTACCTAAGATTATTGACCAACGCCACTCAATGCAGAGTCATGTACATCGATCAGACGAAGTCCGTACTTATCATTAACGACGACGACTTCAGCGTGACCCATTAGAGAGCCGTTTACCTTTACGTCTAAAGGCTCACCATTGAGCTTTTCAAGTTCGATAACCGTGCCTTCTCCGGCTTTCATTAAGTCCCCAAGTGGGATTTCTTTACTTGCAACTTCCAGCGTGACAGTGACGGGAATACTTTTGAAAAAGCTAAGATCACGTTCCGCAGTTGCTGGTTCTTGTTGGAGCGTACTTTCAGCTTCAAAGTCTTCTAATTGAAAGTCGTCAAAGTTCAATTCTTCTGCGTCGAATGCATTCGTTTCTGGCGCTTCGCTCATCGCTGCGGTTCCTTATCAGGGTTAAAGATCAAAACAAGTTGGCCGTCTTGCTCAGCAATACGACCTGTAAATAAAGATTGGTTACCAATGCTGACTGGAACCGTATTAAGAAGCTCAATTGGTAAAATATCGTTAGGTTGTAAGCCAACAACGTCGCTCAACGGCATCTTCTTTTTACTTAAAACAACATTCAGTCGAACAGGCGTTGCCTCTAAAGAGCGACAGAATGGTTGGTACAAATCCGTATCGGGCTGCAGTTCAAGCTGCTCGATCAGTGTTTGAATAAGGTGGCTATCTAGTTTGAGATGAATTGAGCCTTGGTGATCGTCAAACGTGATGTTTAATTGCACGTTAATTCCAATCCCTCGGGGCGCTTCGTACTCACCCATTTCCCACATCTCACCTGGTGCAAGCCAACCAATAATGATACGACTGATTCTCTCTTGTAAGCGGAGGTCACTTGCTGTCAGTGTTGTTGCTGAACGCTCAGTGCTGGCGCCATAGAACCGATCTGCCAGTTTTATTAACGTGTGAGCATCTCCATGAACAAATACCATGCCGCCCTCTTGGTGTTGATAGGTTGACGTTTGGTCTTTATCCATTTTTATCGGTGTAAAGCGATGCAAGTCTACAGAGGTTAAGCTAGCTTCCACTTTACTCGTACTGAGCCAATTTTGTAATTCAATCGTAAGGCTGGAACAAGACTCTGAAATCAAGCCTTCAAGCTTTTCACGAATGATATGAATAGGTTTGCCTAATAATTCTACATCAAGTAGTTGAATATCAGAAATAGGCTCGCTAACTCTATTTTCCATTTATATTTTACCGTGCGTTAACAATCGAAACTGTTTTAACTTAATGGCGTGTAGTCTACACAGAAATTTTAATGATCTTTTAGTTTCAAACTCTAAGATTGTGACTTTAGTTCACATGTTGCCTTGAGCATATAGTCTTAATCTTTTAATAAAATTTAAAAAGGGTTAGTTTCCTTTATAAATTGCTTAATAAGAAAATATAAAAATATTAAGCGTTTTAGTTGTTATTAACTTTTTAAAACCATCTTCATGGTGTAACGGCTAATTTAGATAATTAAATTATAAAACATTGTTTTTAAAGCTTAAATCTTGATTTTAAAGGTTTGGTCATGCTCTTGTGAGCATTTTGTAACCAGTTTCAATATTCAGAATAGGTAATTAACATGATTAGCTATGCCAGTTATCACGGCTTAGTGGCATATTTAATTAAATTGATAAGGTCATGGAATTGTAAGATATACATGGACTCTATCCGTTTGATAATTTGTAACACACTTATTTTTGTGAGTTTTATTTTTTCTAAACTAACATATTCTGGAGAGGTCTTAACAATACCAATGGATCTTTCAAAATGGATATATAAAGGAAATCTATTTGAGTGCAACTTATTGCAATCAAATAGATTGTATGGGAAGTTTTATTTCCGTTCGGAACCTAACAATAAAACTTATTTTATTTCCGATATACATTATGAAAATAATAAATGGAAAACGATTGCTCTAATAAGTCAAAGTGCCCCTTGGTCTAGTGAGCTTTATAGAAAAGAGTTTGCCACCCTTGATTTTACTAAGCCATCCCAACGATTTGTCTTCAGCAAAGGTGCTGATGAACTCATGGATTTAATTGCTACTGGTAATTGGGTGACGTTGTCACTAAGGGGAAGTAATACTTCCTCTTTGTCGGAGATTGTGATTCCGACTATTCAAATTCAAAACGCGCTCAAGTCATTTAATGCCTGTCGAGCGCGTTTGCCTAAGCTTTCGTTTTCAGAGGCACGAAATCTTGTTCTGTCTTTTGACTTTGGTCAGAAGGCGCTCAGTCGTAAGCAGCAAGAAACGCTCGCAGCGCTAAATAGCTATGTATCTGTTGATGATCGTGTGACCAAGATTTTAATTGATGGCCACACGGATAACGTTGGTTCTAGTTTGGCGAACCTTTCAGTATCACGTACTAGAGCAGAGCAAGTTGCCGAGGCCTTAGTTGAACTTGGTATTGATAAATCGATGATCGAAACAAGAGCGCATGGTTCTCGTTACCCAATTGCCAGCAATAATTCGACGAAGGGCCAAGCGAAAAATCGACGTGTAACGTTGCGCCTAGTGAGAGATAACGAGCGAACGGCAGTGAAACACCACCCTGATGTACAACAACAAAATCAACAAACGAAAGTTAAGGTTCAATGATGACGAAAACGAAAATTTTGTTGGTTGAGCCGAATGAAGCTCTTGCTCAACCAGTATTGGATGTGTTGCAAAATGCAGGTTACACCGCAAAACACACTCGTACTGGCCGAGGCGCATTACTTGAAGAGCGAGCAGAAATCACTCTTGTGAGCTCTACTTTACCGGACATGTGTGTCCGCGAGTTTGTTGCTTGCCACCAAAAGCAACGTAACTCTGGTGTTGTTATCGCTATTGTCGATCAAGAGCAGGGAATCTTGGCGGCTGAGACGATGAAATCGGGAGCAACCGATTATCTATTACGCCCATTTGAAGCGAATCAGCTGCTTAATTTACTGAAGCGCGTTGAAGCGTTAGGTAAGCCAATGGCCAACATTGTTGCGGAATCTTGGCGAAGCAAGCAGGTACTGCAATTGGCGCATCGTGCCGCTTGCACCAGCGCCAGTGTGTTAATTACAGGCGAATCGGGAACGGGTAAAGAAGTGCTGGCTCGATATGTGCATGAGCACTCTCCACGTATTGATGGTCCATTTGTGGCGGTTAACTGCGCCGCCATTCCAGAGTCGATGCTAGAAGCGGTTCTATTTGGTCATGTAAAAGGTGCCTTCACAGGAGCGACTAACTCTCAAAGCGGTAAGTTTGAAGAAGCGAATGGCGGGACGATTTTGCTAGATGAAATCGGTGAAATGTCCCCTGCAGTTCAAGCCAAGTTATTACGCGTTCTTCAAGAGCGTGAAGTGGAACGCGTAGGCAGCCACAAGGCGGTGAAGCTTGATATTCGTGTTATTGCGGCAACCAATAAAGACTTACGTGAAGAAGTTCAAAAAGGCACATTCCGTGAAGACCTTTATTACCGATTGGATGTTTTGCCTCTGCACTGGCCGCCTTTGCGTGAAAGAAAAGAAGACATTTTACCGATCAGCCAATTCTTTATTGAAAAGTATCAAGATAGCAGTCGCTGTCATCTATCCCAAGATGCGATCAGTGCGCTGAGTCAGTATCACTGGCCAGGCAATATTCGCGAGTTGGAAAATGTCATTCAGCGTGCATTGGTCATGCGTCATGGTGACTACATTACTGCCCATGATCTGATGCTGCCTATTGAACTTGTTGCGCCAGTTCCATCCGCTGAGCCAGCTTCAAGCTTTGGTCATGTAGAAGCGAAGAAGCAGGCCGAATATCAATTTATTTTAGAAAAATTACGTCAGTTTGGTGGAAACCGAACGAAAACCGCAAACGCGCTTGGAGTATCAACTCGAGCGCTACGCTACAAACTCGCAGCCATGCGAGAACATGGTATTGATTTACAGTCGGCACTAGGCTCGGCTGCCTAATAGGAGAAAAAATAGATGGCAAGTCAACCTACTCATGCGGTCTCGGCAGAGCAACTTATGTTGTCAAAAATGCAGGCGATGCAGGCACAAGTGCAGCCGCCAGAGTTTATCGTGAGTGCAAATCCTTTAGATCAACAATCACTAAACGCACCATTATCGTTCTCACAAGCGATGACAAATGTGTTGGATACAGTGAATCAACATCAATCAGTGGCTAGTCAAAAAATGACGGCCGTAGAAACAGGAAAAAGTGATGACCTAGTTGGTGCGATGGTCGCTAGCCAAAAAGCCAGCTTATCATTTAATGCTTTGATGCAAGTGCGCAACAAAGTCGTGACCTCATTTGAAGATATTATGAAGATGCCGGTGTAATTCATGTCAGAACTAACCCCCCAAGTCGCCGGAAATACAGCCATGACCTCCGGCTCAGCACAGACATTTTCTACTGCGAATAGCATGGACGATGTAACAACGAAGCTGAAGCAAATCTGGTCGAGTAGCCAGAGAAACCTAGTGTTATCTGCCGTACTCGCTGCGATTGTTGCGGCAATCATTGTGGTCGCTCTTTGGAGTTCCTCACAAAGCTTCCGTCCACTGTATAGCCAACAAGAACGTTTTGATATCGGAGAGATTGTCTCGGTATTAGAAAGCGAAGGTGTAAGCTACCGTATGCAAGAGCAAAATGGCCAAGTTCTTGTGCCAGAAGGCGAAGTTGCGAAAGTTCGCATGTTGCTTGCGTCAAAAGGTGTTAAAGCCAAACTGCCGACAGGTTTGGATTCGCTTAAAGAAGACAGCTCTCTCGGTACAAGCCAATTTATGGAAACGGCGCGTTACCGTCATGGTTTAGAAGGTGAGTTAGTACGCACTATCATGTCTCTGAATTCAGTGGCGAATGCGCGTGTTCACTTAGCTATTCCTCGTCAAACCTTATTTGTTCGTCAAAACAGCGAGAACCCTTCAGCGTCAGTGATGCTTGAGCTGAAACCTGGCGAAGACCTCAAGTCTGAGCAAGTTGAAGCAATCATCAACTTAGTGGTTGGTAGCGTGACGGCGATGAAGCCTGAATTTGTATCTGTTATCGACCAATATGGCCGTTTACTCAGTGCAGATGTTGCTTCGGCGGAAGCAGGTAAAGTCAATGCAAAATACCTTGAATATCAAAAGAACGTTGAGAAGCAGATCATTCAACGCGCAGCAGACATGCTTACGCCAATTGTGGGTCCGAGTAACTTCCGTGTGCAAGTCGCTGCTGATATGGACTTTAGCCAAGTTGAAGAAACGCAAGAGATTTTGGATAACGCACCTGTCGTACGTAACGAGCACACCATTCACAACAACTCAGTTGACCAAATTGCGCTAGGCGTACCAGGTTCTCTAAGCAACCAACCGCCGGTAACTGGTGAAGAAGTAGAAACGAACGATAGCCAAAACACCAACGCACGCTCTGAAGTAAACCGTCAGTATGCAGTGGGGAGTAGTGTTCGTCGTACTCAATACCAACAAGGTCAAATTGAGAAAATGAGTGTGTCGGTACTGTTGAACTCGAAAGCCTCTCCGGATGGTGTTGCTTGGAGTGAAGCAGATAAAGAGCAGATTTCAAATATGATCATGGATGCTGTCGGTATTTCTGCGGCACGAGGCGACAGCTTAAGCTTGATGAGCTTCAACTTCACTCCAATTGAAATTGATGCGCCTCCTGCGCTGCCGTGGTGGCAAGACCCTACAGTACAGCAGCCAATACGTTACGTTATCGGTGGTTTGTTAGGCTTGGCGATGATCTTCTTCGTACTACGCCCATTGATCATGCACCTCACTGGCGTTGATAAGCCAGTACCAGAGTTAGACTTTGCAGAGCCGCAAGAAGAGCCTGATTACGACAACCTGCAAACGCGTGAAGAGCGTGAGCATGAAGAAGTGCTTGATCGTCGTCTATCAGAAAAAGGTATCTCAGCCTCTTCCGGTTTAGATGTAAACAGCGACATGCTGCCTCCAGCCGGTTCGCCACTAGAGATTCAATTGAAACACCTACAGCTTATTGCCAATGAAGAGCCAGAGCGCGTAGCCGAAATACTGAAACAATGGGTAAACATCAATGAACACAGTTCCATCAAAGCAGACGCTTAGTTATGTAGAACAAACCGCGCTCGTGCTATTAGGCATGGGCGAGGATGCCGCTGCGAAGGTTTTACAGCACTTTAGCCGTGATGAAACCCAGCGGGTGACTCGTGCAATGGCGAAGTTGAATGGCATTAAGAGCGATTCCGCTCGCGGCGTTATTCAAACTTTCTTTGAAGACTTTCGTGAGCACAGTGGCATTCGTGGAGCTTCTAAAGAATATTTGTCTAATACGCTACGTAAAGCATTGGGTAATGATTTGGCAAAAGGGCTGCTGAATACGCTGTATGGTGATGAAATTCGCAACAATATGCAGCGCTTACAGTGGGTAGAAGCAGAAACGCTTGCTCGTTTCATTGTGAATGAGCACCCGCAAATGCAAGCGATTTTTCTTGCCTATTTGCCAGCTGATAGCTCTTCAGCGGTGTTGAAGCACCTGCCACAAGATTACCATGACGAAATCTTGTTCCGAATTGCTCAGCTGCAAGACATCGATCATCAAGTTGCTATTGATTTGCACGAGCTCGTTGAGCGCTGCATTGAAAAAGTATCTGCAAGCCAAAGCACACCGCTATCTGGTGTCAAGCAAGCTGCTGACATCATTAACCGCTTTGAAGGTGATCGCGGGTCGTTGATGGAAATGCTGAAGTTGCATGATGAAGATGTCGTTAATGCCATTGAAGAGAATATGTTCGACTTTATGGTTCTTGGTCGTCAGCGTGAAGAAACCATGGACATGCTGGTGCAGCAGATCCCACTAGAATTGTGGGCAGTTGCACTTAAAGGTTCAGAAATTACGTTACAGCAAGCCATTAAACGTTCTATGCCTCAGCGTATGGTGAAAGCACTGGAAGACGATATGGAAGCGCGCGGGGCTGTTGCGCTAAGTCGTGTTCAAAAAGCGCGTCAAGACATCATGCAAATGGTGCGTGAATTGGATGAATCTGGTGAAGTTCAGTTGCTTCTTTATGAAGAGCCAACGGTGGAGTAACGTCATGGTAGAGACAAAATCAAGTACGATGCGACTGCCGCCGAGTGGATACCGTTTGCACCGTTTTCCGCCTTTGGCGCAGCCTAAGGCTATAGAAGACGAATTCGGGCTAGATAACCAAGGTTGGCAAGAGCCGCAAGTTGATATTCAACAGCAGCTTGAAGCCGGTTTTCAACAAGGTTTACAACAAGGGCATGAAGAAGGCTTACGTCAAGGTATCGAGCAGGGTAAGCAACAAGGTCTGTTAGATGGACAAAAAGAAGGCTTCCAAAAAGGCTTTGTGTCTGGTGAGCAGTCAGGAAAACAGAGTTTTCTAGAGGCGGCGAAACCCGTGAACGAGCTCTTTCATGCGCTGTCTCGCTGGCAAGACGAAAAAGAGCAACAGCAACGCCATATGATTTGTGAGCTGGTACAAAAAGTGGCTCAGCAAGTGATTCGTGCTGAGCTCACTTTAATGCCTCAACAGATCCTTGCCTTGGTGGATGAGACATTGTCTGCCATGCCAGGCAAAGCGGAAACCGTAACTGTGCATTTAAATCCGCAGGATTTAGAACGAATTACTCACATTAATGCTGATCTGCCACAATCTTGGAAACTGGTGGCTAATACGGAACTTCCGATTGGTGGCTGCCAACTAGTGACCGATGATGCAGAGGCGGATGCAAGTTGCGACTCTCGTTTAGAAGCCTGTATGGACAATGTAAAACAACACCTTTTGGATGAAGTTAGTATTCCGCAGGTAGAATCAGAGCATGAGTAATACCTTAAGCCATGAGCTATTGAGTGAGCGTTTGAGCGAAGCATTGGCTTCGCTCGATTCAATCCCTGTTGCTCGCGTGACAGGGCGCTTGATTAAAGTAAACGGCTTAATGTTACAAGCCGTTGGGTGCCGGTTTAAACTGGAGCAGCGCTGTCTCGTAGAAACCGCAGAAGGCGACATGATCGAAGCGCAAGTGGTGGGCTTTGAGCACACTATTGCTTACCTAATGCCTATTCGGCGCTTAGGTGGCTTATTTGCTGGTGCGAAAGTCATTCCTCTGGACGGTGACAGTACCGTGCAGTTAAGTGCTCAGTGGTTAGGGCGAGTGCTGAATGGTTTAGGTGAGCCGTTGGATGACGGGGCACCGCTTAAAGGGGGAGATCGTGTTTCACTTGAACCAAAACCGATTAACCCATTGAAGCGACGTCCTGTTGATACCCCACTCAACGTTGGGGTGCGCGCAATCAATGGACTCTTGACCGTCGGAAAAGGTCAACGCATTGGCTTAATGGCGGGCAGTGGTGTCGGTAAAAGTGTTTTAATGGGGATGATCACCAAAAACACCGAAGCCGATGTGATTGTGGTCGGTCTTATTGGTGAGCGAGGCCGAGAGGTACGCGAGTTCATCGAACGAAACTTAACCCCAGAGGCGCGCAAGAAGGCGATTATCATCGCAGCTCCTGCTGATGAATCCCCGCTGATGAGGTTAAGAGCGACACTACTTTGTCATCGCGTTTCCGAGTATTTTCGAGACCAAGGCAAAGATGTTCTGTTGTTGATGGACTCTCTCACTCGATACGCCATGGCACAGCGTGAAATCGCTCTTTCTCTTGGCGAGCCTCCGGCATCTCGCGGTTATCCGCCCTCTGTCTTCAGCGTGTTACCGCAACTCCTTGAGCGTGCGGGCAACAGTGAAAATCAGCACGGTAGCCTAACCGCAATTTATACCGTGTTGGCGGAAGGGGACGACCAGCAAGATCCTGTCGTGGATTCTGCGCGTGCTATCTTAGATGGGCATGTTGTATTATCGCGTCAACTTGCCGAGCAAGGGCACTATCCTGCCATTGATATTAATGCGTCTATCAGCCGTTGTATGAGTACCTGTACACAGGAGGCGCATAGCACGATCGCGAATAATTTCCGCCAGATGTACTCCAACTATCTTCAGGTGAAAGAACTGCTGCCGTTAGGAGGCTATCAACCGGGGCAAGATCCTGAATTAGATCAATCTGTTGCTATGTATCCAAACTTACGTGCGTATTTACAACAAGCCGCCAATGAGTCAGTGGATTACCCAACCAGTTTGACCGAGCTCGCGCAGCTTTTTCAAAGTGCTTAACCAAATGGGAGTGGCATCGTTGAGATGAAATCCAAGTTAAAAGCAGTGGGTAAGCTGCAACAAATGGAAGAAAAGCAACGTGATCGTGTGGGTCAACAACTTGATGCCATGCGTCAACGTCACTCCCATCTTTCAATGCAGTTGGAACAATTGTCAGCATTGAAAGGTCATGCGGGACAATCAACCAGAACTGTTCCAACACTGACAAGCGCAGCACTGATGAACTTTAATCGTGTCGATCAAATGCTGCAAAAAATGCTTCGCCACCATGAGCATGAACAAGCCGTCATGCAAGCGGAATGCGCGTCTGTACAAAAAACGCTGGAGCACAAACACGCTCGTGTTCAAGGGTTAGAAAAAGTGCTCGAACGATGGCGTACTAAGCAAAATTATGAAAAAGCGAAAAAAGAGCAAAAAATAATAGAAGACATCATCAACTCTCGTGTTAAGCGCAAGATATTATGATGTCTTATCGAAGCTATTAGGAGCGCGAATAATTTCTGCGGCGTCTTAGCCAACCAAACCAGCCTCCAAGTATGATCATCCCTGCGCCAAGTGCGCCACCACTACTGCCATTATCCTCAAAGCCAGATGTGTTGGTATCTTCTGGTTCAAAGCCGGAATCACCTTCACTATGATAATCTTCTGTGCTTGCTAAGAGAGCATTGTAACGAGTCTTCACTCCCGAGCTGGTTTGGGCTTCAATCCATGTTGTGTAATTTAGAACCTCAGTAAACACACTCGGAATCGCAGCGGATTCACAAACAGAAGAACCATAGCTTACAATACCGATTTGTTGATACATTCCGTTGTTGTCTTGATAGGTGAGAGGGCCACCAGAGTCACCGCTGCAAATACCGGTATAACTGCGCTCAGGAAACCCATTGGCACATAAGCTTTCTTGAGCATTAAACCCCGTCACTAAAGAAGCACATTGCGCATCGGTGAGTGGTTTTACTTCCGCCCATCGCAAATAGTTTGGTCCATTTTCATCGTTGGTCGAGGTTTGCCCTAAACCGAATATCTGATAAACCGATTTGCTGCTGTAATCACCAAAATCTTGCGGCAACGTAATGGATTGAACGTTGTCGGTGATCGGGTGGGTAAGTTCAAGTACGGCGATATCATTAATCCATAAATCACTAGGCTCGTAATTTGGATGGATAGTGATAGAGCGAACATCTTTGAATTCATCAACAAACACATCGTTCATTGTCGGGTTTTTTACTAAGACTCGCAGATCATTGATTGTCCATCCGTCAGAAAAAACACTCGGCTCTACACAATGAGCGGCGGTTAAAATGAAGCGGTCATTAACAACAGTTCCGCCACAGATGTTGGCAAATTGATTAGCGCCAGTTTTGTGTAGAATGAGTCGTGCGAAAAAGGGCAATTGATTTTGAGTGGCTTGCTGGCCGCCTATGATTGCCGTTGATATACCTTGCTCTGAATGAGCGTCTTCACTTTCAGCGACTGCACTCATGGGTACTGCGAGGCAGAGTACGCTTAACCATATTTGATACCGCTTCATAAACCATCCTTGGATGAAAAGTGCTCTTTCTAACTTTATACTAATTTTTCAATGAATGTGCTTAACAAAAGGTTTCTTTAATTGAATGATTGTTGCAACCACGAGCGCAGAAGGTGAAACGATTCCAGCTTTAGCTTGTGTGGCGGGCATACAAAGTAAAGCTGTTGATGAGGATTAATGACGGGTTCGCCCAGCTCGATTAACTGGCCATATTTGATGTCATCTTTCACAAACAAGCGATGAGTCACCAATAAGCCTAAACGACGAGTCGTCGCCTGCACGGCTTGTATCGACATATTAAAAGTGATTGGTTTTTTGCTTTTAGGTCGCAGGATGCCAGTCGCATTCTGCCACACGTTCCAGTCATTTTTTCTTCGTTCGTTAGTGACTTCAATGATGGGATACTGCTTTAACAGTTGAGCTATATTTGAGTCATTCGTCTTAGCTATCAATTCAGGGCTACACACCAAAACCAGTTCATCTTCACTGAGCTTTTCACAGTAATAATCTTGCCATTCCTCGGTGTTTCCATGCACGAGGGCAGCGTCGATACCTTCTTGCTCTAGATTAAACCTGCCAGACAGGTTTGATAAACGAACGTCTAATTGCGGAGCAAAGTCCTGCAAACTCGACATTCGCGGAATCCACCAATGCAGCGCCAAGGAATTCACCATATTAAGCGTAATACGTTGCAAGTTTTGGTCTTGGATTAGCGCTTCTGTGGCATCGACAATTTGTTCTAAAGCTGGCGCAACCTTTCGATAATATTTTTTACCGTCTGCATTAAGTTGAACTTGTCTGCCTACGCGATCAAATAGAGGTTTGTTGACCTGAGTCTCCAGTGATTTTATCGCCTGACTCACCGCCGAATGACTCACACTTAATATCTGCGCTGCTTCTGTCATGCTGCCAGATTCCGCCACAGCGACAAATGCATAGATGGATTTTAGAGGGACTAATTTACGCATATTTTAGAAACCATAACATGATGAGAGATAAGTTAACCTGTAAGTTTTTCTTACATTAATGGTTAATATTACTCGCTATTTACAATAAGTGATATCTCATAAAATACTCCACATATTAAGGAGTATCGAATGAATGCAGTAAATAAATCTATCCTTTTCATGCTGATGTCTACGTTAAGCTTATCTGTTACTGGGTTGTTAGCAAAGCAGTTGACAGGTGAACTTTCCGTCACACTGTTTAGTTTCTTACGCTTTTTGGCTCCTGCACTTATTTTGCTTGTCTTACTTCGTTTCAAAAATCTTACCTTTCCTAAAGCTGGGACGTTAAAACCGATTTTGCTTCGCGCCTTTTGTATCGGCTTATCACAGTTGTGTTTCATCGCGTCATTACAAACGTTAACGCTGGTAGAAGGGGTGGTATTGTTTGCCACTGGCCCATTATTTATTCCTTTGGTTGAAAAGCTGTTTATGGGAGGCCACATTCGCGTTTCAACATTGGCGGCTTTAGCAATGGCGTTTACTGGAGTGGTTATGTTGGCGGGAGTTGGTGGGGAGTTTACTTGGCGCTCGGATTTATTACTCGGTCTAGCTGGTGGACTCTTCAATTCCGGCTCTCAGCTTACGCTATATAAAGTGAGTAAAACTGATATGTCGCCATTAGAAATCAACTTTTGGGCGTTTGGGTTTGCTGCCGTATTTCTGTTACCGCTAACGTTGTTTAACGACATCGATGTTTTCCTCAAAGCCAATGTGATGGAATCTACTGTTTCTTCTAATATGCTGTGGCTCGGTGTGATGTCCCTGATGATCATTAACACCCAAGTTTTCCGCTCCAAAGCGTATCAACTGGCAAGCAGCGGCTCTCAACTTGCACCACTTATTTTTACTAACCTACTGTTCACCGCGGTTTGGCAGAGTGCGTTTTTCGATGACCGAATGAGTCAAAGCCAAATTATCGGGATGAGTTTAATCGTGCTCGCAACCATACTGAACACATGTTGGGTTCGCTTTACGGCGCATCGTGGTGGTAGGTTACAAGCGAGAACTTCTTAGCCTGTCGGAAAATAGAGGATTAAATAAGGCAAATCAGAGGTGAGGTTTGATTTTTTCTGACAATGAACTAGCGTCAAGAAAGGTTCAGGGAGAGAAATAATGCTTACGCTAAATTATTACGTTGAGATTTCGGCTACACCGCAACGGGTGTGGGAAGTGCTAACCGATGCTGAGTTATACAAACGCTGGGCACAGGCTTTCTCACCCCAGTCTCAATTTGATGGGATATGGGAAGAAGGGCAAGACATCACTTTTTTTGATCCCGATATGGGCGGAACGCGAGCGACTATCGATATCGTGCAACCGCAACAGCGCCTTGAATTTCATCACATTGCCATTTTTAATCCGGATAATAGGCAGCAACTGGATGGAGATTTAGCATCTAAGTGGATTGGATCACGAGAGATCTATCAGATCGACACCAACAGTGATCGTTTGTTACTCAATGTCACCATTCATACGCACAGCGACTTTGTTTCTATGTTTAATCACGGATGGGAAAAAGCGTTGCCCCTAATAAAAGCCATCAGTGAGGAGCAAGCTTAAGTCTGATACTCATCTTGGGCTGACGGTACGTCACGTGTAGGTATACAATAGCACGCAAGATAGCGCACCTAAGAGAGTGGATGATGGAATTTAAAGTTGATACCCATACACATACGTACGCCAGTGGTCATGCGTACAGCACCTTGATTGAAAATGCAAAATTGGCGAAAGAGAACGGCTTGGATATGTTCTGTACGACCGATCACGCAGAATCAATGCCGGGCGCGCCGCATTACTGGTTTTTCTCCAACCAAAAAATCCTGCCTCGATTTTTAGACGGTATCGCGATCATTCGGGGTGTGGAATCCAACATTCTTAATACCGAAGGCGACATCGATATTCCGCTGAGTGTCGATCGTAACCTAGATTGGGTTATTGCAAGTTTCCATGAACCTGTTTTTCGTCCTGCAAACAAAGAAACTAATACGGAAGCACTCATTAATGTGATTCAAAACGGTCGTATTGATGCGCTTGGCCATCTTGGGAATCCAAATTTCGACTTTGATTTTCAGGCCGTTTTAGCGTGCGCGAAAGAGTATAATGTTGCGATTGAAATCAATAACACCACGCTAAAAGGGAATAGCCGAGTGGGTAGCGTAGACCGTTGCCACGAGATTGCACAAATCGGTAAAGATCTCGGTGTCTTCTTCACAACAGGAAGTGATGCGCATTTCTGTCATGATGTTGGTAATCTGGATTTGGTTGGAGAGCTAATGGATAAAGTGGGTATCGATAGCAAAAAAGTGATTACTCACACCGCTCAGCAGTTTTTGTCTTTCTTGGCTCTGAGAGGCCGTAAGCCAATTCCAGAGTATGACGACATTCGCAACGCATAAACTTGATTACATTTTAGGTATGCACCTGGCGTAAGATTGCTTTACACTGCGAGCCGGAAATACTCAACTAAGCTAGTTTGTCGCCTTTTATGGCGTGGGTTATTTGGGTAAATAAAGCCGACACAGAATTCGGCACTATAAATGGAGAAGTGAAAATGTTACGTCCTTTAGTCCTAGGGTGTGCGATTGCGTTTGGCTCAACATACGCAATGGCGGAAGCGGTTGATTTAAAACAAAACATGAAGCAGATGAAGATGGAATTCAAACAGGCGGCAGAAGCGTCGGATGTTGAAACCATGAAGTCTGCAATTGATAGCTTGCAAGCAATCGTCGAGCAATCTAAGCGCGGTAACTATCCACCAGAGAAATTCGATACCTACTTAGAAGGTTTTAATAAACTAACGGTAACGTTAGACAAGATTGAAGCAGACTTAGACGCTGGTAACCTGCAAGACGCGAAAGCACAATTACGTGAAATTGATAGCCTACGTGAAGAATACCACGACAAGCGTAACCCAAGTATTTGGAGTAAGCTGTTCGGCTAATCGCGATAAAAGCTGACAATAGAATATGAAAATAGCCTGCCGTTTTGGTGGGCTTTTTTGTGTCTGTCAATTGCGTTATTGAAGAAAAGCTGTGAGGTGGCAACCACTTATTGATCCTGTTTTTGAGCTAGCACTCAGAATTAGTTACGCTGAATTAAATTTGTTAAGTCACCGTTATGCTTAGATTAATTCCTTTTTATCGCTCCATGCTATTTGCTAGTGCTCTAAGTTGGGTGCTAGTGACCCTGATGCCTGTTATCAATGCTCATGGTAACAGCATGGGTGTGTGGGCGACGCTATGTACGCTTAACGGTTTTGAATTGGTTCAAATCGAAGAAAGTGACAATGCCGTCAGCCATAAAGGCAAACCTTGTCCTTTTAGCCACTTCTCGACCTTTCATCATGATTCACTTCCAACTACACCAATACTTCCACAACTGAGCTTGGTCATTTCTGAAAGCTACACTTTTTTGGCTCTAAGTGTACGATTTGAAACGCCAGTTCCTCGTGCCCCACCAAAGTTAGCGTTGATAAACTTCTAGCGGCAAGCCATCTGGATCTTTGAAAAAGGTAAACGCTTTGCCTGTAAATTCATCGATGCGAATGGGCTCTACCTCAATTTCTCTCGCCTCTAAATATTCTTTAACATGCTCGACATCATCCACTTGAAAAGCAAGGTGGCGTAACCCCTGAGCTTCAGGAAAGCTCGGTCTCTCTGGTGCGTCCGGAAAGTTAAATAGTTCAACTTGGCTACCGTCAGGCAGAGCAAGGTCAAGTTTGTACGAGTCTCTGGCTTCACGATAATTTTCAGCAATGACTTTTAGCCCTAACAATTCGGTGTAAAAGCGTTTTGACCTTGGATAATCACTGCAAATGATCGCGACGTGATGAATGGCATTAAACATGGTTAGTGTCCTCGGAGACTAAATGCTCCTTAACGAAGTCGATAAACACGCGCAGACGAGCAGGCATGTATTTGGTTTGCGCATACTGCATCGCGATAGCGCCGTGATAGTTACTCTTTATCATCCAATCCGGTAGCACCTCCACCACTTCCCCTTGCTCTAACGCGTCTTTGATCACGAAGTCATGGAAGATCCCAATTCCCAAGCCAGACTTAACGCCATTTAAGCGCATTTGTGAATGGTTGACGGCATAACGTCCACTTACTGCAATGGAGTGGAAAGCTTCCTCTTTAAAGAACGACCAGATGTTGTCTTTGTCGTTCTCGGCAAGGTAAATGCAGTCGTGCTGCTCAAGCTCGGTTGGGTGCGCTGGCATACCGTGCTTGGCGAGGTAATCTGGAGAAGCACACAAAACAAGATTGGTCTTGCTGATCTCTTTGAGTACCAGATTCTCATCGGGTTTGTCGGTGAGCTTAAATGCTACGTCGATACCTTGGCGAAAAAGATCAATCTCACCATCAGCAGCACGTAGCTTGAGCTGAATGTTTGGGTAGCGATCTAGGAATGGCAACACAAATGGTTGAAGCACCGAGTTAAGAAACGCTTCGGGTGCAGCCACTGTGAGTGCACCCGTGGGCTCGGCATGATCTTCAGCCGATAATTCAACCGCTTGCTGCGCCGCATTCACCATGGCGATGCTTTGGTCGTAAACCTTTTGCCCCGCTTGAGTGATGATCAACTTGCGAGTCGTTCGCTCGAACAGTTTCACTGAGAGGGCTTGTTCTAACCGTGTGATCAACTTACTTAAAGCCGATGGCGTCACGCCAAGCTGTTTGGCTGCAGCGGTAAAACTGCCCTCGTTTACCACTAAGATAAACGAAGCAAGATCAGGAAGTAGGGCAATGAGTTTTGGATTAACCATAATTGTTCAGTTCTGCGCAGCGGAATAACGATATTGTCTGGTACGGTTTCACGAGGTTCAAGTGTCACCGTCTCGCTTTAACGATATTTTGCCAAAAATGCATTGAGTGCAGGCAAGCCAGATTCACCAGTATGGTATTGCTGCCAACAGTGATAAATGGCCGTTTCGTGGTCTGCAATCAACTCGATAGCTTCTCGTTCAGCGATTGAATACTGCTGTGAAGCTTTCACTTCTTCATGCCACTCTCGATACTTGACCTCATAAGGTTCTACCCATTTCAGAAGAGTCGCCACCAACTCTTGCCATGGCAAACCAATCCACTTGGTTGCATCTGCCAAGCCTTTATCAAGCATCTCTTGGTGTCGACTTTCGATATCCATGCCATTTGTCAGCAGTACAGGTTTGAGCTTTTCTGCGGTGAGCTTTTCCACTTCAATCAAGGTTTGCCACAGCGTTTGTTGTTCACTTTGGGCGTAATGGTTCAAGTAGTGGTTGAAAAAAGCGATGCCGTAGATTTCGCCATAGTAGGCAGACAGAACGTTATGAATCATGGTGAGAATCGTGATTTAAACAGAGAATACCGCATTGTAGGAGGGGAAAGCGCGAAGTGTAAATAGCTGATTAAGAGTAAAAAAGTGCTGCTGACAGAATTCGAACAGAACTTGTGAGAATTTTATGAGAATTCGATGAAGTTGCTGATAGATTTGCTCGTCATTCTTAGAGGCAAGAACGCAAAACGTTCGAAACGTAATGCTTAACCTACTCAAGTCACGAACAAAGAAGTAAAGCCGTACACATGGGCTTGGGTAGTTCAACCCTCATTAAAGGATGGAATCACAATGAAAAAACGTACCCAACTCGGACTCGTCATGACTTCAGTCGCTATGGCATTAGGCTCTGCATCAGTGAATGCGGCGGAATTGGAAATCACCGTGACAAACGCAACCAAAGGCATCTACTTTACGCCACTTATTGTTGCCGCACATGGCTCTGATCTTCAAATGTTCAGAATGGGTCAAGCAGCAACGCCAGAACTAGAAGCAATGGCAGAAGGCGGTGATATCTCTGGGCTTGCTAGTGTGATTGGTAACGCTGGTGGTGCGGTGGTTGAGAACCCTGCTGGTGGTATTTTGAATCCGGGTGTTGCAACCACCTTCACCTTGGACAGTGGCGACCACGGATATCTTTCTCTGAGCGCGATGTTGCTGCCAACCAACGATGGCTTCGTCGGTCTGGATAGCTGGAAGATTCCAACGGAAACGGGTACATACCGAGCAACGCTAAGAAGTTACGATGCCGGTACAGAAGCGAACGATGAACTTGCGTCTAGCATGCCAAACCCACCTTTCATTACCTTTGGTACTGGCGGCACAGGCGTTGAAGCAACGGTAACTAACGATAAAGTCCACGTGCATCCGGGTAACCTTGGTGATAGTGATCCAACCGGCGGCATCAGTGACCTAGACAGCAGCAGCCATCGTTGGTTAAACCCAGTTGCAACCATCACAATCGTTGTGAAGTAAGGGGGATGTATGAAATACAGAATCTTACTAGTAGCAGCTTCAGTCGGCTTGCTCGCCGGTTGTCCAAGCGATGATGATAATGACGTAGTGAAATCGTACCGTTACACGATTAACGTTGCGAACTTGACTGCGAATCAACCTATGTCTCCGCTCGCGGTTCTCACTCACAATGGCGACTATCAACTGTTTGAAATTGGCCAAGCCGCATCTGTTGAACTTGAGCATCTTGCTGAAGGCGGTAGTAACGCCGAGCTGATTGAGTTGATGAACAGCAATGACAATGTTTACCAAGGTATTTCAGGTAATGGATTGGTGTTGCCGGGTGCATCGGACGAAGTCACCATCACAGTCGACCCTCGTCGTTACGGTTACTTGTCTGTGGCGTCTATGTTTGTGAATACCAACGATGCCTTTGTTGGAGAAACGGGGCTATCGCTCAAATCGCTTGCAGTGGGTGAAAGCTATGAAATGAGCATGAACGTTTGGGATTCTGGCACAGAACTGAACGATGAGCTTGTCGCAACCATTCCAGGCCCAGCAGGTGGCGGTGAGGGCTTCAATGCCGCACGTAATGACAGCAATGACGTTGTTGCATTCCATGCGGGTGTTGTTAGCCAAGATGATGGATTGGCAAACTCAGCACTCTCTGCGAACCATCGTTTCTTGAACCCAGGTGCGAAAGTCACCATCACCCGAGTCGAGTAACACAGGCTCCGATGACGTCTCCTTTCCAAAGCGCTTGTAGCCGAGCGCTTTATCCCTCATGGCGTCATCATTACCTAAGGTGATACTCACTGAATATAGCAGTAAGGGAGCACTTGGTGATATGAAAGAAATGTTAGTTTGTTCCGGTCATGTGCAAAGTGAGGATACTCGAAGGCAAGGAAAGGACCATGGAACAACAGGCAATCAATTTAGTCGCGAACATCTTGTTGGTGGAAGATGACGATGATTTGGCAGAACTGGTTCAGATGCATCTCAAGTTTCAAGGACACCAAGTGTCGCGAGCCACAAATGTCGCCGATGCTAAAGCGCAATATCAGCAACACCCCTTTGATTTATTGATCCTTGACCGAGGGTTGCCAGGTGGTGATGGCCTAGATATCTGCCATTATTTGCGTCAGCAACAAGATTGGAGCCCAGTGCTTATGTTGACAGCAAGAGACGGTGAAATGGACAAGGTTGACGGTTTAGAAGCGGGCGTTGATGACTACATCACTAAGCCATTTAGCGTATTAGAGTTCCAAGCGCGAGTACGTAACGTGCTGCGCCGAGTCAGCCAAACCGCAGAAGTCAAAGTAGCAAATGAAGTCCTCGACGAAGCGATGGACTTTGGTCCGCTAAGAATCATTCCGGAGTTGCACCAAGTATCCCTAAACGACAAGGATGTCACTCTTACCGCGACAGAGTTTACTTTGCTGCAGTTTCTCGCGACTCGTCCGGGCAGAGTCTACAGTAAAGATGAATTGCTCGATCACGTATGGAACACCAGTCATTCTGGTTATCACCACACAGTGTGTAGCACCATTAACCGTTTACGCAGCAAATTGTCTTTGTCTGATTCAGATCATCACTTCATCCAAACCGTGTGGGGTGTTGGGTATAAGTTTCAACCAAGGCACTAATGCAAGACAGTAAGTCGGCAGTTGTTTCACCATCATTGTTCAATCATTACGGTTGTTTCAAAAACATCGCTGTTTAAGGAGGCGATAGGATGAGCTTCAAATCTCGCTTAGTGGTATTTACCAGCTTGTGGTTCTGCCTCGCGGCGGTGGTGATTGCACTGACTTACAATTGGCAAAAAGAAACCATTGAGTTACGCACTAAGCAAAGCCTGCATAAAGAACTAGCCAGCCACATGCGTGACGATAATCCGCTGATGATCGGGACGGATTACAACCCGAAAGCGCTTAAGTCGATCTTTCATACGCTCATGTTGATCGGCCCTGATTTTGAAATCTACTTCCTCGATAGCCAAGGCAATATCACCACCCATGCTGCGCCAGATGGGGCAAAGCTTATGGACTCGGTGGATCTGAACCCCATTCAGCAATTCTTAAACAACGAACCGCTTCCCATCTTAGGCGAAGATCCTCGTAATCGCGGTGAACACAAAGTGTTTTCTGTTGCGGCGATAGAGGAATTAGGCTCTACGGTCGGTTATCTTTATGTGGTGATTGGCAGTACCCGACATGACGCCATTGCCAATGCGCAAGTCGATACGCCTTACATCGCGCTGGCAGGATTGGTCTTAGTGTCCATTTTAGGCTTTGCTCTAGGGGCTTATGTGCTGGTGAAACGTAGCCTATTGAACCCGATTGAGCGTGTGACCAAGCAACTTCAACAGCAAGCCGAACATGATTTTCACCTGCAACCTGACTTTACTCACCAAGTGCCGGAGCTCGTGCCGATTGCGCACTCTTATCAGATGATGGCGAAGCACATTCAGCAGCAGTTTTTACAGTTGGAGTATCAGTCTTCTCATCGTCGTCAGAGCTTGTTGCAGCTCAGTCATGATTTAAAAACGCCGTTATCGAGCGTGCTTGGTTATTTGGAAACGTGGCGTTTGAAACATCCGGAATCTGATCCTTTGATTGATGTCGCGTTCCGAAATTGTGAGAAGCTCTCAACTCAATTGCATTCTTTATTAGACGCTGCCCGTAAAGAAGCCCCAATGCCAAACTACGAGTACCGCCCCGTGGATCTTGGCGCGTTGATGGCAGAATGTGCTGAAACGATGCAGAGCCAGTTTTCTCGCAAAGAAGTGGTGTTGAAAGTGGATATCGATAGCGAGATTCAAACTGTGGGTGATAAAGGACTCTTAGAGCGGTTGGTATTGAACCTGCTTGAAAATGCCTTACGCCACAGCCCAATCGGCTCGGAAGTGCATTGTCGAGCGCATTTGAGTGAGGATAAGTCGCGAATCCTGTTCACTTTTGTCAATCGAATTGATAAAGATGCCGTCGGTGGCGCATTAGGAATTGGTACAAAGATAGTGCAGTCAATTTTAATGTTGCACCACAGCTACTTAGAGACGTGTGAGACTGACACTGAGTATCAACAAAAATTCGCACTTCTCGCTACTTGAGGAGAAGCGCGAATTTGGCTTATCGAATGACTACTTAATAACGCCACATACAACGCGCGCACCGCCGCCGCCTAATTTAGCAGGATGGTCGGAATGATTGTCACCACCAGCATGAATCATTAATGCTCGGCCTTTTAAATCTGATAATTTTAGGCGAGGCGCGACAACGGGCTGATTAGCATTGCCATCCATGTCCACGTAGAGTGGAGGCAGGTCGCCTAAATGATTGTCATCGGTCCAAGGGTAGCCATGTTTCCCTGTGTTGCTGGGGTCATAGTGACCACCTGCTGCACCGCCAAGGACGGTTTTGCCATTCTTCTCCGCGCTATCGCACGATGGATTGGTGTGAACATGGAAACCGTGTACCCCTGATGACAAACCTGATAACTGAGGCATAAATACCACGCCATAGTCACTTTGTGAAATCTCAATGGTGCCAGCGCTCTTCTTGCTGTTGAGATCGGTCATCGCGACAGTCTGCGCAAGTACGTTAGGAGCGGCTACGAGAGTGGCAGCAACTGAAATGCATAGCAATCCTTTTAACATGGGACTTCCTTCTTTTTGGTTGTACGCTAAAGCACATATTAGTGAAAACTTCTCTTCCTTATGTCTGTTGAGCGGTGGGTTTATGTCAGAGAGTGATGTGTCTCACTCTATGGTCTTAAACTGGTATCTATCTGCGAAATCAGTTCTCCATTATTAAGACTTAACATATTGAGATTGTTCAGATATAAAAAGAATAGACGTCAATCAAAAAATAGCCTGAATATTTTTAAATTAACGCAAAGTTAAATTTTTAATGACTTTATAACAAAGCTCATAATTGTTTTATAAAGAAGTTGTCGGAATTGTCTTCTATAAAAAATAATCAATTTAATGAATATTTTAATGTGAATATGGTTGTTTATAGGTTTGTGGTCAAACTGTTGCTTATATCATCAAATAAGATAAAAAATTGGAACTAAAGTCACTTAATGGCAGGGGAAAAAATTAAACTCTGGTTTTAATGGGTAATAATGTTTTAGTAACAGATAGTTACGCACTTAAAATTAATAATATGGCTAATTTCCGACAAGGATTGAAAAAGATGAAAGACAAGGAATCTATTCAGACTAATAGCAGCCGCCGTAATTTTCTGAAAGGCGCAACAGGAGCTGTTGTTGCTGGTGTGAGTGCTTCCGCTTTCTCGGGCGCAGTTCAAGCACGAGAACAGAAAATTGATTGGAGCAGCCGCGGGCTAGGTAGAAAACACGA
The DNA here is from genome assembly GCF_026000495.1 of Vibrio sp. STUT-A16. Lineage (NCBI taxonomy): Bacteria > Pseudomonadati > Pseudomonadota > Gammaproteobacteria > Vibrionales > Vibrionaceae > Vibrio > Vibrio sp. STUT-A16. The sequence goes on along the minus strand of NZ_AP026766.1, from coordinate 695,713 downwards.
TAAGCGCTTTTGGCGTAAAGTGCAACGACAGTTCGTTTTGGATAAACGTACGACTTACATGAACATTGGCACAACGGGTTCTATGCCAAGACAAGTTCTTCAAGATTACGAGCATAACAACAAGTTGGTGGCTAAATATCCTTGGGATATGAAGGGCAAATTTGGCTCTTGGCCTTATGTCTCTGAGATGGTTCAAGAAGTAGCGCCTGGCTTTGGTGCGAACCCAGAAGAGATCATTCTCAGCCGCAATACTACTGATGGTCTATGTTCGATCATTAACGGCTTACACTTTGAACCAGGCGATGTGATTCTAACGACGCACCATGAGCATATGGCAGCAACATCACCGATGAACGTCGCAAAACATCGTTTTGGCGTCGATGTTGTTGAAATTCAACTACCAGTATTTACCGGTACTGAAGACGTTTCTGAACAAGATTACATCCAAGCTTTCCGTGACGCGCTTGATGCGCATCAAAACGTTCGCCTCATCATGTTCTCTCATATCACCTATAAAACGGGAACGGCGTTACCAGCCAAAGCCATTTGTGCTTTAGCGAAAGAATATGGTGTGCCTACGCTTGTAGATGGAGCGCATACTGTCGGTATGTTTGACCTCGATTTCCATGATATGGATTGTGATTTCTATGCAGGTTCTGGCCACAAATGGCAGTGTGGTCCTGGCGCAACCGGTATTTTGTACGTACGTGATAACGCCAATCGCTTGAATGAGTATTGGAGTGATCGTGATAACCCGTTGTGGTTGATCAACTCTTCACTTTCTCATGCGGATTACTTAGGCAAGCAGTTACAGATGCAGTACATCGGGAACGACAACTATCCTGCTAAACAAGCGTTAGTTGATAGCTGTAAAATGTGGGATGAGATTGGCCGTGACCGCATTGAGGAACGTGTTCTAAGTCTTGGTAGTTTGTGTAAAACCTTACTTCAAGAGTACTTGCCACAAGCCCAAATGTACTCACCAAACGTGGAAGGTTTAACGAGTGGCTTAACCACAGTTAACCCATTCTCTGATGTGACGAATGAAGACATATTGACTGAATTCAGAGATCGTCTGCGTGAAGAATATGGCTACATCATTCGAACAACCAGCTTTAAGCTGCATAAAGATGATGACTTTGATACTTACGCACTCCGTATCTCCACGCACTTGTTCCATGACGAGCAGGATGTTGAAGGGCTCGTGGTGGCGATGACGAATTTGTATTACTCGTCGTTCTAACATCGTTGTTTATCACTCAAGCGCCCATGATTGGGCGCTTTGTGAAAGGTAAGGATATTATTATGTCAGTCAAAACATTCAAAAGAACTTTAGCGGCGATGGCGCTTATGGCGGCCTCTGTTATGTCCTCTTCCGCTTGGTCAGACGACTTACAACAGATCCGTGATCGCGGAGTGTTGCGCCATATTGGTGTGCCGTACGCTAACTTCGTTTCTTATATTGAACAAGGTGAAGTGGAAACCTTGACTGGCTTAGATGTAGAGATAGTAAAAGGCTTTGCCAAGTCGTTGGGCGTTAAGTACCAATATGTTCCAGCTCAGTGGAGCGATATGGTCGGTAAGCTGACGGGCCAAGATGTTCAATACCATAATAAGCAAGCCGTCGTGGGAGAAAGTGTTCCAATCGAGGGGGACTTGATCGCAAATGGCGTTACCATTCTTGACTGGCGTTCTGAAGTTTTAGACTTTTCACAAGATTACTTCCCGTCAGGTGTTTGGTTAGTTTCCAGAACAGATTCCACGCTGAGTCCGATTAAACCCAGTGGTTCGGTTGATGAAGATGTAAAAACCGTCAAGCAGCTTATTCATGGTCGCGAAGTGTTAGCGTTGGAGCACTCTTGCTTGGACCCTAACCTTTATGACTTATATGACACAGGCGCAAAAGTCATACTGCCTGATGGGGCTCGTCTTCTTAATGAGATGGTGCCAGCGATAATGAAAAATGATGCGGAAAGCACATTACTAGACGTCGCCGATACGTTAATTGCATTAGAAAAATGGCCAGGTGAAATAAAAGTCATTGGTCCAGTATCCGAAAATCAGAAAATGGCTGTTGCATTCCGGAAAAACTCGCCGGAATTACGCAAAGCATTTGATCGTTATTTAGATTCAATAAAGAAAGATGGAACCTACGAAAAATTAGTAAAAAAATACTATCCATCTATTTACTACTTTTATAACGATTACTTCATAGAAGATAGTAAGAAAACCCGATGAAAAAGGCCGTTAAAAAAATATCCAGTAAAAAATTTATTGCAATAAGCGCAATATTAGTCTCTATTTATTTAGCTATGCTTATTGTTGTGACAAGTTTGGGGCAAAATAAATTAAAAGAATCCCAACATAGGGAACTCGGTTTAAAAGTAAAAAGCTACGCAAGCACACTCGATAATTTATTTACCATTGCCAGTGAGGATGTTGATAATTTATCTACAGATAAAACAGTACAAACCTTCTTTGCTAATTTAGCCTCTGGCATGTCAATGGAGTACGGATTAGGAGCGAGTTTAATTAACTTGAAGCGTCGTTTCGATGAAAAGATAGATGGTAAGTTAATTAATAGCAGCCAAATCTATAAAAAGCTCACACTGGTAGGAAGTGATGGCACAACGATTGTCACGACGGGCTCTGAAGACAACATAGAGCATAAGATGGATATCCAAACCTTAATGACTCAACATGGGCATCCCGAAGAGGTTTGTGCAACTCGATATAACGACGACGTGCGTATTCAAGTCATTAAGCAAGTTAAGTTCTCTGGAAAGCCAGTTGCCTTTCTAATTGCAGATCTCAATAAAAACATTGTTATTGATCAGCTCACTAATCAAGAGCACGAAGACAGTTATAGCCGGCTGGTGCTCAAAATAAAAGACGTTGAGATGGTCGTATGGGATACAATAAATAAAACGTCTTCTCATAATAAAGATGAGAATTATTTAATATCTGAAGCCGTTGATGGAAAAATATATTTTGAAGTGCCTGTTGAAAAACATCACTTCAAACTTATGGCTTGGTTTGAGCCTTTGAGTGAGCGAGATATTTTCACATCACGGATCTTCATTCTCGGTTTGAGTATTCTTGCTGTTATGGTTGTTATTGCGCTGTGTTATGCGTTCATCACAAACAATAATAGAATTGAATTGAAAATTAAACTTGAAGAAGAGAAAAAGCGAAAAGACATACTTTCTCAACAGAACCGAAAACTAACTAACGAAATTGAACGCCGAAAAGCGTCTGAAAAAGAACTCGCCTTCCAAGCTAAATACGATACGTTGACTAACTTGCCTAATCGTAGCTACGGTTCTGAGAGACTGGCTTTGGAGTTGATTAGAGCGTCACGTAGTGGTTCAAAAGTATTGGTCATGTTTATTGATTTAGACCACTTTAAGCAGATTAACGATTCAATGGGTCACTTTGTTGGCGACGAGATCCTTAAACTTAGTGCTCAACGACTGCATCAAGTCGCGAGAAAAACAGACTTACTGGCGAGAATTGGTGGGGATGAGTTTTTATTAGTGATTCCTGACTTGCCTGACAACGACACCGCGAAGCGCGTTGCTTCAAGCGTGCTTTCGGCGTTTAACGATCCATTTGTATGGAACAACCATGAATTCTTCTTGAGTAGCAGCGTCGGAATGTCCGTATTTCCGGATGATGGAGATAACGCCGAGCAGCTACTCGCCTGTGCTGACATGGCGATGTATCGCGTGAAGCAAGATGGACGCGATGCCTTCTGTTTTTATAACCACAATATGAACCAAGACTTGCAACGCTATTTGGATTTGGAAAATCGACTAAGAAATGCCATCTCTAGTCAATTACTAGAGTTGTATTATCAACCTATTATTGAGCTAAGCAGTGGTAAAATTGTTGGCGCAGAAGCGTTAATGCGTTGGAATGATGAGAAGTACGGATTCGTAAATCCTGAAGAGTTTATCTCTATTGCTGAGAAAAATGGCTTGATTCATCAAATTGGTGAATTCGCTATCCAGCAAGCGTGCCGCCAAGCGGCGCAATGGCAAAATCTGACGCCGCTGTTTGTTTCTGTGAATTTCTCCAGTGTTCAATTTAGGTATTGTGATCGCTTACTTGCGTTTATTAAGAACAGCCTTGAGGAGTCTGGTCTTCCATCAGATAAGTTCGATATTGAAGTGACAGAGAGCCTTCTCTTTAACCACGACTCAGAGCTATTAGACATGCTCAATAACTTAAGAGCGTTAGGCACTAAGCTTACCATCGATGACTTTGGTACTGGCTATTCTGCGTTGAGTTACTTACAGAAATTTCCGTTCGATCGCCTTAAGATTGATCGCAGCTTTATGCAAAATATGTTCGAAAACGACTCCGATCGTGAGCTCGTCAACGTGATCATTGCAATGGCGAAAGCGCTGAACCTTAAGATTGTTGCTGAAGGCATTGAAGAACAGCGTCATGTCGATTATCTAAAAGACTTAAACTGTGAGTTCGGGCAAGGTTTCCACTATAGCCGCCCGTTACCAGCCAAAGACTTTGAAGCACTACTTAAACAACCAACTGGGCGATAACTCCTTTTATTACAATATTATAGGAAAGCATTAATTGAATTCGTGCCTTGAATTCATTAATGCTTTTCCACCTTAAGGGATAATCCTTCTTCCTTCCTTGAATTACACTACAATTAATTGATGAGTGATAGCCCGTGATGCCCGTCACATAAAGGCTCAACCTAATTCTAAACGAGTAAATACTCGCCAAAATAACCAGGAAGGAATTTCAAATGTCTTCTGCATTCTACCAACAGATTCAGCAGCAAATTGAAGAAGTGAAGGCTGAAGGTCTTTACAAATCAGAGCGCGTAATCACGTCTCAGCAGCAAGCGGCTGTTAAAATCTCTACCGGTGAAGAAGTATTAAACTTCTGTGCAAACAACTACCTTGGTCTTGCTAACCATCCTGCGCTAATTGAATCGGGTAAAGCGGGCATGGACGAGCACGGCTTTGGTATGGCTTCAGTACGTTTCATCTGTGGTACTCAAGACATCCACAAAGAGCTTGAGCAGAAGTTGTCTAAGTTCCTAGGTAAAGAAGATACGATTCTTTACACCTCTTGCTTCGATGCAAACGCAGGTCTGTTCGAAACCATTCTCGGTAAAGAAGACGCAATTATTTCAGACGCACTAAACCACGCGTCAATCATCGACGGTGTTCGTCTATGTAAAGCAATGCGCTTCCGTTACTCAAACAACAACATGGAAGAGCTAGAGCAACAACTGATTGCTGCGAAAGAAGCGGGCGCACGCCACATTCTTATCGTTACTGACGGTGTGTTCTCAATGGATGGCGTAGTGGCGAACCTTCCGGCTATTTGTGACCTAGCTGAAAAATACGGCGCACTGACCATGGTTGATGACTCTCACGCGGTTGGCTTCATGGGTAAAACGGGTGCAGGTACGCACGAATACCACAACGTGGTTGACCGCATCGACATCATTACAGGTACGCTAGGTAAAGCAATGGGTGGCGCTTCAGGCGGTTACACGTCTGGTAAAGCGGAAGTGATTGACTGGCTACGTCAGCGTTCTCGTCCATACCTATTCTCTAACTCTGTTGCACCAGCAATCGTAAGCGCTTCTATCCGAGTTCTAGATCTACTAGAAGAGAGCGGTGACCTACGTGACCGTCTATGGGAAAACGCAGCACACTTCCGCGCACGTATGGAAGCTGCTGGTTTCACAATGGGCGGCGCTGACCATGCGATCATTCCAATCATGCTAGGTGATGCGAAAGTGGCAGCAGAATTTGCTGAGCGAGCACTAGAGAAAGGCATCTACGTAATCGGCTTCTCATTCCCTGTGGTACCAAAAGGCCAAGCGCGTATCCGTACTCAAATGTCAGCAGCGCATTCTCGTGAGCAGCTAGATCGTGCAATTGATGCGTTCATCGAAGTTGGTAAGGACATGGGTCTTATTTAAGACTCTAGGTCCTAGATAATAGGGCCTTTAATTAAGGTTACATTATGAAAATTAAAGCATTATCAAAGCTAAAGCCTGAAGAAGGCATCTGGATGACTGAGGTTGATAAACCTGAAGTTGGCCATAATGACATTCTGATCAAAATTAAGAAAACCGCTATCTGTGGTACGGACGTACACATCTACAACTGGGACGAATGGTCACAAAAGACAATTCCAGTGCCTATGGTTGTAGGTCACGAATACGTGGGTGAAGTGGTTGCGATTGGTCAGGAAGTTCGTGGCTTTGAAATCGGTGACCGCGTATCTGGTGAAGGTCACATCACTTGTGGTCACTGCCGTAACTGTCGTGGCGGTCGTACTCACTTGTGTCGCAACACGATCGGTGTGGGTGTAAATCGTGAAGGCGCATTTGCAGAATACCTAGTGATTCCTGCATTTAACGCGTTTAAGATCCCTGACGAGATTTCTGACGATCTAGCATCGATCTTCGACCCGTTCGGTAACGCGGTACACACTGCGCTTTCTTTCGATCTAGTTGGTGAAGACGTGCTCATCACTGGTGCTGGCCCAATCGGTATCATGGCAGCTGCAGTTGCGAAACACGTCGGCGCTCGTCATGTGGTTATCACAGACGTTAACGAATACCGTTTAGAACTTGCTCGTAAGATGGGCGTAACACGCGCAGTAAACGTTGCTGAAGAGAAGCTAGAAGACGTAATGGCTGAACTAGGCATGACAGAAGGCTTTGACGTAGGCCTAGAAATGTCTGGTAACCCAGCGGCATTCAACTCAATGCTAACCACAATGAACCACGGTGGCCGTATTGCATTACTCGGTATTCCACCATCAGATATGGGCATTGACTGGAACCAAGTGATCTTCAAAGGCCTAGTTATCAAAGGCATCTATGGTCGTGAAATGTTCGAAACATGGTACAAGATGGCTTCACTGATTCAATCTGGTCTGGATCTATCACCAATTATTACGCACCACTACAAGATTGATGACTTCCAAGAAGGCTTCGATGTCATGCGTTCAGGCATGTCTGGCAAAGTTATCCTTGACTGGGAATAATCTGCTCAAATAAGAAAGCGCTCCGAAAGGGGCGTTTTTTCATTTTTTAAACGCTTAGATTTTTTATTATTTAGCTCACACCCTATCTCTTTTCGTTTCTAAAAGCTGTCTAATTCAGAAAAAACTTCCTTCTTCGTGTTTCAACGTATGCAGAATACACCAAAGACCTTTTATTTAATATGGTTAATTGGTGGTTTTATATTCCAACCTAAAAGAATATCTCGGTGTAAAGCTCTGCTTTTCTTTTGACAACTACAATGAACTGACTTCTTTTTATCTTTTTAATCTTGATATGCACTTTGTTTTATTTGTTGAGCTATAACTAATAATACAATCATCTGTATAGAGTTCACAGAGATAGAAATGGAGCTTCATATGAAAATTTTTTGTTTGATTATTCCCTTGTTATTTACAGTGTTGAGCTTACAAACGAGGGCAGAGACAATTAGCGGTACGATAGACGTTTCGATCAATTTAGTGGAAGGCTGTGTCATTAATGGCAACAATGCGGTGAACGGTTCCAGTAATATTGGTTTTGGCTCATTAAATTTTGGTGACGTTCCGGCCATTTTTACTGAGCAAGACGCAGTCTTGACTGGGGAAGGTGGTACGGGGATCGAAATACTTTGCAGCAATGGAGTCACGCCTACTTTCTCTTTAGTCAGTGGTGCCAACGATCCCAGTTCGACGACAGGTAATCACGCAATGACCAACGGATCCGAGTTTGTGGATTACACTCTCTTCACTGATTCAGATCGTTCTACCCAGTTTACCTCGAGTAACCCTATAGCACTCTCTACATTTAATGGTGTTGATTCAGAGACCATTAATTTGTACGCCACGGCATACGGTACCAGCAGCGTCGCAGGGAGTTATGTTGATACACTAAACGTAACTCTGAGTTGGTAAGTGAACTCTATATTACTCAAAGTATTTTTATTCATCGCCTGTGCCACTTTTTCCTATCCTATTTTTGCAGCGCAGAGTGAAACTTTCCAAGTGTCAGCGACCATTGATACGGGATGTCTGATCAATGGTGCGCTGACAGAAGAGAGTAACACTCAAATTGGAACAATAGGAGAGTTAAACTTTGGTGAACATTCAGCTATTTATGCTGCGGAAGTAGAAGGCAGCATCACCTACAACGGTGGGCTTACGTTAAGTTGTACTCCAGGCATAGCCATGAATATTAAGATTGACGGTGGTTTGAACGCTTCGCTAGGGGTGCGCAAGCTGAAGCACACAGAAAAGTCGAGTACGGTGGATTATTTATTATTTGAAGATGCAGAACACTCTCAAGTATTAGACATTGATACCCCCTATTCTGTTGGAACTAATGAAGACCCTGACAACATTCAGGTGCCAATTTGGGCAAAGGCGATATTAAATGGAAATGAAATCGCTGGTATTTATACAGATACTCTTACCTTAACGCTTGAGTGGTAAGCGCTGTTTCGAAGAAATGATAACCTTCGGAGAAATTAAATGGATTTAATAATAAAAAGACTGGTTTTCATCATTATTTTCTTATCAACGTTAACTTCACAGGCCTATGCTAATTCTCTCCTTATTTGGCCTATTTACCCTAAAATATCTTCTGAATCGAATGCGACATCAATTTGGATGGTTAATCAAGGCACTGAAGATTTTTATTTGCAGGTTCGTATTTTTCAGTGGGGACAGAAGGATGGGCAGGATACATATGCGCAGCAACGACAACTGATAGCTACGCCTCCTTTTGTGAAAATTGCACCTGGTGCCAAGCAACTTATTCGTATATTAAATCAAGATGGGGCGCTTTCAAATAAAGAGTACGCATATCGTATTATCATCGACGAACTCCCGCCAGCTAAAGGGCCTAAAGATGAAAATAAAGAAAATGATCTGGCAGTAAAAGTGAGAATGAGATATTCCATACCATTGTTTATGTACGGTAAAGGGATGAAAAGACAATCCCAAGGAACAAATGAAGTTTGGAACGGACTACAGGCAAAGATTATAAAGAGTAAAGATAAGGACCTTATTCATATAGAAAACACCAGTAATCACTATGTCAGATTAGTCAACCTAGCAGTGACCGCACCAAACCAATCGCCTTTTATCGTTTCGAAAGGGTTAGCAGGGTATATATTACCTGAGCAATATAAAACGTGGCCTATTTCTTACTCCAATATGAAAAATATAAAAGTAAAGGCGGATATTGAAGGTAAGCGTTACGTTATTCCACTCGAACAAAATGAATAAGATTTTATATCTATCTTGTTTATTTACCAGTATGACGCCTGGCGTGGGTTGGTGCGACAACGTAGTGACCCATTTATCGCAGTTACCTAGTCCTGAAAACTTTTCTTATGAGAACTTTGAAAATATTCATTTGTCGTTAGAACTAGTCATTAATCAACGACCGACTGGTTTAATCGCGGATGTTGAACGTAAAGGCGAGCGTTACTTCGTGTATAGAGACGATTTACTGTCTGCTGGCGTGGTCGCGGATGTATTACCTGGGACGCAAGAGAAGTTAGACATAACATCAATATCGGGTGTAGAGGTCGATTATTTGCAATCGTCACTGCAATTATCAATCACAGTGCCTCCGAATTGGTTGCCGATGCAACGCTTTTCTGCGCAGAACAGGAGGCGTTTTTCCCCTGCTAAATTCGGAACTGGTGGGTTATTTAATTACAGTATGTTTGGTGTTTATGATCACGAGAGTAGTCAAAAAGAAGTATCTATTAACCACGAATTGAGAGCCTTTTCCGAATTCGGCGTACTTTCTACGACGGGAATATTTAAATCTAACCTTCATCGAGACGTTCAAGCGCAACAAAGTAATAAATATACGCGCTTCGACACGAGGTACGAATATGTTGATCAAAGTCGTCGATTGCGCTTTGAAGTAGGGGATTACATTGTGAGGCCCCTTGCGTGGAGTCAACCAGTTCGAATGGCTGGTATTCAACTCTCACATGACTTCTCTATGCGTCCAGATGTGGTTACCGCACCTTTACCTGCATTTTATGGCGAAGTAACTGCTCCCACGACGTTAGATTTATTTGTAAACGGATTAAAAACCGATTCAATGTTTGTGGGGTCGGGACCGTTTGTTATCAATGATATTCCAATGGTATCGGGAACTGGTGAAGCGACAGTGATTGCAACGGATGCCCAGGGAAGGCGGACTGCAATGACCAGTCCATTTTTCCTTTCAGCTAACTTGCTGAAGGCTAACTATACCTCTTACAACGCTAGTTTTGGTGCTTTACGCCGAAACTATGGCAACGCTTCAAATGACTATGGCGATGGTGCTGTTGTCGCAGCTGCGAGGCACGGAATGACAAACTGGCTAACGTTGGAGGCACAAACCGAAGCGAAAGATGACTTAATTGTTGCGGGAGTCGGTTTTGTTACCAACCTATTCAATATGGGAACGATTGATGGGGCGGTAAGGTTTAGCAATTATGAGCAGAGAGCGAGTTCCTATTCAGTTGGTTATAGTTATCAATCTCGAATGTTTAGCTTTTCCGCTCGTACCCAAGTTGAGAGCGAGGGATTTTACACGCTTTCCCAAGCACCAGAGAACTTGAGAAGTGACAACACTAACGAGCGAGAGAATTTGTCTCGGCATGTCTCTCAGATAAATGTTGGCGCCCGGCTGAATGAGTGGGGTTCGTTATCAGGGGGATACTTTGATGTTCAGCAAACCGACTCTCGATCGAGAATACTTAATGTAACTTACAGCCGCTCGCTTCCGTTCGATATCAACATGTCATTGTCGTTTAATCGGAGCATAGGTGGGGAGGCAGTTACGTTAGCACAATTCTCATTACCTTTGAGCGCTTTCTCTGGTAGCGCGGGATTAACCATGAAGCGTGAAAGCGATGGTCATCTTAGTGGCCGTGCTAGTGTTAGTCGACTTGCGCCGATTCGAGGTGGTTGGGGAATCAACTTAGCGCATGATATTAATGAAAAGCCTGACAATAGAAAGCAGGCCGATGTTACTTACCGAGCCTCTTGGGCGGAGTTCCGAGCGGGCTTAAACGGGACGAGTGGTAATTACGATTATTTTGCCGAAATGTCGGGTTCGGTTGCGTCACTCGATGGTGAAATATTCCCTGCAAATAATGTGTATGATAGTTTCGCTGTTGTCAGTACTAGCGGTTTTGAAGGTGTGCCCGTCAAATATGAGAATCAAGTCGTTGGATTGACTGATGATGACGGTTACTTACTTGTACCGTGGGCAATGGCATATTACACCGCAAAATATGAAATTGATCCGCTTAGATTACCTGCCAATGCTTTTTTCCCAACAACAGAACAATACGCGTCGATACATTCTGGGTATGGCTATTTGCTCGAGTTCCCAATAGCTTTGCAAGTTGCGTTAAGTATGGAGGTTGTTGATGAAAATGACGCCTACTTGCCGTTAGGAACTTATGGTCAATCAGATACTGGAGTGGTTGGGCAAATTGGTTGGGATGGAGTAACGTATTTTGAGGGGCGTAATGTAGGTGAGTACATTATCTTTTACCCCGAAGGCTTTCCACCATGTAAAGTATTTATAACGGGACTCTATCAAACACGGAGCGAGAAAATACAGACATTAGGTAAACAAGTCTGCACGAAAGAGCAAAAAACAGAGGCACAATTATGAGTCGGTATTCTCGTTATCTTTGGTTTTTTCTTCTTTTTATATCGTCCGGTAACATGGCTTGTGAGCTCACTGCGCCGACGCCTTTGATTCAATTTGGAAGCGTTTCCTCGTTTACCGTTTCAACTATTCAGCAACAGAGCTCAGCCCAGCCTCACGCAGGGATAACGTGTGACTTTTCTACACTTGTTTCTTTGTTGAGTGGCGATTATGTGTCTGCAACGTTTAACAGCGCTAACGATGGGCGGTTGCTTAATGCGGCGGATATCAGTTCGGAACTTAGCTATCAGATTTTTGGAGACCCAAGCCTTTCGCAAGAGTACATTTTTGGCCAAACTTACAATTTTTTTGAAATTGGGCTGCTCGATTTACTAGGTTTATTTGGCACTCAAGCTGAATTTCCGCTTTATGCCCGGACAGGAGCTGGTAGTAATCTCTCAGCAGGGACTTATCGAGACCAAATTACGGTGTCTTGGATTTGGAATTATTGCTCAGGAATTGGAGTTGGAGGCGTATGTCTTGGGCGAGAAACAGGCAATGCACAAAGCTTGATTACGGTAGAGTTGGAAGTCACTCCCGATTGTATGATCACGGCGCCAGATATTAATTTTGGTTCATCACCATTGGTGGCAGGTTTTGACCCTGTCAGTCAGGTTATATCATTAACCTGTACCAAGAACAGTGCTTTTACCATTGGTTTAAACGACGGTGTGAATGCCTTCGGAGGCCAACGACGCATGGCATCTGGCGGTAACTATTTGGAGTATGAAATCTATAAATCCTCATCGACGGAGCGGTGGGGGGGTACTGGTTCTGAACGTCGTGAACAGAGCGATGTGGATACGGGTGACACCATTCCCGATGGCATCACTCCGCAGAACTTCAATTATCGCGCAGAGATAATAACAAGCCAAACCACCCCACCAGCTGGCACTTATACCGACTCGATAATCGTTGATGTTCAATTTTGAGCATCATATCAATTGCATAACTAGAGGCATCTATTCCAAAAAACTTTTGTAATCATAGTTTTCACTCTATTCCCGCTTAATTCTGTGCGATTAGTATAGTTTTGTTTTCACAACATTTAACTTGAAGGAATTAAGGAAAACTATGAAGAAGTCACTGGCAGCACTAGGTTTGGCGTTGGTATTTACAGGAACAGCTTACGCAGCAAGCTGGGGTTACGAGGGGAGTCACGGGCCTGAGCATTGGGGCGAGTTTGCGTCTGAATGTTCCAAAGGTCAAAACCAAAGCCCAATTAATATTGTCTCCGCAGCAGAAGCGAAGTTAGACAAATTGCAGTTCGACTACCATGGCAAAGCAATCTCATTGCTCAATAACGGCCACACCCTGCAAACCAGCCTAGAGGGTGACAACACACTGTTGATTGATGGCAATGCATTCACGTTAAAGCAGTTCCACTTCCATACTCCGTCAGAAAACCATGTGGATGGCAAAGAATACCCATTAGAAGCGCACTTTGTGCATGCTGATACAACTGGCCATTTGGCGGTTGTGGCCGTGTTTTTTCAATCCGGAAAAGCGAACCCAGATTTAGCGAAGTTACTAGCAAACATACCAAGTAAAGATCAAGGTGTAGAGATTAAATTGCCATTTGAAGCGGATGCGTTGCTTCCAAAAGACAAAGCGTATTATCGCTTTAATGGCTCACTAACGACACCACCATGCTCTGAAGGGGTACGTTGGTTAGTGATGAAAGAAGCACAAACCATTTCCCCTGAGCAGATTAAAGCGTTTACGACAGTGATGGGGAAAAACAATCGTCCTATCCAACCATTGAATGCTCGTATGGTGTTAATGCAACACTAACCAATCCAAGCAAATAAAAAATGAAAAAGCCCGCTTGAATAAAGCGGGCTTTGTTATTGGTATTGATGGAAATTAGAAGCCGTGATCTTCTTGCTCTTCAGCTTTTATCATTTGAACTGGGTCGAGCTTGAGTGTTTGAGTTGGGAAGGCGATATCTGCTTCGTGTTCTTTAATGATGTTAATTACTTGAAGAAGAACATCCTGTTTAACCTCATGGTATCTCACCCAATTCACGGTTTTTGTGAAGGTATAAATGAAGAAATGCAGTGACGATGGACCGAACGTATCGAAGTTGACGATAAGCGTTTGGCGTGCATCAATATCTTTGTGATTCTTAAGCATCTCTTTCACCGCTGTAATGATTTGCGGCATTTTTTCGGCGTCGTCGTAACGAAGTCCAATTTTTTCGTAGATGCGTCGGTTTAGCATGCGAGATGGGTTTTCTACGACTATGTTGCTAAACACAGAGTTTGGCACATAAAGAGGACGCTTATCGAAAGTTCGGATGATGGTCATTCTCCAGCCAATTCGTTCTACCGTACCTTCAATTTGGCGATCTGGAGAGCGGATCCAGTCGCCAACTTTAAACGGACGATCGAAGTAGATCATAAGGCCGCCAAAGAAGTTCGACAGCAGATCTTTCGCCGCTAAACCAACGATTAAACCACCGACACCACCAAAGGTGAGCAATCCTGACAGTGACAAGCCAAACGCCTGCATCACAGTGAGAATTCCGACGGTAATAAAGAACAAGCGCGCGACTTTAGCTATCGCTTGCACTGTGGTTTCATCTCGGTTTTTTTGTTCTAGGACGTACTCTTCAACATTGGTGATGAGTCGCATAACGGTCCAGACGAAGATACTGATCACCAAAATCAGTTTCAGCGTGCTTAACCAGTTTATTTTATCGTTGAGCTCGCTCTCTAATATGATGCCGATAGAGACGGTTGCTGGCCAACACCAAATGAGTGTACTGACTGGCGCTTTTAGCGCATCAAGCAACATGTCATCCCAGTGGAAAGGGGTTTTCTCTACTAGTACAGCGAGACGAGAGCGGATCAGTCGCCAAGCTATCCAAGCAATAAAGCTGGCGAGTGTAATGAAAAGGACACTCCCACTCCAATCTTGATGAGATGTTTCAATATAGCTTTGCAAATCGGTAAACCACTGTGACATATGTAACTTCTTTCTAGTGAACCATGGAAGGAAAGGTAGCAGATATTACTCCTTCACCCCAGTGATTTCCTTTAAATCATTTACTTATGTTTAAATCGCCTGAGGTAGGCTAGTTCGTGAGGTGAAAAGTGAGTGGTCGAAACTGGGTGATGAGCCGCCGTTTCATTCGTGCGCGGAGCTTCGTCATCTCCGATATACGTTGATATTTGAACGATCAATTATAACTTCTCTGACTTATCGCTAACATTTATCTTAAGTAAGTGTGAGAGTGTATTGGCTCTTGAATTAGCGGAGGCAGATATGGAATTTACAGAGCTGGATCGAAACGCGCTCTACGACATCTGGATGTCACAAAAAGCCAAAATGCACATCACTCAAATGGAAATGGCGAAGCGCCTTGGTTTGAGTCTACACGAGTTTTCTGGCTTGTTACGTGGTAATTCTCCACTGACGCTAGGTTTTGTAAAACAGCTATGCGAGCAGCTACATGTACGTCCTGGTCAGGTGATTCCGTCTTTGACGGAGCGTGATCTATCTGCATCTGGTACGGTTTATTTACAAAATCGTGTAACGGTGGATGGTGATATCAGTAACGTGTTTATCGACGGCAACCAAGTCGTGATTGAGTACGTTCACCAAGTAAGCTAGCTTGCTCGTCAAATTATCGGGTTGAATAGCAATAAAAAACGAGCCAATTGTGGCTCGTTTTTTCGTTTCTGTTTTGCTCGCCTGCAAAGATTATGGGATTTTCACTAGCGAATCGCGAGAAAGATCCGCGATAGACTTCGCGCCTGTCAGCGTCATAGCTACACGCATTTCTTTATCGTACAGATCCAGTAGGTTTTCAACGCCTGCGCCGCCTTGTGCAGCCAATGCGTACACAAATGAACGACCAAGCAGTGTGCAGTCTGCGCCCAGCGCGAGCATACGAACCACATCAAGACCAGTACGGATACCTGAGTCAACAAAGATCTTAAGATCGCCTTTTACCGCATCTGCAATGCTTGGTAGTGCTTTAGCACTTGAAAGTACGCCATCTAACTGACGACCACCATGGTTAGATACCACAATGCCATCCGCGCCGAAACGTACCGCATCTTTCGCATCTTCTTCGTCGAGGATGCCTTTGATGACCATAGGGCCATCCCAAAAGTCACGAATCCACTCAAGGTCTTTCCAGGAGATAGACGGGTCGAAGTTTGCGCCTAACCAGCCGATGTAATCTTCTAGTTTTGTTGGTTCGCCGCGATACGTTGAGATGTTACCTAAGTCGTGCGGTTTACCAAGTAGACCCACATCCAGTGCCCAGCTTGGGTGGCGCATCGCCTGGAATACACGACGCATGGCTGCGTTAGGACCACTCATACCTGAGTGCATGTCACGGTAACGTGCGCCAGGAACTGGCATATCAACGGTAAACACCAGCGTTGTTACGCCCGCAGCTTTTGCACGCTCAAGCACGTTCTTCATAAAGCCACGGTCTTTAAGCACGTAAAGCTGGAACCACATTGGACGTTCAATTGCAGGTGCGACTTCTTCAATCGGACAAACCGAAACGGTCGACATAGTAAACGGGATGCCTTTCTTCTCGGCCGCTTTTGCTGCTTGCACTTCGCCTCGGCGCGCGTACATACCAGTTAGACCAACAGGAGCTAGCGCGATTGGCATTGCCAGTTTCTCACCGAAGATCTCGGTTTCTAGGCTCAAATCTGTCATATCGCGTAGGACGCGTTGGCGAAGGGCGACATCACCTAAATCGTCAGTATTACGCTTCAGCGTGCGTTCGTCGTAAGAGCCGCCATCAATATAATGGAATAGAAACGGGGGAAGCTTGGCTTTCGCGGCAGCGCGGTAGTCAGTAGAAGCTGAGATAATCATAATGGTGTCCTAGCGGTTATTCTAAGCAAAGTTGTGGAGCAATTTGCTCTTTCGTTGAGCCTTCATCGCAAAGCAGTGAAGGCATCAAAATGAGTATAGTTACCTATGGTTCACTTACTTTTGAACTGCTGATGTTGGTAACTCATTTACATAATTGATTGAAAAATTTTGTTAAATCACTCAATCAATTATACAAATTGGAGAGGATGACACAGCTGCCGGGGGGATTGATGTAGCAAGCTAAATCAACATGTCGGGGTAGTAGTGCTGACAGCTGTGTCAAATTAGGCAGGGCTACAAACCCTGCGTTTCGCGTTACTTCATCAAGACATCCGTCATTTGGAGGCCGTAAATCAACACCAATCCAATAATGCCCGTCATTACAATGTAGTAGAACGTAGGGATAATAGTCTTACGTAATGTCGCGCCTTCACGGCCAAGTAAGCCTACGGTGGCTGATGCGGCAACAACGTTGTGAATCGCAATCATGTTACCTGCGGCTGCGCCAACGGCTTGAAGCGACACAACAATCACACTCGAAATAGACAGTGTTTGTGCCACTTCGAATTGGAACTGGCTGAACATCATGTTTGAAACCGTATTTGAGCCAGCGATGAAAGCACCCAGCGCACCAACGGTGGCACTCAATGCTGGGAACGCAGAACCAACAAGGTCAGAGGCAAAGTTAGCTGTTGTGACCGGCATACTTGCTAGGTCAGCGCCGTTAATACCAGAGTTGATGAAGATACGAACCATCGGGATGGTAAATACCAAGACAAACCCCGCGCCAATCAGTGTTTTGCTTGATTCGCCAAACGCTTCACGCAATGGCTTTGCGCTGCCGCTTTGTAACATTGCGGCAAGCAGTGCGACAAACACCAGAATGCCACCAGGAAGGTACAACGGCTGAATTGCAGCGCTAACGCCAGTCTCACCAAGAATGTTGCTGAACGACAAACTTACGCTTTGTACAAAGCCTTTCAGTTCTGGGCTTACGCGGCTTGCGACGAGAATTACCGCCAGCATTACATATGGTACCCAAGCTTTTACGATGCTCATTGGCTTGCCTGGATTGTCGTTTAGATCGACTTTTAGCGAGCCCAGCCATTCAGCAGGCCATTTGTCTTCGCTTTCGAAATCCCACTTAGTCTTTGGTACTAAGAAGCCTTTTTTCGCTGCGGTAACAACAATAGAAAGACCAACCAAACCACCGATAAGTGAAGGGAATTCTGCACCCAAGAACACACCAGTTAACGCGTATGGCACAGTGAAAGAGACGCCTGCGAATAAAGCAAATGGTAGAATATCCAGACCTTCACTCCAGCTTCTGTTCTTGCCGAAGAAACGTGTTAACATCATCGCCATTAATACAGGGATCATCGTACCTACAACAGCGTGAATCACAGCAACGTGCGCGGTGATATCTTGCAGGTACATTTCCCATGTTGCGCCTTGTGCAGCCAAAGACTCACTGATGTTATGCGTGTCTAAACCTTTGTTTACACCCACGATGATTGGTGTACCCACCGCACCGAATGAAACAGGCGTTGACTGAATCATCATGCCCATTAGGACAGCGGCTAGCGCAGGGAAGCCGATTGCAACCAGTAGTGGTGCAGCAATTGCTGCCGGGGTACCAAACCCTGATGCGCCTTCAATGAATGAGCCAAAACACCAAGCAATGATGATGGCTTGCACACGGCGGTCAGCTGAAATATCGGTAAATCCATTACGGATAGTGGTGATCGCTCCAGTGTGTTTTAAAGTGTTGAGCAAGAAGATGGCACCAAACACGATCCATAGAACAGAGACAGTAATGCCTAGCCCTTGGAATACAGAAGCCAGTACGCGATTGGCTGACATATCCCAAAACATTAGGGCAATAGCGACGGTTAAACCGAACGCAACAGGCATGGCTTTTTTAGCAGGCCAGTTGAGACCAACCAATAAGATGGCGGCAACAACAATTGGCGAAAATGCCACTAGGGCAAGTAGGGTTTCACTCATTTGTACATCCTTCGTACGCTGACTTCTCGAACGGTGTCAATCCGCTGTAGAGGTGACTTTTTGTTGTAATGGTTTTGTTAATTTGGCGTGAATTTACTCCTTTATTTTTTGTTGATATAGGGAAATAATGAAAATAATTAATTCCAAAAGTGACATAATCGTATGAGAGCAGACGACTTAATCCTATTTTCTCAAGTAATCGAACTGGGCAGTTTTAGTAAGGTTGCAGAAGCAAATAACCTTACAAATTCGGTAGTTAGCAAAAGAATGGCAAGGTTGGAGGAAGAGATAGGGGCGCAGCTATTATATCGAACAACGCGTAAATTGACCTTAACCGAAGCAGGTAAGGTGTTACTCCACAGTGCTAAAAATGTGAAGCAGGCCACTCAGGAGGCTATGGACGCTGTTGCAGGCTTTGGAGAGAATGTGAGCGGTCACATAAAAATGTCCGTGCCTTGTATCTCTGGAGATTTGATACTTGCTGATGCCGTTGCGGAATTTTGTAACCTTCATCCGGGCCTGACCGTGGACATGTCATTGGATAACCGCTTTGTCGATTTGGTGGCTGATGGTTACGATTTAGTCATTCGAACTGGCTACCTAGCGGACTCCAGTTTGATCGCACGACATATTCTCGATTCCCAATGGGTGGTATGCGCGTCCCCTTCATATATCGCTAAAAATGGGAAGCCGATCGAGCCTATTGATCTCACCACACACAATTGTCTGCAATACGCTTACCAAACCACAGGTGCAACAGATTGGGAGTTTAAAGGCGAAGACGGAAATTACATCGTCAAAGTATCGGGCTGCTTTTCTACTGATAACGCGACTGCATTACGTAAAGCCGCTCTGGGCGGCCATGGTATAGCTTACGTCCCGCGATGCTTGGTGTATCACGATATTCGCAATGGTCAACTGGTGGATATTTTTCCTGAACTAGTGGGTAAAAAGTTGGGTATCTACGCGGTGTACCCGTTTACTCGTCAACCACCGAATAAAGTGAAACTGCTTATTGAGCACATTCGTGATCGTTACTTAACGATATCTCATTATTTCTAGGTTCTTCATAGATTTAAAACAATGTCGTTGAAATCAAAATTGGGTGCTCTAAGGTGGTCACCGCAATAAAACGATATGAAAATAAACAACTTAATAAAAACAACGGAGTAACACGGACGTTATGCATTACCCAAAAACACGTAAAGATTCTGTCGTGGACACTTATTTTGGTCACGACATTGCCGACCCTTATCGTTGGTTAGAAGATGATCGCAGCGAAGAAACCGCACAATGGGTTTCGGGACAAAACTCGGTAACATTCGATTTTCTTGGTCAGATCCCGTATCGCCAACAGATTCGTGACTTGGTCGCGAACAGCCAAAACTACGAAAAATATTCCCAGCCATTTGTACGTGGTGACTACACCTATTTCTACAAAAACGACGGTTTGCAAAACCAAAGCGTATTGTATCGCCGTAAAGGCGAGGGAGAAGCCGAAGTCTTCCTTGACCCAAATACGTTCTCTGAAGAGGGCACGACCTCTCTTGGCGAAGTCAGCTTCTCGAAAGGCTATCGTTTGGTGGCATATTCCATCTCGGAAGGAGGCAGTGACTGGCGTAAGATCTTTGTCATTGATACGGAAACTAAAGAACAGCTAGAGCCAGAGATCGTTGATGCGAAGTTTACGTCGATTTCTTGGCTGGGCAGCAAAGGCTTCTATTACTCAAGTTACGACAAGCCGCAAGGCAGTGAGTTGTCTGCTCGAACTGAGCATCACAAGCTTTATTATCATGAACTTGGTACCTCTCAATCTGAAGACAAAGTGATTTTTGGTGAGCAGGGTGCTCAGATACATCGTTATGTGTCTGGTACGACGACGACAGATGATCGCTTCCTCATTATTTCTGGCGCAGAATCAACATCGGGTAATCGTCTGTTTTATATAGATTTACAGTCTGACTCCCAAGCGATTGTAACACTGCGCGATACGACGCAAGGCGACACCTACTTGATTGATAGCCAAGACGAAACCTTGCTGCTTTACACCAACCTAGATGCGCCGAACGGCAAAGTTGTCAGCTACAACACTCAGACAGAACAATGGGCTGACGTGATTGCTGAACAAGAACAGCCGCTAGAAATCAGCAAAGGTGGCGGTTATTTGTTTGCGACTTATATGGTGGATGTGCTTTCTAAAGTGAAGCAGTTTACCTACCAAGGTGAGTGGATTCGAGATGTAGAACTGCCGGGAGAAGGCACGGCTTATGGTCTAGCGGGTAAAAAAGAAGAAACCACGTTGTATTACACCTTCACTAACTACGTGACACCACCGACGATCTTCTCATTTGATGTTGAGTCTGGTGAATCGACGCAGTTTCAAGAATCAAAAGCGCCATTCGATCGCAGTGAGTATGAATCAAAACAGGTGTTCTACACCTCAAAAGATGGCACGCAAGTACCGATGATCATCTCATACAAGAAGGGCATCGCACTTGATGGTAGTGCGCCAACCATGCTGTATGGTTATGGCGGTTTTAATATCAGCCTCACTCCGATGTTTTCTGGCAATGTGGCCAACTGGCTAGAATTGGGTGGTATTTACGCTGTCGCCAACATGCGAGGCGGCGGTGAATACGGTAAAGCTTGGCACAACGCAGGCACTCAGCAGCAAAAGCAAAACGTATTTGATGACTTTATTGCGGCGGCGGAATACCTGATTGAAAACGACTACACTAGCTCCGAGCGTCTAGCGATTCGTGGTGGTTCAAATGGCGGCTTGTTGGTTGGTGCGTGTATGTCGCAACGTCCTGAGTTATTTAAGGTGGCGCTGCCAGCCGTAGGTGTGCTTGATATGCTCCGTTACCACACGTTTACGTCTGGAGAAGGCTGGAAGTATGACTATGGCACGTCTGAGCAAAGCGAAGCGATGTTCCAATACTTGCTTGGCTACTCTCCTGTTCACAATGTAAAAGAAGGCGTGCAGTATCCTGCGACATTGGTGACAACCGCCGATCACGACGATCGTGTGGTTCCAGCACATTCGTACAAGTTTATTGCGGAGCTGCAAGACAAGCAGCAAGGTGCTAATCCAGTATTGATACGCATTGATGTCAATGCTGGTCATGGTGCAGGGATGCCGCTGAGTAAGCAAATTGACCTCACCACAGACGTGTATGCATTTACGTTACATAATATGGGTATTGAGTCGATTTAATGCCCTAGTTACTCTCAGCTTCTGAGAATAAAAAATGCCGCGACACTGTCGCGGCATTTTTCATGGTTGGGGGAACTCAATTCATACTGTTTGCCAGTATGTGAGCCAGGTTGACTAAGTCTGACTCTTGAACCAACCAGTCTCGGCGGCCAAACCGAAAGGCAGCTACGCCATTCTTAAGACAAGATGAAATCATCACCTTTTCTTAATCCTAGTTTATGAATATGAAACTGTGATGAACCTAAGCCGCATTGTGCTGATTTTCACTGTTTTCAAGATCAAATGAGGCATCTATCAGTTTTTTCGTGTAGTCATTTTTAGGGTTTTGGAAAATATTTTCGGCCGTACCTTGTTCCATGACCTCGCCTTTTTGCATGACAAGAACACGATCAGAAAGGGCTTTGACGACTGATAGATCGTGGCTAATAAACAAGTAGCCAATGTTATGCTTTTTCTGCAAATCTTTCAGCAGATCAATCACAGTCAGTTGAACCGAGCGGTCCAATGCAGAGGTCGGCTCATCAAGCAGAATAAACGAAGGTTCAAGGATCAGTGCTCGCGCGATAGCAATACGCTGACGTTGGCCTCCCGAAAACTCGTGCGGATAACGGTTGATGGACGCGGGATCTAAGCGAACCTCTCGAAGCACGTCGCGTGCTTTCTGCATACGTTCTTTTTTACTCAACATTGGCTGGTGGACAGTTAATCCTTCAGTGATGATCTCGCCGATAGTCATACGAGGAGAAAGCGAACCATAAGGGTCTTGGAACACCATCTGAACGTCTTTTTTCAGCTCAAAACGTTCTTTGTTTGTTAGCAAAGCCATATCTTGGCCTTTGTATTCGATTTTACCTGTGGATGGCAAGAGACCTATCAATGCGCGGCCGAGGGTAGACTTGCCTGAACCGGATTCCCCAACAATCCCGAGTGTTTCCCCTTGTTTAAGCTCAAGAGAAATGCCTTTTACCGCTTCGAAGTACTCATTTTTACTGGCAATAAAATGCGACTTTATCAAGAATTTGACTCGTATATCGTCAGCTTTTAATAGTTGTGTAGCACTCTCGCTAATAGGGTCCTTACTGCCTTTTGGAATAGAATTGATCAGCATACGTGTGTATTCGTGTTTTGGATCTTCGAAGAGTGTTTGCGTTTCGCCTTCTTCGACGACTTCCCCTTTACACATCACAATGACACGGTCGGCAAAGTGTTTTACAACGCCTAAATCATGAGTAATAAAAAGTATCGCCATGCCCATCTGAGCCTGAATTTCTTTAATCAGGTGCAGCACTTCTGCTTGAACCGTGACATCCAACGCCGTTGTTGGTTCGTCGGCGATCAAAATATCGGGTTCGTTAATCAGTGCCATCGCAATCATGATGCGTTGCAACTGACCGCCAGAAAACTCGTGCGGATATTTGCTGTACGCTTTCTCTGGCTCTGGCATGTGAACCAGTTCAAACAGCTCTAACACTCTCGCTTTGGCTTTCCATCTATCCACTGGACGGTGGCACATGATGGCCTCAGCGACTTGGATTCCCACCCGCATGTATGGATTCAATGAGGTCATCGGCTCCTGAAAAATCATACCGATACGATCACCGCGAACGCTTTGCATTTCATGCTCCGTTTTATCCAAGATGGAGCTACCCTCAAACATGATGGATGAGTTCGTATGCAAAATAGCGTTGTCTGGCAATAGTTTCATCAGTGCATTGGTTGATACTGACTTGCCAGACCCAGACTCCCCAACGATGGAAAGCGTCTCGCCTGCTTTTAAATCGAAGCTAACATTCTTTACTGCATCGACGATCCCATCGTTTGTCGTAAAGCTGACCGATAGGTTATTCACCGAAAGAATGGTTTTAGAAGACATCACAGATCCTTGTGGTTGATAAAGCAAATGAAACACAAGCAATGGGCTGCGCTAAGTCTGGCAGACCTCATTGCTTGGATTCTAGATTAATTGTACAGGTGAGAAGGCGAAGACTTTGCCGAACTCATCGCTTGCAAATGCAAAAACTGCTCATGTGCGCGCGTCACATGGTCTAGCTCAATCATCCATTGAGCATTACGTTGAGCGAAGCAAAATGCCGCCATATGAGCTAACAAGTCTTCACTTTGTTGACCAAGTAAATGACCCACACGCTCAATAAGTTCATGATTCTCTAGTTGCAAGAATTGGAATAGTGCGTACGTTTGATTGAGTGTTGAAAAAGCATCGTGCTGCAATCCGAGTTTGTTGAGAATCTCCGATTGTGCGACGCACGCATCTCTCAGCCCGGTGATGAGACAGACAAACTGACAAGGTTTGGTTTGAGCATTTTCGAGCGCCGAATGAATGTGGTTCGGTAGATTGCTGAGTACATCGTCGTATAAACGATGTGCCTCGGGCCAGTGGCCTTGTTCCATCAATTGCTCTGCTTTCAAGTAGCGCATCCAGCATTGCTCAATATTCATGTCCATCTCCACAAGAGTTGATTTGCTTTGATATTAAATGAAATTGATTATCAATTGCAAGTGCGTATTGATATCACTTTTGTGCTCATAAAATGTCCAATCAAACTAGGGTGGAAGGTAAATCACTTAAAATTAAGCAAATAATCTCTACACTCAAATGACGAAAATAAGAAAAAAGGAAGTGGATATGGCAATACTAAGATTGGAAGCTAAGCAGCTATATTCTGTAGCAGATCTAGAGAATATGCCATGTAAGTCGACCAAGGAGTTACCTCCAATTGATGAGATTGTGGGCCAAGAGCGCGCGCAAAAAGCGGTCGAGTTTGCGATGTCCATCAAAGAGAAAGGGTATAACATCTACGCCATTGGTCAGAATGGGCTAGGTAAACGCACCATGATCCTGCGCTATCTGAATCGTCACCAGCACGATGCAGCAGCCTTGTTTGATTGGTGTTACGTTGCGAACTTTGAAGATACCCGCACACCCAAGGTATTGAAGCTGCCTTGTGGTATCGGGAATAAGTTACGTGTTGATATTGAAGCCTTAATGGGCAAACTACTGAATGCTTTACCCCTAGCGTTCGACAATGAAATGTACTTTAGCCGAGCTGAGCGATTAAAAAACCAATTGGCGGCGAAGCAACAAAACGAGCTGGACCGCATTAGCCGAGAGGCAAAAGAGAAAGGCATTAGCTTGACGCTTACCACACAAGGCGATTATCAGTTTGTCGCCATGAATGGTGACGAGCTTCATACGGAAGAGTCTTTTGATGCACTAAGTAAGAAAGAGCAAGAGCAGTTCAGTGATGCCATTGATGAACTCGAAGTACGATTACGTTCGATGGTCCGTGAACTCACAGAGTGGGAAGAAACTTACAGCGACAAAATCAAAAAGCTTAATGATGAAGTGACGCTCGATGTGATTACTCACTTCATTAAAAAGCTCAAAGTGGATTACGCAGAATATTCTGAAATCAAAACGTACTTAACTGAGCTGCAAAAAGATATTGTTGAAAACGCAGATATCTTCCTTGACCAAAGTGGTGAGCAAGGCGAAATTGCAACGGCGTCGTTGGATAAAAAATTGCCACGTCGTTATAAAGTGAACGTCTTGGTAAGTCGCAACAGCAGTGACTTTCCTATCGTTGTTGAAGAAAACCCCAATTACCATTCGCTCTTCGGTTCGATTGAGACAGCCACTTTCAAGGGAACCGTGTTTACCGACTTTTCGCTGATTCGTGCGGGGAGTTTGCATAAGGCGAATGGCGGCGTTCTGTTAATGGATGCACAGAAAGTGCTTGAACAGCCTTACGTTTGGGATGGTTTGAAGCGCGCACTGCGTGCTCGTCAATTGAGCTTTACCTCCCTAGAAAAAGAAGTGACATTGACAGGGGCGGTATCACTCGATCCCGAGCCTATCCCGCTCGATATTAAAATCATTCTGTTTGGTGACTACCGAACTTATCAATTGCTGCAGCATTACGATCCAGAGTTCAGTGAGTTGTTCCGAGTGACAGCGGATTTTGAAGATGAGATGAAGCGAACGCCAGAGTCGGAACTGCACTATGCGCGCTTTATTTCTAGCGTCGTGAACGATAACAATATGCTGCACTGTGATAGAAAGTCCATGGGACGGATTATCGAATACAGTTCACGCTTGTCTGGTGATCAAACCAAGCTATCACTCCACTCTGCCAATATTGCGAATTTATTACGTGAGTCAAACTACGTTGCTCGTCAAGCCAACTCCAACATGATCCGTATCGGTCATGTGGAAGAGGCGCTCAAGAACCAAGAAATGCGAGTGAGCCGATTACGCGACAACGTGATGGAAACGTTTGTTAACGGTACAACCTTGATTCGCACTGAAGGGAAGGCTATCGGTCAAGTGAATGCCCTCTCGGTATTAAGTACCAGCGACTACATGTTTGGTGCGCCGAATCGCATCACCGCGACGACGTGTTACGGCGATGGGGATGTTATTGATATCGAACGCAGTGTGGATTTGGGCGGCAGTATTCACTCTAAAGGCGTGATGATTCTATCGGCCTACTTGTCTTCCGTGTTTGGTAAAACGGCGCGAGTACCATTAACCACAACGATTACGTTTGAGCAATCTTATGGTGGTGTTGACGGTGATAGTGCCAGCATGGCAGAGCTATGTGCTGTAGTGTCTGCTTTTTCAAAGCAACCAAACCGACAAGACATTGCGATTACAGGCTCGATGAATCAGTTTGGTGAAGCTCAGCCGATTGGTGGTGTGAACGAAAAAATTGAAGGCTTTTACGATGTGTGTGTGATTAAAGGTCGTCATGAAGGGCAGGGGGTCATTATCCCGCAATCTAATGTTCATAACTTGATGCTCCGTTCCGACATCGTGAAAGCAGTAGAAAAAGGTGAGTTTAATATTTGGGCGATTGATCATGTCACTGAAGCCATCGAGCTGTTCACGGGGAAAGTCGCCGGTGAGCCAACCGATGAAGGTTCTTATCCAATAGATACGATTTTTGGCCGTGCTCAAGCTAAGCTCAATTCGTTGAGAAAATAGCCTAAAACCGCCCTAAATGTGAATGTATCTCATCATAAGTGATCAAAATTTATCATAACGACAATATCCCGACACTACTGTCGGGATATTGTCAATAACAGATTGAAAATGGAGACTTTTTGTACTAGACAAAAGTGTGATCGACCTCTAATATTCGCCACTTGTTTATTCGTCTGGGAACTTTCCCGTCGCAAGGAAGCATAGATATTCAAATAACCGAAATGCAGCTTCAGTATTGAGAGTTGCTTGAGTTCGTTTGGATATAGGCATCACGCATACAACTGAGGTCCAGTCATGCAGTTATCACTGAAAAATTTGTCAGTACGAACGCAAATTTTGGTTCCGGTATTATTTACCGCGATTGTTTTGTTTATTGCTTTGTGGATTACTAAAAACAATCTTCAAGCTGAGCAAGATGTTATTGCTTCCAACCAAGAGTCTTTGGTTTTCCATAAAGACACTTTGGCGCGTATTGACGATGAAATTTATCCACTTCGTATTACAGCGGTTTACGCTATCTACGACGCTTCCCGTCGTGAAAATTTTCTTAATGAATTGAAAGAAGGCTTAAAGCAGGTTGAAGCTGATTTAAGTGCGATTGAAGCTCGTAATCTGTTTCGTGAAGATGCGATTAAAGTTCGCCAAGCGATCGAAGCCTATGTTCGATATTCAGAGCGCTCAGTGGCTTTCTTTAACCAGTACGATCAAGGCTTGAAATCGGACAGTGAGTACCGTGCATTCATTAAAGAGTACCGTAATGTTGGCCGAGAAATGGTTCAACAAATCAATACTCTGTCGAAGCATGTGAATGATCAAGCAGAGCAGTCGACCATAAGAAGCCATCAACAGAATGAGCGTGTACAAAACAACGCTATGTTGACAGTTCTTGCGGTATTTGCGTTCTCATTGGTGGGGGCGTGGATCTTATCAGGCATGATTGTTACGCCTATTCAAAAACTTCAAGAAGTGATGCGTCAGTTGGCAATGGGCAACTTATCAGTTCGCGCAGATGTAGATGGTGATAACGAAATTGCGAAGCTGAGCAAAGATGTTAACCAAACAGCAGAACAGCTTTATAACACGGTCGACCAGCTTACTCGCATCAGTGAAGAGGTTGCATCGGCATCGACTGAGCTTGCCGCAGTAATGACGCAAGCAGAAGCGAATGCTCAGCTAGAGCTCGCTGAGATAGAACAAGTTGCATCGGCTGTTAATGAACTTGCCAGCACCGCAAACAACGTGAGCGATAACGCAACGTCTGCGGATTCGACAGCTCGCGAAGCTGATGGTCTTGCGCAATCAGGTCTGGCTATCTTCCAAGAGAGCGCAGAAGCAAGCGCACAGATGTCTCAAGCATTGAACGATGCAGCGCAAGTCGTACTGCGTTTAAAAGAGCAGTCGGTTCAGATCAACGACGTTATTGAAGTGATTCGCGGTGTCTCTGAGCAGACCAACTTACTCGCATTGAACGCTGCGATTGAAGCTGCGCGTGCTGGTGAGTCTGGTCGTGGTTTTGCGGTTGTTGCGGATGAAGTACGTATGCTCGCGGCACGCACGCAAGACTCGACTCAAGAGATCCAAACGATTATTGAAGAACTTCAAGCGCAGTCTGGGCTTGCGAATGACAGCATGCAAGTCAGCCTTGACATGCTCAGTCGTAACAACGAACTGACGCAACAAGCGAATGAGGCATTGGTTGGTATTACCGAGTCGGTAGCCAACATTAACGATTCAAACACGCAAGTGGCAACCGCAGCCGAAGAGCAGTCTCAAGTCACTCAAGACATCAACCGCAACGTGGTTAACATGTCTGAACTGGTTAACCAGAATGTGGCGGGTATTAGTCAAAGCGCAAGCGCGAGTACTGAGCTTTCATTACTTGCAGAGAAGCAGAAAGAGCAATTGAGCTTCTTTAAGCTTTAATTCGCTATTCGCCTAACAAAATGTATAAATCCCTGAGCTATTGCTTGGGGATTTTTTTGTTTGTGAGAAACTGATTTAAAATCAGGAAGTCTATCTAAAACAGTCATTTAGTGAAAATATTTTGCGAGCAAAATCACATATAATGAGATTGTTTTTACATTTTTTGCGTCAATTTTTTTTTGACGCGAACGATTTTTTTACCTCAACCGATAACTTGATGGTTGAGAGGTATTCATATCGTCATTTTACTTGGTGTTTTCTTCTATAAGTGCTGTTTATTCAACGCGTTGCGTGAAAAATAACAGCTGCTACTATGCCGCCAGTTTTCTCGTTGGTACAGAAAAGTCCTGTTTTTCTGGTGAGAAAATACATATAAAACAATGATATGGAAAATAACAATGAAATTAAAAACTTTAGCTGTAGCAGTGGCGCTAATGGCATCAGGATCTCAAGTTGTCGCTTCAGAACTATACAACCAAGATGGCACTTCTCTTGAGATGGGCGGCCGCGCTGAAGCGCGTCTTTCTATGATGGATGGTAAGGCAAAAGACCGTACTCGCATCCGTCTTAACTTCCTAGGCAAACAGGAAATCAATGAAAACCTATACGGTGTTGGTTTTTGGGAAGGTGAGTTCGAAACAAAAGAAGAAGGTGCCGTAGATAACAACAGTGATCTTGAAACTCGTTACGCTTACGCAGGCCTAGGCGGTAAATACGGTGAAGTAACTTACGGTAAAAACGACGGTGCATTATTCGTTCTTACTGATTTTACCGATATTATGGCTTACCACGGTAACACTGCAGCACTTAAACTGCCTGTATCTGACCGTACAGACAACATGCTGTCTTACAAAGGCCAATTCGAGCAACTAGCTGTACGTGCTAGCTACCGCTTTGCTGATCGCACAACAGATGCAAAAGGTTTTACAGACAACGAGGAAGATGGCTTCTCTCTATCTGGTATCTACGCATTTGCTAATACTGGTATTGAACTAGGTGCTGGTTATGCAGACCAAAACGATAGTGATGAGTTCATGCTTGCTGCTGCATACTCTGTAGGTGATTTCTACTTCGCTGGTAACTACACAGGCGCAGACGTGGATGTTGCAGGTGAGTCTGCGGATTACAAAGGCTACGAACTAGCTGCATCATACACTATGGGTCAAACTGTATTTACTTCTACGTTCAACAAAGGTGAGCTAGAAGATGCTGATACTGTAGAAAACTTAGCTGTTGATGTTACTTACTACTTCAAGCCTAACTTCCGTGGCTACGCATCATACAACTTCGATCTAATGGATAACGAAGGTGCTGATGAAAAAGATGAGCTAGCGCTAGGTCTACGTTACGACTTCTAAGTCGAAACTGTTATCTAAGATTCTGCCTTATTCTTAGTAAACAAAATCCCTTACTTTACAGTAAGGGGTTTCTTGTTTTCCGGGTATCAATACTGGCCGATGCTTGGTGCTCGTTATCAAAGCTACCTTTTTAGTGTGAGTTTAGTCCCATCAAATTTTAGGTGACTCAGGAGACTTTTAGCGTTGGTTTTACCAACCTCATCAAACTCCATTCCATAGCGAGCATGGTGTGTCGATTTTTGTAAGTTACAAATACGACCTCGCAATGGCGCGAGCATGTGGCTTTCACCGGGCATGGTTAGGTCCAATGAAACGCGATCACCAACCTGAAGTG
Source organism: Vibrio sp. STUT-A16 (assembly GCF_026000495.1). NCBI lineage: Bacteria > Pseudomonadati > Pseudomonadota > Gammaproteobacteria > Vibrionales > Vibrionaceae > Vibrio > Vibrio sp. STUT-A16. The sequence continues at coordinate 665,287 of NZ_AP026766.1, read as the reverse complement.
GTCGGCTCATTGGTGATGTCACAAAGCGGCAGCCACTACGAGATAAATCTCTTATCTCGCATTCAGTTCGATAGGCTTCTAAACAAACGCGCGCCCTCAAATTCACTTCGTAACGTACTTCTTTACGAAGCTGAAAGACCTGCATGGTGTTAGGTAGACTTAGCACTAAAATTGGATACGGGTCGCCGAGTCGGTGCTGCAATTGCGCCCGAAATGGAATGACAGCACCTTCCCCTCGATGAGAGTACGCTTTTACATTGATCCAAAAGCCTTCTTGAAAATAGAATTTCAAGTCCTCATCGGAGATGTTCGGAACCTCTATCAATGCGGTATTATTTGAGTGACAGCCGACAAATGTGCTGGTTGTAATAAACTTGGTACCAACAGGTGTCGTGACGTTTAAACTTACTTCACTGCCATGTTCGACCATTGCCATTGCATCGGTGCTATTTAGTGTACTTGCCTGACGTTCGGGTGCCTTCTTGCTTTGCAGAGGTAGTTTGCCGTCTCTGGCAATAGGGCTCATATTTCTCATTATTATTGTCGTACCTGATTTGAGAAGGTAATGGCGTGAAGTGACAGAGCACTTCCGCATGGTGTTGATTCTATTCAGTGATATAGTTTGATTCAATCAATCCGTAACAAAAATTAGAGAGCAAGATATGCATAAAGTAACTCATGAAGTTGAAAACAACACATTTTGGGTTGATTTAGAACAAGGTTATAAAGCCAAGGTGGTTTATCAGCTTGAGAATAATGTCATGCACATCACATCAACCGTAGTTCCTGAAGCATTACGAGGTAAAGGGTACGGAAAAGTGATGATGGAAGCGGTATTGCCAGAAATTGAGGCACTCGGTTACCAAATCAAACCAGTCTGTCCATATGTCATTCATTATATGGAGAAAAACCAAGCGTGGTCACATCTGCTTGCATGATGATGAACGACAACCACCAACGTTACCAAAGCATTGGCCAGGAGCTAAAGCTTGGGAATTATCAATCGGTAGAAGTCATACAATCGCTATGGGGAGGCTATGGTGAGTTAGTCCGAGTTAATTATTCAACTTGTTCGGTGATCATTAAGCATGTAAAACTCCCTAAGCCTTCAGAGCACCCAAGAGGTTGGAATACGGACCGCTCTCACCAAAGAAAGCTGCACTCTTATCAGGTGGAAGTGAATTGGTATACGGATTTTTCCAGAGAAGTGAACACTCGCTGCCGAGTACCACAAGGTCTAAAAACATTCCAATCGGAGAATGAATGGCTAATTGTGATGGAAGACCTCGCCGAGGCGGGCTTTCCAAAAGTCATCACCGATGCAAAGCTAGAGCATCTACGAGCCTGCCTTGCTTGGTTGGCGAACTTTCATGCGCGTTACATCGGTGTTCGCTCGGATAAGCTGTGGCATATCGGCACGTATTGGCACTTGGCAACCAGACCTGATGAGCTTGAGGTGCTGCAAGACACCGAGCTAAAAAATGCCGCTCAATTAATTGATCAAATGCTTTCGCAAGCCAAGTTCAAGACGCTTGTACACGGTGATGCCAAATTGGCGAACTTCTGTTTTGATCGAGAAGAATCAAGCGTTGCTGCGGTCGACTTTCAATACGTTGGACATGGTTGTGCGATGAAAGACGTAGCACTGTTCATGAGCAGCGCCGTCAAGCCAGAACGTTGTGCAGAGATGGAAGTTTGGGTCTTGGACACGTATTTTGCTCAGTTGCAACAGGCGTTAATGGTTTATCAGCCGAATCTTGGCCCCAATGAAGTCGAGCGCGAATGGCGTCCTTTGTTTGCGGTTGCGTGGGCTGACTTTCAACGCTTTGTGAAAGGCTGGAGCCCTGATCACTGGAAGATCAACCCTTACACAGAAGCATTGACTAGCAGAGCGTTGGCTCACTTACAAAAGTGAGTAGAAGTTTAAAAAGCAAAGCCTCCAATTAGGAGGCTTTGATTTACTTTTTTACTTGGCCTGATACGTGCCATGTAATAGGTATTGATGAACTTGCCATCTCGGAAGGAGCCATCAATCGCTTCGCCCTCAATTTGAAATCCATGCTTTTTGTACAGGCCAATGGCGGCCTCGTTGTCGGCATTAACTTCTAACTGGATGCGTCTTACATTCAACCAGTTATCCGCCAACTCGATGATGGTTTCAATTAACTTACTTCCCACGCCTAGGCCGTGAAACTGGTCGTGAACGCCAATACCAAACGCGGCCGTGTGCGCCGTTCTTGGACGCTGCGAGTGATGAAAGCCAATGTTACCCACTACTTTACCATCGATTTCAGCGACGTAGCTGTAAACGCCAGCGGGCATATTTGACAATCGTTCTACCCACATTGCGAGCGAAGGTTTTGGGAGTTGCAGGGTTTCACGTTGTGCTTTTGGTTGTGAATAGATTTCTACGAGTGCCGCTGAGTCTTCAACGGTTGTTGGACGTACGATAATTTCCATGCTTCTCTCCTTCGCTTTTTAGTATTAATTTTCAATCTAACCACAGTTCCTTATTTTGGATAGTATTTTTTTAAGTTTGAGAGATAAACACCTTTTAAATTAGGTTGTTATAGCGATGTTTTTCTAAATTTTAGTAGTCATTTATCTTTGAATTTAGCGAATAGATTGCAAAGGTGTTGAATTATTGTACTGAAAATGGCGTGCACGGCAGAGTATCGTGGTGAATTTCATGTTGGAGGAAATAAATGGAATTATTCAAACTGTGACGACGGCACTGTACATCAGTTGACTTGAATCAATTGAGGGTGGAGTTACCTCTTATGAGGTATGGGGAAGAGGTACGTTTAGCGCTATTTATGCTTAACTTGATAAAGGAGTTTCGTTGAGGAAATAGCATGAAATCCTCTCAGTCTAAAACATCGCAAAGTCGGCGTCGATTTTTGCGTGATACTGTCCGAACTGCGGCAGGCGTTGGCGCAGCGGCGTGTGTGTTGGGCTTACAATCGCTGCAAAGCCAAGCTCGAGAAACTAAAGGTGTGCCTATTCGCCCACCCGGTGCATTGCCAGAAGGCGATTTCGAATCAGCCTGTATTCGATGTGGCTTGTGTGTTCAAGCATGCCCTTATGACACATTGAAACTCGCGACATTACTTTCTCCTGTAGCCACTGGTTCTCCTTACTTTACTGCGCGCGATATTCCCTGCGAAATGTGCGAAGACATTCCTTGTGTGGTGGCTTGCCCGAGTGGGGCGCTGGATCCGAAGCTAACCGATATTGATGATGCTCGCATGGGGACAGCGGTTCTTATTGACCATGAAACTTGCCTTAACTGGCAAGGATTACGATGCGACGTTTGTTATCGCGTTTGTCCGCTGATTGATGAAGCCATCACGTTAGAGATGGTTCACAACGACCGAACCGGTTATCACGCCAAACTTATCCCAACAGTGAATTCCGAAGTGTGTACCGGATGCGGTAAGTGCGAACAAGCGTGCGTGTTGGATGTCGCTGCTATTAAAGTCGTCCCGACGGATTTGGCGAAAGGCAAAGTGGGTAGTCACTACAATTTTGGTTGGAAAGAGATCGACAAACCACTCGAAAATATCCTCCCTAGTGAGACGCCTGTACCGGAAGGTGCGCTTGAATCGCTAAAAGGAGGTAAGTAATGGCAAAGAACTTAGCTCAAAATGCTGGCAAAGAAGCGGTTGAAAAGCTTGGCTGGTGGCGCGCGCATCGGTTTTTGATTTTACGCAGACTATGCCAGCTCACCATCATTGCGCTGTTTATGGCTGGGCCGACATTAGGGGCTCTAACTGGTAACCTCTCATCGAGTATGTTGCTCGATGCAGTGCCGTTAAGTGACCCGTTAATTTTGCTTCAAGCTTTGGCGACAGGGCATGTTCCGGAGTTTAATGCGCTGTTAGGCGTAGTGATTGTCGTGGTGTTCTACGCGATTTTAGCACCGCGCGCATTTTGTGCGTGGGTGTGCCCGTTAAATGTCGTGACAGATTTGGCGGCGTGGTTGCGTCGAAAGCTCAACATTAAAGCGAGCTATCGTTGGTCTCCTACTATTCGTTATTGGCTGATCCCTGTTTTGATGTTGGGTAGTGCTCTGTCTGGCGCGATTCTTTGGACATGGTTAGATCCAGTGGCGGCATTGCATCGCGGATTGGTGTTTGGTATGGGCGCAGGTTGGGTGTTGATCGCACTGGTGTTCGTACTGGATTTACTCTTAGTTGAGCATGGGTGGTGTGGGCACTTATGTCCACTGGGTGCTACCTATGGTGTGATAGGCCGAAAAAGCCTGTTGCGCGTTACTGCTGTTCGCCGCGAAGATTGCACCAAATGCATGGATTGCTTTTACGTCTGCCCAGAACCTGAGGTGCTTCGACAACCATTGAAAGAGGGAGATCGTCGAGTTATGGATCAAAACTGCATTAGCTGTGGCCGCTGTTTGGATGTGTGTCCAGAACATGTGTTTGAATTTAAGAATCGTCTAACAGTAAAGAATATCGATTAAGTTACTGAGCCTCATCACTGGCGTTTTACCTATTTCTCTCGATATTTCAACATCGCGCTTAGCCAAGGAATTGAGTGCGATGTTTATCTTCATAACAATATCCCTATGCAATATCTGCTTGGTTTGGGTTGAAAATAATAATGATATTGCGAATTTGTTACATTTGAAGCTATGATGATGCCTTCATATTTAAAGGAAACATCATGACTACCTCATCGCAAGGCTGGAGAACGCCGCAAAATTTCCTCCTGTTAATTTCCATTATCGTGCCCATTGCTTTTTCTACTTGGATGGCGTTGTTGAACAACTTTGTTATCGAGAAAGCGAACTTTGATGGCGCTGATATCGGTTTACTTCAAAGTGTTAGGGAAGTACCTGGCTTTCTAGCTTTCACTGCGGTATTCGTTTTACTTTTTATCCGTGAACAACGCTTTATGCTCGTCTCTTTGGCGATGCTTACGCTTGGTACGGCATTAACAGGTTATTTTCCCACTTTGTACGGTCTACTTTTTACAACCTTATTGATGTCTACCGGCTTTCATTACTTCGAAACGCTGAAGCAGTCTTTGTCTTTACAATGGCTATCGAAAGAAGAAGCACCGGAAATGTTGGGTAAATTTATTTCTGTTGGAGCTTTGGCTTCTCTGTTTACCTACGGCGCCATTTGGGTTTCGCTCGAACAGCTCAAACTTGATTTTAAAACGGTTTATCTAATGGCTGGTGGTTTAGGTTTTGTGCTTATTTTGGTGATGGCATTTGCCTTCCCTCAATTTAAGACCAAAGTGCCTCAAAACAAGAAACTCATTTTGCGTAAACGTTACTGGTTGTACTACGCGCTCACGTTTATGAGTGGTGCTCGCCGTCAGATTTTCACAGTTTTCGCTGGCTTCTTGATGGTAGAGAAGTTTGGCTACTCTGCCGCAGACATTACCTTGCTGTTTTTGATCAACTATGTCTTTAACTTCTTGTTTGCGAAGCGAATCGGCCGCTTCATCGGCGTTGTTGGTGAGCGTAAAGCGCTGATGTTTGAGTACGTCGGTTTGATCTTCGTATTCGTCGGTTATGGTTTGGTGCAAACCGCGGAGTGGGCTGCTGCATTGTATGTTGTCGACCATTTGTTCTTCGCGCTAGCGCTTGCTATCAAAACCTACTTCCAAAAAATTGCCGATCCTGCCGATATGGCGTCGACCGCTGGGGTTGCGTTTACTATTAACCATATTGCGGCGGTTGTGATACCCGTTACGTTTGGTGTGATTTGGCTGGTTTCTCCTGCTAGCGTATTTTACATCGGTGCAGGTATGGCGGCTGTGAGCTTACTGCTGTCACTCAATATTCCAGCGAAGCCAGAAGAGGGCAATGAGACCCGCTTATTAAAGTGGAGCTAAGTTGGTACTAGTAATAGAAGTTAATTACTGTTAATAGCTTCATTGAATTGGGTACTTAGGCACCCCTTTCTTTATCTTGATGTTGTTTCCTCTATGGTTGTACATATCTATTGAGTCCGTTAGGGTTTTATACCTAAGTATGTTGAAATTACTCGGGTACAACATGAGTCGAAACACTAAGGAGAGTTTTACAGTGCAGGTACATGGCAGGGAGTTGGATTTAGATCTAGGAAACCGTCACGTCGTTATTCAACGTCGCTATGAGGCGTTAGGTGCTGCCAACGATCTGCTCATAGCTATTTGGTTTTTAATTGGTAGTTTTTTCTTTTTGAATGATTCGTTGATTGAAAGCGGGACTTGGCTGTTCATCGTAGGCAGCGCACAGTTGATCATTAAGCCCCTGATAAAACTGATGAGTTTAGTTCATGTTGGTCGCTTAAATAAGCAACTTTCTGGCACATCAACGAGCCGCTGAGATTACACGCCTATTTTGAGCACCTGCAAGCAAGAGGCTAATGAGCGGGTTATCGAGGGGAAAGAGGGAAACATAACGTGGTCACAACACTAACCACGTTATGTTCAGCTTGAAGCTTTAGAATTTAAAACGGATACCAGAACAGTTGTGTGTCCATAACACGCTTGCTGATCGCAGCAATCACTATCACTGCAATCCCCGCCATGCAGATCATATCGGCTTTGGTCAGGGGTTTTAGGCTGTACCAGGTGCGAGATGAGTGACGGCCAAAACCACGTAGCGTCATCGCGTTTGAGATTTGGTCTGCTCTGTCCAAACTAGAGAAAATAAGAGGGCCAAGAATCTTCGCCACGTTCTTCATACGAGTGAACAACGGAGCCTTCTTACTCAGTTCTACTCCGCGTGCTTGTTGCGCGTGCATGATGTTAACAAAGTCCTTTTTCACTTCCGGCAAGTAGCGCAGCGTTAAGCTCACGGCATAGGCGATTTTGTAAGGCACACCCAAGCGGTTCAAGCTAGCTGAAAACTCCGTCGGGTGAGTGGTAAATACAAACACTAACGCGATTGGGAACATGCTGAAGTATTTCAACGTCACTGTTACTAGGTAAAACAACGTCTCTTGAGTGAGCGAGTAATTACCGGGTAACGAGAGTAAAACCGTTGATGAGCCCATGAACTCAGTGCCTTGTTGCGGCGCTAACGCGAACATAAACAGGGCATTGATCAGCAATACCGTGCCAGTACCGAGTAAAAGTGGTTTGTAGACATGAAATGGCACTTTGGTCATTTTCAATAAGCCCAAACCAAGCACGATCAACAGTGCAATGATTCGCAAGTCAAACGTGGTCAACACCACCGTTACCCAAGCAATGAAAAGCAAGAACTTAGTAATGCCATTCAACTTATGAAGTGGCGATTGGGTATCGATGTAGTTGATACCAAACTTCATCTTATTGTCTTTCATGCCACCGCTTTCTCTGGTTGGTTTACTTCGCTGCTTTTTTGTTGGCGGTGCGCTTTTTCTACATTGATAAAATGCTGCATAAAGCCATTGGTGTCTTCGATGCCAACTTTCGTAGCCAACTCAAACAGACTTGTTGTGGTGAGGTTTGCTTGGTCTAGTAGCTCTGGACTGCTGAATACCTGCGTCATTGGTGCATCCGCGACTAATTTACTGTCTGCAATCACGATAGAGCGTGTGGTGTATTCCAGCACTAAATGCATGTCGTGGGAGATGATCATCACGGTTACGCCCAACTCGCGATTGAGCTTTTCGATGAAACTCAGCATTGATGTGTAGTTCCGGTAGTCCTGACCTGCCGTCGGTTCATCAAGGATCAGAAGCTCTGGTTCCAAGACCAAAATTGACGCAATGGTTACGCGCTTTTTCTGGCCGTAGCTCAATGCTTCGATTGGCCAGTGACGGTATTTGCTCAAACCGCACAGCTCGAGGACTTCAAGTACTTTTGCTTCGATTTGTTTCTCTTCAATGCCACGATTACGGAGGCCGAAGGCCACTTCGTCGAAAATCATGTGATGGGAAATCATGTGATTCGGGTTTTGCATCACCACGCCCACTTTCTGGCTGCGGTCGAAGATGGTCAGTTCGTTTAGATCTTGACCATTCATGCTCATTGAGCCGCTATCCGCTTCAATAACGCCCATAATCAGTTTGGTGATGGTCGATTTACCCGAGCCATTTTTGCCAAGTACAGAGACAAACTCGCCACGCTTGATGTCAAAACTCACGTCTTCTAGCGCGTTTTTCTCACCGTCGTAAGAATAGGTGAGGCCACGGACTTCAAGCAAAGTCTCGGCTAGCGTTTTAGGTGGTTGTGCTGTTGAACCATCAAACCATGCTTGTACTGCTGGTTTATATTGCTCCAACGGTAAGGTAGTTAAGCTAGAAGGTTTTGCATCGCCCTCAATCGCGCAGCCTGCTTCTTTCAGAGCCGAAATATAAAGCGGCTCGCGGATACCGTAATCTTCTAGCAGAGGCGACGCTAAAATTTCATCTGGTGTTGTATCGGCAATGATTTCGCCGCTTTCCATCAAGATAATACGGTCAACTGAGCGATGCAGAACGTCCTCAAGACGATGCTCAATGATTACGATGGTTTTGCCCGTTTCGCGGTGTAGGTTATCGATGATCTCGATGGTTTTTTTACCCGTTTTAGGGTCAAGCGCAGCTAGTGGTTCATCAAACAAAAGGATATCGACGTCATCGACGAGAATGCCCGCCAAAGAAACACGCTGTTTCTGCCCGCCAGATAAATCGTGGGGAGAGCGATCTAACATCTGTTCCAAGTCGACCATTTTGGCCGTGGCTTTGACCAATGGGTACATGTCGATGTTAGAAGTTAGCTGGTTTTCCAGCGCAAATGCGATGTCTTCGCCAATGCTCAAGCCGACAAATTGGCTGTCCGTATCTTGCAGTACGGTGCCAACTTGCTCAGTGTATTGGTGCATGTCGAAAGGGGCGGTGTCTTGACCATTGATGGTCAGTGTTCCACTGGTTTCCCCTTTGATTGCGTGTGGGATCAGTCCGTTAAGACATTGCCCAAGGGTAGATTTACCACTACCACTTGGACCTATAATGACGATTTTCTCTCCTTTCTCTATCCTTAGATTGATATTTTTTAGCGTCGGTTTGTCCAGCGACTCATATCTAAAAGAGAAGTTAGAAAATTCGATTGTCATTCGACATTAAGCCTCTGTTAAGTTACGGCTTTGCTTGTTACGTTTAGCGACAGACTTAAGAATGAAGAAGCCAACAATAGCAATAAGAATGGTGTTACCGATCGCGATAATTGAAAGCTGGGTAAACACTTTAGTGAACGGTTCTGCGTATAAAATCGTGTCGAGGAATGCAGAGCAACCGTAACCAAATACGTTGCCTAATAGCGCAAGTACTACGAATAACACGAAGTCTTTCATATTGAAATCGCCTTTCTCTAAACGGTAGCGCGTTAGAGAAGGGAATAGACCGATAATCAAACCAACAATACCTGAACCAAGTACCCAAGTGAGCCATACGCCCCAACCTGCGAATAGGTCAGTGACCCAGTGGCCAATAAAACCAACCAAAAAGCCAACAAGTGGGCCAAATAGTACTGAGAACAATGCTAATACTGCCATGGCTGGTTTTAGCGTTGTGTTTGCAAACACAGGGATGCCAAACATAGGTAAGCCACCGATGCCGTAAAGAGCAGCACCAATTGCAATAACCACAACGGTTTTAGCAGAAAGATTCATAGATAACCTCAGTTCAATGGTCGATTTTAAAGAACGTTCATTTATATTGTTGGAAAGCATTGGTTATTTGATTGTGTAACATATATCCAAAACAACCAAGCTGCTTATTGTTTGCTCTATTTTTCTTCAGGAAATGTGTGATTTGATTCACGTATCCCTTTGACTGGCTTTGTTTTTTAGCAAGCATTAAAAATAAGGCGCGCATTATACAGAATATTGATAACAGTGGGAATGCTATCTGTCTGGATGGCTAGAATGAAATCGGAGGCTGATTGTCAGCCCCCGATTACACTTTCTGATACTATTTTCATCGATAAATGAATGAGCTAGCTGTTCATTAATGGTCTAGGTACAAATAATTCTGCCAGCTCTTCATGCGAATCAGCACTTTGCGCATCACTGACACGTGAGTAAAGCTGTCTGAGTAAACGGCGACTTCAACCGCGGTACCCATTGGTAGGTGGTATTCGCTCAAATCGTCCGTGATTTTCAGCTTCGCAAATACACGTCCGCTTGTGCGCAGGGCATCGGTACCAAGCAGAGCACCTCTGGCTTGAATTTGGCTTTCACCAATAGCTGGAATCACGTCGATGACTTCGCCACGGAATACCTTGCCCGGTATCGCACGGAACATAAACTCCGCTTCAAAGCCTGCCTTCAAACGTTGTAGCGAGTTTTGTCTGAACGCTGCGGTGTACGTAATGTCTTCGGTATGAACGAAGGTCATTGCAGGGGCAAGCGGCAACGGCACAGCCATCACACCAGGGCGCAAAGCCAATTGCGTAACGTAACCATCGGTTGGCGCACGAACGACGGTTTGCTCAAGGTTGAACTCTGCTTTACGTAGCTCAGCGAGTAGTTGCGCGACTTGGGTATTCTCACCGCCGATTTCCGACTCTAATGCGATCTGTGCTTGCTCTTGCTGCAAAATGGCAACGTCTAGCATGGCTTCTGCCGCTTTGTACGCTTGGCGTCGAGTATCTAAATCTTGTTCCGTAAACGCGCCGCGATCAAAGCCCCTTTGATATCGGCTAAATTCTCTTTGCGCTTTATCTCTATCGGCTTGTGCTTTCAAAACTGCCGCTTCTGCCTCTCTCAAGTCAGACTCTAAACTCAACGCGCCTTGGCTTGCTTCTTTAACTTTCGCTTCAAGGCGTGCGACTTCCGCTTCAAAAGGCACAGGGTCGATTTTGAAAAGAATATCGCCCGTTTTGAGCGGTTGGTTCGCTTGAACGGGCACTTCCACAACGCGGCCACGTACACCAGAGACGATAGGCGTGGTTGGGAATACTTGGTTACCTAACTGAGTAAATGGGTGGTTGTAGTTCATAAGAAGGACGAGTGTGCCCACCAACACTACGCCGCCAAGTACGGCTGTAGGTACGGTCCATTTGTTCAAAGGAATATTAAAGACTTTAAAAATGGCGATACAAAGGGCTGTGTAAGTCAGAATCAGCAATAAATCCATTATTCGTCCTCTTTACTTTGTTCAGTCAAAGGCCTTTGCTGAATCTTTTGTTGTTTCAACATCGATACTTCGTTTTTAAGTTCGTTGACTTCGTCGATGAGCTCTTCAAGACGGTGATGAATGTCGTGCGTTTCTTGCTCAAGTTGTTTGAAGCCCCAGCCTCGCTCCTTGCGCCACAATGTTGCCCATATCCATAAAAATGGCCACAGTGCATGTAAAGTGAAAAGGCTAACCCAGCCTGCGTAATGAATTGCGTCTTGATGAGGGTGTTCGCGTTCTTTAGCAATTTCATACGGGATATCGTGAATAACGATAATCCCGTAGAAGATCACCAAAGCAACGAAGATGAGTAACCCAAGTGCAAAATAGTCTAGAAACATCTTACCTGCCTGTGCTTGTTACCTAATGGAAAATCTTACGTAAATGAACAGTTTAAGTATTTGTCTTAACTATCGTTCAATCAAGTTATTTTGTACTTGAATTATGTTTATGCGATATCCGTATCGATTGCTATTCGAGGACAATAAGAAGTGAAGGCGCTTATAATCAAACTAAGTAGTAATAAAGTAAGGAATGGAGAATAAAAGCCACGGTTATGCCCCAAGTGAAGGTTGGGGCATGGTTTAAAGTTCGGTACAGACTTGGTTTCGGCCATTGGCTTTGGCGCGGTACAAGGCTTTGTCGGCGCGATAGAAGGTACGTTGGGTATTCTCTCCTTCTCGATGTAAGGTAATCCCGATCGATACGGTCAACCCCCGCTCGCCAAGAATATCGACCCAACCATATTGATAAATGCGTTCGCGGTAATTCTCGGCATGCATTTCTGCTCGCTCTAGATTGCTATTCTCTAGAATGACAAGAAACTCTTCACCGCCAAAGCGAACGCAAGAAGCGCCTTTAAATTTGAAGTATCCTGCTAATTCTTGAGACACACGTTTAATCGCTTTGTCTCCAACAAGGTGACTGAGCTCGTCATTGATGGACTTAAAATGGTCAATATCGATGACCATCAACGCAAATTCAGTATCGTGCAAAAGCAGGTCTTTGAGTTTGACTTCTAACCAACGTCGGTTGTGCAAAGAGGTCAGCGGGTCAGTAAAGACATCTTGCTGTAGTTGAGCGACCGTATTCTTATGTTGTTTGGTGGTTTCCTTGAGTTCTTTGTTTTCAAGTTCTGACAAAATGAGTTTGAGCTGTAGTTCAAAACGAGAAAGTCGACGTAATTGAGTAGAACCCAATTCACCAATTGGAATGTGTTTGACAAGGTCAGATTCAATGCGAAACGCTTTTTTTTCACAGTTTAATGCTTTCTGAAATAACCCTTGAGAAGCGTAAACTTGACTCATTGCGTTGTAAAAATGCTGAGCGACAAGAGGAGACGAGTGCTTCTGAATTCGTTTACCGATAGAGTCCAGCACTAAGTTGGCTAAAGAGATGTGTCCGACACCGTTTAGACAATATGCGGTCTCGATTTTGACCATTGTGGACAACCAGTACGTGGTAGCACTGCCCGTCGTATACTGAACATTCGAGATAGCAAGCAATGCGTTAGGGTAATCCTCTTGCAAACGATGCAGTTTGGCTCGGTAGAGATGAATTTGCGCAGCAAGGTTTTTGTCACTGACGAGGATACTTAGCTCTTCACACTCACTCAATAATTCTTGTGCATCTGCGGTACGGTTCAAACTGATGTAACAGGCAAGCATGTAAAGTTTGTAGCGCAGACGTAGGGAGCGACTGCTAATGGCGTGATCGATCGCATCGATTTTTTGGTAATAACGCAAGGCGCGATGGTGATCCCCATAGGCATCGCACAAATTGCCCATTCCAATAATAGCCAGTACGTACTCATCAATATAGCCATATTCGACGGCGATATTCGTTGCAGCAACATATTCGGTTAATGCCGCGTTGTAGTCACCTACTTCTACTAAACGATCACTCAAGCTTGCTTTTACAGACAGAATATCTTCTACATCGTCGGGTAAAACGAGCAACTCAAGGGCTTGTCGTAGTTCTTCGATGCTGTCGTTGAGCTGTTTAATTTCTCGTCGATACTCGGCACTAATGATATAGCAATGTGCTTTTTCTCGGTTCGTGGATGCAATATGTAACCCGATGTGCTCCCACAGCGTAATCGCTTCTTCACCAGAGACGGAAGAAGGATCGATGCCTGCGTCAGTAACCTTGCTAAGCAGTTGTTCCATGCTTCATTACCTCAATATAGCTTTCTTCGAGTTGCTCCAAAGTGAATGGGAAGGTCAGGATATCTTGCAAATACAGTATCGGTTTGGGACCTTTTAGCCCGCGACGTTTCCATGGATAGATGTCTAACATTGCCTGAACCGTACGATAGACATCTTCTGCTGCTTGACCTTTCTCAGCAATTAACATAGCTAGTCTGTCACTGGAAATTCGTGAGATGAGATCATTTGAGGTCGTCAATGCATGAACTAGCTCAGTACAAACATCGAGAAATTCGGGGTTTGTATGCTGAATCATAATGATCGCGTGGTTGGAGCGTTTGAGCTCTGTTTTAAATAGAACTAACTGTTCCCACCAGTAGGTCTCGGACACAACATTAGAAAACTGTTTTTCAGGGTCATATTCATGTTGAGAACGGATTCGATTAATCAGCTTACGCGCTCGTTGCTCTAGCTGGCGTTTGGAGCCGCGTGCTTTATCCATACTGACTCGATGAGTCTGTTCTTTGAGCATTTTAAGTGCATGTTTACGGTATTTTTTAAACGCGTTAAACGCCGATTCAAAATCACCTTGCTCTTCAGCGACTCGAGATTGCTGAAAGCAGATCTGACTTAGTAGCTCGCCGTTGTCAAAACTAAGCGCGGACTCTTCTGCTGCGAGTAGTAACTTTGCTGCACTATCCGTATTTTTGCGTAAGAGTTCGAGCCTTGCGCGGCTAATAAACGAGTGTGCCTTCATCCAAATGAGATCATGTTCAATAGCGAGTTTATGGGCCTTTTGTGTGGCTTCTTCTGCGGCATCAAGGCGTTCTAGCCCAAGTAGCGCTAGGCCTTTAAAGTCCCAGATCTCGGCTTGCCATGTGCTGTCATCATGATCTTTTAGTACTTCGGTTGCACCATCCAGCACAGTGAGCATTTCGACAAACTTATTCAGTAAGTAATAGTCCCAAGCCAACAGGATACGAGCTTTGCCTTCCAACCAAGCAATACGGACGTTGTTTGCCACTTTAACGGCCAACTCATGAGTGGAAGCGGCAAGTTGATGCTCATTTGTGATGCGCCATACGTTGCCAAGCCCAATTAGAGATTCGATTTGAATTTCAATATCATCAACGAGGGCGGATTGTTCGAGTGCATTAATCCAATATTGTTGGGCTGAGTAATACTTTGCTTGTCCCCAATATTGAAGAGCAAATAAATGAAGAATTTCGGGCAGGTGGTCGTCGGTTTCAAGTTGAGTTTGCTTGCTATAGGCGTCTTTGACTAGCTTTAAGCCTTGTCGGTAATCCATTAGGCACCAACAGCACTGCGCCATTATCAACAATGCTCTGATTTCACCATCCACAAATAAAATTTGCTCCGCGCGGATACGGTATTGCTGCGCAATACTGAAGGTGTGTTCAGGGGCCGTTTTTATTTGGCCTTTAAGCTTTTTGAGCTCATCTTCTAGCTGAATTTGGTTTTTATCCAACGTTCACATCCATGACTATCGAACTGGAATTCACACCTAATATTAAGTGGTTAGATGCATGTTTTATTACCAAAACGATGCGGATAACGCTTTGGTAAACGATTAGGTGCCGTAATGTATACTGTCACAGCCCCTAATTACTACATCTAAATGCCAATAGTTACGATAGGAGCTGTTTGATGGTCAAAGGAGCATCAGTGACTTCTAGCCTTTGTGCGGCGGTAAGACCCTGCTTATCCTGATAGCACAAATTATGCCAAGCTCTGAATATATCTAAAAGAGGTAAAATTCCAGCAGGTCGTAATTTGCGACGTGGCTCGTTAATGAAGCTTTCGAAAAGGATCTGGAAGCGATTTTGATAGAACTGCACATGGCGAGTTGTTGCAACGTTAAACCATTTCTCGGGCTCATTTCTATCACCTGCAAGGTAGCAAATGCCTTTGTGGCTTTCGTCTTGAGTGGAGATCGCCCAGCGATCTCGCCACCAGCTCATATAGGCGATATCGACCTTGCCAAAAGGTGTGCTCATGTCCCAATTTGCATCTTCTTCTACGTACATCAAGTCGACATTTTTCTCTTTAATTCGAGACAAACAAACGCTCAGTGCTGCCGAACGTAGTAGGGGGTCTTGAGGCATATATAGAGATACACGTTTGTTGGGGCAACACATATCAAGTACATGCAGGTAATGAGCGTATGATGTGTAAGGCGGACGAACTAATGCACCTTTAGATGGGTAATGGAATACAGAAAGATTACCAAGAGGATCTTCCACGTTACCGCGAGCCAAAATGGTTTGGTATTTTTGGTCAATACGCTCACGCAGGAGGTTCGAAGGTTCCGCTGGCGGTTCACTTGCTTCCGCTGTGTACTCTTGGGAAACAAAACGAGAGACCTCGTCGTACGGGTTATGGTCTAGCGTGGCGATTGGCTCTTCATCAGCAGAATAGTTCACATGTTGACAAAGAATATAGCCTGAGTGGGCTTCACCAGAAACAATCCAGTAGACACCATTATTGCTGTTTGGCTGCAATGCAACATAGTTTGAGGCCAATTCATAGTGCGTTGCGTGGTTTACCCAACGAGCATCAATAGTGGCTAATTTACGGCGACAGCGACTCGCAATATGATCAACATGGTCGTAAAAGGTTTTCGGGTTGATACTGAGTTTTCGGCAGATCTCGCGCACAGAGTAACCAGTAAACAATAAGCCCATTAAATTCTCTTGGAATTGTAGCTTCTTGTTCGCGCCTGACCATTTATCAACAAAGGTACTTTGACACGCTTTACAACGGTAACGTTGACGATCACCACTGTAACCGAAAGCGTGGTAGAGGTGTTTATGTGTGTGGACGGATAGTCCAAAGTTCTCGCAATCATCATTGCGGCACGCAGGCAACCCGTCACTGTGGACGTGTCGCAGGCGATGAAGTTCGTTCACGACATCGCGATTGTTAAGTAAGGGGGGGAAAGCTCCACATTCACGGCATACCATCGCCGGACGTTTAGGGTTAGCATGTTGCAGAACGTAACGCTTTGCATCACTCAATCCAAAGTTGTCACACGCCAATGTTTTACAAAAGTTGAGTTGTAACCCATCTGCGTCTTTTGGCAGTTCGCCGTTAGACACAATCGCCCCCTCGGGATAATTCGGGCAGCCAGCAATAACTCTGGCTGCAAATTATTACTTACTACTTGTTCTTAGATGTTGATTGCGGTTTCTAGCGCAACTTTCATCATGTCGTTGAACGACTTTTGACGCTCTTCTGAGCTTAGTTTTTCGCCACGGATGATGTGGTCAGAAACCGTTAGGATAGTTAACGCCTTCGCACCTAGGTCTGCAGCAACACCGTAGATACCAGCCGCTTCCATGTCTACACCTAGGATGCCTAGTTTTTCCATCTTCTCGAAGATGTCAGCTTCTGGTGTGTAGAACAGGTCTGCAGAGAATACATTACCAACTTTCACTGGTACTTGTTGAGCTCGTGCTTGGTTTACCGCTTCTTCTAGAAGGCCGTAGTCAGCGATTGCAGCGAAGTCGTGGTTGTTGAAACGGATACGGTTTACTTTAGAGTCTGTAGAAGCTCCCATACCGATAACAACGTCCATTAGGTTAACGTCGTCACGTACCGCACCACAGCTACCTACACGGATTACGTTTTTCACACCGTATTCTGCGATTAGCTCGTGTACGTAGATACAGCAAGAAGGGATACCCATGCCGTGACCCATAACAGACACTTTTTTGCCTTTGTAAGTGCCAGTAAAGCCGAACATGTTACGAACGTCACAAACTTGCTTCACATCTTCAAGAAACGTTTCTGCGATGTATTTAGCACGTAAAGGGTCGCCTGGCATTAGAACCGTTTCAGCGAAATCACCTGGTTGTGCATTGATGTGTGGGGTTGCCATAAGTGCTCTCCAAAGTTTTGTTTTGATAAAACGCCTCTAGTATAGAACGCTATTACCAATTCTGTTGAACTTGTTCGTTTTCGTTGAAGCAATAATATCGGGACGTACAGTGGCCCCTTGAGAGCTTAGTCACAAAAACCACGCTTTTAGAAACCATGAACGTCATTGATAACTAAATCTGTTGAAAGTAAAAGAGCAATCGATTCGCTTTTGAGCGATTTGTCGATTGCGCGCACAAAATGGACATTGAGAACATAAAAAACTTTTGAGAAAGCGCTGATCGAAATGCTCTTGAGAAAAGTAAAACGATTAAATTGTACAATTTATTTTCTTGTACAATCTGAAAAGCCTTGCTATAAGTTATACAACAAAACATTTTGTATAGGGATGCGTCATCATGGAATCTTCAATCAAAGTAGGTATCAGTTCTTGTGTTTTGGGTGAACGGGTTCGTTTTGACTCTGGTCATAAAGTCAGTAACTTTGTGACTAAAGAGCTCAGCCCATATTTTGACTTTGTTTCGGTATGTCCCGAAGTGGGCGTCGGAATGCCAGTGCCGCGACCAACAATTCGTTTGATTTCCGAAGAAGAGCGTGTGGCGCTGGTAGAAACTAAAAATCCAGAAAATGACCATACCGATAATATGCTTGCTTACTCTGCTAACAAAGTGGAGGAGCTACAAAGCGAGCAACTTTGTGGTTACATCGTCTGTGCCAAGTCTCCAACTTGCGGTATGGAGCGCGTCAAGGTTTATAGCAAAAATAACGCAGCGAAAGAAGGCGTCGGCTTGTACACACAAACGCTGATGAAAAAAATGCCTTGGTTGCCCGTCGAAGAGGATGGCCGACTCAACGATCCTGTATTAAAAGAAAACTTTATTACCCGAGTATTTTGCCTAAACGACTTTTATGACTCGATGGACGGAGAGCCAACTCGAGGCAAAATTATCGATTTTCATTCGCGCTATAAGTTGACCTTGATGGCGCATCACCCTGAGTCATACCGCTCTCTTGGTCGTTTAGTTGCCGATGTCGCTAGCTATGAAATCGAAGAATTCTATCAAGAGTATCGCTTAGGTCTTATGAAGGCACTTGCGAATCGTGCTAGCCGAAAAAACAACACTAACGTACTAATGCATTTACAAGGGTATTTTAAGCGCGCTTTAACTAAAGACGAAAAAGAAGAATTAGCAACAGTAATTCATGACTACCGCACTGGTACATTGCCATTATTAGCACCGTTGACATTGATTAAGCACTACTTAAACACTTACCCAGATGAGTACTTAGCAAAACAGAAGTTTTTAGAACCGTATCCGCAGGAGATGAGATTACGCTATGGTTTGTAGTTCAGAAGAAAAGCTATACGCGATCCGAGATGTCGCAGAAATCACGGGTGTGAAACCAGTTACGCTAAGAGCTTGGCAGAGAAGATACAATTTGATCCAGCCGCAGCGAACAGAAAAAGGGCACAGACTTTATCGACAGCAAGATCTCGATACGATTCGTGAAGTCCAGAGTTGGCTCGCGAAGGGGATTGCCATCGGTAAAGTAAAGGGACTTTTGGGAAAAAGTGCTGACGTAGAAGTCAACAATGAAGTTCGTACTCTCGAAGAAGTAGAAACCATGTTATCAGCACTTTCGAAACTGAATCGAGGTAAAGCGGAGAGCTTACTTGCCTCTGTTCTCAAAGAGTATCCATTGAACTTGGTTATTGAACAATTTATCGACCCTGTATTTGACGCGCTGGAGATGGTCAAAGGATCGCTGAGATCGTTGCAGATGGGGTTATTTCAAACTTGTTTGATTACTCGTCTTGCCCTTGTTATCGACTCTGAAAACAAAGCCGCTTCCAAAGGGAAGTGCTTGCTTATCAGCTTTGAACAACATAGAGAAGCAGAGAGCTGGATTCAAGCAGCGAAGTTGTGTGAGCAAGGGTATCACACGACGTTGATCGACAAAGTTGATGATGTCTCTGGTTTACTGGAGCACGAAGTTGTTGATAGCTACTCGCTCATTTACCTGTTTTCCAATAAAGCGCTGGCAGCTAAGCAAGTGGAGTCCATCAAAATGCTTCAAACACGTTTTGAAGAACGTATTGGATGTTCTGAAGTGATTGAGAAACTGCACCTAACAGAGTAGACGAAACGAAGGAGACACCATGATCTTAGTATGGTTTCGACGTGATTTACGAACGTTAGACCACACCGCACTTAAGGCGGCGTTAGATTCAGGTCAGCCTGTTGTCGCTTGTTTTATCGCGACGCCAGAGCAGTGGCGAGAACACCACATGGCACCGATGCAGGCGGATCTCATTGCTCGTCGTTTAGAGTATCTCAACGACGAGTTGGAAAGCCTGAATGTTCCTTTTTTATATAAAGAGGTGCCGTCGTTTTCTGATTGTACCGAAGTGATTAGTGGATGGGCGAAAACACTTGAAGCAACGTCTGTTATGGCGAATATTCACTATGAAGTGAATGAACGAGAGCTCGATGCACAAGTGAATGAGGCGCTAGCTTCCCATGATATCGATTTTGAACTGTTTCACGACAAATGTGTGCACCCACCAACGACGGTTCTCAATAAGCAAGGTGAGTATTTTAAGGTATTTACACCATTCAAACGTGCTTGGTTGACGCAGTTTCAAATGCCAGCGGTAACAAAGCCTCACGAACAAGCGCCGCTAAGCAGTAAACTATTGGAACAATTAGAGCCTATTCGATTTAGTTCAGACTTCACGTTTAGCTATCCTCGAGAGTCCAGCGAGGATTGGTTTGCTTCGACCAATGATGTTTTAAAGCAGCTTAGGGAATTTGCTCGTGAGCGCAGTGATGCTTACAAGGAAGATCGAGATTTTCCGGCTATTGTTGGCACCAGTCAACTGTCTCCCTATCTTGCGATTGGTGCATTGTCACCAAGGCAATGTATTGCTCGCTTGTATGCTGAAAACCAACAAAATGACCTAACAGAAGGGAAAGCAACTTGGTTGAGTGAGATCATTTGGCGTGAGTTTTATCAGCACCTGTTGGTTTTCGAACCAAAGCTCGTTAAAGGCAAAGGCTTTATCGACTGGGAAGATAAAATCCAGTGGTCTTATGATGAGCAGGCTTTTGAGCGGTGGAAGGCTGGAGCGACAGGGTACCCGATCGTCGATGCAGCAATGCGTCAGCTCAACCAAACAGGCTGGATGCATAACAGGCTTCGTATGGTTGTCGCGAGCTTTCTCACCAAGGATTTACACATTGACTGGCGTTGGGGCGAAGCGTACTTCATGAGTAAGCTGGTGGACGGCGATTTCGCAGCAAACAATGGTGGTTGGCAGTGGTCTGCATCGACGGGTTGTGATGGGCAGCCGTACTTCCGTATTTTCAACCCGATAAGCCAAGGTGAGAAGTTTGACTCTGATGGTCAATTCGTGCGCCACTGGGTGCCTGAACTCAAAAGTGTGCCAAACAAATACATCCATAAACCTTGGACTTGGGAGGGATTTTCTTTACTGGAATATCACAAGCCGATGGTTGATCACAAGACAGAAAGAGAGATAACCTTACGGCTCTTTAAAAGTGCCAAGGAATAAAGTGAAATGCTTAGCAAAAAGCGATCAATGAGTTTCGCAAAACGTACGCTGTTATCTGTATCGTTATCTTTAGCGAGTGGTTTGTCATTCGCTAAAATGTACGAGCTACCAGAGGATGGCAGTCGTTTAATTGGTCGCCTTGAAAACCACGTCGTGCAAGAAGGCGAAACCATGGCAAATATTGCCAAGCACTATGATGTCGGGATGCTAGGTTTAATGGCGGCAAATAAAGGCGTGGATCCCTTCTTGCCAGAAGAGGGACACGTTCTTACTATTCCAACACAACTGATCCTCCCAGATGTACCCCACAAAGGCATTGTCATTAATTTAGCGGAATTGCGCTTATACTACTTCCCGAAAGGAGAAGATATTGTGCATGTATTCCCCGTGGGAATCGGGCGAATTGGGCGAGACACCCCGGTGATGACAACGCGTATTAGCCAAAAGCGTCCAAACCCTACGTGGACGCCGCCAGCCTCGATTCGTGCCGAGTACAAAGCGAAGGGCATTGACTTGCCAACCGTTGTACCTGCCGGTCCAGACAACCCTCTTGGGATGTTTGCATTGCGTTTAGCCTACGGAAATGGCGAGTACCTTATTCACGGTACCAACAAAGATTTCGGCATCGGCATGCGAGTCAGCGCGGGTTGTATTCGTATGGACCCGAGCGACATTGAATGGTTGTTTGAAAAAGTTCGTAACGGTGAAGAAGTGAATATCATTAACCAACCAGTGAAAGTATCACTAGAGCCGGACAGAAGTGTATTTTTAGAGGCACATGAGCCATTGACTCGCAGCAATGGTGAGAAAGATCACCTACAGGTACCAAAAGAGCTAAAGTGGTGGCTGGATGAGTTCGGACTGAAAAATGTGAAGGCTAAAGCAGCGATTGCCGCACAGAATGGGGTTCCTGTCGAAATAACCGCGCCTTAACAGGCGTTAAGACGCGGTATCAAATCTTACTTAGTGTAAGACTGAGCGATGTTATCGATACGCTCGTTAGCACGCTCAGCTTCTTCTTGAGCAGCCATTGCTGCTGCACCTGATTTTTGAACGTCAGATTGAAGAGCTTGTACGTCTTGGCTTAGTTGGCTAACTTGGTTGCTTAGTTCGTCTAGTTTTGCTGCATTTGCTGTTGCTGCGTCATCAGAAGAAGCACAACCTGCTAGTAGAAGTACTGAAGTTGCTGCAGCTGCGATCAACGTTTTGTTCATATAAGAACTCCTTGCTTATAGTGAAAGTCTCGCTACCAACTATTATTTTATACAGTAGCGAGGTTAAATGTGGATACATTTTATCAGTACATGATGTAGCAAAAGTCAAAAAAACCCAAGAATTTCATGGAGTACCTGACGTCAACTTTTACCTGAGCTTAACAAAGGTGAGTGAATTATCATCTCCCTTATTCCCACAACAGTTCTCATAGCAGGTGTTTTTGCCACGTTCCTGATATCAATAATTTAGACGATATTGACACAAATGAAAGTTTCTCGGCGCAAATAACTGCCATTTGCGCAATTTTATTGGAGAACGAGAGGCACACCTTGAGTTCGCTTTTCTCTAAATCTTAAGCCAAGCAGCTGACCAATAAAGCGAGGGTTTGTTCTTAATTGAGCCGCAAATGATGTTTTGTTTTCATCTGTGGGAATTAGTTTGTGTGATCTCTATCTATACTCCTATGATTTGCGGTATTATACCGAGCTTTATTTTTTTGCTGCGTTAGAGCGGAAACGACATTACAGAGCGCTCAGACGCTGACTGATTTATTGGAGAATACTTTGCAATTTAAAGATCTAGGCCTAGACAACCGATTGTTGAAGAACCTAAAACACTACGATTTTAAAAAACCAACTGACATTCAAAAGCAGGCTATTCCTGTTGCGATTGCAGGCAAGGATTTATTGGCATCTTCGAAAACGGGTTCGGGCAAGACTTTGGCGTTTGTATTACCAATGCTTCACAAGTCTTTAAAGACAAAATCGTTTTCTGCCAAAGACCCTCGCGCAGTTATTCTTGCTCCCACTCGTGAGCTAGCGAAACAAGTGTATGGTGAGCTTCGCTCTATGCTTGCTGGCCTATCTTATGAAGCTGCATTGATTTTGGGTGGTGAGAACTTTAATGATCAAGTGAAAGCACTGCGCCGTTACCCGAAATTCATCGTGGCGACACCAGGACGTCTGGCTGACCACTTAGAGCACCGCTCGCTTTACCTTGAAGGTTTGGAAACGCTGATCCTTGATGAAGCAGACCGTATGCTGGATTTGGGCTTTGCACCAGAGCTTCGTCGTATCCATAAAGCAGCTAAGCATCGTCGCCGTCAAACATTAATGTTCTCTGCAACGTTGGATCACGCCGACGTAAATGACATTGCGGCTGAAATGCTTAATGCTCCGAAACGTATTGCTATAGGTGTTTCTAACGAAGAACACAAAGATATCACGCAAAAATTCTACCTGTGTGATCATCTTGATCATAAAGAGGCGATTCTAGATCGCGTACTTTCAGAAGCAGAATATCGCCAAGTTATCATCTTTACGGCGACGCGCGATGATACTGAGCGCCTAACAGCGAAGCTAAACGAGAAGAAACTGAAGGCCGTTGCATTGAGTGGTAACTTGAACCAGACTCAACGCAATACGATCATGAGCCAGTTTGAGCGAGCGGTATTCAAGATCCTAGTGACAACAGATGTTGCTTCTCGTGGTTTGGATATTGCGACAGTGACACACGTCATTAACTTCGATATGCCAAAGCATACTGAAGAATATGTACACCGTGTTGGCCGTACGGGCCGTGCTGGTAACAAGGGTGATGCGATTTCTCTTGTTGGTCCAAAAGACTGGGATAGCTTTAAACGTGTAGAAGCTTACCTACAACAAGATCTTGAGTTTTCAGTATTCGAAGATCTGAAAGGTAAGTTCAAAGGCCTGAAGCCACCTAAGCCAGATTTCCGTAACAAGAAAGCGACAGCGAAGAAATCACGCCCTCAAGCGAAGAAGTCGGCTAAGAAACCTGTTAAACGTGACAAGAGTTTCTACAAAAACGTATCAGTGGGTGATGATGTGTTCATCCCGAAGAAAAAGCCAGCGGCACCAAACTCTGAAGAGTAAAAGTCGCTCCAGTTTTCAACTGATTTTAGTTTTTCAAAACCCGAGTGTTCGCACTCGGGTTTTTTTATGCTTATCTCCAGGCGAAATGATGTCTTTCTATACTAACGTGTTTGCTAGGCTTTTATATTTATCTGGTTTTATATAAACAGCATAGATCGCTAATTTAGAGAGATATTAAGTTTTATCACCTCGGTCCAAGCAAACGTTTTTCCTCACATACTAGATAAAAATTTCACATGATTATGAAAATGATAATTGATCTCATTTTTATTTAAGGGCAAAATACGCGCCATTGTATTAATCCTATAAATGAATTCGCTCTCTATATGAAATTTACTCATGTTTTTTTAGGGCTCATAATTACCTCTAGTTCTTGCTTTGCCGTTAATGACTTTAATTGGTTGAGAGATGACGCTCGTAAAGATGAGCGAGTTCTTACCTACCTAACAGAGCTGAACCGTAAGACTGAACAGCATCAAAAAAAATATCAGACGTTGACGCAAGATCTGCTCGCGCAGTGGGAAGCCATGGTGGCAGATAAAGGTGATAAACCATGGTCGATCGTAAATGGACGCGAATGGACGTTAACGCGTCGTGACGGTGGTTATGTGTTGCTATCACGTTCGAACCAGTATGCACAAGAGAACACAGTATTTGATTTCTCTGAACGTCAATCTGCATATCCGTATTATCAAGTAGGGCAGTGGCAAGTAAGCGGAGACACGTTGCTTTTCACTGAAGATATTGATGGCAGCGAGCAATATCGCGCCGTGGTTGTTGATTTACTCTCTGGCCAATCTACGGAGCTGTCAACGCACGTCGATAGCGGTGTATTGCTTTCACCTGATGGTAAGATGGCTTACCTCGTTTCGAAGGAAATGCGTACACAGCGACCTCATCAGATCCTACGCATCTCCACTGAATCTTTGGCTAAAACAGTTGTATGGCACGAATACAAATCAGATTGGTTACTTTCTTTCTACCGTGCGGCAGATAGCCGTTACGTGGTGCTGCAAAGCAACAACGAGTCAACCACAGAGCAGAAGCTTGTTGATCTAGAAACGGGCACCGTAAGCGATTCACTGAGAGTGCCGGAAGCGGGCGTGGAATATTACGCGGATGTGGCGAAAGGGCGCGTTTACATCAACAGCAACCTTGAAGGTACATTTGCACTTTATCAAACCGATCTAGCACCTCTTAGCGCAACATGGCAACGCTTTACTACCCCTCGTGAACCGCTTGACCAGTTCTACCTTTATGATGCAGGAGTTGTGGCACTCAGTAAGCCGAACAACGTAGCGACATTGACGGTGTATTCATACCAAGGTCAGGAAAAAGTGATACTGCCATTGGAACAGGATGGCAATGTCGCTTGGTTGAGCACGTTGGGCGATTTTGAATCAAACAAGATTCGTATACGAAGCATGTCGATGACTACGCCTCCTCAGTGGGAAGAGTTCGATGTAAAAACGCTGACTAAAACCTTGTATTCTCAAGATGCTTACCAAGATTTTGATAGTCAACGTTATGTCTCCCAACGCATTTTTATCAAGCACGATGGTGTTTCTGTCCCGGTCTCTTTAGCGTATCGCAAAGACAAATTACACGCGAAATCACCCGTGATGATTTACGGTTATGGCGCATATGGTTTTACGATGAAACCGTACTTTATGCCTCAAGTCATAAGCTTGCTCGACCAAGGCGTGATTTACGCTATCGCCCATGTTCGCGGCGGTGGGTATTTTGGCGATGAGTGGCACGAACAAGGCCGTGGTGTGCGAAAAGCCAATTCTATTGGTGATTTTGTCGCGGCGGTTAAGGCGTTGCAAACATTCGAACGTGGCAATAGAGAGGTTTTTGCCATCGGCTCAAGTGCTGGTGGCACGTTGGTCGCGGGAGCGGTTAATCAAGACCCTAAATTATTTTCAGGTGTCGTGCTTAAAGTACCTTTTGTTGACGTGGTAGCAAGCATGTCGGACACCTCACTTCCGCTGACCACACAGCAGTATGGCGAATGGGGTAACCCAACCAAATCTGAGCAATTGGCGCTAATGAAAGCGTACGATCCAATTCTCAACATTCATAAAGACGCTTACCCACCCATGCTGGTTCAAGTCGGTTTGATCGATCAGCGCGTGCCTTACTGGGAAGGTGCCAAGTATCTCGCCAAGGTTTCCGCGCTAAGTGAGCTCGACGGGCCGTACTTGTTGCAGACCGATTTTAATTCGGGCCACCAAATGGACCCACGACAAGCGCAAGAACAACAAGCAAAAGAATACGCCTTTCTTTTATCACTAATTAAAACATCTAAAGCGGAGCAGTAAATGAAGCTTACCCCAGTGTCAGCGGCAGTACTTTCGGTACTAGCTGCCAGCCAAGTGCACGCCAAATCTGACGTTTTCTCTATGGAAGAGGTCGTGGTGACGGCGAATCGGATTGAACAACCAATGTCTGAACTAGCAGGCAGCGTCGCAGTTGTCACTAGCGAAGAGATTGAACAAAAGGGCGAAACAGAACTTTATGATGCGCTGCGTCATGAACCTGGGGTAAGTGTGTCGGGTGGCGCTGGGCGTCCACAAAACATCACGATTCGAGGCATGACGGGTAACCGCATTATGATCATTCGTGACGGCATTCGCTCAGCAGACGGTTTTGGTGCGAATGACAGCAATGACAAAGTGGGCCGCGATACGTTTGATCTTTCTAATTTGGAATCATTAGAAGTAGTGAAAGGGGCGAGCTCCTCAGTCTTAGGTTCTGGTGCTATCGGTGGCGCTGTGATTCTAAAATCCAAACAGCCGGGCGAGTTTTTAAAAGATCGTGACTTTTATGTTGATGCCACGGGCACGTACACGGGGATCAGCAATAAATACAAAGGCGCGAGCAATCTGGCATTTCGTTCTGGCGACACGGAGAGCTTAGTCAACGCGGCGTATTGGCAAGGTGAAGAGACGCGTAACTTCAGCCAAGATTTGTACAACCGCGATTTGGATGGTTACAGCGCGTCATACGCCATCAATCATTTCCTCAATGATGAAGTGATGGTCAAAGCGCGTGCCGAACTTTATCGGCAAGACCAACAACGCCTGGAAGGTTCGCCATCTATACAGAAGGATGGCAAATGGCATATCGAAGACTTCGCAGAAGATGAATCGACAAAAGAGTACAGCGCTTACATTGGTGCAGAGGTTACACCGATTAATCCAACTTGGTTCGAAGAGTTAGATACAAAGGTCTACTGGCGCCACACCGAAGTGGTGGAAGACACGAATCGTTTAATGAGACAAGTTGACCACAATGGTTTGACTGTTAGACGTCGCGAGCTAGAACACAAAACCTTCATTGACGAAACAATTGGCTTCCGTGGTGATTTCACCAATACGATTTATGCTGCAAATGCTGAGCACCAATTGGCTTACGGTATCGAGCTTTCTACTGACTATTATGAACGCACAGATAGCGATTCCAAGATTGATTGGAACGGGGTAACGCCTTCGACCAAACAACCTTTCGCTCCTGCTCGTGCTTATAACATTGGTCTGTACGTTCGAGACATGGTGGAGCTGGATAAATGGACCATTACAGGCGGCCTGCGCTTTGATGCGCACCGTCTAACACCGGACGGTGAGGGTGAAGTGGGCGGTTTCCCATTAAAAGACATGGATAGCTCAGAGGTATCTCCAAGCCTATCGATTTCTCGTGAAGTGTTTGCCAATAACATCGCTTATATATCTTATAACCACGGTTATCGTGCTCCGGAATACGACAAAGCGTATGGCTTCGTAAACCATGACTTTGTGCCGCTAACGCCGTTTGTCATTGCACCGAACATGGATCTAGAGGCTGAAACTTCGGATTCCTTTGAAATCGGTAACAAATTCGATAATGGCCACGCGCAACTTTACGTTTCTGCGTTTTACAACAAGTTCCAAAACTTCATCGATGTTGTTACCACAGGGCAAGATAACTTCGGTAACTACATCAAGCAATACCAAAATTTACACGGCGTTGAAACCTACGGCGCGGAGCTTTCTGGTGCGTATGCTTTCACATCGTCTTGGAAGCTAAGTACCAAGCTTGGTTATGTTGACGGAAAGGATGCCGAAGGCGAGTACGTTCGTAGCATCACACCTTTCGAGGGCAATGTTGGGCTGAACTATCAGCAGCAAGACTTTAATGCGTTCGCAACGTGGAACTGGGCTGGTTCGATGGATCGTGTGCCGAGTTGCCAAACGTCACTTGGACAAAAGACCGAGTGCGCACAAACAGATTCATGGAACACGTTCGATTTGGGGGCAAGTTACCAAATCACCAAAGATTTTCGTTTGAGTGCGACCATCATCAACCTGTTCGACAAAGAATACATTCGCTACCAAGACGTTGCTGGCATAGCAGATGAGAGCAAACGCTACTCAACGGAACCAGGTCGTTACTTTACGGTTAACGCGAAGTACATCTTTTAGTAGGAGTCCTGCATGAAACTCAAACTTTTGGCGCTTTCTCTTACGTTGGCAGGCGTTCAAGTGACGAACGCTGCAGAGTGGGATTACCCTAGCGCGGCTATTACGGTCACGAACCAAGCCGAAGCGCTGCGCTATTTACAAGCCAATTACGCTAGCGCTGGCGAACTTAAGTTTCGCTATCAAACCCGTTCTCAGCTCGGAGATCATTACAACTTTGATGTGTGGGTCGATGGGCAGTATCAACCGCAACGCACCATTGTGCTGTCGACTAACCAAGACAGCGAAGTCGAGCGTATTTTCAAAAGCCTTGAAGATACGGTGATTCGTAATGGCGAGGCGATGCCAGCCGGAGAACTGGAGCTGCCTGTTCGATTGGAAGTGACCGAGCCGCCAGCATTGAGCTCTGGTGAGTTAGTGACGGTTCCCGTCTCACTCTTTGATCCTGATTTACGTACAATGCAACAACAAGCTGCGCCTGATTCTACTTGGAATTCGTTAGAGGATTATCCGCAGCCACTTCAATATGTTGAGAAGCAGATTCAAGTTTTGCAGTCTGGTGGCAAGTTCTACCTAGCCAACGAGCGCGTTAAACAGGTGGATGCACTTGCATTACTGTCTTCACCTGCGGTAGGTGCGGAGCCTGTGCGTGATACAAGCAGTATTTTGCCGCCTGAGGGGGTTCAATCTTTTGCGGATGTAAAAGCGATGCAAAGCGCTCAACTTGGCGACAATGCCTTTTTGCAGTTGATGGTGTTTTACCATCTTGATAGCTCACTGCAGTACTTATCGAGCTTGAGCTATGACTTATTTGAAGAGCCGCTTCGTTTTGATGGGCGTGGTTTAGCGCTCGACAACTCTTCTTACTACACAGGTTCGCGTGCGCTGATGTTAGGCGTTGGCGGAGTATCTCCAGATGCTGCAGATGCAGATGTGATTTTGCACGAGCTAGGACACGGTATTCACTATCAAATCGTTCCTGATTGGGCGTATGGACATACTGGCGCGATTGGAGAAGGTGTTGGTGATTACTGGGCGGGCAGCGCGAGCTACCGAACACAGTATTTAGACGCAGCTCGCCGTGGCCAAGAATTCGAGTTAGATACGGTGTTCAACTGGGACGGTATGTTCGGAACACGCAAAACAACTCGTAGCTTATGGAACCAAAGAGCGCGTTACTTCGAGAGCTCAGAGTATCCAGCGCACGTTAGTGTGGGCGGTGAACTAGGCGATGAGCTGTGGTCAACGCCACTGTTCCAAGCGCTTAAAGCATCGGTTGAACGATACGGTGATGACACCGATAGCGTGTTCCGCGAGTTTGACGCCATTGTCCTTGAAGGCATGTATGGCATTGGTCGTGGCGTGAAAATGCATGATCTGGCGGAATCGACCGTGTTTGCCGCAAACACCTTGTTCCCAAATAAAGACTATGCCCAATTCCTAACGGACAGCTTCAACAAACACAACTTACTTAAAGCGCCTCTTCGCGTTCGCTATAACGCTCGATACATCGCACAAGGTCAAGACGTTGGTGTGAGCCTGAGCCAAACTGGCCGCGAAGCGAGCATCAAAGGGCAATGGCAGCTAAACAACGCATCCGTTTTCGACTTTGATGAAACGCTTTCTGATTCGACCTCAATGAAGGTAGCGTTACCAAGCGGTCTGACGTGTGGCACGCAATTCGATTCCTCTATTTCATTGGATTACCAATTTGCTGAAGGCCTAAAGACTCACCAGTGGAGTGAAAAGGTGATGCTGGTTAATGGTACGCCAGATCTCGATATCCAGCCTCAATCAGTGAGCTCTGCTTTGCCGGAGCAGGGCGACAGACTGTTCTCTCAGACGCTATCGGACAAGTCGCGCACGATTGATGATTCGTTTGCGGTTTACCTGAACATCGAACATGACTCACTGCAGGATCTGCAAGTGACGCTAGTGTCTCCACAAGGCAAATCGGTCGTGTTACTCAGCCATCAATCAAGCAATACCAATGGATTTAAAGGTTACTTCACCGCTCAGTATGACGAGGAGTTACAAGCTCTTGTCGGTCAACCGAGTTGGGGTACTTGGCGTCTCGAAGTATCTGACCGTGTGTCAGGGAACTCTGGGGTGTTGAAAGAGTGGGGTGTGAGTCACTTTGCTCAGTATCAGTGCAGTGCTGATACCACTAAAGAAAGCAGTGGTGGTGGTTCAGGTGGCAGTGGCTCGCCTTGGACCTTGTTAGGACTTTTCCTGCTTTCAATGGTGAGAGTGATTCGCTCTCGTTAATTAAAATCAAAAGAAGATAAAATCTATGAAGTTTCAATATTCTTTCGTTGCTATGTCACTAGCCCTAGCTGGCTGTGGCGGTGGTTCTGGTGGTGACACGTCGGCACCGACCTATGATGTAGCTGGCACCATCGTTTCTGCAGGTACACTTCTTGATACGCCAGTGTGCATCGATTTAAACCAAAACTACGTTTGTGATACCACTGAACCGAGTGCTAAAACGGATAATGCTGGTACATTTAGCCTGACTTCAAGCAACAAGAACGTACTAACCAGCACCATTCTTGCTCAAGTTGATCAAGGTTCAAACCAAACGTTGCGTCTTGCGGCTCCGGGCCAAAACTTAGCAACGGGTAACACGGTCAATGGTTTAACAACGTTGCTCGCAGGTCTTGTAATTGACGGTAAAACCGTTGCTCAAGCTGAAGAGATCGTAAAAGCGCAACTCACCGATGCCGGCGTTTCTCTGTCTGGTACGGTAATGTCTAACGCACAAGCCAGCGAGCTAGACAAGCTAGAGCAAAACACGGTTGCGCTATTAGCTGCGATGCAACCACAACAAATGACCAAAGGTGTAGCGTTGCTTGCTCAAAGCCTTAGCTTCCAAGGTAAATCGTTGGTTTCTGATCTTCTGTCTGAAGCTCAAGTGAGTGCATTTGCTGAAGAAATTGCAGCGGTTGCTGAACAAACGGTTGGCAGCAACGATACGGGCGCCGTTCTTCATTTTGCTGATGGCGCCACAGACGTTGCTGAGGTTCAAGCTTCTTACCCTGGTCAAGATGCGGAATACGGTTTCGACAAAGAGGACAAGCAAACGTCGACAGGCGCTGGCTTTAAGTTCGTTAAGCTAGATTCACAAGGTGCTGCTTTAGCTGCAGATGCCACGGAGTGGGCTTGTACTATGGACGAGCGTACTGGTCTTGTTTGGGAAAACAAAAGTGCGGATGCGAGCTCGGTTCAATTTAAAGATCGTACATTCGTGTATGAGTCAGCAACATTCAAACCGTATTACGAAGATCTTGAAGTTGTTGGTTGTGTGGATGCTGCTGATGGCATCTGTTCAACAAGCCAATATGTTGAACATATAAACAAGCAATCACTATGTGGCATTACTGATTGGCGCCTACCAACATACCAAGAGTTCTACGATGTTCTCGACTTAGGTGAGACAGAGAAAGATACCGACGGCAATGTCTATGGTATGACGACAGCTTACTTCCCTCAACAGGGTAAGGGCAGCCCTGATATTGAATCCGGTGCTATTTGGCTGAGTGATTTCACATTTAATAATTACTCTACTGCTAACTACGAAGGTGCGCTTCAATTTGCAGTCGTTGCAGCGAAAGGCGCTGACCGTGGTTACGTCAGCTTTGTTGAGATTTATTCTGACAAAGTGGAGCGTAACGCAGGCGCGTCATTCCAATTCCCAATCCGTCTAGTAGCAGTAAAGGGCCAATAAGATGAAGAAACTAATCACCGCGTTATCTCTTGTTCTAGCTTCTCAAGCAGCCATGGCGGCACAAGAATGTTCAGCTGATTTTGGAAAAACAGCGCCTAACTCTCGTTACACCTACTCTGATGCTGGGACGGTAACTGACTTAAAAACGGGCCTAACGTGGATGCGTTGCCCTGTTGGCTCAACGTGGAATGCGGCAAATGAAGCATGTGACGGCGCTGCGACTAAGATGTCATGGCAGTTAGCGCTATCAACCGCTGAGCAAATCCGCAATGAATCGGGTAATCATGCTTTACATGACTTCGCTGGCAAAAAGAATTGGCGCTTGCCAAACATTAAGGAATTGGTCGCGCTGACGGAGCGTGCTTGCCACAGCCCTGCGATGAACGGCACTGCATTCGCAAGTGGCTACACGCTAGAGGTGGGTGATTATGCAGGTTACATCTGGAGTAACACTCCAAACGGTGATGGGTCAAATGTCATGGTGTTTGATTCAGTGAATGGTGAGGTTTACAACTGGAACCCACTAGAGCCAACGAACACTTTCTCTGTTCTACTGGTCACTGACGAAGAATAACCACACCGTTGGATTTTCTCTAATCCAGATATTAAAAAGCTCCGCCAGTGCGGAGCTTTCTTCATTTCTAACCTTTGGAACTTATCGTGTTGAGCAGAATGTTTAAACTTGGAACTGCTTAAGTTGGTGCTTTTGGTTTTCCGCTAAGTCTGAAAGCTCTTGAGCGGCAGCGGCGGACTGCGTAATGCCAGTCACGTTCTGGCTCACTAGTTCATAGATGTTCGTTAAGTTGTTGTTGATATCGGCCGTGACCTGTTTCTGCTCTTCTGATGCGGTCGCCACTTGCGTGTTGATTGAGTTCAGATCGGCGATAGCGTTACTGATATTAACAAGTGATTGGCTAACTTCTTGTGCCAGAGTTTGGTTGTCTGACAACATGGCTAAGCTAGAGTGCATGCTTTCATTCGCGTGACCAGATTGCTGTTGAAGCTCTTCAATGATGGTCTGGATCTCTTTTGTCGATTCCTGAGTTCGCGCCGCTAACATACGTACTTCATCGGCGACTACCGCAAAGCCTCGGCCACTTTCGCCCGCTCGTGCAGCCTCGATCGCTGCATTCAGTGCAAGCAAATTGGTTTGCTCAGAAATGCCTTCAATCACTTCGATCACGCGACCAATGTGTTCTGATTGATCTTTCAGCGATGTCACGACGGCTGCGGCTTCGTTGAGTTGTTCTGCCATTTTTTCGCTTGCGCGAGTGCTTTCCTCAAACATGCTCAGACTTTGTGAGGTAAGCATGCGTGCTTGATTTGATGCGCTATCGGCTTCTTGTGCATTGGTCGACACTTCAGCTGCAGTCGATTCTAGTTGGTTGATTGCCGAAGCTACTTGCTCAACTTCTTGCTTTTCTTCATCTGAGTTAACGCTGCTTTGAGTCATAACAGTCGCTAACTCGGTCGATGCTGATGCCACATCTTCACTAATTCGAACTAATGCACTCACGGTTTCACGCAGTTTGTCGATGGTTTGGTTTACATCCTGAGCCAGTTGCGACACTTCGTTTTTTCCGATGGCTTCGGCTTTAACCAATAGATTTCCCTTCGCGACTTCTTGCATGGTTCCTTGAAGGTTACGAATCGGTGCAACGATATAGCTGGCTAGTATCCAACTAATAAGCGAAGCAGCACTCAAGATCACCGCAAGTGAAACCGCACTGTAAGTGAGCGTGGTTGAATGCTGTTCGCCATTCGCTTCCACTTCATCGGTGACGATTTGATTCAATTGTTTAGACAGGTTGTCGATGGCGTTGATCATTGCTTCGCCAGCCAATCGGTATTCTGCCATCGCAGATTCGTACTTTTGATTGAAATCGGATGTGGTGTAGCCAGAAGAGTGCTTGGTGGTGAGTAGAGGTGTCATGGTGACGCGCGTGAAATCAACATAGTGATCCATGGCTTTGCGCATTGCATTCACTTCGGTTTGAACGCCTGGGAGGCTATCGATGGAATTCAGAAAATCGCGGTTTTTGTTTTGTCGTTCAGACAGTTCTTGGTTGAGAGATTGGACATCTTCGGCTCTAAATAGACTGTAAATGGCTTTGATGCGCATGGCGTAGGTGTTGTCTACGATGGCGCTGAGTTCCTCTTTATGAATGATCAGCTTGTTGGTGGAAGTGGAAACCTTATTGAATGCTTGGTCGAGCTTGCCGATTCCGACGCTCAATCCAATGATGAGTAATACAACGGTGAATAGAACAGGTAAAAAGACCTGCAGTTTAATAGAAAGCGTACTAAGAAGTTGACGCATGATTGACCCTCTATCGGTTTGATTATTATCTTTTTTATAAATAAGCATTTCGATTTTAATTGCCATACTCGTCAAATCAATGACTTACTCATATCCAATTGTTATGAAATGTACCAAAATCGATGGAGTTATCATTTTGAACGCGCGGCAATTTATAAAAGCGCTAAGCTAAAAACGGTAGAGGGATCAGTCGCGGAATTAATATACAGAAATGACAACGTGTCATAGAGGGTTCAACTAAGTGAAACACAACTGTCATATTCAAATTCTAAAGTGAGCACCGTTCAAGTGAAACACAACGGCAATAAAGCCACTTAAGGAAATTGTGATGAAAAAGACAGTAATCGGTGCAATCGCACTTCTAGGCGCAATGGCAGTGACTCCTGTTTCTGCTAAAGAAACTATCTCTGCAGTGGGTTCTAGCAGCGTAACTCCACTGATGGAAGTTTTCTCTGAAACGTACATGAAGAAGAACCCTAACGTATTTATCGAAGTTCAAGGCCCTGGTTCTTCAGCTGGTGTTAAAGCAGCAAAAAATGGTTCAGCAGACCTTGGTATGTCTTCTCGTAATCTAAAAGACTCTGAAAAAGAATCAACACTAATCGAAGAAGTGGTTGCTCGTGATGGTATCGCAGTGGTTGTTAACCCACAAAACAAACTGCCTGGCCTAACAGCAGAGCAAGTGACTGCAATCTACAAAGGCGAAGTATCAAACTGGAAAGAAGTCGGTGGTGCAGACAAGCCAATCGTAGCAATTACTCGTGACACGGCTTCAGGTACTCGTGGCGCATTTGAAGACATCATGTCTCTTAAAATGAAGATTTCTGGTAAGAAGGTATCAGCTATCTCTCAACGTGCTCAAGTTGCAAACGGTAACGGCGCACTCAAAACAATGGTTGCATCTAACCCATACGCAATCGGCTACATTTCACTAGGTACGGTAGACAACACAGTTAACGCTCTAGCAATCGACGGTGTTGATGCAACAGTGGCTAACGTGAAAAACGGTTCTTACAAAGTAGCTCGTCCATTCCTTGTTCTTTACAAAGAAGGCAAGCCATCAGCTGAAACGCAAAAATTCCTAGACTGGATGCTAACTGAAGATGCGCAAAAGCTAGTTGACCAAAACGGTTACATCTCAGTTCACTAATTTTATCGGGACTCTTAAGTTTGCTCAGCCCACCATTTAGGGCTGAGCCTTTTCTATCCATAGTGTTCACCGGCAAAACGCCCAGAACCGTGAGATTTTTTAAATGACCATCGCAACAAATAGTGAAAAGCTTATGAATACTGACGCTAAAGCTATCAGCAAGCCCGGCCTGCGCGAGAAACGTCGCGTAGACTGGAAAGAGCGTATCTTCCACGGCTTGTTCCTAACCAGTGCCGTTATCGGCATCGTCTCATTAGCCGTTATTGCATACTTCATTGTTCGAGAGAGTATCCCGGCATTCCAAGAAGCTGGTATATCGGGCATCGTTCTTGGACAAAACTGGCTGCCGCCTGCACTGTACGGTGTTGCGACAATGATTGTTGCATCTATTGTATCGACGGCAGGTGCGGTAATCGTCGGTGTGCCAATTGGTGTGCTGACGGCTATCTTTATTGCCGAAATTGCACCAAAGCGTCTTGCGGATATTATTCGTCCTGCAGTTGAGCTTTTGGCAGGTATCCCGTCTGTGGTTTATGGTTTCTTTGGTTTGGTTATCATTGTACCGCTGATTCAAAACATCTTTAATGTCCCTGCGGGTAACACGATTTTGGCAGGTATCATCGTGCTTGGTGTGATGATTCTACCGACCGTAATCACGGTATCTGAAACGTCTATTCGAGCTGTGCCTCGCGCATACAAAGAAGGCTCTTTGGCACTTGGCGCTTCGAAAATATACACAATCTTCAAATTGCTCGTTCCAGCGGCTCGTTCAGGCATCATGACGGGTGTGATTTTGGGTATTGGCCGTGCTCTAGGTGAGACAATGGCGATCATCATGGTGATGGGTAATGCACCTGCTATGCCAGAAGGCATCCTGGATTCGGCACGTACGCTAACCGCAAACATCGCGATTGAAATGTCTTACGCAAGTGGTATTCACGCCAACGCTCTTTACGCCACTGGTGTTGTACTTCTGGTCTTCATCATGTCGTTGAACGCTGTACTTCTTTACCTAAACCGAGAAAAAGCGAAGTAATCGCTCGTTAAAGGTGACTATTATGGATCGCGCAAAACTAAAACAAGCTCGCCAGTTCAAAGATAACGTCTTTAACGCTTTGGTTTGGATTTCGGCAGCACTAACGGTAGGTTTTTTGTTCTGGATTATCTGGTACATCCTATCAAATGGTCTACAACACGTAGATTGGAACTTCATTACTGATAACTACACACGTACTGGTGAAGAGCACGGTATCTTCCCGATGATCGTCTCGACCATCTACATGGTTATCGCATCCATCGCGGTAGCGGCGCCACTGGGTATCATGACGGCAATCTACTTAACCGAATACGCGAAAGTCGGTAGCCGATTGGTAAAAATTATCCGATTCTGTACTGAGTCGTTGGCGGGTATCCCGTCGATCATCTTCGGTCTATTCGGTATGACGTTCTTCGTGGCAATTCTTGGTCTGGGCTTCTCGATTCTGTCGGGTGCACTGACTCTAAGTATTCTTATTCTGCCAGTGATCATCCGTACTACGGAAGAAGCACTAATGGCAGTGCCTCAAACGTATCGTGAAGGCTCTTACGGCCTTGGCGCTTCAAAAATTTACACTATCTGGCGTTTGATTCTTCCGAGTGCAATGCCAGGTATCTTAACCTCGGTCATTCTAAGTATTGGTCGTGTCATTGGTGAGTCTGCTCCTGTATTTCTGACAGCAGGCATGGTTGCACGTATTCCGGATTCTTTATTGGATTCAGGTCGTACATTAACCGTTCACCTATACAAACTGACTACCGAACTGTTTACCGTTGAAGAATGGAATCAGGCTTACGGTACCGCAACAGTGCTTATCGTGGTTGTTCTTCTGATCAACATGGTAACGAAACTGATTGCTAGACGTTTTAACACCGCAACTTACTAACAACACTAATTAAGAACGCACGTTAAAAGACACGAATTCAAGATTTAAGAGATTAAGAAAATGAACAAATTTGATATTGAAAACCTAGACTTATTCTACGGTGAAAACCAAGCACTGAAATCGATCAACCTACCAATTCCAGTTCGCCAAGTAACGGCGCTTATCGGCCCGTCAGGTTGTGGTAAATCAACGCTTCTACGTTGTTTGAACCGCATGAACGATCTAATCGAAGGCGTGAAAATCACGGGTAAATTGGCGATGGACGGCGAAGACATTTACGGCAACATTGATGTCGCGGATCTTCGCATCAAGGTTGGCATGGTGTTCCAGAAGCCAAACCCATTCCCGATGAGCATCTACGAAAACGTGGCTTACGGCCTACGTGCTCAAGGTATCAAAGACAAGAAACACATTGACGAAGTGGTAGAGCGTTCACTACGCGGTGCAGCACTTTGGGACGAAGTGAAAGATCGTCTGAAGTCACACGCATTTGGTCTGTCGGGTGGTCAGCAACAGCGTCTTTGTATCGCTCGTACGATCGCTATGGAGCCGGATGTGATTCTGATGGATGAACCAACTTCGGCACTTGACCCAATTGCGACACATAAAATCGAAGAATTGATGGAAGAGCTGAAGAAGAACTACACCATCGTTATCGTGACTCACTCAATGCAACAGGCGCGTCGTATCTCTGACCGTACTGCGTTCTTCCTGATGGGCGAACTGGTTGAGCATAACGATACTCAAGTGATCTTCAGCAACCCTCAAGATGACCGTACTCAAGGCTACGTAAATGGTGATTTCGGTTAATTCGCCATATTTACAAGCATAACTAAATAACTATAAGCGATGGTAACTTTGCCCCTCTTTTTGAGGGGCCTTTTTCTTTTCAAGCTGCAGATTTATAACACCAACCTATACCAATAATTCTTGCAAGGAAGCACAAATATCCCCCTTTTTTATAGAACATGTAACTTATGTGAAATACGGTTATAAAAGTGCTGAAGAGCTCTCGAATGTGAAACTAAGTCTGATAATTTTGCGAATGACTTAACAGCTCAAATTTGATTGTATTGATTGCATATGATGGCCTAAGTAGTTTTTTATCGAGAATAAAAAAGTAGATTAGGTTGGTAGGGTGAGTTTAAGAAGTTTTACAAGAAAAGTGTCTTCAACGAGGGATCATCGCTTATTAGCGGAGGCGATATTTGATCATTTAGAGAGTTTGTTCTCCCCTCAAGCCTTAGCCATTTTTGAAGATCCTTCAATCAATCCTCGTTATTCTGTGAGTTTCTCTCGCGGGGAGCTTTACCCAATCCAAAGCTATCCTGACAGCTTCTGGGAGTGGGCGAGTCAGTTTGACACTTCTGAAAGCATCATTCCTCTGGCGATCAATACTTGTAACTGGAATCACACCCAAGATTTAGGTGGAGATAGTTACATAATGATGCTCGATAACACGCCTATCAAACGCACCTACCTACTGATTCAGTCTGTTCATGCTCGCACGGCACACAATATCTATGAAGAAAGCTATGATGCAATGCAGCTTGCAGCGGCGCGTTGGCAGTGCATTCGCGCCGAGAAAAATGCGTCGCAAGAGATGAGACACAGAGACATTCGTGAAGCGCAATATGTCGATGAAATTAACCAACGCGAGCGCTTTATCGAGAACATGAAGTTAGTTCAGCAAGTTGCTCTCGAGATCTCCAACCCTGATTCCTTAAAAGATTTGTATTACAAAGCCGTCGAAGCGCTACGTCAACGGTTGGGGTTTGACCGCACCACACTGATGCTGCTGGACATGAAAAAGCGAAGTTTCAGCGGTACATACGGCACGGATGAGTCTGGTATTACGATCGATGAATTCCACACGCAGTACGACCTTCATCAACTGAGTGAGGAATACATCGCTGCGCTGTCGAGCCTTGAGAGCAACCTAGTGATCGTGGAAGATGCGCCGATATACACGGCAGGTAAAGTGGTTGGGCAGGGGTGGAACGCGATGTTGATTCTACGTGATGGCAATGAGCCATTTGGTTGGTTCGCGCTTGATAACTTTATTCATCGCAAGCCGATAACAGCGTATCAAAAACAGATGTTGGACTCGTTTGGTTCCCTTTTCTCACAAATTTACATTCGAAAGCGCCAAGAGCAGAACGTGCGTATGTTGCATTCAAGCATGGTTGAGCTATCACGCTGTACAACCGTCAGTGATGTATGTAAATCGGCCGTCACTTTTGCCATCAAAAATCTTGGTATTGATCGGATGGCGGTGTTTTTGACCGATGAAAACTGCTCATACATGCAAGGTACTTGGGGGACTGACATTCAAGGCAATGTGGTGGATGAGTCTTATTTCTTTGGTGAGACACAAGACTTTTCGTTGATCAATTTAGCTCGCGCCGTACCTAGTGAAGTTGCATTTGAGGAATCCGTTCCTATTTATCATGACTGTAATATTGTCGGCTTTGGCTGGGCTGCGATGACGGTTTTGACTTCTAATAGCAGCGGGCCCATCGCCTTTATTGCCGTTGATAACTTATTGACGCGCGCGCCGCTGACTTCTCAGCTACGTGAAGTGATTCGTATGTTCGCTTCCAGTCTAGCGGAGGTTTTGCAGCGCACTCAAGCGCAAGAGGCGATTCGCGGATTAAACGAAAACCTGGAGCTAGAAGTACAGAACCGAACCAAAGAGTTGGAGGAAGCCAACCGACAGCTTGAGGTGCTTTCTAAACTTGACCCTCTGACACGTCTTGGCAATCGTCGTATGTTAGAACATGTGATGCAGAAATATTGCGCGCTAGAGTGTGAGGAAGCGATGTCCTTTGGTCTTATCCTGATTGATATTGATCACTTTGGATTGTTTAATAATCACTATGGCCATCTCGAAGGGGATATCGCATTAATGCGCGTGGGTCATATCTTGGATCATCATACCAAAGGCGAAGACGAGGTTTTCTGTCGCATTGGTGGAGAAGAGTTTGTGTTACTAATGATCGGCTCCGATCAAGAGGCGGTAAAGCAGAGAGCGGAACGTATTCGTCAATGCATTGAAGATGAAGGCATCAAACACCAACACAACCCAGAAGGGGAGTTGCTCACCGTGTCAGTCGGTTATTCTTGCTACAAAACGAAAGGCAAAGACTTTAATTTCGACCATCTTTATCAGCTGTCGGATAAGGCACTCTATCAAGCGAAGAGCCATGGTCGAAATTGCGTAAGGCGATATGAGTACGAGCATCAAGCTTTTGTTGAATAAGTGATGCTCATAACATCAAAGTTACTGAGACAGTTTGGTTGATTTTTAGATAAAACTGCTAAAGTGAGTTTGGTCGCACAAGAAAAATGGCAGCTCTCTTGAGCTGCCATTTTGCTTTATAGTTTTTCTAGCTGGTGGTCGGTTTTCGTTACGTTTGCTTTGCCAAGGTTTTGAATTTTTGCCAGTAGCGAGTCTGGATGCCAAGGTTGTTGATTGGCACTAAAACGCGCTTGGTTCATGGCGTCAAGCTCTTGTTTTACGGCTTGCGCATCACCAGAGCTTAACCTGTCTCGGTGAGTGTTTAGATACTCGTTTACTGAGCGTTCAATTTTAGCAGCGTCCCCTTCATTGATGACTTTTTTCAACGCATCAACGCAAAGAGGTTGCTCGGTATTCGAAACCGTGTTACTCGCCGTCATAGGACGCTTCTTCCATGCCCAAATCGCGATTCCTAACGTCGCCACCCAAAGTCCAGCGAAAACAAAGGTCAGGGTTTGCCAGAGACTGCTCACTCCACCGTTTGGTTCGGGACTGATGGCTGACTCAGGTGGTGTTGGCAGAGGCGATTCCGGCAACGTGATAAGCCCGGTGTCACTTTGCTCTATATCTAATTGTAGCTCTGGTAACGTCGCTTTTTTCGCTTCATCATTTTGGCTGTCCCACCAGTTCAAATGGTATCCCGGCAAGGTATATGACCCAGCCTCAGTGGGGATAATGACTTGCTTCACTGTCATGATAACGGTGCCATCTCTCGCGCTGTCGAATTGAGGCTGTTCTGGGTAGACCCGCAGCGAACTTGGATAATCAATACTTACTCGTGGAAGGTATTCGGCTTGTGTTCCGCGAGCTTTAATTTGAATGGTTCGAGTGAGTGAAGAGCCCTGTTTGACAGTGTTGAGCGCATTAACCGACAGTGGATTACCTTGATCGTCTTGCCAGCTCTGCGTCATTTCTAACGCTGAAGCTGGAAGCCATTCCCCTTCAAATTCGCTTGGGATTGGTTTTACCTCGATAGGCATTTGCTCAGCTTTGGTGTTGATTGGCATGATCTTGGTAGAGCCCGTCAAGCTGTCGCCATAAATGTAAGAGCCTGTCAGTCTAGGACCTATCAAGGTGTAAGTACCCGGCTGATTCGCCGTTAAGCGAAACGACTGTTCAATGACCGCTACTTCTAATCCATTTAAGATCTTTTGCCCCTGCTGTAAGCCACCAATCGCTTCAAGCTTCATGCCTTCAATCTGTGGAGGCACAATTTGTGGGTTATCAAGACGGCGGGTATCTGCTTTGATCAAAAGCTGCATACGTAATGTCGCAGATTGCTGAGGGTACAGCGTGCTGTTGTCGACACTGATATTAAAGCTAAATAGGTTATCGAGATTGGGTTCAGCTTGGCTTGCGGTGACACGAAGCTTTATTGGCTCCGTTCTCATGCCATCTGCGGAAAAACTCGGAATAGTCAGAACACCTTCTTTCATCGGCGCAATCGAGACACTCCACTCAGTACGTACAGATTTTCTTCCGTTAATGTTATTGCTGGAGCGCCCATAACGAGGTTGACCCAAGAAAAAGTCGTTCTCAAGTACATTAAAGTCAATTGCATCTGAGCTGAGCTCAGTATCTGCCATGATTCTGAGGTTGATCACTTCATTCTTAGCAACTTGTGTTTTATTGACGCTTGCTTGAAGCGTCTGTGCCATCACCGAGAAGCTGGATAATAGGCTGGCCACAAGAATAAAGATCAGTTGTACGCCTTTGTTCATCAGGGGCTTACCACTCCTTTTGAGATTGTTGTGGAGGTTGTTTTTGTTGAGCTTGAAGCTGCATTTGTGCACGAATCAAAAAGCTTGGATCGCGAGCGCTTTCGACGGCTTCTAGACGACGGAATTCAGGATCATCCCGATGCGTGTTTTTTGGCTGCACTTGAGCCTGCATTGGTTCACCTTGTTCCTGAGCCTGCTTTTCACCTCGTTTCGGTCGATGTTGCTCTGTTTTTTGCTTTTCTGTTTTATTTTCAGATTCTTGCTGATTTTGTGACTGTTGTCCTTGCTCTTCCTTCTCACCGTTTTGAGACTTTTGTTGCTGTTGCTGTTGCTGTTGCTGTTGCTGTTGCTGTTGCTGTTGCTGTTGCTGTTGCTGTTGCTGTTGCTGTTGCTGTTGCTGTTGCTGTTTCAGCTTCTGTTCCACAACCGACAAGTTTTTCTTTGCAGCTTCAAAGTTGGGCGTTTCTTCAAGCAGTTTTTTATAAAGCTCTGCTGCTTCTTCTAATTGACCATTTTGCGCCAGAGAGTTGGCAAGGTTATAGCGGCCGTTAGGAGAGGAGTCATGAGAAAATGCTTCGATAGCGGCTTCGTAGTCACCTTTTTGGTAACTGGCGGCTCCTTTCCAGCTTGGGTTTGTAAATAGGTTTTGCGCCTGTTCATACTCACCTTGCTTGTAGAGTTCCGCTCCTCGTTGGTCGGCATTTAAGAACGGATTTGCTTCGGCGTGTTGTGTCCAAGTCATCGGTATTATTGTGGCCAAAAACATCCAAATCAGGCCGCGTCGGAACAGTAAAGCTGCAGGCAGAAGTAAAAGCGGCAGCAACCAAAAGCCACCGTTTAAGCGAGAGTCAGTGCTCACTTCTTCACTCTTCTTGGCCGAAAGTTGACTGCCAACGTTGCTCGTAAAGGCCGAAATGTTCTCAACATCGCGATTGGTGTGCTGAATAGGAACAAAAATTCCACCTGTTTTCTTTGCTAGTATTTGTAAATTCTTCAGATTTGTTTTCGCTACGACAGTTGTGCCTTGTGCTGTCTTTAAAAGAGAACCATCGGGTAGGGCGATGGGAGCGCCATTAGCGGTTCCTACTGCAAGAACTGAGATGCGAATGTTTTTACCTTCGACCAAATTCAACGCGCGAGACAATTCTGACTCATCAAGGTCATCAGCTAACACGATGATGTCGCCTTGTTGCACACTTGCTTGAGAGAACTGGTTGAGCGCTAATTCAATTGCGGAAGGCAGGTTTGCCCCTTGAAAAGGCATCAGCTCTGGTGACAAATTCTCGATAATTCCAGCAAGCGTACTGGAATCAGTCGTCAGTGGACTTAAGTTATAGGCATCGCCAGCGTAAGCAATAAGACCCGTAGCCCCTTCTTTCCATTTAGGAAGTAAGTCCAGTGCCTTATAACGTGTTTGCGCGAGTCGATTAGGCTTGATGTCCGTAGCGAACATCGAGCGAGACATATCAAGCACCAAAATGCGGTTTTGGTTTAACTCAAAGCTTGGGCGAGCGTTGGATTGCCAGCTTGGTCCCGCTAGCGCAATACAGGCAATGGCCCAAGCTACGCCCCAGAGAATAAAATAGTGTTTGGACTGCGTGTTTTGTCCGAGCACTTTAGCTAGGTGAGGGGCAATCAGTGTCGATTTTTTTGCTCTAAATTTGTGATTGAGCAAGAGCGCAATAGGGATTGCGATAAGCCCCAAAAGCCAATAAGGGTTAAGGAA
Source organism: Vibrio sp. STUT-A16 (assembly GCF_026000495.1). Taxonomy (NCBI): domain Bacteria; kingdom Pseudomonadati; phylum Pseudomonadota; class Gammaproteobacteria; order Vibrionales; family Vibrionaceae; genus Vibrio; species Vibrio sp. STUT-A16. The sequence goes on along the minus strand of NZ_AP026766.1, from coordinate 621,124 downwards.
AATAAACTCAGCCATGTTTTCTCCTCAGTAGGAATAACAATACCGACAGTACGAATGCAGCGCTTAATGGGTATGGGAACCATTCTGACTGCGGACGCCAAGTTTGCGTGTCGCTTGACACGGGCTCGAGCTGGTTGATCGTGTCGTAGATCTTTTCGAGCTGATCAGTATCTCGCGCCCGAAAATATTGTCCACCAGTCATCTCTGCCACTTTAGTTAGTGTTTGCTCATCCAAGTCGGCTGCGGTGTTAACCTTACGAGTCATGAAAAACTCTTTCACCATCATTTCACCAGCACCTACGCCTACGGTGTAAATGGTCGCTTTGTATTTTTTTGCGATTTCCGCTGCTTCGAGCGGTTCGAGCACACCGGCAGTGTTGCTGCCGTCACTAAGCAAAATCATGACTCGTTGCGGAGCATCACTGTCTACAAAGGTTTTCGTGCCTAGACCAATGCCATCACCAATGGCGGTTCGTTGACCAACCAGGCCGATGACGGTTTGATTAATCTGCTGCATGACGGTTTTACGGTCTGCAGTGAGTGGCGTTTGCAAATACGCGTGATCGCCAAACAAAACAACCCCGAGACGGTCGCCTTTTCGCTTTGCCACGAAATCAGACAGAACTTTTTTGACAGCGGTGAGGCGGTCGATGTATTCGCCGTTGAGCTCCATGTCTTCTTGCTGCATCGAGCCAGATAGGTCGACGACTAACATCAAGTCCCGGTATTTGGGTTGGAACTCAACTGGATCACCAAACCAAACTGGACGCGCACAAGCAATGATAAGAAGAACCCAGATCGCCATTGATAGTGATTTTTGCAGGGCTTGCCTAGGCTTGCTGCCATTCTCATTAGTTGGTAAGTACGCCAATTTGATCTCGGCTTGTTGAGATTCTTGTGGCAGGAGCTTGTATACCAGCCAGGGGACAGGCAGCAAAAATAGTGCCCACCACCAGACAAATTCAATGTTTAGCCATTGGGCAAGATCGGTTATGAGTGTTTGCTCAGTCACGGTTATTTGCCTTTTTCTTTGGTGGCAAAGCGTGAGTTATCCAAAAGACACAATCATCGACCAAGCTTTGATGATTTTCTTGAGAGGATTTCTGATACAGCGCTTCTTGCCACTGATGTTGTTTGTCTACGAATCGAGTTTCTTTGGTATGGCTATCGAGAAATTCATACCAAGCGATTCCAGTTAATGGCGCGATTTCTTCACGCGGAAAGTAACTCAATGCCGCCTGACGCAATATTTCTAGAGCAGAGGAAGGGGTATGAGGTGTGACAGATTGAGTTAAAAGTTTTAAGGCTGCCTTTTGCGCGCGTAGGCGTTTTTTACGCCACTTCGTATAAAGATAAATGCTGAAAACGAAAAGTACGGTGGCCGCAAGCACTGCCCACCATCCCCAAGCGAGCGGAAACCAATCCGGAGCGTTTGGTAAAATCAGAGGTTCAAGGTCTAGGCTTTGGTTGTTTGTTGTCATTATTATTACTGCTTAATAAATGCTGCTTGTACAGTTTGTTAGCTTAATTGTGAAATCAAGGGCCAACCACTTGATAGCGTGTTAAATGGAATCGCCATCGAATGGCATTGCTGTTTAATGGTTTCTTGGTGTTGAGTAAAGTGTGTTTCGAGTTCCTTTCTTTGGCCCTTGGAGCCAAAGTTGAACCATTGACTACGTTGTCCATCCGAGGCTTTTACTTGACCTCTAAAGTTTGTTTCACCTCTTTCTAAAGGATCATAAAACTGAATAGCCCTCACACTGTTGTGCTGTTTTAGTCGACGTAACTGCGTCAACTCTGCTGCGCTTATGTGGGCAAAGTCGCTGAGCATAATCAGTTCGCTGCCCTTAGGTGTCAGTGTATGAAGTGTTTCTAACACCTGAGTATACTGCAGTGTACGAGCCTCGTTGTTGGCAGTACGAGCCACCTGCGCGTTATGTGTATCGACGATAGCATTAAGAATCCGCAGCCCCTGTTTTTGTAGAGAGGAAGGGCGAAACTCAAAACATTGATGTCCATCGTCAATCACCGCACCGATGCGATCCTTTTTAGCCAAAGTGAGCCAAATCAACACGCTGGCAAAGTGAGCCAATTGAACCGACTTAAGCATATACTTAGACCCAAAATGCAGGCTAGAACTCAGGTCAAGGTAAAGAATCACAGCTTGCTCTTTGTCTTCTGCAAATAACTTTGTGTGCGCTTTCCCTGTACGAGCAGTTACCCGCCAATCAATACTGCGGATATCATCGCCAGGTTGGTATTGGCGTACTTCCATAAAATCCATGCCTCGCCCTTTTTGGCGGCTGGTATGGTTACCGCTCATTTGCGACCAGACACTTTGTGCTGGTGGCAACCAACGTACAGATTGAGTGCGGTATTGCAGCAGCTCTTCAAGGGTTAATGTCACCCCATTCGCATGAGGTGGCAGTGGATGCGTTGTGGACATATCACTCCCTCGTCTTATGCACTGCCAACGAGGTTTAGCAGCTTATCAATGACTTGGTTTGCCGTAATGCCTTCCGCTTGAGCGTGGTAACTCAGTAATAAACGGTGGCGCAAAACCGGATAAGCCATGGTTTGAACATCTTCTGGGGACACAAAATCACGACCTGCAAGCCAAGCGTGCGCACGGGCACAACGATCCAGAGCGATGGTGGCACGTGGGCTAACGCCCATTGACAACCACTTATCCAGCTCAGTGTCATATTCGCTGGCTCGACGTGTTGCCATAACTAAACGGACGATGTACTGCTCTATCGTTTCGGCCATATGAATATCCAACACTTCTTTACGCGCAGTGAATATATCTTGTTGGCTTAACATTGGGCGCTCGACGGTAGTTTCGCCTTTTGCTTCACCGCGGTTAATACGCAAGATAGATAGCTCATGTTCCGCATCTGGGTATTCCACTTCTAAATGTAATAAAAAGCGATCTAGCTGCGCTTCAGGTAGTGGATAAGTCCCTTCTTGTTCAATCGGATTTTGAGTCGCCATGACCAAAAACAACTCTGGCAACAGGTAGGTATGACGACCTGCTGTTACTTGTTTCTCTGCCATTGCTTCAAGCATCGCCGCTTGTACTTTGGCCGGTGCACGGTTTATCTCATCCGCAAGAATAAGAGAATTGAAGATAGGACCAGATTGGAAAGTGAACTCTCCGGTTTCAGGGCGGAAGATATCAGTGCCGGTTAAATCGGCTGGCAGCAAGTCAGGGGTAAACTGAATTCGGTGGAAGTCGCCTTCAACACAATCTGAGAGCGATTTTACTGCACGGGTTTTTGCCAGCCCAGGAGGGCCCTCAACCAAAATATGTCCATCTGCTAAAAGGGCAACAAGCAGTTGTTTAACTAGATCTTGCTGACCAATGATCTGCGACTCTAGGTATTGCTGAAGAGTTTCGAAGTTAGATTTATGCATGCTTTGGACTCTCGATATCCATTTGATTTTTGTGTTGAGTATTGGTCATTTTCCAGATGGAAAAAGTTCCAATGCGCTTTCGCAATTTATCTTTTCAATATTGGGACGCTGCAGAGAATTGCAAGTACTTGCTATCACTGAAAGTTCTTATCTGACAGAGCGTTACATTTATTTTTCATAATATAGTGAGAAATGCCTCTAGTTTTGTATATGTGAGCCGATAAAGTTTCTGTGATGTGCGTGTCATGAGATATGCACCAGATTCCCCTTATGGGGCCAATAACAAGTGATTCTTTTAAAAGGTCCGAATATGTTGAAACTTCATTCCTTGAGCATCAAACAGAAGGTTGTACTTGGTATTACGTTTGCTGTTTTAGCATCAACAATTATCGTTGGTGTTATGGCTCAGCGTCATGCAAGAGATGTGTTGAGCCACCGTCTTATTGATATCGAACTACCTGCGATGCTGCAGCAAATCAATACAGAAATTGACCGCGAAGTTGTAGAGATGCAACAAGCCGCAAAACAGCTCGCAACAAACGAGTTTATTGTCGAAGCTCTATCTAATACAGACCGCGATCCGTCGGTAGAAGTTCAGTTAGTTCAGCAGCTCAATAACGTTAAATCCCAGTACGGACTTAATGATGCGTCGGTAGCCAATCGTCAAACGGCATATTACTGGAATCAAAACGGGTTCTTGCGTCAGCTTAATCGAACTCAAGATGCTTGGTTCTTTGGCTTTACGTCTTCTGGTCAAGAAACGTCAGTGAGCGTTTTCCAAGAGGCAAACGGCGAAGTAAAAATGTTTGCCAACTACCAAGACTTAAATGGTACATCAATGTCAGGTCTTTCAAAGTCGATGGACGACATGGTTGCGCTGCTCAATGGGTTTAAAATTGAAGATACGGGTTATGTGTTCCTCACTAACGAACAGGGTGAGATTCAAATACATCGTCAACAAGGTAAAAACCAAACTTCTATCACCAAGCTATTTGGTAGTGATGCGAGTGCACTGCTGAATAAAAACAGCTTCAATTTGATTAATGTGGACTTTGAAGGGCAGGACACGTTTGTTTCCAGTTTGTATGTTCCTTCAATGAATTGGTTTGTCATTGGTGTAGTTCCTGTCGATGAAGTCTTCGCGGACCTAAATGCTACTGCGCAAAAAATGCTGTTTACGACCATCATTGTCGCCGTTGTATTCATTCTGATGGGCGTATGGTTGGCAAATAGTATTACTAAACCAATTCGACTGATTGCCGATCGTTTTACTGACCTTGGGCAAGGTGAAGGCGACTTGGCGCAGCGCATTGAAATTCAGGGTAATGATGAAATTGCTCAGCTTTCAAAAGGCTTCAACGGATTTATTGAGAAGATCCACGCCACAATGAAAGAAGTTGCTTTAACTAGCGGCTCATTAAGTCAAGCGGCAGAAAGTGTTTCGACGAAAGCAACATCCACACATGACAACAGCCAAGAGCAACGTGATCAAACCATTCAAGTTGTTGCGGCGATTAACCAGATGGGGGCGACCATCAGCGAAATTGCATCGAACGCGGCTACTGCTGCCGATACGGCAAATCAGGCTTCTGATAATACTCAAACGGGTCGTGAAGTGGTTATGAAAGCCAAAGAGGTGATTAGCCGCCTAGCTGATGACGTAGAAACGACCAATATTGTCGTCACGCAGCTGGCATCGACAACTAAAGATATTGGCTCGATTCTGGGCGTAATTCGTGACATATCAGAACAAACCAACTTGCTCGCGTTGAATGCCGCGATTGAGGCTGCACGCGCTGGAGAGCAAGGTCGTGGTTTTGCGGTGGTTGCTGACGAGGTAAGAAACCTAGCGTCACGCACTGCTGATTCAACAGAAGAGATCCAACGGATGATCAACCAACTTCAAAGTGACGCACAAGACGCAGTAAGTGCGATGGAAGCGGGTAAAGCGGTCACTATTGAAGGGGTTGCTTCAACCGATGAAGCCGTGGAAGTGTTAGTCAATATTTCTGAGCGAATTACAGACATCTCTGATCGTAATACGCAAGTTGCGACGGCGACGGAAGAGCAATCCACTGTGGTGCATACCATTAACCAAAACATTGAAGAAATCAACGCGATCAATGAAATGACAACGGCAACGGCAGAAGAGCTGGCGGATGCAAGTCGTGATCTTCAAGCGCTCTCTTCACGTCTGGACAAGATGGTTGGTAGCTTCAAGCTATAGAGTTGGATAGAATAGCCGAAGTTTAAAAGTTCACTAACTAAATTTAGGTAAGTACTATGAATGACTTCGAAAAAGAACTAGAGCAGATTTCTCAGGAAGCCGCTCAGGAGCCAGAAGTAAAACTGCCGTCGCTAGAAGAGCAAAAAGCGATCGTCGCTGAGCTAAAAAAGCTGGAAGCAGAAGGTAAGTTGACGCCAGAAGTGCTAGAGCAACACTTTGGTAAATTTAACCAAAAAAACTCTGTTCCAGTTCACTAAGCTAGGGTGAGGTTTCGGTTCTAACGGGCGCGACAAAATCACCAACTCAAATACAAAAAAGGGAGTGTATGCTCCCTTTTTTAATGCCTGAAAAATGCTAATACCTCTTACATACTTGCCACTTAAAAATTATTGACACTTCAATGAGTTATTAATTAGTACTAGTTATTTTCATACTTGACAATACTACTGCTCTATCTAAATCTATTGCGTATTTCAATAAAAGCGACCAAGGGAATGCGATCAGGATGGAGCAACAAAAAACAAGAAATGTCATTTTAATCACGGAGGGCAGTCTGCAGTCATCTCTGCTGAAAGATGTATTGGAGACCAAACTCGGTATTAGTGTTGCTCTAATCACACCAGACTCTCTTATTAAAGGAGCGTTAGATTTGCCTTTAGCGTCAGCCATTGTTGTTGATTGCAGCGTGATCACTGATGAAATATTTCGGCGTTATTCGGAATTTAAAGAATCGCAACAGAAAGATACGCTCGAAATCTTAATTAATTGTGATCAATCCATTTCGACTGAAGATCTTTTTGCTTGGCGTACTCTAGCAGGTATTTTCTATACCTCTGATGATATAAAAACGCTGCAAGTTGGGATTGGTAAGGTGCTTCAGGGGGATATGTGGTTCAGCCGTAAGTTTTCTCAGCAATACATTACTCACCTTCGTCGCCACTGCAAACCTATAAATAAGAATGTTCCCGCTATTTTGACCAAACGAGAGCAACAAATAATTACCTTTCTCTCTATGGGGGCTTCCAATCAACAAATTGCCGAACAACTATTTGTGAGCGAGAATACGGTAAAGACTCATTTACACAATATTTTCAAGAAGATTGAAGTAAAAAATAGAGTCCAAGCACTTATTTGGGCGAAAGAAAATATTTCGGATAACTCGTTAACAGTGTAATCTCCTTGAAATATTACGTTATTTAATTTAGTGAATTCTTAATCATTGCTGTGACCTAAATGTGTTAAAAGTGTTTCTTTTATGAGAAACACTTTTTTTGATTCTCTTTTTAATAACTTTGGAATTTAAAAAAGTAGCAAATAACTTTACTCTGTGGACTAGCACTTACATATCACACTAAGTGCGGACGATTAACGACTAATTTAAGAATGTTAAGTCACTGAAAGTATGAGAAACATTATGGAACAGTATATGGAAAAGCCTGAAGTCCTAATGCTCACTCAACAAAGTTTACAGAGTGAAAACTTTAAGGAAATGCTTTCTAAAAATATAGAAACTAAAATAACGATCATAGATACTAAAAACCCTAGTTATCACGAACTCATTCCGGAACGCTACTTTTTGCTTGTTGATTTTTCAGTTGAGATTCCATCCGAAACTTTAGTTTATTTAAAAGATAGTAATAAAGTGCTAGGAACCATAATGCTTAATTTAGGTTATGACTTAGACACAGAAGAACTCGCCTCATGGCCGCATGTAAAGGGTATATTCGGTCCGGGAGACTCCATGGACAAGGTGTGTCAGGGGTTAAAAGCAATAATAAAAGGAGATAATTGGCTGTCTCGAAGATTACTGGATCAGCTGGTTAATTATTATCGAGGAAAAGAAGCGAATAGCATTATTGAGCCTGCTATCGAGGTAGAGCTTACTCGGCGTGAAATTCAAGTTTTAAAAATGTTGAAAGAAGGAGGTTCAAATATGGAAATTGCTGATTCTTTATTTATCAGTGAGCATACTATTAAATCACATCTATACAATATTTTTAGAAAGTTAGAAGTAAAGAACCGTACGCAAGCAACAAGTTGGGCTAGGCGAAATCTGTAGTACTAGTATTAACTTACTGTAATAAAAAGAAAATACTCTATAAAGTACTAAGTTTTATATTTATTATTAAAATGTCAGTCTGAAATATCATCCCATATTCAAACTTATTCCTATTCGGTTGACTATTAGACTTCTCATGTCTGTTACAAATCTACTCAGACATAGAATAAAAGGTCTATTCAATTATTAAGACAAGAGGGAATAAAAATGAGCACAAGTGACAATGACACGTATCTAGGCGATGCAGGTGTAAATAACCAATTTGCTGATTTCGATGGCGGCGATGACTTGTTTATTGGTTTTGGTGGTAATGATTCGTTTGTTGGCGGTGGCGGTAACGATTATGTGATCGGCGGCGACGGTGATGATCGCCTAACTGGTGGTGCTGGTGATGACATCCTAAGGGCTGGTACAGGAAACGATTACCTCGGCGGTGGTACAGGTAATGATTTGCTTTTGGGTTTGTTGGGTGACAACAAACTAAATGGCGGCGTCGGTGAAGATATTCTTGTAGCTGGTTCTGGTGATAATGTTCTAGTTGGCGGCAGCAATGGCGATAAGTTTGTGTTCACGGATAAGTTTGGTGGCCATGGCGAAGCAAAAGTTGTGGATTTCACCATTGGTGAAGATTCTTTGCACATTATTAGCGACTCGGTCACAGACTTCGGTGATTTAAGCTTTAGCTATGATGCTGTAGGTAATGCCGTGTTTACCGATGGTGCTGATCTAACCGTGAAACTCATTGGCGTTACCGAAACTGACATCAATACTTACGGTGCGGATTTATTTGCAATCTAAATGACTTAAATCACTCAGAATGGGATTTAGTTTGTGTGGCTCTGTCACGCTGAGGTGAACTAACTCGGTCATTCTAGAGTGTATTTGAGGCTGTCTTAAGTTAGGTGCTAGCTTATGCTAGCGCCTACATTTTCAATCTAAACGGAAATAGTCGTGCAAAAAACGGTTTTCAAAGAAGTGAGACAAAAACTATGCACGCTTGCGGGCTTGCTAATCGCTTTTAGCCTTTTTATCAACTTACTAGTCCTCTCGATTCCCTTGTACATGCTTCAAGTGTACAACCGAGTGATATCCTCTTATTCAACCGATACGCTACTCTTGCTCACTATTATCGTGATTGTCGCGTTACTAACTATGTCGATTATTGATATCGCTCGCGCGCAAATGAGTAAATCATTTGGTTATTGGATGGACACCAAACTGTCCACTTTTATGCTTAAGCGCAGCATTCAATACCAATCGCACACAGGGAAGAGTTACACCTCGCAAACGCTGCGAGACATTCAGAACATCAAAAGCTTTTTGAGCAGCCAAGCACCCTATCCACTATTGGATGCGCCTTGGACACCGCTGTTTATTTTGTTCGTATATTTATTGCACCCAGTATTGGGTCACATCGCGTTACTCGGGTCTATCGTATTGTTTAGTCTCGGGCTACTCAATGAGCTAATGACGCGTAAAACCATGCAAGAAAGTGAAGTTAGGGCGATCTCTCATATCAACAACGCCGAGCTAGCCACGCAAAATGCCAATTCAATTCTTGCGATGGGGATGATGAACGCGTTTTTAGAGAAATGGCAGTCGCGCGTGAATGAAGTCAATATGCTCGAAGAGCGAGTTGCAAGTAAGTCCATTTACATGGCTAACTTTTCTAAGTTTGTACGTGCTTCACTACAGATCTTTTTGTTGGGAGGCGGAGCATGGTTAGTGATCCAACATGAGATTACTGCGGGAGCGATGATCGCGAGTTCCATTTTAATGAGTCGGGCACTCTCGCCGATGGAGCAGGCGATTGGAACATGGCGAAGTGCAATGTCTGCTAAAGGCGCGTATAAACGACTAAAAGAAATCGATGCAATCGTGCGCCAAGATGAATCGAATATGCCACTGCCAAAGCCAAAAGGACACTATGAACTTACTGGACTTGCTTATCGCCATCCTGGCACAACAGAGCCTGTACTCTCATCGATCAACTTATCTATTCCTCCCGGAGTCGCTGTCGGAGTTATTGGCCCTTCTGGTACTGGTAAATCGACGTTTGCTCGGTTGTTATTAGGTACGATCAAGCCACTAGCGGGTAAGGTTACGCTTGATGGTATGGAAGTGTCTACTTGGGCATCGGAAGACCGCGGCGCCCATTTTGGTTATCTCGCTCAAGAAGTAGAGTTGTTTCCTGGCACAATTCGGGAGAACATCGCGCGCTTCAAAGAGGAAGACCCCGCTAAAGTCATCAAGGCGGCGCAACTAGCAGGATGTCATGAATTAATACTCAAGAAAAACAAAGGCTATGATTTCGTTATTGGCGAAAATGGCCGTGGTTTATCTGGAGGAGAAAGGCAGAGAATCGCACTTGCAAGGGCCGTTTATGGCGATCCATCTATTGTGATTTTCGATGAAGCTAATGCCAACCTTGATGGTGAAGGAGAGGCTGCATATCAACGTTTGATTGCCCATTTAAAGGCGCAAGGATCAACGATTATCGTCATTGCCCATAATCCGAGTACATTACGACAAATGGATAGATTGCTGTATTTGGCTGAAGGTCGAGTCAAATTATACGGTGCTAAAGATGAAGTATTAAAACGCTTGATGGGCGAAGAAAGAACAGATATTCCAAGGGTAAGAAATGAGCAATCAACTGCCAGCCGTTAATCAGCATCCGTCTGAAACCGTTTATCGTTTTAGTCCGCAAGCGAAACTAAGCTTTCGAAAGCCAATTTTACTTGGTGTGGTGACGCTAAGTATTTTTCTTGGTGGCCTAGGCTACTGGGCTGCGACAGCGAAATTAGAGAGTGCTGCAATTGCTTATGGCGATTTGTCTGTTCTCACTAAGCGACAAGAAATTCAACATCTAGAAGGCGGCATTATTGAAAAGCTGTACGTGCAGGAGGGAGACTTGGTTGAAAAAGGTCAATTATTAATTCAACTCTCTAAGCGACAAGCTATGGCGAAGTTGGATTCATTAAGTGGTCAGTTTATTCATACTCTAGCGAAGGAAAACCGTCTAAGTGCTGAGCTAGATGAATTGCCAACGATCGTATGGTCTGATGATCTTGAAAGTATTCCTCGCGTCGATATCGTCCAAGAAGCTCAACTGGTTCAAAACAAGATCTTTGAAGCGAGAAAGCGATTCTTTGATAGTAAGCTGAGCATCATTGAGCAGAGTATTTCTGGGGCAAATTTGGAGCTGGAAAACCTCCAGCAAACCAAAGTAATTGAGAGAGAAAGACTCAATTTTATCACCGAAGAAATAGACAGTAACCAAGCTCTAGTTCAAAAAGGCTTTTCGGGTAAATCCACCTTACTTCAACTCAAACGTCTTGCAGCGGAAGTGCGGAGTACCTTAAGTCAGTTAGACAGACAATCACTCACAGTAAGCAAAAGGTTGGATGAAAACCAAGCGCAAATTGAAGAGTTGAAGCTTGAAAGACTGAATGAGATTGTCGAGGAGCTACGAAACACCAAAAAGGAAATCGTCGCCATCCGTGAAGAGTATCGCTCAGCCCAAGATATTGTAGCGAGAACAACCATCAATGCACCTATTGCAGGCCGTGTGGTCAACATGCAGGTATTTACCGAAAAAGGTGTGATTGCTTCGGGTGAAACGCTATTAGAGTTGGTTCCTCAAGACGATAAGTTGTTAGTCGAGGCTCGCGTGAATCCTCAGGATATCGATTTAGTTAACCCGGGTCAGCAGGCGCATGTTCGTCTGACCGCTCTGAATGCTAGAACGTTGGCACCATTAGACGGTACGGTGTTAACGATTTCTGCGGATAAGCTTTCACAAGAAAACCAAGAGGATTTTTACCTCGCTAGAATTGCAATTTCGCAAGAAGATGTAGCCAAACACCGCTTAACTTCAGGAATGAACGCGGAAGTGCTTATTTTATCTGAACCGCGAACGCCTTTAAGTTATTTAATAAAGCCAATCACTGAAAGCATGAATCGCGCCTTTAGAGAGGAGTAATCTCAAAAGTACTTGAGTGAACACGGACAACTGACAAAATAATTTGTTATGGTTACCCGTTACTAGGCCGTATTTTAATTCTAAGGGAGCCGTGGAATGGAGAAAGTGCAGTTAGTCGTCGATTTTCTTCTCACTCATAAACTGATTTTTACCGCACTGATCTTTGTGATTATGTGGTTAATTCGTCGTACCATTTTATCGATGATTCGTGGTGACCATGCCTTTCTTTCTGAAGATCAGCGCAGCTGGATGTCCAGAACTAAGAACGGCACCTTTGCCGTTACATTACTGATTTTATTTATTTTATGGCAATCAGAAATAAACGAGTTTGCTCTAAGTGTCACGGCGATAGCGGTTGCCATTGTTGTGGCATCCAAAGAGATAATTTTGTGTTTTACAGGCTCGATTCAAAGAGCAAGCTCACGTTCTTTTCGTGTCGGTGACTGGATTGAGGTCGGTAAACTGTGCGGCGAAGTGATCGAGCACAATATGATGGCGACGGTGATTCAAGAGATCGACCTGCACCATGGGCAATATCACTACACCGGAAAAACCGCGACCTTACCCAATAGTATGTTTTTTACTTACCCAGTAAAGAACCTCAATTTTATGAAGCGCTACGTCTACCACAATTTTTCTATCGTGGTGAAAGACTTCGTTAATTTGTATCCTCTGTTACCAATCTTGACCGACAAGATTGAAGAGCATTGTAGCTACTTCAGTGATGTTGCGCATCGCTACAATGCGATGATTGAAAAACACGCGGGGGTCGATCTTCCCGGTGCAGAGCCACATATGCATATTTCTAGTAATATCAATGGTGAGCAGATTTTGCATGTTATGATTTTCTGCCCGACCGATAAAGCTAACCACTTGGAGCATTTGATTCGTAAAGACTTTATGGAACTTTATGAGCAGCGCTTTCCTGTGGTGAGTGAAAAATAGAGAAGTGTCGTACGCCAGTTAAAACAAACCCCGCTATCAAACATAGCGGGGTTTGTTTTTCTAACGGTATTTCCAGCTCTAACTATATTCCCTGAATACTTAGCTGAATTTACTTTTCAGCATTAAAAACAGAAAGTAAGTACTGCCTAAAATAGCGACCAATGTGCCAGCTGCGACCTGACTTGGATAAATAGCGATTTGTCCCAGCCAATCTGCCCACAACATTAGGGTTGCACCAATTAAGGCTCCGACACTTAGTTGCTCTTTCACTTTTCTTGCTCCTAACATCATCGCCATATGGGGAGCGACCAAGCCAACAAAAGATATCGGACCAACTGTAGCGGTAGAAAAGGCGCATAATAAAGCAACGATGGTGAGCATTAGCGTATTGGCTACGGTGGGGTTAAGTCCTCGTGCATTTGAGAATTGTCGTCCGATGGAAATTAATGTTAGCCAGCGAGAAATCGCGAATACAGCGGTAAGCAGAACCATTATTGCCAAACATAGCATCAGTGCGGTGTCGGCTGTGACTCGATAAATTGAACCAGTTAGCCACAATAAAATCTTGTAACTGTCACCAGAACCTTGAGCTAGCGAAAATTGAACGAGGGCTTCTAGTAGTGCCGTTAGTGCGATGCCGGACAACACGAAGTTAGATGGATTAAAATGGCTTCGTTTACCGATAATCAGCAATAACATCAAGACGGACATACTTCCGAAAAAAGCGATACCCCAGTTAAATGCGGATAGAAGTGACCCAGCGATGACTCCTGTCGTAATAATGGCAAACGTGGCTCCGGAAGACACACCGAGAATATCGGGACTTGCCAGAGGGTTGTAAACAATGCGTTGCAAAATGATTCCGGCAACGGATAGAGCAATACCGACAGAAAGTGCGGTTAACATTCGCGGCCAGCGCAATTGCCATTGAAACTCCCCTGGCACGGACCATTGGATCCCGTTTATACCATGGGTAACGAATGAGTAAGCTAGAACCCCAACCAGACTGAATAGCGCAATGCTGCATACCGCGCGTTTAGAAAGCGCCGTTTTTCCTTGGCTCATTGAAAGGTTAAGTTGATCGGTTGCCGTCAGCTTTTTACGAGTAAACCAAATTAAAGCGGGAGCGCCAATAGCTGCAGCCGCTACGCCGCTAGGAATGGTTTCCTCTAACCATAAGCTTAATGAGATGGCGGCAGAGTCTGTGATGATTAACAGCATTGCGCCCAAAAGCATGCTGCTGATCAATTCGTCGCGCGGTGTTCTTGCCCCCATCGCTCTGGCGATATTGGGGGTCAGTAATCCGATGAAGCTGATAATGCCAACTGCGGTGATTGAGGCAGATACCAGCCAAATACCCATCACCATTAACGTACCAAAAGCAGGTAATACTGCTAACCCACGCGCTGCTGCGCCTTCTTGCCCTAGTTTCATTAGAGTCAGAATGCGTGGTGCGACGATCAAAATGACGATTGCAATAGCAGCGCGTGGCAGCAACCATTCAAACCAATCCCAGCTGTATTGTGAGAGGTCGCCTGCTCCCCACATAAAAATATTTTGCGCAAACTGAGCATTTAAAATAATGATGGCTGTGGCGATAGAACCGAGCAGGATATTAATCACCATCCCCGAAACGACCAGCGGCAAACCTGTCATATTACGCACACCAGCAATTGATACGATCAGGCCAAACGCCACTAAAGCCCCCGCCATTGCGGCTAATGCAGAGTAATCGGCTACCCAATCGACGAACCAAATGTTTACCACGACTAATGCAAGCCAAGCACCAGAAGAGGTGCCAAGAGTTAACGGCGAGGTGAGGTTATTCTGCGTTAATTGCTGCATTAAGCTGCCGGTGAGACCAAGCATGGCACCAACAAGCAGGGTCATACTTAACCTAGGAAGCTGAGCTTGCGTAAAAAATACGTCACGAAATTCGCTCGCTACCTCTGGTTTTGTTAATAATTGCCATTGTTCGAAGAGTGATAAATTAGTGTCAATTTGTAGACTAAAGACGCTAAGTAACGTAATCAGCGCCAGATAACCAATATAATGTTTCGTTCTCATTGCTTTGGTGCCAACTCTATTAGACTGTCGGTAATCGCTTCAGCGGTGTATTGCAAAGACATAGCACCGCCATACGCCCACACTGCTCTGACTGAATTTACCCGCTGCTTCTTTACAAACGGCATCGCTTGCCAAAGTGGCGAATCTTTCAGTTTGCGTTCTTCTGGAAAAGGTTGTACGTAGAGAACGTAGCTGTTTTGAAGGTTTTGAAGTCGATTAATCCGATCTTGCTTTACGCCCCACGCGCGTGGAGCCTCTTTAATTGGAGTCTGTAATCCCAGCTTTCTGACCACGTAGTCTGTGGTGGAAGTTTCGGTTGCAAGAAACACCGTATTCGGCGTTGAAAAACGCATCACCAGAACACTGAGTGGTTCAGAGTAATAGTGGCGAATTCGCTGGCGCATCTGCGCAAATGAAGCATCTAATTCTGCCAGTTTCTGTTCAGCAAGAGCCTCTTTATTGAATAGCTTGCCGAGCGTACGAAAGTGACGAATGGCCGTTTCAGCTGCGGCCTCACTTTCAGAAAAATTAGGTAAATAGATTACCGGAGCAATTTGTTTGAGTAACGGAATCAAGTCTTGCTGTGGAGACGCAGCAAGGATGACATCTGGCTTCAAGCTGGCGATTTTTTCTAAGTTGGGCTCTGCTCGGGTTCCAATATCTTCAATTGACTCTGGTGCATACGGATTAACCACCCATTGGCGGTAGCCTGGTAAATTTGGGGCTGCGATTGGTTCTACGTTTAGCGCCAAAACTTGTTCTAAGATGTCCCAGTTTAAGGCAACAACGCGTTGTGGCGCTTGCTCAAAACTATGCTCACCATATTCATCGGTAACGGTGATGACTGCATTTGCATTAGTCATAAAAAATGCCAACAGAAAAGCAGATTGTGTAACCACAGTAAGTAAACGAGCTATTATGCGCATACAACAGCCACCTTTTGGCTCGCCAATGTGTTGGCTGGCGTTGGATGATCAATGAGCTTAATCGGTGACTCATACAACTCAGAAAGGCGATC
Source organism: Vibrio sp. STUT-A16 (assembly GCF_026000495.1). NCBI lineage: Bacteria > Pseudomonadati > Pseudomonadota > Gammaproteobacteria > Vibrionales > Vibrionaceae > Vibrio > Vibrio sp. STUT-A16. The sequence goes on along the minus strand of NZ_AP026766.1, from coordinate 605,406 downwards.
CTCATCTAGCAACATGTCGGCGTTGCCTTCGAACGCAATTTGACCTTTCTTGAGCGCAACAATGTGGGTTGCATAGCGCAGTGCTAAGTTCAAATCGTGCAGGATCACGATAATGCCTACGTTCTCGGTTCTATTCAGCTCTGACAGTAGCGCCATCAGTTGAAATTGATGGTGAACATCGAGCGCGGAGGTCGGTTCGTCTAGGATCAAAATCGGTGATTGTTGAGCCAACAGCATAGACACCCAAGCGCGTTGGCGCTCACCGCCCGATAAATCGTCCGCTAATGCTTGAGCAAACGGAGCTACGCCAGTGAGACCCATGGCTTCTGCGATGATCTGTTTGTCTTCAGGTTTCCAGCGACCAAGTGCGCCACGCCACGGAAAGCGACCTAAGCGCACTAGCTCTTCTACTGTTAAACCAGCCGAGGAGGGCAGCTTTTGTGGCAAATAGGCGATCTGCTTTGCCAGCTCTTTGGTTTTGAGTGATGAAAGGGAAGTGTCGTTTAATGCTACCGTGCCTTTATCTGGTGACATTTGACCAGAAAGCAGGTTCACCAGTGTCGATTTGCCTGAACCGTTATGGCCCAAAACGACAGTTAGTTCATTCGTTGGGATGTTAAGTTGGTCGATGACGAGGATCTGACGTCCACCTCGAACGATCTCAATATTAGACAGTTGAAACATGGATGACTCTTAGGAGAAAACTCCCCTCAAGAGAGGGGAGTAGAAAGTTCAATTACCAGCGGTAGTTTGCGTTTAGCATGACAGAGCGAGACTGGCCGTAGTAACACCAGTAATCGCAACCTGAAACAAACTCTTTATCCAGAATGTTGTTCACGTTTAGCTGTGCTTGCCACTGTGAAGTGATGTCGTAAGTGACTGACGCATCCCAAAGAGTGACTGAAGGAACAGTTAGGTTTGAGCTCTTAGGGTTATCTTTTGACTCACCTACGTAGCGCACACCAGTACCGATATTGAGGCCTGGAATCAGGCTGTAGGCGCTGTAGTCTACCCATGCAGAAGCTTGGTGCTCAGGAATAAGTGCGGCTTGTTTTTTACCTTGGCCAAAGCTCTCATCTGTTTTCGCTTTGGTGTAGGTGTAGCTTGCCATCAGTTTTAGATCGTCGGTTAGCTGTGTTGTGCTTTCAAGCTCAATACCTTGAGAAGTCACTTCACCCGTTTGTGTCGCGATCCATGTTGATGGGTTGGTCACCAACGCGTTCTTTTGCTTAATGTCGAACCATGCAAGGTTGATAAAGCCATCCATAAAGCTTGGCTCATACTTCACACCCACTTCTACTTGCTCGCCTTCCAGCGGTTTATAAAGCTCATTGGTTGCAGCATCAATGGTGCTGATCACTTCAAACGACTGAGAGTAGTTTGCGTAAGGTGACAAACCATTGTTTGCAAGGAACATTACACCCGCGCTGAGAGACAACTGACCATCATCACGAGATTCGTTTTGATCAACGCCTGCGCCTTTGCCAGAGTTTTCTGTTTTCACCCAGTCGTAACGAGCACCCACGTTACCAATCCACTGTTCATGCAGTTTCAATTGGTATTGCGAATAGAGACTTGCTTGAGATTTCTCAATCTCACGTTTCACGTTGTTGGCAGGATCAAGAGGGGTGAAGTTGCCGTAAACTGGGTTCCACGGATTGATGGTGCCAAATGCGTAGTTGTCTTGCTCGTCGCCATCGGTTTTGTGGAATTGCAGAACCATACCGATAAGCACTGTGTGCTCTGCGTTGTCTGTCATCCAGTTGCCGACAGCATTGTTATCGAACGTGATGCTCTGGTTTTTTCCGTCACGGAATACGATGCCTTGCGTTAACTCTTCTTTCGCTGGATCGTTGTTTGAGAACGCGTAAGAGCTGCGCAAGTACAACTCATTCGAACCGTAGTTGAGGTTTTGCGAGAGTGACCACGTGTCATTGATGTCGTGCTCTAGTAAGTAACCTAGAGAAAACTGCGTGCGTTCGTATTTATCGTAGTTTGGCTGACCAAGGTTAGTCGAAGGATCGATTTTGCCAAAGTTAGAACCAATCAAAGTTCCTGCTGCTGGGAAGAATGGGTTGGTTGGCACACCGTCATCACGAAGGTAAGTAGCCAAAACGGTCAGCATTGTACGGTCAGAAATGTCGAACTCGACACTTGGCGCTAGATAAAAACGCTCGTTGTTAGTGCCGTCCAGTTCGCCATCTTGGCTTGTCATCAGGCCAACCAAACGGTAGCGGATTGTGCCAGCGTCGTTTGCTTCATCAGCAATGTCAAAACCTACAGACTGGTGTTGGTTGTTGCCTACTTCGACTTTTACTTCGCCTTGAGGCGTAAACGTTGGTTTTTTCTGTACCGCATTCACGATACCGCCTGGTGCCGATTCACCAAACAGAATAGCTGATGGGCCTTTAACCACTTCCACACTTTCTAGGCCGTAAGGTTCGACCAACCATGTGTAGTAACCATCGCGGAATAGGCGGTTGCCGTTTAGGTAAGTCGCTGCATCAAATCCACGAACTTTGAACCAATCAGTGTCGTTGTCGGCGCCATAAGGCTGAGCGGTTACGCCAGATGTGTAGCGTAATGCTTCGTCCAACTTTTGCGATGCACGAACGCGAAGCTCGTCTTCAGAGATAATAGAAACGCTGCGTGGTGTTTCTGCCGCAGGGGTTTCTACTTTAAGTGCTTGCGCGGTGACCGTAATGGTCTCCATTGCAATAATGTCATCTTGTACAACGTCTTCTTGAGCTTGTGCTGTGAATGCAACCACTGCTGCTGTTGGTGCCAAAGCACAGACCAACGCGTTACGGATCGCGATGGTCAGTAAGTTATTCTTTGTCATAAATATATTCCCGACAATTATGATTAACGCTAAGCTTAATTGTAATTATTATCATTTGAACTTTTGTTTCGGTATTTTACTGACTTTTGTATCAAAAGATAGTAAAACGTTCGCAAATTCATTCGCGGTACTTAAAGTCGTTGTTATGTTCAATTGGTTTGAAAAACTGACCCAACCCTTTCCCCAGATGGAAACCGAAAAGCCACCGAAGACACTTTTTGGCTTCTGTCGCTTTTACACTCGTGGCTTTGAAGCCCCTTTACTTGTTATGGCTGTGTTCAGTGCGCTTATTGCCATTACTGAGGTGACGCTGTTGCGTTATATGGGCGAGCTCGTCGATATTCTCTCTAATCAAGATCGCGCAACATTCTGGCAAGATCAGGGTGATCGCATGCTAATGATGCTGTTCTTAGTGGCGGTTGTGATGCCAGTTCTCGGTTTTGTCCACTCAATGGTGATGCACCAAACGTTATTGGGTAACTACCCGATGTCTATCCGTTGGTTGATTCACCGTTACTTGCTAAAACAAGCGGTTGGATTTTTCCAACGTGACTTTGCAGGCCGAGTTGCGACCAAAGTGATGCAAAGTGCGTTAGCGGTACGAGAAACGGTCATGAAGTTGGTGGATGTACTGGTTTATATCAGCGTTTATTTTCTTTCGATGCTTTGGATGATGGGCGAGGCCGATGGCTTGCTGATGTTGCCTATTGTGATTTGGATAGGAATGTACGCGGTTATCCAGTTCTACTTTATCCCTAAAATGAAACAAGTAGCGACAGAGCAAGCGGATGCTCGCTCGGTTATGACCGGACGCATTGTCGATTCTTACACCAACATTTCTACCGTAAAACTATTCGCTCATTCACAGCGAGAGTTGGAATACGCAGAAAGCAGCATGAAGCAATTTTTGGTGACGGTTTACCGCCAAATGCGCATGGTGACTTGTTTGCTGTTTAGTGTTGATGCCATCAACTATTTACTGCTGATGTCTATCAGTGCCATTTCGGTTTATTTATGGCTAGATCACGCTGTAACAATTGGTGCTATTGCGATTGCCATTAGTATTGCGTTGCGCGTACAAGGAATGTCGAAGTGGATCATGTGGGAAGTTAGCGCATTGTTTGAAAACATCGGTACGGTAGTGGACGGTATTAATACGATTTCAAACGACGTTGAAGTGAAAGACGTGCCAAATGCCAAGCCTCTGCAAATCTCGCAAGGTGAGATCTGCTTTGATCACGTAGGTTTTAACTACAGTGATGAGAAGGCAGTATTTGAGAACTTGAATCTGACTATCAAACCGGGCGAAAAAGTCGGTATTCTCGGTCGCTCTGGGGCAGGTAAATCCACGTTGGTCAACTTGTTGCTGCGCTTTTACGACGTAAATAGCGGTAAGATTTGTATTGATGGACAGGACATTTCGCAAGTCGAACAAGAGTCGCTTCGCCAACACATCGGTATGATCACGCAAGACACCTCTTTGCTGCATCGTTCAATTAAAGAGAACATTCTTTACGGTGATCCAGATGCTTCAATGGATGCCGTTATCGCAGCTGCTGAGAAAGCACATGCCCATGATTTCATTCAATCTCTACGAGACGAGCAAGGTAACGTTGGCTATGACGTTGAAGTGGGTGAACGCGGTGTGAAGCTGTCTGGTGGTCAGCGTCAACGTGTGGCGATTGCTCGCGTGCTGCTGAAAAACGCGCCAATTTTGATCATGGATGAAGCAACGTCTGCACTTGATTCAGAAGTAGAATCGGCAATTCAAGAAAACCTTGAAGTTCTGATGGAAGGAAAAACTGTGATTGCGATTGCTCACCGTTTATCAACGATTGCCGCGATGGATCGTTTGATTGTGATGGATGACGGCAAAATCATTGAGCAAGGCTCGCATTACGAGCTGCTGCAATTGGGTGGTGTTTACGCTCAGTTGTGGAAGCATCAAACCGGCGGCTTTTTGTCTGAGCAAGGTGATGCTCAACTGCAAGTCATCTAATATGACGCTACACGAAAGAGGAGCAAATGCTCTAATGCCGATCAGGTAACGGATTAATCGGCAGATCAATTGCACGCTCTTCCTGTATGTAAAAATCCGATAGACTACGTTTATCGGATTTTTATGCACGTTTCCCAAGCCCTCAACATCATCAAACCAAATCAAGTTGAGATTCTCGCAGATCTCCTGCCAATTGAACTCATCAATAGTGCTTATGAGCTGACTGACACCGTTACTCTAAGAAAACGAAAGCTAATTTTAGAGTCGATGTTGTGGTTACTGGTTGGCATGGCTATCTATAACGATAAATCCATGGCAGATATTGTAAACATGCTCGATATTGCTTACCGCACATGTAAGCCATTTGTTGTTCCAAGTGCATTACCACAGCGAAGAAAAAATTCTCGGAGAATCAGCCGCTAAAGCGCTCTTTGAGTGTACGCAGCGTCATTGGTTCGCTCAGGCTAACTTGCCGAATTGGAATGGTGAGGTTACTCTGCGTCGATGGGGTTTTATGGCGAGCAGAAGACTCGAAAGACAATGCTGAAGCGTTTGCTAAGCCCACGAACAAGGATGGCCAAGAGACGCAGTATCCACAGTTACATATGGTATGTCAGATGGAATTGAGCAGTCATTTGATCACAGGCAGTGCATTCGACTGCTATACCGTGAACGAAATGAAGTTAGCCTAGCAACTTATAGAGACGACCCCCCAATAAAAGCCTAACGCTCTTCGACAAAGGTTTTTACTCCCTTGGTTTGCTTCAAGCATGGAGCTCGAAAGGCATCAATCGACATTGGCTTATCCCGATGAAAAAGGACTAACTTATGAAATTGTTCAGTCTCTAGGCAGAAAAGATAAACTGATAAAACTGAAGAGTAATCCGCAAGCGCGTAAGAAGTGGCCAGAGCTAGAACAAGAAGTAGTTGTACGCTTAATCACAAGAGTAAAAGATGGCAAGTAATACGATGTTCTCACCTCAATGCTTGATCCTATGCTCTAACCAAAGTCAGGTATCGTAGGCTTATATGGGTATCGTTGGGAAATTGAACTCTGCTACCGTGAGCAAAAACAGTACATGCTTGGTAACCGACTCACGCTTCGAAGTCGGACTCCCTGAATTAGTGAAGCAAGAACTCTGGGGAATACTACTGACCTATAACTTGGTCTGGTATCAAATGGTGCAGATGTGTAATACGTTGAATGGAGATTACTTGCCAGATCAACTTAGCTTCAATGGAGCATTAGCTCACATCATACGCCTGATAGTGGGACTTCCATACTCGTCACTAGGAGCCATACCGAGACAACTTCAAAACTTTTACGCAATGAGTGGGAGTTTAATATTGGAGCCTAGGTGAGAAAGATTCTGTCCTAGAGTAGTGAAGAATAAGCCAAGTCGATATCTTAGAAAAACAATGCCGATCGCCTTAAGTGAACGGCATTAGGGCCTTTGCTCCCTTTTTAGTTATCAAGTATCCGTTATTAAGCTCAGGTTGAGACAGAAGTTTATTTAAGTTTCTGATGAATACGGTAGCCAACAACAAAACCTATGTAGAATAGCGCTGCGAGAGTAAGCATTGCCGTAGCGTACGCCAGTAGGCTGTTTAACCCTAAACCAAAAGCCAGAGTGAAGGCGATACCATGAATGGCCTCCGCAGGGATTCGGTACCAAGCAGCGTGGACGGAAGATCCGAAGAGGATAAAGGTACTAAGTAAGACAATCGTGCCGCCTATAAAGCCGACCCATCTGCTGTTGTTCATGTTGTAATCTCAGGTGTTACCGAGGTAACGTAACAAAATATTTCAGAGCATGCATTATACAACCTAGAGAGGGTATAGGTGGTAGAAATATTTGCCTCACAAACTAAGAGGCCATCTAAGTGGCCTCTTTTTAACCGATTTAACGGCATCCGTTATGACGCAAAGGTGTGAGGCTTGTAAGAAACCTAACCTTTGGCATTCGTGTCGGGTTGTGCTTCTGGTTGTAGCGTCCAATCACCACCAAGCGATTTGTAGAGCGCAATCGTAGCGTGTGCGGTTTGTAACTTTGCCGCGACTCGCTGATCTTGCATCATGCGTTGCTGACGTTGCGCATCCAAAACTGATAAGTGATCAATCAAGCCTGCTCGGTACAGTGACTTGGCTTTGTTGACGGCGTTATTGGTGGCTTTCAATGCCTCATCGATTCGGCGCTGATTTTCTTGGCTGCGACCATAAGTAAACAGCGTGGATTCGGTTTCTGCCAAAGCCGCCTCTACCGTATGTTGATAAGACAATGTCGCCGAATCAAAACGCGCTTGGTTGATGGCTTCAATTGCCTCGCCACGCCCCCCATCGAACAAGTTCCAGCTTACGCCTGCCGCGCCCATCCAACCGAAAGAATCGCTACTGAAGAGATCGTCAAAGCTTGACGCCGACAACCCCGGAGCGCCCGTCAAAAAGAACTTCGGATATTGATCAGCAACGCTTGCTGCTAACTCTTCATTGAGCGCGGCCATTTCGCGCTCGGCTAAGCGAATATCGGTACGACGTTTCAACAGATCGGAAGGTAAACCGACCGGCACCATGTCTTGCATGACAGGTACACTATGTTGCTTAGACAGACGGATTTCGACTTGCGTTAGCGGCTCACCAAGCAATACTGCTAAACGATGTTTGTGCGCTTGTTGGGCAATCTCTAACTGCGGAACGAGCGATTCCATTGCCGCAAGTGTGGCCTTTGCTTGGGCTAAATCGAGATCAGAACCGTAGCCGCTGCGCACGACTTTTCCGACGAGGTCGAGTGTGCGTCGTTGATCTTCTAAGTTCGACTTTGCCAATTCAAGGCGCTCACTCGCGCCTTGGTATTGCAAGTAGTTGTGAATCAAATCCGCTGTGATCACCGTGTTCAAGCCGCTTTGATAGATCTGAGCTTGTTCGAGACGAATATGCGCCGCGTTCGCTTGGCGGTCAATGCGCCCAAACAGATCAACTTCCCAAGCGATACTCGCGCCTGCAAATACGCCATCGTGCTGATTATCCATTAGGGTGACGTTACCAATTTGAGGTGGCAGACCCGACACGGAATCACTGAGTGGATTCAAGATCGGAGCGAGTGAAGAGTCATTTTTACTGAACTGATAGTTCATGTAACCCGCACCGAGATTAATTGTCGGTACCTTGAATGACTCCACCATGGTTTTATAGTTGTTGGCCATTTTCACCCGCTCGGCCGCCACTTTCAGCGGAATGTTTTGGCTCTGCATGTCTTGAACCATTTGATTCAACACCGGATCGTGAAACTTAGTCCACCAAAACTCAACGGGTTGTGAATCGGTACTCAACCCTGCATTTTCGGCGTTCAAGTAGGTTTCTGCCATGCTGGTGGTCGGTGCTTGGTAGTCGGGGCCCACTGCACAACCTGCTAAACTTAGGGCTAGAACGACAGGCGTTAGAATGAATTTTTTCACGATGACGCCTCCTCTAGCTCAGCGTTGGTTTGTGTGGATGGTGCGTTTTCTTTGTAAGCAAGGCGATACAGCGCAGGCATGACAAACAGTGACAATATGGTTGCGGCTGCCAAGCCTCCGATGATGGTTGCCGCCATTTGGTCAAACAGCAGATCTGACAGCAGCGGGATCATGCCGAGCGCGGTCGTTAACGCACCCATAGAAATGGCCATAGTACGGTTGACCGTGGCTTCTTTGATCGCGTCAGACAAGCTCTTGCCATTTGTGCGTTCGAGCTCAATTTGATCCATTAGTACGATGCCATTTTTGATGATCATCCCGGTCAGCGTGATGGCTCCGATCAGTGCCATAAAGCCAAATGGTTTATCGAATCCAAGCAGAGCAAACACAGCCCCTGATGCTGCCAGTGGTAGCGTTGCGAGGATGATGATTGGCTGCTTAAAGCCGTTGAACATCGCGACTAGGATGATCACCATGATCAGCATTGCTTTTGGTTGCTGCTTCATGATGTCGGTGACCGCTTTGTCTTCATCGTAATATTCGCCTCCCCATTCCATGCTGTAACCCGCCGGAAGTTGGATAGCTTCAACCTGATCTTTAATGGCATTTCTTACATTCGCTGGTGTGGAGTCTCGACTCACACCCGCTTGAACCGTGATGGTTTTCACGCGGTCGCGTCGCCAAATCATGCTTTCTTCGGTGACCAGTTCGAATCCATCCACCACTTGACCAAGCGGAACGCTGTTAAAGCCAAGTAGCGAGCGCACAGGTAGCGTTTCTAGTGACGCCATGTTTTGCGATGTGCCACGTAACTGAATTGGAATCAGCTCATCATTCAGGTTCATTTGTCCGAGCGGCATGCCGTCTGATGCACGTTTTAGCGCGAAAGCGACATCGGCGCGGTTAATGCCTGCTTGACGCATTTTGTCTTGGTTTAGAATCGGCTTGAGCACTTTGCTTTCTTGTCGCCAATCATCGCGAATGTATTTTGCATCAGGGTTTGAAGCAAAAATCGTTTTCGCTTCCGCCGCTAGTTGATGTAATACGGTTTCATCCGGACCAGAAAAACGCACCTCAACCGCGAACTTATCTTTGGTTGCCAACTTCAGTGCTCGGAAGCGAGGTTCGGCATCCGGAAACGCCTCTTTCAGCCAATCATCACCACGCGTCACCAAGTAACTGATGCTCTCGTAGTCTTTGGTGTTGATCAGAATCTGCCCGTAGGCAGGGTCGAGCGGCTCAGGCTCTACCGTTACCGAGAAGCGAGGTGCACTGGTGCCGACATAGCTAGAGATACTTTCCACTTCTGGTTGTGCGACCAACCATTCTTCAACTTTGCGCATGTCTGCCGAGGTTTGTTCAATCTTGGCACCATTGGGTAGCCAGTAATCGAGAAACACAATTGAGCGATCCGACTGAGGAATAAAGTTCACGGCCACATACGGGATTGCCACGGCGGTGACTAAAATCAACGGAACCAAAGCGGCTAATGCTTTACGCGGGTTGTCCACCGTCCAGAATACCAACTGTTTATAACGGCTCGGTTTGGTCTCTTCGCTGTTAGCTTTTGGCTTGATGAACATCCACGCCATTAATACCGTAAACGTCATCGCGACGATCCATGAAAGCAACAGTGACGACGCCACAATGTAGAACACAGAGCTCGCAAACTCGGCAGAGTCGGTTTTGGAGAACAACACTGGGCTTGCGCCCATAATCGCGATGACAGTTGCGCCTAAAAGTGGCACAGCGGTTTCTTTGACGGAATCAATCGCGGCGCGAGTTCGCTCGATACCTTTGTTGAGCTTGGCGATCATCATATCGGTGATCACAATGGCGTTATCCACCAACATGCCCAGTGCGAGAATAAACGTACCTAGCGAGACACGGTGCAAATCGATGCTGGCGATGTTCATGTATACAAGCGTAAGCAAAATCGTCAGGAGCAAGCTTGCGCCAACGATGGTTGCACTCTTAAAGCCCATGAAAACCAACAACACCACAAAAACAATCGCGACACTTTCAAGCAGGTTGCCAACAAAGTCGTCGATAGACTTTTGTACTTCTTCAGGTTGATAAGCAACGGTCGAGATGTCGACACCCAGCGGCAGTGTTGCTTGGTAGTTAGCGATGATGTCTTGAATCGTATCGCCAAGTGACACCACGTTAATGCCTTGAACTGGGCTCACCGCCAAAGTCACAGCGGGCTCTCCGTTGTAGCGGTTTTCTGCCAATGCTGGTGTTTGATAACCCATGGTGATGTCGGCGATGTCACCAAGACGAATCAACCCCGAGCCAAACTCGCCGGTGCCACCATTGATGATTAAATTGCGAATGTCTTCTAGAGACTGAAACTCACTGGTTTGCGCAATACGAATACGCTCTGTGCCTGCATCGAATTTTCCCGCTTCGAACGTGCTGTTTTGTGTGCTCAGTTGGTTCCAAACTTGTGCGATCGACAAACCATATTGAGCCAAGCGCTCGTCTGGCATATCGATATGTACAACGCGAGGTTGAACGCCGTGTAGCTCGATCTTTTTGATGCCGTCGACGGCTTTGATTTGGCGTTGCAGCTCTTCGGCGTAGCGACGCAACTCTTCTGGTGCAGCATCTGTGCTGTGGATAGAGAAAAGCATGCCGTAGACTTCAGAGAACTCGTCTTGTACTACGCTGATCTGCGCACTGGAAGGCAGCTGTAGTTTTACATCGTCCACTTTGCGTCTCAATAAGTCCCATTCCTGCGGAAGTGCTTTGGAATTAAGGCTCTCTTTGAGGTCAACAAAGACCATAGACAAACCTGGGCGAGACAATGAGCGCAAGCGATCCAACTCCGCCATTTCCTGCAATTTGGTTTCCACGGTATCGGTGACTTGGTGCTCGACTTCTTCGGCTGACGCACCCGGGTAAAGGGTCACGACTACCGCAGTTTTTACTGTAAAGCTCGGGTCTTCCAACTTGCCTAAGTCGAAGTAAGAATAGATGCCAGCGATCACGCTCAATACGATAAAGAACAGAACGAACTTACGTTGGCGAATCGCGAATTCAGCTAAATTGATCATGGATTCGCACCTACAACGTCTTGATGGTCAGGTTTGGGGCGGCATCACCCTCGCTCAGATAATGGCTACCGCTGATCACCACATAATCGCCTTGCTCAAAACTTCCTGTCACACACGCTTGGTATGCGTCGATAGAGTCAAGATTGACCGGCTCTGAATGAATAACCGCATCACGAACCACATTCACGTGCAGAGTTTGTTTCTCACCCAAAATTGCAGAGTAAGGAAAGCAATGGCTTGAGTGACTGGTGTTGAGCGCGGTATTAACCGTGACTGCTTTACCGTTGAATAGCGCACTGGAAATCGAATCGATGTCTAGCGTGACGGTATAGGTTTGTTTGAGCAGGTGCTTCTTCGGCGCGATTTCTGCCACGGTTGCTCGGTAGGATTGCTCCGAATCATACCAAGTCAACGATGCTGGCTGACCTAGTGCGAATTGCGCAATCATATTTTCCGGCACGTCGATGTCCACTTCCCAGCTGCCTTCTTGCTGAATTGACACAACACTGCCGCCCGGCAAGGTTTGTTCATGTGGATCAACAGAAACGTCGGCAACAATGCCAGTGAATGGTGCACGTAGAGTGGTGTAACGCAGGGCATCTTTTGCACGTTGGATGTTTTTCTCAACCACTTTGACGGCAGAGACGCTACGTTCGTAGCTGCTGATGGCTCGATCTAAGTTGACGCTGGCAATGGCATCATCAGAAGTTGCTTGTTTTACGCGCTTTAACTCGGCTTTCGCGAGTTTGTGTGCTGATTGCGCTTCTAACATGCGCGCTTGTAATTCTTCTAGTGAGACTTGGTAATCGTGCTTGTCCAGCGTGGCGATGACTTGGCCTTTTTCTACCAAGCTGCCTTTATTTACGAACACGCTTTCCACGGTGCCAGGTACACGAAAAGAGAGTGAGGCGGTTTCTTTTGCTTTTACGATCCCGCTGAATGATTTACTGAGTTCTTCATTCCTTTCGTTGACTTCAATCACTTGAACGGGTCTGGATGCGCTTGGCTCCTCAACCTGAGGTTGAGCTTGATTACAGCCGAGTAGAGAGAGCGCGATAGTGCTCAGCGCAGCGGTTTTGATTTGATGATTCATAAGATGGCTCCATAATTTCGGCGCCATCTTATAATTCACAGATGTTCAGATAATCATGCGTGTGCATGATTCAATGTCACGAATTTTATGACAATAAATGTAAACTACAAAAGTTTTGGAATTTTATTGCACAAATGTTCAATAAGTAACCGGCTAGCTTGGTTCAGCGTTTTCGGCTTAGGGTAGAGTAACCACCCCGTTTCTTCTGTGACGGCATATTGAGACAATACTTGCACCAATGCACCGGATTCGAGCTCATTTTTTACCAACAGTTTTGGGATATAACTAATGCCGCGGTCAAGCACTGTGGAGCTTTTGATAAAGCCGATGTTGTTGGAAATGAGTTTCGGTTTGAGCGCTACGTTTTGTTCCTGAAAGTGCCAAAGGTTGTCGACATTGCCATTTGGCCAGCGAAAACAAATGCACTGATGATCGCTCAACGCTTCTAATGTAGCGGGCGTGCCGTGAGTTTGAAGATAGTTCGGTGAGGCAACGACACATCGGTCTAGCGTTAAGATCTTTCTGGCGACAATGTCTGAATCAAACAGCATGCCGCCGTGCAGCGCGATGTCCAACCCCTGCTGAAACATATCAATAAAGCCATTGTTGATATTGCGAATGTCGAGCTCAACCTGCGGGTATTGATCCTGAAATTCAAACAAAATGGGTTGAAGAGGTTCATAGGTTTCTGGCAGAAGGCCAAGTTTGATTTTGCCTCTGACCTCGATGCTTTCGTTACTGGCTTGCTGGTTTGCCGAATCAAGCAAGGTGAGCACTTTTTGCAGATCTTGGTAGTAGGCATCGCCTTTGTTTGTCAGCGAAAGGCTGCGAGTAGTGCGGTGAAAAAGTTGCGTTCCGAGGTAACGTTCCAGTTCTCCAATGCGTCGGCTAACATTTGCTCGTGGCAAATCCAAAGCATTGGCTGCCGCTGTAAAGCTGCCAAGTTGGACGACTTTGGTGAACAGTTTTAGATCGTCAATTTTCACTCTTGAACTCCATACTCTTTGAGCGCCGTGCTAAACCCTGACACTCTAGAGTATTGATGTGTGGTATACAAAACTTATTATTAATTGTCGAAATATAAATAAGGGCTTCAACATGTTGAGATTTATACAACGTCGCCGCATTAAGAAAGTGATTAAGCTAATGAGTACCAGATTGGTGGTGGGATACGGCAGTCGTGAGTACTTTTCCGTCGGTCAGGTAAAGATGAGCACCAGTGAGTTAAGCACGTGCCAACAAAAAATTGCGTTGGCGTTGTACGCGAATCCGCAAGATCTTGATTTGGAAAATCAACCAGAGTTGCAAGCCATCCGCTCTGATGTGGCGAATGACTTCTTTGCTAGTGCCGATTATACCGCTCAAGATGTGCTTAATTTATTCGGTGCTGGTGGCTGGAAAGGCGGCCGAATGGAAGATGGAATGTCTCATCATTTTGGTATGCACAGCCGATACTAGAGCGAGCTAACCTTATAAAGTCTTGTCAGTTAACTCGCTATATCACTTTGCCTTGTGAGGTGTCACTCCGATGCTTTGTTAAGCGGCACGCTTTACGAGGCAGAAGTGCTTTTTACCGCGTTGCAGTAACCAGTATTGGTCAAACAGTGGGAAGCTTAAACTCGGGTTATCAGCCGACACTTTTTCACCGTTTACACTGATGGCGTTGTTGCTGATGTGTTCGCGTGCAACACGTTTCGAGCTTGCTAAGCCCGACTCAATCAATAGCTCAACCAAATCTTGTTGTGTGCTCTCAATGCTTGGTAAACCATCTAACTCCAACTGTTTTAATTCACCCAAACTCAGTTGTTGCACATTACCGCTGAACAGTGCTTGAGTGATGCGCTCGGCACTAGATAGGCCGTCTTCGCCATGAACAAATCGCGTCATTTCTTCAGCGAGAATACGTTGTGCTTGTGGCTTGCCTTGGCTTGCTTGGTCTTGCGCTTGAATGCTGGCAATTTCTTCGCAGCTCAAGAACGTGTAGTAACGCAAGAAGTGGTAAACGTCGGCGTCTTCTGCGCCAAGCCAGAACTGGTAGAAGGCGTAAGGCGAGGTTTTGCTAGGATCTAGCCACACTGCGCCGCCTTCGGTTTTGCCAAATTTGGTACCATCGGATTTGGTGATCAGCGGCAGAGTTAAGCCAAATACTTGCTCACCATTTTGACGACGAGTTAAATCGATCCCACTGACGATGTTTCCCCATTGGTCATTGCCACCGATTTGCAAACGACAATCGTATTGACGGTTTAGCTCGGCAAAATCGTACGATTGCAGCAGAGCGTAGCTAAATTCGGTAAAAGAGATGCCTTGATCAGGGCGTTGCAAGCGTTGCTTTACCGACTCCCGGTTGATCATGGTATTGATCGAAAAGTGCTTACCCACATCACGGAAGAAGTCGATGACGTTGATCGCTTTCATCCAGTCAGCATTGTTCACCATGATCATTGGCTTGGTCAGTTGGTGATTCATCAACTGCTGAATTTGATTAGAAAGATCGTTAACCCAACCTGAGACGATTTCTGAAGAATTCAGGCTGCGCTCGGTCGCTTTAAAGCTCGGGTCGCCAATCATGCCCGTTGCACCGCCAATCAAGGCAACAGCTTGGTGTCCGGCATCTTGAAAGCGCTTAAGCATGATCAAAGGCACAAGGTGGCCGATGTGCAAGCTGCCAGCTGTAGGATCGAAGCCGCAGTAAACGGTTTGTGGCCGTGAGAGAAGTGTCTGAATTTCTTCCAAATCGCTGGCTTGTGCGATCAAGCCACGATCTTGTAAATCTTGCAGTAATGGTGTCGTCATTCTTTTTGTCTGTCTTAGTGGTTGTTGTATTCAGACTAAAACGCGACACCTTTTCTCCATATATCCCTTAAGGGACAGTTTTTTATCTTGAATGGAGAATGAGGTGATTGAGGAAAAGCTGGAATAACTCACTCAATGAAGACACATTTAACTGCGAGTAAATGCGTTTTCGATGATTTTTGACTGTGCCTTGCACTAAGTGTAACCGCGCGGCAATTTCTTTGGTGTCAAACCCTTGAGCGAGAAGTGAAGCCACCTCTTGCTCGCGACGAGTGAGTGATTCTACGCCAAATGTTGCTAAAGCTTGCTCAATGGCCAATCGCATACTGCCAGAATAAGCACTCTGGGCAAAAACAGGCTCAGAAAAGGTAAACTCCGTTTGTTTCCAGTGCTGCTGACAAAGCGATTGAATTATCGGGAAGTAGGGCTTTAATTTATTGATTTGCTGTTGAGAAAAGTATTTTCCATCATTCATATACCCGAAGTACAACATGACCCAACGGCCAGGTTCGACTTCGACTAGCATGCTCAGTTCGTCTTTCCACCCTGTCTGATGGTAGAACTGTTCGCAGTAGGAAGTAAAATCAACGCCTTTGCGTGCTACGTCTTTGAGCGTAAATACGCCTTGTTGCTTTGTCTCGTTTAGTTTGAGAAAAAAAGGGTCATTTTGAAATGAGTCAGTAAGGTAGCGTTGAAAAAGTAACTCTCGCTCGTTCTCAATCGAGTCGTAGAGATAAATAGGATGTTTACCTTCTCGATAACCTAAAATAACCGCGCAATCAAAATGAAAAAGAGTGCGAATGACACGCATAAGCTTAGGAGTAAAGTTAGGCGTATTAAGAGCAGAAATTGCTTCTGCCAGCAGATTATTAAAGTTATTGTCAGGCATGGGATACCGAATCGCAGATGGTTTTGGGCAAGCATAACGAAAAGCCATCCAACGAGAAAGGGAAGTCACCATCTTCTGGTGACTTCCCATGAGAAAGTTGCACAAGTACTCAGTTTTGAGGAGTCATAGCTGCGTTAACTTATTGATAAGGGTGCATAACAACCGTTCTGTTTAAGCGATTAGTTGCTATGCGTTACTGCGAGTTGGTGAGCTCTTCGTTAACCCAATATTTAGAACCAGACACGTTGGCATCGATGAGCAAGCCTTTTGCATTCAACTGATAAACGGCGACGCCACTGTTAAATTGTTTTGAAAGTTGCTCTGAGTCTTCGCCAGCTACAGCAGAGGCTTCACTGGTCGCTTCCCATCCTTCGTTGACGAACGTATCAAAGTCTTCTTTGCTCTCAAACAGAATCACTTGTTGGTAAAACTTGCCGCCAGCCCCAAGTGCGACGCCCAAACCAAACATATTCATATAAGTGCGTTTTTCTGTTTCCTTATTGACTGCGACACCTGACCCTGAGTTGGTGTGAAACAACAAAGACAATTTACGAGAATCAAAGACCGCGTAGCCGTAAGCGTTGTCGTAAATGGCTTTGGCCTCCGGCTTTTCATTAAACAACTTGAGTAAAGCACTATCCGCCATTAAGTCTACGGCTTGGCGAGCTTCTTCTGGCGTGTCGCCTTCCATCAGTTCATCAATTTTCTTGTCGGCTGCATCTATCCATTCTTTGCTTTTCTCAATACTGGCTTCTGTCCACTCGCCCGCGGTATTGATTGCTTCCTCGGACCAGTTCGTGAAATCTTGCCACGCTTGTTTTGAAAAGGCTTTGGTATCGTCCCAAGCATCTTGCGCAGTATCAGAAACCGCTTCGCCTAGCTCAGACATTTTGTTGGAAATATCATCCCAATCTGCGTAAGCGGGAGAGGCTAGGAGCATCAATGTGGTAATGAGTGCGATAGACTTTTTCATCAAATTCTCTCTGGAGTTGTCGATACATCATTCATTCTAGGTCATCAGACTTTGATAATGAAATTGACTAAATGGCGATCTTGAGAGAGGAATCACGAACTGATTGCGAAATGACGTATGAATAACAAAGCCCTCACAAGGGGAGTGTGAGGGCTTGAGTTTTTAGCGCGTTACTTGCTGCTAACTTTACCGAGCTGTAACCAAGTATCGATAACGGTGTCTGGGTTTAGTGAAACAGAGCTGATGCCTTGCTCCATCAACCATTCCGCCAAATCTTCATGATCTGATGGGCCCTGACCACAAATACCCACGTACTTGCCAGCTTTGGTTGCTGCGTCTATTGCCATTTTCAGCATGATTTTCACCGCCGCGTTACGCTCATCAAATAGGTGAGCAACGTCGCCAGAGTCACGGTCCAGACCAAGCGTTAGCTGAGTCATGTCGTTTGAACCGATAGAGAAACCATCGAAGTACTTCAAGAACTCGTCAGCAAGCACGGCGTTGGATGGCAGCTCACACATCATGATGACTTTCAGACCTTGGTCGCCACGGCGCAGATCAAACTTCGCTAGTAAATCAATCACTGATGCAGCTTCGCTTGGTGTACGCACGAATGGGATCATGATTTCAACGTTTTTCAGACCCATTTCGTTACGAACGCGCTTGATAGCTTGAGTTTCTAACTCGAAGCAATCTTCAAACACTGGAGAAATGTAACGAGACGCACCACGGAAGCCGAGCATTGGGTTTTCTTCATGCGGTTCGTAGGCTTTACCACCAACCAAGTTGCTGTATTCGTTCGACTTAAAGTCAGACATACGAACGATGACGCGTTTTGGCCAGAAAGCAGAAGCGATAGTCGCGATGCCTTCAGTCAGCTTGCTCACGTAGAAATCGATAGGATCTTTGTAACCACGAATGCGCTGTTTAATTTCTGCTTTTAGCTCATCGCTTTGCGCATCAAAGTTAAGTAATGCTTTCGGGTGAATACCGATCATCTTGTTGATGATGAACTCTAGACGAGCAAGACCAACACCTTCGTTTGGAATCTGAGCAAAGTCGAATGCGCGATCTGGGTTGCCCACATTCATCATCACTTTGGTCGGCAGTAGTGGCAGTTCATCAACAGAAGAGCGTTTTACATCAAACTCAAGTTCACCTTGGTAAACGTAACCCGTTTCGCCTTCTGCACAAGATACTGTCACTGTTGCGCCATCAGTCAGTTTGCTTGTCGCATCGCCACAGCCAACGATTGCAGGAATACCAAGTTCACGAGCAATGATTGCTGCGTGACAAGTACGTCCGCCACGGTTGGTAACAATAGCAGAAGCTTTCTTCATCACTGGTTCCCAGTCTGGGTCAGTCATGTCTGTAACTAACACATCACCTTCTTGAACCAATGACATTTGGTCCAGAGAGTCAACCAAACGTACTGCACCTTTACCGATACGTTGACCGATTGCACGACCTTCAATCAAAACATCTGCTTTGTTCTGTAGCTCGTAGCGCTCAATCACGTTTTGTTCCGTTTGTGAACATACGGTTTCAGGACGCGCTTGAACAATGTACAACTTGCCGTCGATGCCATCTTTTGCCCACTCAATGTCCATTGGACGCTGGTAGTGCTTCTCGATGATCATCGCTTGTTTGGCGAGCTCTTTGATCTCTTCGTCGTTCAGTGAGAACGTGTTGCGCTCTTCATCAGAAGTATCAACGATATCAACTTGTTTGCCGATCTCTTGGTTGTCAGAGTAGATCATTTTGATCAACTTAGAACCAAATGTTTTCTTAACGATCGGGTGCTCACCTGCTTCAAGCATTGGCTTATGAACGTAGAATTCATCAGGGTTTACTGCGCCTTGAACGACCATTTCACCTAGGCCCCATGAAGAGGTGATGAAGACAACTTGGTCGAAACCAGACTCAGTATCAAGCGTAAACATTACACCCGAAGAAGCTTTGTCTGAACGCACCATACGTTGGATACCCGCCGATAGCGAGATACCACGGTGGTCGAAACCTTGGTGTACACGGTAAGAGATCGCACGGTCGTTAAATAGAGAAGCGTAAACGTGCTTAGTTGCTTCTAGTACTGCGTCGATGCCTTTCACGTTCAAAAACGTTTCTTGCTGACCAGCAAAAGAAGCATCAGGCAGGTCTTCTGCCGTAGCAGATGAACGAACTGCGACTGAAAGCTCAGGGTTGCCTTCAATCAGTTCTTGATAGTTTTCACGGATTTCTTGTTCAAGGTCCGCAGGGAAAGGGGCCTCTAATACCCATTGACGGATGGTTGCACCTGTCTTACGCAGAGCTTCCACATCCTCAACGTCTAGTTCATCAAGTAATTGGTGAATACGCTCATCCAAACCTTCGTGGTCAAGGAATTGGTTAAACGCGTATGAGGTTGTCGCAAAACCATTTGGTACAGAAACGCCTGCGTTCGCTAGGTTAGAAACCATTTCGCCAAGTGAAGCATTCTTACCGCCGACTTTGTCGACATCATCCATGGATAGGCCATTGAACCAGAGGGTGTTCTTTTGCATGTCTTTCTCCAGAAACATTGCAGCTTAGTAGGGGGACTTAAATCGCTCTAAACAATCGCATGTTGGCTGTTATTACACGTTGACCATACATTGCTTCATTTAGATTGATATCAAAGGCAAACGATTACGTTCTGGCTGAAAAAAATTCAAAAGAATTTTTAAAGCTGTGGTGAACCTAACTGAAAGCCAAACTGATTTATTAATATTATGTTTACCATCCTACTCAAAAGATTTTGAAAAATTAAACAGAAATGCAAATAAATAACCAAAGTCGTGATGTGTTCTATGTTTCTGACGGTACGGCGATAACATGTGAGACATTAGGACATGTTGTTCTCGGTCAATTTCCGTTCATTCCTAACGAAAAAACCTTTCCGTTCGTAGAAAGCCAGGACAAAGTTGCTGACGTTGTAAAAGAAATTGAAACTTCCTACCAACGCAATGGCGTCAAACCTCTGGTGTTTTTCTCTATCGTGGTGCCAGACGTACGTGAAATGCTGCTGGAAGCGCCTGCATACAGCTACGATGTGTTGGAAAGCATTGTACAGAAAGTGCAAGACGACATTCAGATGGCACCAAAACCCAAGTTGCAACGTTCTCGCAGTGTGGGGAAAGATTCCGATACCTATTTCGACCGTATCGCGGCCATTGAATATACATTGGCGCATGATGATGGCATCACGCTAAAAGGGTTGGAGCAAGCCGATATCATCCTGCTGGGAGTATCGCGCAGCGGAAAAACCCCCACCAGCTTGTATATGGCGATGCAATTTGGTTTGCGTGTCGTGAACTATCCGTTCATTGCGGAAGATGTGAAGATGATGCGTTTGTTGCCTGAGTTTGAGATCCATCGTCATAAATTATTCGGGCTTACTATCGACCCTGAACGTTTGACTGAAATCCGTGAGAATCGTTTGTCTGGAAGTGATTACGCCAGTACCGAGCAGTGTAAGCTGGAGCTAGACACCGTAGAGGCGTTGTTTAGAAGAGAGGCGATCCCATACATCAATACGTCCTCTCTCTCTGTGGAAGAGATCACCACGCGTATTCTTGAAAAAGCAGGGATGAAACGCCGTTTGTTTGGTTAATAGGGGGCGCCAACATTGTCGTATGCAAGAGGAGGCGAGTAACACCTCCTCTTGTGCATCTAAAGATGCCTTACACAGAATGATTTAATAGTATTGGAACATCTTTTGGATGTCTTGATAGTTTTTGGTCTGAGTCAGTGACAGCATCAGTAAGATACGTGCTTTTTGTGGGTTTAGTGTGCCTGAGGCAACAAAGCCATATTTGTCGTCATCAATTTCAGCATCCAAAGTGGTTGATCCGGTTGGTGTGCGAGAGCTTCTTACAACAACAACGCCATCTTTGCTCGCTTTTTCTAGCTCATCAAAGACCGTGTGGTACAAGTTACCATTACCCACACCAGCACTTACAATACCGTCAAACTTGGCATCAACAAAGGCTTTTACTGGTAAGCTCGACGCATTTGCATAGTTATAAACAATGCCTACTTTAGGTAGTGTGTTGAGTTTTGATACATCGAATGGTGTTTCTGTGGTGTGTTTACGCTCTGGGCTTCGTTGATATTTGGCATCGCTATTATGAATGTAGCCGATAGGGCCAAAGTTAGGTGATTGGAAAGTACTGACGGAAGTGGTGTTTGTTTTAGTTACGTCTCGCGCATCGAATATAGTGTCATTCATCGCGACTAATACGCCGCGCCCTTCAGAATCTTCATCGGTTGCTGTCACGACGGCGTTGTATAAATTAACTGGGCCATCAGCACTCATTGCGGTGGAAGGACGCATTGCACCGACAATCACGACTGGTTTTTTGCTCTTGACGGTCAGATCAAGGAAGTAAGCGGTTTCTTCTAACGTATCGGTACCATGCGTGATGACGATACCGTCAACATCATCTTGAGCGAGCAGTTCGTTGACGCGTTTGGCTAATTTAAGCCATACCTCATCATTCATATCTTGTGAACCGATACTGACCACTTGCTCTCCAGAAATATCGGCAATGTTGGTCATACTCGGCACCGCAGAAATCAATGATTCAACGCCGACTTTACCTGCTGTGTAGTTTGACTCGGTTGCAGATTGACCTGCTCCAGCTATGGTGCCACCAGTGGCAAGGATTTTAATGTTCGGAAGATCGGATTGCGCAAAAGAGAACGAACTGATGCATAAACCGAGAGTTATCGTACTGAGGCGGAAAAGATTTTTCGTCATAGGAATCACCTGCTATTAGGTTGGATGTTGGGAACTCATCTATCCTAAAAACAGCGGGTTAGATTTTTTGAGCACTAGTTCAACAAATTGCAGATGAAGATCGTGATCAAGCAATCAGTTAAAGAACATTAATTCAAACAATTAACTTAAATAACGTGCTTCTTTAACAAGTGAGATGTACTAATAACGTGCATAATGCGTTATATGCTCTAATCTATTGATTGGGAAATAAAGAGGGAAGGGAGGCGCGATTAGGTTACTAAACACGAATTGAGAAGTGCAATTTCTTCAAAGTTTACAGTGTAAAAAAAAGCGGCTTTACCCCGGAACAGATAAAAGCCGCTTGCCAATGATGTGTTAATTCACATCTTATCGCATAATCATTTGTTCACGACCAGGACCCACAGACACCATTTTTACTGGTACGCCCATCAGTTCCTCAATGCGTAGAACGTATTTCTGTGCTGCTACTGGAAGCTCTTCAAACTTACGACAACCTGTGATGTCCTCGCTCCAGCTTTCCATCTTCTCGTAGATTGGTGCTAGTGCTGCCGTTTGAGGCCAGATTGGGTTTTCGCTGTGGTCGCCTTCGTAGCCAACACAGATTTTCAGATCGTTAAGACCAGTCAAACAGTCTACTTTAGTTAGCGCAATTTCAGTTGCCGCTTGCAGTTCAACGCCGTTCTTCGTAGCGACTGCGTCGAAGTAGCCCATATCGCGCGGACGACCTGTAGTTGCACCGAACTCGCCTGCAAGTTCGCGGAAAGCATCTTGCTCTTCCATTGCAGTGATCAACGTACCAGTACCTACTGATGAGCTGAATGCTTTTGCAACCGCAATAACGCGCTCAGGACGAAGAGCCGGAAGACCACTACCGATACCCGCGTACATTGATACAACGTTAGAAGATGTTGTCCAAGGGTACTCACCGTAAACAAGGTCACGACCCGCGCCAAGCTGCGCTTCGAACAATAGTGTTTTGTCTTTTGCTTGTAGCTCTTTTAAAGGAAGCGTTACGTTGCAAATTGAATCGCGCCAAGGTGCAGACACCTCTAGCAACCAGTTCGCCAGTTCTTCAGCGGTTTGCTCGAACTCGAACGTCGGGTAAAGCGCACGCAGTTGCGGCAGTTTCCAATCCATCATGAATTGAAGGCGTTCAACCAATACTTCTGGTTGCTTCAACCAACCAACAAGGATGCCTTTCTTCATTACGCGGTCACCGTACGCAGGTGCAATACCTTGACGAGTTGAACCGTATGCTTGGTCGCCTAAACGTTGTTCTTCTAGCGTATCTTCTAGTGCGTGTAGAGGTAGACACAGTGTTGCGCGATCAGAGATGCACATATTCACTTTTACGCCCGCTTCTTCAACTTCCGCAATCTCCTGAGACAGCAATGCAGGGCTGATAACCATACCCGGACCTAATACTGCCAAACAGTCTGGGTTGAAAACGCCACTTGGTAGCTGGTGCAGCTTGAACGTACCTAGGTCGTTAACCACGGTATGACCCGCGTTGTTACCACCTTGGAAACGAATGCTCGCAGAAGCTTGCTCTGCCAAAAAGTCAACGATGCGGCCTTTGCCTTCATCACCCCAGTTTGCACCCACAACAACGATAGACGACATAATTTAATCTCCAAAAACAGATGCAAAAATCTTAAGGCGTTCGCCATAATAAGAGAAATTAATTATACTCATTAACTTGATAAGAATCCCATATCGGAATTGGCAATGTTAGATTTGAACTGGCTGCGAACCTTCGTAACTCTTGCAGAGGTAAAACATTTCGGCAAAACAGCGACGGAACTGCACATGACGCAGCCGAACGTAAGTTTGCATATCAAGCAGTTGGAGCAGGCCACGCGCACTAAACTGATTGAGCGAAATCCTGTACAGCTGACGCAGGCGGGGAAGCGTTTGTTAGATACGGCGCAGCGGATGCTTAATGAGCTGCAAATTTGCCAGTCGGATCTCAATGCCATCAACGATCTTACGCAGGGGACGCTTTCTATTGCGGCGAGCGATATCGTTTCACGTTTACTACTTATCAAACCGTTCCAGCAATTCAAAAGTGAATATCCGGGTATCGACTTGGCATTGTTCAATACCACATCTTCTCAAGCGGTGGATTTGGTGAAAAGTGCGCGTGCCGATATCGGCTTTGTTATCGCACAAAAAGAGAGTCAACCGCTGCATTTTACACCTCTCACGCAGATTCACTGGTGTGCGTTTGGCGATAACATTTTTGAGTGGCAGGACAATCGAAAAGAGAGCCAGACGTTGATTCTGCTAGGGCACGACACGCGAACCCGTGAGCTGATAGATGCATCTTTACCTGAGTTAAATCTGCCTAAGCATCGCGTGATGGAAGTGGGCAGTGTGGAAGCACAAATCGACTGGGCAGAAGCAGGATTTGGGACCGCCATTGTGCCGGATTTCTCTCTTGATCCGAGGCTAATGCTTTCCCGAGAAGTTACGCCTTTGCCTAGTTTTCCAAACACCGATTTCGGCTACATTGTGCGCCAAAATCAGGTACTCTCCAAAGCCGCCAAACAGCTACTCACTTGGGTTGGAGAGAATGTGTCAGTAGTGGGAGAGTAACGGATGAAAGATGACGACATTATTGTTTCGCTGCCCTCTCTGATTCATCGCATTGGCGGTGAGAATGCTAAACGCATTAAAGTCATTGCGGCGGATTGCGGGTGTGACGTTAAGCGAGTTAGGCGCTCTCGTCATTGGCAAGTTTCTGGAGAAGCTTTGAACTTAAAAGCGTTACTTGATCAGCTAAAAGCAGGGCAGTGTGAAGAGCTAAGGTTTGTGATGAATAAGTTGGAGAAAGGGTTATCCGTTCATCAGGACAAACTGGAACCGTTAGAAGAAAAACTGATTCGGTTGGTGGTGCAAAACCCAAATATCACCTTGGCAGAGTTGATGACAGAAACGCACTGTACGATTGCACAAGCCAGAGCAGCTCGGTTTGAAGCGGAAATGCTCTAGCGTAGAATTTTTATTTACTCATTCTAGCAGCCAATGTTACGGTGCGGGCTATTACTAAAAATTAAGGCCATTTTTTATCATGGATATTTGGAAGCTCCTCCTTTTTATTCCCGCTTGCTTTGCTCTGAATATGACTCCAGGCCCAAACAACTTATTGGCAATGAATAATGCGCGTTGTTACGGTTTTCGTGCCGCGTTTGTCGCTAGTTTAGGGCGTATTACGGCATTTTCTGGCATGATCGCGCTGTCTGCCTCTGGGCTCGCCGTGATTTTGTACACATCAGAAATGCTGTTTTTAGCGTTAAAGCTGGTGGGTGCGTTGTATCTATTGTGGATTGCATTCAACCTTTGGCGTTCGGAATCGAGCCCGATCTCTGAGTTAACTAACTCACGCAACTATGCAGGGCTTGCGAAACAAGAGTTTACGCTTGCCGCCGGTAACCCGAAGGCGATTCTTATTTTTACTGCGTTTTTGCCGCAGTTTGTAGACGTGAACGCCAACGTTCAAGAGCAGTTTTTTGCCCTTGGCTCCACGTTTTTGATTTTAGAAATGGTCGCCATTTCAATTTACGCGATTTTTGGTTTGTACCTTAGACATTGGTTTTCAAATCCAAAAATGGCGAAACGTTTCAATCGCGGATGTTCGCTGTTTTTAGCCGCATCTGGTGTGAATTTACTACTAAGTAAGCAATAACGCACATCATTTCTGTAGCGTATTTTTTCTATTAAAAAAAGAGCCGCTGAGGTTATATCAGCGGCTCTTTTCGTTGATGCATCTATTGTTTGTTGTTACCACATCAAGTCATCTGGCACGACGAAATCTGCGTATGGGTCGTCTTCTGCTGGAATGTCCGATTCTGGTTCTTTCTGTTCGATGATGACGGATTCATCACGTTGAGCAATTTTATTTGCTACTCCGCGTGGAATGACAACGTAGCTTTCACCGACAATAGCAATGGCTAGAATGCCTTTAATCAACTGTTCACGGATGAGAGCATCAACATACAGTGACTTAACCAAGGTGCCATGGGTGAAGTTGTACTTAATATCGCCATCTTTTAAGTCGATCTTGTTAATCTCAATCAATTGATTGATTTGCGCTTTGATCTCTTTATTCAAACGCTCGGCATTTTGCTGTTCGCTCAATTGTTTATCACGCTCTAACTGTTGGCGTTTATTCTCTTCAACCGCCGCTTTTACTTCGCGTGCTTGAACGCGTGATTTTTTAGAGCCTTTCTTCGCTTTCTTTAGTTTCTTTTCATTAACTAAGCCAGCTTTCAGCATTTGTTCTTGAAGGGTAAGTTTTGCCATGTTTCATCCAGTTAGTGCGCAATTTTGTGCATTTTAGCGAGTCCTTATCAGCAAGGAAAGGGCGATGATGACACGTCGGAGAAATTATCAGACTCAAGCAAACGCAATGCGTCCCAAAGCATCACTTGGTTGGAGCTTAGTACAGGAATACCAAAGCGGCTTGAGAAATAAGGCAGTAGATGCATGACTCGCATGTTCGTGCATGAAATAAATACCGCGTCCACAGTGCAATCAATCGACTCAAGCAGCTGCGCTAAGGCATTTTCTACGTCTTGCCCTCCAATGGTTGGGATATGGGGATCGTAGTCGAGATTGAAATACCCAAAGGCCAGAACGTCAATGCCATGTTCGGTCATGGACTCATAAAGTGGGTGATTGACGTCATTAGTATACGGCGTCAGCATAACGATTCTTTGAGCTTGATGGTGTTCAAGCGCTCTCAGTGCGGCTTGCCAAGGGTTAGTTGTTATGGCTTCGGGTCTCTCTTGACGAATTAAATCAGTGATTTGATCGGAGCCAATGAGCACACTAGCTGACGTACAGCCAAACGCCATGACGTTGATTGGCCACATTGGCACGATGGTGCGTACACACTCGCGGATACTGTTTTGCATGTCTGTTAAGTGCAGAGGATCGACAGTACCTGTGGTGAGAAAGCGTGAAGTGTATAAGCGAACATCTGCGGGTAAATGCTCGCGCCATTCGTTTTCTAGCACATAGTCGGTCGCGAGTTGAATGAGTCCGATTGAACGTTGATAAGTGGATACATCCGCCGAAAAATCAAACTGAGTGGTTAAAGATTGAAACGTACAGAGCTCTGGCATGTTACGGCCCTCAAAAAGTGCGGTGGTTGCCCACCGCCAAAGTCACAGGGAATAAGTTACATCGTGGATTGAATGCTGGTGAGTTGTTGAGCGGTATAGTCAGCGATTGCGGTGTCTTGAACGCCAGTCCCTGTTAAATCACATACCGAAACATCGTCAACGCGCCTTGAGTAGGGGTGCTTGCCGCAAATGATGTCGCCAAGTTCGACTAGGCTGCGGGTGAGCGGTTTGTCTACACCACGTAATTCGCCAAGTGATTCTGACTGACTGATTCGATCAACCACCAGATGCTCAGCGTTTAGGATGACTGAGGTGGCAAGCTCACGTTTATGAGGGCTGTCTGAACCCATAGCGATCACGTGTGCTCCTGATGGGATATCTTCCCAATTCAGCAAAGGTTCTTTTGATGGTGTTGTCGTGACAATAATGTCGGCTTCTTGGCATGCTTGCTGGATAGAGGAATGCACGGATACGGATAGATCGTATCGTTGCTCCATACGTTGTTTGTAAGCCTGCGATTTTGTGTTGTCTCTTGCCCAGATGTTCACTTGGGAGATTGGCCTAACTAATTTTATCGCAGCGACTTGGAGTTCTGCTTGAAGCCCACTGCCAATAACCGTAATTTTGGATGCTTCTGAGTTCGACAGGTATTTCGCGGAGATAGCGCCGGCGAGAGCAGTACGAATGTCGGTTAGATACCCTTCGTCAAACAATACGCTATCAACCAGCCCTGTTTTCGCGCTAAAGAGCACCATCAAACCATTTAGGCTGGGTAGTCCTAGTTTTGGGTTATCAAAAAATCCTGGGCTGATTTTTATCGCGAAGCGCTCATTACCTTTGATATGCGCCGTTTTTACATCCACTTCGCCGTTATGCTCTTCAATTGCCATGCTAAGAATCGGAGGCATGGTGACGTTGCCTTGCCCAAGCGCTTTGAAGCCATTTTCCACGGCCGCTAACGCATTAAGATCTAACTGAGTCACTTGCTCTATCTGAGATTTATTATAGATTTTCATTCGCACGACCTCGGTTATTCTTTGACTTGGCGGCCAATTTTTAATGCCGTCTCAAAAGTGTCTGAAGAGACGTTTTTTCCACTGAGCACCAAAACGACTTTCTTACCGCGTAAGTCCAGTTGATGTTGGTGAATGGCGGCAAGCCCCACTGCGGCCGCGCCTTCTACGGCAAATTTTTCTGCATCGAAAATATCTGCCATGCCTTTGGCGATGTTGTGTTCACTGACTAAAAACGCTTTATCCATGACTTCTTGCACGAGTTTGAAGGTATAGCGATTGTCTAAACCTATGCCGCCACCTAAGCTGTCAGCAAACGATTCGTGCTCTTCAACTTGTACTGGTTTTCCTGCTTTAATGCTTTCTACCATCGCTGCGCCTTTGTCCATGGAAACGCCATACACGTTCACTTTGCTGCTGTTTGATTTTGCGGCTAAGCCAATACCACCAATCAATCCGCCGCCAGATAGCCCGGCGAAAATGACGTCGACATCAGGAAGATCTTCAATGATTTCTAGTCCAATGGTCCCTTGTCCGGCGATGATGTCTGGGTGTTCGAATGGTGAGAGATAGGTCATCGACTCTTCTTCTGTTAGCCTCAATGCTTCTCGCTCCGCGTCGTCTTGAGCTTGCCCAACAATTCGAACTTCTGCGCCTAATGCTTTAATTGCGTCGACTTTGTTTTGTGGCACTAAATTGGACATACAAATCACGGTGCGGACTCCTAGTCGTTGCCCAGCATAAGCCACGGCACGGCCGTGATTACCAGTAGAGCAAGTGACGACGCCATGTTGTTTTTGTTCCTCACTCAGTTTGTTCATGGCATGAGTCGCTCCACGCAATTTAAAAGCACCAATAGGTTGTAGTGTTTCCAGTTTTAACCAAATTTCACATTGATATTGTTGCGATAACAGTGGTGAGTGAAGTAATGGTGTGCGACTGACTAATCCGTTAATCGCTTTCTTTGCGGCAAAGATTGCTTGTGTTTCCATGTAGTACGTCTCTTAGGACCGCCCCCTCTAATTTGGTCAGAGGGGGCGGTAATCATTGGTAGGTTTGTGAGTTGGTTAATTCGCGGCTATTTTGGCTGCCACTGTTTAGACGTGACGAGGTTATCCATCACTTTATTGACCGCTTGGTGCGCTTTGTCGACAATAGTGTCGATGTCATTACGATTCGCGATAAGCGGTGGAGCAAAGCCGAGGATGTCACCATGTGGCATGGCGCGAGCGATTAAGCCTTGCTCTAAACAGGCTGCCGCGATTTGCGGACCCACTTTCAAGTTTGGATCAAAGTGTGCTCGGCGGAGTTTGTCTGAAGAAAACTCCAACGCATGCAACAAGCCAACGCCACGAGTATCACCGACCAATGGATGATCGTTAAACGTCTCCGCCATGCGTTGCTGCAAGTAAGCGCCGACTTCGGCTGCGTTTTGCACCAAGCCTTCACGTTCAATGATATCGAGGTTACAGTTCGCGGCTGCCGCTCCCATTGGGTGACCGGAGTAGGTATAACCATGTCCGATAGCGCCCCATTGGTCGGTGCCGTTTTCTAGCACACTCCAAACTCGTTCACCGACGATCACGCCAGACAGCGGTTGATACGCTGAGGTTAACCCTTTCGCTACCGTGATGAGATCCGGTTTCATGTCGTAGTGCAGTGAGCCAAAATCGGAGCCGAGGCGGCCAAAGCCACAGACCACTTCATCCGCAATCAAGAGTACATCGTATTTGTCGAGTACTTTGCGAATCGCCTGCCAGTATCCTTCTGGTGGTGGCACAATACCACCAGTACCGAGCACTGGTTCTGCAATCATCGCTGCCACCGTTTCAGGGCCTTCTTCCAAGATCATCGCTTCGAGTTGATCCGCACAATATTGAGAGAATTCAAGCTCAGACATGCTCTCGTCTTCACGGCGATAGTAATACGGCGCCATGGTGTGCTTGATGCGCTCAAGCGGTAAATCAAAATGTGCGTGGAACAGAGGCAACCCTGTCATTGAACCCGAAGCGATACTTGAACCATGGTAGCCGCGATCACGGGAGATAATTTTTTTCTTCTCTGGTAGACCACGAGCATTGTTGTAATACCACACCAACTTAAGTTGAGTTTCGTTCGCATCACTGCCTGACATGCCGTAGTAGACTTTACTCATGCCTTCAGGCGCCATTTTGATGATGCGATCTGACAGTGTCACTAGTGCTTCGTTGGTATGACCGACGTAAGTGTGGTAGTACGCCAGCTCTTTGGCTTGTTCATAAATAGCATCGGCCATTTCAGTCCTGCCATAGCCAATGTTCACACAATATAACCCGGCAAAGCCGTCTATCAGCTCGATGCCTTCTGAATCGGTGATGCGTATTCCGCTTCCGCTCGAGATAATTCTTCCCGAAAGCTCCCCAGCCGCATACTGCTTCAGGTGGGTTGAGGCATGAAATACTCTCTGACGGTCGATCTCTAAAAGTTGTTGGGTTTTGTTGCTCATGATCCTTCTCCTCGAATAATTGGATATCCATATTTCGTGCCTTAACTGCCACTGACGGTTGGTAAAGCGCCTAAGCAGCAGTATTTGATTTCACTGTATTCTTCAAAGCCGTGGCGACTGCCTTCTCGTCCAAGTCCAGACTGTTTCACACCGCCGAATGGGATAGGGTGTCCAGTCATCTTGACGGAGTTCACGCTCACCATGCCAAATTCCAAACCACGCATGCAGCGCCAAATTTGGTGAATATCGTGGCCATAAACATAGGCAGCTAAGCCGTACTCAGTGTCGTTGCTCATTTCAATCACGGTATCTAAGTCTTGGTAAGGCAATACGCCTGCCACAGGACAAAAATTCTCTTCGCGATACACCGCCATATCAGGGGTGACATCGGCCAGCAATGTCGGCGCGAAGAAGTTTTCGCCTGGTACGGGCTGGTGGTATCCCGCTACCAATCGCGCGCCTTTGTCGAGTGCGTCACGCACCAAATCATGCGCTTTATCCACCGCAGCGCGATTGATCAGCGGCCCCATGGTGGTTTTTTCATCTAAACCATTGCCCAAAACAATGTGGTTCATTTCTTTGGCAAACGCTTCCAAAAACGCTTCGTACTTATCGTCAGGGACGAAAATACGGTTTGCGGCCAAGCAGTCTTGTCCTGCAGTTTGAAACTTGGCATCCACGGCGGCTTTGGCTGCTTGCTCGACATCCATATCTGGCAGCACGATGAAAGGGGCATTACCACCGAGCTCCATACTGCATTTCTTCACGGTTTGTGCCGCGTCGCGCAGCAGCAACTTACCCACTCGAGTTGAACCTGTGAATGAGAGCGCTTTGACTTTATCGGAGTGACACAGGGTTTGTGACACCATCACCGCATCGCCAGTGATCACGTTAAATACACCAGGTGGAAAGCCAGCTCGGTCTGCTAATTCTGCCAAGGCCAATGCGGAAAAAGGCGTTTCGCTGGCAGGTTTGATGAGCACCGGACAGCCTATCGCTAATGCTGCGGCGGCTTTACGGGTGACCATTGCATTAGGAAAATTCCATGGTGTAATCAGTGCTGCGACACCAATCGGCTCGCGTACCGTCGATAGCTGCGCATTCGGAATATGACTTGGGATGGTTTCGCCATAGCTGCGGCGTGCTTCCTCTGCAAACCAACGAACAAAGGATGCGCCGTAGTCGATTTCACCCAAAGCATCACCTAATGTTTTGCCTTGCTCCGTAACCATCAAACGAGCAAGATCTTGTTTTGATTCTAAAATCAAATCGTGCCAACGCATGAGAATTTCAGCGCGTTCTTCTGCTTGCATTTTTCGCCATTGACGAAAGGCTTGGTCGGCCTCATCAATCGCTTGATAGAGTTGTTGCTGAGATAGCTTGGTAATGTAGCCGATGACCGTACCATCCGCTGGATTATCCACCGGATGAAATTGGTCACCACTTACCCATTTGCCATTTACGTACGCTAAACCTCTCACCAAACGTACGTCTTTCATTATCGCCATCATGTCGTGCGAGGCTTTTAATTCCTCAGCATGTAAGCTGTGCAGTGCTGTCATGAGTCCTTCTCCCAGCGTCGTTGTCCATAGTTAAACTGTAATGGAGAAGTGACCGAAATAATTTCTGATGCCGAGGTTTAAACCATCAAAACTTTCTTTTCCACACCATCAGATATGGTGATTTTTCTGGTCGTCTTTTAAGCGTGTTTTCCCTTTTAGAACAAGGCGTTTTGGTTCACTTCTAATGTGCCTGCATCACGTTTGATTGTTTTCGTCACGATGTAAGTAAAGTAGCGCTCAATGCCCACTTCTGACTCTAACCAGTTGTCGATAAGCCGCTGATATTGATCAATATCTTCCGACTGAATTTTGAGGATGTAATCGACACCGCCGCCTGTGGCATAACAATCAGTGACTTCTGGTGAGTGTTGAACCAGTTGCTCGAAACGTTTGAACGCTTGGGCGCTGTGCTCTTTGAGCGTAACTTCAACCATGACCGACGTTCGTTTGAACAAAACATCGGTATTTACTTTTGCCCCGTAGCCTTCAATGATGCCTGCTTCTTCCAGTTTTTTGACACGCTCCCAGCAAGGGCTCACGGATAGGTTAATGGCCTCGGCAAGGTGAGATTTGGTAATACGGCCATTGTCATGAAGTATTTGTAGAATTTTTACGTCGTAGCGATCGAGGCGCATAATTGGTCTCCCTGTAAAATACCAATCAGTTCAGAATAGTTGATGACTGGTCAACCGCTATAAGGTGGCCCGAAGGCCACTCCTTTTTCTGTTATTGATTCTGTTATTGATTCTGTTATTGATTGAACTCTTGCTCCAGTGAGCTCAGCACCGCTTTACCGCTGTCGCCTGTAAGCTCGATGTATTTGTCCCGCATTGGCATAGAGGCTTGTTTAAATGCTGCACGTTCGTCACTGTCGAGTTTGATCATCTGCATATCTGGTTTTGCTTGCTTAATTTGATCAAGACGTTTTTGGTTAAACTCATCTTGTTTTTCAAATATAAAGTCAGTCATACCAGCGATGACTTTATTGACCTGATCTTGGCGGGCTTGTGGGAGGGTTTCGAACCAGCTGTTATTGGTAATGACAGTAGTAGTAAATTGTTGTTGTCCTGCCCAGATCATGTAGTCGTTCACTTCGTAGAACTTCATTTCTTCGATAGCAAAAACGGGGTTTACTTGACCATCGATCATTTTAAGTTGCAGAGCACCATAGACTTCTGAGTAGGGTAAAGGCGTAGGGTCGGCTCCAAACGATTTATAAGCCTCAACCAGCATTGGCGATGCCATCACGCGCATTTTGAAGTTATCAAAATCTTTTGGAGAACGAATCTCACGGTTGGTCGTCCACACCATTTCACCTTCTGGATACATAGTGAGAAGTTTGAGGTTTTTCTGTTCTAGCTTTCCGCCGAGTGTGTCATAGATAGTAGGGCTTGAACTCAGCACTTTTTTATTCACATCATTGTCTTGCGACAAAAGGTAAGGGATGGAGAAAACCTGCATTTCGGGCACGAATGAACCAAAAATACCTGGCGATGCGTTGGTAAATTGGATAATACCGTTCGCAGTAAGCTCGGTAAGATCTTCTGACTGACCTAATGTGCCGTATGGATAGACTTCCACTGTGACGTCGCCATCGGTTGCATTTTCGATGCGCTTTTTAAACTCTTGCGCATAAGCATCTTGCACCGAGCCTTTGACTTCTTCTAGAGCGAATTTCCACGTTTCTGCATAAACATTGCTGGTGGCAAAGCTGGCTGCGATCAGTACGGCACTCGTTAGGTAGCTGTGTTTCATCGGATTCATCCATTTCTTCCTTAATCAGTTTGTGAGTCAATTCACCAACGGCAGGTGATACACCAGACCCGATGTTGTGTCGTGTTTAGGGCGTGTTGACCTTTCGAGCTGATTTTTGCAGCGCTTTGTGGGTGGCCTACATAAAAAGCCGATAACGCAGTAGAAATGAACCACAAAGGCTGCCCGAAGGGTTCGAGCTAGGCGCCCCCGCAAAAATCGTTTTATGCTTTGTTGAAGACCATTTGCTTAGAATGACTAGGCTGCATAGTCTTCGCCGCGCCTAAAACGATTTTACCTCGAACAAAATTTAACCGCGAAAGGTCAATACGCCCTAATAAGAGTTAGTTTAATTCGCCACAGTCTTCGGCAATTACGGCGACAGTGTCACCAATGTTGACCATGGCTGGGAAACGACGTGCAGCAAAAATCCCACTGCGCTGCGCTTTGTATTCGATTGGGTCGCTCCCTGTACGCTCGGTTGAATAGATTCTTGCCAGTACATCGTCTTGTTTGATGGTATCGCCAAGCTCAAATAAGTATTCGGTGATACCGTTGTGCTGGCTTTGCACGTAGCAACTTGCATCGGGCATATCAAGCAACCTGGTTGGCAGGGTGGGTTTTTCGTAATCACCTGATAAGTTGCCTGAAAAACGCAAGAAGTTACGAATACCACGGTCGGCATAAGCGATGGTTTCTGGAGTGCTGGTTCCGCCACCTCTGAGCTCTGTGGTGACGAAGGTTTTGCCTTGAGATTCCACTGCGGTGTCGTACAGGCTAGTGGCGTCCATTTCGAGCAAGATCATGGTGTAAGGTGCGCCAAACAGTTTTGCACCTAAGATGCATGCTTCTTCTTGATCGAGGTTGTCGAGACGATGGGCGGCGGCGAAAGGCACGATGTCTAACGTTTTACCACCTGAATGAATGTCTAACGCAAAGTCGCACATGGGTACTAAGTAACGAGTAAAGTAATCCGCGATTTTTTCGGTCACTGAGCCTACAGGGTTTCCGGGAAAGCTGCGATTTAAATTCCCTTTATCGATAGACGATGTGCGCGAGGCATTTTGTACCGCAGGTAAGTTCATCATTGGCACAATAATGACGCGACCTTGTATTTGCTCTGCTTGCAGCGAGTTTGCCAATTTTAGCAGGCTGGTGATGCCTTCGTATTCATCACCGTGATTACCGCCAGTAAGCAGCGCCGTTGGCCCGTGACCATTTTTTATCACGGTGATAGGTATCATGATGCTTCCCCAAGCGGAGTCATCATGGGAATAGGGCAGCGCTAAAAAGCCGTGCTGCACGCCTTCTCGGTCAAAGTCTACGGTGGCTGTGATCGAGCTCTTTTGCATATCGAGTCCTTTTTGTTCTTAAGCCTAGTTCAACAGAACTTACGGTTTGAAAAGTTAGTGTTTAACAAATAAGTGGCGTGGGAAATCACACAGTGTTTTTGCACCATCACGGGTGATCACAATGCTTTCGGTGGTTTCTAACCCCCAATCTTCAAACCATAGCCCCGGCATAAAGTGGAATGTCATGCCTTCTTTTAATACGGTTTTATCGGTGTCTCGCAAGCTCATGGTTCGTTCGCCCCAGTCAGGAGGGTAGCTCAGACCAATTGGGTAACCACATCGGGCGCCTTCACGTGAGAATCCTGCTTTATCGAGGACTTGGTTCAATGCATTGGCGATGTCGGCGCAGGTATTGCCTGGTCTTGCCACTTCTAATCCTGCTTCGAGACCTAAAGTTAATGCTTCATCTGCACGTTTGAATTTGTCGTCCGGTTCTCCAAGAAAAATAGTGCGAGAGAGTGGGCAATGGTAACGGCGATGCGCCCCAGCGATTTCGAAAAAAGTACCTTCGCCTTTTTTGAAAGGTCTATCGTCCCACGTTAAGTGAGGTGCAGAAGCATCAGAACCAGATGGCAAAAGCGGTACGATCGCGGTGTAATCGCCAAAGTGATCTTCATGCCCAAGTACTGCTTGGCGGTTAATCTCGGCGACAAGGTGATGTTTAGGCAATCCTGGCTCGATCATATCGAACGCGACGCGATGCATATTTTCAACAATGCGAGCTGCGCGGTACATATAAGCCAGTTCTTGATCAGATTTAACGGCGCGACACCAATTGACTAGCCCGGTTGCATCGAGAAGTTGAGCATTCGGTAAGTGCGTGGTGAGTGACTCGTAAGCGGTGGCACTAAAGTAATAGTTATCTTTTTCCACACCGATACGGCCGCGATCCCAAAGACGCGGGGCGAGTACCGCTTCTACCAGAAAATCCATTGGGTGCAATGGTGGGTTCATTACATAGTGGTCTGGGTAGTAGGTGATATTTTCTGCCGACATATATGCAGTTCTGTATGCCCCATTGGCATCTTGGCAGCGCCCAAACCAAACAGGCTCGCCAGATGATCCTACAACGACACATTGTGGGACATAAAAAGACCAACCGTCATAACCTGTCAGCCATGCCATGTTAGAAGGATCGTGAATGATAAGGACATCCAACTCTCGTTCTTCCATCGACTGCCGAACTTTTGTTAATCGGTCCTGGAATTCATCCAGTGTAAAATGCAAAGCAACGCCTCTCATATTTTCTCCTTGTTAAAAATCCGACGCCTTATGGGCCTTCGGAGACGTTGAGGTATTTCTACCTTCCACCAGGTCAGCCAGACCTGCGTTTAAAAACTATTGCAACTCACCACTGCGGCTGGGTTTGGATTAAACGATGCCATTTAACATGTTTGTTGAATCTATATTTCTCATGTCAATCATTACAATTGTGGCTCATTTTTGTGCATTACACCGCATTTGATGGCTAAAAACTCGCCATTTGTTAAATTGAAGTTACAATGAGCATTAAAAATGAATCAATTAAAATATTGTGTCATGACAATTTCTTTGAACCCGATCATTCGCCCAGGCACCGCTAAGTACATCTCCATTGGCAATTATCTTGTCGAATGTGTCCGCAGTGGTTACCTAAAACCCGGTACTCGACTACCCACACATCGTGAGTTTGCGGAGCAAATTGGCGTGAGCGTACAAACCGTCAGTCATGCATATGGTTATGCAGAGAAAAAAGGTGCGCTCGAGTCTTGGGTGGGAAACGGTACGTTTGTAAAATCAGGTTTTGTGGATGAAAGC
Source organism: Vibrio sp. STUT-A16 (assembly GCF_026000495.1). Classification (NCBI taxonomy): domain Bacteria; kingdom Pseudomonadati; phylum Pseudomonadota; class Gammaproteobacteria; order Vibrionales; family Vibrionaceae; genus Vibrio; species Vibrio sp. STUT-A16. The sequence goes on along the minus strand of NZ_AP026766.1, from coordinate 568,429 downwards.
ACGGACACGGAGTTCATGCTGACGCAAGAGATGAAAGAAACGCCGGATGAAATTGATATGTCGATCGCTCATCCGGTAGTAACCGATCGCCACATTACGCTTTTTAATCAGGCGTTAATGGAAATTGCTGGGCAAACAAACAATCGCAGTTTGATCAGTAAAGCAAAGCCAGTAACAGGTCAGCCTCATCATATTGAGTCCGGAGCGAGATTTCTCAGTAGCCAAGGGTTAGACGTTGGTACCGATCAAATATTACTCACAAACGGTGCATGCCATGGCTTGACCTTGGCTTTAAGCACCGTTGTTGAACACGGTGATTTAGTCGCTTGTGGCCACTTAGTCGATCATGGCTTGATCTCTCGCTCGAGAATGCTTGGATTTAAGTTACAGCCGCTTGAGATGGATGAGTTTGGTATCACGCCGGATGCATTTGAATGGGCATGTAAACACAAACCAATCAAGGCGCTGTGTTGCACACCGAGCATGGCCAATCCGAATAGTGCGCATATGGACATTTCGCGCCGAGAGGCGATAGCAAATATTGCGAAGCAGTATGAGATCTACGTGATTGAAGATGACGTGTATGGGGCACTAGAGCCCAATCGTGTACCACCTCTCGCCGCACTGTTACCCGAGCAGGCTTTTTATGTCACCAGTTTAACCAAAGTCGTAGCGCCAGGTATGCGTACGGGCTATTTAACGGTCCCACGTCATTTTTTGCAGCATGCGATTGGCCGTTTAGCTGCGACGAGTTGGTCTGCGACCCCGTTACCGTTTGAAGTCGCTCATTTTTGGATCGAAAACGGTACATTAAATCGACTTGTTCGATTTCAAGTCAATGAATTTGCCAAGCGCCAGCGAATAGCAAAAGCCACCTTAGAAGGGCATGTTTATAGCTCACACCCGAATGGTCAGCACATTTGGTTGAGGTTACCCGAGCAGTGGAGCAGTGATGATCTGGTCGCTTCGGCTAAGCGTTCTGGGGTGCAGATCACGGGGTATAAACCTTTTGTTCTCGATACTAATCAGCCAATGCCTTACGTGCGAATCAGTTTGGGAGCAGAGACTAATCGAGGCTACATTAAGCATGGGTTATCTGTGATTGCAGAAATTCTCGATACAAACCCTCCAACCTCTCACTTTTTGGTCTGAGCAGTATGCTCTGACCAATTTTTTCTGCGAAAGCGCCAAGTTCAGAAAATCTTTCTTATTCACCTGATTGACTTGATTGTCATGAAAAAGATAACGTTTCATTAACATTTTTGTTGATCAGGAGCAGCGCGGATGAAAGGGATTTTTCAGTGGCTAGATAAATATATACAGAAAGCGGAGGCGGCACTGCTCATTGGCTCGGTGCTTCTTATTGCGTTGAACTCAATTGCTAACGTGTTAGGGCGCTACCTCTTTAGCCAAAGCATCTACTTTTCAGAAGAACTCAATTATTTCCTCATTATTGCCGTCACGTTTATTGGTTGCAGTTATGCTGCCCGCCAATCTCGCCATATCCGTATGACGGCATTTACCGATATGCTTCCAAAGCGTATACAAACTTTAGCAAACGGCATTATTTATTTACTCACCGCCGCATTGGTGGCGGTGCTAACTTGGTATTCGTGGCAATACATTGGCAAGGTGAGCCAAATGGGGCGTCTTTCTCCTGCAATGCAAGTACCTTTGAGTTGGGTGTACTTAATCGCACCGGTTGGCCTTTTCTTTAGCACGGTTCAGTTCGCGCGTGTGGGTGGTCGCCATATCAAACGTTTTATAACGCTGACAAAGCGTTCACGCTCATCTCGACCAGATGGCATCGGCTCTGCCACTAAGCAGGAGAAAGCGCTATGACGACCGCTCTTGTTGCAACGATGATCACGTTGTTGGCTTTTGGCTTTCCGATGTTGGTACCGCTATTAGCGGCGACCATGTTGGGATTTATTGTTTTTCTTGGCTTGGGGCCAGATTTTATGATCCAGCAAATGCTTGCTGGCATCAAACCCGCTGCGTTGATCGCTGTGCCTATGTTTATTCTCGCGGCAGAAATTATAACCCGAGGCGTGGCAGCAACGCGTTTGCTAGATGTCGCAATGGCGTTTGTAGGGCACGTTCGTGGCGGTCTGGCGATCACCTCATCGCTTAGCTGTGCGATGTTTGGTGCGGTATCGGGGTCTACACAAGCCACCGTTGTTTCTGTTGGCTCTATTATGCGACCGAAAATGTTGGAGTATGGTTACAAAGACAGTTTTGCTTTGGCTTTGATTATTAACGCCTCTGACTTAGCGCTCCTTATTCCACCGAGTATCGGTATGATCATCTATGGTGTGGTGTCTGGAACATCGGTTGCGGAGCTGTTTATTGCTGGTATTGGACCGGCGATCGTGATTTTATTGATGTTTTCTGCCTACTGTTATTTTTATGCAGGCAAAAGCTCTGTAGAAAATGCCCCGCGAGCCAGCTGGAAAGAACGTTGGACCACAATACGCAAAGCGGTTTTACCATTTGGTTTTCCGATCATTACTGTTGGCGGTATTTATGCTGGGGTATTTAGCCCTACCGAAGCGGCGTCGGTTTCGGTGTTGTACGCTGTGTTATTAGAAATGGTTATCTTCCGTAAAGTGAAATGGAAGGAGCTTGGCGAAATCGCGCTTTCTACGGGCATGGTTACCGCGGTGGTATTTATCTTAGTCGCAGCAGGGGCTGCTTTTTCTTGGGTAATTTCATTTGCCCAGATCCCGCAAGAATTGTTGGGTATGATCGGGATTAATGATCTTTCGCAGACCGAGTTACTGGTCGTTATCTCAATTGCGTTCTTTATTGGTTGTATGTTCGTTGATCCAATCGTAGTGATGCTGATTTTGATCCCTATCTTTGCACCTGTGATTAAGTCCTCTGGCATTGACCCAGTACTGGTCGGCACCATCGTGACCTTGCAAGCTGCGATAGGTTCTGCAACACCACCATTTGGCTGCGACATCTTTACCGCAATTGCCGTGTTTAAACGCCCTTATGTAGAAGTGATTCGCGGCACACCACCGTTTGTGTTCATCTTGCTGTTGGTCTCTGTGATGTTGATTTTCTTCCCTTCGATTTCACTTTTCTTACGTGATTTAGCGTTTCGATAGTATCGACTAAACGCTCAAAGCCGCTGAATATCAGCGGCTTTTTAATCTTTGCTCTCAAACTGGTTCAACTTATTCTTTTCTCCAGCCTCCATTGGCTGGGAGACTTCCCCGTCCAACTGCGAAAGTGGCGGCTGAATACCGCGGGTTCTGCATAGCCCAGTTGCAATGCGATATCGGTAATACTCTGAATATTTTCACTTAAACGCTGCTCGGCAAAATCCTGTCGTACTTGTTGTAACAACTGTCGATAACTTGTTTCCTGCTGTTTCAACTTGTTTTGTAGCATTCTCGGATGCAGGTCTAATGCTCTGGCGACGCGCTCAACGCTGCATTCTCCCGTCGATAGCAAACGACCAATCATATTGGCCGCTTGGTCACTGAGATTGTTAGGATAGCGGGTTTGCAAATACTTGAGGTGCTGTTGAAAGTGGCGATCCAGTGCGTCTTCGTCTTGGTGATTCTTAGCGTTGAGCAGGTTGGCTTTGAGCAATACACCGTCAAACTTATCACCAAAACGCAGTTTGTTCTGTTGGGCAAACTTGCTTTGCTCTACTTCCAATGTTGCGTGTTGAGTCAAATGTAGCGCGAAGTGGCTTGCTTCAATATCGAGCAAACTGGCGATAAACATGGCTAAGTGTGACACACTGAGCTGCATCAACTGCGCAATACCGCGGTCACTATTCACATCAATATTGAGCGACAATCGTACCCAATCATCTTGTGGCGTCATGTTGAGAGTAACGCCTGACGAATGCAGATAGAGATAATCATTCACCCGCGCCAATGCATCACCGACCGTTTCAGCACGAGAAACCAGCATCGGCAAATCGCCTAAACTTTGCAGGTTTTGGCGCTCGGCGAGTAACGCACCAAACAACGGTTGCTTACAACGAGCAGCCGCTTCTTCCAGTAATTCAGCCAACCTAGGGTAGGCGAGATAGGTATCGGGATCGCGAAACTGCGCGGCAGACAGGCCAACAGCGGCCATTATCTCTTGCGGATTCTGACCTAATTCTGAAACCAAGCTATCAAATTTATCGGCAGCGCCACTTCGTACGATATACATGTCTCGATTTTAAAATGTTAACAGGTTGTAAATCGCAATATATCAAATTTACTTCGTAAAAGGTCAAGTGAGTGCCAGTGAGTTGATCTAAGTTACATTTCGATAACAACAACGCATGGATGAGAAGCTGTATGGAACTTATCAATAAAACTGCCATCGTGACTGGCGCTGCGGGTGGAATTGGGCAAGCTATTATTGCAAAGCTAAGAGAGCAAGGAGCCAAAGTGCTTGCTGTCGATATTTCAGAGCAATCACTGCAAATGTACGCAAGTTTTGGCTCTAAGCAGTTGGAAACCTTTGTTGCGGACGTCACCGATTACCAACAAGTCGAAGCCATGGTGAAGTACGCGGTCGAACAATTTGGCTCACTTGACATCATGGTCAACAATGCAGGTATCGGCGCACCGAAACCTCTGCTTGAACATGATCCTATTGCCGACTTTGAGCCTATCTCTAAAGTCAACCAAAACGGCGTTTACTATGGAATTCTCGCCGCTGCACGACAATTCCAAGCGCAAGGGACACCGGGCGTGATCCTCAATACCTCTTCCGTTTACGCCCAAATGGCCTCCGAGATGACGTTTACCTACAACGTCAGCAAAGCCGCAGTCGATATGATGACCAAATGCGCCGCTTTAGAGTTAGCGCCTCTGGATATTCGTGTGTGTGCCGTCGCTCCGGGACGCGTTGATACTCCGATGTTAAGGCAATACGAAGAGATTGGCTTGTGGAACCACATCCGCAAAGAACAGATGCGCCAAACTTTCACTCAACCCGAAGAGATCGCCAACGTGGTGGCGTTTTTGGTCAGCGAAAAAGCTAACTGCATCAATGGTTGCACTGTCAGTGCTTCCGATGGATTCGAGAACTTTAAGTACCCACTCATGGGATAGGCGAGCGCGCCATATTACAGCAATAGTGAGGATGTAAGTTATGTCATTACCAGAAGTTATTCAGCATCAAGATTTCCTATTAACTCTTAATACTAATGAAGAGTCGATCATTAAAGACGCGCTACCGGGTGTTGATGTTTACCCACTGTTTCTTGATCCAGAAAACGGCACTTGGGTGATTCGCGCCAAATTTAAACCGGGCGTGACCCTACCTAAACACTTCCATACTGGTGTGGTGCACTTCTACACCCTAAGTGGCGCTTGGCACTATATCGAGTATCCAGACCAACTCCAAACCGCAGGCAGCTACTTATATGAGCCAGGTGGTTCGATTCATACCTTCCACTGCCCTGAAAACTCCGGTGGTGCAGATGGCTTTATGGTGATCCAAGGTGCGAACATTAACTTTGACGAAGAGGGTAACTTTATCAACATCATGGATGCAGGTTGGATTGAGCAAGTGGTGGTTGCCGCTGCCAAAGCGCAAGGCTTCACTGCGCGCTATATCAAACCGGGTGCGATTGCTGCCCTGAGTGATGAGCTAGCGGAGTAACCCCATGCAACAGATGAACAGTATCGTAATGCAGGATGGTAGTGTCCGCCTGAAGCAAGTCGAAATCCCCAAACCCGCAGCGGGACAAGTCTTGGTTCGTAGTCTCGCCTGTGGGATTTGTGGCTCCGACCTACACATTACTCGACACGCGGATGAGGTGTTTGATGTATTCTACCAGCTCGGGTTGATGCCTGATGAAGTAGGTGAGCACGCTCAAGTGATGTTGGGACATGAATTCTGTGCGGAAATTGTCGAATACGGTGCCGATACGCAGCAAACGTTGCCTGTCGGTAGCCGAGTCACGTCTGTGCCTTTGTTGCTCAGTCAAAATGGTGCGGGCGTTGGCGTCACTCCGGGTACTTATGGTGCTTACTCTGAGTACTTCCTGCTTGATGAAGCGCTCCTACTGCCTGTGCCAGATGGAGTACCGTCTGAGGCAGCGGCGTTAACCGAACCACTGGCAGTCGGTTTACACGCGGTCAATCGCAGTGATATCGAAACAGAAGAAACAGCACTAGTTGTCGGTTGCGGCCCTATAGGGCTGGCGGTGATTGCAGCGCTCAAACAACGCGGCGTGAGTAACATTCTTGCGGTCGATCTTCAGAAAGAGAAGCTGCAACTTGCCAGCGAGTTTGGCGCAAATCGATTGATCAACCCGACCAAGGAAGACGAGATCGCCGTCGGGGCACAGTACGCAATGAATTCACGTTTGGTCATTTATGAGTGTGTTGGCAAACATACTTTAATTGATGACTTCATGCGCCGTGCTCCTGCCCGATCTCGAATCGTTGTATCAGGCATTCATACGGCTCCAGCGACCATTAACTACGCGTACGCGACGGTAAAAGAGCTCGATTTGAGATTCTCTTACTACTATCAACCGCACGAGTTTGAGCAATGCCTACAAGCGATTGCCGAACACAAATTGCCTTGGCAGAAAATGCTTACCGCCAAAGTGGGAATCGATGGTGTGGAAGACGCGTTTAGACAGTTAATGACGCCAAATGATCACATCAAAGTCGTTATCGAACCTTGGCGCAGCGGCGCGTTAGAAGTGATTTAACTCTTAGCCAGATTAAGCTAGCTAAAACCAATTCTAGTTTGGTGACAGCCCCAACCGTAGCAGCTAGGTTGGGGCTTTTTTTTGTGCGGCCTGTTCTGCGTATTCCTGTTGCAGAGCAGGGTAATCGGTGTAGCCTCGTTCGTTTCCACCGAACAACGTTGAGCCATCGAGTTCTGCCAACGGATGGTGATGTTGCAAGCGAGAGACTAAGTCTGGGTTTGCTACGAATGGCCGTCCGAATGCGACAAGATCCGCGTAGCCTTTCTCTAACACTTCGTTTGCTCGTTGAGGATCGTAGCGACCAGCGACAATGATAGCGTTGCGAAAGCGCTTTCTAAGTTCGATTCGAAACGTCTCGGGAATCGTTGGCGCATCGGCCCAATCGGCCTCGGACAAGTGCAAGTAGGCAATGTCGCGCTCCTGTAGCTGTTTTGATGCCTCTAAGATTGTTGGCACGATATCTGGGCAGTCCATATCTTTAAACGTAATGAATGGTGCCAATCTCACTCCAACTCGATGCGCACCAACAGCGGCGATAACTGCATCCACCACTTCGATAAGAAAACGGATACGGTTTTCTCGTGAACCACCGTAGTTGTCTGTTCGATGATTTGAGTTGGTCCTTAAGAACTGATCGATCAGATACCCATTCCCGCCATGGATTTCTACACCATCAAAACCCGATTCAATAGCGCGTTTGGCTGCGTTCGCGAAATCACCGACAACTCGGTTGATGTCCGCTTGTGTCATGGCGCGTGGCTCAACACAATCGACCATATTGCCGTTGCCTTGTTCATCCGCAATCCAAACTTGCGTCTCTACAGGAGCGAGCGCCGATGGCGCGATAGGCTGTTCACCATTTTGGAATGTTGGGTGAGACACTCTGCCCACATGCCATAGCTGACAAAACATCGCTGCGCCTTGTGATTTGACCGCTTGGGTCACACCCTGCCAGCCCGCCACTTGCGCATCGGTGTAAACGCCAGGGGTGAACGAGTAGCCTTGAGAATCGTCCGAAATTTGTGTGGCTTCGGAAATGATCAGCCCGGCAGAAGCGCGCTGTTGATAATACGTTGCCATCATCTCATTCGGGATGTTGCCCGGCTGAGTGGTGCGTGCGCGGGTCATTGGTGCCATGACAATACGGTTTTGTAGTGACAACGCTTTTAGTTGAGCTGGTTCAAACAGCTTATTTGTTCTTTGTTTCATGTTGCGCTCCTCAGATAAGTACTGGCACGTTGGTCGCTTTACGAGCGGTTGCCATCCAGTGAAGTACGGCTGGATCCCATTGCACTTCGGGCGCACTGAAAAAGCCGCGTAGAATGGAGAAAATAATGGCCTGATCAACCAGTGACGTTTGCTTTTCTGAACTTAGGTTGAGCAAGGATTTGGTTTGTTCTATCAAAGCGGCGACTTCTTTCGCAATCGCAGGTGTATCGTTAATCAAGGCTTCAAAATTTAATGCTTCGGTTTCTTTTTTTGCACGCCATGCTTGTTTAGCGGTTTCTGTTGCAAATTCCGGTAACGTCATGTTTGACCAACGCGGATACCCGACTTTTTGTAGCGGTAAAAACGCCTGTTTTTGCCAGTCTAAAACCGGTGCTGAGGGTTGGCTGCTTTCATTGGAAGATGCCAATTCAAGGAAGTAGTTGATGATGTCTAAGCTTTCCGCCATCGCTTCGCCATCGTCTTTGATCAAAAGAGGAACTTGTTTTGCGCCGATGATGTTTGTGGTGGTGCTCTCGTCGTCATAAGCAATGTTGATGACGTCGAGCTGAATATTCAGCATGCCTGCAACAAAACGGACGCGGGCGCTAAAGGGGCAATGTTCATAAATGTACAGTTTCATTTTTTGTTTCCTATCTCTTGGCTGGGCAGGGCGTGTTGTTGTGCGTTGAACACAGTGACGCCGAATACAGCGTTACGGCGTTTAACTTTGCCCTGTCACATAACGTTCTGGGTCTAAACAATGTCGATAGGGTCAGTATATGGATTCGACTTAATTTGATAATTGGGTAATATCTGAATTGATTATTCAGTTTTTCCAAATAATAAGGGCGCGAAGATGGATAAGTTTTCGGATATGACGTTGTTTGTCAGCATCGTTAAACATCAAGGTCTGGCAGCGGCGGGAAGGGAGTTAGGTTTATCTCCGGCGACGGTAACGGCAAGGCTGCAAGCGATAGAAGAACGCTATGGCGTAAAGCTGCTCAACCGAAGCACACGCCACGTATCACTCACGGACGCAGGGGCAATGTACCATCAAGCTTGTCTGAACATCATTGATAGCGTGAAAGAGACGGAAAACTTACTGCAAACGGGTATTTCGCAAGTGCGCGGAACGTTGAAAATTTCAGCTCCACGAGATATTGGCAAACAAATTATTTCGCCGATGGTGTCGGCTTTTTCTGAGCAATATCCGGATGTCACGCCTTATCTTTACCTTAATGACAATTTATCGAACTTGGCTGAATCGGGGCTCGATTTAGTGATTCGCTACGGCGAGTTAGCGGACAGTAATCTCATTTCGCGCAAGCTGGCGTCGAGTCAACGCGTACTGTGCGCGTCACCTGATTATTTGTCGAAGCAAGGTATCCCAAACTGCCCACAAGATCTCGCGGATCATCGCTGCTTAGCGATGGTGCGCAGCAATGAAGAATTAAAAACGTGGCACTTTAAAGATGAAGAGTCTCACCAAACGATCACGGTCACGCCAAAGCGATTTTCTGATGATGGTGAAGTAATTCGACAATGGGCGTTGGACGGTGCGGGGATTGCGTTGAAATCGATTTTAGATATTCAGCAAGACCTCAAACAACAACGTTTAGTAACGGTTTTGGATGGGTATATGAAAAACTTCAGCGCCTTTTCGCAAGGCGCTGAAGCGGATCTGCATGTCATTTATCAAAGCCGTCAATATCAACCGAAAAGAGCTCGCCTGTTTTTGGACTTTCTAGTTGAGCAATTTAGCGCGCTGAGTGATGCCAGCAATCAGATCTAGATGCGATTCAGAGGTTTCTCGGCGGTGGCGATAAATCCCGACGGTGCCAGGGTTTGGTTCGTTTTCCATGGTTAAGCATTGTAAGCCAAAGGATTCCAAATACGGTTGCAGATGGCGAGTATAAGACATCACCGCGACGCTTTCTTTCAGTACATCAATGCTGGCGAGCAGAGAATCCACTTCGTAAGTCGGTCTGTCATCCAGTTGCTGCCTTTCGCGTTCATTTTGTTTCGGGATTGGGTTATCGATGACGTGAGCGAATTTCTTAGCGTCATAAGTGACCGAAAGAGCGGGGTATTCGTGCAGCATCTCTTCGGTGACGGTTTTCCCTAGAAGTGGGTGGCTTGGGGAAACAAAATAGGCATCAACCGTTTGAAATAGTGGAATAAACGTAACATCGCATTTAGACGACAAGCCGACAATCTCGTGGCCGATGAAGAATTCAATCTGTTCGTTGATTAATGAATCCATCAAGCCTAAGTGGTTGCCAAATTCGACGTGCGTAGATGCCGATGGCTGCTTGGTCAGATGTTCATTGAGTGCTTGTTTGACGAACAGCGGCCACCACGCATCGCCAGTACCCATTTTAATTTTTCCGACTTGGTACTGTTTCCGTTCATCAATGCTTTGCATCATTTGGTTGTATTCATGCTGCATCGCGTTGCTATGGCGATAGAGGATGCGTCCGTATTCGGTCAACACCATGCCATTAGGATGACGTTCAAACAGCGTCACGCCGAGATTCTCTTCCAGCTTCTTTAAATTGCTTGTTACTGTTGGCTGGCTTAACCCTGCCATTCTTGCCGCAGCGCTGATGCTTTGGCAGCGTGCAACCAGTAAAAATTGCTGCAGAGATTTGTCCATTTTCTTTCCCCTCTAAGAATGAGGGGTATTTTGCACAATTTCATTTATAAATCACAAATCTGTAATCTCATTTGATTGAAATTATGCGCATTTCATAGATCTACATCACTGTTGGGGTTTGACGTATAGATGTTATCTATAGCTCGCTCCTGACTTCCTATTTTCCCCTCAAAAGGGTGTTCTTTAGACTGTCGCTAAAACAACAATCTAAGGGATGAACATGAAACCGAGTTTTATTGCGCTTGCTGTCGCGTCTTGTATTGGTCTTGCTGGGTGTGGGTCAGATTCCTCTGATGCGCCTGTGCAGGTCGACAAACCAATTATTTCAGCCGACTTATATTTACGTGGTTTAAATGGGGATTGGGGCACGGCAGAGCATGCCAAGCTAAACTATTTGGGTAATAACGAGTACGAAACCGTACTGCGCGTCGCTCGAGGTAGCAATCAGTTCAAGATTGCTGATCCGGGTTGGCAGATCCAATACACCTATTTTGAGGAGCCCGCGGCGTTCGATAAAGCTCAGGAGTACCTGCCAAAACCAGACACAAATGAAGCGTGTATGAACGATGATTGCAACTCTGAGATCACGTTTGAAGACAAAGGGTATTACAAGTTTTCTGTGAGCTTTGCCGATGAAAGTCGCGCGACAATGACTGTGACGAAAGCAACGCAAGAAGAAGCGGAAAAATACTACTCTGATGCGATTCTCGACCCTGCAATGGTGCATGAAGGGCATCAGAGTAAAGAAGTGAAACTGTTCGCCAATTACGATGACTCGAGTGATACCGTGATTTTCTCGGTGAAAGATCCTAAAGCTGAACTGCGTGAATTTGGTATTTCAACGACGACAGAATTGCGTGATGCGCTCGACCAAGGCTTAGTGATTAATGAGCAAACAGGGCCGCGAGTGGTGTCGGGTGATGTCGCGTTTGACGCGTTGTTTGCGTTGACGATGAAAGAGCTAGACCAGCTTGCCGTTTCTGAAATCAAAGACGGCAATTACAACTACAACAACCCAATAAAAGCGGAAGTTTTTGAGACGGGCGCGAAGTGGCATTACGTGTGGACGCGTGATTTGGCGTACGCAGCAGACCTTTCGCTTGCATTGATGAATCCAACGCGCGTGCAAAATGGTTTGAATTTCAAATTGTCCGCTTTTCGCGACACGACCGCTCAGCAATACGATGGCGAGCAGATTGTGCAAGATACGGGCACTGGCGGCAGCTGGCCAATCAGTACCGACCGCACGACTTGGGCGCTTGGTGCAGAACGCTTACTTTCGGCATTGGATGGGGAAGAGTACAACCAATTTGCCGAGCGCGCTTACAAAGCGATCAGTAATACACTTGAAGCCGATCGCCTGGCGGCTTTTGATGCGAAATCCGGTTTATACACTGGTGAACAATCATTCCTCGATTGGCGTGAGCAAACTTACTCAACGTGGACGCCAAACGATGTCAATGCGATTGGTAGCAGCAAAGCGTTATCGACAAACGTGGTTCATTACCGTGCAATTCAGCTCGCGGCTAAGTTGGCAGAGAAGTACGATTCAACCAACGCGGTCAAATACACCGATTGGGCTGAGCAGTTAAAAACCGCTATCAACGAGCAGTTTTGGAATGCCGAACGCGGTATGTACGTAAGCTATTTGTTTGATAATGGCAAAGACATCGCGGTCGACAAATACGACATGCTGGGTGAAGCGTTGGCGATCATCAGTGGCGTGGCAAGTGATGCACAGGCGAAACAAATCATGGCCAATTACCCACACAGTGAGTTTGGCGTGCCGGTTTACTTCCCTCAACAACCGGATGTGCCTGTGTACCATAACCGCGCAATTTGGCCATTTGTTACCGCGTACAGCTTGCGCGCCGCGCATCAAACACAAAACGTGGCTGCGGCGAACAATGCGATTCAATCGTTGGTTCGTGGTACGGCAACCAACTTATCCAACATGGAGAACTTAGAGTGGCTTTCTGGTAAGTCATTCATCATCCATAGTGATCATGGCGAAGATCCGAGCTTGGATGGCCCAGTGATTAACTCTCAGCGTCAGCTTTGGTCTGTGGGTGGCTACTTGAACATGGTGGTAGAGACCCTATTTGGCATCCATACCGAAACGGGTAAGTTGGAAGTGAAGCCATTTATCACAAGTTGGGTGCGCAATAACTTGTTGGCTCAGTCTGAACAAATCACGTTGGAAAACTTTGCCTTCAAAGGAAAGAACTACTCGGTAACGATTGACTTGCCTGAAGTAAGCAAAGATGAAACAGGCTACTACCCAGTTGAAAATGTCACGATGGACGAAGAGGGGCATTTCCACGTGACACTGGGCGCGCTTGTGAATGCAGATAGCAGCATTACTTTAGTTTCTGGTGTGAAACCGTATGTGAGTGAAGATAGCCGCGTTTATTCTCCGCAAGAGCCAACATTGGTGGTAACAAGCGTTGATAATTCGGTTTCGATTGATGTGACGAGCAAGTACAACGTGAACTTGTATCGCAATGGCGAGCTGATTCAAAAGAACGTGATTGCTCAATCTTATTCCGATACGCCAACAGGTTTTGCTTGTTATTTGGCTGAAAGCATTAACGATAAAGGCTTCCGTTCTAACCCAAGCCAGCCGGTTTGTGTCGGTGAAGAGATCCGCATCAAACTTGATGGCGAATATCAGCCACTCAAAGACAATGTCTCAGTGGTTACGGTGAGCAAAGAGAGTGGCATCGTAAAAGGTGCAGAGTCGTTTACAGCTCCTGTAACGGGTACTTACCAGTTCGATGCTTGGTACAACAATAACCTAGGGCAACTTAATACTGGCATCACGAATACCGTGAAATTGTTAGAGGTATTGGATGATGCAGGCAAAGTGGTTGGTCAAGGTTATTTGCAGATGGGCCATATTGGTGAAAACCAAGGTATGCGTTACTCAACGCCAATTGAAGTGACGTTGGAGCAGGGGAAAACCTATCAGATCGCGCTGAAGGACCACTTCAATATGAGTTACCTCACATCGAATGAAACCTACATCTACGCTGGTGGTATTGAGGGTGAAAAGAACGAAGCGCAAATCGCAGATATTCGAATCACACCTTTAATGTAGGCTGTTTTAACAAAGCTGTGTTCTAAAAATTGTGTTCTAAGAAAGACAAAGCCGCTGAGATTATCAGCGGCTTTGTTGTATTTGCTATCAGTGGCCGTTTACAGATTAGTTTGCAGCCTGCGGACGAGGTTTACGGCGCTGACCTGATGGTTTGTTTCCTGCAGGCTTAGCATTGTTTGGCTTGCGGTTACCTGACGGTTTACCAGCGTTGCCACTCTTATTACCGTTTGGTTTATTTCCATTCGGTTTATTGCCATTTGGCTTGTTGCCGTTAGGTTTGCGGTCATCTGGTTTGCTGTTTGCACGACCTTGGCCTTCACGGTTGCCTTTAGGCTTGCCCGTACCACCTTGATTGGTGCTGTTTTTGTTGCCGTTGTTACCACCGTTGAAGCGACGTTTAGGTTTGTTTGCACCATTGCCTGCTTTCTTTTCGGTTGCTGGAGCGTTTTCACCCGCAGCATTTGGCGCTTTTGGTTTTTTCGGCTTCTTAGGTTTTTTCGGTTTGATTGGGCGAGTATCCAGTTTAGATTCTGGCACTACATTGGTTGGCGCAAAACCTTCCAACTCTTTACGTGGTAGCACTTCTTGAATCAAACGTTCAATCGCAAACAGCTCAGATGCTTCTAGCGCACATACAAGTGAAATCGCTTTACCTACTTCGCCCGCGCGGCCAGTACGACCAATACGGTGAACGTAGTCTTCTGCCACTTTAGGTAGCTCAAAGTTCACCACTTGTGGTAATTGAGGAATATCGATACCGCGCGCAGCAATGTCCGTCGCGACCAACACACGAATTTCACCCGATTTAAAATCCGCCAGTGCTTTGGTACGCGCGCCTTGGCTCTTGTTGCCGTGGATGGCAGCAGCCGGTAGGTTTTGTTCGATAAGGAACTTCGCCAGACGGTTTGCGCCGTGTTTCGTTTTCGTAAACACCAGCACTTGCTTCCAATCGCCGTCTTTGATCAATTTAACCAACATCGGTGCTTTCTTCTTCACGTCTGCTGGGTAGATGCTTTGCTCAACCGTTCTCGCTGTCGAGTTCGCCGGGTTCACTGAAATCTCAACCGGATTGTTCACCAAGCCTTTCGCAAGGTCGCGGATTTCATCCGAGAAAGTTGCAGAGAAAAGTAGGTTCTGACGCTGTTTTGGTAGCAGAGCTAGGATCTTACGAATGTCACGGATAAAGCCCATATCCAGCATGCGGTCTGCTTCGTCCAGTACCAGAACTTCTAGTTGGTCGAATTTGACCGCATTTTGGTTGTACAAATCCATCAGGCGGCCTGGTGTTGCTACCAGCACATCCGCACCTTTGCGAAGACGCAGCATTTGCGGGTTGATCTTCACACCACCAAAAACAACCGCACTGCTTAGTGGAAGGTGACGGCTGTACATAAACACGTTTTCTTGCACCTGAGCTGCGAGCTCACGTGTTGGCGTTAGGATAAGTGCACGAACTTGGTTAGCACGAACGCGAGGGCCGTTCGATAAACGCTCAAGAATCGGTAGCGTAAAGCCTGCAGTTTTACCTGTACCAGTCTGCGCTGCTGCCATTACGTCTTTCCCTTCCAAAATAGCAGGAATTGCTTTTGCCTGAATTGGCGAAGGGGTGTCGTAGCCTTTTTCTTGAATAGCTTTAAGGATTGGAGCAGATAGACCTAAAGAGGTAAAACCCATATGTATGATTCTCAATTGTAGAGTTAGATAACAACGCGCCGAAAACAAATCGGTACGAAAAGTGCGACATTCTGAGGCTTTTACGCGCTGGCTTCAACTAATTCTGTTATGGATAAATATTTGAACTGGATCTCATTTCTTTTTTGAACAAAAAAGAGCATAGAAAAGTGACGTAGATTCATTCTGTAGTTTGAATGTGTTACGTGTTCTTTCGGAAAAAACAGCGAGACAAATGGTGATTATTAATCACTCAAACGGCTTAAAAATACTTGTTTGATAAATAATCAGAATGATTGGATGTTATTCAGTGTTTTACCACTCAATTTTAATGGAAATTAGTTAGTAAAGTATTACCAAGTCTCAGATTTGATACGTGTCGGTGTGGTTAAATGCTGAGCAGAAAGGAATCGACTGATATAAAACAATGAGCTTGATGTGAATGCAAGGATCTCATTCATCATCAAATCGCACTATTATCCCAGCTTGCTAACAAAAGGTTGTACTATGCGCTTTGCTATCCGATTTCTCTACTCACGGCCTCCTTCACACTTTATTCAGAGATCTTTCTGCTTTTACTGCCTGAGTTAAAGCTCTCTAAATATTTGTTCTATTGTTGTATTTAACGGTGGCAAGGCTTGTCTACCTAGAGTGCTTTGTTACTGCAAGTTCTATATTTCTGATGTTATGAATTAATTTTGTGGTTGTGAGAACTAATAAAATGTCGTCAATAAATAACAATTTCTACTGGGTTGGTGAACAGCCTGTCAGTGAGTTAGCTGAAGATATGGTTTTGGTTGATCATATTGATGAGGTGGCAACGGGACTCGGTGGCATGGTGTGTATTGCTTATCAAGATCCACACCAAATAGATACCGCGCTGAAAGCGTTTTATCAGGAGAAAGGGCGTTGGTCTTGGGCGGTTTATGTCACCGTGGAAACCCCTTATTCTCGATGCGTTACCGACGGTGTCTTTGAAGCTAGAGAATCAATAAAAATTTGGCGATCCATTCAGAGCAAGCTCGATGCCATTGATGAACCGGAAGTGTTAGATCCTTTGATTGGTTGGCTTGGGGTCAATCGTCAGCGAAGAGTGACTGCTTTAAAAAGTTTAGAGTCTATGTCGGTTTATTCGTACCCAATCATCGATATGTTGTTTCCTGATATTTATTCGACTTATCGATACGTGCTCTCAGAGCAAGGTCGCGGAGTATTAGAAGCGGAAGTGCTGATCGATAGAATTCGTGTTTGTTCTCATTGCAACAGCGGACACTTGAATTATGTAGAGGTGTGCCCGGATTGCAGCAGCATCGATATCGACTCTCAAAGCTCTTTGCACTGTTTCACTTGTGGCCATGTTGGTGAACAACACAGCTTTCAGCGCCGTGGAAAGCTCGAGTGCCCTAAATGTTTGACCCAGCTGCGCCATATCGGCGTTGATTATGACCGCCCGCTTGAAAACCACGTTTGTAATAGTTGCTCCAGTTTATTTGTTGAAGCGGCGACGATCAGTCAATGTTTAAGTTGTGACTCAAAGATCAAAGTTGAAGAGCTTGTTGTCCGTAAAATTTACCAATATCGACTTGGTGAAGTGGGTGAATACATTTTCCAACACGGTAAGTCCATTCAAGCTCCTGAACTATCGATCAAAGGCAAAGTGGAAGTCAGCTTTTTCCAAAATTTGCTTGCATGGTTAAATAAAGTCGCGCTGAGACACAAAGAACAGCACCTTCTACTTGGACTGCATTTACCGACGATCGATGAATACGGTAAGCAATATGGCGATGCAAAATTATTCTCATTGATGGATCAACTGACGCGTCGTCTTAGCGGCTTGTTTAGAGATACCGATATCTGTTGCCAGTACAAACAGGATGTGCTGCTTGTCCTAATGCCAAATACGACCAACGCGAGCCTGTCCATTTTACAGCAAAAATTATCGGATCTGGGTGAGCTTGTTGAAGACGAAGAGTTTGAGTTGGATGTCTTTGCTTGGGACCTGCCCGATCCGATCATTGAAGACGGTGTTTCTGTTTGGATGGAATCGCTGATGGGTGAGATTTATGCTGCAAGATAGTCTCGTTCTGCTCGACTATCTTCGAGGTATGCTACTTCACAACGAAGAGTTATGGCTATTGCTGTTTCCCGTCATGATCATTATCGAGCTACCTCTATATTTGCTGGTGCTAACAGGGATATTTCGTTGGTCATATGCGCAAGAAGATCCAGAATTAAAACAGTTCCCTTCAGTGAGTTTCGTTATTACTTGTTATGGTGAAGGTGACGCGATTGGGATCACTATCGATACGTTAGTTGAGCAAGTTTACCCAGGTCATATCGAAGTACTTGCTGTGGTTGATGGGGCGGTACAAAACCAAGATACCTATCAAGCCGCGTTAAATGGTGAGAAAAGGCATGCAGGCGTTCGTAATCGTAAAGTGCGCGTGTTGCCAAAATGGCAACGAGGAGGCCGGGTATCTACACTGAATGCCGGCCTATCAATGGCTAGTGGTGAAATCGTCATTAACGTGGATGGAGATACGTCATTCGATAACGACATGGTCTTCACCATGATGAAACAGTTTGCGGATAAAAATGTGATTGCGAGCGGTGGTGCGTTAAGAGTTCGCAACCATAACGCCAACTTGTTGACCAAAATGCAATCCTTGGAGTACATGCTGTCGATGCAAGCCGGTAAAACGGGGATGGCGACATGGGGAGTGCTCAATAACATTTCTGGCGCATTCGGAGCGTTTCGGAAGAACCTGCTTAAGCAAGTGGGGGGCTGGGATACGCATACCGCAGAAGATCTCGACTTAACCATGCGCTTGAAGCAATACAAACGTCGTTACCCTGATAATAAATTGGCCTTTTCGACGCACTCCATCGGCCATACTGATGTACCAGATACGTTGAAAGGCTTGGTATTGCAGCGGTTGCGTTGGGATGGCGATTTATTGTTTTTGTTTTTGCGTAAACACAATGAAGGGTTGTCTCCACGGCTACTTGGTTGGGGGAACTTTTTATTCACTTTGGCTTATGGCGTGATTCAAAACGTTTTATTGCCGCTGCTTGTGGTGATATTTAGCGTGTACATGGTGATTGTCTATCCACTTAAATTTGTATTGGCGTTGATGCTAATGCTCTATTTTGTCTACCTCTTTTTATCTGCTCTGATTTTTGTTGTCTACATTGGGCTTGTATCAGAGAGAAAAAAAGAGGATTTGAAGTCAGCGAAATGGTTATTTCTTTACCCTGTCTACCAGTTTTTCATGCGTTTGATTACCGCTTTCTCAATGGTTAATGAAGTTGTGAGGAGAAGTCATGAAGAGTCGAGTATGGCACCTTGGTGGGTATTGAAGCGAGGTAAAAAGTTTTAGTATGAAAGTTAACTTTCACTTAGATAAGAAAAACAAACCGCAGTCTGAGAACGGGATGAAAGTCGTCTACGGACAGGCAAAGCGTGGCGGTTATCGTCTCCGTTGGTACTTGATTTTAGCGATTGTAATCAGTCCGCTTTTGTTTATGGCTTATTACTTGTTTAGAACGCAAGTGTTAGTGACGGCGCCTGCCATTATCACGTCACATCCACTTACGGTGACGGCAACTCGCTCTGCCATTGTTGGGCCAGTGCCTGTGAATGTCGGTACGGAAGTGACTCAGGATCAAGCGCTGCTGTTGTTAAAAGATAATGCGTTGAATAAAGAGATTGATTTCATTAAAGATGAGCTGGTGAAACTGTCTAAAAATCAGGTGCAAAGTACTGATGAGCTATACAAAAGTGCTATTGAAAGCTCAACCGAAGGCTTGAAGAAGGTCCGTGATATTCAGAAAAAATACGACCTTTACAGAAAGAAAGGGCAAGTGTCTGAGGTGGATTACGCGGCTATTGTGAGTGTGAATAACTCACTGAGTAATCAGTTAAGCAGTCAGAAAATTGCTTATGTGGATGCGATGCGTAACTTGGAAGAGTTAGAGTTGGCTGGTCCAGTGACACAAGAGTATCGTTCTTTAATGCGTGAGCTGGTAGTAAAGCGTGCTCAACAAGAAGATCTCACCTTCCGTTCTCCTATGAACGGTCGTGTACTCGATATTCATGTGCATGAGGGGCAAAATGTATCGGAAAATACGCCATTGCTCACTATTGCTCGCAACGTGACACCTGAAATTACGGCTTTTCTAAATCCTAAATACCTCGAATACAGTAATATGGAAACCAAAGCAAAAGTCGTATTTCCTGATGGTCGAAAGTTTAGAGCGACGGTATCGAAGCCGGTTGAGGTTGTGAACAAATTGCCTTCGGAACTTCAAAGCCCATTTGAAGGGCAGCCGGCCTATTTAAAAGTCACACTGAGCTTTGATGAGCCGTTGGAAAAAAGTCGATGGATTGAAGGGGTCGAAGTGGAAGTTCGCTTTTAACGTTGGTTGATTGAGTAGGAAAGGAGCGAAAAGCTCCTTTCCTTTTGGTTGTTAACGCGCCTTTAGTTGCCTTTAGCATGCATTAAAAACGCGCTAGTCAGTTGCTGAAAGAGTGAATCTATCGAGGGGCGGTCGGATATATGATGGAAGAGCGGTGTGTGGACATCACCACGAATATCATCGTTGTAACCGCAAAGTTGATTACACAATTTTACCGGTGCGACAATCTTTTCAACGTCGGCATCAATCAGAATGCATGCTTGTGATAACACCACTTGTCCACCGCCTTTTTTCAGTAAAACGCGCTGCGCGGTTCCCACAACTTTTTGACCACCAATATTGAGGTTGTACTCGCCATCACAGTAGGAATAAGGCGTAGCATGGACATCTACTTTCACGCCCTGCTGCTCAAAGAAAACTGTCAAAATCGCACACAAATCGAGATACGCTTTCTTGATGTCGTAAGGCTCACCGTCTGGCCAGTGATAGATGTGGGATAGATTAATAATACCCGGTACTTGAGGGACGGGGGCACCACCAGTTTTACGGGAAAAGAGTTTCCAGCCAGACGCATTTAACGCATGTTCTAACTCGTTAGAAATAGGCCACTTTTTACCTGCGGGAAGCACGAGCGTCGGGCTTTTTACTTGCCAAAGTAATAGCACTTGCGAGAGTTGGTTGGACTGAACTTGTTTAATGAGCTCATCTTCTTTTTCAAATGCATCAGCGACTTCCGTAGCCGTATAGCGAATTAGCTTATTTTTAGAAACCAAACTCTATCCCTCATCCGTATATTATCGCTACTGTTTTATCTTAGATACCATGTAATTACTAGCGGTATACGCTGCCTTTAGAGTTTTCTGCGCTTCCATTATTTCTATTTAAAGGGGCGATAG
Source organism: Vibrio sp. STUT-A16 (assembly GCF_026000495.1). Taxonomy (NCBI): domain Bacteria; kingdom Pseudomonadati; phylum Pseudomonadota; class Gammaproteobacteria; order Vibrionales; family Vibrionaceae; genus Vibrio; species Vibrio sp. STUT-A16. Next base: position 547,787 of record NZ_AP026766.1, on the reverse strand, counting down.
AAATATTTTGTTGGTCATCACATAAGCAATTCATAAAATCCGCCATCTAAATAATTTTTAGGCGATATGACTATGAAAAAGCGAGTGATGTGTCTTGCGTTAGCGGCATCATTGACGGGATGTGTGACGTTCCCGACCCAAGAATCTGAGCAAGTCCAAGTGCTTTGGGACAACGTGAATGCGATTGAAAACTGCGAGCTAATGGGAACGGTAATTGGCTCGGAAGGGCACTTTTATGATTATTGGCTGCACGCAGATAAAGACATGGTTTGGGGTACGTTAAACCAAATGCGCATCAAAGCGGCAGATTTGGGCGCAGATACATTGTATTTATATGAGCCGTTGGACTTCTCCACATCGGTTACTATGTTTGCCAATGCTTATAAGTGCAAACAGCCATAATTTTACTTTTCCGAAAGCAAAGACAGGCGAAATGTGCCTGTCTTTGATCTTGCTGCCAAACAACAAGTTTACGTCTGTGCGCGTTGTGATGAGCACTTTTCAGCTAATTTACATTCGCTGTAGCCACGGCCGTCGTGTCAGAAAACGACAGCGTGAAGTCTTGTTCGGTATTTAATACTTTGGCTGGGAACTCCAAGCTTAACTGTGCGTGTGGTGCGACTTCTGAAGCGATACTGGTGACGAATTTTCGGGTTTCACCCGGAGAGATTGACAAGTTGTTTCCCCCTCGTGATGAGAGCTCTGCGATTCCCATGGTTTCAAGCGTATTACCTGCGGTATCTGCTAAGTTCAACAAAGACTCCGATTTATACACTAGCTCTCCGCTTTCGGTGCGATAGGCATTAAACGTGTTGAAGTTTGGCTGTAATGAACCTTGTGAACCGACGTTAGTGACGGAAAACGTCACATTAGAGCCATCAAAATTCTCGACTTTCACCAACACGTTACCGTCTTGGTAACGCGCTGCTGCGGCAGCACTGGCTTGCTGCTTCTGTCTCTGTTGTTCTTTCTCGATGTTGCTTAACTGTTCTTGCTCGCTAGCAATTCTATTTTCTGCCATGGCGTAAGATTGATCCACCATTGCTAACAAAGCGGGGATTGAATACAACGTGAGACCTTCCAAATGGTCAAAGTCGATTTTGGCATGCTGAGTAAGTTCGTGGTTCGAGAACTGGCAGTAACCATCAATCAAGCTAACAAATGCGACTTCAAAAGTACCTTGTAATCGGCTCACTTCCTGTGCGGCTTTTTCTAAATCTGAGCGTACTTTTCTGATCTCTTCCAATGTCTTTTTTGGCAAACGTCCATTGGGTGACACGTCGTTGGAAACCGAGACCAGTGCTTCGGTCACAAATGGATTGTTTTCGGCTGGAATCACCGTGGTGATGCGGTTGGATTTAGTGATGTCTTCGCCCAGTAAAACCATCATTTTTTGCGATACGGCAGTTGTGTTGCCCGCTAAAACATCACTACAGTTTGGAGACGTATTCGCATACGCGGCGAATGCGGTAAAAAGTGAAAAGATAACGGGCCAGCCAGTGGCGACGAGTCCTGTCGTGGTTCGAGTGTTCATCCTGATAACCCCTCTGTCATTTGGTGCGATTCACTGACGTAATTGCCAATCAAAAGATTGGCTCGCGACATTCAGAATGGTTCTGGTCAATCCTTCGTAGTGGGTATGCCCGCAGATGCTTTCTAGTCGTTTTCTCAATCGCTAAGCCACGACTGAGTAAAGTGTCTGAAATTGAGAACATTAATGCTGCGAAGTTGATGTCTTTTGTTTGAAAGATAGACGTAACTTTTCTAACCATCAAATACGTGATTAGGTTCTCATTTTTATATGAGTGAGAGGATCAAGAGAAAACAGGCACTTACTGTAGAGAGTTGATTTGAGAGAAAAATATAAATTTTTTTGGGGAACTTTTTTGATGCTGCCTTTGAGACTTTTTCGAATCTCAAAGGCAGATTCTAACGCATGCGCTTAATTACAAAGCGTTGAGTACATCCGCAAGTCGAGTGACAGCAGTCGTCAGCTCTTCTGGTGTGGCATTGGTAAAGTTAAGACGCAGAGCGGCTTTTACCTTTGAACCTTCCGGATAAAATACCGGGCTAGGCACCACAGCAACCCAGTTTGCGAGAAGAGTCTTCGCAAGTTCGAAGGTGTCGCATTCTGGAATTTCGACCCATACAAACATGCCACCATCGACAGGTTTGAGTACGCAACTTTCTGGCAGCTGTTTTTGCAGCTCAGCAAACATGACATCGTAACGCGATTTGTAAAGCGCACAGATGGTTGAAATGTGCGTTTCGAAGTTGTCATGTTGCAGTAGACCATGCAGCAAAGCTTGCATAGGAATACTAGAGTGCAGATCGGCACCTTGTTTGATTTTGATGAGTGGCTCAAGGTAACTGCGTTTGCCCGTTACCACACCAATACGCAAGCCTGGTGAGGCGATTTTGGAGAATGAACGCAATACGATGGAGTGCTGCGGGCAGAAATCCGAAACTAGTGGCAGTGCTTCACCAGAAAAACGCAGCTCTCGGTATGGTGCGTCTTCAATGAATGCAACGTCGTATTGGATACAAAGCTCGGCAACTTTTTGGCGAGTCTCTAGCGCCCAGCATACGCCCGTTGGATTGTGAAAATCGGGCACGGCGTAGAACATTTTCGGTTGCTGCGTAGCAAAGCATTGCTCAAGTTCTTCAAGGTTTGGGCCGCACTCGGTTTGCGAAACGGTCACGATGTTGGCTTGCACTAAACCGAATACTTGCATAGCACCAAGGTAGCTTGGTGCTTCCATCACCACTTTATCGCCCGGATTCACGTACGCACGCGCAATCAAATCTAGACCTTGCTGAGAACCCGTTGTGATCATCGCCAAATGAGATTCTGGTAGCTGGTAATAATCGGTCAAAAAGTTAAGTAGCGGTGCGTAGCCTGCTGTTGCGCCGTATTGAAACACCTCTGGCATGTTCGCGAGGTTTTCGAGCGTCGGTTTCATTAAGTCGATCGGGAAGGTTTTTTCGTCCGGTAAGCCACCCGCAAGAGAAATGACGTTCTTATCGCTCGCTGCTGCGAGGATCTCTCGAATGTAGGATGACTTAGTTTGTTGTAATGACTGTGCTATTTCCATGTGCTGTGCTTCTCGTAATTGTCTTTTTTTATGTCAGAAATAGTATAGGTAAATTGCCAAGCTTGGTGTGTCCATTTATGCTGTTAAATATATCCATTTATGCTATTTGAGCGAAAGTTTACTCCGTGAGCCATCAACAAGTTTCCAGAATCAATGACGTGCTGTTTTACATTCATCAGGACATTAGCAGAGATTTATCAGCTAAAGAGCTAGCAGATGTAGCAGCCTATTCTGAGCAACACTTCCATCGTATTTTTAAAGATGTGGTAGGGGAGTCTGTCCATCAATATATCCGCCGCACAAGAATGGAATACGCCGCCAATCAACTGATGTTTGATACCAGCTCGTCGGTGTTAGACATTGCTAACAAGTGCGGTTTTAGCTCGGTATCTTCTTTTAGCCGAGCGTTTAAAGCGACGTTCGCTATGTCACCTGGTGCGTGGCGAAAGCATGATTTACAAGTCGCAGAAAAACCGTATTTGAAGGATCCGGAAGTGGCTGCGGGTTATCATCGTGTTGCGAAACGCGAGTTGCCAGAACCTAAAATTATGGAGGTTCCACAACGCTTTGCGGCGTATGTTCGACATGAGGGCTATAACCGTTCCATTCGCAATGCGTGGCTGATTTTGAAAGCGTGGGCAAGTTCTGAGAATCGGGACTTTTCGGTTCAATACGGCTTGCATCACTCCAACCCTGCTTGGGTAGAACTCGACAAGTGTCGCTATGTGGCTTGTATGGCGATTGATACGCCGCTCAAAGTGCGTGGCGTCGTGAATCAAATGACCATCCCAGGCGGTTTACATGCCGTCTTTCGCTTAACGGGAGTATATGGTGAGCTTCTTCCTCAACTGAGTATGGTATTAGAGAAGTGGTTGCCTAACTCTGGCTTTAAACAGCGTTCTACGCCCGCTTATGTCCATTATCATAAAAATCACTTTCTCAGCCATGATGAGGCGTTTGAGCTGGATTTCTATCTACCCATTAGCTTCTTCTAAGGATGAAAACGAACGTATTATCGTGTGAGTCGATTTGTGGTGAGCAAAGAGCTGACCAAGAACGCCATGAAGAAAAGGCAGAGCTTGTGCTGACTCTGCCATTTCTAGGGGATCTTAAAAGTTTGCGTCTGTATTAGTACCAACGGATACGTTAAGTCCGCTAGTTGATTGATAAATGCTGAAAGTTTCGCCAGCGACAATACCTTCTTCAGAATCGTCATTTGCCGTACAGGTATAACCGACCGAGTAAGTACCAGGTTCTACAAAACCGAATTCGTACTCGTAATTTGCATCATCAACATCTTGAACCACGTTCGCTGCTGCGATTGGCATTGCTTGGCCTTCTGCGCCGGCAAATGGCCCCATGTTTTCTTCGGCGATATTTCCTTGATATAAGTAGACCGCGTGCGCATATCCGTTTGCACTTGGGGTATCCGTTTCGCAGCTTTGATAGGTCAATGTTGCGACATCACCCTGAATCTCCCCCGTTGTCACCGTGTTAATTAAAGTGACGGAGGTGCGTTGAATTCTGTAGCCTTCGTTTTGGCCTGTTCCGTCTTTTAAGCCACGGCGCAGATCAAATTCAACTACGAACTCATTATTGTCAGGGTTGACTGCAAAGGTGTTGTTAAAGAACAGCACTCCAGAGTCAGGATCCTTTCCGACACCTTGTGGGCAAGCCCCATCACCTTTGACGGTCAGTGGGATTTGATTTCCTGTCGCTTCGTCAATCACATATGATGGGTAGTTTGGATGATCGCCATCATTAGCAAACACGCAGAGTTTATAATTACCAGTTGGTATCAGTTCATCATCCACCAATTCTTGCGCGTCACTGCCTTGGAAGTTGAGTAAGTTAACACTTAGTGGGAGTGGATCTTCACCTTCGGGAAGGGGGTTACCATCTTCGTCGACCAAATTGCCTTCTTCGTCTGTTTTATACACATCGAATACTTGTGGTGTGCCACCATCCAGAGGAAGAAATGCAACTTTGTTATATGTGATCACCACTTCTGATACGTCATCAATAGGGGCATCTGATACAGACAAAGTAACAGGAGTCATTGTACTGACAGAGTCACTGTCTGAATTACAGCCAACAAGTGCAACGGCTATTGATGCACTGATTAGGCCAATTTTCATGCTGTTCATTAGATGTACCTTTTTATGATAAGTGTATTAAATGTAGCCTATTATTGACAAAATACAGAATAACAACGAGCGGAGTTACCGGGTCGAAAACAGCGACGAACCATCATTAAGACGTTCAGTAAAAGTGTGCTCAAATCGACGATATTGTGCTCAATGAAGTGCTATGGTTAAGAATGTGTCGCTCAAAAAATGAGCGGAGATATACATCAATAACTCTAGCCAAGAGGTCTCTATGTTAGGTGAAAATCACTCATTAACTCATGAATTCCCAGAACATTTGGATACCATTACTCAGCTTGCCGAAAACGATGCATCATTTGCTGAAACCGTTAAAAACTACAATGCTTTAGATAAGGAAATCCGCGTACTAGAACTGCAAGGAAGCCCGATTGATGATCACGAAATGAACGTGTTAAAACATAATCGAGCTGAGCTCAAAGATTGGCTCCACTCGAGAATTATGGGCTCTTAGCGACGCAATGATCATCGGCTCGTAATCTACGAGCCGATTTTAGTTTCAAGGGACGATGCCAAGTATTCCAACATTAGGATTGCTGAGCAGGAGCTTGGAGTGGCAGGTGGCCTGTTTTTACCCAAATGACCGTTTCTTGCTCTACAAAAGGAAAGTGCTCACTCATATGTGGACTGCGTATCCAAGAGTAGGGAGGATAGGTTCCTAGCTCGTCTTTAAACTCTCCCGATAACACAAAAATTTCTTCACCACCAAAGTGACGGTGTGGTTGAAACTTCTCGTCTTTCGGCCATTTAACCAATGCGACATGTTCATGCTCAAAATCATGCAATGGCATGACTTTCAGCCCACCAATGCCAGATAACCAATTCGCTTCGTTCGTGTTGATGCGAACTGTTTCAAGATCATCAGAATTGAATTGATTTAGTTTAACTAAAATCACACAGCCTTCTTTGCTATAGGGCGCATGTTGACTTCCAGGAGGGTTACGCAAGTAGGTTCCAGCAGGGTAGTCACCATGTTCGTCAGAGAACACTCCTTCGAGCACTAATATTTCTTCTCCGTGAGGATGAGGATGAGTCGAAAAGTGCGAGTTTGGCTCATACTTCACTACGCTGGTGGTGTGCCCTGATTCTTTGGCTTCTCTTTCCAAAGGCTTACGCCACACGCCTTTGGAAGGGCTGGCGATCCACTCCTGTTCACCTGTTTCTATCACGATTCTTTTCGAGAAATCCATATTCAACATACTGAAATTCCGTTACTTATCTAATGATTGACTCTCAATAGTATACGTATAAAAAACATCAATTGATTCACTTGTTGATAGTCAAAATCAGGGATTGAATACGAGCTAGCAGTCGGAACCGAGTTAAATTTCTGCTTGTGTAATGATAATTGTTATATTATAACATCGCAAAATTAAATGTTATAACATAACAAAAGGAAAGAAGTAGTGAATAAGAAATTGGTTTCTCTCGCGATCGGTAGCATTTTTGCGTCCCCTGTTTTTGCCGATACATTATCGAACCCACAGATTGGTGTTGTTGTTGATGGCTACTACCAAGATGGTCAACGTCATAATTCTGAGCGCGAAGAAGGCTTTGGCCTAGGCCATACGGAATTGAACTTATCATCAAATATTGACGATAAGTTTCACGGTGCGTTGACCGCTGTTCTTGAAAGTCATGGCGATGAGACAGAATTAGAGCTTGAAGAAGCATTCATCGAAACTTTGGCATTGCCATACGGTGTAAACGTGCGCGCAGGCCGATTCCTATCTGACTTCGGTTACCTCAACAATCAACACATGCACACTGACAGTTTCGTTGAACGCCCAATTGCTTACCGTACTTTCCTTGGTTCGCATTACTATGATGACGGTGTACGCGCAAACATCGTTCTGCCAACCGATCTTTACGTGAAGTTTGGTGTAGAAGCATTAAGCGGCAACAAGATGTCTTCTGTTGAAGATGGCTCTAAAGTTGGTGTTTACACGACAACGATGAAGCTTGGTAATGATTTCTCTGAATCTTCAAGTTGGCAGTTTGGTTTAAGTTACCTGCGTAACGAAAATGGTAAAGTTACAGAATTCGAAGATCACGACCATGGTCATGGTCACGAAGAAGAACATGACCACAGCCACGCTGCGGCTGTAACGGGTGCGAACCTATACGGCGCAGATTTTGTGTGGAAGTGGGCACCAGATGGTAATTACAAATACAGAAACTTCACGCTATCGGCTGAATACATGCTGCTAGACGGTGTAGTAGACAGCAAATACAAGAACGATACAGAGTCACCAGACAACCTAAGCGCATACTATGTTTCGGGCGTTTACCGCTTCAACCCAAGTTGGTCTGCAGGCCTACGTTACGGCGAAGCAGAAAGCTATGATGGCCACGCACACGGCGATCACATGCATTTCACAGCACTGAATGATAAAGAGATGGATGCGATGATCGCATGGGATTCTTCTCATTTCGGTACGATCCGTGCGCAATACACTCGCATTGATAACCAAGACAGCGAAACAGACAACGTGTTTACTCTGCAATACGTGATGACATTTGGAGCGCACGGTGCACATGCGTTCTAAACTTGCGATAAGTAAATGCAGTTTAGTGATGATGGCGGCGGGATCTGCCATCATCACTTCGCCTGCTTTAGCTCTCAACATTTTCGTTTGTGAGCCTGAATGGAAAGCTTTTCTTGAAAGTCATGCCCCAAACGCCTCCATTTACTCAGCAACTACGGCTAAGCAAGATCCGCATTATGTTCAAGCTCGTCCGTCTTTAATTGCCAAGATGCGCCAAGCTGACATGGCGATGTGCTCTGGCGCTGAGTTGGAGGTAGGTTGGCTGCCGATGCTTCAAAATCGAAGTGGCAATAGTGCCGTTCAAAATGGTGCTCAAAGCATGATTTATGCGACCGATTTCGTGCGTATGTTGGACTCTCATGATCATGTTGACCGCAGCATGGGGGACATTCATGCGCACGGAAACCCACATGTTCAATTTGCGGCAAATGACATGATTCCGTTGTCTCGCAAAGTAACGGAGCGCTTAAAAGCGATTGATCCCGACAACGCACAAAGTTACCAAGTTAATGGTATGAAGTTTCGCGCGCAGTGGCAAAAAAAGCTTAATGAATGGAATGAGAAAGGCGCGGCTTTAAAGGGTAAGCAAGTTGTCGGTTATCACGCGACGTATCGTTATTTGTACGATTGGCTCGGAATGAAGCAGATTGCCGATCTCGAACCTAAACCGGGCATTTCACCGACCACATCTCACCTGAAATCACTTACCAAGTTAGATGCCGACAGTTTTGATGCGATTGTTTACTCCTCTCATCAGGATCAGCGTCCAGCGAACTGGTTGCAGGAGCATACTGACAAACCTGTGATTCAACTGCCATTGACCGTTTCTGAGGGTGAAAGCTTGGATGAGATGTACGATCAGGTCATTGATGATTTACTGGATGTGTTAGTGCCACCCGTTCCAGTGAAGATCTAAGTCATGGTAGATTATGCATGGCTTTTACCTGCGGTTTTGTGTGGCTTAATTGCGTTAGTTGGCAACATCGTTCTGGGGCAACAAGTTCTTAATCGTCAGATCATCTTTATAGATTTGGCGGTGGCGCAAGTTGCGGCATTGGGGGCAGCATTAAGCCACTACTGGTTGAGCCAATACGCGCTGTTCTCAGGCTCATTCTTTGGTGAAATGATTGGCCCTTGGGTTATGTCTTTGATGCTTTGCGGTTTGATTGCCTTAATGGAGAAACGATACCAGCAACATTTAGAGCCCATGATTGGCAGCTTGTTTGTGGTGTCTGCATCGCTGGCGATCCTGCTGGTGAGCAAAGACCCACACGGCGGAGACTTTATTCAAGGCATTCTTAATGGGCAACTGTTATGGGCGACTTGGGCAGACGTTTGGCCTTTGGCACTCATTACCGCTGCGATGTTGCTATTGGTTTGGTTAAAACCTGCGTTTATGTGTGGTAGTGGTTTTTATCTGATCTTTGCTATCCTGATGCCCATTACGGTCAAGTTAACCGGCATTTATTTAGAATTTGCTTTGTTGGTTATTCCAGCTTTATGTGCGGCAGCATTGAAGGGAACTCGATTCTTTGTCGCCAGTATCAGCATCGGTATTGTTGGGATTTTATCGGGTATTGCCGCATCGGCTCGCTACGACTTACCAAGTGGTGCGAGTATTGTGATCACCCTGTTTATTACTGGAATGTTGTTTAATCTTTTGCTTCAACCTTTTCTGGTGAAAATAACAAAACCAGCTTTTGTAAGAGATTAAGAGACAAGTAATATTGGTCTGATGAAGTAGTATTTGAGTCATCAGATCAATACTTTTCTATCCAAGTCCTCCAATCGTGTAACTTTGCTCCTTCCAACACACTTTCTTAAGTTGATCTTGCCATAGTCATCAAGTTGCCTTGATTAGTTCACATCCGACTCCCAGACTGTTTCTATAGTTTTTATAAGATATAAAAGACCCTGCGTATGAGAAGCGCAGCTGTAGCGCGACTAGGCATAAAAACAAAAAACGCTAGGGATACAAGCGAATCTGTACTCTCAACATTTAAGGAAGACCAAGATGAAAGACGAAAAAGTCGCCGTCGTTACAGGGGCTGCTCGCGGTATAGGGCAGGCCATTTGCGAACAATTACTCGAAGATGGATTCCACGTCGTGGGGCTAGATATCTCTCCTGTGGAGTGGAGTCAGTCGCCAAACCTTTCAAGTTATCAAGTGAATCTCTGTGAGGCCGCAGCGGTAAGTGAAGTGGTCGACCGCATCGTCGCGAAACATCAACGCATTGATGTTCTGGTCAACAACGCCGGGATAACGAGAGATGCACTGCTGCCAGACATGTTAGAGCAAGACTGGGACAGCGTTATCGACGTGAACCTAAAGGCGGTGTTTTTACTCACCCAGCGCGTTGCACCTGTCATGCTAGAGCAAGGCGCAGGCAGTATTGTCAGTATTTCGTCTATCGTGGGAACGGATGGCAATATTGGTCAAAGTAATTATGGCGCGAGTAAAGGTGGCGTGATAGCGATGAGCAAAGGCTGGGCGAAAGAGTTCGCAAGAAAAGGCGCTCAAATCCGAGTCAACTGTGTTGCTCCAGGTTTTATCGCTACCGACATGACAAAGAGCTTGCCTGAAAAAGTCATTCAAATGATGGAAAGTAAAACGCCTCTGGGACGCATGGGCTCGGCGCAAGACATTGCGAATGGCGTTGCGTTTCTAGCGTCTGATAAAAGTGCGTTTATAACCGGACAAGTGCTCAAGATTGATGGTGGGTTGGTGTTATAACTCGCTAATCAAAACCTCAAATAACAAACGCCCTTTACTTATGTGAAGGGCGTTTCTGTTTGGGGAACGTTAATTGAGCTGCTGGTATTTTTTGCTCCTAAATGATTCAGTGGAACCAGTCAATAGTACGTAATGAAAGGTATAATTGCTTACTTTTATTAGCGAAGAAACTGATTGTATTGAGTGTTTTGTAGCCACTTGTTTTCTGGTAGCTTACAGCTCTTATTAAAGCTGTTGTGCCAGTCACACCTAATTAACCAAACATACAAGGAAGGAATTGTGAAGTATACGCCAAAGCCAAGGCCTATTCGACCTAGCAACCCATCTGCATTAGAGTTGGCTATTTATCGCTACGAATGTCAGGCCGCTGAATATCACGACAAAAAGAATAGTGTTGCGCCTAACAATGAATCTAAAGAAGCTTGCAAGCAGCGTATTGATGCTTTAGAAAAGGATTGGGCACACCTTCAGCATGAGCGAAAAAAGATCACTGCTCAGGTGATGCTACAGCAGGATCTTGAAACATACCGTGCTGAAAACAAGTTGAAAGATGAAGATGAGTTGTTCGAGGAGGCTCATCATCCGACTCGTGTGCTGGCTCGTAATCTCACTGCAGTTGGTGAACCTAAGCCGAGTAGCATCCATGACCCACATCATATCATTCCGGGTAAAGGGCGGTTTCAGCAGGTTAGACTTGTTGTGACACGATTAGCTCTTCATGCTCACGGTATTGGAATCAATGACCCGTTGAATGGCGCTTGGCTACCTCGCTATAAAAAGCACAAAGGGCACTGGGCAGGCAGTGAAGCACCTGCTCATCGAGAGATACATCGGTATAACTATGAATCATGGATTGTGAATACGTTTAGTTCTCCAATGCTGCCTGAGCAGGCAATGATTAGTCGCTTACAAAGAGTAAAGCACAAACTTCTGCATGGTGGATATCCGCAGAAAATTATTGAAAAGAAAGACACTAGCTGGAGCGGTCAATCATGAAAATCTACCAGTTAAAGCAACGCCCTGAGGAGTTTAAAACTCTAACTCTGGATATTATGAATCTTGCTAATCAGCTTGGTAATAAAAAGCTAGTAAGGCAACTCCGACTACAGCCCTCTACTAATGAGCCTTTACTACCAATTTGGAAAGATGGTGTGGTTGGCGATTTTGAGGATGTTTTAGGAAAAAACTCTACGATGCCGGACATATCAACATGGTATAGCACATATCTAGCGCTAACTGCAGGTGCATGCGATAAGCTAGGATCGGTACTAGCGTCTGAGGGGGAGTTCTTGCCCATAAACGTTGGTGACGAAACCATATATGCTTTTAATTGCCTTAGTTTTGGCGCTGAAGATGAGTCTATGTGCCTTAAGAAGTATACCGATGGTTTTGAAGATGGTCTGGAAACCATTGAGTTTGATGAAGAGGATATCGAACCACGCTATGTATTCAAATCTCGCTTACAAGGCTGTACAGTGCTCTATGCTACAGAATCTTTCAAGCTTTTGTGCGAAGAGCATGGACTAGAAGGACTTAAGTTTGATGAAGATTTGCTGGATCCGTTTTAGTAGTTGACCAATGGGGTGAATGAATTCAGCCACTACTATTAGAGATTTGCAATACCTAAGCTAACGTTAGTGAGTTAATCGGCTCGTGGTTTTTCACAGTAGAGCCACATTAGAAGTTGCATTTCTTGCTAGTTCTATCTTTTCTTTAGTAACAGTAGAATATGAAATCATGCAATCAAGGCGTCAGGATTGCAAAGCAGTCTTTATCTCTAGTATCAAAGAGGACGGGGATCCGCTTTTCACAGGCGACTATATCGAATACACTAATTAGCGCGGTTTTAATAAGCGTAATGAAAATGAGAAGCTGAGAAAGCCCGAGAGGAACTGTTAAGTCGAGATTCATTTCTAAGATGTAGTGGGTGGGTTGATTTGGCCAACCAACAAAAGAATTTATAACATCTATGATTATCCATTAAATGCTAATTTAGCAAAATATGCAACTCAATTGTTCCCAAAAAGTGTTTCGTTTGTTTGAATTAGAATAACAAAGCGCTCTTCACAGAAAGTGAAGGGCGTTTATCTCGTCTTAACTGCCTTTTATGTTGTTTGAACCAAGGTATCGAGATCCGCTTCGCTCTTAGTCACTTTCAAGCTTAGCCGCTGTTCTTCTAGAGGCGCGTCGTCACAAAGTAGATTGGGGAAGTGAGTGATTATCATTCCCTCAAGCGAACATCAAATTCCCATTCACAACCTGATATCTTCAAACTAATTCCGCTAGAACGAATAATTTAACTGTGCGCTGGTTAATGATTTTTCTGTAATTAACACAATTGAACGTGATAGAAGTAACAAAATCGCTTCCTTGCGGTAACGTTCCCGAAATTTTTATATATTATCGCCTTCATTGATACAAGTGGTAGAGACGCTCTGTATCTGAGCGCTCTGAAATTCAGGCTTTAGATGGACATTTAAAGTCACCATAAGTTTGCAATTTTTCTTGGGAACGTTTGCAGATAACCTAAGTATAAATTTACGTGAGACTATGGAAATGAAACTACACACTTTGACGATGGCAGTAGCGCTTGGGCTGGTTACTGCACCTGCATTCGCAACAACAGATGTTGACGCTCTTGAAAAGCGAATTAATGAATTAGAACAGAGGCTTGAACAGACAGAAAAAGTATCCACAGAAGCAAATGAGAAAGCCTCAAGCTTTGAGTTTCATGGCTACGCTCGTTCCGGGCTGCTCATTAATGATGATCTGAATGGTGCAGTGGGTACTGGTCCTTACATGACGGCAGCTGGTGCTATTGGCGCTCCAATTGGACGATTAGGGGTTGAGGATGATCATTATGTGGAAGCAAACCTTATTCACAAACGCTTTGCAGATGATGGCTCCAGCGCTTTGTTCCGAATCATGTTGGCAGATAGTACGGAAACCAATAACGAATGGACGGCGAGCGAGAGTCAATTAAACGTTCGTCAGGTATATGCTGAGCTAAACAAGTTGAGCATGTTCTCTGAATCAAGTGCGTTTGCTGACGCAACTTTTTGGGCAGGTAAACGATTTGACCGTGATAACTTTGACATTCACTTCTTTGACTCGGATATCGTTTTCTTATCTGGTACTGGTGCTGGCGTGTATGACGTCCAAATGAGCGATTCGTGGAAAGTAAACTTCTCGATCTATGGTCGTGATTTTGGTGAGATTGATAGCTCGTCAACGGATGTTGAAAACTATATCGCGACAATGAACAACCGCTTTGGTAATTGGCAATTGATGCTGAGCGGCATGACGTCTGCTGATAACAATGATCGAGCAGAAGGCTCAGCGGACAAAGGTTTACATGCGATGTTTGCCTACCATGGCGATACCTTCTTTGGCATGAGTGAAGGCTTCTCTAAAACTGGTATTTTGATGGGTGATGGACTGGGGGCGGAACTTAAAGGCATAGGTTCAAACGGTGATTTGCTAGAAGACGCAAAAGCCGTGCGCTTGTTCAGCTATGGTGTAACACGCATCGGCGACAATTGGCGTGTAGCACCTGCGTTGTTAGCAGAGCACAGCCAAGATCGCTTTGCCAAAAATGATGAATTTACGTGGGCATCGTTCAACATCCGCTTAGCGCAAGAGTTTACACAAAACTTTGAGATGGTTTATGAAGGCTCATACCAATACATGGACCTAGACAATGCGATTGATAAAGCAAGTGGCAGTTTTTACAAAGCGACAATTGCACCAACGCTTAAGATGTCTACCGCAGCAGGTTTCTTTGACCGTCCGGAGCTACGTTTTGCTGTTAGCTACGTTGATTGGAGCGAAGACTTGAATGGCTACTCGATTAGCCAGGATACGGGCGCTGCAACGATGGGGGATGGTGGTGAAGTTCTGTTTGCACTGCAAATGGAAACTTGGTTCTAAAGGGCTCTAACCGACAAAGAGTAATAAGAAAAGCGCCAACTGATTTCAGTTGGCGCTTTTTCATTAACAGGACTGACGCTCAATTGTTTTGAAGGTTAGCACCATCTTACTCATTTCAAAACTTCTGTTGGCAATTCTATCTAGCAACAGTTTCGCACCATTTTCACCTGCTTTATCAAATGCATAGTTAAATGTTGATAAGGTTGGGGTGCACACTGATGCGAGCTCATCATCACCAACTCCTAGCACTAAAACGTCTTTACCCGGTGTTAACCCGATCTCTTGAATCGCTCTCATCGCACCAATAGCAATACGGTCTGTCGCACAGAACAAGCCATCTAGCTTACGGTTCTCTGTTAAGTGTTGTTTTGCCAATGAATAGCCAGAGTCGATGGTAAAGTCACCACGAGCATGGAAGGCTAGCTCAAAACCATGGTGTTGCAGCGCCTGAACAAATCCTTCAGAGCGTTGCTTATCTACCGCGATATCGTCACCTTGTACGCCAATAAAGCCCATGGTTTGGCAACCTTTTGCAACCAGTCTATTTCCCGCTTCAAACCCTACTCGTGCGTCATCATGAATGATGCTTGGAATATTAAACATGGAACCATCTTGACCGACGAGCACAACTGGGACCGCTGAGTTTTGAATTGCTTTGACCAGCTTGGAATCGAGGTGGGTCGCGTAAAGAATGATCCCTTCAACCCGTTTTTGGTTAAAGATCTGAATGTATTCCAGTTCTTTTTCGTGGGCTTGGTGAGTGCTAGCAAGTAAGACATGTTTCCCGGCTTTTTCAAGGACATCGGTTAATCCATCGACACCTTGGGATGTGGCATGAGAGGAAACCCGAGGAACAATGACACCAACCAGATTGGTCTTTTGAGATTTTAGATCTTTAGCGACTTGGTTCGGCACATAGCCACACTCCGCTACTGCTTGGCGGACCTTCTGTTTTGTCGCTTCTTTTACGCCATACTCATCGTTTATAACCCGTGACACTGTTGATTTTGATACGCCAGCCAGACGGGCGACATCATGTAGACTCGCCATTGTTCCTATCCATTCTGTTTTTCGTTTTTGGGATTGTTTGCAAAGAGAAGATGAAAAGCTCTTTGATAAGTAGCGATTCTAACTTCCTATACTGCTCTTAGGGAGAGAATTTGACGATCATTCTCACATTCTCTCTGCTTTATCTTTGATCATTTGGTTTTATTGAGCAAAAATCTGTTTTGCAAACGTTCCCGAAAATTTCGCAAGCTCAGATAATAATCCAATGGGGTATGAAATGAATTATCCGGCAGTAGCAAAAGAGTTGTTAACTCTATTAGGTGGTAAAAGCAACATCACCGCACTTGCACATTGTGCAACACGCTTACGCCTTGCCGTTGCAGATGAGCAAAAAATAGATGAACAAGCGATTGATAACCTTGAAGGGGTAAAAGGGCAGTTCAAAGTTGCGGGTCAGTACCAAATCATTTTTGGATCAGGCATCGTAAACCAAGTTTATGCAGAAATGGCGAAGTTGACGGGTATGAGTGAAATGTCCACCAACGACGTTGCGTCTGCTGGCGTAGAGAAACAAAACATCGTTCAGCGCGCAGTGAAGGGGCTGTCTGATATTTTCGTCCCAATCATTCCAGCAATCGTCGCTGGCGGTTTGTTGATGGGTATTTACAACCTACTGACTGCCCAAGGCTTGTTTATTGATGGTAAATCCTTGATTGAGGCCAATCCAGGACTGACTGACTTGGCGAACATGATCAACACGTTTGCCAACGCGCCATTTGTTTATCTGCCTATCCTGTTGGCATTTTCAGCCAGTAAGAAGTTTGGCGGCAACTCATATTTAGGGGCAGCGCTAGGTATGTTGATGGTTCACCCTGACTTGCTGAATGGTTGGGGATTCGGCGGCGCATCTGTGTCTGGCAACATTCCGGTTTGGAATATTCTTGGTTTTGAAATCCAAAAAGTGGGTTACCAAGGTTCAGTGTTACCGGTTTTGGTATCGGCATTCATTCTTGCGAAGGTTGAGCTAGGCTTACGTAAAGTCATACCTTCTGTTTTAGACAACCTTTTAACGCCATTACTGGCGATTTTCATAGCGGGTTTGCTGACGTTTACTGTCGTCGGTCCGTTCACGCGTGATATCGGTTTCCTATTGGGTGATGGTCTGAACTGGCTATACAACACAGCTGGCTTTGTTGGTGGTGCGGTATTTGGTCTTATTTATGCTCCGTTTGTTATTACTGGTATGCATCACAGCTTCATTGCGATTGAAACTCAACTTCTTGCGGATATTGCAACGACGGGCGGCACCTTTATCTTTCCTATTGCGGCGATGTCTAACGTTTCTCAAGGAGCGGCAGCGTTGGCGGTGGGCGTGATGAGCAAAGATAAGAAGATGAAAGGTATTGCGATTCCATCTGGTGTTACGGGTTTGCTGGGTATTACAGAACCAGCCATGTTTGGTGTTAACTTAAAACTACGTTACCCATTTATTGCGGCAGTTTGCGCTGCGGCGTTATCAAGTGCGTTCATCACAATGTTTAATGTGAAAGCTCAGGCATTGGGTGCAGCTGGTCTTCCAGGCATCATTTCCATCACGCCAGATAAGATTGGGTACTACATCGCGGGTATGGTGATCGCGTTCTTGACCGCATTTGTTCTCACCATTGTTCTAGGTATGCGTGACCGCGCTAAAGTCGGTAAAAAAGCAGCGGCTTAATCTGAACTCCTTAAGGGTGGAGTCCCCCAAAGTCCACTTCTTTTCCTAAATGTTTGGGGTGCTAGCCAAGCACTCATGGTTTGGCTAGCCTTTTTCAATTTTTACTTGGTAGTGAATGTGTTCAACACGTTGGACTATCAGGGCTTTAATTTTAAGGTAAGCAAGATGAATCAAGTGTGGGTAACTGGTGATGCTGTTGTCGATCTAATACCGGAATCTGAGACTTCTTTACTCAAATGTCCCGGAGGTGCACCAGCGAATGTCGCCGTAGCAATTGCTCGTCTATCTGGTAAGAGTGCGTTTTTTGGACGTGTGGGTGATGACCCATTTGGTCGCTTCATGCAATCAATACTCGATCAAGAGGGCGTTTGCACGGAGTTTCTCATTAAAGACCCTGAGCAAAGAACATCAACAGTGGTGGTGGATTTAGACGATCAAGGTGAACGCAGCTTTACGTTTATGGTAAAACCGAGCGCTGATCAGTTTATGTCTGTTGAAGACATCCCAAACTTTAAGCAAGGTGACTGGCTGCATGTTTGCTCGATTTCACTGGCAAATGAGCCAAGTCGAAGCAGCACATTTGAGGCGATCAAAAGAGCAAAAGCCGCTGGTGGTTTCATTAGCTTTGACCCTAACTTGCGCGATGAAGTGTGGCAAGATCAATCAGAAATCCAAGCTGTCGTGATGAAGGCTGTAGCGATGGCTGACGTGGTTAAGTTCTCTGAAGAAGAGCTTTTGTTCTTAACTGACTCAACATCGATGGCACAAGGTTTACAACAAATAGCCGCTTTGAATATTGCTTTGGTCTTGGTGACACAAGGTGCGAAAGGCGTTTGGCGAGTCTTTGAAAGCCAGAGTGAGCTGATCACTGGTCAAGTCGTTAGTCCGGTTGATACTACAGGGGCTGGTGATGCTTTTGTCGGAGGGCTACTTGCATGTCTGTCTCGGCATGCCGATTGGAAAAATCATCCTGTTGTTAGCTCTGCGATTCAATGGGCAAATGGCTGTGGTGCATTAGCGACGACGCAAAAAGGCGCAATGACCGCGCTTCCGACCCAGACAGAATTGCTGCGATTTATTGGGCAATGATCTTCAGATCCAATTTCAGTTGAGAAAAATTATGAGCTTAAACAACCGTTGGACTGTAGAGCAAAGATATCGCCGACTTGAGCAAATCCCTCAGTGTGATATCGAAGAAATGACACTTTCACGTCAGCAAGATAAAGGCTTTCCTAGTTTTCATATCGCCCCTAAATTTGGGCTGTTAAATGACCCAAATGGGCTGTGCTATTTCAATGGTGAGCACCACATCTTTTACCAGTGGACGCCTGTGGGACCAGTCCATGGAATGAAGTATTGGTATCACCTTTCTACTAAAGACTTCATCCATTTTACTGATCATGGCGTGGGTCTTCATCCTGACCAAGACTACGATTCACATGGTGTCTATTCGGGCGGCGCTTTGGTGGAAAACAACCAGGTTTTGCTATTTTTTACTGGCAACAAGCGTGACCAAAACTGGAATCGAATCCCAACACAGTGTTTTGCCACCATGGATTCAGACGGCAGCATTGAAAAGCACGGTGTAGTCATTGAGAACGAACATTACACGGAGCACTTTCGTGACCCAAAAGTTTGGAAGAAAGGCGACGACTATTTGATGGTGGTGGGTGCTCAAACCAAAACCGAGCATGGCTCAATGGCGCTCTATCAAAGCAAAGATTTGAAAACGTGGCAGCATAAAGGTCCTATCAAGACCAAGTTTTCTGACCTTGGGTACATGTGGGAGTGTCCTGATTTCTTTGAGATTAATGCTCAGTCGGTGATGTTGTTTTCGCCACAGGGCGTGAGCAGTAGTAATCCTTATGATTTCAAAAACATCTATTCTGTCGCGTATATCGTGGGTGATCAGTTGAACCTAGAGTCGATGACTTTAGAAAACCACCAAGATATTTTACAGCCAGATTATGGGTTTGATTTCTACGCCCCACAAACCTATTTAGATGAGAGTGGGCGTCGCATTCTTATTGCATGGATAGGGTTGCCAGAAATCGACACGCCATCGGTCACACACCAGTGGGCAGGAATGTTGTCTCTTCCTAGAGAACTAACGTTGAAAGATGGTTTTCTTGTTCAAACTCCACTCCCTGAGCTGAAGAGTTTGAGAAAAGAAGAGGTGGTCTTTGCACAATCCCATACACTGGAAAGCACCAATTGTTTGATCCAATTAGACCTTGAGGGCGATGGCTTTGAACTTGAGCTGAGTAACCTCAAAGGTGACAACATCGTCTTTAGTGCGACAGAGCACGAGTTTATGCTGGACCGTCGTTACATGTCTCATTTGTACGCAGAAGAATTTGGTGGCATTCGAAAAGCACCAAGATTGGACGCTAAGCAGACGATTGATATATATATCGACAACTCTGTCATCGAGATTTTTATTAATGGTGGCAAACACACGATGACCAGTCGTTTCTTTATTGATGACCTCAATAAGGTAACGTTGAAAGGGTTGGAGCAAGCAAGGCTTTTCCCTTTGAAAGGCATCACTGGTTTGTTTGAATCAGCTAAGTAACGGTTTCGATTACAAAGATATTAAAACGCCCTTCATTGACTCAGTGAAGGGCGTTTTTCTTTTTAATTATCTAACCTAACTATCTTTCACGTACGTAAGTCTTCTGAACCAAAGTATCTAACACTACTTCGCTCTTAGTGACTGTAAAGTTAAGCGGTTGTTCTAAATCACCAAACAGAGGTGCGCCGCCGAGTTGGGCTTACTCATTATTGTTAGCATCTCGAACCTAACTCACATTAACACAACGTTTTTCCTTATAGCGTGAAAGAAAATCCCATAACCAAAGGTTCTAATTAAGTGAAAGGTCAGGACTTTTATTTGAAGATTCCGGCCTAATATCTTGGGTATGCCCATTTATCGAATGCGGTGGGTTACTTCATCATGCTTGCTGGCGCACTGAGTTTGCCAGTTTGATAATGCATTCAAACACAATAAGGGATAACAATGGCTAACGAATACATTCCACCAAAAGTTTGGACAAACGATAACGAAAACGGTGGCCAGTGGGCGAGCATTAACCGCCCGGACTCAGGCGCTCGTCATGAGCAAGAATTGCCTGTTGGAGAACACCCATTCCAACTTTATTCCATGGGGACTCCAAACGGCCAGAAAGTAACGATCATGTTTGAAGAGCTTCTGGCGGCAGGCGTAAAAGAAGCAGAATATGATGCATACCTGATCAAGATTGGTGACGGCGACCAGTTTGGTTCTGGCTTTGTAGCTGTTAACCCAAACTCGAAAATTCCGGCATTGGTTGACCGTTCGGGTTCTGAGCCAGTGAACGTGTTTGAATCTGGCAACATCTTGTTTTATCTAGCTGAGAAGTTTGATCATTTCTTACCAAAAGAAGGCGCTAAGCGTGCTGAGGTAATGAACTGGTTATTCTGGCTGCAAGGTTCTGCGCCATACCTAGGCGGTGGTTTTGGTCACTTCTACGCGTACGCACCAGAGAAGTTCGAGTACCCAATCAACCGTTTTACAATGGAAGCAAAACGTCAGTTAGATGTATTAGACAAGCGTCTTGCGAACAATGAATTCCTAGGTGGCGATGAGTACAGTATCGCTGATATCGCAACATGGCCATGGTACGGCAACCTTGTACTGGGTCGTGCTTACGATGCGGCTGAATTCTTAGATGTAGAAAGCTACAAAAACGTTGTGCGTTGGGCGAAAGCGATTGATGAGCGAGAAGCTGTCCAGCGTGGTCGTATTGTGAATCGCTCATGGGGAGAAGAGTGGGAGCAGTTACCTGAACGTCACAGCGCAGAAGATATTGATAAGGTATTGAAGCTTAAACCATAAGCAACCTTGGCTCAGTCACTTCAAGTAAGTTTGTTTTCATCCGAACTCATACTCCAAAACTGATCAAATCCATAGCGCATCTTACTAGATGCGCTACTTTTATTTGAATTGTAACCCCGTTGAAGATTATTCAATCTATAGATAGTTCTTTGCTTCTATTTGTCGTTTTCATATTCAACAAGCCCTCTGCATTTCTATTAACTATTAGCTGATGACATTCTAAAAATTTATACTTTAGATAACCTTAAATTTATAACTTAATTTTATATCTAATATAAATAAACTTAATGATAATTAATCTTTGACATAACCTTTTATTTTGTGTGGAATATGCAGGTTAATCTATTTAAATTAAAATTTAGAGATAAATAAAATTTAAATAATTTACTGAATTCTACATCTAGCTTTGAGCAATGTTTAATTACAACTGCTTATACCATGAAAGAGGATATGTATAATGTCGTCGTTTGATTCGTACTGGGTTGGGGTACGTGAAAGAATTGCTATACAAACTGAAGGTAACCGAAATTTAAAGTCTTTAGTGATAAAAAAGCAGAGAGTGAACTTAAATAACAGTGGCTTATCTTTTCGTGCTAAAGCCGGATGCCTTATCCCTCATTGTTACACTCAGTTTACTGATGACGATACAAACTCAAAGGCATCGAAAAAAGCCTCCCTTAGTTTTAAGAAAGGGAAATTATACTTTTCTCCTGTCTAGTAATAGATAATATTTAGGTTATATATAAATTAAATTTTTATTTTTATCTGAAATTCTGACAATAAATTATTATTTTGTTATGACCGAGATGAAGCATTGGTTGGTAAATTATTAGTTCGGATTATTAATTGAATTGTAGATTTTCTTAGTTGCCCCTAGTTAGATAGTGATAAAATTTTTAGCTATCTTTTCCCGTACAAGTTTAGTTTTAGATCTGGCTTGTACGGTTTTTTCTCTTAACACTAATTACATAGCATAACGGCATGATTTCTCGCCTCTTGTCTCATCTTTCTAGACGAAAGCTCTACTTACCTCTCATTATTCTCGACAAACATTGAGTAAAAGTAACTAATCGTAACAAGGTGGCTGTAACTGAGCGCCGTTTCAATATACTCGCTCTTTACCTAGGTAACCCTGCGCTTTGAATTCATTCGGGTACCGTTTGTAAGCCTTAAATGCTACTAAGATAAGATGTCATGATGAGAAAAAGTACTATATTAAACACAGTGTTAATTACAGGGTTCGCTGCTGTATCTTCGTTGGCTTATGCAGCACCAACGGTTGTGCCAAATGCACCGGAACTCAGTTCTCGTGGCTATGTTTTGATGGACTTTCACACTGGGAAAGTGCTGGTTGAACGTGATGCACATAAACGGCTAAATCCTGCGAGCTTAACGAAGTTAATGACGGCTTATGTGGCTGGTCAAGAAATTAACGCAGGTAATATTACTTTGGATGATGAGGTCGTCATTAGCCGAAATGCTTGGGCAAAAAACTTCCCAGATTCCTCAAAGATGTTTATTGAAGTCAATACTTCCGTTTCTTTATCTGACTTATACCGTGGCCTGGTTGTTCAATCAGGTAATGATGCTAGTGTGGCCATTGCTGAACATGTCGCAGGTAGTGAGTCAGGGTTTGTAAGCTTGATGAATAGTTGGGCTGCTAAGCTTGAATTAAATAACACGGCTTTCACCAACCCTCATGGTCTAGACAGTGACGGTTTATATTCAACACCTTATGACATTGCCAAGTTGGGTCAAGCTATTATTCGTGACTTACCTGACATCTACCCACTGTATAGCGAAACCTCGTTTACCTACAACGGCATTACGCAATATAACCGCAATGGCTTGCTTCGTGATCGCAGTATGAATGTTGATGGCATGAAAACTGGTTATACGAGCGGTGCTGGTTATAGTCTAGCGACTTCAGCGACTCAAGGTGATATGCGTTTGATTGCTGTTGTAATGGGAGCGAAAAGTGAGAATATCCGTGAATCCGAAAGCAAGCAATTGTTAAGTTATGGCTTCCGCTTTTACGATACGGTAATGCCGACTGAGGCAGGAACGGAAGTTGCGAACGCTCGAATTTGGATGGGTGAACAAGATGAGCTTAAAGTAGGCGTGGCCAATGACGTTTATCTCACTTTACCAAAAGGGGGTGTGAAAAAGCTACAAGCTGAAGTTGAATATAATGGCGATTTGGTAGCGCCAATTTCTCAACAACAAGTGGTTGGTAAAGTGCTTTACAAAGTCGAAGGTAAAGTTGTGAATGAAGCCGAACTTGTTGCGTTGGAATCGGTGGAAGAAGGCAGCTTATTCAAGCGAATTTTAGACTGGTTTAAGCAATTGGTCGCGAGTTGGCTCTAAAAAACAGCTAACTTCTGCCATTATCACTCTATCTTGTTATTGTTCTATTAAATCAATTTACTAAGGCGGCCAACGTGGTCGCCTTACTTTTTTGGAATACTCGTTGCGCTAAAACATCGAACCTTCTCGTATGGGGCTATTTTCGCCTAATTAGAAGCGTTTTTGTGTTTTTGAGTGCGAGAGAAAAGAAACTAGAACAAAAATGGAGTGACACGTGCACAAGATTTTATCTTTGACATTGATTTTATCGCTCATGGGCTGCGCTATGCCTTACCAGCAGCAGGTCGATAGTGGCCAATGTGTTGGAGTAATGACCTCTCAGGATGCGTATGGTTATTTAAACCCAAACCATTACACGATGCAGGTACTCGCGCTAAAGCAAGAAAAAGATGTGAAAGATTACATTCGTTATATCGATCCTAAGCATCCGGTTTGGGTTAACTGGAAAAACAGCCGAGGCACGCGTTGGTATACGGTAACTGTTGGTGATTTTAAAACGAAACAGGATGCCTACAATGCGCTTTCTTCACTGCCGAGCCGCGTAAAGCAGTCATCCCCATTTGTGCTGACTTTTGCGGAAATGCAGCGTAAGCAACAAACGAGTGTTGTGAGAATGCGTTAGCCAACAAAAAACGGAAGCGATGGCTTCCGTTTTTGTATCTAAGGGTAAGCTTAAAGCGCCGCTAAAATCGTTTCTGCTTTGCTTGCTTCAAACTCTTTTGGTTCTTCAACGTTAAGTTTGGTCACAATGCCGTTTTCAATGATCATGGCGTAGCGTTGTGAGCGAATACCACCAAAGCCGCCAGTATCCATTTCAAGTCCCAATGCTTTAGTAAAGCTTGCGTCGCCATCACCCAACATCAGGATTTCTGAAGCGTTTTGAGCTTCGCCCCAAGCTTGCATCACAAATGCATCGTTTACAGAAACACACGCAATTAAATCAACACCTTTTGCCTTCAACTCGTCGGCTAATACCACATAGCCTGGTAGGTGAGCTTCCGAGCACGTTGGGGTGAATGCGCCAGGTACAGCGAAGAGTACGACTTTCTTGTTTGCAAACAGCTCAGTAACGTCGTGGTTAACCATACCATTGGCAGTCAATTCGCTTAGAGTCGCAACTGGTAGAGCTTGGCCTTGTTGAATCATGATTTTATTCCTTTTTGTGTGCTAGTTTAGCTTTCTCAGTCTAGCGCTTATAAATGCGGTTAACCACAGAGCTTTTGTAAGGTTTTAACACCTAAGTGTTTGACCCAAGATGTAGCACTGATGGCTTTATTACAACGCTTCATGCTGACTTACGTATTGACTAACGAGATGGCGATACTTCGCTTTCAACTCATTATCGATGAAGCTAGCATCAATCGCATTCATTGTGAATTGAGCTAGTTCATTCTTACTCATTGGGTGTGCGTTGTTGACGGCTAAAAAGTTATCTGTCATGTAACCACCAAAGTATACCGGATCGTCCGAATTAATCGTCACAGCGACACCTTTGCGCAGTAGCTCGACAATATTGTGATCGTTCATATCGTCAAATACACACAATTTAAGGTTCGATAATGGACATACCGTCAGTGGCATTTTGCTTTCAATTAACGACTCGACTAATGCTTCATCCTCAACACAGCGAACACCATGATCCACGCGGCTGACGTGAAGCATTTCAATTGCATCGGTAATGTTTTGTGCGGGGCCTTCTTCACCTGCGTGAGCAACAGTCAGTAAGCCTGCTTCTACCGCTTGTTTAAATACTCGTTTGAACTTAGCTGGTGGATGGCCTTGTTCTGAAGAATCTAGACCGACACCGATGATCTTATCACGGTGTTTCAGAACGGCTTGCAGAGTCTCCATAGCGCTTTCTTCTGAAAGGTGACGGAGGAAACACGCAATGATTTGTGAAGTAATGCCGAGCTTCTCGTGCCCATCTTGTAGTGCGCGGGCGATCCCGTGGATAACGGTGTCAAAGTCAATACCGCGCTCTGTATGCGTTTGTGGGTCAAAAAAGATTTCGGTATGAATAACGTTATCCGCTTTACAGTGCAGTAAGTATTCCCAAGTGAGATCGTAAAAGTCTTGCTCTGTACGCAAAACATCCGCCCCTTGGTAATAAAGGTCAAGGAATGACTGTAAGTCTTCGAACTGATACGCGCTGCGTAGTTCACTCGGAGAAGAGTAAGGAATGTCGATGCCGTTTCGTTGTGCTAACTTGAAGAGAAGTTCTGGCTCAAGTGAACCTTCGATATGTAAGTGCAGCTCTACTTTTGGAAGACCTTGAATAAATGCGTTCATATTCCACCTTATGTGTATTGTGGATGCAGTTACTCTAAGAATAGGTATAGATAAGAATAAATCGAACGCTATCACAAAGAGTAAGACCCACGATGATCTCAACTCTTCGTAATCAGCACTTTGCGGGAACTGGTAGAGACCCCCAAACCATATCATTGGGGTTATACGAAGCAAACGAGGCGATTATACGCAAAATTCTCAATTTGGCTATACGCAAATAACCTAGTTGTCAGTAGTCGAAGGGTTTTTCTAAGAAAAGTAACTGGCAACCGTATAAGTCACTTGGGTATAGAGGAGCAAATTGGTTTTTGAGCGTGAACGAGGCTTATCGTGTTGTTATAAGCGAGGAAAAGAGTGAGGCTTCGTTTGAGCAAAGGTAGGTGGCGGTACCTTGCACAACGATGGAGCAGAGAAAGCATTGAGAGAGTCAAGGATAGCTTATAGATCAAATAACTTGTCAAATTCTCTTTGTTCCATAATGTCTTCTATACGGCGTCGCGTTTTTTGTTTTACCGCCGCCGCGTTTTGCTCAGACTCTTTTTTGTCTTTTTCTGCTTGCTTCTTACTTTTTCTAGCCATTGGATACCTTCCAAATTAGTTGCATCATTCATTAATGCATGAAAACTGAATTAGTTAACAGTAAAACTTCCTAACTTTGAACCTGAATCACAGAGAATAGTTCCAGATTGCGTTTTCTCACAATATTCAAAATCGATCATGTAGCTATGAGAATGAAGCTTAGGTAATACGTGCCTTCGTAAAATATCACCATTTAATTGATGTATTTTAGCGTTCCAAGAGGTGTGAGCTTGTTCTAGATTAAATTCAATTTCTAACATTTATTCTCCTGTTTCTTAGTGATTTTGTCTTTGTTAAGTAATTGATACCAATGCCTTTGACGGCCTGTTCTTTTTGAGGACATGATTTTTCCTATAAATAATAAATTAAGCAGTACTATCCTATTTATTTTAGGTAGCACAAAGCAATGCCTGATATTAGGCTGAGTGATTAATGTGAGAATATTTTTGAAGGAGAGAGGTTTGGTGCAGCATGGGGATGCTACACCAAGAAAAGCAGTCTTATAGAGGAGTTACTTCAGTCGCTTGAGGACCTTTTTTACCTTGCTCTACGTTGAAGCTTACTTTCTGACCTTCAGTCAGTGTTTTGAAACCGTCAGAAACGATAGCGTTGAAGTGTACGAATACATCTTGACCACCGTTGTCTTGAGATAGGAAGCCAAAGCCTTTAGTTTCGTTAAACCATTTTACTGAGCCGTTTACTTTAGACATAAAAATACCTTTGAATTAAACATTAAAATTTGAATTTGTTTTGTGGATCTTTTCTAAGCTATTGAATGTTCAATCAAGAGGAAGTTGTACGCAGGTGTCTGAATTGGGGGATTCAAGATTTTACTGAGAGGAAACTTAAACTAAATGTTGCATTAACAGCTCTCTTCTAAGAGCCAAGGCCTACTATACACCTTGTTTAGGAAATAGCTACACTTATTTTTAAATATATGTCGATAGCTTGGATAAGTGTGCTGTTCGAAAAATTTGAATAAGTAGCTCAAATAGCAAGGCTCATGATTATTTTTCTTCAATCTAAAATAGAACCATATCGATAGCCATGGCTGAACATGCGGTTTGCAAGCGGCCACAAAGGTAAACGAGGAGAAATAGTATGAGCACATTCAGAGAAATTCGTCAGCTTATTCAATCACAACCCACTGCTGATGGTGACGGAGTGAAAATTCGTCGAGTAGCAGGGTTTAATAATGAGAGTTTTTCTCCATTTTTGATGATGGATGAACTTAAGTCTGACGACCGTGCTGATTATGTGGGTGGCTTTCCTCCTCATCCTCATCGCGGCATCGAGACGCTTACTTATATGTTGAAAGGTCATTTCCAGCATCGTGACCACATGGATAATGTTGGTGAGCTTCGTTCTGGTGGCGCTCAATGGATGGCGGCAGGAAGAGGCGTCATTCATAGTGAGATGCCTATTATGCAGGAAGGTGAATTGCATGGTTTCCAAATTTGGATAAACCAGCCTGCGAAAAATAAGATGTCACCGGCTCAATATCATGACTTTCAACCTGAAACGATAACGGAATTCGAAACTCAAAGCTCGGGTGTTGTTCGCTTGATTGCTGGTCATCTGACTATAGACAACGAACGTATTCAGGGGCCTTTAACAGAAACAGGTGTTGCTGCCACGGTGGCCGATTGGAGAGCGATGGTTGGTCACGCTTTGAATTTGACCACGGAGCAAGACCACAACATGATGCTCTACGTTTATAAAGGTCGTATTCAGGTAAAAGATCGTGAGATCAATCAAGGCGAAATGGCGATTCTATCGAAAGGTGAATGGGTTGAATTACAAGCCGAAAAGGAGAGTGGTGCTCTGATTTTTATTGGCGAACCAATCAATGAACCAGTTGTTCACTATGGCCCTTTTGTAATGAATAGCATGGAAGAAATAGAACAAGCAATCCAAGATTACAATTCAGGATTGTTTGAAAGCTACTAGCATCAACATCCTAACTCCCTTTTCTGTGAGTAGCGCAGTTATCAACAGTTTTGAGCCTGACCATTGGGCTCGACCAGAAGCAAATACGATAATCCACTGCCATCGAATTTGCGTTAGCCACGTCTAATACACGTGGCTTTTTTCTACTTCTGATTCCATCGCATGATGGCTTCTTTTCCTGCTTCAATACCTAACTCATAAGCTTGGCGCAATGGTGCTGGCGAGCGACTCAATCGTTTTAATTTAAATGATTCAGGAGGACAAACTTGGATGATTTCGACTCCCGATGGTGGATTGTCGATCAGTGCTAAAGTTTGATTGTAGCGAACTTCACGCGTCAACATCGGCTCAATTAATCCTGGCGTTTCTTTCAACATCCGTTTGGTTAGTGTGCTGAACTTTCCTTTCGGCTTTTGATAGCTAGAGGGTTGACTGCGTAAAACCATAATCTTTTTGGCGCCTCGCTTTATTGCTTCTGCGACAGGAAGTGCATCAGAAACCCCACCATCAACGTATCGGGTACCGTTCAGTAAGACACCATTTCGGTAAAGTACGGGAAGTGCGCTGCTGGCTTTCATTGTTTCTGCGAGCTTGTCGACATCAGGAGTATGGTACTCGGCTTGGCCATTGTCTTGACGTGTTACGCCTAAAAAGAAAGGTCTCGAATCCGCTTTTAGTGCGGACTTGTCGATACCAAGCTCTTCGAGAGTGACGTTCCACATCCAATCTAAGTTCATCATATCGCCGCCACGTAGAATCTGAGATGGTGAGATGAATTCTTTCCTTAAACTGTAATCGAGATAGATTTTTAAGTTGCGCCCGGGCATTTTAGCTAAATACGCCGCCAAGTTACTTGCGCCCGCCGATACACCCCAAAAGCTATCAAATGGAGAGAAATCGTTAGCGAGAAAATGATCGAGTATGCCGCAAGAAAATACACCTCGCATCGCACCACCTTCGACAATCAACGCACGCTCTCCTACTTGTTCCATCACTGTGTTCCATTCTTTACCTATTGGATGAATAGAATGCAGCTTAACGCATAACGGTTTTATACCCAAGTGGTCCTAAGTGCTAGGGCATCTCCTTAAGTAAAAGAAAAGGGCATTGATGGATGCCCTTTTTATATTAAGCCTAGGGAGTTACAGGTTATTGAGCAGCTCATTTAGTGAAAGCGCACTGAATAAATATGTCACTCCCACACAGAAAGCGGCGCCTGTAATTCCGATACTGATCGTTGTTGTAATTAAAAGAAGTGTCATCTTAGACATACAAGATCAAACTCCTTTTTTATATTTAAGTGGGGCGTTGTGCGTCTGGTTATCATTTTGAATCATGATGCAAGCGCCCTAAGTTTATTGTTCTAATAAAAGTGATGATCACTTGTCAAAAAAGCAGATAAATAGCACCCAAACTGTCGTTAATGCGAGCAGCGGAGTGAATACTTTCTGTATAGAGGCGCCATCGGTTAGATTGTAGATTTTGATGGATTCGTTATAGAACGCCCGCTTGAACGCCTTAAAAGAAATATCATTTTTCACATGAGATTGTTCATAGTGTAGGTGTGCTGCGTCTGATAGTTGGTATTCTAAGTCTTGGAGTTCGTACTCTTTGTTAAGAAATGCCTCCCAAGCCGAAAGACGGGCTATCGTTTTTGGGGATTGATTACCCTTTAACTTCTCTAGACGTTTGGCATAAGCAGCTTGATATTTATCCACGGTATATTCCTGTCTGAATAGACGTTGAGTTAGAACATTTGTAAAAAGAAAAACGAGCAAAAAAGGGGCTTTACGTTCTATGTCTGTGATAAATGCTAAGGAGCTCAATGGTCTATTTCTCCGATGTCGCGAATAATATTGATTGAACTTAAATGCGACAAACAAAATAATTTACTCAAGATAACAACGAATATTTGTTGCCTTTTAAAGAAAAGCGATAGTGATGCGAAGTGGTGGCTTTGATCGGGAAGAAACCCGCTTTCGTAACGGCTTACGTTTATTGAGAAAAAGTAAACGCTGGAACTATCGCTGGATTGGTGTGAGTTATTTATCGTCAAAAATCATTAATATCAACTATGCTTATAGTTCGACTTTTCGTAAATAAACTCAATTTAGAGGAGAGGAAATAATACTGATTTTTGAGCGTGGGTGAGCTTGGAGAGTTAAGCTAATCCATTGATTAATAAAAAGTAAAGTAGTACATAGCTAGGGTGAACTTCAACTTAAAGGTGACGGTATGGATATACAATCAACCATTATTGAATATGCGATAGCGATAATAGGCTTACTTTTGACGGGAGTTGCCCTCTGAGCACGATTGCCCAGAGGATAGAAAGTATATTGG
This sequence comes from Vibrio sp. STUT-A16, assembly GCF_026000495.1. Classification (NCBI taxonomy): domain Bacteria; kingdom Pseudomonadati; phylum Pseudomonadota; class Gammaproteobacteria; order Vibrionales; family Vibrionaceae; genus Vibrio; species Vibrio sp. STUT-A16. The sequence goes on along the minus strand of NZ_AP026766.1, from coordinate 517,184 downwards.
CTGTTTGTTAGCGGTTGATATTGTACCGAGCCATTGCAGCTTCTTCTGACGACACAACCGTTTTACCAATTGGTGCGAGTGAAATAACCGCAAGCTTCAGGTGTTGGAGTGCAAACGGAATACCAATGATGGTTACAAAACACGCTGCGGCGGAAAGTACGTGACCGATTGCTAACCAAAGGCCTGCAAAGACAAACCAAAGGACGTTACCGATAACGCCTAGAGGGCTCGTACCAATGTCCATTTCATTGGTCAATTCATCGCGTGAAATGGCTTCTTTTCCGAATGGGAAAAAGGAAAAATTACCCATAACGATACACGCACGCCCCCAAGGTATTCCGATGATGCTAATAAAGGCTAAGATACCGAAAAACCACCATAGCAACCCCATAAATACGCCACCAAATACAAACCAAATGATGTTACCGAGTGTTCTCATTCTATTTCCTTTACTCTTGAATGTGATGATGCTGGTTCCTGAGGGGATCGTAATGTAAAACTAAAACCACCAACCGATCCGTTAATGAACGTGAGCCGTTCCCTCATTCACTTGCTTGATAGAATAGCCGCATAAGTATTAACAGAGAATGAATGACTCTCTGAAGCTACGTTTGTTTTAGTATAGAGCGTAATACTCGATTAAGCACATAGCCAAGAATTAAGCTACCTAGAGGTAACTTTCTCGATATATTGACAAATTTGCTCTGCTAACTGATGGCTAGCAATGTTGCGTTTCATTACTTCACTAGCGATTTTTCCAGATTCAACGACGCTAAACCAGTCGAGCAACATCGCATGGAAACCTTTGCTCGTCAGCATTGGCGTCCAATCTTTCAAATTGATTTTTTGCTCTTGGTTCGCTTGCCATCGTTTCCCTTCAACGAAAGAGTCGAATTCCACTGCTTTGTTAGCATAACAAGCTTGAACGCGCTCCATAGTCACACCGAAGTGACGATTCATCGAAGCGTGGAGTAAAGTATCTCCGTGTTGCCACTGAATGTCTAAACGCGCCAATTGGGCACCTTCAAGCTGATGCGTTATGTAAGCCTCTTTTAAATCGGTCTTGGCTGTCACGTTAATACTGTCTAATGGGTGAATAAAATCATCAAATATAAAGGTACGAATATCGCCTGGTAGTTGGTGACGGTTTTTTTCCCAGCGTAGCGATTTTAGGTCAGAAATGTTGCCTTGCTGTACCTCTGGCATGTGTTGGTTGTAAAGCGGAATATGACGTCGGTTGAAGCCCACATAAAGTGGTTGTTTTTCTTTTTCGGCAATATCGTACAGTTTTTCCACGTCATCAGCATTGTCCGCTAATGGTTTGTCGACAAAGGTTGGGATTCCATGCTGCAAAAAGAATGCTGCGATTTGAGGATGTACGCTTGTTGCCGCATGAATCATGACAGCATCTACGTCAAAGTGCAGAAGCTGCTGGTAGTCTTGACAGGTCTCTGAGATTCGAAATTGCTTAGCCAGACTCTCAAGTGCATTTGCGTTGCGTGTACAAAATACAAGTTCGATATTTGGAAGCTGAGTGATAACGGGAAGGTATGCTTTCTGAGCAATATCTCCTAAACCAATAATACCAATTTTCATCCTAGTCCTTATTTCGATGTATGGATGGCAGGTTGTAGTATAACGCTTGGCAAGCTGATGAGTTTAAATGCCTTGTTAGAAAAGAGCCTGACTCACATTTTGAGTCAGGCTTTGTTGGTCCACTTAGGAAGTAGTGCGGCAGTCCTTGAATATATCTAACTTGCCGTCGTAGGCTTGGGTTTGTACATCCATAATGCCTAATAAAGAGTGGAATACGTTATCATGTGAGTACTGGCCTGCCTTTTGCGCTTCATTCGACAAACAGTCGGTGTTGATTTGTTTCACTTGCTTAAAGCCGGAAGATAGCCACATGAGCAAAGGAACACGTTTTTGGAAGTCTGGTGCAAGGCCGTAAGGCATGCCATGTAAGAACAATCCGTTTTCGCCTAATGATTCACCATGATCTGATACGTAGATGAGAGCGGTATTATATTGAGACTCTAATGCTTTGAGTTTGTTGATAGTTTCTGCCAATACAAGATCAGTGTAGCGTATCGTATTGTCGTACGTATTCACGATTTGTTCGACGCTACAGTTTTCTATATCTGCACGTGGGCAGTCTGGTTTGAAAAACGCTTTGTCTCTAGGATAACGCTGGAAGTAGGTAGGACCATGGCTTCCTATAAGATGCATGGCGACAACGCGATTGCCGTACATATCCGCAACTTCTTGATCAAAGTGATCTAACAGCGCCATATCGTAACAGGTTTGACCGTTACACAGAGGACTTGCTTGCTTTCGGTTAACTTCAATTTTCTTGATCTTGTGGGCGACTTCTTTGTCTCCGCCATCATTTTCTTTCCAGATGAGGTCCACTCCAGCGCGCTGCATGATGTCGAGAGCATTATCTTGGTTATCTGCCTTGGTCCGTTCAAACTCGCTTCGCGTGAGCTGAGAAAACATGCAAGGCACAGATACTGCAGTTGCAGTGCCACAAGACGCAACCTCTTGAAATGAAATCACATCCAGCTTACTGGTGTAAGGGTTTGTCTCTCGCTTATAGCCATTGAGTTGGTAGTTCTGCGTTCGAGCGGTTTCTCCGACAACAAACACCAGTAGTGTCGGCTTGTTCTGTGCTTGCTTTACTGCGCTATCTGACTGCTTTGCATCGATTCCAATCTCGCGGTACGGTTCTGGCGTGGTGAAGTATTTCTCCTTTACATACCCAGTCGCGCTGTAAACGAATTGAGTGGGAATAATGATTTTTTTCAGATAGCTGTTATTGCGACCGACAGATGCATAGTCTTGGTAGTAAACACTGGCAATAACAGCAATTACTGCAAGAGATGACAACATCGATACCAACTTCGTGAGAGAAAAATATAGCAATTGGTGGCGCTGAGATTGCAACTTGACCTTATAGACAATCATCGCAGGGACGCCCCCCATAAGTAGCGTCCAGATTACAGAATAAGTACTCAGGTAAGAGCTTGCCTCGCTCGAATCGGTTTCAGCAATATTAGCAATCATTCCAGAATCGAAAAGCGTGCCATAGTTGTAACTTGCGTAGCTCACCATACTCGAAATTATGAGCAAAATAATAAAGAATGGCTTTCCAACCCAAGGCCAACTAAATAAGTTAAAAAGGAAATTGAGCGCGGCAAGAAAGAAAATGGGTATCGTAATAATAAAACCAATTTTGACATTATCTAGGCTTGAAAAAATACCATTCAGCTCTTTGTAAATAGGAATGTTTACAACCAGCGCGAAATAGAGTGCCAACAAGAAAGTAAAGGTAACGTACGAGATACCTTTTTGTTGCAAATTATGTGTCTTCATAAGTAAATGTCTTGAATCAAAATCAGAGCAAGAACGAAGCCCAAACAAAAAGGGCAAGAGTGAGCGCAACAAATACTGCAGCCGAGCCGATATCTTTGGCTCTACCACTGAGCTCGTGCCAGTCATCGCTAACACGGTCGACAACCGCTTCTACGGCGGAATTAATAAGTTCGACGATCAGGACCAATAACAGGCTACTGATCATCAGTACTCTTTCAAATGTGGTGACTGGAAGGAAAAAAGCACAGACGGAAAGCACTAAGGCTAGAATCAATTCTTGTCTGAAGGCGGCTTCGTATTTCCATGCGGCTTTCAATCCCTGAAATGAATAGCCGGTCGCATCCATGACACGGCGTAGACCTGTTTTTCCTGGCTTCAAAATATGACCTTACTACAGCTTAATAATTTAGATTGTGCATCTATCCAAACGATGAAATGAGACTAATCGTTCTTGCGTGAAACATTTGTGAATGGCATTCATCACACAACGATATAGGGTTTGAATAAGAAAAAAGAGTTGAATTAATCAAGGTCGTAGACGGTATAGCCTTTATTCTGAAGGCATTTTCGCAGTACGAGAGATTGTGTCTTGGTGGAGTCATTGCTTCCACTCAACGCTCCGGCCCCTGCTCCTACAGCACCGCCTGCAGCGGCACCCACAGCAGCCCCATCTATCCCGCTTTCTAGCGCTCCAGCTGCAGCCCCAATTAGTGCACCTGTAACTGCGCCATTAGCGGCTTCAGATTTTGCAGCTTCCGTTTTGTCTACGTTGTCCGCATACCCTTGGCAATAAAGAAAATCTTGTTCATATTTAGCAGGATCAACATTAGTCATGTCGACAACAGGCTTTTGATTATAAGTACAAGCGCTAAGAGTAGAGGCAAGCGTCATAACCAGAATAAAAGGTTTGTACATGAGTATTATCCATTTGTTCTGTGAATTTATGGATTAAATGTACACTGTTTTATTGTTGAGCTCTGTCGCTGGAGTGTATTGAAGTGTCGTCTTCTGTAAAGGAGGAAAGACGTTAACTTAACTGTCTGATTTTGGAAGACGAAGTGTGAAGCAAGCACCACCAAGTGGGCTATGAGAAATCGAAACCTCACCATGTTGAAGTTCCATTATCTGCCTGACGATCGCCAAACCGAGCCCAAATCCACTCGTGTTTTTGTTTCGGGATTCATCCGCGCTATAAAATGCTTCAAAAAGGTGAGGCCAATGCTGCTCTTCTATGCCTATACCATCATCATGTACATGGATTAAACAGCTTTGCTGATCACTTTTTATCTCAACCATAATTTGAGTATTTGCGTATCGCATTGCATTGCGTAGCAGATTATCCAAGGCACGTTTTAGCAGTTTTGGATCGGCGAATGCGCGCGCGTTTTCAGAGTTTGTTTCATTGAGTGAGATAGATAATTTGGTCTCTTTTTGCCATCTCTGTTTTAACTCATTAACTAACTTGGCGAGCGCTACGTTTTCTGTTTGTAACGCCGTATCTGGGCGTTCCATTTTGGCGTAATAAAGCAGCTCTTCAACCATGTCTTCCATCTCGTCAATGTCCTCGACGATACTACGTACATGCTTTTTCTGTTGTTCGGTTAATGTAGAGTCCGATAACAAGTCAGCTTGCCACTGTAAACGAAAAATAGGAGTGCGTAATTCATGCGCAACTGCATTGGTCAGCATTTTATTGCTAGTGATCAGGCGAGAAACTTTGTCAGCCATCGTATTAAAGCTTTTGTTCAGCGTTCCAACCGACTTAGCGCTTGAGGTGCTTGCTCGTGCTTTGAAGTTGCCTGAAGCAAACTCTACCGTGACTCTTTCTAACTCACGAATTCGACGGCTCAAAAACCAGATCAGCAGTATGCAATACAGAGCAAATCCGGCTAAACAGAATAACCATACAATGTTGTCATCAAAGTTAATCGCCTGAATAACTGAGCTATCCGGATCATCGATCATTTTGAAAATAGGGGTGTGCGCATCTAGGCGGAACCATATATCCCTTTCTTCGTCGTAAGCCACGTTAACAGAGGTGTCACTTTCAAATGCTTTTCTGATGTCCTCTGGAAGTTCTTCGAGCGTGTGAGGAATCAACAAGCGATGGCTGGACGTGGCAAATTGCTCAAGCTGTTGTTGAGTGTATTCTAGTCCGTGCTCTTCGTAGATAGGGTAGATAAGATCGTGGAAAGCTTGACCTTCTTGCTCTTGTAGCAGGTAATCGTAATCTGTGTTGATCTCATAGACCAAGAATTCGTAACCCCACAAACTCACCATAAATAGAATGATAAGACCGACAAAGCTTTCCAGATAAATCCGTCTCATTATTCATTCCATGCGTCAGGCATAAATAGGTAGCCTTTGCCGCGAACCGTAATAATTTTTTGTGGAGAGCAAGAGGCATCGCCTAATTTTTTTCTCAATGTCACAATACGGTTGTCAATGGTGCGATCTGTACCGTCGTACTCAATACCACGTAGTGTTTTCGTTAACCACTCACGTGAGAGTGTTTTTTCTGCGTGTGTTGCGAGAACCCATAATAAATCGAACTCACCGTCAGTCAGCGCAATTTCTTCCTGGTTCATGACGCATGATTTACGTAATCGGTTTAAACACAGCACTCCAACTTGTAGACCGTTTTCGGACTCGGTAGAGGCTGCCTCTTTTCTTCTCAATAGCATGCGAATGCGCGCCAGCAGCACGCGAGGTTTGATTGGCTTGGTAACAAAGTCATCGGCGCCAATTTCTAATGCGGCGACGTGATCAAAGTCGTCATCACTCGCTGTCAGCATCAACACTTTGCCTTTGTAGCATTCACGGATTTGACGACATACGCTCAGGCCGTCTTGTCCAGGTAGCATCAAATCTAACAAAACCACGTCTGGCTGTGTGTCAATAATCGCTTCGGGTGCGTCTGTCCCGTTGTCGATACATTTGACCTGGAAACCTTGTTCAACAAAATACTCTCCCAGCATAGCTTGTAATTTGGGATCGTCTTCCACGATGATTAAAGATGGTTTGACTTGTTGTGCGTTCATTTGAGTGATGTATACAATATTTAATATCACTGGAACTTAAACAAATTTACGAATTATTTCAAATAAAGCTTTCTCAGAATAAGGTTATCGGATGAGTTGATTCGATAAATACCCCAAGTAATGATTCAAACTTAATCATTAATCACATTATGAAGAGGCTAAAAAAGGCGCAACTGCTGCGCCTTAATATGGAATATTAGAGTGAACTTACGTTTTATTCGGTGGTGCACACGACGCTGTTGTCGCTGCCAAAAGCATTGGGAACATAAGCGTCGGCTTGAGGATCGTTTTCCCACTTTGCATCATTGAGCAAGTAGCGGAACTGAACATTCTGCTCTTTAGGTAAGCGCGTTTTAAATTTAAATTGACGGCTTTTCTTCACTAATTTCATCGGTTCTGGCTGCCAGTTGTTAAAATCCCCAGCAATATGGATGGAGTCCCACTGGTCTTTATCTAGCTCGAACGTGACTTCAACTTCATCTCTTGTCTTAAAGAATCTCTTTTTAAGCATTGATCTTTCCTTGTTCGTACAAAAACTGCTCTAACTATTACTCGTGTTTCATAACGATTTCAAGTTTTATCGAATTGTCGCTGGTATCAGGTGAAGAACTATCTAAATGATGAATAGCTTAATCGCTATGAGTTCTTGTGAGAGGGGAGCGGTATTGAGAAGCCTCAAGGATATGGAACCATTAACGTACCAAGTTTTTAGGCGAGGCGGAACTCAGAGTCCGTATCTTGAAGTCAAACCGTTATCATGTATTATCTTAAATCACCATTTTTGTTGATGTAGCTATGTTGAAGTTTAACCGTACATTGTTGACCGCGATAGTTTGTTTAGCCGCTATGCTTTTGAGCAGTGTCGCTCCTATGGCGAAGGCTTCAGCCCCGGTGAAAACAATTGAAGTACGCGATATTATTGTTCAACAGGCTGCTCTGCACAAACAACTTGGCGTCAATGACGACTGCGTAGAATCACATCACGATGAGTCAACTATCAATAAGGTGCAACAGTCTCACACGAGTTGTAGCTCTTCCTGTATGGTCAAAATTCCCGCCAACTTATCTCAAAACGACTTACTGCTTCTTCCTTACAGCCTTGCATTGATTGATAGGCCTTTAGTCGAAAAAGTAGTGACAGTAATCACCAAGCTTTATCGTCCTCCGATTGTTTAATTCCTCATCTCAAATTACTTGGGGTTTCCCCCCTTTTTACCAAATGAAATGATTTGGCATTTGAATGCCACAAGGAAATAAACAATGAAAAAACTACTTGCCTTATGTAGCGCACTTTTACTGACTTTTACCGCTCATGCAGCGCAATTTGAAGAAGGGAAGCACTACAAAGTTCTGGATGTTAAGAAAGCATCGAAACCTGTTGTGACGGAATTCTTTTCTTTTTATTGCCCACATTGCTACAAGTTCGAGTCGCTTATTGAGCGTTTAAAACCTGCTCTGCCAAAAGAGGCAAAGTTTGAAAAGGTACATGTGGGGTTCATGGGCGGAGATATGGCGATTCCGATGGCCAAGTCCTACGCGACGATGGTGTCGCTCGGGGTTGAAGATACAATGATTCCTGCCATGTTTGCCCAAATTCATCAAAAGCGACAAGCGCCAAAAGATGAAGCTGAGCTGAAACAGCTCTTCGTTGATAATGGCGTAGAAGGTAAGAAGTTTGATGCCGCTTACAATAGCTTTGCCGTAAACTCAATGCAGAAAGGCTTTGACAAACAATTTGCAGCCAGCACGTTAAGAGGGGTTCCAGGTGTGGTTGTGAATAATAAATACATTGTTTTGGCCAACGAAATTCGTACTTACGACGAGTACAATCAATTAGTTAATTACTTATTGACGCTGTAACTATAAATAGCATTGATGCTTAAAAATGGCGACGGTAGAGTCGCCATTTTTTATGCTTATCACTTTCGCATTATCTAAGAACGCTTGTGCATGCTTGAGTCGGAACACTAGTCATAAATATGGCATGCGGATAAAACAAGCTAGCTGCAGTGATTGCGACATTACATGGCTGAGCAATCGTGGTTTTAATCACATTGGTAAGCACGGCACCTGTATTGTTTACTGTTTGAGCGGCGGCTTGTTGTGCCTGGTAAGACACGCAACCTGTCGTTGCATTGATCATCGCTGTGCTAAACAAAAGTTTGCGAAAAAACATATTCATATCCTTTGTGAATGCTTTGAAATACTTATATGTGGATTGATTCATAAATGAAACAAAACAGTGTTCAAAATATGTGTGCATTCACGAAATGAACATTGTTTTATAAAAAGACGTTTTTTTGTGATCTTAGCACTGGACAGACCAGGCTATGAAACTAAAGCCAATCCGTGCATCACGATTACGCCGAAGGTCAGTTTGCTCCTCATTCCTTGATATCCCTTGGGCTCGGCGTCTTGTTCGACTTTCCTCACGAGTTTTTCTGCATACCAAACAGCAAGATACCCAATTGCTAAGAGTAGGGTAGCGACCGCGTAATGTTTGTGGCCCTGCAGTAATGCGCCCCAAGCCAGTAAGACAAAAAGGTTGCTGAGAATTAATATATTTCGGCTAAGGCGGTGGTAGTAATGCTCAATGCCATTACCCCAAAGGATGCCGGATAAAAAACTTAATATAACGGCGCTATATGCGATGAAAAATTGCTGACCACTTAAATTGAAGAGTGAGATGTCAGTGAAAATCAGCCCTAAGCTAAACACAAATGGAACCAAGCCTAAGTAACCGAGTTGTAGCATGGTTGAGCGTGTTGTCATGGTCGTCACCTTACAATTGTTGCTCTATCATATTGGTAAGCGTAGTACTTGTCGGTGAAGTGGAGCTTGGAAAAGTAGCAATAACTTTGCCTTCGGAGCTAATTAGAAACTTATAGAAGTTCCATTTTGGTTTGATGCCAGCTTGGTTAGTAATCTCGCTGAATACGGGGTTTGCATCTACGCCTAATACTGAGGAGCGAGCCATCATTGGAAAGGTGACCCCGTAATCGAGATAACAGACTTTCGCTGTGTTTGTTTCGCTTCCTCTGTCCTGTCGGAAGTCATTGCTCGGGAAACCAATGACGGTGAAGTTTTGCTCTTTGTAAGTTTGATAGAGGGTTTCTAACTGTTCGAACTGAGGAGTGAAGCCGCACTGGCTTGCTGTATTGACGACCAGAAGCGTCTTTCCCTTAAAGCTTTCGCATAGGTCGACTTCTTCTGTTGAATTTAACAGCCTTTGTTTACCTTGAAGAATATCAGGGCACTCAGATGCGAGAGCAAGCGAACTCATGGAGATAAAGCCAACGAGAGCGACGAGTTTCAGTAATCCTTTCATGGTGTTGTTCCCCTTGTTTTCAATAAGTATAACTACTCAAGTGCAAAGAGGATCGATCAAAAAAGCCGCACAAATGCGCGGCTTCTTTCAGAGCTGGGATTTAATTATGCCAGTTTTAACTCGAACTGGTTGCGGTACATCACCATGTCTTCAATCGTCAGCACTGGCATGTTGTGCAGGCGACCAAACGCAACGATCTCTGGTGCTTTTGCCATCGTGCCATCTGGGTTGGTCACTTCACATAGTACGCCAGCGGGTTGAAGCCCTGCCATTTGCATCAGGTCAATCGTACCTTCTGTGTGACCACGGCGAGTCATTACACCGCCTGGACGTGCGCGCAGAGGGAATACGTGACCCGGACGAGCAAGATCTTCAGGTTTCGCATGCGGGTTTGCCGCCGTTTTAATGGTCGTCACTCGGTCTGCTGCTGAAACACCCGTTGTTACACCCACTTTCGCTTCAATAGAAACCGTAAATGCGGTTTGGTTTGCGCTGTTGTTGTTTACCACCATTGGAGGCAGTTCCAGTTTGTCCGCTTGAGCATCTGTTAAGCACAAACAAACGATGCCGCTACATTCGCGGATCATCAACGCCATTTGCTCGTTGGTGAGGTGCTCGACTGAATAAATGATATCGCCTTCGTTTTCGCGATCTTCATCATCAAGAAGTAGTACGCCACGGCCTTCTTTTAAAGCGATAAGTGCGTTTTCAACGCGAGTGATTGGGTTGCCGAATTCGGCAAGTAGTGATGACTGATTCATGGTTAACTCCTAAATTTCACCAGAATCAGGGCGGTATGAGAGATCGTCGTAAAATACGATCAAAAAGAAGTGCACCAGTATTCAACGCGATCTTATTCGCGATACTGGTGTATTCTTATTCTCTTTCATCCGGACTATAACCGTCGGCTCTGGCATCTCACCAGATCTGCTGACCTCGACGAATCGAGCGCTCGCGGGCTCACTTGAAAAAGTATACCGCCGGTGGGGAATTTCGCCCCGCCCTGAGAACAATTAAAAATGTGCCACTTCATTCAAGTTGTGAGGAAGTGGAGCTAGGATAGTACTGCGAACTGAATAGCTTGGAAAGTCGATTCCATCTGTATGATGGAAAAGTGTGCTATCGACGGAAATAATCTGTGCGAATAAAGTGATCAATCTGCTGCGGCACGAAGGTGTTGTAAATCAGGCTCGTATGCGTTTGCTTCACTTCGATATGATCTTGCATACCGTCCAGTCTTGTCTCTTCTACGGTAACCGTACCGTCCGACATGGTGTTGTCATTACGGATCAACAATGGGCGAGCACCAATCGGCATCGTTCCTGCGATACTGCCGAGTTTTTGCGGAAAAGCCCACGCGTCATCATGTTTGTTTAATCCGTGGTGTGGCGAGTTTCCTAAAATGGCACCCAACCCGAGATCTTGAATCCGACCTACTATGGACGCGCCTTTAAGAGGCGAACCGATAGCGACAACATGAGAGATTAAGCTAGTGCTCGGTTTTCTGTTGGCGAGATAGCGCTTAATCATCAAGCCTCCCAAGCTGTGCCCCACGAGCACGTTTGTGGTCAGTGGATTAAGCGAATGATCAATAGAATCAAACAGTGAAGACTCATCGATAGCAACAGTGTTATAGCTGAGTACTTGCGTTTCGTATCCGAGTTTTCTCAGCTTTTGGCTAAGAGGCTGCATGACCAGCCCATGCATATAAAGACCATGTAAGATGATGATTTTCATAATACCTCCTAGATTTATGACGTTGTAGATATCCTACTCTAATTAACAAAGAACTACTTGCCCTTTGTGGTGCATATTTACGTTTTGCTGCAAAGTTTGATCGGTATAGCAAGCGTATCAGCCCAGTAAATCCTGTACTTGTTGTTGCAATTGATGACGATTTAAAGAAGCTGGGCTTAACACTTCACCAATAACAACGTCCACTTTTGACCAAAAACGAGTCGGTCGTTTTGTGAGAGCATGTCCGCCTTTGTGGCTGAAAAAAGAACCCCAAAGCCCTTTTAGTGCCATAGGGATGACAGGAACAGGATTACGTTCAAGGATTTTTTCCACACCAGGGCGAAACTCACCCAATTGACCGTTAGACGTTAAGCGACCTTCAGGGAAGATACAGACAACTGCACCGTCGTTAAGCGCTTGTTCAATCTGTTCAAATGCTCGTCGGTAAGTGTCGGCACACTTACGTGGAGAACAGATCGGGATAACACCGGCATGACGGAATACATATTTAAGAACAGGTAGCTCGCTGATGGATTTGTCCATCACAAAACGAACCGGGCGAGTAGAGGTTCCCATCAAAATCAACGCATCGACATAGCTAACATGGTTAGCCACGATTAACGCAGCACCTTGTTCAGGAATATGTTGGCGCCCCTTTACTGACACACGATACATACAGTGGCTGAGTAAATAACTGATAAAGCGTTGTGTAAATTCCGGTACTTGACGATAGACATAGATTGCCACGAAGAAGTTACCTATTGCCATCATGGCAAACAGTTCCACAATAGAAAGCTCTAGTGCGCTGAGTACAACGATCGAAACCAAAGCAGACACCACCATAAACAACGCATTCATGATGTTATTAGCAGCAATGGCACGTGCACATTCACCTTTGTTTGAACGCGATTGGATGAACGCATAAAGAGGAACAATAAAGACACCGCCGCTTACACCAACAAGGAATAGGTCAATCATGACGCGCAGATGTTTGGATTCGGCAACGAAGTTTTGCACATCATAAAAGTGCACCGGAAGTGATGGATAACTTGGGACTGCCCATAGCAAGTCGACGCCAAAGACTGTCAGACCAAGGATACCGAATGGCAAAATACCAAGCTCAACGTGGTTGAAAGAGAGCTTTTCACACAACCAAGAGCCTGTAGCGATACCAATGGAAAACAATGCCAACAGTAAAGAAACGACAGTGCTGTCTGCAAACAAATGTTCACGCGCAAAGTTAGGGAATTGAGTCAGGTAAGTCGCACCCATGAACCAAAACCAACTGATGGCTAGAATAGACATCCAAATGCCTCTCTGTTTTTTTGCCACTTTTAACGTGTTCTTTAAACCAGAAATCGGTTCAAATTTCGCTTTGTCATTCGATTGGCTAGGCATCGTTGGAATATTCACACTGCTCATAAAACCAAGCAAAGACAAGGCAATCACGACACAAGAAGCAATCAAGGTACCATTAGGAATGGCTAACAGCAGGCCTGCGCTAAGCGTACCTATAAGAATCGAAAGGAACGTGCCCATTTCAACCCAAGCATTTCCTTTAACAAGCTCATTTGGTTTGAGTGCTTGTGGTAGCAAGGCGTATTTTACGGGACCAAAATAGGCCGATTGAGTGCCTGTCATAAACAGCAGAACCAGCATCAGCATAGCACTTTGGGTCGCAATAGCGGTTGCTGCGCAAGACATGATAGCCAGCTCGATGAGCTTTAGACGTCGTATTAATTTGGCTTTGTCCATGCTGTCAGCGACGGCACCAGCATGCGTTGAGAATAGAAAGAAAGGTAGGATGAATAAGCCTGCCGCCAAATTAACGAATAGATTGACGGATATTGGTAGGTTATCAATTTGGCTGTATGTCACCATCAATAACAGAACGTTTTTGTAGATGTTGTCATTGAGTGCGCCAAGGCATTGCGTCACAAAGTAAGGAAAAAAGCGTTTTGAGAAAAACATACGGGCCCCGATTAAACAAAGTTGAATGAGATGGGAGCACTTTATGCTCAATGAACGATTAAACCAGCTTTCTCTTTCAAGTGACGTTGTATGCCACCAAAAGTAACGAAATTCGTTACTTCTATTTCCATTTGTTTATTGAGTTACTAATTTCGAGACTTCTGAGTGGGTTTTCTTTCCCATGGTTCAAACAGAGGGAACGCCCAACGACGCATCGCAATAACCAGAGAGGTGCCGTGTTTTTCGTCCATATCGAGAGGGCTATCACTTTGGCAAGCCTGATAAAACTCATCGATGACCTTTTGCAGTTTCTGTTGCAGCTTCTTGTTGGTTGGTACGCTCATCAATCCTGTTGCCATGGACAACTTTTCATCTTCACCGGAAAAGTAGCTTTGGAAAAAGGCATCTTGAACTTGCTGTTGGAAGAAACGTTGAATAGGGCCTCCCATCTGCCACTTAAATGTCGGAGATATACGCAAACGAATTTTGTTATTTGGCTGCAAGTCGATGATGTTCAGACGATCCAACTGAGCCAGCTTTTGCACCAGTTCCAACTCATTGAAGGTGTATTGCTGAACGATTTGTTCAAACTGATAACCATTTACAACACAGATCGCCACGAGTAGCAGGGCTTTATCGTCAACCAACTGCTTTTCTTGCTCTAACGTTAGCGACTCTAGACCTTTATTGTGCGCAGCCGCGAGCTTAAACAGTTCCGCCATTTCTAAACCAATCAATTGGCAAATTCGCTCTAAGCGCTCAAGGCTAATGTGTTGACCTTCAGCGAGTAACCGTTTGACGCTGCCTTCACTTAAATCAAGGTGTTGTGCAACATCGATATAATGCAGCCCAGCTAACTTTAGCTGGCGTTTAAGCTCTTTAATTAACGTATGGCTTTCAGACATTTACGCTGTCACCTCGTCGTGTAATTGCTCTATATACGCTTGCATAAAGGCTTTGCGTTTTTGCGCTTCGCGTCTTGCTGACTCTGTGTTCATGGTTTCGGCGATTTTGAATAACTTGGTCTGGAAGTGATCCAGAGTGAATTGTTTGTCGTCGAGTTCTCGCTGTTGAGCAAAGATGTCTTTGTCATCGTAAAGTTGCGCATCAAACTCAGTGCTCACTTGTATACAGCGAGTAATGCCAATTGCGCCTAAAGCGTCCAGACGGTCGGCATCTTGAACGACTTTTGCCTCCAATGTGTTGGGTCTGATATTAGCGCTAAAGCTGTGTGCTTCTATCGCATGGGCAATGGCATCATGGTATTGCTGCGGATAATCGATACTTTCTAAAAACGCGACCGCTTTTTTGGCTGCAATGATTGAGCTCTGCTTGCGGTTTGGATGATCTTTCGGATAGGTAAAACAATCATGTAAATAGGCGGCGGGAAGCACAATAGATAAGTCGGCGCCTTCTTCTACAGCCAGTTTTTTTGCAGTGTTTACGACCCGTTGAACATGGCTTATGTCGTGCGCCGCATCGACTTGCATCTCTTGCTGCATAAATTCCAAAAATTGCGATTCTATCTGGCTTAATAAGGTCATGAGTTATATCTACAACTAAAGTGAAGGCAGAAGTATGCCGAACGCAGAGAGGAATTTCCAAGTTCAATAGTGTAATTGAGATTTAGCCATCAGAACCTTATGCAACGTTTGGTACTGAGCCGTTTTATATGACCTTTCAATGTGTTCAGCGGTTTATGAGATAAGAATAGACAGAGCGAGCAGTGATGTTTACCAGTAGAAAAAAGGCCTGACGATGTCGTCAGGCCTTTTTCGTTTCGCCGATCTTTTTAGCGTTTGAACGTTACTTGCTCTGCTTGTTCAAGATGAATATGAGTTGTCGCAGGCTGTGTTTCTGCAATCACTTTACCGTGACGAACAGAGTAGCGAACCGGCACTTGGCGACGTACTGCGTCAAAACCATTTTCTGCGGGAAGAATCAGTAAACTACCTGGTTTGCCTTCTTCAATGCCGTGCTTGTCTTGAATGTTCAGTGTACGTGCTGAATTGGTGCTGATCAGATCCAGTGAGTTGTTGATTTGGTCGTAACCCATCACCTGACAGACGTGCAGACCCATATGCAGCACTTGCAGCATGTTTGCTGTACCAAGTGGATACCATGGGTCGAATACGTCATCGTGTCCAAAGCAGACGTTGATGTTGGCATTCAGCATCTCTTTTACTCGTGTTACGCCACGACGTTTCGGATAATCATCAAAACGGCCTTGTAAGTGAATGTTCACCAGAGGGTTTGCCACGAAATTGATACCGGACATGCGTAATAAACGGAACAGGCGAGATGCGTATGCGCCGTTGTAGGAACCCATCGCTGTTGTGTGACTAGCCGTGACTTTACTTCCCATATCGAACTTGTGCGCTAATGCTGCCAGCGTTTCAACAAAGCGAGATTGCTCGTCATCGATTTCATCACAATGCACGTCGATCAGGCGGTCGTATTTTTGCGCTAATTCGAACACGTAGTGCAGCGATTCAATGCCATATTCGCGTGTGAATTCAAAGTGTGGAATCGCGCCAATAACGTCTGCACCTAATTTGACGGCTTCTTCTAGCAGCTCTTTGCCATTTGGGTAAGAGAGAATTCCTTCCTGCGGGAAGGCGACGATTTGGATATCTACCCATTCTTTCATCTCTTCACGTACTTCTACCATCGCTTTTAGGGCAATTAGGGTAGGGTCTGAAACATCGACGTGGGTACGAACGTGTTGTACGCCGTTTGCTATCTGCCATTTTAAGGTTTGTTTTGCGCGCGCTTTCACGTCTTCAATCGACAGCATTTCTTTGCGCTCAGCCCAACGTTCAATCCCCTCAAACAATGTGCCAGAGCTGTTCCAGCTTGGCTCGCCTGCGGTTTGAGTTGTATCTAAGTGAATGTGTGGCTCGCAGAAAGGCGCAACCGCCATACCGCCTTCAGCATCGATGATGTCACCGTTATGACTAAGCTCCACATCGTTGCTTTCAATGCGCTTGAATTGACCATCTTCAATCAAAATTTGCTGCAGACCTTCTTGTCCTTTTAGCGTTACGTTTTTGATCAGTAGTGTTGTCATGATGGTTCCTTACGCTGGCTGTGTAGCCAGTGCTTTTTTGTTAAGAATAGGATTAAGAATCAGGAAGCTAATTGCGCCGCCAAGTACAGCGTTAATCGGCACTACGCCAGGCAGGAAGTGTCCCGCACCAACGCCAATCACGACAGCGATAATGCCAGCCCAGTTAACGTTTTGGAATTGGGCGGCTTCAAAGTTTGCGTAGCGTTTACGGTTCGTGAAGAAGTCAGCGATGATCACGCCGCCAATCGGTGGAATTGCCAAAGATAAGAAGGTCAGCCAGCCAACAAAGTTATTGTAGAGCCAGAGAGCGCAAAGTGTGCCAACAAGACCGTTCGCCATTGAGATGTATTTACTTGGTAAGCCTGTGATGTTGGAAAATCCAAGACCCGATGCGTAGAGCGCGTTGTCGTTGGTCGTCCAGATGTTCAAGCCAAGAACGATGATAGCTGGAATAAGAAGACCTTGCGCAATCATCACTTCAGAGATGTCTGATTGACCCGTCACCGACGCACCTGCCGCGCCAAAGATAAACATTAACGAGTTACCGATGAAAAATGCCACCATGGTGATCATCACGGCGCTGCGCGGCTTTTTACCAAAGCGTACGAAATCCGCCGTTAATGTACCAGCACTGACAAAAGAGCCGACAACCATCGCGAGAGCTATTGAAAAATCGAGTGGCTCGGTTGGTTGAACCTGTTGTAGTTCGCTTATACCGCCAACGCTCTTTACTGCCTCGATGACAGAGTAGCCGCCAAGTAGCGCAATCGCGGGAACGGCGATTGCTGACAACACCATCAGTGCTGAGATGCCAAAGTAAACGGTCGCGGTCATGAGCAAACCGGATACAAGGATCAAAGTATTGGTATCGATGCCCGTTGCTTTATGCACCGGAATCGCAAACATCGCGACACCAACTCCAAACCACCCAACTTGAGTACCGCCAAGAAGAGCGGAAGGAAGCCAAGAGCCTTTAGAACCAAAAGAGAAACGAGCAAGAAGGTGAGTAGAGAGACCAGTAGAAGCGCCGATGTAACCGAGGAAAGAAGTGTAAATACCGAGGATTAGGTTACCGATGAGAACAGCGAGGAAAAAATCATTAAAGGAGAGCCCAGTACCGAGAGAACCCCCTGTCCACATACTTGCGGAGAAAAAAGTGAGTCCTAACATCACCATGGTTAGTGATGCCAAGCCTTTTCTGGCCGTGTTGGGAACTGGTCCAAGACTGTAGTTATTGTCTCCAGCCATTATTACCTCCGCACATTGAAATATTAATTATAGCACCTGGTTTTCAGGTAAACGGCGCGTATTATCGTGATGTAAATTTAATAGTCAATGATAAAATTGCAATTTAAACGTTTGCTTGATTTTTGGTGTCTGTTTTTTATTTTAATAACAATGGCTTGGTTTTTAATTTCTAAAAGTGAAAAGTTTATTTTTACGTATTTTCTATGATTTATAGACAGGTTTTCTATGTGAAATGAATGTTTTGAATTGCTATTTGTTTTTATGGATTAAATTTATCTATAACTCTGGATTGTTCAGTCGATTTCTATGAAAAGAAAACGATTTCATGGTGAGGTTTTTGGTTTGGACGTTATTTGTTCTTTTTTTGGGGTGTGTTTTCTTGGTTTTATTTTATGTAGGTGATTTGTTTTTGTTGAAACTGGCATTTCTAATGGTTTAGTGGGCGAATATTTGAATTTTATAAACAGTAAACAATCTGTTGTGGGCAAGAAAAGTACAACCGAGCTCGGTCAGAGGATAAGAGAGCAAGAGCAATAGCCACATAAAAAAATAGCCAACCGCAAAGAGTGCGATTGGCTTATATACATGTGAACAAAATCAAGTTCACTAACAACGTCAGTTGGCTAGGTGACCCTCGGCTTAAGAAGGGTCGATTTATATAATGCAGTTACTGTGCCAACTTTAATATGCCCTAAAATACGTAGTTTCTGTGACATGCGTTGCTTAAAGTTTGAGTTTGTTTGCAATTTGCAACTGCGTTATGCAATTTGACTCTATTATGCTAATGATTGATTAATAAACAGTGGACTTTTTAGAGCATGACTAAACTCGCCGTCCCTAAAAAGGCGAAAAAACCAACTACATCTGTCACTGTTGTTAGAATCACCGAGCCAGCCAAAGCCGGGTCCAATTTAAACTTATCCAAAATAATGGGTATCAACACACCAAATAAAGCAGCGGTAATAATGTTGACGATAATGGCCAGCGCGATGGTTCCGCCTAAAACTGGTGATTGGAACCACAATCCGGCTAACCCGCCGATGATTAGCGCCCAAGCAATGCCGTTCAGTGAGCCTATGCCCAACTCATTTTTTAAGAATTTGAATCGGTTACCTGGGGTAATCTGATTAAGCGCCATCGCACGAACCATTAGAGTCAGCGTTTGGCTGCCTGCAATGCCACCCATCGATGCAACAATTGGCATTAGTACGGCCAAAGCCACCACTTGAGCAATCACGTCTTCAAATAGCCCGATAGTGACAGACGCTAAAATTGCAGTCAGCAAATTGATGCCCAGCCACACGCCGCGTTTTTGCGAGCTTTTTAATACTGGCGCAAACAAGTCATCGCCTTCATCCATACCAGTACCGGCCATTAAGCGCGCTTCGTAGATTTCACGTTGCGTACTTAATGCAAATTGCCAATCGACTTCACCAATCAGAGTTTGGTCTGCATCGGTCACAGGCAGAGCGGGCAGTGTGCTGTGCTCTAATGCTTCTACCGCTTCGGGAAGCATCATCTTACTGTCTAGCACCGTCACCGCTTCAATAACGAGTGTTTTCAAGCGAGTATCAGGATCACTACGTAAAATTTCGTAGTAATTGACAGTCCCTCGATACTGTTTATTACGGTTGATCAGGTAGACCTGTTGAGGTGTGTCGTAGCTATAGCGCTCCATTAACTGCTTAGCCGTTCCAATCGTAATATTAAAGGGCAGGGTGATGATTTTACGCTCAGCCCAGTGGCCGAGTTCTTCATCTTCATATTCGTTTGCCTGATCGTAAAGCTCTAACTCATCTTTTTCGATTAACGCGAGCGCTTCGTTGATGATCGACTCAGGCAACGAATCCGCCCATTCGATCAGCGATAAGTTATCAAGTTTAGCGAGGGTGAGTTTTAGCTCGACTTCAGATAATGCATTGATGATAGAAAAACGTACGTCGGCACGCATTTCCGTTAACACGTCGATATGCAGTTCTAGTGGCAAAGCTCGCCACAAGCGAACACGATCATCGATTGGAAAGGCTTCCAGAATTAGGGCGACTGCGCCAGGTTCGAGACCCGCTTCAATAGATTCATTGAGCGTTGCGACTTGATCCGCTTCTTCGGCTTGGCCAATTTGCTGGATTAGAGTGGAGAGATCTTGAAACTTGCTCACCGAGTACCCCGATAGTTAATTCGTTTTATGGAAGTATGGCATGTTATTGAGATGCACAACTATGCATCTTAACCTTGCTCAAGGTACTTGAAAGTAACAGAAAAACAATAGGCTATTCGCTGTTGATGGTGAGATATGGCTGTACCAATTGGCGAATGTTCACTTTTGCGCCAATACGGGCTGCCAGCAAGTACATTCCGCCGATTTTTCTGTGTAAAAATAGGGCATCTGCTGGTGGAGTATGCCAGTATTCTTGCTCCATGCTTAGAATGGTGCCAGCCTCGCGAAGCTTTTGTGCTAAGCCGCTGGCTTTGAAATCATAGGGCTCATCGACCAACATAGGTTCACATGCCATTTTTACTAAATCGAGAATCGCTTGGCGCTGGTCAGGTAGGATGGTTTGGCTGAAGAAGCCTATTTGTTCAAGCGCATCATTCAAGCCTTGTTCGTCATTGTTAACGACAGATGCAAAAGCTTGGCGATAACCAGTGCTGAACCGCTCGCTGTACTCGCGAGTGGCCCCGAAATCTAGCAAGCCGATTTGACGAGTGTTTTCGATATATAAGTAGTTGGCGAAGTTTGGGTCGGTTTGTACCATCTTAAATTCGAACAGCTCCCTGAACAGTAATTCGAGTAGGCTGTGCATGACAAAATCCCGTGTACTCTGATCATAATGTTCGATTTTCTCAATCGGGCTACCATCAATGAATTCCATCGCGAGAACGGAGTCTGAGCAACTTTCAGTATGAATCTTCGGCACGACAAAATGAGGGTGCTCCTTCAAAGCGTCATGATAACGAATGGCAAATTGCGCCTCTCGTGCGTAATCGGCTTCATCATGTAGCTGCTTTTTCGCTTCTTCGAGCAATCCTTTGTAGTCGACAGACTCGGGAATCAACCCAACGACCTTGAGTAGTGTACCGACATTATCGACGTCGCTATCAATACTTTTCCGTATGCCCGGATATTGCACTTTGACGGCTAGGTTATCGCCCGCATCGCTGTAGGCTTGGTGCACTTGTCCTATTGATGCACTGGCGATTGGTTTGAAGTTAAATGATAGAAACTCAGCTTTCCAATTCGTTCCAAGCGAACTTTCCATTACTGCGTTGAGTTGTTTTGCAGGCATTGGGTCTGCGTTGGAGCGAAGGCGGGAGAGAATATCGGCAAGTTCAGGTTCTAAAACATCACCAGCATCCATTGAGAGCATTTGACCAAGCTTCATTGCAGCGCCACGTAGGTGAGCAAGTTGGTCGGTTAAACGCGCGATGTTTTGCGGCGTCAGCAATAGGTCTTTCGCTTTTGGTTTGTTGCCTTTGGCTATCTGCTTCGTGCCTTCTGCAATCACATTGCCTGCGACACGGGTAGCAAGTGAGGCGAATTTGCTGAATCTTGAGATGCGATGGGTAGGTAGGCTTCTTTCCTTTGCCGACATGAATCTTCTCCGCTATTTACTAACTAATTGTTATACGGGAAAAGGATATGTTTGGATACAAATGAAAAGAAAACCGCCAGCGTAACTGGCGGTTTGCGAGTTTAGATAGAGTAGAAGAAGTACAGTTGAGACTTCATTCGGATGATGATCCCGCGAATCACATCTAAGAAGGCCATGAAGCCTATCGGTTTTTCACCGCTGACCCATGCGAGGCCAACAGAGCCAACAGGGATGTCGTAGCCTTCTGGCTCATCAATCTTAAGACGAACAAAGTGGTGTTTGTTCTGTAAGTTCTTTCCAGTGGTGACACGTACGGAATCATCGAAACCCAGTAGATTACCTTGTGACTCACCTGTTGCTTCAACAATGCCTTCGACGGCCGCTGAGAAGATCTTACCTGGGTAAACGGACGAAGAGAATTCCGCTGGCTGACCCGGTTTGATGTTACGAATCGCCTGATGGTTGACCCGCATCAGCACATACTTCTCGTTAGTGTACATGTTGATACGCGGCATCATCGATACACGCTGACCTTCACGCAGGATAAAGTTGGTGACAAAGCCATCTGTTGGGGCATGAACTTTGGTGCTGTTCAAATCCCATTGCGCTTTTGCAATTTGCTCTTCAGCTTGGCGCAGTTCGGCTTGTTTGGTTTCAACTGCGAGCTCTGCTTTATGAATCGCCAGTTTTGCACGTGAGATATCGACTTGTTTCTTCTTAATTTGAGACTCAAGGGTTAACACGTTGTGACGTGCCATATCAACCGCACTCGATTGTTTGTCGATGTCGCTTTCCGTGATGGTGTTTTGCACCACTCGGTTTTGCTCAACATAACGATCTAGCATTTTTTTCTGCAATTTGTAGTCAACTTTGGCCGCTTCCAACTGGCTCTTGGATGTTTCTAGATCTTGCACTAGCGCTTCGTGGTTAGCTTCTTCAATCTCAATGTCGCCTTTTGCCGTAGCTAATGCAACGCGAGCAGAATCAGCGGATACGTTCGCTTGATTTAATGCGATTTTGTATTGCGTTGGGTCAAGTTCATAAATGAGCTGACCTTCTCTAACTTTCTGATTCGGCCTAATGTAAATGTGGTCAACTTTACCCTTCACATTGGTTGAATCTGGACGCAATTGGATGTGTGGTGACTGCACGACAGAACCACCGGATAAATCCATCGGGGTGAAGTTAATCAAACCTACCCATACGAACATCAGCCAACTCAAACCGCCAAGATAAGCGAACGATTTGGTTGCTTTGTTCCAAGGCATGCCAACCAAACGCAGCAGATAGATGAAGAGAGCCCATACCGCTAAACCTTCTAACATTACGCGTCCTCTTTTGGCTGTGTTTCTGTTTGCGGTTTACTTCTCCATGTATCACGCAGATTGATGATGGCTTTTTCCATATCAACGAATGCAAAGATAACAGCTAGCACCCAAACCCAGTGCCAGACAAACCCTATCCAGGTGAGCGCAGTGATGAGCCCTATCTGATGATGGTCTTTGCTGTGCGCCTTATTAATTGGCAATTCATGGATTTTCCAAAAGCCGTAACACGCGCCCGCGACACTCGCGATTAAAACGACAGCAGCGACAACATGTAACGCTGTATCTGCACCAGTTCCGACAAATGGGACACTCAGTAAACTCATTAAACACTCCTCTATCAAACGGTTGGCGTATTGTGATCTGGATTTGATTTAGGTCTTTCTTTGTGACAGATTCAATCAATAGAGGATTAAATTTGATGTGATTGGTAATGAAGACGGTTCGATTTATTCGCGCGATGGGCATTCTAAACATGCATAACCTTGCGTTATCTAAATACAATTTGGGCTCGGATGAACTGGGGATTCCGTCGTCGGTATTTCACAACCCAATGACACTGATCCCGCTAAAAGCCGTCGCAGAATGGTATCGTTGTGTTGAACAAGCCAGTAGTGATCCAGATGTGGTGTTGAGTCTCAGCCGAGGTATTGAACTGCAAAAGCTTGGACCTGTGGGACGCTGGCTATTTTCTGGGAATGATTTAGCCAGCGCGATTCGACGCGTTAATTATGGTGCGAGTAACTTACAATCTGGGGCGTTTTTTGCTGGCGAACAGTCGGGTAAAATCATCAAATGGACTTACCACAATCCGTTTATAGAAACGTCAGTAAAGGTGCACGATAGTATCCGCTGTGCGGTATTTATGATTAAAGTGCTACGCGAATTTCTTGGTAAAGACTATCAGCCTTTGCGCGTGAAGGTTTCAGGGTCGAGAAAAAATACTGAACCATACCGAGAATATTTCGGCTGCGAGGTGGAATGGAGTCAGCCAAAAACAGAAATATGGATCCCGGGAGATGACCGATTAGCTTCCCGCCAAGTGAGCCATCGCGAAGACAGCCGTCTAGCTATGAGTTTTTCCGATTTGGATGATTTGCTTAATATGCCCGACCCAGAAGATGAGTTGAAAGTGATTTATGAAGTGGTGAACTACAGCAGCCATTATGGATTGCCAACGTTAGAGCGCGTTTCTTCTCTGCTTGATTTATCTGAACAGCAGTTTCAACGTCGTTTGCACAAATTAGGCCTCAACTTCTCGATGGTATCCGGCTATGTATTGAGTAATGTTGCGGCTGGATTATTGAGTAAGCGCGTGAGTATTGATGACATAGCTATGCGCCTTGGTTACACCAATGTGGCGAGCTTCAATCGTATGTTTAAGAAGCATCGTGGATTAACACCCAAGCAGTATGCGGGAAGATTAGAAAAGTAATGCTTCACTTGTCTTTATGAAAACAAGCAATAAAAGCCCTCAAGGTAGAGGGCTTTATTATTTTTTGTGTGGTGTTGTTTAATGTAATGGCTATTTCTTAGGGCGCCAGCTTAGTGCACTTGCAACAGCGCCGATGGCAATCACATCCTTTTTTTGTTCACTAAGTTCTGGGAGCATCTGTACCGCAATGGTACCGTTCGTCTGTACAGCGGCAATTTCTTGTGTGCCTTCCTTAAAGCTATAACCCAATGGAATGTCTACCGCCATCATGGCGTCGGGACTAGTATGTACGGTTTCTACATTAAAGTGGGTGCTGCCAATACGCACTACGCCAATCTCTTTTTTCTCAAAGCTGATGTCGATGAGAGCGGATTTTGGCTCCATAGCAAATTCTCCCACTTTGACGCCATCTTGGGTGATATCACAGGTGTAAGGATCATTCCCACCAAAATCGACGCCCATGTAGTTAACCGACATACCGCCCCCAGTGCAGTTCAAAAGCCAAGTTTCCCCGTTGTCGATACGAGTCACTTCTGCGCCCATCGCACCTTCTTTGAAAGATATATGGTTAAACCAACTTGAGTTAGAAGCACTGCGTGAATAGTTGCCTTTGTACTTACCAGCAAAATCAAAATGACCATCTGCACCGAATCCCCAAAAATCTCCGTCGGTTTTGATCAGCATTTCTGGTTGTGCT
Source organism: Vibrio sp. STUT-A16 (assembly GCF_026000495.1). NCBI lineage: Bacteria > Pseudomonadati > Pseudomonadota > Gammaproteobacteria > Vibrionales > Vibrionaceae > Vibrio > Vibrio sp. STUT-A16. The sequence continues at coordinate 492,364 of NZ_AP026766.1, read as the reverse complement.
TTTACGGCGTCAGTACGATCCATGACGGCTAGGCCACCACAACCTACAAGGAGTAGGGGAGCGAATAGAGTAAGTTTCTTCATGTTTTTCATCGTTTATAGCTCGGTTACATCTAAGATTTGGTCGGTGAATTGGATCTTTTGAATGTCGTACAACTCATCAGAGCCTGTACTCGGGCACTTAACAGAAACGCTCTTTGCTTTGATAACAGTACATTCTGCCAGTTTGTGTGGCACGATATAGGTGTTGATACCACCTTCACCATAAATGCTGTTGTCTTTGCTGTTGCCTTCAAAGGTATTGTCTTGGTCATTACCGATGACATTCATCGCGTCGTCGCCAATGATCTTCACTTTTGTCAGCCACTGAGATTTGTAGGTGTATGCTTCTATCAAGCCGTCTTTGTTGGGAGCCATACGAAAGGTAGGCACTGTGCCTGGATTTGTCTTTTCTGTGTAAAGTTTGACGCCCGCAGAGTCGATGTTCGCGGTGTATTGCAAGTATCCGTGGAATAAGCCGCTGATCCAATCAACGGCTTGTGGATCTTGAGTTTGCATTTCTTCACGTGTTAACGCTTGGTAGCCATCTAAACCTTGTCCGTTTGCTTTTGCTACACCCATGTAAGCTTCAAAAGCGGCAGCAAAGTATTCGTGAGAATATGAAGGGCCCGTTTGTTTAACACTTTCAGGATCGAAGTCGTCCGATTTCCAATCGTCCCAGTCATACTTAGTTGGGCGCCACACCGTCGGTTTGCCCGCTTGAATATCGTTATAGATTTTTAACGCATGAGCTTGAATGTCATTTTGCAGTGCCGCAGTCCCCGTGTTAGGTGCAATACCTTGCGCTTGGACCAAGTGTAAAATTTCTTCAAAAGCGGCGTCTCGTTCGGCTTTTTTACCAAGATTGGCACAGTAATCGGCAAAATTACTCATGTAATGGCAATCGCCTTCAACTGTCAGTTCTCGATACATCAGAGATTGGCTGTTCCTTAGCCAGTTTGGTGTTTCTTTACTATTTACTACTGTTGCCACGATAGATGTGACAAGTGTATCCATATCATCTTCGTTAAGTACCATCATGCTTACAACAAACTTTTCTAGAGAACTCGTATCAAAAGAGTGTGCTAAGCCCGAGTTTGTCACTGCATCGTTCAGTTTGTCTTGGCGAATCAGTTCGTTGATAAAGATTTTGGTTAGCATCTCATCATTCTGTTCGTCGTTTTCGGTCAGCATTAGTGTGGCATCACGCTCGGCTAATGTCTTAGCGATACGAGACTTGTCAGCGCCGTACTTAGAGTCTGGTTGGTTTGTGAGAAGGTGTTGGATGATTTTGGCTGCACGAAAGATTTTTTCATTATTCGCACCGTCATCAACAGCCACAATGTGAAATGCATCATTGTTATTTGCTTCAGAAAGGGAGATTTTCACATAGTGGGTGAAGCCCGCATCAGCAGCCACTTTTAACTTGGCTGGAAGCTCTGTAGAAACGACAGTTGGGATTGTGACAGTGCTCAATGTTGGCGCTGGTGGTGTTGGAGGTGTCGCTGTCGATGGTTTCGAATTAGATTCACTGCCGCCGCAAGCAGTTAGACTTATCGCGCAAAATATGGCTAAAGGTGTTAATTGGGAATATCTCATTTCATGTTACTCGTAGACTTTATTAGAGCAAGAAACTTAGAAGCAACATAAAGTCCTGTCTATATAAGCAAACTAAGTCATATATATCGATATTATTTTTTGGTAAGGACTATCATTCGATATATTTAAAAATATAGTAGATTTTTATTCCGAATTTTATTTTTTATGTGAAGCTATATTCTGCTAATGAATAAAACATCAGGTTATTGCATGGTTTTAGGGGCGTAGAATGATTAGGATTATCGTATATGTATGGTTTGTAAGCGTATGTAAGCCTGCTTTTTATTAAAATTATCATTTAAGTGGGTTGCGCAGTATAGGACGAGCGATATACTCCCTCCATCATATTGGTGGAGTAAATGATTCATGGTGGGCAATACAATCTTACTGGTAGAAGACGACTCTGAGATTGCTCGATTAACCAAAATGTACCTCGAAGCCGAAGGCTATACAGTAACTGTTATCGATAACGGTCAAAATGCATTAGAAACGATTCACGGACTCAATCCGGACCTAGTGCTGTTAGATTTGATGTTACCGGGAAAAAATGGCGCAGAAATATGCCAAGAGGCACGTAAATTTTATCATGGGATTATCATTGTTTTGACTGCAACCGATGATGAAATGAGCGAGGTGAGCTTATTTAAGTTCGGTGCTGATGATTACCTTACCAAACCGATAAAAGGCAATATCCTTCTCGCCCGTATTGAAGCGGCGTTGCGTCGCTATCGTAGTCAAGCTGATACCGTTGAAGAAGAAAAGCTGAGCCGATATGGCATTAGCCTTTGTCTTCGTCGTTCCCAAGCATTTTATTTGCAAAAAGATATTGGTTTGACGAGTTCTGAGTTTGAAATTTTAGAGCTCCTGATGCTGAATGTCGATAAGCCAGTATCTCGTGAATCATGTTGCCGTCTTGCCAGAGGTATTGAATACTGTATTACTGATCGTTCGATTGATATGCGTATATCCTCACTAAGGAAGAAATTCTCTAAGGCTCATATCCATACCGCTACCATTAAGACCATACGTCACCACGGCTATATGCTGACAGGTAAATGACGCATGTTTTCCCTGTTTACTCGTCTATATGTGGGGTTAGTTACTGGCCTTGCGCTGACTGTTGCTTTGTTTCTCTTTATGGGGGAAGAGTACATGCGCAAAACAGAAGTCGGTGTTTTTTTGAGTGATGGTGCTTATTTTGTCGATCAATACATTGAGCAACGAGGTACACCGGATTCTCTCTACAAGAAGTTAACCGAAAACGGCAAGCAAGATTTCTTTATCTTTGATTTAACATTGGTTGAAAACTGGGACGGATCACCGCCTTGTCGAGATTGTAAGCTGCTGTACCGAATACAAGGGATACCTGTTTATCTTATTGATGGCAGTACCTATGCTGCGGTATTCCCTTTACCTAACACCTCGAAGAGTTTAGTTTTCAAAGAAAAAACGGATTTCTTTAGCCCAGATGTTGATTGGAATGAAGATTCTGAGATTGTATTTATACTGACTCTACTTTTGGTTGTTGTGTGCAGTTTAGGCATTATGGTTTACATACCTGTACGACGTCTTGACCGCCAAATTCGGCAACTAACGGCTGCACAACAACAATTTGGTTATGGTGAGTTGAATACGCGAGTCGATCTAAAGCAATTTTCGCAACCCGTGAAAGAGCTCGCCCAAGGCTTCAACTGCATGTCTGAAGAGATTGAGAGACGAGTACGCCAAACACACATCTTTACTCAAGCTATTCCTCATGAAGTGCGCACTCCGCTGAGTCGTATTCAGCTAGCGACGGATTTAGCTAGGCGCACGAGTGGTGAAATGCAGGCAGAGTTACATGACGATATTGAACGATACGTTGATGTAGTGACGGATTTAACTTCCGACATCGTCATGCTGTCTCGCTTGAGTGTGAAAAACCACTCTTGGGTCGATTCTGTTGAAACCATGGAACTGCCACTTTGGTGCAAAAGCCGTATGAATTACCTAGGCTTAGAGTCCGCCATGTTGAGAGCGGAAAATGAACTCGCGAACCAATTGATTCACTTTCAGCCTACTTTGGGTAACCTCGTCCTCGATAATTTACTGCAAAACGCCAAGCGTTACGGTGAATCCTGCGTTGAGGTGACGATTCGAATGGTAGCGGATTGCTGGAGCATCGATATTGAGGACGATGGTCCGGGCGTACCTGAAGCGATGCGAGAAGAAGTATTTATGCCATTTTCGCGTTTAGACAAAAGCCGCAACGCCGACGTGAAAGGCTTTGGTTTAGGGCTTGCCATCGCTACCAGTGCAGCGAGGCAATTAGGTTGGGAACTTTCTGTCGGCGAGAGTCACTTAGGCGGCGCACGTTTTACGGTGCTTATTCCTGCCAACGATTAGAGTAGGCATTGCGGTAGTCTGGTTCAGCGATACCTTCATACAAATCTTCACAAGCTTGCAGTGGACCTACGACAGTTCGGTAGGGTAGGACACCTGCCCAAACAGGAATATCCATGTCTTCCGCATCGTCGTTGACGCCAAAATTGCTGATTTTCACAGATGCCTCTGTGAGTGGGATACGCAGCAGCATGGTGGCTTTGAGCTCTTTTTCATTACTCAAACGGACTTGTTTTGTTCTCCCTGGAGCGATCTGTTCGATAAAGTGATTCAGCAACCTGTCTTTTTCTTGGTTATTCTCCACCATCTCAAACTGGCCAAAGACCACGGCGCTACGATAATGCGCACTGTGGTGAAATGCACTTCGAGCCAATACCCAACCATCAAGCAAAGTAAAGGTTAAGCACGTTTGCACTCCTCGTTTGAGTGAGCGTAACAGTCGACTGTTGTTGGCACCATGGATATACACGTAATCATCGACACGCCATGCCAGCATAGGGATGACCACAGGGCCTGACTCGTTGGTTATCGCAATATGAGCGATTAGGCTTTCATCTATGATGGCGTGCAGTTTGCTAACATCAGAGACGGCTTTATGTGCGCCTTTCTTAATTTCCGTTCTATTGGTGTTGGATAGCATTTTCTCTCCTTGTTTGCTCACGATTACGAGCGATTGATCCTCATTCTTTGATTGCAATGTAGCGTTTAACTGGTAGCTTAAAGAGAGCCACTTTTAACTAATGGATGGATCCAGTTTGTCTTTGATTGATATCGGTGACCTGCATTTAAAAGACAGTGATGGAACGCGTCAGCAAGCGTTGTTTTTTGCTATTCGCAAGAAAATTGTTCAAGGATTGTGGGTGAAGAATGGGAAGTTGCCTTCTACGCGGAAGCTTTCACAAGCGCTTAATCTAAGTAGGAATACCGTGATTTCGGCTTACGAGCAGTTAGTGGCGGAAGGGTACTTGAACAGCCAAAAAGGTTCTGGCTTTTATGTTGCCGTAGAACTGCCGGAGCAGTACTTGCCTGAACCTAATTCAGTTCAGAGAGACTCATCACCGAAAACCAACTTTGACATCAACCGCGCATTTGCACCGGGTGTGCCGGATTTGGACGCATTTCCGATGGCGCAGTGGCAAAAGCTAGTTGCTCGCCACATGTCCCGCACCTGCTTGCTAGGGAATCAAGATATTCAGGGCAGTTGGGCATTGCGCTGTGCTTTAGCTGACTACCTTGCATCAAGTCGTTCAGTGAATTGTTCCCCAGAGCGCATTATTATTACCTCTGGGGCGCAGCAAGCGTTGTCAATTGCGACGATGGTAGTGCTCAAACAAGGTGATAAGGTTTTGATGGAGCAACCAGGTTACGCGCAAATGCGGAAGTTGATTCAGTTCCAAAACTATCAATTTGAGCCTTTGTTCGTAAGAGAGAAATTAGGTTTTGATGTGGAAGCGGTGACCTCAAGCGATGCCGATGCGCTGTATATCACACCAAGTAATCAATATCCGATGGGTACCACACTCAATACCGAGCAAAGAGGGAAGATCATCAACTGGGCGGTCGAGCAATCAAGTTGGATCATCGAGGACGATTATGACAGCGAATTTCAGTTTGCTCATCGTCCCTACACCAGCTTACAGGGGCTAGCAGCTCAAATGGGTCGAGATGATCGTGTGTTGTATGTGGGTTCCTTCAGTAAAGTGATGTTTAACGGATTGCGGCTTGGCTACCTTGTGGTTCCTGAACGTTTAGTAGAGCAATGTTTGGTGGTTAAAGATGCGTTAAGTGGTGATTCACCGACGCACACTCAAGAAGCGTTGGCAGATTTTATTACCGAGGGTGGGTTGTTGCGCCATATCCGAAAAATGCGCCGACTATATAAAACCAAGCATGAACAGGTGCATTTATCCATTCAACAGCATTTTGGCGACAGTGTTTGTGTCGTTAGCCAAGCGGCGGGGCTTCATATTACGTTGAAATGGCAAAACGGTATAGATGAGCTGCGTTTTACAAAACTGGCAGAGCATGAAGGGATCATCTTGCGACCTTTGAGCTATTATGAACATCCAGGTTTCCAAGCACGTTACTGGCATGGTGCCGTGCTTGGTTACGGTAATATCGCGTTAGAGAACATAGACGCTGGTATCCAACGTTTAGCCCAAATTTTTCGACATGGGAAGCGGTGACTATTCAACTGCGCGTGTTTGTCGTTTATGTCGCCACTGTTTCCAAGGCAGTAAAAGTAGAGTGAAAATGCCAAGTGCATAAAACATTGACCAGCCTAAACATATAAAAACAGCGGTACAAAGCAATAGAGAAAGTCCCGCAAGCGCTTTACCAAACCCACGAAGTAATTTATAAGCGGCTAACATCGCCAACATGTAAACCAAAACGAATACACTATTTGCTAGCTTTAGGAAAAACTCCAGATCGAGCTGCGATAGCGTTCCTATCACGCAAGATATTAGCAGTACGCCGCCAACTAATAAGGTGGCTGAGAAAGGGACACCACGACGCGAAATCTTGGCTAGTGGGCTGTAAGGACGATGTTCCCGAGCTTGAGCCCAGACCATTCGCGCTAGGCTCTGTGTGTATAAGTTAACGCTCGCGAAACAAGCGGAGAATCCGATCAAACTGATTATCCATTTGGCCCCATCGCCAAGTAGTTGAGCACTCAACCATGGAATCGATGCATTATCGAATTGAGCATTACCATATGCACCAAACTTTAAAATAACAACAGAGCAAGCCCAGTACGTAGCTCCCGCTACAAAACAACCGACAATAATGGCAATAGGGAAGTCTCTTTGAGGGTTTTTGAATTCTTCCCCCATATGAGCAAAAGCCTCTATGCCAACAAAACACCAGAACATCACGCCAAGCGCTGCGGTAATAGGCCAGATTGACTCTTGTGTGATAGCTGGCATCACGAGATCGGCGGTGTTAACGTCGCCTTTCCATAAAAATGTGCCAACGAGCGCAAAGACACTCAAAGCAATAAGAGTTTGTAAATGACCTGATGACTTAGTGCCCATCAAGTTGACGAACACAAGAAGTAATACCGTTAGAATTTGTGCAAACAGATTATTGCTAATAGGCTCTGGCAATATTTGCTGTAGAAAGCCTGCGGCGAGTGCAATCGCGGCCGGAACCCCTACCGGAATGACACTAACAAATAGCCAAGCTACACTACTTTCCAGCTTGGCGTTAAATGCTTTACGCACAAAAAATGCGGTTCCGCCCGCGTTGGGATATCGCTTGCCTAGCTGGGCAAAAGTCAGCGCAATAGGACAAATGGCGATGAATAATAAAATCCAGGCCCATAGTGAAAAATGACCCGCTATGCCTGCTGCAATGGCTGGTATCATAAAAAGCCCCGTTCCCATTAATGTTGTGGATAGTTGGGCGATACCGGATGTGAGTGAAATGTCTTTTTTGAGCTGTTCCATGCTAATTGATTCATCCAATGTTGTAGGACTTATGACGAAAACGCTTGTGGCTTCTAATTATCTCATTTATTGGAGTTTAATGAGCCCGCTGGTGCGCTGAGTGCATAAGAAGCGTATTTGATTTCAATGCGTTATCGTTCTTTTATTTGAATGGATAACGGTGCTCATCTCATGCTTACCAAATAGCATATCCAAAATCTTAATAACAAAATGATTTACTGAACCGTCAATATGACGGTTGTTTTAAATATTTCCAACAAAATGTTGGTTTCTTATGCAGTTAGAATCGGTATAGAATGAGAAAAATAAGGAAAGCTTGGTAAGTATATGGACAAGTTTGATCACAAGATTGTGGATCTTCTCCGACACAACGCTCGGCTGTCGGTGACTGAAATTGCGGATAAAGTGAACCTTTCTCGTTCTGCGGTGACGGCTCGTATTCGTAAGCTAGAACATGACAAAGTGATTCTCGGGTATCACGCTGAAATTGCCTCTTCAGGCGGGGACTCGATTTGTGCTTATTTTGCTCTAAAGTTCGATAAATCTACATCCACGTATTATTGCGAATCATATGCCGACGAACTATACAAAATCGATGGCGTAAAATGGTGCCATGCAATCAGTGGTGAAACGGATATGATGGTTTTTGTCGAAGTACCTACGATGACTCGTTTGAACGAAATCAGAGATCAAATTCAACGTTACCCAGAGCTAAGGCACCTCATGACTCATACCGTTTTAGCTGAGTTCTTTAATACGACTGGCAACCAGTTTGTGAAATAAGCATCATGGGTGTCATTATTTATTAAACCTTCTTGAGCCGGTATGTTAAACAACATCAATTTGAATCTACTTAGGTCCTTGCATGTACTTTTAGAAGAGTGTCATGTCAGCCGAACTGCAGAACGTTTGCACATTACTCAGTCTGCGGTTAGCCGACAGCTTGCACAATTGCGCGATCTGTGTGGTGACCCACTGCTTATTCGTCAAGGTAATCAGCTGATACCAACCCCGCGAGCAATAGCATTAAAATCAAAGCTTGATGCGTTACTGGCTGAGTTTGACCATTTACTCGATGACAAACCTTTTGAGCCGCAACTGTGGCAAGGCGAGCTGGTTATTGCCTCAAGTGATTACGTGGCACAATACGTTTTGCCCGATATTGCATCTCACTTAGGTGAACAAGCACCACAATTGGATTTGGCGTATCGACTGTGGCAACTAGATTTTATCGATAAGCTTCACGAGTTAGGAATCCATCTTGCTTCTTCTATGTATCCCACTCAGCCTGAAGGTGTATCTAGCATCAATATTGGTTCTGATAAGTCAGTTTGTTTGATGAAGGCGTCTCACCCTTTAGCTGGTAAGGCTTCGATTTCTATAGAGGACCTCATCAGTCATTCGCATATTCAAGTGACGGGTGGGGGAGACAAAGACTCAAGTACTGATATGGCACTAAAAGACAGGGGGCTGATGCGTCATGTTACCTTTAAAGTGCCTTTTTTCTCTGCGGCGGTAAACCGTTTGGTCTCAAGTGAGCACTTAATGGTAGTTCCGGAGCACATTGCAAATAATTTGGCCAAGCACTGGCCTTTGGTTCATAAAGCGCTTCCTTTTGAGACACCTACCCATGAATATTGGCTGATGTGGCATCCTAAATACGACAATGATCCAGCTCATCAGTGGGTGCGAGAGCAAATCCACGCGGTGATGAAAATATCGGAATACTCCATTCATTAGGTTATGATTTTAAATCATGACTTTTATGCGAAACTTTGATTTCAAATTATAGCTCTTCAATTGATAGATTGAGTTCAAATGGAGAGAGGTTATTTATGACACTAACAGTTTGGTTATCACTTTTTACCGTGTGTTTACTCGGTGCTATGTCACCTGGGCCTAGCCTAGCAATTGTGGCAAAACATGCCTTGGCTGGTGGACGCATCAATGGTTTGGCAACGGCTTGGGCACACGCTTTTGGAATTGGCATTTATGCGTTTATTACGCTGATTGGCCTAGCTGTTGTTTTGCAGCAAAGCCCGATGTTGTTCAAGACGATCAGCCTTGCAGGCGCGGCATATCTGGCATATTTAGGGTTCAATGCGCTGCGTTCGAAAGGCGGTGTGGCGGCGAAGTTGGAGTCAGGCGAGGAAACAACGGTAAGCCAGTCTGCTCGAGAAGGTTTTTTTATCTCGATTTTAAGCCCCAAAATTGCCTTGTTTTTTATCGCACTATTTAGTCAGTTTGTAGCGCTAGGTAATGATTTGAGCAATCAAATGATCATTGTGGCTACACCATTTGTTGTGGACGGGCTTTGGTATACTTTTATCACCCTAGTGTTATCGAGCTCTAAAGTAGTGGACAGAATTCGTTCTAAAGCGGTGTTAATTGATCGTTTGTCAGGGATTGTTCTCATGCTATTGGCACTTCGAGTGGTCGTAACCGTATAAATTTGCAAAGACAACAAAATATTAAAGGCAGCCCGGATGGCTGCCTTTTTCTGCTCTCAGTAAACCCTCATATAATTTACGTAATCTTGACGCTAAGTGCTGCTAAAGTTAATACTATCAATAGTGTTACTTTGGTTCACATTATCATTTGTAGTAAGCGCAGCTTTCCAACGCACTGTTATAATTAGAACGAGAGCCACTTAACGTTAATACTAACAGTGTCGCATATTAAGTCGAGAATGCTTTATTGGGTAAAACGGACTTTCCTCTTACTTATCCTATGAAAGGGGTAGAGACTTCATGACCGTTTAGAAGGTGAGAGAGCAATATGCAAAGAATAGTAAATCTAGCTCTAGTAGTAATTTTGACCAGTGTTTGCAGCGTTGCTTGGATATTCCTTTCAACAAAGAGCATATGGGTGTTTTTTGAACTGTTTGTATTCACGATGCTTGGTTTTGGGCTTTTGTACGCGCTACTACAAAAGGTTGATCCTCAGCACTTTGACTTCGTTTTAAATCACATAGAAGAAATAAAGAGAGAAGGCAGAGAAGCTTGCCAAAATGGGACCCCGAAAGAATCTAACCCATACTCTGGTGTTGATGGTGATTTGTGGGAGGCTGGCTACACAGCCTCTCACAACACAAAGATAAAACAATAAGCCGCTAGTTGCTTATTTGACGTTGTGCTTTTCAAAAAAAGCACCCTGCCATTGTAAAGACAGGGTGAAAGCAAGAAGTTTCTCAGGAGCAGTCGGGGGAGAGAAACTTATATAAATTCTATTTACTTATCGGCGAACCTCTTCGAACTCACCTTCGATAGCATCGGCTTTACCAGTATTGAATTCATACTCTTCATGCATTTCTTTCTGCATTTTCTTCACGCGCTTCTCAATACGCTTGCCTGTAATCAATGCTGCGATGGTCAACGGAATCGCAATGATCAAGCTAAAGACTAATGTAAAAAAGCCCGTAATCAGTGCCAGTGCGGTAACAATAATCCGATTCATAATCATGACCTCTCTGTAATTTATGTGTTCAGATTAATGCTGTGAACATGAACAAAACATGAATGATAGCCTTCACTTTGTCCGGAGAGTGTCAAATGAGCGAAATGAAAAAACGCCTGAGGGTGATCAGGCGTATAAACGGGGAAAAATATTAGTAATGCGCTTTGCGCTTATTATTTAGAACAAATATGAGATATTGTCCGTTACGCTATGTGGTTAACGTTGTGGAGCAAAGTTCACCTATCGAGGGAATGTTTGGTAACGAACACCCATCATTTGTTCCATACAGTGCACAACTTGGCAGCTGTAACCGAATTCGTTGTCGTACCAGATGTAAAGTACACAACGCTTGTCTTGTGCGATAGTCGCTTGACCATCTACGACGCCTGCATGGCGAGAGCCAACTAAGTCAGTTGATACAATTTCTGTTGAATCGGTGTAGTCAATCTGTGCCGAAAGCTCAGAGTTCAACGCCATTTCACGCAAGTAATCGTTCAGTGAATCACGGTCTACGTCTTCACCTAAGTTTAGGTTAGCGACTGCCATCGAAACGTTTGGTGTCGGTACGCGAATTGCGTTACCTGTTAGCTTACCAGCTAGCTCTGGCAGTGCTTTTGCTACTGCTTTAGCTGCGCCAGTTGAAGTTAGAACCATGTTCAGAGAAGCACTACGTCCACGGCGGTCACCAGAGTGGAAATTGTCGATCAAGTTTTGGTCGTTTGTGTATGAGTGCACGGTTTCGATGTGACCAGAAAGGACACCATATTTATCATTCAGCGCTTTAAGAACCGGCGTGATTGCGTTTGTGGTACAGCTCGCGGCAGAGATGATGGTGTCATCTTCTTGAATAACTGATTCATTTACACCGAATACAACGTTTTTGATATCGCCTTTACCTGGTGCCGTTAGCAGCACTTTCTCTGCACCTTGACACGCTAAGTGTTGGCTTAGGCCTTCAGAATCACGCCAAACACCTGTGTTATCAACAACAAGCGCGTTGTTAATACCGTAAGCAGAGTAGTCCACTTCGCTTGGATTGTTTGCGTAGATGATTTGGATGTAGTTACCGTTAACGATCAGAGCTTTACGTTCCTCATCGATCACAATGCTACCGTTGAACTGACCGTGGACTGAGTCACGACGCAGTAAGCTAGCACGCTTCTCTAAATCGCCTTTTTTACCGCCACGAACCACAATCGCTCGCAGTCGTAGTGGGTAACCTGGGCCACTTTTCTCGATTAGAAGGCGAGTTAGTAGTCGACCAATGCGACCAAAACCGTAAAGAACTACATCACGCGCTTTCAATGAAGAGTCTGCATCGCGTGCGCCATCAAGTGCAGTGATAAGGAAATCATTTAGAGAGGCAGTATCGTCATGTTCATTCCAGTACTTAGTTGCCAATTGGCCAACATCGACACGACACGAAGAAATGCTCATTTCACATAGCGCTTGAATGATAGGCATCGTGTGCTCAAGTGAGAGTGGGCTGCCTGTATAACGTCTTGCAACGCGATGAGTTTTGAGAATGTCTATAGTAGTAGCATTGATAAGCGTTTTACCAAACAGAACCACTTCGATTCCTTTTTGACGATATAGCTTACCAATTAGAGGGGAAATAGATTCAGCAATCGTTTGGCTAGTTTGCCAGTCTTGGAGATATTTCTCTGGACTCATTGTTGTATTAGACCTTTCACGTTTTGGGGGCTAACCATACTCCCTGCTGTTGCCTCTTCGGCAGCGTGCAAGAGTGTAGTGGGTTATGTAATCGGGTTGTAATAGTTATGTGTGCGGATTCTAAGGTCGGAGCCCTTATTCTGCTAGGAAAATTAAATCCAGTGTAAAACACTAGTTAAGGTCGTGTTAGTGGTGAATTAATGTGACTAAAGCGGTGATTTTCACGTATTGACATTTAAAAAGTCATCCACTTTTTTCGCGATGATAATGTGTGTTTTCAAATTAGTTTTGTTGTCACTGTGAATTCGTTTGCATTTTTGTGTGATTTGTCTCTATAAGGCAACGAAATAGGTGAACATATGGTTTGGAATTTTATGAAAAGTGATGTGCATCTTAGGTATGAGTGAAACTTAACTGTTTGAACTCAGCTTGAAGATCAAAAAGTATGATTCGAGTCACAATTACCATTTCATTGACCGATGGCGAAATAAGCGGAATGACCATGGTTTTGGTAGGTGAATGTTGTTTTAAAGTAACCATGTCGTATATGCCTTTCAATGCTAGAAACTAGTCTAGTATTAAATAATCGGATGAGATCAACCATTGGGCTGATGGATGTTGAGATTATCAATAAAAACACGCTTAGCACTCCTCGCACTATTACCCACGGTGGTGATAGTGGTTTTTGCAGTTCAGCAGTTTTCTGACAATGCGTTGCGCGTAAGCCGTCTCAATCAAACGGTAATCAATATCCAAGGTTTCCAGTTGATATCCCAAGCCTCTCATTTTATATACTCCATAGAGAAAGCACGCCGCCAGCCTACGCTTCAAGCATCAGCCGCACTTAATATAGAAGAACAAGACGGTGTTATTTCTTCCATGCATCAAAAATTCGTCAGTAACCCCAATACCGCTGAATATGCTGATGAGCTGAAAGAGGCCATGCTAGGGGTATTATCCGGTAGGTTGGACGAGATGGATGACCTTGGCGATTGGGCATTTCAACTGCTTCAAAATATGTCGCGCTCTTTGCTACAAAATCATCAGTGGTATGGCAGTGAGGACGGTATTCGAATGCAGAATTTTATTGCTTACCTTGCTCAGCTGTCTTTTTGGACACAGAAAGAAGCCTGGTTGACACATCGCCTAGTTCAAGATCCTAAGAGTCGGTTGAGTCAGAGTCTGTTTTTTCAGGCTATTGATCGACAGCAGCAAAATTTGGATGCGTTTTTAAATTTAGGAGGGTCATACGATCAAGTTGATAAATTGCTAGGCTTGTTTACGTCGCCGAGATATCAGAGAAATTTGGCATCTCGTGGGCGATTAATGTCAGGGGACATGTCACGTAGTGACTATGAAGCGTATTTGAGAGAACTCGATTTCCGTGTGCAACGCTTGCAAGTACTCATTGATGGGTTCACGAAACAAACAGAGCAGTCGCTCCTAACACAAGTTCATGAACAAAAGACCAATATTGCGATGATTACCTCTGGCGTTATTTTGGTTATCGTCATGCTTTGCTGGCTTGGCTTTGGCACTTGGTTTCGGGTTAATAGCAAACTAGATGCGATTATTCATACCTTAACGGCGCTGATCAACGATGAAGAGAAACAGACGAAAGTCAAAGTCGATGGCAGTGATGAACTGACGATTTTCGCTCAGCAAGTGAATCGAGTGGTTGAAGAAAAGCAGAGACAAACAGACGAAATACTCCATGCTAAAGAGTCAGCAGTATCTGCTAATCGCGCTAAATCAGTATTTCTTGCCAACATGTCGCATGAAATACGCACCCCCCTAAACGGTATTATGGGCATGACGGAGATACTCTCTCAAAGCGAATTATCTTCCCATCAACAAGAAGTCGTTGATGACATTGACTCTTCATCCCAAACTTTACTTACCTTGCTTAACGATATTTTGGATCTTTCTAAAATCGAATCTGGTCGACTGGAGTTGTCGTTAGTCGAGGCCGATATCCTAGAGGTGGTGTACCAGTCGATGGTTTTATTTCAATCCAAAGCCACATCTAAACAGCTAGAGCTGGGGATTAACTTAGCTGAAAACATTCCAACTCGAGTGATGGTTGATGATCATCGCATCAAGCAGGTCATCACGAATCTGGTATCGAATGCGGTCAAGTTTACCGAAAGCGGTCATATACGTGTTGATGTCAGTTATGACGAGTTACCTGAGAACGAGCGCGGAACGCTGATGTTTAAAGTCGAAGATACCGGGATAGGCATTGAACAAGATAAGTTAACGACGATTTTTGAACCCTTTACTCAGGAAGATGAAGGGGTGTCGAGGCAGTTCGGCGGAACGGGACTGGGATTGGCAATTTGTCGTCAACTGGTATCCATGATGGGAGGGCAGCTTATAGCGACATCCACAAAAGGAGTGGGCACATGCTTTGAATTCTCTATTGAGGTTGATGTTATTCCGGTGTTTGGCTGGCGCTCGGACGTGATAAATAAAGGGCTCTTGATCTGCACAAATTACGATTACGCTGATCAACTTTTGAAAGAGTGTCGATTAGCAAAAATCAATCTCTTTGGTGCGAATAATGTTAATGAAGTAAAAGCAATAAACGATGACTTTGATGTCATATTTCTGTGCCATAGTGACGACTCCAATACGGATGAAGCCTTAGATGAATTGTCACTCAAATATGATCTTCGTCGTGTGATTATTTGTCAGCATCATCTATCCACTCCCTACGACAATGCAGAAAGAGTACATGCTGTACTCACATTGCCTTTTCTTGGCAATCGATTTAAGCATGTCATTGACGACTTAGCGAAGGTAGAAAAAATCATTTCAAGTGACGCTGTCACTAATGGTGTTCCAAAGTCTGAATATCGAACGTCGCGCTCTCACAGGAGGATCTTAATCGCGGAGGATAACTTGATGAATCAGAAAATCGCGAGTTTCTTTCTGGATAAAGCAGGGTATGACTATTTGATAACAAGCAATGGACAAGAAGCGTTGGAAGCCATCACAAAGGGAGAAGAATTCGATGCAATTTTAATGGATTGTATGATGCCGGTGATGGATGGACTGACCGCGACGAAAGAAATTCGTCGTTGGGAAAAGAAAGCCGGGCGTGAGAAAACGACCATTATTGCGCTCACCGCGAGTGTTTTGGAAGAAGACATTCACAACTGTTTTGCTGCAGGTATGGATGCTTATTTACCTAAGCCTTATAAATCGAATCAGCTATTTGAGCTCTTCAATGAATTAAAACTCGCCTAACTCGATAACATTTCAATACGATAAAGCCCCAATCAAAGGGGCTTTAATTTAACCATTCATTGTCATGCGTTTGCTTGAGCGCCAGCGAGTTTACGTATGGTTTGTCGATAGGTTAGGTAAGCGGAAATGCCCGCCAGAATGTTGCCGATACAAGCGCCTAAAAGTAGACCTCGGATTCCCCCCATTTGAGCGCCAACCCATAAGCAAGGAAGGAAAAAGACAAACAAGCGTAGCGCTGAAATGGTGAGCGCGGTGTAAGACTTACCTAATGCATTGCAAAGAGAAACCATCAACATACATACACCTAGTGAACCTAAGCTGATAGGAACAATCAGCAAATGCATTTCTAATACTTGCTCTACTTGAACATCACTGGTCATCAGTAGTGCAAGTGGGTTTGCGACGGCAAACGTAATGGCTGCGATCAAAAGTTGAAAGCCCAGAATGAATTTTACGGCAATACTGACTAGCGATTGGATATCTTGGTAGTTCTTTGCGCCAAGTAAGCGCCCGACCATTGGGGGCATAGACATTGTCAGCGCTAACACCGAAACGATAGCAAAGAATTCGTAGCGTGAACCGAGCGCCCAAGCGGCGACTGCTGCGGTCCCGAAGCTTGCCAATAACTTTGTTGCTAACATGGACGACAACGGAGGCAGCAGTTGGCTGATCATCGCAGGTCCCATGATGTTACCGATAGACGCAACACTTTTAGCTACGTTGAGGTCTTGCCACTGCGTTGTTGCCCAGTGATTCTTCTTTACGCGAGGCGCGACGACTAAAATACCAAACCCAAAAGCAACGATGGTTGCTATTGCGGCTCCGTTAATACCCAAGTCAAACGTGAAAATAAATAGTGGATCGAGCACAAGGTTCACACCGCTGGTTACCATCATCATTGTGCCAGGCAACATGGTGTTGCCGTTAGCTCGGCAAATACTGTAGTAAAAATATAAAACCGCTCCAGTCCATGAACTTAGCAGCCACCAAGGCCAGTAGCTGTCGATAATCGGCATCACAGACTCTGGAGCACTTAATAGAGATAAAATGGGGTAGCGCAAAAGCCAAATTAGCCCTCCAAAAACGGCTACGCCGATTGAGCCAATCATCAAAACTAAGCCACCGAGCTGTTTGGCATAACGACTTTCATTCGCACCAAGCGCTTTAGAAATGACAGCGGTCGTGGCGATACCTAAACCGACTTGAATGCCGATAATGACCATTTGCAACGGAAGAGTAAAACCTTGAGCGGCCAAAGGTAAAACGCCGAGCTGACCGATAAACGCACTATCTACAAGCTGAAAGCTCATTAAAGATAGAACGCCAAATAGCATTGGCCAGGTCATCGTAAATAATTGTTTTGCAAGTGTTGGTTGTGTACTTGTCGTAGTTGAGGACATAGAAAGCTGAATGCGTTAGGAATAAGAGTTGGATTGATTGTACACGGCGCTTAGTTTAGAGACAAAAATAAACCCCGAGTAAGGTAGCTTTACTCGGGGTTGGAAAATCTAGCTTAAGCGTTTATTTTTTGCCGCTAGTTTGCTTGTCTTCTTCAGTCAGTTCGCGAATACGACGGCTGATGTCACGACGTGCTTTAGAGATTTCTGCACTTTTGATGATGTGGTCATCAACACGATCTTCGTAGTCTGCTTTCATATTTTTGATGATTGCGACGATTTCATCGTGAGTCATTTCTGGTTTGATGTAATCTAGAAGGTTTTCTAGAAGGTCAACACGTTTGCGGTTATCACGAACTTTCTTTTCGTTATCAAGCAGCTCACGTTTTAGTTTGTTTTTACGACGAGCTTGGTTAACGATTTCAAATACGCTACTCATAGTTCTCTTTCCTAATTTTATGAATATCTTCCTCGATTAAAGCACAACATCCAGTGGCATAACAGTCTTTAGATCAATCACAATGCAGAGTTGAACATTTCTCAACCAATTGCGATGTGTCCACATAATCACGCTTCTCTAATCGAGTTTTGGGCAACATCGTAGAATCCATCGATTCATTGTCATAACGTGGCCTTCACTATATTATCAACACCATTGAATGCAAAATGATGAACTTGATATGGACTCTGGGAACACTGCGGAGCAAGTAAGTAGTCAAGATAATGAGCAAGCCACTCGCTCTGTGGCTGAAAAGTTAAAAACAGCGTATATCAACGCTCGCGAGCAACTCGAAATCATCGAAGTTGAGCTGAATCGTTCAAAAATAATGATGGTTGATCAAGATGGCAATTTGACGAAAGTGCCAATTCTCTCGGAGCATTGATACCTGACCCGATTCGCAAAGGGTGCCAGGTCTTGCGCTATGCTTTAGCCTGACACCGACACCTGAATCGCTAACGCTTCTTGCATCTCTTTGCCAATGTATGATGCATGATATCGAAGCGATTTAGGTACCAAGTCAAATGCAAAAATAATAAGGAAATGCATTATGAAAGTTGAGCTAACGGCAATTGAAGCACGAGTCATTGGTTGCTTGATCGAAAAAGAAGTCACCACCCCAGATCTTTACCCCCTCAGCCTAAACGCATTAACCAACGCGTGTAATCAAAAAAGCAACCGTGATCCCGTAATGTCGCTCTCTGAGTCAGACGTTCTCGATGCCGTTGATGCTCTAATTGAACGTAGGCTCGTCAGTGACGAAAGTGCGTTTAACAGCCGTGTTAGCAAGTATCAGCACCGTTTCTGTAATACGGAGTTTGGTGATTTAAAACTGACAGAACAAGAGAAGGGAATCGTATGTTGTATGCTTTTGCGTGGTGCTCAAACGCCTGGGGAAATTCGCACTCGTACCAATCGTCTCGCGACATTTCATGATGTAAAAGAAGTTGAAACGGTTTTGGAGCACTTAGCAAGCGAAGAAAAAGGACCATTAGTGGTCAAGTTACCGCGTGAAGCCGGGAAGCGAGAATCACGCTATATGCATTTGTTCTGTGGCGACGTTGACGTCTCTGAGCTAGCAGTGCCAGTGTCAGCGGCTGGCTCTAATTCTGATCGAGTCAGCCAGCTAGAGCTCGAAGTTGCTCAGCTTAAAGAAGAGCTCGATGAACTCAAAGCTAAGGTCGAGTCACTACTTTCATGATTGAAAATACAGCGCAGCGTTGGAGTGTCTATTTGATACGAAATAACCGCAATGCGCTGTATTGCGGTGTCACAAACAATGTTGAGCGAAGATTCAATCAGCACCAAACGGGCAAAGGAGCGAAAGCTTTAAAGGGAAAAGGTCCCTTGGTATTGGAGTGGTCTTCGGATTTTGATTCAAAGACACTTGCCATGCGGGCTGAGTATTATATTAAGCAACTAACAAAAGCTAAGAAAGAGCTGCTTGTTACGTCAAAAGCAAGTATTGTCGTTGATGAAAATCAGCAGATGATGTTAGAAATGGCTTTATCGAAATAAGCGTTCGCGACATGCCGAATAACAAAGAAACCGTCCACTGAGGCGGTTTCTTTTTAGTTTTGGAGTACCATGTAAGAACAAACTGACGCATAATGGGTTGGTGTTCTGTTTAAACACTCAGAGTATGAAAAGGAGAAATGATATTTTGTGACCTTACAATTAGGTACACAATAAACGTTTATTCGTTCCAACTCAGACTAAGAACCAATTTATTATTGAAACAGGCACTCAGAGGAAGGTAGATTACAAGAGTAAAGGATGACTCGGCTAGGTAACGAATAGAGCTGAATTAGGCTCATAAAAAGCTAAAAGAGCAGTAGATGAAAAAAGCGTTAGTATTCTCCCTGATGTCAATGGCCACTGTCGCGCCGATAGCGCAAGCCACTCAAGTCCTCAATGGGTATTGGGCATATCAAGAATTTTTAGACCAGTTTCCAGAACAGAAGCAGTTAACGAATGCGTTGGCTGACGCCGTGCGAGAGACTCCTGTTCCGGTTGAAAGAGACAAAAAGCGTCCGTTAAAAATTTCTGTGGTTTATCCAGGTCAACAGATTTCGGATTATTGGATTCGAAATATTGACGCATTTGAACAGCGTTTAGATAAACTCGATATCGACTATCAACTTAATCAAGTATTTACCCGTCCCAACGCAGATATTAAGCAACAAAGTTTGTCTTTAATGGAAGCGCTGAAGAGCAACTCCGATTATCTGATTTTCACTCTCGATACCACTAGGCATCGTAAGTTTGTTGAACACGTCTTAGACTCAAAGAAAACCAAGTTGATCTTACAAAATATCACTACACCGGTAAGAGATTGGGAGGATCACCAACCGTTCCTTTATGTTGGTTTTGATCATGCTGAAGGCAGCCGTGAGCTTGCCGTGGAGTTTGGTAAGCGTTTTCCAAAACAGAGCCATTATAGTGTGCTCTACTTTTCAGAAGGATATATCAGCGATATCAGAGGCAATACCTTTATCAATCAAGTCAACCGTGATAACAACTTTGAACTACAATCTGCTTACTATACCAAAGCGACAAAGCAGTCTGGGTATGAAGCAGCAAAAGCGAGTTTGGAAAAATACCCTGACGTCGATTTTATTTATGCGTGTTCTACAGATGTGGCGCTAGGGGCTGTTGATGCGCTGAAAGAATTAGGGCGTGAAGATGTCATGATCAACGGCTGGGGTGGCGGCTCTGCAGAATTAGAAGCGCTTTCGAAAGGGGAGTTAGACGTTACCGTTATGCGTATGAACGATGATACTGGCATTGCAATGGCAGAAGCGATTAAGTGGGATCTTGAAGGGAAACCCGTTCCAACCGTTTATTCTGGTGATTTTGAAGTCGTCACGAAATCTGATTCTCCAGAAAGAATTGAAGCATTAAGAAAACGCGCATTTAGATACTCAGACAATTGATGACAACTACATCAAAAACAAGAAAGCGTCGCTCATTGTCGACGCTTATTACGAAAATAATCATTCTCGTACTTGCTCCGATCATTTTAGGTATCTTCGTTCAGAGTTATTACTTCTCGAAGCAAATTATTTGGCAGGAAGTCGACAGAACTAAGCAACAGACGTCAGCGCTGATTCTTAATATTTTTGATAGCCATTTTGCTGCGATTCAGATTCATCACAACAGTAACTCGAAGAGTGATGTTGTTTTAGATTTTTATACAGAACGGGATGAAGAAGCTCTCAATTACTTTTTCATGAGTATTGACCAGAGTGATCCTTCCCATACGCCAGAATTTCGCTTTCTCACCGATCATCAAGGCATTATTTGGGACGATGGGAATGCGCATTTCTATGGCATCAATAACTTGATTCTCAATGATCTCGCGAGCCAAGTGACTTTTAGCAACAATTGGTATTACCTTCCTTCACATACCCCAATGGGAACTCGCCACCTGTTACTGCGTCGTGTACCGGTTTTACAACCTAAAACCGGTGAAGTGATGGGGTATTCTTACAATGTTGTTGTTCTAGATAACAACTTCGGGTTGATGGAAAGACTAAAAAACGAAGGAAACGTTGATAATGTTGTTTTGGTGGCCAACGATACGCCACTAGCTAGCTCACTAGTCGGAGATGAAGCGTACAAGATATTTGATGTTCTGAAGCGGCGAGAGTCTCAGCAAAAGCTTGACCAGTTGTTGATCATTAAAACCCCTATCGAAGTCAATGCTGCCACGACGGATTTGTGTTTACTAACCGTGCAAGACAATCAGAGTGTTGTGACGCTGCAAATCCAGCACCTTTTGGCGATGCTGGCTTCGGTTATCGGGATGGTGATGATTGCGTTGATGACCAAAGAGTGGATTGAGAATCGAGTCGTCGAAGAGCTTGGCTCGTTGATGGCATACACTCGTTCGGCTCGTGAAGAAAAAGGGTTCGAACGGTTTGGCGGGTCGGATATCGAGGAGTTCGATCATATTGGTTCGACACTAGAAAACACCTTTGAAGAGCTGGAAGCGCAAAAGCGTTCATTCCGCGATCTGTTTAACTTTGCGTTATCGCCGATTATGGTGTGGTCAGAGTCTGGTGTACTCATCCAAATCAATCCGGCAGCCCGCAAAGAATTGGTCATGGAAAACGACATTGAAACTATGCACCCAGTGTTTAAAGGCTTCAAAGAAAAGTTGATGCCGCACCTGCGAATGGCAGCTCAAGGAGCCACGTTAACTGGCGTCAATGTACCAATTGGAGACAAGGTATATCGCTGGAACTTATCGCCGATTCGAGTGGATGGTGATATCAGCGGTATCATTGTTCAAGGTCAGGATATTACGACGCTTATTGAAGCGGAAAAACAAAGTAACTTGGCACGTAAAGAGGCAGAAAAATCCGCCCAAGCACGTGCCGATTTTCTGGCTAAAATGAGCCATGAAATCCGAACGCCAATCAATGGCATTCTAGGAGTTGCTCAATTATTAAAAGACTCGGTCGAAACGGAAGAGCAGAATAACCAAATTGATGTACTCCGACATAGTGGTGAGCACTTACTTGCTGTTTTGAATGATATTTTGGATTTTTCGAAGATTGAGCAGGGTAAGTTTAATATTCAAAAGCACCCGTTTTCGTTCACTGACACGATTCGAACGTTAGAAAACATTTATCGTCCAATTTGCGAAAATAAAGGCGTTAACCTTGTCATTGAAAACAAGATTGATCCCAATGTTGAAATCTTTACTGACCAAGTTCGTCTGAACCAAATTTTATTTAACTTAGTCAGTAACTCAGTCAAGTTTACCCCCTCGGGCAGCGTACGCTTGCATGCTGAACTGGAGCAGTTCTACGGCGCCGAAAATAGTGTGTTGGTAGTGGAAATTACGGATACGGGCATCGGCATAGAGCCCGATAAGCTTGACCAAATGTTCGAACCTTTCGTTCAAGAGGAAGCAACGACCACTCGAGAATACGGTGGCAGTGGCTTGGGACTGACCATTGTGAAAAGCCTCGTCGATATGCTGGAAGGTGACGTTCAAGTACGTAGTCAAAAAGGTTTGGGTACGACCTTTGTTATTACAATGCCAGTGAAAGATCGTGAGCGAGTGCTCACCCCTCTTGATTCAAGCTTGAGAGTTAAACCTGGTGAGTTATTCGCAGAGAGTCTAAAAGTACTGTTGGTAGAAGATAACCATACCAATGCTTTCATTCTCAAAGCATTTTGTAACAAGTACAAAATGCAGGTTGATTGGGCAAAAGATGGATTGGAAGCGATGGAGTTCTTAAAAGATCATACTTACGATTTGATTTTGATGGACAACCAACTGCCGCATCTTGGAGGAATTGAAACAACCAAAGAGATCCGACAGAAGCTGAAGTTAGGCACGCCAATTTATGCTTGTACTGCCGATACGGCGAAAGAAACCAGTGATGCTTTTATGGAGGCGGGCGCGAATTACGTATTGCTCAAACCGATTAAAGAAAATGCGCTGCATGAAGCCTTTGTTGACTTCAAGCAGCGATTCTTAATTGAACGAACGTGATGAACTCATTCGCTATGAGCCTTAATTGATAATTCAATCGCTCACTAAACCGAAAAGCACAACGCCATAACTTAGGGTTGTGCTTTTTTTGTATCTCAATGCTTCACTTGTTGATAAGCCTGGAGTGCTGATATCACCTTTAGTGTCGTATATCACTACTATTACAACCCAAGTACTACTTTGCGTTACGCAAACTTGTTCTCCAATGGCATATTCTATGTGATTTAAATCACAAAAAATTATTTACTTAGCGTGCTAACTATTTTATATTACTTAGCAAGCTAAGTAATTGAGTAGATCTTATGATTCAAGACATCAACAGTTTGCGCGACCTTTCTCTGGCTGAAAAGTTATCTCGTGTTGCCCGTTTGTGGAAAATGGTTGCAGATCGCGAGTTGGAGCCTTTAAACCTGACGTACCCGCGTTGGACTGCGTTATGGAAACTTTATCGAATGGGCGACAACGTTAGTCAGAAGCATTTGGCTGAAGCGCTTGAGATTGAGTTGGCATCGCTGATGCGCACATTAAAGCTATTAGAAGAGCAATCTCTGATCACTCGCCATTGCAGTGAGCATGACAAGCGAGCACGCATTGTTAGCCTTACAGAAGAAGGTAAAACCCTACTCAAGCAAATGGAGACTCGAATTCTTCAAGTACGGAGCAAGCTACTGACGGAAATCAATGACCAAGAGCTTCAAAAGCTTTCATTGATCCTAGATCAGATTGCTCACAATGCACTTGATTCACTTAGCGAATAAGTCAGAAACCCGAATTAAAAGAGAAGTAAACGCCTATGACTCCAGATCAAAAATTCGCACGTTGGATCAAGTATTCTTGCGTCGCGTTTGTCCTTGTCTTTGCCTATTTTCTAGTCGCAGATCTCGCCATGCCATTGACGCCTCAGGCAATGGCAACGCGAGTGGTAACTAAAGTAGCTCCCCGTGTGAGTGGACAGATTACGCATCTTTATGTTGCCAACAACCAAGAAATAAGCCAAGGCGATCTACTATTCCAGATTGATCCACAGCCTTATCAGCTCGCCGTAGAAAAGGCTCAACTTAACCTTGAGCGTGTGATTCAAAATAATGAACAGCTTGATGCCTCTATTGCAGCGGCAAAAGCGGACGTTGAAGCGAGCAAAATTGTCGCCGAGCAAAAAGTTCGCGAAGCCAAACGTCTTGATACATTGTTTCATCGCAATGGCACCTCGCAACAACAGCGTGACGACGCACAAAGTAGTGCAACGGCAGCCAGAGCAAACTTACTGGCCGCGCGCGCTCGTTTAAAAGAGTTGGAAGTAAACCGAGGCGATTTAGGTGCAACGAATGTAAATATCCGCGTGGCACAAAACCAGCTAAAACAAGCGGAACTTAATCTGTCTTACACTCAAGTAGTGGCCGAACATGATGGCGTTGTCGCTAACTTGCAACTGGAAACGGGTGCCTATGCAGCAGCTGGTACACCTCTCGTGGCTTTAGTCTCGGATGACGTGGATATTATTGCCGACTTTCGTGAAAAGAGTCTGCGACACTTCAATCAGGACAGTCGGGCGTTAGTGGCCTTTGATAGCTTGCCAGGTGACGTATTTGAAGCTCGTATTACGAGTGTGGATGCGGGAGTAAGCTCGGGCCAGTTTGATGCGGATGGCCGTTTAGCAACACCGACAGACTCAAACCGTTGGGTGAGAGACGCGCAGCGTTTACGTTTACATTTAGCTATCGATGAACCTCAACAGCGCGCATTTCCGGCCGGGGCACGTGCGACTGTGCAACTGTTGCCAGAAAACTCGTTATCTGGCTGGTTAGCGAGATGTCAGATCCGATTTTTGAGTCTTCTTCATTACATTTATTAACGGGGAGGCGATATGAAGTTATGGGATCATCCCATGTCGGAAAACGACTTCCGTCAGTGTTTGCGCATTGCAACTGGCGCGACCATTGGCTTCACCTTATGTAAGGTCTTTGGCTGGAATTATGGCGTATTTTTTACCGTAACACCGATGTTGTTACTTGGAATGGTACCAGTCATGAGCCTGCATGCTGCACGACAGCTGATTTTTTCAGCGGTCGTATGCGGATTGGAGGTCGGTATTCTTGGTGGGCTATTTGGTGGACATCCTGGCATGATGACGATCATCGCCTTCGGGTTGTTTTTGTATAAGTTCGCCTGTATGTCAAAAGGGAGCTTATTCCTGTTTGGGGCAAATAGCGTGCTGAGCTTAAGCATCATGCTGCATTTTGCGAGTTATCCAACAACCGACTTAAATGATCTGATATTCAGCAACCTACAAGCGAATGTTATTTCAGTGATCGTGGCCTACGTCGTGACATTTTTGATCCCTGATGCAGAGCCTCGTCAGCCATCGGCCAAACCATCTCAGCCTAAACAGAATCACCGCATGCGTCATGAAGCCCTTATGGGGGCGAGTATCGCTACAATGTCTTTCCTTGTATTCCAGTTATTTGACCTCAGTGATTCTATGTCCGCTCAGGCGACAACCTTGCTTTTATTGTTTCCTATGCATTGGAACGGTGCTTTAGGGTATGCGCGCAAAAGAGCAATGGGGACCTTGATGGGGGTAACCTTTGGTATCGCTGGGCAGCTCGTACTATACGATTGGTCGGATACCTTGCTGTTTATCGTCCCATTACTGTGGATTGGCGCGATGATGTTCAGCTATATGCACGTAAAAGAGTCTAGTGGTTCAGGAGCCGGATTTGGCGGATTAACCACATTAGGTATTTTATTTGGCCAATACCTTACTCCGGATGGCGATTTAATGTTCAGCGCGCTGTATCGCGTGAGTAGTATTTTGTTTGCTATTGTTGTCACTCTGCTCGTGACCTATGCGGTGCACAGAGTGCTCAACAGCTTTGAGGCGACGCGCTTTAGCCAGCAGTAAGTTCAGACGTTACTGGTTAGAAAGGACTGCTCCAGTAACTCTGTTTTTAGCTCGTGACTCATCGCTATTGGGCTTTCAAACTTAATTCCTATTACCCAGCCTTTCACCAACTTCTTAATGTTGGCAATGACACACTGATTTTCTTCTCCGATATAGTGACTTAGAGAAGAGTCAATAGTGACACTTTCACCAACGTTGAATTCAGGCTCTATAAAGGTTGAGATACCAATACCTGCCAGTGAGAAGTCGATAAGGCTACCGTCGTAAACATTCCCCGCATGAACAATCTTACAATCCATTTGCAGCTTATATCGTTCGTGTTCCCGGACTGGTTTGGTTGCAAATGTTCCTGGAATTCGAATAAATAAAAGGGGCGAAGGACGAACCGCAGTTGTTAGAACACTGGATTTAAATGCAATGACATGGCCTAACTCCGTATCTGATACACCACGCACGATGACATCGGCGTTTGGGAGTTTTCTCATCACTTGCTCTTCAAGCAAACGCATCGGTATATCAAGAATCAAATACGCGTTCTCTTTCATCCCAAGATAGGTGGTGGAATACGTAAACTGGTCCTTAGGCCCAAACTCGAAATTAGTCGAAAGTTTCATTCCCGGTTTGAGGAATCTATGCAGTTCATCTTTAGTATGAGTGGCAGGCATTACATTGGCGTTTTAATTATTGGTTAAATCGAGGCTATCAAAACGCCATTTTGTTATTCAAGATAGTAGGACAAAAGTTTTTGTAAAATTATCGCTATCTGTGAAGTGGTGGGCGATAAGTTTGGCTCATTCCATCTTTCATAAAGATTTGGCTTGCCACAATACTGCCGCAGGTTACCAGCATCAGCGCTAACCAAGTAAGTGAATCTGGTTGTTCACCAAAGATTGGAACGGCAAGAAGTGTCGCGACGACTGGAGTTAATGACCCAAAAGCAGCACTGGCTTCGGCGCCAATAATTCGGATTGCATAGATAAAGGTAAAAGAGGCGATTAAGCCTGCGCCGACACCTTGCAACATCGCGTGGCCAAATAATTCTTCCCACGGCCACTGACTGATCGGCGTTATCGCTAGGTAACTATCTACCCATCCGAAGCCAACCGCAATGATGAGCAGTGCCAAAGACGCGATTGCAACGAATCCAGCACAGACATGCGCATTAAGGTTAGCAACACGAGCACTGATGGTGAAAACTGCCCACATAATGCTACCGGTTAGAAACAGGATGTGGCCTTGTAATTGAGACCAGTTGTACTCTGCACCGCTATTAGAAAGAAGGAATACGAAAATCCCTAACAACACCGTAGAAAGCCCGATTAAGCGGTGAGCACTCAGCGACTGTTGATAGCACAACACCGCGATAGCCGAAACAAATAATGGCAAAGTGCCAGGTACTAATGCACTGCCGTGCGCCACGGGAGCGAAGTGCATAGCTGTGCCGACGACCAGCAGGTAGGGCAGGCCACTCCCTACCACAACACCAGTTAGGTAGCGTTTAGGCACGACGCGAAGCGCCTGCTTATGCTTAATCACAAATGGTAATAAAATTAAACTTGGGATTAGAAAGCGAACTAGCGCGATATCGGCTGGCTGCAAGTTAGAAATTGCGCCCCCTTTTAAAGAAATAAAGAAACCAGACCAAAGCAGTAAGGTCGTTAATATAGCTGCGTATCCCAAGATCATTGTCGGCATGTCCATTTGTAAATGATGTGTTAATTGTTGAATAAAACACGTGCCAAAGGGAGGCAAAGTTTGACGTAATTAAGCTTGATGTTGGTGATAAAGCGCGTATAAATGTTAATTGTTAGTGATTATTGGCATGGAAGGATAAATGGACAAAATTGACAGGCAACTGATCAACTTGATGCAGAAGGATGCAACCCTGACTACGGCAGAGCTCGCTGACAAAGTAGGATTATCGGCATCACCTTGTGCAAGACGCATTAAGCGTTTAGAGCAGGAGGGCGTAATTAGCGGTTATCGAGCCATTGTGTCCAGAGACACGGTGGGTATTGCGATGACTGTATTTGTTGAAGTCAGTTTGAACAACCACCAAGCTTCTTCGATTGATGAATTTGAACATGCTGTTGTTGAAATGGACGAGGTGATCTCGTGCCATGTTGTATCAGGGGCTTATGATTATTTGTTAGAAGTGGTCAGCAAAGATCTCGCTGGTTATGAAACATTCACTAGAAAGCTACAACGATTAGAAAACGTAAAAGATATCCATACGCACTTGGCGATTAGACAAGTGAAAGGAAATGGAAGCTTGCCGATTTATGCATAAGAAAGATGAAATTTCTCGATAGACTTAAGATTGCTCACTATCACCGAAAGCGATACCGACAGTTCGGTACAGACAGAGCGCGAACGCTGGGATGGAGAGATAATTACAGCCAAATCAGTCGATTTGAAGCCTTGTGCCGTGGGTTAACGTTAGACGGTTCAAGTCTTTTAGATATTGGGTGCGGCTACGGAGACTTATTAGCGTTTATTGAGTTCAACAATCTGCGCCCCCAAAGTTATATTGGCATTGATCAGCAAAAACAGTTTATCTCTGAGGCCAGAAAGCGGGACTTTCGTACTCAAAGTGAGTTCGTATGCGGTGACTTTTCAACGTTGGTATTGCCCCGTAGTGATTATGTCTTTGCTTCTGGATCATTGAATTATCAATCCGCGAATCCAAATCATACCATTGAGATGATCGAGAAAATGTACCGGGCCGCAGAGAAAGGGTGCGTGTTTAACTTATTGGATGAAGAAAAGCTGCCGAGCATGAGAATGCTCGCATCGCATAATAAAGTTGGGGTGTTACGCTATTGCCGATGGTTATGTCCAGACGCACAATTGATCGAGGGTTATTCCGATCACGACTTTACGATCGCGATGATCAAAAAAGCGGAATCAGTTTCCTGACTCCGCCTTATAAATTCTTAAGCCTTATTGGTGCTTGTATTGTGAGATTTCACAGTTACCTGTGTATCTATCAACCTTGAATGAGAACGCAGCTGAATGGTATTCCCTCCCATCACTCCAAATTGTTTCTCCGAAGATTTTACAAAGGTCCAAATCGCTGATTGAACCAAACTCTTTTACGTGCCTAACTACTGACAAAAACTTGGCTTTGGTAGCATTAGGACAGTCCCTGTTACTTAATCGATTGATAACCATGGTTG
This sequence comes from Vibrio sp. STUT-A16, assembly GCF_026000495.1. Lineage (NCBI taxonomy): Bacteria > Pseudomonadati > Pseudomonadota > Gammaproteobacteria > Vibrionales > Vibrionaceae > Vibrio > Vibrio sp. STUT-A16. The sequence goes on along the minus strand of NZ_AP026766.1, from coordinate 463,025 downwards.
TAGCATCATCTCCAGCCAAATGTGACTTTTTATTAAATTTTATTAATGGGTAAATTAACCAAAAATTGGCCATAAGTAAAGCATTATTGTGACGTATGTCTCTATAAGTTGCCTCTCTTGGTCATGGTTTAGTCAAGTTTGTAAAAGGGAACAGTCCCATTTTTTACATATAATGTTGGGATCACTAAAAGAGGGAATTAAAGCACGAATAACGTCCAATATTGGAGTGAAAACCCGACATCGTCTTTTCAAAACGGGCTCGATTTTTACCTCGAAACATCTTGAGCGTATTGAAGCGATCTCGCTTCTTTATCATAGAGTTGCGCTAGTGCTTGGTACTGTGAAGAAAGGCGTTTGTAATCCTCGGTAAGTTGCAAAGCGTTGGTGTTATACCACTCCGCAGTGATTTGATTGGCAGTTTCGTTTGACTCACGGCACTTTTGGGCAAGTTTCTTCCATCCATTTGCTGACCATTGAGATTGTGTGCTCAATTTAATCAACTCATTAGCTTTAGTCGTGAGTTCTTCTTTATATTGAATGGAGGCTTTTAATTGAGTTTTGAACGCATTTTGGTTCGAGCGGGCGCGCCAAAGTAACACGAGTTCATGTAGGGAAAAGGTTTGGGACAATAACTGACGCTGCTTATGTTCGGCTAAAAGTGCATTGAATACCTCAACATGCTTATTGTAATTGGACTCTAAACGATTGAATTGGGTAAGATTGTCATTCCACGACGACGGGTTACATTGAATATTGGCGTGCCCCACAATGGGGAACAGAAGAAGCAACAGTATCCAATTGAGTTTGTTGATCATTATTGCTCGCGTTAGTTGACCGACCCTTTTGAGTATATACCCAAATTTCCGCGACATGCGTGTTGCCGGTGAGATAAGAACAAAGAATGAAAAGGAAAAGTACATGAAGAAAATTCTCATCGCATTGATTGTCATACTATTGCTCGGTGGGGCGGGTGCTGGATACTATTTCTTCTTTATGCCAAAAGATGAACCTGAAGTGCCAAAAGCTGCGCAAGTGGAGCAAGCGCCAGTGGAAGAAGAAACATCCAAACCGATTCTGGATTTAGAAACCTCCCCTCCTGAAGTGACCGAATACTATGTCATTGAGCGTCGAATTAATGTTTACAATAAGCCAAATGCTAATGCTTTGGTTGTCGATACGCTCTATAAGGGAGAAAAAGTATCGGTGTTAGAAAAAGTGGATGGTTGGTATCGAATCTCTGGTTACCTTGTTTATGAAGAGGGCGGTGAAGAAAAAGCTGAGTGGTTGAATTCCGAAGGATTATCTGATGCAGAGCCAGTTATTAAAGAACAAGAGCGTTTAGAAATACTGGATGGATATTTGCAGAAGTCGGATGATTTAAAAGTCCACTTGGACATCTTCCGCAAGAAAACCCAGCAATTGTTAGACGATGAAACCTGTGATCCGAGTGATTTTGAAGAGCTCGGAGGCTGGGTTCGTTCGGTTACTTATGACAAGCGCAATGTGTACTTCATTTATTGTGGTGGTTTGGAGCAAGAGAACAAAATCTATTTAGATGTCGATAAAGGCGATATCTTTTACCGCTAACAGAGCGCCTTTAGTTTAAAGCCTCTAGAGATTTATAACTTTTTAGTTGTGAACCATAATTAATAGGAATACTATCATCGAGTCGAGTGAAAAAACTCGACTCGTTTTGTTTTTAGTGAGTTCTTATGTCTCAGATTTGCTTGAAAAAATTGCTTTTTATGCTGCTTGCGATGGTATTGCTACCAGCGCATGTTTTTGCTGCGCAAATCGATCAGAAAGCTCATTTACCTTACTTTTCTAAGCTGCAACCATTTGTTGCGAGTATTGCTTTTGCAAATACCTCAATCGATTTTTCTGAAGTCTCAGAAGAAACGACGCAGTCTCCGATTTCTGAAAGTCATGCAAGACTCGATACGCTAGCTCTATTTAACACTCAACGTTGGGTTTCTCACTTACGTGAAGGCCTTGATGATGAGCATGTTGACGTTGTTGGTGACCTAAACACGCCTTTCTATGCTGACGCAGGTTATGCCTACAGCCTGATGGATATCAATTGGCGTCAAAACCAGTACACTTTTTATCATTTCACAAGCGGTCATCGCATTTCTGGTTGGAAAGAGACCAACGCAATGTACGTCGCACTCAATAGTCAATTTTCTGCCTAAACACCATCTATTTGCACCATTGTGCACTCTTAACACGACGATTGTATTCAACAGGGCGTAACCGTCCTGAGCATTTCATACCCTGAATTTTTTCTGGGGGCATCTGTCGTGTGTTAAGCCTTGTTATTAAAAGCTTCACTTCGTAGTGAAGGGATGATGTTTACATGAAAAAAACAGCAAAGCAGCAAAAGAACAGAAAGCTGATGAATCACTATTCAGCTTGGAAATATGTCGTATTAATCACGACGGTCATTATCTTAACGTTAAGCGCGATTCCGACTTGGTTCGGTGAGCAACCATCGATCCAGCTAACGTTTTCAAACCAAAACAGCAGTGAAATGTCGGTTGTTCAGTTGAATCAACTACTGAAAACCAATCACATCTCAGCAGACAAAATCATCGAAAAAGATGGCAAAACAACCATTGTATTCGATGATGAAAATGCGCAAAGCAAAGCTCGTGCGTTACTAAACAATGAGCTAAATAAAGAAGACAGCATTACCTTCTCATATGTGTCTGTTGCTCCAGAGTGGCTGAATGAGATGGGTTTTAGCCCAATCAAACTCGGTCTTGACCTTCGCGGTGGGGTACAGTTCCTCTTGAATGTCGACGTAAATAAAGCATTTGAGGAGCAACGTAATGCTTTGATCGATGAGATCAAAGCAAGCCTGCGAGATCAGCGCGTGCGTGGTGTACAAATTCGCGCAGAAAGTGGTAACCGCATTGCGATAAACAGTGAGAGTGATACCGCCCTAGCTGAAGTAAACAAATTCTTGCGTCAAAACTATCCAGGTTGGGTGGTGAAAAGCTCGTCTCGCGGTTTTGTTCTTGAGCCAAGTGAGCAGAATATTCAAGAGTTCCAATCAACGACATTGCAACAAAACTTGAAGATTATGCGTGGTCGTATTGAAGAGCTAGGTATTACGGAAGCATTAGTTCAGCGTCAGGGTAAAGACAGCATTCGTATTGAGCTCCCAGGTGTACAAGACCCAGCACAAGCGAAAAACGTTATTGGTGCCACTGCGAGTTTGGCATTCTACGAAGTGAAAGATGCAGGCCAAGCGCGAAGCGGCCAAGATCTTGTACTGAAAGATAACGATGGCCGAACTGTTGTTCTAGAGAAACGACCAGTCCTAACGGGTGAGCACATTGTTAACGCTCGTGCAGGCGTCGACAATATGGGTATGTCAGAAGTTAACATCTCGCTTGACCACGCGGGCGGTAAAAAGATGAGTGATTTCTCTGCAACGCATATTGGCAAGCCAATGGCGACGGTTTATCGCGAATACAAGACAAACGATCGTGGCGTAACAGAGCGCAGCGAGCGCGTTATCAGCGTTGCGACTATTCAATCTCAACTTGGTAGCCAATTCCGTATTACCGGCGCTGGCAGCATGGACGAAGCGCAGCAGTTAGCGCTATTACTTCGTGCGGGGTCGTTAACTGCCCCGGTTACTATCGTAGAAGAGCGCACTATTGGTGCTTCTTTGGGAGCTGAAAACATTGAAAATGGCTTTGCGGCACTTGCTTTGGGTATGGGGTTAACACTGACCTTTATGGCCCTTTGGTACCGCCGCTTAGGTTGGGTGGCGAACGTGGCGCTTTGTGCCAACATGCTTTGTTTGCTTGGCTTAATTGCCTTGTTACCAGGTGCGGTGCTAACGCTTCCAGGTATTGCAGGGTTGGTGTTAACCGTTGGTATGGCAGTGGACACCAACGTTATTATCTTCGAACGTATTAAGGACAAAATGCGTGAAGGCCGCAGTTTCGCTCAAGCGATTGATCTGGGCTTTGATAGCGCGTTCTCGACCATCCTTGATGCCAACATTACTACCATGATCACCGCCGTGATTTTATACGCCATCGGTAACGGCCCTATCCAAGGCTTTGCCTTAACACTCGGATTAGGTTTGTTAACCAGTATGTTTACAGGCGTATTTGCCTCTCGAGCAATGATCAATTTAATTTGGGGCCGAGATGCCCGTCGTGATGTGAGGGTTTAATCATGGTCGAAATGCTAAAACAAAATATTCGTAAAATTCGCCACTTCACTACGCTAGTTTCTATCGTTTTGACGGTGATCGCACTTGGTGCTCTGGGCTTTAAAGGGTTGAACCTCGGCTTGGATTTTACTGGTGGTATGGTGACAGAAGTGAAAGTCGATAAGTCGTTAACCAACCACGATCTGCTGGATGCACTGCAACCAAAACTTGGTGAATCAACCTCTGTCACCCGCACAGGTGAAGATGGTCGTTGGCTTATTCGCTACTCCGCCCCAGAAGAAGGACAAACTCTGCCGAGTGTGGAAGAGGTATTAAAGCCAGTTTCACATCAAGTTGATGTCGTCAGCAACAGTATTGTTGGTGCTCAAGTTGGTCAGGATTTGTTTGACCAAGGCGGTTTAGCACTATTGATTTGTGTGCTGAGCATCCTTGGTTACTTGTGTTTCCGTTTTGAATGGCGCTTAGCGAGTGGCTCTGTATTTGCTCTGGCTCATGACGTAATTGTCGTCCTCGGCTTCTTTGCCGTTACCCAAATGGAATTCAACTTAACGGTTTTTGCTGCCGTATTGGCAATTTTAGGCTACTCATTGAATGATTCGATCATCATTTCAGATCGAATTCGTGAGCTACTGATCGCGAAACAAAGTTGGAAAATGGAAGACATCAATGACCAGGCTGTCATCGCGACGTTCTCTAGAACGATGGTGACATCAGGCACAACACTGATTACTGTTGGTGCACTATGGATTATGGGGGGAGCACCGCTAGCGGGTTTCTCAACCGCGATGTTTATTGGTGTGCTATCAGGTACATGGTCTTCCATTTCCATTGGTACCGTATTACCTGAACTGTTCAAACTAGAACCGAAGCATTACTTGCCTGTTGAGATTGATACCGCGCCGTAATGCGAGGTGTTGAAGGTAAAAAGTGCTTGCGCCACTCAGTTTGAGTGGCGTTTTACTTTGTGCTATTTCACACGCATCAGGCGGTGTTTGACGTGACCTAAATCGAACTCAATGATTTGAGAGCGCTTCATCGATTCAACCAGGCGCAGCATGGATGTGTGATAACCTTTCTTTTTCATCCATTGCAATGGCTCAGAAAAGCTGTCTTCGTTTACAACGTAAGATTCGCCTTTGTGTTCTCCAGCATAAACGTTTACGACCCAAACTCGGGCCTGAAAATCTAATACTTCACTTATGTTTCGCGTAATTTTTCTTAGGATATTTTTCATCATTTCCAGCGTTGCTTTAGCTCAGTAATAGCCAAACACCAACCCCCATCATTAAAGTGCCCGCGATACGGTTCATCAGACGCACATTCTTTGATTGACCCAACACGCGTTTCAGTCCTTTGCCACCCGTGGCATACAGAGACATACAAATGAACTCAAAAAGAAGGATGATGGAGACAAGCACGATCAGCTGTGGAGCAAGAGCCGCATTTTGATCGATAAAAGGCGGCAGTAGAGAAATCATAAATGCCCAGCCTTTTGGGTTTGCGATAGCGGTAACGAAGCCTTGCATGATGAGCGCGACATTGCCACTTTTGGGTTTTTCTAAATTATCGACATTTATTGCTAACTTACCTCGAGATCGCCACATTTCTACACCAAGATAGAGTAAGTAGCCGCCACCAATAAACTTTAGTGCGATAAACATCCAAGGATAGTTGAGCATGATCGCTGCGATCCCTAATACGGCCGAGACTGAAACCAGCGCGACACCGACGAGTTCACCAATCATCATCCATAATGTGCGGCGATAACCGATACTCATTCCTAGCGTTAAGGCGAGCGTCATGCACATTCCTGGTGTAATTGAGACAAAAAAGAAGGTAGGGATGAACATACTGAGCAATGCAAGATTCATGTTTGTTGATAACTAAGTGATTTGATAGAAGCCACAAAGATAGTGCAAATTGATAAAGGATACTATCCCCAAATATCCCCAAATAACCTCAAGGTGCTAGGTTCAGCGAGAATGACTTGGCTCACAGGCACGGCAACGATTTGAAGATCTAGTGGTTCTAAATCAAAAATCGTTAACAAAGGCTGTGGGATAAGGCAACTCGCCCTGCGGAGCATGTCACTGACACGATTTCTGCATCTTGACGTCATTTGGGTATAACATCAATTTACTGGGTTAAAGAATCTAGATGATTGCTTTAGGAGATGGCACCATCGAATATTGCACCGTACCGGTACTTCAATAGATAAAAAGTGATTCGATACGTTAAATGCTAGTTAATTGATGTTATTTGGATATTTAAAATAAAACTGAAATTATTTTTTAATTGCTGCGTCATAATAGTGCGAACTGCACCAAAATGAGACGTTTTCTTCTATTGTTTACATTCTAAATATACCACTTTTCATAAGCGAAACTATAAATATAAAATTAAGTTTATACTGTCTTAAATATCATTTAAGTTAGTAATTAAATGATATTACTGACAATTGCTTATATTGATATTTGAATTATTATTCTAATCGTATTTATAGAGAACAACTCTGAGCATGAGAGTGGTATCTTAAATCATGAGATGATGTAACGTCCACTGTTCGGTATGTAACCTATTGATAAATAATGCTTAAATTTATGTTCTGATAAGCTTGTGTTTAACTTAAATTTATTTAAAACAATGACTTATAAAGAGTTAACCATTTTATAACATTTCATGTTTAATGAGATCTAAATCAATCTTATGCAAATGGATTAGTTTTTTATTTGAAATGTAATATTTCTGGTTTAACTTAAAATAAAAGGCATCACAGGATTGATAGCCAAAAGAATAAATAAACACGTCAGTTGGTGATTTATTTCATCAGTGTATTTAGTTTGCTTTTTTAAATGCCGTTAAGAATGGAGTCTTCGATGAAGAAAGTCGCTTTGATCACCGGATCAAAAGGCGGAATTGGTTCTGCTATTTCCTCTCAATTAGTGAATGATGGTTACCGTGTAATCGCTACGTATTTTACAGGCAACTATGAATGTGCGTTGGAGTGGTTCAACAGTAAAGGGTTTACCAAAGATCAGGTTCGCCTTTTTGAGTTGGACGTAACAAACACTGCAGAGTGTGCAGCAAAGTTAGCGCAATTGCTTGAGGAAGAAGGGACCATTGATGTCGTTATCAACAACGCAGGTATCACACGTGATGGCGTGTTTAAAAAGATGACTGCGCAAGCTTGGAATGACGTCATTAATACCAACCTCAATAGTCTATTCAACGTTACGCAACCTCTGTTCGCTGCGATGTGCGAAAAAGGCGGTGGTCGTGTCATTAACATCTCCTCAGTCAATGGCCTAAAAGGGCAGTTTGGTCAAGCAAACTACTCGGCGGCGAAAGCTGGGATGATAGGTTTCTCTAAAGCCTTGGCGTATGAAGGTGCTCGTTCGGGTGTGACAGTAAATGTTATTGCGCCAGGTTACACTGGTACACCAATGGTTGAGCAAATGAAGCCAGAAGTATTGGAGTCCATCACGAATCAAATCCCAATGAAACGCCTTGCTACACCAGAAGAAATTGCAGCATCAGTGAGCTTCTTGGTCAGCGATGCAGGAGCCTATATCACCGGTGAGACTTTGTCGGTGAACGGCGGCCTATACATGCACTAAGGAGATAAGATGATGGAAAAAGTGTTTATCGTAGCAGCGAAGCGCACTCCAATTGGCGCCTTTGGTGGCAGTCTGAAAAATACCTCTGCTGGCAATTTGGCAGCAGTAGCGATTAAAGGCGCGTTAGAAGCGGCAAAGTTGACTGGTGATAAGATTGATGAGGTGATTGTTGGCAACGTTGTCGGCGCAGGTCAAGGCATGGGAGTCGGTCGTCAGGCGGCATTGTTCGCTGGGATTCCGGACGCGGTTCCTGCGTATGGTGTAAACATGGTTTGCGGCAGTGGCATGAAAACCGTCATGGATGCGGTTTCACATATCCGTAGTGGTGATACAGAGATTGTTGTTGCAGCAGGTGTTGAGGTCATGTCTCAGATTCCGTTTGCCGCGCCAAGTAGTATTCGTGATGGCAACAAAATGGGCAACCTAGAGCTGAAAGACCTGCTCGTAGCGGACGGTTTAACCGACGTTTATAACCAATATCACATGGGTGTGACGGCAGAAAACGTTGCAAAAGAAATCGGCCTAACCCGTCAACAGCAAGACGAGTATGCGCTGTCTAGCCAACAGAAAGCGGTGGCGGCAATCGAAGCGGGTAAATTCAAAGACGAAATTGTGCCCGTAGAAGTAAAGCAACGCCGTGAAACGGTGCTATTCGATACCGACGAATACCCAAAGGCTAATGCGACTATGGAAGCGTTAAGCAAGTTGCGCCCTGCTTTTGACCGTGAAGGCACTGTGACTGCGGGGAATGCATCAGGTATTAACGATGGTGCGAGTGCAATTATCGTCGCGTCTGAGAGTGCAGTTAAAGCGCATGGACTCACGCCTATTGCTGAGATCGTAAGCTATGCGCAATCGGGGCTTGATCCGAAAATCATGGGTCTAGGTCCAGTGGAGTCAGTCAATAAAGCATTAGCAAAAGCAGAATTAACGGTAAACGACATTGACGTTTACGAGTTAAACGAAGCATTTGCCGCGCAAGCACTTGGCGTGATTCATCAGTTGGCGGAAACCAACCAAGTTCCCGTTAACGCGATTCAAGATAAAGCGAACTTTAATGGTGGTGCTATCGCGCTAGGTCACCCACTTGGTGCATCGGGCAACCGAATCTTAGTGACGCTTGTTCACGAGCTTCATAAGCAAAATGGTCAATATGGTGTCGCATCACTTTGTGTGGGCGGCGGCATGGGGACGGCTGTGGTTATAAAAGCAGTTAAGTAATTATTTAAACGGACATTTTTAATTCTTTCTCTAGGAGATAAACCATGTACACAGATTTCTTCAAAACCTTTAGCGATCAAACTGAAAAAAATCTAGAACCTTACTTGAAGTTCAACAAGCTAGTGACAAAAAACGTAGAAGTGTTGACTGAGCTTCAACTGAACGCAATTCGTACTTACAGCGAAGTGGGTCTGAACCAAATGAAAGCGGCATCAGAAATCAAAGACGTAACGTCATTGACTGCTTTCAACAGCCAGCAACTAAGCGTTCTTACTAAGCTTTCTCAACAAATGATGGACGACAGCAACAAGCTTCAAGCTATTGCAAAGGAGTTCAAAGAAGACGTTGAGAAAATGACTTCGGAAAATCTAAAGACTGTTACTCCAGCGTAATTTGTCCGATTCTCGCCGCCTTAGGGTCTCTAGACCCTAATTTGGGCGGCGTTGTTTTTTCCGAATATAGGAGTAAGACTATGTTTCAGCACTTCTTTTCGGACTATCTTGTACAGCTTCAACAAACCAATCAACAGTGGTGGCATGATTTCGAAGTGAACAAGGCAGTCGTGAACTCTCCTTTAAATAAGGCCATGCAAGAAGTGAACTTGGAAGACACTGCCAAACTCTTCGAACAAGCTGTAAATCAGCCTGCTGCGATCTTAAAACTGCAAGCAGAATGGTGGGAACAGCAGCTACAAATTTGGCAGAATGTCGCGTTGGCGGGTAACCAAAAACAGATCATTGAAGCAGAAAAAGGGGACAAGCGTTTTTCTAATGAAGCGTGGCAAAATGAGGTGATGTATAGCTTCATTAAGCAATCCTACCTGTTATTCAGCAAGACTTATTTAGATACAATTGAGTCACTCGAAGGTTTGGATGAAAAATCTAAAGAGCGAATACTTTTCTTTTCTCGTCAAGCCATCAATGCACTTTCCCCTTCGAATTTCATCGCGACGAATCCAGAACTCTTGAAACTGACACTTGAGCAAAACGGTCAAAACCTGCTGGCTGGCTTAGAGCAGTTAAAAGAAGACGTTGAGTCCAGTGCGGACATTTTGAAAATTCGTATGACGAACAATAATGCGTTCCGTGTGGGTGATGACGTTGCGACCACTCCGGGCGATGTGGTTTTTCAAAACGAATTGTTTGAGTTGATTCAATATCGACCTCTAACAGAGAAAGTGAACGCGACGCCACTGCTCATCGTTCCTCCTTTCATTAATAAATACTACATCCTTGACTTAACAGCGAAGAACTCAATGGTTCGATGGTTGCTAGAGCAGGGACATAGCGTATTTATGATGTCTTGGCGCAACCCAGGCAAGGCACAAGCGCATGTAGAGTTTGGTGACTATGTGACAGAAGGCGTCGTCAAAGCCGTCGCCGCAATTGAAGATATAACGGGCCAAGAGCAAATCAACGCGGCTGGTTACTGTATCGGTGGTACGGTTCTGGCGAGCACGGTTGCGTACTATGCGGCAAAACGTATGAAGAAGCGTATTAAATCAGCGACTTTCTTCACCACATTGCTCGACTTTTCTCAGCCAGGCGAAGTTGGCGCGTACATCAATGACACCATTGTGAGTGCAATTGAGGCGCAAAACAACGCAAAAGGGTATATGGACGGTCGTTCATTAAGCGTCACATTCAGCTTACTGCGTGAAAACAGCTTGTACTGGAACTACTATGTCGACAACTACTTGAAGGGCAACAGCCCAGTCGATTTTGACTTGTTGTACTGGAACAGTGACAGCACCAACGTGAGTGCTGCCTCTCATAACTTTTTGCTTCGTGAACTCTATTTAGAGAACAAGCTGGTGCAAGACAAAGGAGTCAAAATTGGTGGGGTATGGATTGATCTAAATAAGATCAAAATTCCTAGCTATTTTGTATCAACGAAAGAAGACCATATAGCGTTATGGCAGGGAACTTATCGTGGTGCCCTGAACACTGGTGGCAACAAAACGTTTGTTCTCGGTGAGTCGGGTCATATTGCGGGTATCGTGAACCCTCCAGCGAAAAATAAGTATGGTTATTGGTTGAACGATACTTTGGATGATTCGGCTGACGAGTGGTTGAATAATGCCGAGCACAAAGAGGGATCGTGGTGGACACATTGGAATGAATGGCTACTTCAATTCAATCCAAAAGAGCAAGTCGAACCATTCCCTATTGGCTCGGAAGACCACCCAGCAATCGATGAAGCTCCAGGGCAATACGTCAAGCAGGTTCTGCCAGTAAAAGAATCTTAAACAACTCCCTATAGCAGTAAATTTTAGCGACCTTTATGGTCGCTTTTTTTGGTCGTTACTGACTACCTTATTACACCGATTGAATATGCGTATCGGTTGAGGAAACTCTGGGGTCGAAAGTGACGGTGAATAAAAAAGCGCCGAGTAGATACTCAGCGCTTAGTGTCAACAAATAGGCAAGTTGACGGGTAGAAGTGCGTTACGTTACACCTCTTTATCCTTACCAAATGACAGCAGCCAGAGAGAGATTGCTGCTACTGCCACAAAGCCGGAAAGAATAATCACAGGCATGGCGCTATAGCCAAGGATATGCCAAATTACAGATTCTAAAGTACTCATGGGAAGTCTCCTTAGTGCCAGCCTTCAACGCCGCTCATGTCCGGTAGTTTGTGCGCGATGCCTTTGTGACAATCTACGCAGGTTTTCTCTCCAGAAGCTAGCGCAGTAGAGTGCTGCTCCGCTGCTCGTGAGCCTTGTTGAGAGTAATCCATGTAATCAAACTCGTGACAGTTACGACACTCAAGAGAGTCATTCTTTTTCATTCGCGCCCACTCTCGCTCAGCAAGGTGTCCTCGACGCTCTTGGAACTTCTCTGGTGTATCGATAGTACGCAGAACATAGTGAGCGAATAGCTCTTTGGATGCTTGTACTTTACGAACGATCTTATCTGTCCATTCATGAGGAACGTGACAGTCTGAGCAGATGGCACGAACACCAGAACGGTTAGAGTAGTGAATTGTTTCTTGAATTTCAGCAACGATTGGTGCGTGACAGCCAGAACAGAACTCTTCTGTGTTGGTTGCCTCCATACCTGTGTTGAATGCGCCCCAAAATAAAAGACCTCCAGCAAAACCTAAGAACAAAACCACACCAGCGGCAGCTTTACTTGGGTTCTTCAGTCTTTTCCAAAACGCTTTAAGTATTTTCATAAATAACCTCTTCGTACTCGCGTTTCAATTACTGAAGCGAATCAACTGCCTCGAACTTGTTTTCAACTAGTGGCTTAGCATTAGTTTGTGGCACGTGGCATTGCAAACAGAAGTAACGACGAGGAGACATATCCGCCAATACAGCATCTTCTCGGTTTACATAGTGCGTTACGCTAATTTTAGTCGCGCCTGACTCTTTTGCATTTTTCCAGCTGTGGCACGCAAGACACTTGTTAGCATTTAACGATACTTCGTAGTGACGGATGCTGTGTGGGATCAACGGTGGTTGATAAACAAAGCTATCTTCAACAATCTGGTCTTTTGGGAAGTCTTTGAACTCATCTGCTGGGCGTGTGTCTTCCAATTGAGACATTCCACGTAGAGACTCTAGACCGCCAATACCACCTGGATTATCTAACTCAGCTTGCGCAATGCCTGTCACTAAAGCACCTACAGATAAAAGTGCGACAAGTAATTTTTTCATCATTTCATCTCCGCCTTTATGGCTTAAATTCTTTATTAGGCCGCCATAGTGACGGCCGTAGCATTCGGTATCTGAAGGTTAAGCAATCTTAGTGATTTTGACTGGACACTTCTTAAAGTCTGTCTGTTTAGACAGTGGGTCAGTCGCATCTAGGATGAGCTTGTTAATCAAAATACGTGCATCAAAGAACGGTACGAATACCAAACCTTTTGGCGGACGGTTACGACCGCGAGTTTCAACACGAACGCGTACTTCGCCGCGTTTGTTTGCCATGAGTACTTCTTCACCACGACGAACGTTACGCGCTTTTGCGTCTTCAGGGTGCATGTAACACACTGCGTCTGGTACTGCTTTGTATAGCTCAGGTACACGACGAGTCATGGTGCCTGTGTGCCAATGTTCAAGAACACGACCAGTACATAGCCACATATCAAACTCATCGTTTGGCACTTCTGGTGGCGCTTCATATGGTGCAGAGATAATCTTCGCTTTGCCGTCAGCATTGCCGTAGAAATCCCAACCAGAACCTTCTTTTGCGTATGGATCAGAACCTTCTTTAAAGCGCCATTGTGTTTCCTTACCATCAACAACTGGCCAACGTAGACCACGCACTTCATGGTAACGGTCGTATGGTGCTAAATCATGCCCGTGACCACGGCCAAACGTTGCATATTCCTCAAACAGACCTTTTTGAACATAGAAACCGAAGTGGTGGGCATCGTCATTCAGTTCGCGAGCTTCTTCGATAGGGAACTTGTCGACATTACCATTGCGGTATAGTACGTCGTACATGGTTTTACCACGGTACTGAGGCGCTTTCGCTAGTAGCTCTTCAGGCCACACCTCTTCCATTTTGAAGCGTTTCGAGAACTCCATTAGCTGCCATAGGTCAGATTTTGCCTGACCGACCGTGCCCACTTGTTGGTACCAAGCTTGAGTACGACGCTCTGCGTTACCGTAAGCACCTTCTTTCTCAATCCACATTGCTGTTGGAAGAATAAGGTCTGCTGCTTGCGCTGTTGCCGTCGGGTATGGGTCAGACACAACGATGAAGTTTTCTGGGTTGCGGTAACCTGGAAGACGTTCTGTGTTGATGTTTGGACCTGCTTGCATGTTGTTGTTACATTGAACCCAGTAACAGTTCAGAACGCCGTCATTCAGCATACGGTCTTGCAATACGGCGTGGAAGCCAGGTTTTGGTGGAATCGTACCTTCTGGCAGTTTCCAGATGTCTTCTGCAATCTTACGGTGTTTAGGGTTAGCAACCACCATGTCCGCAGGTAGGCGGTGAGCAAACGTACCAACCTCACGAGCGGTACCACATGCTGATGGTTGACCCGTTAGTGAGAATGGGCTGTTACCCGGAGTCGAGATCTTACCGGTTAGTAGGTGGATGTTGTAAACCAAGTTATTCATCCACACGCCACGAGTATGTTGGTTCATACCCATTGTCCAAAGTGACATTACTTTCGTATTTGGATTGGCGTATTGCTTCGCAAGCTCGATAAGCTTCTCTTTTTCAACACCAGAGATTTCAGAGGCTTTCTCAGCGGTGTAAGGTGCAACAGACTTTTTGTACTCTTCGAAAGAGATAGACGTTAGTTTGCCTGAGTTAGGATTCTTCGCTGCTTTTTGTAGCGGATCATCGTCACGTAGGCCGTAACCGATGTCGGTATCTGCTTGAGTGAAGTTAGTGTGCTTGTTCACGAAGTCCCAGTTTACCGCATCGTTTTCGATGATGTAGTTCGCGATGAAGTTAGCAATCGCTAGGTCAGACTGTGGATTAAAAATGTAGCCGTGATCTGCCAACTCAAATGAACGGTGGTAGTAAGTAGAAAGCACGTTCACTTTAACGTGAGGGTGACTTAGGCGACGGTCAGTAATACGAGTCCATAGAACAGGGTGCATCTCTGCCATGTTCGAGCCCCATAGAACGAATGCGTCTGCGTTCTCAAAGTCATCGTAACAACCCATCGGCTCATCGATACCGAATGCGCGCATAAAGCCAACTACAGCAGAAGCCATACAGTGACGAGCGTTTGGATCAATGTTATTTGAACGGAAGCCCGCTTTCATTAGCTTTGACGCAGCGTAGCCTTCCATTACGGTCCATTGGCCTGAGCCAAACATACCTACGCTTGTTGGACCTTTTTTCTCGAGGGAAGCTTTCCATTTCTCAGCCATGATGTCGAAAGCGTCATCCCAAGAGATAGGTGTAAATTCACCGTCTTTGTGGAATTTGCCATCTTTCATTCTCAGCATCGGCTGAGTCAGGCGGTCTTGACCGTACATGATCTTAGAAAGGAAATAGCCTTTAATACAGTTTAGGCCTTTGTTTACTGGTGCTTCTGGGTCACCCTGTGTTGCTACCACTTTGCCATTTTGAGTACCAACAAGAACAGAACAGCCTGTACCACAGAAACGACAAGGTGCTTTGTCCCATGTGATTTTGGTTTGATCAGAGCTTGCAATCAGGTTGGCTGCAGATGCTGGTAGTGTCACACCTGCGACAGCAGCAGCTGATGCAGCCGCGTTTGCTTTCACAAACGCACGTCTTGTCATTTTCATACTTCACCCTCGATTTGGGAATGTTGTGTTCCAGTGTCTTCTTCATCCGTTTCTTCAAGCCCAGTTTCGATTTGGTGATAAACCAATACCGTGCTCAAGACATTCGGTAAATTGTTAATGGCATCGATAGTGTCTGTGATAAAACCTTGGTTCTCGGTTTCAAGCACGACGATAATCTTGCCTTCTGGACTGTCACCATAGATTTCCGCATTTTCATGTGCTTCGATCTGTTGTTTGATTTCGTCCAGATGTTCTGGCAGTACGTGTACTACCAAACTTGAAATATGCACTTCATTTAGTGACATATAGCTCTCTCATTTATTGCCTTTGGCCGACGACATACGGCTTAGGCTGTTATATTGCTCACATTGATGGATGAAGTCGGGCATACTGAAACACAGGCGCCGCAGCCGTTACACTCATCAAGGTCTAAATTGGGTTGTGCTACTTTCCCCAGCTCTAATTTGAACTGAATTGCCATCGGGTCGCACATATCCCCACAGCTTCGGCATTCGACATTTTGTTTTGCTAAGCAGCTATCATTGATGCTTGCTTTCGCTTGCCAAGGTTGCTCTGTTTTTGGCAAGAAAAGGGGCTCAGGACAGGCGTCTGCACACTGATAACAAAATGTGCATTCATTAATAGAAAAATCGACCGAAGGGAATCCGCCATCACTTTTAGTTATAATCTTTGTTTCGCAGGCCTCAATGCATTTACCGCAGCGAGTGCAATCGTCCGTAAACTGTTCTGGCTTGGTTAACCAAGGCAAACGTACGGCGTTGTCGGGGTGCGCTTTTCTTGCAAAGAGTCTTCTTCTGGAAAGGTCTACCACTTAGTCACCTCGAAACTTGGAACCCAAACTAAGCATAGTCCACAATTTTCATTAATAAACTGTCATTTAAACTAACGAAATTGTAGTTTTTGACATATTTGTATAAATACCTCTTAGGAGGTAAATGGGATGCAATATTGTTTTGGATCAATAAATTCCGTCGCAGGTGATCACATATTGATAAAGTTGAAAGGTAATGGGTTCATTGCACGTACAAATAGGGTTGTTAATGGGCGAGGAACTCAGATTGTTTAAAAATGTGAAAAAGTCAGTGACGCGCACGATTGCGTCCGCGATGCTTCTTATTTTGCTGCTTTCAGTTGCTACGACTGGTTTTGCAATTTTTACGTTAGCGTCAAGCTTGAATGATGCAGAAGCCGTCAATGTTGCTGGCTCAATGCGAATGCAAAGTTATCGTTTGGCACATGATATTCAGATTAAATCTGTTGATTACTCTTCACATATTGACGCCTTTGAACATTCGATATATTCACCTTCCATGAAAGCACTCCAGCACTGGTCAGTGCCAGAAGACATTACTCATGATTACTACCGTCTTATTATGAGATGGCATGAGCTCAAGTCGGTGTTGAGAGGAGATAATCCGGCGGAGTACCAACTCCTAGTGGCTGGTTTTGTAAATCAGATCGATGAGTTTGTATTTAAGCTGCAAAGCTTTTCGGAACAAAAGCTGATTAACTTAGCTTGGATTGGTGGGTTAGGGCTAGGCGGCATTCTTTGTGTCAGTATGTTTGTTGTTCATTTTGTGCGCCTCGAAGTTGTACGGCCTTTGCGTGCTTTAGTTTTTGCTAGCGAGCAAATTAAGAATCGCTCATTTAATATATCGCTTGATGTATCCAGCGATAATGAAATGGGGATCCTGACTCGAACCTTTAATCGGATGGCGACGGACCTTGGTAAGTTATACCGAGGGCTAGAACAAGCGGTTGATGAAAAAACGCGTAAATTACAGCATGCGAATCAGTCTTTAGAAGTATTGTATGACTCGTCGAAAGAGTTAACGGCTTCGCGTATTAATCAGGATAACTTCCAAGCCATATTGCAACATATTGCAAGTCTTGAAGGCATTAAAGCGGTCAAACTTGAAATAGAGCAATTGGGAGAACCGAGCTGGATATTGATGGAAGGGGAAGAGTGCTGCCACGACTGTGATGAAGATTGCCACAGTAAGGCTCTAACGTTAGACGGTGAGCACTTAGGCTATTTGTATTGGAAGGCCGGGTTACCTTGTCCGAATGAGGCACTGATTGACAACTTTGTGCAGATTTTATCGCGTGCCGTGTATTACAATCGAGCCCAACGCCAAGCAGAACAAATCCTACTGATGGAAGAGCGAGCCACCATTGCTCGGGAACTGCATGATTCATTAGCTCAAGCACTCTCTTATTTAAAAATTCAGGTCGCTTTATTAAAGAGAAGCGTAAAGAATTTGCCTGATGAAAAAGCGATAGCTCAGGCGAATCAAGTCATTGCCGAGTTGGATACGGGCTTATCTGCTGCCTATACCCAACTACGCGAATTACTGACGACGTTTCGTCTTACGATTAAAGAGGGCAGTTTTGGCCAAGCATTGCAAGATATGGTCGAAACGCTCAACGAACAAACCGTCGCTGACATTACGTTAAAAAATAGACTTTCTTCAACTGAACTGGATGCACACCAGCAGGTTCATTTACTACAGTTGATAAGAGAAGCGGCAATTAATGCCATCAAGCATGCGCAAGCAGATAATATTCACATTCAATGTCTTGATAATGATGGAAAAGTCACAGTAACCGTTACCGATGATGGAATAGGCTTTGAACATCAAGACGAAAAATTAAATCATTACGGTATGAGTATCATGCAAGAGCGAGCCGCTAGGCTGCATGCCGATCTTCACATTGAAGCATCGATCAACAAAGGCTGTACCGTAAAACTAGAATTCCAACATAGTAAGGAAGTAAACAGTGACAGTGTGTAAAGTAATGCTGGTGGATGATCATCCACTCATGCGACGAGGTATTCACCAACTTTTAAGCTTTGAGCCTGAGTTTGAAGTCGTTGCAGAAGCAAGTAATGGCGCAGATGCGGTAGCGAAAGCGCATGAGCTGGAACTGGATCTTGTACTTCTTGATCTCAATATGAAAGGCATGTCAGGCCTCGATACCTTACAAGCGCTACGTGCTGATGGTTGTGAAGCTCGAATTGTTATCTTAACCGTATCGGATAGTCCTGCTGACATAGAAGCAATAGTTCGAAGTGGCGCAGATGGCTATTTATTGAAAGACACTGAGCCTGATGAGCTGGTTGAGTTGCTAAATCAAGCGCATCAAGGCGACAAAGCTTACAGCCAGGAAGTTTCTAAGTATTTGAGTGAGCGTTCAGGACAAGAGGACGTTTTTGATACGCTGACGGATCGCGAAACGCAGATCTTAAGAGAGGTGGCAAGAGGTTTCCGCAACAAGCAGATTGCCGATCGTCTTTTTATTTCTGAATCAACGGTTAAAGTGCATATGAAGAGTTTACTTAAAAAGCTTCAAGTTCCTTCTCGCACTGCGGCAACCGTTCTTTATCTTGAGCGTTTTGGAGACATCAAATAATACAGTTGAAGGTTGATTAAAAATCACTAATATAATCAACCATTTAGCGTAATTTTAATAATAAAAAAACCGCCTTTAAGGCGGTTTTTTTATTTGTCTGGGCGAATAGAGTACAAGTCACTGTTGTGCTTACCGCACTCTAAATAATACTGATAAGCCACTTTTTTGCTTTCAGCAATGACTCTCATGCAGTGCATTTTCCCCTGTTCAAAATATCGAATCTCATATTCTACACTGGTATCAAGTTGCTCAGCGGCTGCCATACTTCGCCTCCATAAACCATCCAAAAAACATCCATGCAA
This sequence comes from Vibrio sp. STUT-A16, assembly GCF_026000495.1. Lineage (NCBI taxonomy): Bacteria > Pseudomonadati > Pseudomonadota > Gammaproteobacteria > Vibrionales > Vibrionaceae > Vibrio > Vibrio sp. STUT-A16. The sequence goes on along the minus strand of NZ_AP026766.1, from coordinate 444,026 downwards.
ATTATATGCCGTTATAGGGAGCGTCGTTCGGTGTGTTTTTTAGCCGATAATTGCGCTCTAACTCACTTTTTTGCGGATAGTTGTGATCAAAAAGTTAATTTCAAACTCTATATATTATTAAGGTGGCAATCAATATTTGTCACACTGGTGTAAGTTTGCCGCAATATTAAGTGATACAAGTTGAGTATAGAACTTAATCAATAGAAAAGGGAATACGAATAAGTGACTAAATTACAGGGTGTATCTAATAAGGTGCTTGGTTATGGCCTTCTATTTTGTTTCGTATTTCTTCTTGCCGGATGTACGAAGAAGTTTCTATACAACAATATCGATTGGTTCGTTATCGATTACATAGAGGATTATGTTTCTCTGCAAGGTGAACAAGAAGTCTTGGTCGAAGAACGCTTATTATTGTTAGCAGAATGGCATAAGAAAGAAGAGTTACCGTTATATATCGATCATTTAAAAGAGCTTGAGAGATTAAAAGCGAGCGATATCACCCTAAATTATTTGCAGGAAAATCGAGATAGAATGCGAGCGCATTACGATAGAGTGGTAAGCAAAGCGGCACCAGACCTTTTTGCTTTGAGTTTACAGTTAACGACAGATCAAGAACGGGAATTTCTGAGTAATGTACAAGAGCATTATCAAGAGCGAAACGCAAAATATGCGGATAAAACGGAAGATGAAATACGTGAAATTATTCTAGATAACACAGAAGAATGGATGGAAGAGTGGTTGGGAAGCCTATCAGAAAGTCAGCGCCAATTAGCTCAAACGTTTTCTCAGCAAGTCACTCTTAACAGTCCTTTATGGAAAGGTTATCGAGCAACGATATATCAAGAGCTCGAATATCTGTTCGACAACAAGTCCAATGCTGTCACTTATCAGGATATATTTATGCGCCTGTTGTTCGAGCCAGAGAGCTATTACAGTGAGCAGCTTTCTAAAAATATTGATTCTAACTTTGTGCTGGTCGATCAACTGACATTAGATATTTCTCAATCTATGACCGATAAACAATGGCGTCATTTTCGCGGTAAGGTAAAAGAGTGGCGAGTACTAGCTGAGGAATTATTAGATTAGATTCATGCTTCAATTGACGAGGGGATGTGCCGTAGCCTTTCTTATGAAAAAATGATTCAAAGCAAATTCTTATTGAGCTAAGAGCGTAACATAGCTTGAGGTTTGATGAGGTAAGGTCAGCTTATTGATGGTTGATAAAGCCTCATCGTATAAAAACAATGAGAATAAATATGAAACATTTAGTTGAAAGATTTCTTCGCTACGTCACGTTCGATACCCAATCAAATCCACATGTTACGCTTTGCCCAAGCTCGCCTGGTCAGCTTGTGTTTGCTGAGTTGCTTAAGAAAGAGATGATTGAACTTGGCTTAAGTGATGTGACATTAGATAAAAATGGCTACTTGATGGCTAGACTGCCAGCTAACGTTGATTATGAGGTGCCGCCTATAGGCTTTATTGCCCATATGGATACCGCGCCTGACGCCTCAGGAAAAAACGTAAAACCGCAATTTATTGAAGATTACCAAGGCGGCGATATTGCGCTAGGGTTGGGGGATGAAGTGCTATCTCCGGTGCAATATCCAGATTTACATCATCTACATGGCCACAATCTTATCACTACCGATGGCACTACATTACTTGGCGCGGATAACAAAGCTGGTATTGCTGAGATTCTCTCTGCAGTCGCGCTGTTACTAGAAAATCCAGACATTCCACACGGCGACATTTGTATCGGCTTTACACCAGATGAAGAGATTGGCCGGGGCGCAGATTTATTTGATGTTGAAAAGTTTGGCGCGAAATGGGCATACACTATTGATGGTGGCCCGCAAGGTGAACTGGAATACGAAAATTTTAATGCGGCAAACGCAGATGTGATTTTTCATGGTGTCAGCGTTCATCCTGGTACTGCAAAAGGTAAAATGGTTAATGCGATGAACTTGGCTGCGAAATTTCAGGTTCAAATGCCTCAAGATCAAACTCCCGAAACAACCGAAGGCTACGAAGGGTTCTTCCATTTAAAGTCGGCAGAAATGGGCGTGGCGCGAAGCGAACTTGGTTACATTATCCGAGACTTTGATCGTCAGGGCCTTGAAGAGCGAAAAGCCTTTATGCAGAAACTCGTTGATGACATGAACGCGGGCTTACGCCATGGTTCTGTAGAACTGAAAATAACAGACAGCTATTACAATATGAGAGAAATGGTTGAGCCTTACCCGCATATCATTGAGTTAGCGAAGCAAGCGATGGAAGCGTGTGATGTTGAACCGATTATAAAACCTATTCGTGGTGGTACAGATGGCGCACGTTTATCTTTTATGGGGTTGCCGTGCCCGAATATCTTCACTGGTGGTTTTAACTTCCATGGGATTCATGAGTTTATTTCGGTTGAAATGATGGAGAAGTCAGTGCTTGTCATCGTCAAAATTGCTGAACTCACCGCGAAAAAACACGGTTAACAGACCAGGTCGAGCGGTTCTTCTCGATTGAATGGGGAAAAATAGCCCAGAGTCATCTGGGCTATTTTTAAATTCAAAAACGAAACATTAACGTACGTCTTTGTCTTCAATTTCAATGTCTTCTAGTGGTAGCCAGTCGACTTTCACACCCGCTTGATCGAACATGTCTTGGCTGACTTGGATTTTATCTCCCCAGCGAGATAAAAAGTCTTCAGACTGCTCAGGGCAGTGTACGTGTGAGATCCCTGTTTGAATGATCTTTGCCGCGCAGTTAGGACATGGAAAATGAGTCACCCAAATATCACATCCGTCTAAATCACGTTTTGAGAACAAAATTGCGTTCTCTTCCGCGTGTAGTGTTTTAAGGTATTTCAACTCGCGTTCATCGGTATCGACACTGTCAGAAACACCGTGCGGGTAGCCATTAAATCCAACAGATACAATGCGATTCTGTTTAGTGATAACTGCACCGACTTGTGTTGATGGGTCCTTACTCCATGACGCCACTAGTTCTGCCATCTGGTAAAAGCGTTTTGCCCATTTAGAAATCATAGTCATCCTCTCTGTCGAAGGCGTTGAATTAATTGAATGATAACCCATTTATATTAAAAAAATAGTCAAAATCGGGGTCTTGAGTATGAAGGCGTCATTTTTTGTCTTTTTAACCATAAAACGTTCTTATCTTGAGCACCGAATCTCACTTTCCGTCTTTATACGATATCTCACTTAGTGTTTCCTGGCGCCTCTAAATGCACGATGCCTGAGAGTGTATATCAAATAGTTATGATTGAGATGCTTGTGTATTGTTCGTTAAATATCACTGTTAACTAAATTACTTTATTTTCTTTTTGTTTCTCATGTTTACATTTAGAAACATTTTGGGGGCTTTTGAGTGAAGTTTTCAGTTGCAGCAAGGAGTAAGGTTGATGGGAATTCAACAATATCCTGTTCTATAAAGACGGTAAATACATGCAAAAGAAACCACTTGTCGCACTAATGGCGGCTACAGCAATCCTCGCTGGATGCGGGGAAGCTAATAATGCCCAAAGGGAAGGCCAGGCGCCTCTCGTAGTGACTCAGGATGTCACGGTTATCGACTACCAACCGAGCAAGTCTTATATCGGTCGCATTGAAGCAGTAGAAGATACCAATATTACCGCGCAGATTTCTGGCTATTTAAAAGCTCGTCACTTTGAAGAGGGGCAAATGGTAGAAAAAGGGCAGCTTCTTTATTCTATCGAGCCATCTTCTTTTGAAGCACAAGTCGCGAGCGCTAAAGCGGCACTTGCACAAGCAAAAGCCGCGCTAAAAAAAGCGGAACTAGACCACACCCGAGGTAAAAACTTGTTGCCTCGCGGTAGTATCTCTCAATCTGAGTTTGACGCCTTAACTGCGGCACTTCTTGGTGCGAAAGCAGAGCTAGAAGCAGCAAATGCTCAGCTTAAGCTTGCTGAAGTTAACCTTTCTTATACTCAAATCCGAGCTCCGTTCAGCGGTCGCATTAGCGATACCAAAGTGAGTACCGGTGATCTTGTTTCCCCTTCATCTGGCGTGCTGACGACATTGGTGAGCTTAGACCCAGTTCATACTTCATTTAGTGTGAGTGAGCGCGAGCGCTTAGCCATGGGGATGGATCAGGTCAAAGGCGACGGCTCAGCAGAATCAAACAGAGTTGAAGTTCAGCTTGAGCTGGAAAATGGTCAGTTTTTTGAGCATCTCGGTAAGCTCGATTTCTTAGGTAATCGTATTGATACCAAAACTGGTACGATTGCAATGCGTGCGCTAGTGCCAAACCCAGAGCAGAAGTTACTTCCGGGTCAGCACATCAAAGTGAACTTGAGAGATAAGAACACAAAAGACGTTATTGTTATCCCACGACGTGCCGTACAGACTGACTTAGAAGGTGACTTTGTGATGGTGATGGCTGAGGGAAGTGTGGCAGAGCGTCGTAATGTCGAGCTTGGACCTCAGGTTGAACAAGGCATTATCATTCGAGAAGGCCTCGAACAGGAAGATACGGTTATTACACAGGGCCTACAGCGTGTGCGTAATGGTGTAGAAGTGCGCATTCAAACACCTGCTGAAGATAAGCAGTAGGGGGCACTATGTTAAGTCGTTTCTTTATTCAGAGACCTAAATTCGCGCTGGTTATTTCGATCATATTAACGCTAGCAGGCGCTATCTCACTGGCGATTTTGCCAGTGGCGGAGTACCCACAGATAAGTCCGCCATCAGTCAGCGTTTCGGCATACTACACCGGTGCGAGTGCGGAAGTTGTCGAGCAGGCCATTGCGGACCCCATAGAGACGTCGGTCAATGGCGTTGAGGACATGATCTACATGTCTTCAAAGAGCGCGAACGATGGCTCATACAGCCTAAACGTCACGTTCGATGTCGGGACCGATCCAGATATGGCGCAAGTAAACGTGCAAAACCGTGTGTCACAGATCGAGTCAAAACTGCCTCAAGAAGTGCGCATGGTTGGTGTGACGGTGAAAAAGCGTTCACCTGACTTGCTGATGGTACTTAACTTCTATTCACCTGATGGCAAATACGATGATCAGTTCTTGATTAACTACATTAACTTGAATGTAAAAGATCAGCTGGCTCGTGCGAAAGGTATCAGTGAAGTTAACGTGATTGGTGGTGGCGAATACGCAATGCGTGTTTGGTTAGATCCGGAAAAAATGGCCAATCTTAAGCTAACCACGTCAGACGTATACGCCGCTTTGGCTGAACAAAACGTTCAAGTTGCGGCAGGACGTGTTGGTGCAGCACCATACAACAATCCGCAAGAAGTTCAGTTTAACCTTGTGACCAAAGGTCGCTTGGAAAGCGTGAGCGAGTTTGAGAACGTTGTCCTTCGAGCTAATCCAAATGGTTCCACGGTTTATCTGAAAGATGTCGCTCGTGTCGAACTAGGTAAAAAGTTCTACGATGGTAACGGTAAATTCCGTGGTCAGGACGCGTCAATTGTTGCATTGTCTCTTCAATCGGATGCGAACGCGTTAGAAAGTGGTCAGGCCGTCATGGAGCTGCTTGAGGACTTGAGTAAAAACTTCCCTGAGGGCATGGCGTATGAGACCAGCTACGATACAACCGTGTTCGTATCTGAATCGATCAAAGGGGTAGTCAAAACACTGATTGAAGCGATTCTATTGGTGATTGCTGTAACTTACTTGTTTTTAGGTAGTGCGCGTGCAACTTTGATTCCTGTTGTTGCGATCCCCGTTTCTCTGATTGGTACGTTTGCCATCATGCAGGCGACGGGCTTCACCATCAATACGGTCACTTTGTTTGGCTTGATCCTCGCAATTGGTATCGTGGTGGACGATGCGATTCTGGTTATCGAAAACGTCGATACCACCATGGCGAAAGACCCAACCATTTCACCGCGTAAAGCGACGTTGCTAGCGATGAAAGAAGTAACGGGCCCAATCATCACGTCGACCTTGGTTTTACTTGCGGTATTCATACCAGTCGCGATGCTGCCGGGTATCACTGGTATCATGTATCGCCAGTTCGCTTTGACCATCTGTATTTCGGTTGTGATCTCATCCATTAACGCATTGACGCTGTCTCCAGCGCTTTGTTCTTTGGTATTGAAGCAGGGTGGGGGCAACACTGCTAACTGGTTCCAGGCTTTCAACCGAGGCTTAGAGCGTATCACAACGCGTTATGGTCAGGTCGCCGGTTTTTTGGTGAAGAAATCTTTGCTGCTCGTGACGTTCTTTATAGTCGCTATCGCGGCCGTCACTTTCTTTGCGAAAACCACCTCAACAGCGTTTGTTCCTCAAGAAGATAAAGGCATTTTGCTGGTTAACGTTCAGCTACCAGATTCAGCTTCTTTATCTCGTACTGAAGAAGTCACCAATGATTTAATGAACATGATTGGTGAAGAACCTGGTGTGGATGGCGTGACGGTTGCGAACGGTTACTCGTTTATGACAGGCGCAGCAGCATCAAACGGTGCATCTGTGTTTATCAAACTGCATGACTGGGATACTCGTAACTCGTTGCAAGGGGAGCACTCTGCCAATGCCATCGCGGCGCGTATTAACGGTCGTGCTGCAACAGAGTTGCCTCAAGCGGTTGTGTTTGCGATGGGGCCACCAGCGGTTCCTGGTATGGGGGCAGCGTCTGGTTTTGAGTTTGTGCTTGAAGATACGCTAGGGCGAAGCCGTACCGATTTGTCGATGGTCATGGGAGAAATGATCCAAGCGGCCAACCAAGCCCCTGAAATTGCCTACACGTTTAGTACGTTCCGCGCGAATGTTCCGCACTACTACGTTGATATCGACCGTGAGAAAGCACAGCAGTTGGGTATTTCGCTATCGTCTATTTTCCAAACCTTGCAAGGCAACTTAGGTTCGCTTTATGTGAATGACTTCACCATGTTTGGTAAGAACTTCCGCGTAACCATGCAAGCTGATAGCCAGCACCGTAGCAGCATGGAAGATCTAGAGCGTTTCCATGTTCGTTCTTCGAACGGCGATATGGTTCCGCTAAGTACGCTAGTGAGCTACGAGCAAGTGTTTGAGCCTGATGTGGCATGGCGTTACAACATGTACCGCAGTGCTATCATTCAAGGCCAACCAGCTCCGGGCTACTCTAGTGGTGATGCGATTGCCGCAATGGAACGCGTTGCTGCAGAGGTTCTTCCGCAGGGCTACACGTACGAATGGACAGGTATGGCTTACCAGGAAGTACTTGCGGGTAACCAAGCCATTTATGCGTTTGCACTGGCTTTGATCTTCATTTACTTGTTCATGGTGGCACAATATGAGAGCTGGAGTATTCCATTAGCCATCATTTTGGTGGTGCCAGTAGCAACGTTAGGCTCCTTCTTGGCGTTGAATCTGACTGGGACACCGCTTAACTTGTATGCGCAAATTGGTCTTGTCTTGCTCATAGCCTTGGCGGCGAAAAACGCAATTTTGATTGTGGAGTTCGCCAAGCAAGAACGTGAAGAAAAAGATGCTGATATCGATAGTGCAGCGGTTAAAGGAGGCACGTTACGTTTCCGCGCTGTGAATATGACATCTTGGTCGTTTATCCTGGGTATCTTCCCGCTGATCTTCGCCGCAGGTGCAGGGCACGTGAGTCAAAACTCGCTCGGCGTGTCGCTGATTGGTGGTCTATTGTGTGTGCTTCTAGCAGGTACATTCTTGATCCCAGGCTTCTACGCTCTGGTGCAAAGACAGCGTGAGAAAGTTCATGGCGGCAACACCAAGCTGGTTCCTCTTGATGATGAGTAATCACACCCGCTGTGCACAGTAGAGCACGAAGTTAAAGTCGAAAAAAAGCCCGAAGCAATGATTGCCTCGGGCTTTTTATTTGTAGGGAAGGTTATTTTAGCGCGGTTTTAAATTGTGCAACGGCTTCGTCCATATCATGAGCTTGAGCAGAAACAGAGTTCACTTCGTGCAAGCATTCCTGAGCAGATTGCATGTTGTTTTCAGATATCGCGTTAAGCTCGGTGATTGAGCCACTAACTTGGTTCATCACGATACCTTGCTCTTCAATCGCTGAAGCAATGCGCTCCGAATTGCCTTGAATTGCATGCATGTCAGTGATGATCTGTTGCAGGCTAGAATCCAGTTTTTCAGAGGCATTAAGCGTTTGTTGTCCTTGATCGTTACATTGATCAATATCCGCCACGACCGTCGACATTTGAGCTTGAATATCAACAACAACTCGCGTGATTTCCTCGGTAGATTGATGAGTTCGGCTAGCTAGGGCACGTACTTCATCGGCAACAACGGCGAAGCCACGACCTTGCTCGCCTGCTCGCGCGGCTTCAATTGCTGCATTGAGAGCCAGTAAGTTAGTTTGTTCCGCAATTTCTTGGATGATGTTCACCGCACCACCAATTTTATCTACATGCTGGTTCAACGAGCCAATCGACTGCTGACTGTTCGATAAAATACTGGTCAATTGACCAATGTTGGTTACAGTGGTTTCAACAACACTTCGGCCTTGTTCGGCGTTATTCGCGGCTTGATGTACACCCTCTACCGCAACCGACGTGCTTTCCGATATTTCACCTATCGTTGCCACCATTTGCTGAACCGCAGTAGCCATCGATGCAGTGTGGTCAGTTTGAGTATGGAACTGCTCCATAACCCCTTCTAGCTCACGATGCATATTATCGGTACTGGCCGTTAACTGCGCCGATTTTTCTTGGGTGCCACTAATTAACTGCTCAAGCTTATCCAACAGATCATTGAGGTGGTGGCTGATATCAAATAGCTCATCTTTGCCTTTCAAGTCAGAGCGCAGTCCCATGTTGTTTGTTTCGCTAATGCTTCGAATGGTGCCAAGCAAGCTGTTTACTCGTGTATTGATTGAGCGAGAGATCTGCCAAATCAATGCGAAAATAACACCTAAGATCAGGGCAGTAATCACTTGCTTGATGGTCGACATTTGTTCATCACGCTTTGCAGCAGCAGAGCTAAGGGCTGTCGAAAAGGTTTCAAATTGCTCTTCTACAGCATGAGATAATGCGCGAGTTTCACCAAGTAGGCCTTGGTCGTAAGCGACCCCTACAACTTGTTTTTGTGCCGCTACTAGCTTACCTGTTTTGATGAGCTCCGGAGCATATAGCCCAACAAGCAAATCACTATTGAATTGACCTGATTTGACTGCAGAGTCAAAACGAACCAACGCCAGCAATTGCTGGTGGTCGGAGCGTTGCTTGGCTTCTAACAGTGCTTGCTCGTAACCAGAAAGAAGGCCACTCTTTGCATCAAGTCCGTAGCGTTGGTAAGCACTGACCAGATTCTGAAAGCCCTTTTGGTATGCAAGAAGGTCTTGTTTGAATCGTTGACTGGAAGGTAATTCATTGCTCGTGAGTATGCTCGCAAGCTCTTTTTCGGTATTTAGAAACTTATCAACATTCGCATCAAATTTGTTTAAGTATTTGTCATTACTACGCAGTAAGAAATCTTTCTCGTTTCTGCGTAAGTTGAGTAAACGTATTTCTAGATCGCCAACGAGTTTGATGGCGTGGTTAAGTTCATTGCTCTTATTGGCGAAATGGGATGACGTACCCAAAAGGGCCACGATGCCTAAAATGGCGATAACTCCGAGGAAGTAGAGTTTTTGCCTAATAGTCATATTGTTGTTTCCTGAATAAGTAACTAAAAAGAGAAATCCAATGAGATTTCCCAAGGGCTAGCAAACGTTGTTCAACTAACATGTCGAGAAAACGACATGCATTAATACAGCACTTTCTTACGTTGCTGCTTTTTCGCTCCATGCTTGTTCTTGGTATCAAGTCTTCGGCGTTGAGAAGCGCGGGTTGGTTTCGTTTTAATACGCTTCTTCTCCTGTAAGGCGGCAGCTTTAATTAAAGCTTGAAGCCGATTCAGGGCGTCTTCCTTATTTTGTTCTTGCGTGCGAAATTGTTGCGCTTTGATGATGATCACGCCATCTTTAGTTATACGACTGTCAGAAAGAGCAAGTAATCGTTCTTTGTAGAAGTCAGGTAAGCTGGAATGTCGGATATCAAAGCGTAAATGTATAGCGGACGCTACCTTGTTAACGTTCTGGCCACCATTTCCTTGAGCTCTAATTGGGGATAATTGAATTTCCCACTCTTGAATTGTGACGGAGTTCGAAATTTTGAGCATGATAAGTAAATGCCGGTAAGGACGATTGAAAGAGCTGATAAATTAACATCACAGATGTACAAATAGAAGAAAAGACATGAGCACGATTGATTTTAGGCCCTATGAGGGATTCATATTTGATATGGATGGTACTTTAATAGATACCATGCCAGCCCATTTGGCTGCTTGGCAAGCAACCGCAGATCGCTTTGATTTTCCGTTTTGTCAGGAGTGGTTTCACAGTTTAGGGGGCATGCCGAGCTTTAAAATTGTTGAGGAGCTAAACCGTGTGCATGAGCTTTCATTAGATCCTAAAACCGTCGCTACATTTAAAATGGAAACGTTCGCTGCTATGGAGCTACACGGGGACGTTATTCCGTGCACTAATATCGTGTTAGAAGAATATTTAGGCCACAAGAAAATAGCGGTCGGAACTGGCAGTCAACGAGAAAGTGCAATGCGCTTACTGAGCCACTCCGGTTTATTGGATAAGTTGGATGTTGTGGTAACAGCAAGTGATGTAGAGAATCATAAGCCTTTTCCGGATACCTTTTTGGTGGCGGCCGAGCATCTCGGGTTGGAAGCGTCACAATGTCTTGTATTCGAGGATACCGAGCTAGGTAAACAAGCGGCGCATGCAGCGGGTATGGATTGCGTTATGGTGCAAGATAACGAGTTAATCTTTTTTCCAAAACCATAGTAAAAAGAGCGATAAAGCGAGATCAAAATGGGGTGCAAACGCACCCCATTAACTTTTACAACATCATAGATAAAGTATCATAAATGTTTATTCAGGTTGAACTAGTTCTTGGTATTCAAACGAAGGAACCACAACCTCTACGCGACGGTTTTTCTCACGACCTTCACGAGTGCTGTTGTCAGCAACTGGGTTTTCTTCACCCATGCCTTTCACAGTTAAACGATCTGAGTCAATGCCTGCAGCAGTTAGGTAATCCGCAACAGATTGAGCACGACGCTCAGACAGTTTTTGGTTGTAAGTCGCAGGACCAGAGCTATCCGTGTAGCCAGTGATCTCAACTTGAGCTTGAGGGTATTCGTTCAAGAATGATACGAAGTTGTCTAGACGCTCCGAAACAGAGTCTGTTAGCTTAGCACTGTCGAATTCAAACGTACCTGTACCGTACTCTTCTTTGTGCACTTTGCTCATCATCACTGGTTCTGGATCTGGCTCAACCACTTCTTCTGTTACAACTGCCGCAACCACTGGCGCAGCCGCAAATTTGTAGTTAAAACCGATACCGAAGAAGTTAGCGTCCATGTCGTCCCATACGTCATCAGACAGGTCTTGATAGCGTTGATATTCTGCGCGTACGCTCCAGTTTCTGTCGATAGTGTATTCAGCACCTAGCGAGCCAGTTGGAACGAAATCTTTTTCGTCATCAGACATCATGTAAGCACCACCGATCTTAGCGAATAAGTTCCAAGATTCGTTCAAGTGCCAGTTAAATTTAGGTGCGAGAGTTAAAGCCGTTAAATTGCCGTCGATTGTATTAACTGTATTAGCCCCTGACTTAAAGTTAGCTTTGTAATCGCCTAAGAAGTCGACACCATACTCTAGCCCGATGATATCGGTGAAGTCATAACCGATATGTAGTCCAGCACCAAAAGCTTCATCATCACAAGGGCTATTTAGATAGCAAGCATCGTCAAGTGTAGTCATGCCTACTTTGCCCCCGATATACATTTCAGCTTGAGCAGAGTTTAAAAGCGCGCTACTACCAGCTACCACTGCTGCTACTGCAATTGCTACTTTGTTCATAATGTTTCCTTGTATTGATTGCATATTAACTTCTACTTCGTTTTATCAAAAAATTAGAAAAAACCAGCGTTTATAAGAAATTAGTTTAATATTCTAATCATTTCATATCAAGCAACAATATCTTTGAACTTGATCAACATTTACTAACCAATAACACCTCACAAACTTCTGATATTTCTTACATTGTAGTAAAGATTTTTGGGGTCATAAGAAAATTGATGATTATTTTGAACTTTTTTTCGTAAACTTTATTTTACATTGTGCGCGGTAGTTAACGGGTGGTTTTTATTTGCATTTATTTGCAAAAACTGATTGCAAGTCTACGCCTAAGCCGATAAGTTACTTAAACGCTAGACAGAAAATGACCAGAGCCCTTGATGCTGCTCGCTTTGTGAACAATGTTGCAATGAGTTCAGTTGGCAAAAAATTGGGTCGGAAATAAAAACCAGGAAGTAGAAGTAATGTTTCAAACTGATGATGTAAGAATAAATAGAGTAAAAGAGTTATTGCCACCTGTAGCAGTATTAGAGAAGTTCCCAGCGACTGAAACCGCTTCTTCGACCACTTTTGATTGCCGTAATGCCATTCACAATATTCTTGAAGGAAAAGATGACCGATTGCTTGTAATTGTTGGCCCGTGTTCCATTCACGATCCTGCTGCTGCGGTTGAATATGGTAAAAAGCTAAAAGTATTACGTGATGAACTTGGTGAACAACTAGAAGTTGTGATGCGAGTTTATTTTGAGAAACCGCGTACAACGGTAGGATGGAAAGGTCTGATCAACGACCCTTACCTAAATGATACCTACAAGCTGAATGATGGTCTGCGTATTGGACGTAAGCTTCTTCTTGATCTTACCGATATGGGCTTGCCGACCGCGAGTGAGTTCCTAGATATGATTACGCCTCAGTACGTGGCGGATCTGATCAGTTGGGGTGCTATTGGTGCTCGTACGACAGAATCTCAGGTTCACCGTGAGCTTGCTTCTGGTCTTTCTTGTCCTGTTGGGTTTAAAAATGGTACAGACGGGAACATTAAGATCGCGAGCGATGCGATTCGTTCTGCAAGTGCTTCTCACCACTTCTTATCAGTAACAAAATACGGACATTCTGCGATCGTAGAAACCGCTGGCAATCCTGATTGCCATATCATTCTCCGTGGTGGTAAAGAGCCAAACTACAGTGCAGCGCATGTTGCTCAAATTAAAGATGAGTTAGATGGTGCAGGGCTACCGAAAAAAGTGATGATTGATTTTAGCCACGCTAACAGCTCGAAGCAGTTCAAACGTCAAATGTTGGTGTCTGATGACGTATCAGAGCAAATCGCTGGTGGCGAAGAAGCAATTTTTGGTGTGATGATTGAGTCTCATTTAGTTGAAGGTCGCCAAGACCTAGTAGATGGCAAAGCGGCCACTTATGGTCAGTCGATTACCGATGCATGTATCGGTTGGGAAGATACGGAAACCGTACTTCGTCAGCTTTCTGATGCAGTAAAAGCGCGCCGTAACAAATAAGCTCAACAGAAAGAACTTTTTTAAAGAGCCAGAGGCATTGTGCCTCTGGCTCTTTTTATTGAGAATTACTCGCATCTCTTTCTATTGTTTCTGCTTTCCTATATGTTATCTGTATGCGCTGTAACCAAAAGGAATTTGGAATTGAATCGTAATGTATGGCTATTATCCCTTTGCCAAGCCCTATTAATGACAGGGAATATTTTACTCATATCTGTTATTGCCCTTATTGGCAAAACACTTGCGCCGTCATCAAGTTTTATTACGTTGCCCGTTGCGCTGCAATTTTTAGGACTGATGGCTGCGACGATCCCAGCATCACTGATTATGGGCAAGTTAGGACGTCGCCTTGGGTTTAGTCTCGGTAATGTTATTGGCATTTTGGGTGCCAGCCTAGCGACGTACGCGTTAAGCCAACAAACCTTTTATCTATTCTGTTTTTCTACGTTTTTGCTCGGTGTCGGAATCGGCTTTGGCACGCTCTATCGTTTTGCTGCAATAGAAGTGTGTGAAGAATCGGCAAGACACAGAGCAATTTCAATATCTATGGCGGGTGGGGTATTAGCGGCTATTCTCGGTCCGAACTTAGCGGTGTATTCGCAACAATGGTCAGACGATGGTTTATATACGAGTGCTTTTTCTGTCCTGATTGTTCTCTACATCACCGCGCTTGTATTGCTTCAAACGATTCGGTTCCCGCCAGCGTATACTCAGCTGTCGCATGTTAAAGTCGATACTATTAGTGACATCATAAGACGCCCGAACTTTATGATTGCTGTGTTAGCGGCAATGGTGGCTTATGCGGTGATGAATATTCTAATGACAGCGACGCCTTTGGCGATGATTGGTTGTGGTTTCGATTTCGACAAAGCCGCAGGTGTGATTGAGTGGCATGTGCTCGGCATGTTCGCTCCAGCCTTTATTACTGGTCGATTAATTGAGCAGTTCGGCGCAAAGAAAATGATCCTAGCGGGAGGTGTGCTGTTTATTGCTTGTATAGGGATTAACATTCATGGTGTGTCCATTTGGCACTTTAGCCTTGCCTTAGTTTTGTTGGGCGTAGGTTGGAACTTCATGTTTATCGCTGCAACGGGGCTGTTTAGCCAAAGTTACGAAGCGAAAAACCGCAGTAAAGCGCAGGCGTTTAATGAGTTCTTCGTGTTCAGCTGTGTCACCATTACTGCCTTACTTTCTGGCTGGCTTGAATCGACAGTCGGTTGGCAAAACCTGAACTTGTATGTTCTTCCGTTCGTATTGCTCGTGATTGTGATCTTTGCGATGAAAACGGATAACAAAACAGAATCCCAAATAGCCTAACTTTCAACCTGTCACAGAAAAACTCAGCATATGAACGCTGAGTTTTTTGTTTATTAGCTCAAATTTTGACTGGTGACGCGCAAATTTCTGCCAGTGATGATAATTCCCACACTAAAAATGTCGTATTGATAATACTTTTTATCTAACATTTTGTAATAAAAACAATAATCCTGTATACATCTCGCCGAAAACTAATAAAAATTATAGAAGTATCGTCTATGTCAGCCAATTTTTCTCAGAAAGCTCAAGAAACCCTCGTCGGAGAACTTGAAGAACTCGTTTCGACCACTAACTTAAAAGGCGTTATTACTTATTGTAATGACGCGTTTTGTCGCGTTGCAGAATACACGTACGAGGAGTTAGTCGGTCAGAATCATAACATCGTCCGTCATAGTGACATGCCTAAAGCCGCTTTTGGTGATATGTGGGCACGCCTTAAAGAAGGCAAAGCGTGGCGAGGTATGGTTAAAAACAGCACCAAATCTGGCGGTTATTACTGGGTAGATGCCTACGTAACGCCTATCTATGAAAAAAACCAAGTTGTCGGTTATCAATCTGTGCGCGTTAAGCCTAAGCGTGAATGGGTGGATATTGCTGCAAAAGCTTACAAGGGGATGCTAGCCGCCGAGAAAGCGGGTAGAACCTGGTCGTTAAAAATTAACGAAACGGTTCGCTATGCGATTCTACTTGGTGCATTAACTGCACCTGCCGCAGCGTACGCACTATCTGTTGAAGGTCCGCTTGCTTGGCTTGCAAGTGGATTACCAGCGAGCGTTTTAGCGTTATTGTTCCGCCAAGAGTTGATTGATACGCCGCAACAGCTCAAAAAGCTGCAAAAACAGTATGACAGCGTGAGCCGTTTGATCTATTCAGGCAATAGCGCATTTTCGATTGCTGATTTCCATATCAAAATGTTGTCTGCAAGGATTCGAACCGTATTGGGAAGAATGACCGATTCGGCGCTGCCACTGCAAAATTGCGCTGAAGAACTCAGTCAAACAACTGCTGAGGTTTCAGCCGCGTTGAACCAACAAAACAGTGATATTCGACGCGTGCGAGATGCGACGCAAGAAGTGGAATCTTCAGCGAATTCGGTATCTTCAAGCACCAACGATGCGCATATGCTAATTGATGACACCTTGAAGTCATGCATGATGGCCAAAGAGACGATCGATCAAACGCATACCAACCTAGCTCAATTGAGTCTTCAAGCTGAAAAAGCAACGGAAACGACGTATCAACTGAGCGATCAGGCACAGAAAGTGAATCATTTGATGGTTGAAATCGGTGGTATTGCAGAGCAGACCAACTTGCTGGCGCTGAACGCGGCGATCGAAGCAGCAAGGGCAGGTGAGCAAGGTCGTGGTTTTGCTGTTGTTGCTGATGAAGTTCGCGCACTGTCTGGACGTACGTCGAATGCGACGGAGCAAATTCAAGCGTCTATCTCTGCTATGCTTTCGACGATAGAAGGTTGGCAGAAAGATATTTTGGCAAACAAAGAGCAAACCGATGCCTGTTCTCAAGTTGCTGAGCAAAGCGCGCTGCGTTTGTCTGAAGTTGAACAGATGATGCAAAGCATGAGTGGTTTGATGGTTGATGTGGCAGAAGCGGCGAATAACCAGTTAAAGCTATCTAGCGATGTAAACCAGCACATTCATTCTATTGCGTCGACCGCAGAGCAAAATTTAGCAGCTACGCATTCTGTTGAGCAAAACAGCCGTCAGTTGAAAGAACAAGTACAAGATTTCTATCAGCTTGCGATTCGATTTGAAGATAAGCAGTCGTAAAGCTGCCTTTTAGCGACGCCAAATATCTCAAACAAATTCGAGATAAAATAAAGCCCCGCCATTTCTGGCGGGGCTTTTCAGTTTTCAAATTCGCAATAGAGAAAACTGATTATCTTTTAACGCAATTACGCTAGTAGTTCTTTTGCTGTGTTCACTACGTTTTCTACAGTGAAACCAAACATTTCGAACAACTGGTCAGCTGGCGCAGATTCACCAAACGTTGTCATACCGATGATGCGACCGTCGAAACCAACGTACTTGTACCAGAAATCTGCGATGCCCGCTTCAATAGCGATACGTGCTGTTACGTCTGATGGTAGAACTGCTTCACGGTAAGCTGCGTCTTGTTTGTCGAATGCATCTGTTGATGGCATTGAAACCACGCGTACTTTCTTACCTTCTGCGGTTAGTTGTTCAGCGGCTTTCACTGCTAGCTCAACTTCAGAGCCTGTTGCGATTAGGATTAGCTCAGGTTTGCCATCGCTGTCTTTCAGGATGTAAGCACCTTTCGCGATGTCTGCAACTTGCTCAGCGCTACGTGGTTGTTGCGCTAGGTTTTGACGAGAGAAGATAAGTGCTGTTGGTGCATCTTTACGTTCAATCGCTAGTTTCCATGCTACAGCAGACTCAACTTGGTCACATGGACGCCATGTGTTCATGTTTGGAGTCAAACGTAGAGACGCGATTTGTTCAACTGGTTGGTGAGTTGGGCCATCTTCGCCAAGACCGATAGAGTCGTGAGTGTACACTTGGATGTTCTGAATTTTCATCAGAGCAGCCATACGCATTGCGTTACGAGCGTATTCCATGAACATTAGGAATGTTGCGCCGTAAGGAACGAAACCGCCGTGTAGTGCGATACCGTTCATAATAGCAGTCATACCAAATTCACGTACACCGTAGTGGATGTAGTTACCAGAGAAGTCATTCGCTTCTAGAGACTTAGAACCAGACCACATGGTTAGGTTAGAAGGCGCTAGGTCAGCAGAGCCGCCCATGAATTCAGGTAGTAAAGCACCAAATGCCTCTAGAGCGTTTTGTGATGCTTTACGTGACGCAATGTTTGCTGGGTTTGCTTGAAGATCTGCAATGATTTGGCTTGCTTTCTCTTCCCACTCAGCTGGAAGTTCACCGTTTACGCGGCGTTTAAATTCAGCTGCCAGCTCAGGGTACGCTGCTTCATAAGCTGCAAATTTCTCGTTCCACGCTGCTTCCTTAGCTGCGCCTGTTTCTTTCGCTGACCATTCTGCGTAGACTTCCTGCGGAATTTCAAAAGGACCGTGCTCCCAACCTAGTTCTTTACGTGTCGCTGCAATTTCTTCAGCGCCTAGTGGTGCACCGTGACAGTCGTGTGAACCAGATTTGTTTGGTGAACCAAAACCGATGATAGTCTTAGTACAGATTAGAGTAGGGCGAGGATCCGCTTTTGCAGCTTCAATCGCTGCGTTGATTGCGTCAGCATCGTGACCGTCTACTGCTGGGATTACGTGCCAACCGTAAGCTTCGAAACGCTTAGGTGTATCGTCAGAGAACCAACCTTCAACGTGACCGTCGATAGAGATGCCGTTGTCGTCCCAGAATGCGATCAGTTTGCCTAGGCCTAGCGTACCAGCAAGAGAGCAAGCCTCGTGCGAGATACCTTCCATTAGACAGCCGTCGCCCATGAACACGTAAGTGAAGTGGTCAACGATGTCGTGGCCTTCTTTGTTGAATTGCGCTGCTAGCGCTTTCTCAGCCATTGCCATACCAACAGCGTTGGTGATGCCTTGACCTAGAGGGCCCGTTGTTGTCTCGATACCAGGAGCGTAGCCGTACTCTGGGTGACCTGGAGTCTTAGAGTGAAGCTGACGGAAGTTTTTCAGATCATCGATAGATAGCTCGTAACCGCTCAAGTGCAGTAGAGAGTAAATTAGCATTGAGCCGTGGCCGTTAGACAGTACGAAACGGTCGCGGTCTGCCCATTCAGGGTTTGATGGGTTGTGGTTTAGGTGAGAGCGCCAAAGAACTTCAGCGATATCAGCCATACCCATAGGTGCGCCTGGGTGGCCAGAGTTAGCTTGTTGAACACCATCCATGCTTAGCGCACGGATTGCATTTGCTAGGTATTTACGATCCATAGTGATTACTTCTCGATAAGTGTTTAAATAGAGGGAACTCGTCTAAACAAGTTCAAATAGAAAATTTTGAATGAGCGTTGATGCTAAAAGCGAGTAGACGGGCTACTCGCTCTTGGTAAGCAATTAAAGCTTAGCTTCGATCATCGCTTCTAGTTTGCCTTGGTCAACTGCGAAGTTGCGGATGCCTTCTGCCAGTTTCTCAACAGCCATTGGGTCTTGGTTGTGTTCCCATAGGAACTCAGCATGAGTCATTGGTGCTGGACGCTCAGCTGCGCCTTTAGAATCAACTAGCTTCTCAACCACTTCACCTTCTGCAGCTTCTAGTTCTGCAAGTAGAGCAGGAGCGATAGTTAGACGGTCACAACCAGCAAGTTCTAGGATCTCACCGATGTTACGGAAGCTTGCGCCCATAACAACCGTTTTGTAGCCGTACTCTTTGTAGTAGTTGTAGATCTTAGTAACAGACAGTACGCCTGGATCTTCTGATGCTTCAAAGTCGCGGCCTTCTTTTGCTTTGTACCAGTCCATAATACGGCCAACGAATGGAGAGATTAGGAATACGCCCGCTTCTGCACAAGCACGCGCTTGAGCGAATGAGAATAGAAGAGTCAGGTTACAGTTGATGCCTTCTTTCTCTAGGATTTCAGCTGCGCGGATACCTTCCCAAGTAGACGCCAGTTTGATAAGGATGCGGTCGTTAGTGATGCCAGCATCGTTGTACATTTTCACTAGTTGGCGTGCTTTCGCTACGCTGCCTTCCATATCGTAAGATAGGCGAGCATCAACTTCTGTAGAGATACGACCTGGGATAGTTTTTAGGATTTCTTTACCGATGTTTACTGCAAGCATGTCACAAGTGTCTTGAACTTGTTGAGCTTTATCGTTGCTCTGTGCTTTAGCGTATTCGATTGAAGCATCGATTAGAGGTGCGTACTCTGCGATTTGAGCTGCTTTTAGGATAAGAGAAGGGTTAGTTGTTGCGTCTTCTGGCTGGTACTTTTTGATTGCATCAATTTCACCAGTGTCTGCTACTACAGTCGTTAGTTTACGAAGTTGCTCTAACTTGTTGCTCATAATCGATCATCCTATATAAATGGGCTTAAGCGTGGTTTTTGTTGCCACAGCTTGTGCATTTGCAAGCGAGTTAGCTAATCGTCTCATCGCGTTTAATGAGACATCTGCTCAGCCAACTACGGAAAATTTCGTTACCGAACAAATGCTATGAACATTTGATCGATAGCTGAGTAAATGATGTGTTCATATTTATCCTATCTATGCCGAAAGTCAATCGGTGAAATCGACTTATAGTGAACTTCATCAACGTTTTTTTACTGTGTGTTTAGCGGTTAACCCAAATAAACGTTTGCCCTTATTGCTCAATGCTTGAGCGTTGTTAGAAATAGCAAAAAATCGTACTGAGAAAATGTTATTGCAGTGAGCAAATGTTGCGTTTAAATTGATGGAGAACATATGCTAAGTCAATGAGCAGATGCTCACTTATTGCATACAATGTCGGGCCTCTTAAACGACGAGAGTAAACATGAGCAGTTCTAACCAAGATATTTCCATTGAAAACACGGATTTGTTGACAGAGATCTCCGTTGCCTACTATCAGGACGGTGCGACTCAGGAAGAGATATCGAGAAAATTTGCCATTTCACGCGCGAAGGTAGGGCGAATGCTCAAACAAGCGCGTGATGAAGGCATCGTTGAAATCACCGTTAAATATCACCCGGTATTCAGCGCCAAGATTGAGCAACGTTTGATCGAGCGATTTGGCGTAAAGCGCGCGCTTGTCGCTCTTGACCAACCGAATGAAGAAGCGCAGCGACTGCAGGTATCGGGATTAGTATCCAATTATCTCACCAGTACGCTTAAAAACGGCATGGTGGTGACCGTTGGACAAGGGCGTAACGTCTCTTCTGTTGCTCATCATATTGGGGTGATCACCCCACGAGACTGCAAATTTGTGTGTGGTATCGGCGGTATTCACCCGCGTGGTGGTATGTACAATGCTGACCACATTTGTCGTCAGTTAGCGAAAAAGTACGGCGGAACGTCCGAAACGCTTTACGCGCCGGCTTATGCAGAAAACCGCGAGCAAAAAATGGCGTTCATGCAGAATGCGACCGTCAAACAAACGCTCGATTTGGCACGTAAAGCCGATGTCGCTTTAGTCGGTATTGGTGATATGAGCGAAAACAGCTACATGGTCGATCTAGGGTGGTTTACACCAGATGAAGTGGTTCAATCCCGACTAAAACAAGGCGTAGTAGGGGACTTTGCGGGTTATGACTTCTTTGATATTCACGGTAACGTTGCCAACACCGTAATGAGTGACCGTGTCATTGGCCTTGGAATTGAAGAGTTTCGGCCAATCGCAGAAGTGATTGCTATCGCTGCTGAAAACAGTAAACCGCTTGCATTACTTGGTGCGTTACGTACCGGTGCAATCGACGTGATTGCTACCAGTGTAAGCAACGCTTTGACAGTATTGAACTTGGATGAGCAGATGCACGGTAACGCGGCATCTGAGAGTTAGCACAAATAATATGCAACTTATGTAATCAGGCTGCGAGGATTTATAAATGACTCGCAGCCTGATTTCGTTTTCAAGTTAAAAATATTCTCTAGGAGTAGCTTTAAATTTGTACACCTACTCTGGAGAAAACAATGAAAAAGACACTTCTTGCTGCACTAATTATGGGGATAACTGGTGCGGCGCACGCCGAGCAAAAAGTCGTAGCGGGTTACTTTGCGGATTGGCAGTACGCGAATGCAGAAAACCCATACACGGTGAAAGATATTCCCGCCGATAAACTGACACATGTGATTTACGCGTTTCTCAGTATGTGCGGTCCTCATACCGGTGCCTCTGAAACGGTGCAAAACCTAGCAGCTAAACAATGCGAAGGAAAAGATCCCTATACGGCGATCATTGTCGATACCGAAGCGGCACTGGAAAAGAACTTTGGCGCTGTCTCAGTTAACGTGCCATACAAAGGTCACTTCGCTCAACTTGCCGAAATGAAGAAACAACATCCTGATCTCAAAATTCTTCCTTCTTTTGGTGGTTGGACAATGTCCGAACCGTTCCATGCTATGGCGAAAAACAAACAAGCGATGGATCAATTCTCAAAAAGTGCCGTTGAGTTGATTGCTCAATATGATTTCTTTGATGGCATTGATTTGGATTGGGAATACCCAGGCGGTGGCGGTTTAACAACGTCGCCTTGGAACCCAGATACCAAGCTTTCTGATGAACAAAAAGCGTCTGAGCGTGAGGCGTTTACCTACTTGGTGAAAACCATGCGTGCAGAGTTAGATGAACTCACAAATCAAACCAAACGTGAATACGAGCTTTCTACGGCGGTAGGCGTTGGTCCAAAAGCGGCAGGTATCGATTGGAAAGCAGCAGAGCCGTACCTAACCAACATGTTTGCGATGACGTATGACTTTCTTGGTGGGTGGGGGCAACAAACTGGCCATACTACCAACTTGCACGCGACAGAGCGAAGCTGGTGGGGCATGGGCGCAGACGTGTTCATCAACCAGATGATCGAGCTGGGTATTCCAAGTGAAAAACTGGTGATTGGCGCTGCATTTTATGGGCGTGGCTGGCAAGGTACTAAAGACTTTTCGGGTGGCTTACCAACGCAAGATCTCGTATCCGAGCAAGGAGCGCAGTTTGGTACGGGTGAGAACGGCTATTTCATGTTCTGGGATTTAGTGAAGAACTATGGAGCGGAGCAGGGCTACGAGTACAAGTATGATGAGCAATCTCAAGCGCCTTACTTGTGGCATCCTGTAAAGAAAGTCTTTATCTCTTACGAAGATCAACGCTCGATCAAAGCCAAAGCAAATTGGGCTAAACAGGCGAACTTAGGTGGCATTTTTACCTGGGAATTATCAGGCGACCCGAAAGGCGAGTTGGTGGAGGTGATGTACCAAGAAATGAATAAATAAAACCTTCTAAGCAAAGCGATCGTAGTTATTCAACTACGGTTTCTTTGCTTTGGTTCTGCTTCGTAAAAGCGATCAGGTCTTCAAGCGATAAAGGTTTAGAGTAGAAGTAGCCCTGAATCAAATCACAACCGCAAGCTTTTAACTCATTCAGTTGTTGCAGCGTTTCTACTCCTTCAGCCAGTACTTTCATTTCAAAGTTTTTGCCGATAGAAATGATATTCTTAACCATATTCAGTGCTTTTTTGTCATGCTCAATGTGATCGACAAAGCTCTTGTCAATCTTCACCTCGTCAATAGGTAGCGTACGCAACATGCTTAATGAAGAGTAGCCAGTCCCGAAATCATCGAGCGAGATTTTAAAGCCAAGAGCATGCAAGCGCTCGCAAATTGGTGCGAACTTTTCAAGATCTTCAATAAACAGGTTTTCGGTGATCTCTAGGGTAATCTTTGAACATTCGATGCCGCGTTTCTCAATAGCATTCATAAGATTAGTAATGAATTTGGCGTGAACAAACTGTTTGACCGAGATGTTAATAGACATCTGGATAGATGTATCAATATTACCAGTCAGTTTAGCCATATCTGTCAGGCTATTTTCAATGATTTGTTCACCAATACGAACCATCAACCCAGTGCTTTCTGCGACGGGAATAAATTCACTTGGTGGGACTAAGCCGAGCTCATCATCACTCCAACGAATAAGCGCTTCGACACCATAAATATCGCCTTCTAGGTTTAACTGAGGTTGATAAACCATATGAAGCGCTTGCTTATCTATCGCGAGCCTCAGGCGTTGCTCAATTTTCATTTTACGCAGATGTGTAGCTTGCATCTGTTGATTGAACAGGCTGTATACGTTGCGTTGTTTTTTCGCTTGATACATCGCAATATCGGCTGACAGGAGCAATTCATCTAATGTTTCACCATGGTGTGGATAGCAGGCAATACCAATACTGCAACTGAGCAGGAACTGACTGTCATTGACTTCGTAGGGTTCTGATAGCGCCTTTATTAAGTCGCTCGCTAGTCTTTTAACGCTTACTTCATCAATTCGATTCGTTAGAAAAATAAACTCGTCACTGGCTTCACGGATGATTAATCGGCCATCGCTAACAAAGGTGTTTAAGCGGATAGATATTTGTTTTAGAACTTCGTCGCCAAAGTCATGACCATGTGTGTCGTTGACTGATTTGAAATTATCAATATCGATAAACATCAAAGAAAAAGGATTCCCTTTCCCAGAAAGCCAGTGTCGAATGTTTGCGCGTAAGTACTCTCGGTTTGGCAATCCAGTGAGGTGATCGTGGTTCGCTTGATAGAGCAAACGCAGTTTTGTTTTATGTTCATTATTCGCAATGGAGCGAAATAAAGCGTAAAAAGCACCTTGGACGATAAGAAAAACAATCGAGTACAGTGCAAACTGTTCGTAAAATCCGCGCTTAATAAAATTCAAATCTGTCGAGGAAGAGGCCCAAAGATGATAATCAGGAAGGTATCTCAATGTGATTAACTCACTCAGGCGAGAATTGTCGACAACAATATTTAGCGCTCGTGTGAGCTCTTTTAGTTGCGCCATATCCCAGCCTGAATCTTTTGTTATTTGAGCCATAACGGCTTTTATATCTAAATCATTGGCAGGTTTTAGGTAATCTTCTAGGGTTGTGTCTTCTGACGAGCTAAAAGTAAGGTAGCCATCACTGCGGATCAATGTGACCCGGTTGTGCTCATTAGCATGGATGTCGTTACGAAAAACCGAAGATGAATTCATATTAAAGCCAGCCGTCATCACTGCTTGTACAACACCATCTTTATTTGGAATTGCTTTTCGGATCGGAATCACAAGTGAATCTTGAGCTGGCATAAAATACGTTCGACCTATAATCATTCGGTCAGAGTTGAGCGCTGCCAAAAAGGTATCACGAGTCAGTGGATCTTGTTTTAGATTATGCAGCTTTGCCAAGATCAAATTGGAGCTTACGGCGATGTAGTCTCCATCGGGGTTGGTTAGGCCGAATCCAATAATCGCCGGATGGATACTGAGCAGTTTGTCCAGCATCGGGCGAGTTTGAACTGCTGCTGTACGAGTAAAGTCATTTCTCTCGACCAACTGATGACCAATGACTTCAAGTAACGATTCTTGTCCTTTCAGAAGTGATTCGACAGAAGAGGCAAACAGCTCCAATTGTAGGAGCTGCTTATCTTTGTACTTATTCAGGGTTGACTCATAATGGTAGCGGCCAAACAACACGAACAGCACGGCGCTTATCGTAAGTAGCGCCATGTATAGTGTCCAAATGTTCTTCTTTAACCTGACCATGCCGCTTCGATAGCTCCTAGATTAGCGAGTAATGGGTAATGAGTGGTCTGCGCCCCATTCTGTCCATGACCCGTCATAGACCGATAAATCACGCCAACCTAACTGGTATGCTGCTAGCAGCAAAATACAGGCCGTTACACCTGAGCCACAACTGAAAATGATTGATTTATCATTATATAACGTTAGTGCACTAAATGCTTGTTTCAATTCCGAGTCTGCCTTTATAAAGCCATTACTCAATAATGTTTGAAAAGGGAGGCAAACAGAATTAGGAATATGACCAGAACGCAGTCCTTCTCTTGGCTCTGGTACCTCGCCTAAAAAACGTGCACGTGAGCGAGCGTCAACAATGTTTGCACTGCAATTGTTTGAGTACTCTAATATTGCATTTGCGTCCAAAAAAGCATGTTTATTTAATTTCCCGGTAAAGTTTCCAAGCTGCTTAGCTTCTGACAAGGCATCCGTGACAGGCAATCCAGCCTCAATCCAAGCCGGGAGGCCACCATTAAGTACTTTGACATTATCGTGTCCCATTGCCTTAAACATCCACCATGCGCGCGGAGAGGCGAGTGTTCCAGAGTTGTCATAAACAATAATAAGGTCTTCGTTGTTCAGGCCAAGTTTCTGAGCGCTGTGATTAAACCCTTCTTCTGTTGGCATCATATGAGGGAGATTGGTATCTGGGAGACAAAAGTCATTGTCGTAGTCGAAACGCAATGAGCCTGGAATCCACTTATTGGTGACCTTTTTCCCTTCGGAAGGAATTTGAAAACGAATACTCGCGTCTAGAAGTTTTACATTCGGTTGGTCTAATAAAGCATGAAGTTCTTTGGCATCGATCAATGCTTGCATGGTTAAATCCTTCTGATTTGGGAAGTCCGCACAGTATTTTTACTCACAGCGAATGAATGAAAGGGATGAGTCAAAACTTGAGCGGGATGCTTGGTGGAACAACGCAATAGAGCCCACTGGACAAGATGCGGACACTGGAACCGTCACTCGTTGTTGCTCTATCTCAGGTGAATTGATAGTGAGGTACCGACGTTGACCATCAAGGGACTGAGTTAAAGTGTTGCTAATGACGGTGGCTGAAACCGTGTTCTCATCCGTCTGCTTAATGAGCAACAAGAGCACAAGTAGGGCAATGAAACCGCTGAAGACCAACATATAGGTTTTGGGATTATCCAATTTGCGCTCCATTGCTATTGTTTCAAGTAATCATTTTGTTTTACAACAAAAAAATCGCATGTTCAAAGAACGATGCGATTTTGTCTTAAAACCTGTGGCTTGCGCCAGTCCCGAGTATCAATGCTCACCAATAGAGCATCTTACATGCGCCATGTCGTATTTCCGGTTGAGACGACTTTTTGCAGAGGTTCTGAGCCATCGTAGAACCAAATTTCGATTAACAGGTTACCTTGGCTATCCGAGGTGGAGAAGTCTAAGTTAGCTTTCCCACTCGTCAGCGCAGCAGAAGCAACATTGCTCGAATATTTCGCTTGGTAGGTTCCAGACGCATCTTCACGGTACTCCTTATAAATGCTCAGATGTGCGCGCTGTAAAGAGTAACCACTAATATCTACCGCAAGTGAGCTTTCTAACCTTGGGTCATAATCGAACCCATCTGGTACGTCTAAATTTTGCATGCTTGGCTCTTCAACAATAACGGTAGTTTGAGCTGGAGGTGGAGTAGCGTTATCGTTGCTTTTGTCGCCACCGCCGCCACCGCCACCACCGCAGGCTGTTAACGCTAATCCCATGATGATTGTGATTAAGTTTTTCATGATGCTTCTCCTATGGAATGTAACGTTTGTTTGCTTTAGGTTGGGTATGCCAGTTTGCTCCTTCTCGCCCACCAGACTCGGCGTAGGTGGCAAACTCTGGGTAAGCGTCAACTAAGTCAACTTTCTCTAGCGGCCAATTCCACTCTTCGACGATAAGCAATGCCCAAGGGAGATTGTTCGCTGTTTTGAAGTACACGCCTCGAGCCGGGTCACTTGCGTCTACGCCCACGCCATATAGGTTTGCGTCATCAAACTGCTCAGTTGGTGCTTGGTCTGGCAAATGTACTTCCCATTTTCTACCTGGTTGAAAGGTGATGCCATCGCCGTGATATGTATTGGGTGTGGCAAAGATAAATGGGTCATAAGGCATGGCCTGTAGCGCTGAGCGGTCGGCTCCTTCCTTAAAGTAGATGGTCAGTGTGAAAGACAACGCGACGTTATCATTGCAACCCGTTTGGGTTCGAAAATACGCACATTGACTTTGCGCATACTGACTGAGGTCGTCACTGATAATAAAGATGGCTTCTTCTGATATCGCTTCTAGACCGTTGGTCGGTTGTTCTTTGCCATTAAACGTTAGCTTTGTTAAGCCGTTTTCAATGCTCGCTTTCGAAACGCCAGGTAGACGAATAGCAAAGCCATTTTTATAGCCAGCCCCATAGGCGGCCAGATCTCCGCTAATTTGGATATTTTCCACCGTGCCGTCCATACGTGTTTCAGTCATACGGAACTTAATGACTACGTCATTCATGTCGTAGTCAGCGGTGTAAGGCCAGTTGTCTTCATACGCGACCGTTGCGTAGGAATCGGCACTTGGGAAGTGCTGTACGGATACGCCGTTTTCAGTGATTGTGATTGGGTAATCTTCTACTTCACCTGATGTTGATCCGCCATCGAAGTTCAGACCAGTTTGTTGGCTAAAGCGGAATCGGCTCCAGCTAGGACCTGCGGTTGCCAGTTCAGAGACGACAAATGGAAGCGTATTGCTGCCTGCAGAGAGTAACTCATCGGTGAATACTTGCTCACCTTCGTCAGCAAAGTCACCATCTCGGTTCCAGTCAAACCAAGCTGACAAGTAGCCGGATGTTGATGCAGTTACGCTCACTAGTGAACTTAACCCTGGGTCGAGTGCGGCAACAAAGCCGACGCCATCTTCATCTGCTGTACCAACTTTGTTATCTCCAGACGGAGCCACTTGTCCATCGGCATCACCATCTGGCGCAATTGTGCCAAGCCAAGTTACACCATCAACAGCGTGGCGTGGTCCGTTAGAAGAGAGCAAGGTAGCGTAAGTGTCAGGTGCGTCACCAAAGTCAATTGGCTCGTCTTCGTCAATAACAGGAGCGTTCGCGCATCGGGCACCGTCATTTTGGCTGGAACTTGGACCGTTAGACACAAACTCTACAGCAGGAACAATGCCCGCAGCGATATTGGCGGCATTATTTTCTGATAAGTCGACGCGATAAATTTTGCCGTCCTGGTTACGCGATACGTAGTAGTTTCCGTTTACATCAAAGTAGCCTGCACCAAAGGTACCCGTTTCCCCTGTATTGCCGATCGCGGTTGCTTGGCCTGTTTTTGTATCGAATTTATACAATACGCCAGACCCATTATCGATACCATAGAGCGCACCGTCGCCAGGGTGGAACGCAAAATCGGTTAAACTCACACTTGCATTTGATGTGATTTTATTCAGGGTTAAGGTAGCATTTGGGTCCGTATCTAACGGCGACAGATCAATGGAAAACAGCCCTTTACCTTTGCGATACAAGTAGTATACGTGGTTGTACACGTCACCGACAAAAAACGTATGGCTAGGAAGCCCTTGTACGTTGAGAGTTTCTGCTTGAAAGTCCTGGCCTAAACGTACGATTTTCAAGTTGGTTGTATCGTAACCATAGATGTATCGATCAGTGAAGTTGAAACCGACGCCGTTAATACCAGATGCTAAGCCCACATCGTCGGTCAGTAACTTGGTTGATCCGGTAACCAGATTAACGCCGTAAACTTGCACTGGGGTCGATTGGAATAAATATGCTTTGCTCGGACAAGTGTCGAATGGCGCTGCGCTTACGTATGCGCTTGCAAACAGAGATCCAAGTAATAGTGATGTCCTTTTCATGATTCGCCCTCTCATTGGTTTGTATGATATGCAATGAAAGGAATGTGCCAGTTTTTAACTTACTGTTTATAATGAATTTTATATCGGTAAGTTATTTGGTTCGAAATATGAATCTCAGAATAAGAAAAAGCTCAACGTTACGTTGAGCTTTTTGAGAATCTTCATTGATAAGCTGACAGCATTACTTAGCCACAAACAGGGCAGGTCGGCATTTTCATCAAATTCATTTCCCGCCAGGACATGCTAAACGCATCGAGAATGAGGATCTTCCCTTTTTTGGGTTGGCCGTAATTTGCAATCACCTTGATGGTTTCCATCGCTTGTACAGCGCCTACAATACCCACAACAGGCGCCATGACGCCAGCTTCAACGCAACTTAATGCACTGCTGCCGAATAGCGCGCTCAAACACTGATAGCACGGTTGAGTTGGGTCGTCGTACGTAAACACACTCACTTGGCCTTCCATACGAATGGCTGCACCAGAAATAAGCGGTGTTTTTGTTGCAAAGCAGAGTCGGTTGAGTTGATTGCGAGTGTCGACGTTATCTGAAGCATCGACCACCACAGTGTGTTGTTCAATCAAAGCTTGAAGCTGAGTGTCGTCAAGGCGTTTAGCGACGGTGTTTACTTCGATATGAGGATTAAGTTCCCGCAATGCATCCGCCGCGGAGTCAACCTTTTTACTGCCAATATCGGCGTCGTGGTGCAATACTTGGCGTTGTAAATTGGAGAGCTCAACAATATCGTCATCGATAAAAGTAATATTGCCAACACCAGCCGTGGCAAGGTATTGGCTAGAAGCGCAACCTAAACCGCCAGCACCCAAAATAAGCACTGAGCTTTGTTTGAGCGCTTCTTGCCCTTCGAAATCGAACTGGCGAAGAATGATCTGGCGGTTATAGCGCAGCATCTCCTGATCGGAAAGAATATCCACGGTATGTTCCTAGTATAACGTTGAGTTAAACAGTTGGATTTGAACCGTTTCGCCAACTTCCACACGGCCACGCTCACGTTCCAACACAACAAAGCAGTTTGCCAAACTCATTGAGCGGAAGGCTCCTGAACTTTGGTTGCCAGTGGTTTCAACGACAAATTTACCGTTTTCTAGAGTATAGATACCGCGTTGGTAGTCTGTACGTCCCGGCGCTTTCTTAAATGCGGTTTTAGTCGTCGCAGGGATAGACTCAGGTGCTTTCCATTCAGTGTGGCCTGCCAATTTAGTCAACATTGGTTGAACAAGTACGTACATTGTTAGCACCGCAGATACAGGGTTACCTGGTAGCCCACAGAACCAAGCAGTACTTAACTTGCCAAATGCGAAAGGTTTACCCGGCTTGATTGCCAGTTTCCAGAAACCGATTTCGCCAAGTTCTTCAAGAATGTCTTTGGTGTAATCTGCTTCACCAACGCTGACGCCGCCAGACGTTACAACTACATCCGCGAGAGTTTGTGCTTTTTCGAATGTTGCTTTTAGTGTTTCTGGGCAGTCAGGGATAATGCCAAGATCAATCGCTTCACAACCAAAGTTTTCAATCAGCGGCTTAATACCGTAACGATTACTGTCGTAGATTTGACCCGCCTTGAGTGGCTCACCCAATGGTTTAAGTTCATCACCTGTGGAGAAAAATGCCACCTTTGGCTTACGCACGACGGTGACATGGCTGACACCAAGAGAGGCAATCATTGGAATATCGCGCGGTGTCAGGCGCGCGCCTTTTGCCAATACAATATCGCCTTGCTTGATGTCGTCACCCGTAGGGCGGATGTTATTTTGCGGCTTCACATCCGTTTGGTTGAACTGAATACCAGCGTCGGTCACTTCCGTATTTTCTTGCATGATAACGGCATCACAGCCTTCCGGAATTTTCGCGCCAGTCATGATTCGAACACAAGTGCCTGCCGGCCATTCACCCTCAAAAGGCTGACCTGCGAAGGATTTACCTGCCAGAGGCAACACTGTAGACACTTCTAGGTCTTGAATACGAATGGCATAACCGTCCATCGCTGAATTGTCGAAAGGGGGCACGTGAATTGGCGATAAAATGTCTTCAGCCAGCACAAAACCCAGAGCGTCAGCAAGAGGAAGAGAAAGTGTCGTTTGGATAGGTTTGATTCGCGATAGCATCTTATCCATCGCTTCTTCAATTGGCATCAAGCCAGGTGCGTCGCAGCAGCCCATTGAGATAATCCTATGTTCTTTTGTTTTGTGGCAACTCTACCATAAAAGGGGACCGAGTAAGAATGTCCACCTATAAAATATGGGTGTAATTATTCAAAAATCCGAGTATCCTTGTCACCCATCCGAAAGGGGTAAAGTTCCTACGGAGCATGAGAAAATAGCTCAGTGTATTCTTGTTATGTGCCTTGGCGTTATAAACATCGGACTGAGCGACTTTAACGCTACGGGATGAAAACACGGCAATTGTATTTCACACCGAGAGTGGTAGTTACAAAAGAGGAAGTGGAATGTCAGGTCTTAGCGAGTCAGCAAAGTTAGTGAAAGAAGCGCTAGAGCAACGCGGGTTAGAAACACCAATGCGCCCTAATGCCGTTAGCCGTGAAGAGAAGAAGGAAAAGATTGAATACCACATGCGTGAGATTCTTGGTCTGCTTCAGCTCGACCTTACGGATGATAGCTTAGAGGAAACGCCACACCGCATTGCAAAAATGTACGTGGACGAGATTTTCTCTGGTTTGGATTACTCCAACTTCCCCAAGATCACCGTTATCGAAAACAAGATGAACGTGAGCGAAATGGTTCGCGTGAAAGACATTACTGTGACCAGTACGTGCGAACACCATCTTGTGACAATCGACGGAAAAGCCGCTGTTGCTTACATTCCTCGCGGTAAGATCATTGGCCTGTCTAAGATCAACCGTATTGTTCGTTTCTTTGCGCAACGCCCTCAAGTTCAAGAGCGTATGACCCAGCAAATCCTTGTTGCTTTGCAAACATTGCTTGAGTCTGACGATGTAGCGGTGACTATCGACGCGACGCATTACTGTGTGAAATCACGCGGTGTGATGGATGCCACCAGTGAAACCACGACTACAGCGTTAGGTGGTATTTTTAAGAGCAACCCAGCGACCCGTGCTGAATTTCTGCATGGCCTGCGTTAATCAAATCGACAAATAAAATTGAGAGAGGATGGCGAGTTGCCATCCTTTTTTATATCTTTTATATCCAAATCATCGTCAAGTGAGTCGCAATAAATAGTAATTATGCAATTGTGTATTGACAGTCACATTCGTTGCTCTTAATATATGCGCCCAATGAACGACTACAACTTGTAATCGTTTGTTTTAAAAAGAGATATTTCTCTAAGTTCAGCTGATCTCGGTCAGTTGTATTTCTATTTTCTAATAATAGAAAGACAACAAATTTGGGACTCGGCATGACTACACAAAGCACTATCAGCACCTCCTCTATTTCAGCTCCAGTTAAAGAAAGCAGTTGGCAAAAGAAAGCCATGCTTAGTGTCGCTTTTTTGATGGCGACAACCTCTGTTGGTCCCGGCTTTTTGACTCAAACCGCAGTCTTCACAAATATCTACAAAGTCGACATGGCATTTCCTGTTTTGGCTTCCATTTTTATCACATTTGGTATCGTGATGAACTTGTGGCGCATTGTGGGCGTTTCTGGCATGCGAATCCAAGACATTGCGAACAAAGTGGCACCCGGCATGGGTTATGGTGTTGGTATTCTCCTTGCGCTTGGTGCAGTGGCGTTTAACTTTGGCAACGTGAGTGGCGCAGCGTTAGGCATCAATGTGCTAACGGGCGTGGACACAACATGGGGCGCACTGTTTACCGGTGTCGTTGGCTGTTTGTTGTTTGTGGTTCATAACGCTTCCAAACGAATGGACCAAATGGCCCGCTATCTTGGCTTGTTTATGATTGTTCTGATCGCATACGTGGCTATGACGAGCTTACCTCCGATGGGAGAGACACTAAGTGCAGCGGTGATGCCTATGGATGTTGGTAGTTTGCTTCTGCCTACGTTGACTATCGTTGGCGGCGCAGTTGGCGGTTACTACACGGGTGCACAACGCCTAGTAGACATCGGCTTGAAAGGCAAAGAGAACGTGCCTTCCATCACCTCAACAGCGTGGGCTGGTATTTCTATCGCGGTGGTTATTCGAATCCTACTGTTTTTGGCGGTGTTTGGCGTTATCGCGACAGGCGCAACGCTGGATACAGCTAACCCTGCGGCGGATGCTTTCCGTCAAGGTGCGGGCCAACTCGGCTACTTCATCTTTGGCTTAGTACTGTTTGTAGCTTCCATCACGTCTGTGGTTGGCAACTCTTACATGGCTATATCATTAATTAAGACGCTTTTCCCAGTTGTGGCGCGAAACGAGAAAGCGTGGTGTGTTGGTTTCATTATCCTAACCGCGCTAGGCACGGTAACCATGGACATGCCAATTCTTCTTTTGATGCTAGCGGGCCTAGTGAACAGCATTATTCTTCCTATCGTTTTGGGCACTGTATTGGTTGCGACAAAACGCAAAGATATTGTCGGTGACTACCAACACCCAATGTACTTAACGCTAACTGGAGCAGCGATTGTTATCGTAATGGCGGCATCGAGTTTGACTAACATTGGGAACTTCATGGCGAAGTTTGCGGGTTGATGTCTTATTGATAGAGATGAACAGCGGCCTCAGATGAGGCCGTTTTTTATGCTTGTTTAGAGGGCGACTTAACGATTTCTGGCCAATACATTTTGACGTAACCTGCCGATACCCAAACCACTAACACAGTCGCAATACTGAGCTCTAAAAAGCCAAAATCGTGTAGCCAGTGCCAATGTGGATGCGATTCGGCAAAAAAGGAGGTTAAGCGGTGCATCGCAATGGCACTGATCACGGAAGGAAAGGTTACCGCCGCGATAGAAGGTTGAAACTTCAGTCGAAGTAAGCGGAAGTAACACAGGTAGATCAATAACGTCATTGTGATAGCAATCCCTGCTAATGCGCCAGTCAGTATCGGATCGGGCAGGGGAAAGTTCACCAAGTATGCCGCCAATGACAAGTTTACCGGTGCGGCCATAATTGCGAGGGTCGGCCTGGCTCGTCTCGGTAGAGATCCGAAAAACACCAAACGATAGAGCACCAGCGGTAACATAAAGAAATAAATGCCAATGCACATCATCGCTAAGGTTTCAGAGAATAGGTTGTGACCCAATTGGGAGCCTGCTAATGAGCTGCTGATCAGTCCCACTGGATAGAGAAACCAGCTAGGTACAATATTCGACATTTTGAAGTTCATTAGCTGAAAGCTAAAAAACAGTACCATCATAGTAAAATGCAGCAAAAGTGCCATAAACCAGAGTGGATAAGCAATGATTGGCGCTACAGAAGCAAGATAATCTGCAAGGATCAGTAACGCCATACTCATGGGGGCCATTAAGCTACCGCTCAATGGGTGACGAATGTCGACCATAAATAATCGTGGATTCGTGGCATATTTTATCAGCACAGGGGCGAGTAAAAGCGCGCCGAGTGACGCTAAAAATGGGCGTATTGGTTCACCAATTTCAGGGACATAGAGTGCCCAAGCTTGTCCTAAACCTATCATACCTAGCGCTAACGCGGCTTGAGACGGCGGAACGCTATAAAACTGCACAAGTCTTCTCCAGTTCAAATCTACTCCATTTGATTTTTGCCTGAATGAAACGAAACGTGATGATTTGGATGAAATGCTCTATTTGAGTAGCGAATACTAGCAAGTTTAGAGAGTGCTTACTCATGAAAGGTGGTGAGGAAATATCAGAGAATGGTGTTTTTGTGAGTTTGGTATCGAATATTTTGGAAAAGATGTAAAAATGTAGAGTTTATCGCTCCAAACCCTTCGATAGTTTGGAGCGAAATAATAACAAAGCGAGAATTATGTCGATTGGTTTTCAGGAAGATCCTGCTGACGTAACTTATCGTTTTTGATTGTACGATGTAGCAACTGGCTGTAAATCGGTTGTCCGCCAAACAACTGAGCAATAATCACGGCACCTAAACAAGTAATGATAAGTGGTAGAATTAAGTAGTAGTTATTGGTCATTTCAATCACCAACAAAATGCCCGTGATCGGTGCGCGTACCGTTGCAGCAAACAGGGCCCCCATGCCCGCAATAGCAAATACGCCAGGTTCGATATCAAGCGTAGGAAGCAACACATCAGCACTCGCTCCGAATGCATAGCCAAACAAGGTCCCCAGAGCAAGCATCGGTGCAAAGATACCACCCGGCGCACCAGAGCCAAAGCATAGCAACGTCGTGATGACGCGACCAAAGAAAAGCAGAACTAAAACGGATACCGAGTAGTTGCCATTGGTAATATCAGGAATAAGGCCGATGCCACCGCCAGTTAGCTGTGGCACGTATAAGAGAAGCAGACCAAAAATGCCACCAAGTAGTGAACCCACAATTAAATAGCGTTTACGATCGTTTTTGTGAATTGCGACAAAACTGTCTTGTGCCACGGTAATCAATTTATTGAAGATCACTCCGAATACGCCAAACAATGCGCCAAGCAATAAAAATAACCAAAGGGACTGAAGCTCTGGAGAGTGATATTGCGGCATTGTGATGACAGCGTCTTGCCCGTTGATGGCGCGAAACACAATGTTGGCCATAATAGCAGAGATGATCACCGCGCGAATTGAGATCAGAGAATAGCGAAATTGAGGTCGCATTTCCTCCACAACGAACATAATGCCAGCGAGTGGGGCATTAAAGGCGGCAGCCAAACCACCAGCGGCACCTGAAGCGAGTAGGGAATGACGAGTATCGTCATCTTTCACACGGAAAATATCGGTCACCATTCGACCGACAGCACCGCCCATTTGCACCGTTGGGCCTTCACGACCGAGCACCATTCCGGAGCCAAGTGCGCCCATGCCGCCGAAGAATTTTACTGGCAGGACTCGCCACCAACGCACAGGGCGAATGTTGTCCATCGCGCCTTCAATTTCAGGGATACCTGAGCCCGCCGCCTCTGGGGCAAAGCGGTGAACAAGAAAGTAGCCAATAAAAGCAAGCAACGCGCTGATCAGCACCGCAGCAAGCCAAAGAGGAAGTACGCTACCGATTTCGCTTCTTAGCCATTCGGTACGAGTTTCAGAAACAAAATGAACCGCAAGTTCGAAGTAAGTGCCGACAAAACCAGCTAGTGTGCCAACGATTGCGGCCATAATCAGGACAGAAAATGGTGTGGACCCTCGAGAGACAAACTGGTTAATCGCATCTTTCGGTACGTGCGCTAACACAGATTTCACAATTCTCTCTCGTTTGGTCATTAACAAGTTCTCCTGTTGCTGGTGGAAGGGACGCGAGAAAGTATACGCTTCGCAGAGTCTAGACCTAATCAATAAAGATGCAATTTAGCTTTTCACTATTGAGTGTTCGAAGTGTCGCGATGTCATTCATTCACCAAGACTGTGCTATTGCTCTCATAATTTGGGATAAAAAACTTGTTTTTTGAGCAAAATGAACCATGCTTTAGGTGTAAAGCAACATGACTGCTTCAGAAGGAGGGATGTGAGGTTTTACACACAACTTGGATGGATTCAAACCCTACGGTAAGTCCTCGTTTTATGTTCGGGATGCATCAATAGACATCTCCGATTCGCACACTCACGATTGAGTAACGAGGTAGAGGCGCACGCAAATGTGCGCCTTCTTAATTTCTGCTCTACAACTTTCCGCACTACCTGCCACTATTTTTATCTTGAACAATTTCTACTAGTCGGTAATGTCTGGGGTCGATGTTAATCAACCAGAGTAATTCATGCGCTTTTATCCTCGAGTCCTGTTTTCTTTATGTTGTTTTTCGGTAACGTTTCCAGCATTTTCAACCCAGAGTTGGTGGCAGGACACGTTGTCTGCAATGCCGTACTCCAATTTAAGAGAGCGTATAGAAACAAAGGGAAGCTGGTATCGCTGTGACGTGCAGCAGCAAGATGCTTCAACGTATTTCAGCACATTTTGTTTGGACGATTTTTCGTACTATCAGCAGCATCTGTATGGTGAAGTTGTTTTGGGAAAGGACAGTGCTCAGTTCTCTTTTTTGACCGAATATCAATGGCAAAGTCTCAATGACTTAATCCTCAATTTAAGAACAGACGGATTGGTTTTACGCAATATAACTATCGGACAAGAACACTATGACGTCGTTGAAGCGCTGGAAAAGAAATCTTCTGAGCTCGTCGATAAAGAAGTTATCTTGTTGATAAACCGCTATCCGCAAGAAACGATTCGAAGCTTATTTTGGGTAAAACCGGACGAGTTTTCGTCGCCATCACCGTCTTTAAATGTGGAATTGCACAGCGATGGCGAAATTATCGATGTTAAAGTGACTCGTTTTTAGATTCTTTATGGAGAGATAGGAAGGTCGCCATCGCAGACTCGTCCAAAAATCCATCCGATTTTTTGTGCGCACGCAGGTATTGATAGCCAGCGATGAGCTTACGGTGCTGTTCTTCTGCCTCATCTGGCAACGGCTGATTCATAACGTGTTGAAATGCAAGTTTGTACGCATCCATATCTACGACTTCAGCGCGGCGATATAAATAACCACATCCGGTCGCTAACCATTCAAGAGAGCAGTTGGCTCGCATCGCAATTTGATTTGCTTTCGTTAGGCTCGGTTCACTGCCTTTTAAATATTTGCGTATTAAAGCTTCAGACACATCTACGCGTCGTGCAAATCCGCTGATGCTTTCTTCTCCGATCAAGGTGGCTAGGCGTTGGGCAAAAGACATATTTCGTACTCCAGTTCGAATTGCCAAAGTTTACCCGTTGAGCCGATGTGAAAACAAGACTACGATGAATGCAGATCAATTGAAGGAGAAAAACCATGGTTGCAAAAGTTGTGACTGCACCAAAAGGTCCTGAGTTCTCAGAGCTGGTCCAAGGATATTGGCGTGCAGTTGATTGGGGCATGACTGCTCAAGAGCGTTTGTCATTCCTCAAGCAACATATTGAGTTAGGCATTACCACGGTCGATCACGCGGACATATACGGTAATTATGAGTGTGAGAAATTGTTTGGTGAAGCACTTGCTCTCGATAAGAGTGTGCGAGAGCAGATTCAGATCGTCACAAAGTGTGATATCAATCTGTGCGGAGATAAAACACCAGAGCGTAAGATCAATCACTATGATACGAGTTCCGCTCACATCTACCAATCGGTGAATAACTCGCTTGAGCGTTTGAATGTGGACGAAATCGATGTGCTTTTAATCCATCGCCCTGACGTGTTAATGGATGCCGATGAAGTGGCTGAAGCATTCTCAGAGCTACACAAAGTGGGTAAAGTGAAGCACTTTGGTGTATCTAACTTTACTCCACGTCAGTTCGAATTGTTGCAATCTCGTTTGGGTAAGCCTCTTGTGACTAACCAAGTGGAAATCAACCCGCTTAATTTTGAGGTTGCACATGATGGAACGCTTGATCAAATGCAAATGTTGCGCACGCGCCCAATGGCTTGGTCTTGCCTCGGTGGTGGCTCAATCTTCAGTGGTGACAGTGAGCAAGCCGTTCGTGTTCGCAACGAATTAGAAGCGATTCGCGAAGAAGTGGGGGCGACTAGCATTGACCAAGTGATTTACGCTTGGGTACGTCGTTTACCATCTAACCCAATTCCAATCATTGGCTCTGGTAAGATTGAGCGTGTGCAAACGGCAGTAAATGCGCTGAATATCGAATTGACTCGAGAGCAATGGTATCGCGTATGGGTGGCTTCTAAAGGTCACGGTGTGCCATAGACGTGACATTTTATTGATGAATACATTATTCAAGGCACCCTATGAAAGGGTGCTTTTTTATTGCTACGCGATACCGATTTACCCAGTACTCATACTGAGCAGATAGAGTGGGAGTAAAAACGGATTTTTAATTTAAAATGCAACTTTGTGCTTATTTTTAATGGAGGCGTTTTATCCATGTTTGTTTCATGTCACTAAACAGCGAATGGGATGTTTGCTTTTTCGCCATTTTGTTCACTCATCCATTCATATTGCGTATGCTTATTGAATAAAAAAAGAAATAAAAACTCGTCAGTTTTCTCGTACTACATGCTGTAACAATCTGTTAGACTCCGGCGCAGATTGTGGAATATAAAAAGGTGATTGAATGTCTTTTCCCGTACTCATCTGTGATGATTCAGCGTTAGCACGCAAACAGATGGCGAGATCACTACCAGCCACATTGAATGCCGATATTACGTTTGCTATCCACGGAAAAAATGCGCTAGAAGAACTCGAAAAGAACGAGTTTAAATTGATGTTTCTTGATTTGACCATGCCAGAAATGGATGGCTTTGAAACACTAGAAAACATGCAGCGGTTAGGGAATACAACTCCGGTGGTTGTGGTGTCGGGGGATATCCAACCTAAAGCGAAAGAGCGCGTGTTCGCACTGGGTGCAAAAGCGTTTATTCAAAAACCGATCGCCAAAGATGAACTCAAGAATGCGCTTAAAGAGTTGGTTGAGCCAGAGCCTCGTCCTCAAATTATCACGCCTGTTTCTATTGAGTTACCGATTTTACGTCGTCGCGATATTTATATGGAAGTGGCGAACGTCTCTATTGGTCGAGCCGCAGATGCATTGGCGCGTCATTTTGATGTGTTTGTGCAATTACCGCTTCCGAACGTTAATATTTTCGAAGTGAGCGAACTACACATGGCACTCCGTGACTTAGCGTCGCATGATAACGTATCGGGCGTTTGTCAGGGCTTTTGTGGCGAAGGTATTGCGGGTGAAGCGCTGGTGATTTTGAGCGATTCGAGCGTATCGGATCTCAAGAAGTTGATGAAAGTGCCAGCTGATAGCGACGAACTGGAAGAGCTTGAGCTGCTCATGGATATTTCCAATATCTTGGTGGGGTCATTCTTAAATGGCTTGGGCGAACAATCTGAAGTGCGATTCTTCCAAAGCCCTCCAGTGCTTCTTGGTCAGCATATATCAATTGATTCGATCATTGAGTCTACGACGGGCGCATTCAGCCGCACCATGACATTCGAGGTGAGCTACAACATTGAGGGAACGTCAATCCGTTGTGATTTATTGTTTATGTTCGTCGATGAATCTTTGCCGCTGCTCGATAACAAACTGTCATATCTAATGGAGGAGTTCTAATGTTGAATATGCCAGCAGAGTTTGAACAATTCCATTGGATGGTAGACATGGTACAAAACGTCGACATGGGGCTCGTCGTCATTGACCGAGATTATAATGTGCAAGTGTGGAATGGGTTTATGACTCATCACAGTGGTTTGCAATCTCATGATGCAATTGGTCGTTCTATCTTTGATATCTTCCCTGAAATCTCGCAGGAATGGTTTAAGTTAAAAACAAAGCCCGTGTATGATTTAGGTTGCCGCAGCTTTATTACGTGGCGCCAGCGTCCTTACTTGTTCCGCTGCCGTAACGTACGTCCTGTCACTCAGCAAGCGGAGTTTATGTACCAGAACGTTACGCTGAACCCCATGCGTACACCGACTGGGAAAATCAATTCGTTGTTTTTATCTATACAAGACGCGACGGCTGAAGCATTGATGTCTCAGAGTCAGTAGCGATAAAAAACTTTCTCAAAAGCCAAGGTTCGCCTTGGCTTTTTTGTATACTTATAATTGTGTTTCCTAATGCGCAGAACGTGAAGATGGACTTTAATCTCGCCCTAAAACTCTACACCGCAGAACAAGTAAAAAACGGTGAAACGCTGGCAGCGCAAATGGCTGGTGTTTCTATGTATAGCCTAATGCAACGCGCAGGTATGGCTGTGTATGAGCGTTTTTTACACTTGTATCCCAAATCAAAAAATATCTTAGTCATTTGTGGCAAAGGGAATAATGGTGGTGACGGATACGTATTTGCCTCGCTTGCTAAACAAGCGCAACTCAATGTACAGGTTTTCCAACTTGGTGATGTGACTGCGCTCAAAGGTGATGCTTTACGCGCATATCAAGATTGGCAGTCCATCGATGGTGTTAACAATGATTGGGATGAGTGGAATACCGCATTGCTAGAAGCCGATGTGATCATTGATGCCATGTTAGGCACTGGTTTAAGTGGTGAGGTTCGTTCGGAGTACCGTCGCTACATTGAGCAAATCAATCAAATTCACACCCCAGTGATTGCAGTCGATATTCCTTCCGGGTTGTGTGCAAATACAGGTGCTATTTTAGGCGATGCCATTCATGCTAAGCATACTGTAACCTTCATTGGTGTTAAGCAAGGCTTGTGCACCGGACAAGCGAGAGATCGAGTTGGTGAACTCCACTTTTGTGGGTTGGGTGTAAATGTTGAGTTTGATTCTATCGAAGTAGAAAGTGCACTAGGTATTGATCATCAGGTTGTTTCAAGGTTAATGCCCAAGCCAAACCCGACAGCACACAAAGGTGGCAATGGCAAACTACTTTGTGTCGGTGGTAACCAAGGTATGTCAGGAGCGATTCGCTTATGTTCCTCCGCTGCGGTTAGATCCGGAGCGGGTTTAACTGCCGCAATTACTCACCCGAGTAGCCTTATCCCACTACAGATTGGCTGCCCAGAAGTAATGAGCCAAAGCATCACCGCCGACTTACTCAGGGATACTGAGAACGACTTAACCAAACGCATTCGCTGGGCTGAAGTATTGGTGTTTGGTCCAGGTTTTGGTGATGATGAGTGGGCTTATCAAGCCTATCAATATCTGGCTCAAGAACAGAAACCTAAAGTTGTTGATGCTGATGGGCTCAATATTCTAGCGATGCTAAGCCAACGATGTGATGGCACTTTGGTGTGCGACAACCAGCGAGTGATCACGCCGCATCCTGGAGAGGCAGCTCGACTATTAAATGTGACCACTCAACAAATAGAAAGTGACCGATATTCTGCTGCAAGACAACTGCAAGAGCGTTATGGCGGTGTGGTGGTTTTAAAAGGCGCGGGAACACTTATTTACGATGGAACGAGAATGTACGTCTGCCTAGCGGGTAACGCCGGAATGGCGACGGGCGGAATGGGAGATGTGCTATCAGGTGTTATTGGTGCGTTGCTAGCTAAAGGGTTACCCATTTCCATTGCGGCACGTTTAGGTGTGGTACTCCACAGTCATGCTGCGGATATAAACGTGAATCAGCATGGTCAAATTGGTCTTTTGGCAAGTGATGTAGTTAGCACACTTCGTACCGCTATCACCCAAGAGCTCTATCAAACTTAATTAGATTTCATGCATTGTTGAGAAAAATGATCGATTTTTTTTGGGTACTTTTTCCGAATTCGCAGCGCATCTTAGTATTAGGTGATTGAGTTTTAGGCAGATTTGAGAGGTTGTGCGTTTTCATTTTAAAGGTATGACGCAAAGGTTTGCGCAAGAGGTTAACTTAAACGTTTTCTTAAGTTGTTGATAATTATAAATAATGAGAAAAAATAACGACTTGAGGAGTGTTTTTGATATGCGATTATCAAGATAGTATCACAAAAAAAATTCAAATATCAGACTTGTAGGAAATAAATCACAGCCTATAATGCTGAAAACCGGAGCGTCTGCCAACGCTCCGGTTTTTTTGTGTCCGAAGAACAGTGAACTCGTCTGCCAACGAAATCACTACGCACTCTGAGATGACACATATACATATGAATCAAGGAATTACACAATGCGTATCGAACAAGAACTTAAGTTAGGTTTTAAAGATGTACTGTTTCGCCCGAAACGTTCTACCCTTAAGAGCCGTTCTCAAGTAAATTTAACCCGCGATTTTACATTCAAGCATAGTGGTCGTCAATGGTCTGGTGTGCCTGTAATCGCAGCAAACATGGATTCGGTTGGTAGCTTTGCAATGGCTAAAGCGCTAGCTGAGCATGGTGTAATGACTGCTGTTCACAAACATTACACGGTAGAAGATTGGGCTGAGTTTGCTAAATCAGCTGATAACGCAACCCTGAATAACGTAATGGTGTCTACGGGAACATCTGACGCAGACTTCCAAAAAACCAAAGATATTATGGCGCTTTCAGATGAATTTATTTTCATCTGTATCGACATTGCAAATGGTTACTCAGAGCATTTAGTCGAGTATGTTGAACGCGTGCGAGCAGAGTTCCCAGACAAGGTGATTTCTGCGGGTAACGTGGTTACTGGTGATATGTGTGAAGAGTTGATCCTCGCTGGTGCAGACATCGTGAAAGTAGGCATTGGCCCTGGCTCAGTTTGTACAACTCGTGTAAAAACGGGTGTTGGTTACCCGCAGCTTTCTGCAATCATCGAGTGTGGCGATGCAGCGCACGGCCTTGGTGGCATGATCATCGGTGACGGCGGTTGCTCATGCGCAGGTGATGTATCCAAAGCATTCGGCGGCGGTGCGGACTTTGTTATGCTAGGCGGCATGTTAGCGGGCCACGAAGAGTCAGGCGGCGAAGTGATCGAGAAAGACGGCGAGAAGTTCATGAAGTTCTATGGAATGTCGTCGAAGAGCGCGATGGAGAAGCACTCAGGTGGTGTTGCTGGTTACCGCGCAGCCGAAGGAAAAACCGTACTATTACCTTACCGTGGAAGTGTTCACGGCACTATCCAAGACATCCTTGGTGGCGTTCGCTCAACTTGTACATACGTGGGTGCAGCAAAGCTTAAAGAGCTAACCAAGCGTACTACATTCATCCGCGTTCAAGAACAAGAGAACAACGTGTTCGGTAAAGAGTAAATCGACTGAATGTAACAAGTGTAAAAGCAACCATACGTTATATCTATAGCAGATAAAACTATACTATATGCAGCTATGAGCCAGAGTGAGATTGATTTCTTACTCTGGCTTTTTGCTTCTCATTTGTTTGCGCTTCAAAATTAACTCTAAGCGATTTTAATAGTTGGTCGAGATTCGACTTGTTCAAACGGTAATGATGTTGTAACTGGCATGAGCTGTAAAACGCTTGAAATCTGACAGTCTCTATTTAATCCAATATAGTCTTTGACATTGGCTACTCGCCAAGTCATGTCTCCGTAAGTACGCAGATAGAACGCGGGTGACTGATGACTGTTATGTCTAATAACGCTCCATTGGGTGATATCACTAAAAAAGACTTCAGGGTTATCGGATGTCTCAAACTCATTCGCCATGATGCCCAAAGGTATATCAACGCGATTAAGTAGCTTTTGTCCGAGTGAGAAGGCTTCGTCGAAGTTAGTTGGTTGTTCGCTTAACTGCTTAATTGCATAGGTTTGTACAAATCGAGACGGCGGTGTTGGGTCGGCGGGTAGACCCATCAAGCCAGCGCCATTGATTGATTGAAGTGGGCCAGGCACTTGGACATGACGTTGCATGGTTACTTCATTGTTCGGTTCTGGGTTGTAGTTGCGCAAATTGGAAAAATAAGAGAGGTGATTGACATGCCAATGGTAATTTGGGCAGTTAGTCATTACTCCAACGTAGGAGTGGTCCACAACCACTTTATAATCATCAAAGTCGTATTCGGTACATTGATAGCGTGCTTGCTGATTTTCCTCTTTGCTGAACATATCGTTTTCTTTAAATGCTCGATAGATATGCATATTACCGTTAAGAAACTCAATGACCGCACTGTCATTATTTGCATCGTGAATCACGAAATGCTGGTCCAACGTCATGTTGTCACTCTCTGTTTCACCAGTTGAAATAGTCGAGTTAAACACGTAAAC
Organism: Vibrio sp. STUT-A16; assembly: GCF_026000495.1. Lineage (NCBI taxonomy): Bacteria > Pseudomonadati > Pseudomonadota > Gammaproteobacteria > Vibrionales > Vibrionaceae > Vibrio > Vibrio sp. STUT-A16. The sequence goes on along the minus strand of NZ_AP026766.1, from coordinate 399,576 downwards.
GGGGTGAGTAGTGAAGTACGTCACCATCTCGTCCACAGTATTAAACGTAGACAAGATAAAAGTACCAAACAGGCAGCTGCCTAATGCAAAGGCATCATCAGGGATGTGAGAGGTCGATACATTTTGATTGAGAATGGGCAAGTATAGCGATCCGACGGAAAGGCCGGATTCATTAATGCCATCAGCTGTTAAAAGAGGGTTATTATATCGGGTAATGGCGTTGCAGTGGATGAAGCTTAATTTTCCCTTCCAACTTGCTTTAAACTCACATTCTTTACTGTGACGTTGTGGCGGCTGACCATTAAAAACACGGTCGGCTTTTTCATCGGAAGTAAAGGTCGTAATTTGGTAAGTTTGTTGGGCTCTAAACCAAATCTCGGTCTGAAGGTTAACTGCAAACTCCATGGTTCTAGCGGATAAGGTTTGGTTGTTGCAACCATAATTGATATTCACATCTGTACACATAGCCATGCTTTCCGTTGTTTATTTTGAATGATGCATATCCAAGAAACTCTCTGAATCAAATGCTTAGAGATTACGTGGATATAGAAGAATTGCGCTTTAATAATGGTTTTAGCCATTGAGATAAGCGCATGCTATTAATTTAAGCATTCAATCAAAAAACGTCAGTAGCAGTTTAGTATCAGTTGATAGAGTTAAAATAAAAAGTGATGTATTAAGTAAAAATCTTTGATCTTAGAACTCAATAATATATTTATTTTTTCAATCTTGGTTACTCTAGATTTAAAGTTGATTTTAAAAGTGATTTGTATTGATTCGATTATCTTGCAGTGGTGATATAAAGTGAGAACATAAAGTTAACAATTTCAGATTGTGATTGAAAATGGGGAGGGTTTTCAATCCAAATACCGAGAAATGAAACTGCCCGAGAAGTTGTGCAACTGTCTCGGGCGAAGTGATGAATCGGGTAAGCGGCTATAAAGTTTTCTCACAAGAACCGCTAAGTGGTGGAGATATTTTTAAATTATCATTAAAGATTTCCACAGCGACGGGGCCTTTATTTTCGTCTTTTGCATAGAATGCACAGGACTTGTTCCCAGTATAGGTTTCACCTGCCTTTTTGAAACTGTAGTACCAGGAGTCATGGGTAGCGGCACCGGATTCAAAACTAGCAGATTCAGATTGTTCGCCAGTATTCAAGTCGAAACGGACCTCCATTTCCGGAGAGTCTTTAAATCTCACATATCCGGTGATTTTATCGCTGGAGTTATTTTTAACGTAAAATGAACCCTTAGTTGTCATAATTTTTCCTCTTTTTTTAATTTCTATACGTAATAGAACGGCCAAATGACGGTCTGTTAATATATGCTTCTTAAGATGCATATTGATGTTAAATGATGGTCTTATTAGTTCTAAGATGATTAAACTTATCCTTAGCGTATTTCTCTTTTATACCGATTAAGTCGCGGTAGCTTCGATCAAAATAAACGCTTGTGGGAATTGCCGGATCTTTAAAGCTGATGAAGGCACCATAGGTTCCCGGTATATCAGCTTCTCTGGCTTTATCAATCCAGTCCATGGCTCTGTTTACATCAACAAGTACTGGGTTATTTTGTAGTTCTAGTTTTTGCTTTATCTCTTCATTCCACCAGGTTTGGTATTGGACTGTATATTGACACTGGCGGTAGGGGAAAGATATGTCTTCAAGGTCGTCTGAGTGATGATAAAAGCCACCAGTGATCGCACCTAAGGTTACGTAACTAAATAGCCCTTGATCGCGGTTTTCTGGCTTTATCAAAGGTGAAGTTAAGCTTTGCAAAAGTGCAGTATAGCCTTCTGCTTTAAGACCTCGCTCTGATACCAATCGCGAAGTGATTTTGTGAGGTGCTGGGGCGTCATAATCTGGAGGGAAAGGAGAACCGCTTTGACACAAAGAATCGCGCCCCCATGTGCTCATCAGGGAGTGATCGTATTTCTTCCCGTCAAAATCAGTGCCATGTGCTTCATAGACTTGAACTAAATCAGGGGAGCAAGCGCCAAATTGAACGGCTATAAATTGGTCAAGATCTTGCACTGTTCCTTCCCAGTAACCGTACATAGTGCAGTGATGGCTTATTGTGTCGATATCGCAATGGTTAGGTAATTCAGGCAGAGCATCAATTTGCAAGTTGGTGCCGAGAAGTTTAGCCGTATCGAGACTTTTTATAGCCTGTTCCCAATTTTTTAGCACATCTATGGTAGGGTGCGATGGTATTGGCTGAAGCATACCGTTGATTTTTTTGTAAAGGTTCCACTCAAGTTCGAAGCGGTGGATCTCTTTGGGTAAAGGGAATGTTTTTACGCGTAGCTCGGTAACAATGCCATAACTCATGCCTCCGCCGCCTCTTAGTGCCCAAAATAGGTGGGGGTTGGACTCTGCTGAGACTTCTGTGATCGTACCATCACCCAATACCACGGTTGCACTCACTAGGTGCTCACAACACATGCCGTATTTTCGCGTCCAAGGGCCCCATCCTCCGCCTTGAATATAGCCAGTCAACCCAACTGTGGCACAGGTTCCATGTGCAATCATTCGATCATGCTCTGCAAGTTTTGGTGTCAGTTGATAGAAGCGATAGCCAGCACCAATGGTGGCAATATTTTCACACAATTGGAAGGTCTTAATTCTGCTCACGTCAATCAAAATGACGTTGTCACCACTGCATTCACCTGCGTGATCATGCCCTCCTGAGCGAACGCGAATCGGGAGACTGAATCGAGTTGCTGTTAGATAGGCTTGCTGAACTTCTTGCGTACTTTCGCACATGACAATGACAAAGGGTTGGTGTTGATAGCGAGTATTGAAGATGAGTGACTCGACTTGATATTGGTTCAAACCGGGAACCGGTGAAACCGTGTTTTCAAGTGGTGTCAGTAGTCGCTCTTTAGGAAAACCGCATTTATCCATTTTCTGAATAAACAGTTTGGCATTATTGATTGAGATTGAGTACGCATTAAGTACAGCGAGGCGTTGTATTTGAGGGTTAGGGTGCTGTTCTACCACTTGGTTTTCTTTAGTTCCCTGCATCCATTCTTGTTCCATTATTTTTTCCATTTGGCTTATGTATTGAATAGTTGTTCAAATATTAACTCGCATGCATATGTTCGCCATATCAGTTTGGTATCAGTTGTTCTGTACAAATCGCCAAAAGCATCAGCGAGAGAGCAATAATATCTGGTTGATGAAAAGAACGAGCGGCATCTGCGTGACCTTAGATAATTTATGTAGTCAAGTAGATCTGATCCTAAAGTGATACTGAACTTGAATGACGTGGTATCTACATTGAATGGGTCACTAACGACAATAAATTCAGTTGGAGAACACAATGAAAATGGAATCAAAAGAATCACAAGCAATTTTTACTGCTCATTATCAAATTGGTAACGGCTTACCTGGAGGAGTGAACTTCGATGTTAATCTACTCGTGGCCAGCGAAGACAAATCAATAGTGGGTAAAGGACATATCTTTCAGGCCATTAACCCACCGTTAAATGTGGTGTCTGATCTCAATGGCAGTTTCAACTATCAATGCACGATGCGTGATTGTCATATCATGGTGACGTTGCAGGGCTACCAACCTTACCTAGGCATTGCTCCTCTAGGAGCAGATCTTCACAACGTAACGCTCAACATCCTACTTAATGATGATTGGAAATCAGGCGTGGCATTCTATCGATATAAAAATAGTTCAGGTAAATGGGTTGAAGTAGCAAATCAACGCGTTACTCTACTTTTACCTGAGCATGTTCCTAGCATCGAAAACTTTAAGGTGGAGCAAAGTGAGCATGCGCCAGCATAAATCTAATCAGCGATGACACTGTGCCAAAACACAGATATTCGATGGTTTCGAATATCTGTGTTTGACGAGGTAAATCGAGCAAACAAGATGATTTGACAGTGCAATTAGTCGACTTTCTTCGTTTATTGAATATTTCATGGTTGAGTAGATGTGAAGAGCCAATGGTCGAGCTCATCAACACTTATTTGAGCCTGGTTCAGTTGATGCTTACGCGCGGCCTGATTGAAGTTTAACAACTCAGAGACGGAGCTGGACTGGTCGAGTAAGGCAAGCATCAGATTCGCTTGTTCAATATAAAAATCACCCCATGGATGCGGATCTTCTCGGGTGAAGTTAGCAAGCTTATCGCGATATTTTCGAAGTAGCGTAGGCTGCTTATACTGCCACGCTACTTGGATTCCTTGTTGGTAAAAGCGTAAATAGTTATGACCAACACAGGTAGATTCTAGCCAAGCCTCACCAGTGCGCAAAGCGGAGAGGGCCGTTGATTCATCGCCACAAACAAGTGCCTTGGTAGATACGAGCCAAGGACCAATAAAATTGTGTAGCTTATTGATATGAACAAGATCTAGAGCCGTGTCGATGTCCGAAAGGGCTTTCTCCTCTTTTCCCTGATACCAGTGCAATCTTGCACTGGACTCCAAAAGAAAAGCGACAAATCGATGAGCATTAAGCTGTTTTGAAAGTTGCAGAGCGGTCGAGATTTCGTTTTCAGCTTGCACCAATACATTACGGTCGAGAAAGATCCATGCTGCCGTAAGCCTGGAAACAATTTCTGCTCGGCGGTTTGCAGTGAGGTAGGCAAGATTCGAGGCATGCTGAGCCTGTTTTAGTGCTTCGTCAGATTGCAGTTGATAGATCATCACTGTTGCCAGCATGTAGCGATTGGCAGTTTCAATCGAAAGCAACTGATGCTCTTCACACAGTTGCAAACACTCGGTTAAGTGCTCGTATGAGCGAGCCATTTTTCCTTGTGCGTAGGCACAATCACCGAGGCCGCCAAGCGATTTTGCTTTCGCGCGAAAACAGTTTGCTCGCTGACTGTAATCTAATGCAAGTAAATGTTCTTTCTCACATTCGTCTAGCTGCCCAGTAGGGAACAGCATATTACCTCTCATCGAGTGGATTTCACACAAAGATTTATTTAACGTCAGCTTTTCGCACAGGGCTTGGGCTTGGTCTAAAATCGACATCGCTTGTACAAAGTTGTCGGTTAAGCGGTAGGGGTTAATGAGGTCTAAATAGTATTGAACACGTTCAGGATCATTTTCTGTGTGATGAACCGCTTGCTCAAGAACCTCAATACTCTCTTTGATGCGTCCCATCGAATACAGGCAGTTTCCTTTCATATTTAGTGCATACGCCATCTGTTCTTTAGGTGACTCTTTAATAGCGTACTCAATAAGAGTCAGTGCTTTTTCAAACTGATAATTACTCAGGTAATGTTTGGCGGTCTGTTCAAGAACAGTAAATACACCTTCGACCTTGGCATGATTAATATGGACGGCATATAAGAATCGATCTCGGTTCTCATACCATTTTGCACAGGCCATGTGTATTTTTGAACACTGTGACTTGTCTATTTGACGGAAAACAGCATTGCAAATCAAATCATGATGGAAAAGGTATTGATCGCCATTGAGTTTTACTAAGCCAGCGTCGACTAACTTATCTGGTACGTAGCCGGGAATTCGAGTGATTTCACGCAGTTGCTCCAGTTGAAAGCACTGCCCCAACACAGAGGCAGTACAGAGTGCTTGGCGATCTTGGTCTGGAAGTTGAGCTAATTGTATCGAAACTAAATGTTCCAATGACTCCGGAACGTCTTTATCAAACTGAGAGCAAAGCAGTGTTTGGCGCAAGTATAGAGGATGGCCTTTCGCAAGCTTTATACAGTCATTGATATGTTTATTCTGTTGGCATGTGATTGAGCAAGCTAACTCGTAAGACTCTTCAGATGATAACTCCCTAAGTTCGATTAGATTCACGTTGGCAAACCAAGATTGTTTGGAACTAAGTCGTTTTTGCTGCCTAAACGTCAGAAAGAGTAAAATATTGGTTTTTGTGATATGAGGTAGCAGTGTCTCAAGAAATGCCAACATTACCTCGTCGGCCCAATGGACATCTTCAACAATTATCAAATGCGGTTTGCTGGTCTGCCGTTGTTGAATTAAGAAAGGGATAGATTGCTCTATCGTTTGTTTCAGCGTTTGGAACTCCATTAAGTTCAGCAACTGCTTTTCTGATTCGTTGAGTGCTACCCCCATTAACCAATAAAGGCAGAGGTGGAAAGAAGAGGGAATTGATGACTCGACAGTTTGCTGACGAATAGAATCATCGGTATCTTCACGAGTAAATGAACAAATTGCCCGAGTGAATATATTTTGAGGGGACAAGAGATCAGCACTACCATGATTCAGGATTTGAATCTCTGTGGTTAAACACGAGGATCGATTCAAAGACGCAATGACCTGGTTGAGTAGGCTGGTCTTTCCTATCCCTGCGGTACCAGTAATACAATACGTTTGGCCTGCTTCTTGTTTTTGCCATCGCTTGATTCCGCTATTTAATGTTTCTAGTTCAAGTTTACGCCCTACAAAACAGTCAGTATGGCTTTGGTGTAAGGATACAAGATGCCAGTTGTTGAAGTCTGGCTCTCCTGTTAGAAACGGTTTTATTGGTCTGGCACAATTGGACGAGATAAAGCAAGGACAAGCAGCTATTTCTCCCCAAGGGATTTTAACTAGGATTTCATTGATTGGGGTTATCGCATTCGGATGTTCCGATAGCTCAGTGACTCGATGCTTGTATTTCACATTGATAAAAGACCGAATCGAAGCCGAAAGAGCAACCTGTAATTGAAGGGCTAGTTGTCGAATTCGTTCAAAAACATATTCGTCCGATTCCTGTATAGACCAAGTAAGAACAAACGTCCGGTTTTGTATTATGGGTGTAGTGTTTTGGCTGAAAAGTAATGTTTGCAGAGTCTTTACGGTCAAATCACACTTTGCTTCGATTGCAAAAATAAAAAAATATGGTGGTGATGAAGACACATTTGTAAGTAATGGTTCTGAGGCGCGATCTATTAAGAGGTCCTCTACGGGGACAGAAAAGTATTCCGCGAGATTGGATGCGGTACGATACAGCACATTCGCCCCAGACTCTGCTCGCTTTATGGAAGCAATAGATACGACAAAACCCTGTTGAAAGCATTCTTCCGCCAGTCTTTCTTGGCTCAGTCCTAATTTCTTTCTCAGTTCTTTGAGTCGTAATACGTTGAGTGGAATTCTTCCATCCCTATTTGCCATATTTCACTCCGTTGTAACGTATAGCTTTTCCCAGTAAACCTGAATCGATTGGATATGTTGAGTGAATAAATTTATCTTATTTCACCACATATAATACTAGTAGTTAAAATGTTATATACGAAAATGAAATGGGCATTTTAATCTTCAAACTACCTTAATTCATTGTTGTATTAGTGGTGTTTTTGTTATTAATAATTTTGATAGTTGTTGTTGTGAATTCATGTTTTTCTTAATAAGTTTTTTGAAATATCTTTAAATGTATATCTTTTAAAAGATTGCACACCTTCAACTTATATTGGATTATATTAAACTTTAACAATTAAATTCTTTAATTTTAAAGATATAAATTGACAATTTTATTTTTAGTGTTTTTTTTATTTCTATTCTGGCGAGTTAAGTTTTTCTAGTCTATAAATTAAATATCGGCAATTTCTAAATAACTGCCGATAAAAATAATTTTAATTTCAATATTATAAATAGTTGGCTTTATACAATGGATATTGGCTTTTTCTGCCTGTTAAAAGGATTTCATATTACACCACACTTGAATGCCGCGCTTACCTCTATCAAGGAGACTGCGTGGCTGCCACATGTCAAACGATCTTGTTATCGAGGGGATTGGCAAGCGCTTGCTTTAGAAGAATCCTATCGAAAGGCCTATTACCCTAACTATTTACTACTCTCTGAATTTCCAGAATTGGAACTGTTTTTATCTCAATTTTTCTGCCCAATTTTGTCAGTACGGTTTATGAAATTAGATCCGTGAGCTCAGATATTATAACGCCGAGCTTATGGCGTATGTTTTTCTCAAGTACAGGCTTGTTTACATCATTAACAACTGCTACAGCGGCAATTGAGGTTCATGAATTATGCAAAAGGGCTCACCTATAGAATTCTACCAGCAACGTCCTCAATCTCGTGAGACGGTCGGTGGTGAAGAAGTGCAGCAACAAACTCAACAGTTTGGTTTTGCTGAACCCGAAATGGATGAGCTGCTTAAGTACTCATTACGGACTCAACTTGAGGCTATGCTCCAAAACCAACTCAGCACGGCTGAACGCCAACGGCAACTGAAAGAGAGTTTCGCTGCGGCAGTTGAGCTCGTATTGAAGGAGACGAAAGTTGAGCACCGAACACTGGTGCAAGCCTTTCAGAGCATGTATGGCAACGCTTGCCAATCTCTTTCTCTGGCTAAACTCACTCAAGAGGAACTGACCCGACAGTACATTTCCACATCTGGGCTGGTGATGTCTCCACTTAACTGTAAACACACCATCAAAGATGTGTACCGAATTAAAGGCTTTGCGTGTGGTACAAACAAAGCTATCCAACAAATGCTTGCCAACAAGCCACAGGTTAAAGTGCTTTATCCAGCTTGCGGCCCCTTTGCACCATTGCTGCTGCCTTTACTTGCTCACTACAAACAAAGTGATCGGATTAGCGCAGAGCAGCTTCAGGTGACACTAGTAGATATTCACCCCGGAGCGATTAAAGCACTCAATCAATTGATCGCGGATCTCGATATCGCAGACTACATTGAAGCCTTAGTGGAAGAAGATGCTACCCAATTTTCGCCAACTCAAACGTTTGATCTCCTGATACTTGAAGCGATGCAGCATGGATTTAGTCGGGAAGGGTTTCTCAGCATCGCGAAACATTTGGTTCAATATTTACATATTCAAGGCGAAATGATCCCCAATCAGGTATCTGTGCGCGCCATGATGGTCATCGGGGAGACGGAATTTAATCAACAATGGGAAAAAGCAGAGTATGCACATTCCAACCATTGCCAGCCGGAAGCGATAGATGATCGAATTGATCTTGGAGAAATTCTTAACGTCAATAAAGCCATGTTGCTCAGAAGCGAGATTTTTGAGCTAGATGGTGGAATAAAAATGCTGCAAGGCAACACCATTGAGCTGCCGAAAGATGTGCCAGATATGGCAAAACGTATCCTCGCCATTTACAGCCATATCGATACTTACGGAGATGCGATGGTCGGACAATACGACTCTGGTATTACCCATCCTAAACCCGACATGACTTTTTATGTGGATGCCAAGCCCAAAGCTGTTGAACACCATTACTTTGAAGCGAAGGGAGGGGATAAGGTCAGTTTCTATTATCAGTTAACCGGATTGCCAGGTTTTGTCGCCACCCATGGATGATTTCGATATGCAGCAAAAATACGTCGTTTTTACAGGAAGTTGTTACGCCTTGCCCATCATTCAGTTGTTGGCACAACAGCATAAATTGGCGGGCGTGGTAGTACCGGAAGGAGAACTAAATCCTGACTTACAGCAGCTACAGAGCTATCTGAGCGCTCAATCGATTCATATTGCTCAGTATACCGCCAATGACAGCAGTGCTTTGATAGCGCAACTCGATGCTTGGCGAGTCACGGATGGCGTCATCTATTTGTTCAGGCACATAGTTCATTCCTCGCTGTGTCAGTTTTTCAACGGAAACTTGTACAACATTCATCCGGGAAAGCTGCCCGAGTATCGAGGCCCGATGCCTCTCTATTGGCAATTAAGAGACGGTTTAGACACCTTTAGCCTCACCCTGCATCGTCTTGATGCATCGGCTGATTCCGGCGCTATAGGAATGGAGTTAGAGGTACCATTTCACCCGTTTGAGACCTTAACCAGTGCTCAGCAAAAAGCGTCACAAATGACGGCTAAGCTGATGTATGACTTCCTCATCGCGCAACAAAAGAAAGGGCTGGTTTGGCGTGAGCAAGTATCAAACCTCAACGAAGTGGCACGAGCAGTAAACCAACATGATCTGCACATTCGTTGGAACGTGCAAACGAGTCGCGAAATCGTCAATTTAGTGCGAGCAGGCAATCATGACTTCGGTGGTGCGATGTTGAGCTTGCCAAATGGTGTCGCCAATGTTTTGCAAGCAAGCGCAATGGAGACTTCTTTAGTCGGTGTTGAGGCGGGGAGCATTCTCGAGATCAGCCCACAGCATGGGTTACAAGTGAAAACGTTAGATAGCGCCATATCAATAGATGTTATTGCTACACAGCAAGGCGTGTTTTCGGGTTATCGCTACGCGCAAATGGCTGGGCTGGACGCTGGGATGTCATTGCTTCAGCGCTCTTCGGCCTGCGAGTAAAGAAATATCTCAATACGGCTCTTTGCGGCATTAATGAAGCCCGCAACGGTATTTAGTAATGCGAGATTGGAAAGTTTTACCCAACCACACCAATTACGTTATGGGTTGGTTTTAACTTAAGTGTATACGTTAAAAGGAAGAACAGTATGGCTACAGAACCGTATCTTGGGACACTAACCGCATTTGGCGGCAATTTTGCAATTAGAAATTGGGCAAATGCAGGCAATTGAAGATAATCCAGCACTCTTCTCTCTAGTTAGCACTCTATACGGAGGTGACGCCCGAACTACCTTTGGTTTACCTGATTTGCGTGGCCGCAGTCCAGTTGGTGTAGGCACACGACCTGGGGGGATGGATTATCATCAGGGAGAAAGATTGGGTACTGAACTGGTAACTATTGATATAACCCAAATGCCAGCACACTTACATACGGCAATTTTTACCCCTCTTGGCACTGCTGCACCTGTAACAGGCAGGATGCAGGTTGCTACCAATGCTGCAAATACACAGGTACCCGATAGTAATTCGTATATAGCGCAAAACTCTACCCCCGGGTTCTATAAACCGACGTTTCAGCAACCAGATTTGACTGAGATCGAAGGCTTAAGTATGTCTGGTGGTGGCTCGGAAGGAGGTACTGTAACTGTGACTGAAACTGGCGGTTCAGAGCCACTTAATATTTTGAGCCCGGTATTGCCGATTAATTGGTTAATTGCCACTGCGGGAGTATACCCACCGCGCAGCTAATCAACCAAGAAAGAATTGGCTGAAACTTTCGCTAATCCTTTCTTATAAAAAAATTAAATATTTAAGTTGATTATGATAACCCGGCTATGTTGATAAGGCCGTCATCTTCAGGAGAGGAAAATGAGATTACGTCGTCAGGTAGCGATCGCAATTACAACAGCATGGGTGTCCTCAGCGTTTTTTTCCGGTGAAGCCTGGGCCGCACAGCAAACGATTAACTACTCTAATGGTTCAGGTTCCAATTTTAGTGAGGTGGAGACAGGCGTCACTGGGGGTATGCCCTCGGTCACTCTTACCAATGCAGGTGCTGTGTCTATGGTATTAGATGCAGGCAATAGCACTGATAGCACTCCGTTTACTGGCCTAAATGACCTCGGGTTTGTAGCTGGTGTTTTTTTCTCAAATACCATGATTAATGAGTTCAACAATCGTGGCTTCCGCTTTTTTGAGCGATCAAGTACTAACTTCAGTTTCGACGAAATTACCTTTATACAGGGGTCGGCCCGAGACTCAGATAAAACGTATCAACTCGTGTTAACTGGCTTCTCTAATAATACTCAAACAGTGACCGAAACTGTCACCTTGCCAAAAGGTGGTGAAGCAAACTCAGGGTTACAGGATTTGTTTACCCTGACACGTGGTACAGACTTTACTGATTCTGCATGGCAGGACGTTGATACAGTGACTATGGCGTTTACCCGAAGTCCGGGTGCTGACTCTCGTTATCTTATCAAAAGTATCAAGATTGATGACGCTGCGGTTTCAGACTCAACCGCGCCTACTTTTGTCAGTGCGAGCTCAACCCCCACTGATGATGCAACCAATGTTTCTGTTAGCAACAACATCGAGATTGCCTTTGATGAGAATATTGAGCTGAAGAGCGGCAATATTACCATTCGTAATGTTACAGACAGCCGCGATTTTGAAGTATTTAATGTTGCCACCGAAAGTGATGGCACAACAACTTCACCAGGCGCTGGCCGTATCAGTGTTACCAACGATAAAGTTTATTTAAACCCAACCAGTGATCTGATAGGAAACCGGACTTACGCCATTCATATTGAATCCAGTGCCGTGGCTGACACCGCAAATAATAGCTTTGCTGGGATCAGCGATGATGCCACATTTAACTTTACTACAGTCGATACCACGCCAAATGCGCCATCTACACCCGATTTAGATGCTAGCTCGGATACCGGATCATTAAATACTGATAATATTACCAGTGACACTACTCCAACGTTTAGTGGGATTTCTGAGAGTGGATCGATCGTTACTTTATACAGTGATCAAGTCGGTGGAGGTGCAACGGTTATTGGCACAGGCACTGCTAATGGAGGAAACTGGCAGATAACAACCAATGAGTTGGCGTCTGGTATTACACATGCAATAAGTGCTAAAGCGTCTGATAGCGATGATAATGTTAGCTCGGCATCCAACGCGTTAAGTGTCACCATTGATACAGTAGCACCATCCGTAGTGAGCATTACCACGCCGATTGAGGCTGACAGTATCGTCAACGCTGCAGAAGACAACGATGTGCTTATCGCTGGCTCCGGCGCGGAAGCAGGCAACAGCGTGACCGTGACTATCACAGACAATAACAGCTCTGTCAGTCGTACGGTGACGGCCGACAACTCAGGCAACTGGACGTTGAGCGGCAGCGAGCTGGATATCAGTGGCCTGAACAATGGTACCCTGACTGTGTCTGCAACCCAAGCTGATATAGCAGGTAATATCTCCACCGCAGCCACACAGAGCATTACCCTGGACAATGCTGGCCCATCAGTAGTGACCATCACCACGCCGATTGAAACCGATGGTATTGTCAATGCAGTGGAAGATAACGATGTGTTGATCGCTGGCTCCGGCGCGGAAGCAGGCAACAGCGTGACCGTGACCATCACGGACAATAACAGCTTTGTCAGTCGTACGGTGACGGCCGACAACTCAGGCAACTGGACGTTGAGCGGCAGCGAGCTTGATGTAAGTGCGTTTAACAATGGCACCCTGACGGTGTCTGCAACCCAAGCAGATATAGCAGGTAATACTTCCACCGCCGCCACTCAGAGCATTACCCTGGATAACGCCGCACCATCAGCTGTGACCATCACCACGCCGATTGAAACTGATGGCATCGTCAATGCGGCAGAAGACAACGACGTGCTGATTGCTGGCTCCGGCGCGGAAGCAGGCAATAGCGTGACCGTGACCATCACGGACTACAGCAATTATGCCAGTCGTACGGTGACGGCCGACAATACCGGGGCTTGGACGACTATTGGCAGTGAGCTTGATGTAAGTGCGTTTAACAACGGCACCCTGACGGTCGCGGCTAGCCAGAGCGATGCTGCAGGCAACACCTCCAGTGCTGCTAGCAAAACATTTACGTTAGATAACGTGCAGCCAACTGTTTCTTTGAGCAGTTCAGACCTCGATTTGATCTCTGGCGAAACGGCGAGTATCACGTTCACCTTAAGTGAGTCATCAAGTGACTTTGCTGAGTCAGATGTCACCGTCACTGGCGGCAGTTTGTCCAACTTTGCGGGCAGCGGTAGCAGTTACACGGCGAACTTTACACCAACGGAAGAGAGTGTGGCGAGCGGCACCATTGATGTTGCCACCGGCACATATACCGATGCCTCTGGTAACAGCAATAGTGCAGCAACACCACTTTCCATCAGCGTCGATACTGTGCTTCCAACCGTCAGTATCACTAGCTCCAGCGCTGCGCTGAAAGCGGGTGAAACGGCAACACTCACGTTTACATTGAGTGAAGCCGCAACTGATTTTGCCGAAGCCGATGTGACCGTTGCTGGCGGAACTCTTTCTAACTTTGCGGGCAGTGGCGCCAGTTACACGGCTACCTTTACACCTGCAGAAGAAAGCACTGAGGATGCAACTATTGATGTTGCAGCAGAGCAATTTAGCGATGCAGCTGGCAACCTCAATACTGCAGCGACTCAGTTGTTGATCTCAGTGGATACGGGGATCCCGACTGGACATAGCATCAGCATTGATCAGGAGAGCATTAACAAAACCAACGAACAGGCGATGAGCTTTACCTTCGCAGCAGCTGAAGTGAACGCGATGTTCACTTATCGCGTGACCGACGGTACCACGACCATTGACGGCGCTAGTCAAACAATCTCCTCGGAGACCATGCAAGTAACGGGCATTGACGTCACTGGTTTGCAAGAGGGGACGTTGACAGTAAGCGTGGTGGTAACCGATGCCGCAGGCAATGCATCTGATGCAGTGACGGATACGGTGACTAAACGCTACGATGTCGCGCCAACGGCAGTTGATGATAGCTTCTCGACTGAGGAAGATACGGCGAAACAATTTGATCTGTTAGCCAACGATTCCGATATTAATGATGACATGGTCGCTTCTTCTGCAACGGTTAAAACGCAACCAATTAAAGGTCAGGTGTCGATCAGTAATGGTGTTGTTACCTATACGCCAAATAGTAATGAGACAGGCACGGATAGCTTTACCTATACCGTGAAAGATGCCCTGTTGCAGGAGTCACAAGACGCGACAGTGACCGTCACTATCATGGCTATAAATGATGCGCCAGTCGCGAAAGCGCTGACCATTAACACTGACGAAGATACCGCAAGCGCAGCAGTCACCGCGCGTAGTCAAGCGAAGGATGTTGAAGATGGCATCCCAGCGGGTGATTTAGCGTTAGTTAGTTTGCCTCAAAAAGGACAAGTCGCCATTGATCAAGCTGTAGGCACTTTTGTATATACGCCGAATGCGAATGAAAATGGTAGCGACAGTTTTACTTACACGATCGCAGACAGTGAAGGCGGCGTTTCTCTTGCGGCCACAGTCAGCGTCAATATCGGTTCCGTCAATGACTCACCAGTGGCGGAGGCAGACAGTTTTACCTTTGATGAAGATGTCACATCGATACTCGATGTTTTAAGTAACGACAGTGATATTGAAGATGGGTCATTCACCGCGAGTAGTATTACCCTGCAAGATCTTGGTCAAGGAGAGGGGGGATACAGTTTTGCCTCGGTCAGTGTTAATGCCGATGGGACCCTAAAGATTGTGCCAACAGCGAACGTTAATGGTCAACATAGCTTTACCTACACGTTAACCGATAGTGGTCAGGCAGTCTCCGTGCCAGCAACCGTCACGCTCAATATTACGCCAGTGAATGATGCCCCCGTTGCTGTTGATAACAGTGCACAACTACTGGAGGGAGGCTCCTTTGAAGTCAACGTATTAGGCAATGATAGTGATGCCGATGCTGGAGACAGTTTTGAACTCACTAGTGTCACAGTCGTCGATACGCCAGCATATGGCAGTGTGAACGTGACGGCGTCAGGAGCGATTGTTTACAACCCCAATGAGAACTACTTCGGTGAAGACAGCTTCACCTATACGGTGGCAGACTTAGCAGGTGCTGTATCTAACGTCGCAACAGTGACCATGACGGTAACACCAGTCAACGACGCACCAATGGCGCAAGCACAGTCACAAACGCTTGATGAAGACAATAGTTTGGTGATCACGCTGGTTGGTTCAGATATTGATAACGATGATGACACTCTGCAGTATCTTATCACTGAGCAAGTCAGTCATGGCGTGCTAGAGCAGTTGACCAATAATGGTTGGCGCTATACACCAGAAGCGAACTTCAATGGCTCCGACTTCTTCTTGTTCAAGGTCAACGACGGTGATCTAGACTCGACAGAGGTTCGTGTCGATTTGACGGTTAATCCAGTCAACGATACACCAACCGCGACCGATATCAGTGCTACGGGAGAGGAAGAGATACCGCTGACCATTACTTTAAATGGTAACGATGCAGAAGGCTCATCTTTGAGCTATCAAATTGTAACATCGCCAGTCAACGGTAATGTTACCGTCACAGGCAATCACGCGGTTTATACGGGTAACAGTAACTTCTTTGGTCAGGACAGTTTCACTTACAGCGTAAGTGACGGAGAACTTACCTCTGGAGTGGCGTTAGTGACCATCACGGTGAATAGCGTTAATGACTCGCCAGTGATTACGGGTACCCCATCGGCGCAAGTTGATGAAGATAGTGTGTATCAGTTTGTGCCCGCGGCATTGGACGATGACCCAGCGGATACTCTGACCTACTTGATAGCTAACAAGCCACCTTGGGCTACATTTGACAAGACAACAGGAGCACTTTCTGGCACGCCAAGTAACAGTGATGTGGGGACTTATTCAGATATAGTGATTAGCGTATCCGACGGCAAAATTTCTTCCTCATTGTCAGCGTTTTCGATTACTGTGAATAACGTGAATGATGCACCCGTTATATCTGGCTCACCAGCAACACAAGTGAATGAAGACAGCATCTATCTGTTCACGCTACAAGTGTCAGATGTTGACAGCCAAGCCTTCACCTTCAGTATCGTGAACAAGCCATCTTGGGCTAGCTTTGATGCATCAACAGGCACGCTTAGTGGTACACCAGATAATGGTGATGTTGGCAAATATCAGGGCATTGTTATCTCGGTTTCTGATGGTCTCACGACCACAATGCTCAATCGATTCAGTATTGTTGTTAACAATGTCAATGACGCGCCAGTGATCAGTGGCACTCCTGCTCTTACGGTCGACGAAGGCAGTACGTATCGCTTCGCGCTGCAGGCATCGGATGTTGATAGTAGTAGCTTGAGCTTTTCAATCCGCAATAAACCATCATGGGCAACCTTTGATAGAGCAACTGGGTTGCTAAGTGGTACGCCGGAAAATGAGCATGTTGGCAGTACCAATAATATTGTTATTAGTGTCTCTGACGGTGAGCTAAGCGCCTCTCTAGCAGCGTTTAGCATCACGGTAATCAACGTCAATGATGAACCAATGGCAGTTAATGATACCTATGTCTTTACCGAGAGTAACGATGGTAGCTACTTATTGGATGTACTCAGCAACGACAGCGATATTGATCTAGACACATTACAACTGGAATGGGTTAAACCTACATCTGGAACGGCAACGATTGTGGGCAGTCAAATCCAATTGGTAACGACCTCAATTGGTACAGTGACAGTGCAATACAGTGTGAAAGATGGTAATGGTGGAAAGGCCACCGCGAAAGCAATCGTGACAATTAAAAGTGCGAAATTGGACGCACCAACAATAACCGCACCTTCAGATATTGAAGTGAAAGCAACTTCGCTCTTTACTAAAGTTGAATTAGGCTCTGCCGTGGCCCGAGATAGTACAGGCAAGCTATTACCTGTTTCATTGGTCTACAGCACGACCTTCTTCCGACCTGGAACTAATACGGTCTATTGGCGTACTCAAGACTCTGATGGAAACGTCGCTGAGGCTAGTCAAACGGTAACAGTGTATCCACTGATAAGTATCTCCAAAGATGCGCAAACCACGGAAGGCACCAACCATAGCGTAACGATACACCTTAACGGCCCTTCGCCGAGTTACCCAGTAGTCGTACCTTACACGGTTTCAGGAAGCACAGACAGTGATGACCACACACTCACCTCTGGCGAAGTGGTGATAACTAGTGGTACCGAAGGCAAACTTTCGTTCGAACTACTTAATGATGGACAAAGTGAAGGCGTTGAAACCTTAGTGATTGATTTGGACAGCACCCTTAATCTAGGTAGTAAGAGTCGTTACACCTTGACAATCTTTGAAGAGAATGTGGCTCCGAAGGTCTCGGTAAGTGTATCTCAGGCGGGGGAGCAGCGGAGCCAAATTGAAAATGGTGTTGAACCGGTCACAATCACAAGCAGTGTTAATGATGCAAATATGTCCGATATACACAGTTTCAGATGGAGTAGTGATAGCGATGTACTTAACCAAGTGATTGCGGGGCAGATGTACAGCGAAACATTGACTTTCTCTCCGCAATTACTGAGTTCAGCGATTTACAATTTGCAATTGACAGTTACTGACAATGGCACTCCACCATTATCAGTGACACGGAATGTCTATTTAGAAGTGGTACACACATTGGCGGAGCTCGGAAGTGAAGATAGTGATGGCGACTTAATCCCGGATGATCAAGAAGGTCATAATGATAGTGATGGTGATGGCATTCCTGACTATCTTGACGCAATTTCTGACTGTAACGTAATTCAACAGGTTGTGTCAGAAAAAGATCGCTTCCTCATTGAGGGGCAGCCAGGTGTCTGTTTACGCAAAGGAATAACCATTCTGACTAACACAACAGGAGGAGCTTTATTGCTAGATGAGGAGCTTCCTAAAGATATCAACATGAAGAGCATCGGGGGAATCTTTGATTTTGTAGTAACTAATTTGCCGCTGCCCGGCCAAAGCTATCAATTAGTTTTGCCTCAGCGTTTACCTGTTCCAGCAAATGCAGTGTACCGAAAGTATAACGCTGAACAGGGGTGGATAGACTTTATTGAGGATGCTCAAAACACAGTTTCTTCTAGTGCTGGCGAGGCTGGTTATTGTCCGCCACCAGGGCACAGTTCATGGTCACAGGGTCTGACTGAAGGTGACTGGTGTGTACAACTTACCATTGAAGACGGTGGTCCGAACGATGATGACGGATTGGCTAATGGCAGTGTCGTTGACCCTGGCGTCGTTGCCGCTCGTGTAAGCAATAATGCACTTCCTCAAGCGATTGACGACAATGCGTTTGTGAGTCTCAATGGTACGGTGACGCTCGATGTATTGAGCAATGATACCGATGCTGATGGTGATGGGCTGAAGGTAAGTCGCGCTTCTGTAGATATTGGTAGTGTTAGTGTGGTTGATAACAAACTAAGTTATGTCACTCAACCACAGTACTACGGGGAGGCTTTGATCACTTATAGCGTAACGGATGGTAATGGTGGAACGGGATCGGCGAAGGTGACGGTGAATGTGGTAAACAGTCAGAATCCGAATGCGGTGGACGATAATATTACCACCGATGATCGTACCCCTGTCACGGTTTATGTCCTTGCTAACGATACCGATCCGGATAACGACACATTGAAGTTGGTTTCAGTCCAAGCGCAGTATGGGCAGGTGGTCATGAATGCAGATCAGAGCGTGACCTATACCCCTACCTCAGGGTTTGAAGGCAATGATGTGTTGACATATATCATTCAAGATAGCCAAGGCCTGCAAGACACAGGGAAAGTTATAGTGACAGTTAAGTTGGTAAGAGATGTAAAGGTTGAAAATACTTCAGCAGGATCATTGGGTGGCATGGTGTTGATGCTTTTGATTTTGTTAGGAGCCATGAAACGTTATGGAAGAAACAGTGCTCTAGCACTAATTGCTGTGTTTAGTTTTAGTAGTCAAGCGGGTTGGTATGTTGATGTTCAAATGGGGTCAAGCCATGCAGATGAGCGTGATGCTGTTAAAGGTGATAACGTAATCTCTACTGACAACACCGGGCTCTACCGTTCTATCGGGTTTGGATATGCTTTTTCTGAGCAATGGTCAGGAACTATCCGTTATATTGATATGGGGGAAGGTAGTGCAACATTGCGTAGTGCGACTACTTCACCAGAAGACTATCACGTTAGTGTCGCATCTATAGCACCACTCCTTGTTAAGGGCATAGGCTTCGACATCGGTTATAAGTTCTGGCAATACAATTCATGGTCCGCAAAACTGAGTTTAGGGGGCTTGTTTTGGGATACCGATATTGAAAGTACGTATCAAGGCAGCAAGATAACGACGGAAGTGGATGGTTTTGATGGATATATTGGTGCAGAAGTTGGCTACAACCTCTCAGATAATTGGGAGATCGGTGTCCAAGGCGCTCGTTATTTTTTACATGAAAATGATGTTGATATAATTGCGCTACAACTTCGTTATTTTTTGAGCCGTTAGCAGCGTATTAACTTATGGTTTGGTATTTTTCGATAATTTGTATCCCAAGTGATCATGAAGCGGTATGGTAAATTACTGGAGATTAATGCGTGATACGTCGCTTTACTTTGAACCTAGTACGTTTATAGTCGAAGAAATATAGTGTTGGGGCTGAAGCAAAACAAGCGGGTTAGAGAGCCACAATTCGTAGTGAACCCTTATTGGGTTGAAAAGCGTTCCAAGCTCGCAGTTGCCCTGACTCTGCTGGTGATAACAAGACGATAAATTGATACCTAAACGATAATTTGATATTGCCTCTTCATAAGTCTATGACTCTTTAAGTTTATAATATTTTTGAAGGGGCAATTTTATATCTGCTTTAGGATGAGATACTTGCTACTATCTCGGTTTAATCTAATACTGATTGAATAATATCAAATGCTTTTTCTATTTTTGGGGTAGGGATAATGCCAAATCCAAATAAGATGGCATTAGAATGATTGTTGATAGAAAAATGTGATGATGGATAAACCGCTACATTGGATGAAGCAAACTTATTCGCCATTTTTGTCGCGCACCCCGATACTTCAGCTGCTATATGTAACCCACCTTGGCTCGGAATACGTTGTAAGCAATCTACGTTGTCAATTAATTGAGTGAGTTTATGGTACCTTTCGCTGTAAATTTTATTCATATTGAGTAAATGGTGAGAGAAATGACCGTCACGCATGAATTCGTCAAGTAGGATTTGAGACACTACAGATGTACTTCTTCCCAAGTGCCATAACATATTTGAAATTGGCTCTATTAAAGACTTTGGTGGAATCATATAGCCAATGCGTATGCCGGGAAATAGTATTTTAGAGAAACTGCCTATCATTATGACGCAGTCATTTTTGTCTTGTGACTTGAGAGCTTGCTTACTGGTATTGAGATAGTGATATTCCGCATCATAATCATCTTCGATAATGATTGCGTTATTAACTTCTGCCCACCTCAACAGTTCTAACTTTCTTTCGACGGAGTAGCTAAAGCCTAAAGGGAACTGATGACTAGGCGTTGTATAAATAATTTTGGTATTAGAAGGGATTGATTCAACGACAACGCCTTGGTCGTCCATCGGCACGGTGCCTATTTGCGCGCCAAGCAATCGAGCTTGATTTCGAAAAACAGGATATCCTGGATCTTCTGTCGACACGAGGTCCCCCGGAGAGAGTAATGTAAGGAGAGTCGTCATTATTGCCTGCTGGCACCCTTGCGTAATGATGATGTCTTCAGGATCACAGATTACGCCTCTCGAATGTCTTACATACTCGCAGATAGACTCTCGTAAACAAGCTAACCCTTGCAAATCACCACCATGTGCAAACTCTGGAGTTAATGCATTGAGCCTACTCAGTCTTGAGTGTCGCCAAATATGCTTTGCTATTCTCTGATGATCAGGAACGCCTAAAGTGAAGTCATAGTCTAGATTCTTTGGTGCGATGATCTCTGGCTTTTTCGCTGCGTTAGTGCCAAACACCCCTAGTTGGTAGTGTTTTATTGGTCTCTTATCTTGATTCACCGTTTGTTCTAGAGCATTACTTACGTACGTGCCAGACCCTGCCTTTTTTACTATCCACCCCTCGAACTGAAGTCGCTCATACACCGAAATGACAGTGTTTCTTGCTATGCCTAACTTTTTTGACAACATGCGAGTCGACGGTAATCTCTCATTTGATCGTAATCTGCCTTCTAATATCCCTTGGTATATCTCGGAATAAAGCTGTTGGCTGGTGACTTTTCCAGTTTCGAAGTGTAGTGAAAATGGCATCGTTTTCTCTGTAGACGTTGAAAAGTGGCTCTAAAGCGTTGTGAGGATGTGGATCTGTATATACCAAGTATATCTGCCTAGTATACCGTTATCTTGGTATGGAGAAAGCGCATTTGAGTACACTATTTCCCCATTTTGCAAACGGATGTTACTTACATTCGTATCTAATCGGCCTACCTATCAACGGTGATCAGGTTTAAACCTGTTTATATCGCACTAAAAATTTGAAGACACAGTGTTATTCAACGGGGGTTAACGATTGGAGTTCTTCAAGTCAGGATTACTTTTATATAAAAAGCTAAAAGCCTTGGAATAAACTAGAAATTAATTATAAGTGAAAATTAAAAATTGAGGGTTCAATGAAATTAAACAATGCCTTGGTGGCCATTTTATCGCTCACTTCTTTCGTCACGTTTGCGAAAACGGAGTTAACGGTTAGCAGTCAATTAAAGAGCGTAGTTGATGAATGTGCTAAAGGATTAATGAACGAATACGACATTCCGGGGTTGGCTGTTGCAGTAACGATTGATGGTATGCGTTATTTTTACAATTACGGTTTCGCTGACGAAAGTAAGGGGAGTTTAGTCACTAACGACACTATTTTTGAACTCGGCTCTATCAGTAAAACTTTTGCCGCTACTTTGACTGGGTACGCCCAAGAAAAAGGCAAGTTGAATATGGATGACAAGGTCAAAGATTATATTCCAGAATTAGAAAATAGTGTTCTGGGTAATACCAAGCTAGTTCATGTCGCAACCTACACTGCAGGTGGTCTACCATTGCAATTCCCTAGCGAAGTAACGAACGACGCTGACATGATTCAGTACTACAAAACGTGGAAACCGGAGTACGAAGCCGGTACTAAGAGGAAGTACTCAAACCCTAGTATTGGTCTATTTGGCTACATCGGTGCCTTGAGTATGAAGTCAGACTATACGGAAATGATGGAAACCGTCATCCTATCTGAGCTCGGTATGACCAATACGTTTGTCGATGTACCAAAGGATAAGCTTAACAACTATGCTTTTGGTTATAGTTCTGAGGGAAAACCCGTTAGAGTTAATCCAGGTATTCTTGATGCACAAGCCTATGGTATTAAATCAACAAGCTTAGATATGCTTCAATATATCGAAGCAAATATGGGTCAAGCGCAACTTAATACTGATATAGAAAACGCGCTAGAGCGAACTCATACTAAGTATTTTGATACCGACACGTTTACACAAGCCGTAGGGTGGGAAGGTTATGATTATCCCGTTTCACTTTCGCAATTATTGAAGGGTAACTCCAGCGACGTAATTCTCAACGCTAAACCGGTTCAAGCAAGTTTATCCGGTACTCTCGGTCGTGACGTTTGGTATAACAAAACGGGCTCAACAGGTGGCTTTGGGGCATATGTCGCGTATGTACCCTCTGAAAAAATAGGCATAGTGATTCTAGCGAATAAAAACTACCCCAATGCAGAAAGAGTAGAGGCTGCTTACAATATTATTAGCTCGGTGGTGAAATAAATTTTAGTGGTAATAGGCACTACGTAATTATTAGAGCTTATTTAGATACATACTATCTGCATTGTTTTATTCGATAGTATTTATAGGAGTATTCATGAAAACTAAGCATTGGTCTAAGGTGACTTTGCTACATGAAGTTGTTACGAATCCCAATATAACGATTAAAGGTAAACATAGTTATTACAGTGATTGTTGGGACGCCGGTTTTGAGGAGTCCGTTGTAAGATATCTACAAGGCGATGAGTTCAGCCGAGATTGGGAACCAAAATGGAAGATTGATAAGTTACATATAGGTGACTTTGTCTGTATTGCAGCGGAAGTTGTGATTGTTATGGGGGGAAATAGTACACATAGAGCTGATTGGTTCTCCTTGTACCCATTTATGGACTTTATTGAAGAAGCGTATGTCGGGAAAGGAGATACTCACATTGGCGATGGCGCCTGGCTCGGTATGCGATCCATGATAATGCCGGGTGTGACTATCGGAGAAGGAGCAATCGTTGCGGCAAACAGCGTGGTGACGAAAGATGTTGAGCCTTACAGCATGGTTGCAGGCTCACCAGCTAAGCATATCAAATATCGCTTTTCTCTAGAGACGATAGACGAACTACTCGCTCTTAGGATATATGATTGGCCTGATAAGAAAATCGACAGCCTGAAGAGATTGTTATGTTCAGACGATTTAGAAGGGCTGAAAAAGGCAAGCGCTGAATACGATAGAAATCATTCAGTAGAGTGACGATGTCACTATTTTAAAAAACAGAAGAGGCTCATTATAGAGCCTCTTTTTAGTGTGATGGATATCTGCAACCACCACACTTCCTTATCAACTCATCATTCAGCAAGTTGCCAACTAGAATCGGAAACCTTTTAGTTTCATCTTTGCAGGGAAGATTGCCTCAATAGCTGGCTCTTTCAATTGTTAGCAGAGACGCTCATAACTGTTTTGTTTGAGCAATTCGGTTAAGTCGCCTTGACCATATTTTAGAGTTGCTTGATGTTTTTGATGTCGAATGACCTGATCAAAAGTAGGTCGAGTCACTGAACGAAAAACGCCCACGGGTACGGGAAAGTCTGGATAGCTCAAGTTAGCAAGCGCATAAGCATAGTATGACTCCTCGCATTGACTGGAGTGGAGCAAAAGGTTCGGGGCCTCTGATTCGACAATCTGGAAGCCAAACCCTTTATTGATCAACGCTTTTGAGTGTGTTTTACCAAACAATAACGGTTCATTATCTGAGAGATAAAGTAGATGTTCGCTTCTATTAGCTGGGCCGTTGTAAGGTTCGTGCACTTTATCGTTAAAAATGACGCAGTTTTGCAGGATTTCAACTACAGCAGTGCCCGAATGCGCGGCAGCAGCCTCTAACACCATCGTCATGTGTGTAGGATCATTGTCCGATGTTCGTGCTATGAACGTAGCACCTGCGGATGCTGCTAATGCCAGAGGTTTAAGCGCTTGATCGGGAGAACCTTCAGGACTCGACTTAGAAATGAAGCCCTGTTCGCTTGTCGGGGAAAATTGGCCTTTGGTCAGTCCATAGACAGCATTATTAAAAAGCAAAATTTTAATGTCTTGGTTGCGTCGAATCGCGTGAATAAAGTGATTACCGCCAATACTCAGTGCGTCACCATCGCCAGTTACAACCCAAACATCTAACTCTGGATTGCTAGCTTTTACACCAGTAGCGATGGCAGGGGCACGGCCGTGAATCGTATGAAATCCATAAGTATCGAGATAATAAGGAAAACGAGATGAGCAGCCAATCCCTGAGATGAATACGGTGTTCTCTTTAGTTCGACCTAATCGTGCTAGAACGGATTGCATCGTTTTTAATACGTTAAAATCACCACAGCCTCGACACCATTTGACTTCAACATCAGATGCGAAATCTTTGCGGTTGAGTACCTTAGTCGTCATTTTTAATATCCTTCAGGTGGTGGTTAATAGACTCAATAACCTCGTGAACTTTGAATGGTAACCCCTTAACTTGGGTTACGGAGCGTGCAGAAATGGCATATTGTGAGCGAATCACTTTGACGAGTTGTTGGTTATTCAACTCAAAAACAAGCACATGTTTGAATTGGCTAATGATCTCTTCCAAATTGATTGGAAACGGGTTTAGATACTTAATATGGGCGTGAGCAACCGATGCTCCTTGCTTTCTCAGATGCTCAATTGCGGTCGACACAGAACCTTGCGTGCTTCCCCAACTTAGCACTAGCAGTGAGTCTTGAGTACTGCCTGTTAGCGTTTGTTTAGGGATGAAATGGCAGATGTTATTTATTTTTTTTGCTCTTTCATCAGTCATGCGCTGGTGGTTTTCAGGATCATGAGAAGGGTTGCCTGTAATCGCTTGCTTTTCCAATCCTCCAATGCGATGCATTTTCTCTTTTGTACCAGGCGTGACCCACTCTCTGCTGTAATACACGTCATCACGGGCATAGGGATAAAACGGGCTTATGTTTGCTTTTGCTGCCTCGGCAGTGAGCTTAATCTCATCAGGGTTGGGCACGAGCCAAGATTCGGAGCCGTTTGCTAAGTAGCCGTCACTCAATAAGATCACTGGCGTCATAAATGTAGTAGCAATTCGACAGGCCTCGATTGCCATGTCAAAGCAGTCTGCGGGAGAAGCAGGAGCCAACACTGGGAGTGGTGAATCCCCATTTCTACCATACAAAGACAAAAGCAAGTCTGATTGCTCTGTTTTAGTCGGTAGGCCAGTTGAGGGGCCTCCACGTTGTACGTTGATAACAACCATTGGCAACTCCGCCATCACGGCAAGGTTAATGGTCTCTGCTTTCAAACATAATCCAGGGCCAGACGTTGATGTGACTCCTAAACCGCCAGCATAAGATGCGCCTAAAGCTGAACAAGCAGCTGCAATCTCATCTTCTGCTTGGAATGTCGTAACCCCAAAGTGTTGATAGGTTGATAGCGTGTGTAGAATATCTGAGGCGGGTGTTATGGGGTACGAGCCCAAAAATAGCTGGCGTTGGAGTTTTTCTGCTGCGCATATTAACCCAAGCGATAATGCTTCGTTCCCTGAAACAGTGCGATACAAGCCTGCTTTATCTGCTACGGGAGCAACCTGAAAACAGTCGCTGAATATTTCGGTTGTTTCGGCATAATGAAATCCCGACTTTATGGCTAAAGTATTTGCCTCTCTCGCTTGCGGATTGTCAGCGAATTTATTATTTAGCCATTCAATGGTCGGTTCTAGTGGACGGCTGTAAATCCATAAAACAATACCAATCATAAAAAAGTTTTTGCTTCGCTTCACTACTTTAGGCGCTATGTTTAACTGAGAAAGAGATTGAACGGTTAAACGCGTAAAACTGTCACTAATCACTCGGTAATTTGCGAGGCTACCATCGCTCAATGGGTTAGATTCATAGCCAGCAAGCTCAAGGTTTTTTTTATTAAAACCATCGAGATCAATAAGCACCAAACCGCCTTCAACGAGTTGTGAGATTTTGGTTTTTAATGCAGCGGCATTCAGAGCGATTAAGACTGAAAAATCGTCGCCAGGAGTATAAATCTCTGTTGAGGCAAACTGCATCTGAAAAGCCGATACTCCAGATGTGGTTCCTGCCGGAGCCCTTATCTCAGCTGGATAATCAGGTAACGTCATGACATCGTTTCCTTGTTTCGACGAGTTGTCTGAAAAGCGTTCTCCAAGTAATTGGATACCATCTCCAGAATCGCCAGCAAAACAGATCACTTCGCGTTTAAGTTGAATTATTGTCATTAAAACCTCTTACCGTGTTAGAGCAAGTTCAGTATGTTTTATTGCACTTAATGAGATGCAATGGAATAAAGGTTGGAGAAAATGCCGTAAGCACGAGCATTATGAGTGTAGAGTTAATGGTGTTGGCTTTATTTGTCGTCTCTGAGGTCAGTAGAAATATCCATAGCTAGGTATGCTTTTCCGAAATACTAGAAAAGTTTGCATGACACAAAAATACTTTTTCTGTCATATTAGATGTGATTATTTTTCATTAATTGTGAGCGTATGGATAAGTTGTCATTAATAAAGTTGTTTGTATCTGTTGTGGACTTAGGGAACTTTACAGCAGTCGCGAATCAATTAGGGCAGTCGCCTTCTACTGTTAGTAAAGCGATTGCTCGCCTAGAACAGGATTTGGGTGTTCGTTTAGTTCACCGTACAACACGTCAACTCCAGCTCACTGAAGCGGGGTTTAACTACCTTGAGACGGCAAGAGAAGTGATCAACTTGCTCAAAAGTAGTGAAGAGCAGCTTCATCAAAGTATTGCATCTCCGTTTGGTACACTTCGTGTCAGCCTTCCTTTATCGTTCGGGCAAAACTATATAACTCCGCTGATTCCAGAGTTTTGCGAACGTTACCCTGAAGTGAAGTTGGATCTTAGCTTTTCTGATGAATACACCAGTATATTGGAGAGTGGGATGGACGTTGCTATTCGAAGCGGGAGACTTAATGACAGCAACCTGATTGCGAGGCGATTATGTCCTATTGATATGGGTATGTTTGCCAGTCCGGAGTACATAAAGAAGTTTGGTCGGCCTCAGAGTGTTGAAGCGCTTAACCAGCACAAATGGATAATGTACCGCTATAAACAATCGGGGCGCTTGCTTACCTTGACGATGCCTTTAGATGGGCAATTAGTAGAATTTAGTCCTACACATCAAGTGACAGTAGACAATGGTTATGCGATGGCCTCTTTAGCGAGTTTAGGAGCAGGGATTGCTCTGATGCCCCAATATCTTGCTCGAGACTTAGTACAGCAAGGTAAACTGATGTTGGTTTCTGAACCTCAAAGAACCGAAGGTCAGGGTGTCTATATATACTATCCAAGTCGTAAGTTTGTGCCCGCGAAAGTAAAAGTGTTTATCGACTATATTATTCATAAACTTGATGAGCAGGGAGAGGCGATCAACAGCAGTTGGATGCTGAACCATTAAAGCTCTTCTTTGTTCTGAAACTGGAAAGTGGTGACAGGTCGAAATGTAATATGACCATGGCTAATTGACAAGCTTAAATACGGAATTGAAGTCGTAACGGAGTTGAGAAGTTACGCTTCACCATCAGCACCGTTGGAATCCCAGCCTCATTAAGGTAGAGAGACTCTTTTATTTTGTTATCTTGTCCTTTATAGCTTCTTTCCTTCCAGTAAAAAATCATTTGAAAAAATGAATATATCCTAAGACCATACCTGAAAGGATAAATGAGTACTGAAGAGGCCTATAATGATTTATAAAATTTCCGACTGTCACAATGAATATAAAATTGTGAGCACTACGCCTAGTTCTGTCGCTAGGCAGTTAGGTGATATAGATTTAATAGAAAAAATCGTTGTGCAGCCATTAGAAAACTTTTCTTTAAAAAGTATATGGGGTGAAGTGGATATTGAGTTTGAAGATGTTCTCAAGAAAGACTCATTACTTCCAGATATCAGTTTATGGCTACGAGTTTTCTTAGTGCTTTCCCCTAAATCTTATGCATATTTAAAAGAACCACTGAGCAAAGTAGGTGAGTTCTTATCGATTCGTTATCAAGGAGAAGAGTGGTACTTATATACACCATTGGAGTTTGGGCCAGAAGATAAAGACAAGTGTGTCCAAAAACTTGAATATGGTAGCTTAGCAGGTTTAGAGGTGTTAGTGTTTAATGGAAACGGTGTTACGGAAAAGGCCGTTTTTAAGTCAAAGATGCTAGGACCGACCTTTCTGTATTGTACGGAATCGTTTAAGAGTTTGTGCGAGAGAAATGATCTAGGTGGAGTTGTGTTCTCATCTAGTTTGACAGACCCATTTAGTTAACTAATCGGTCGGCAAGAAATTGACTTATCAAAAATGACCTCTTGTATTAACGCCAATTTTATAATGCAATTCTTCGTAATCAGCACTTTGAAGTGAACTTATTTCGAGTCAAAATAGACTTAAAGGATAACATTTATTTATTGGAAGGTAAGAGTGAAGCTTGGAAAAGATGATGACGGTTTATAAGATTAACGATAATTTACATGTGTTTCAGACGATATGCACTTGTCCCGATGAAGTCGCTACCCAGCTGGGGGATTTCAATTATTTTGAGAAGATCTTATTACAGGGTGTTGAAAATAAATCTCTGAAAGGTATTTGGAAGCCTGCGGTAGTCGAGTTTGAAGACGTGTTAACAAAAAACTCTGAATTACCTGATATTAGCTTATGGTTGCGTACATATCTTGTTTTATCTCCGAGGGCATATGAAATCTTGAATACTTATCTATCAGAGGGCGGGGAGTTTTTACCTGTTAACTATCAAGGCGAGAAATGGTATTTATATACATCGCTGACTTTTGGAAAAGAAGATAGACAAAAATGTATAGAAAAGATCTCATATGGAAGCCCGGACGGGTTAGAGGTCCTTGTGTTCATTGATGACGATGTAAAAGATAAAGTGATCTTTAAATCGAGATTAGAAGGGGCCGGCAACTTATACTGTACTGAGAAGTTCAAGGTTATATGTGAACAAAATCAGCTTAATGGGCTTGTATTCTCTTCTAATTTGACAGAATCATTTAATTAACGTAGCTATCACCAATCATTTTAACTATTAGTGCACGCTGGTGCATAATTTATGTGCTCTCTCTGGAATGCGATAGCTATAGGTGGTATTCGGAGCCATTCGCCGTTGGTTAGAGTACTTCGCACGTAGAACAGGATTATTAACCCCCATACACTTTGCAGATTTCAATAGCTGGTTTTGAAAATAAAGTGATATTTGAATTTTTGGCATAACGAGCGAGCCACTTTATTATTTAGTAAGTACTTTGCTAGTTTTATCAGTACCCCTTAGCATTTAGTTAACATATGGTTTGAAAATGTCATAGCTTTGTCGGAGGAACGATTTTGGGGCGAAAGTTTTTGATAGATGGTTTCACAACGATTATCAAGCTTTAGGTAAATTTCATAGTTTTGCGATGAGAGTGGCTCATGTGAGCCCCTGAGACTAATTGACTTAGGCACTTACCGTTATGGCAGGTTTAGACCAATCTTCGGAAGATTAGGCAAGCAATGCGTAGTATCTGGTTAACGAAAAAATACGAAAGTTGCAACAATGTACGTGTCAGTAAAGTAGGAGCGATAAAGCCTCCGCGTACTGTACTCATCGTGTGTTACGTTAATTAGGAGTGTCTACCATGAAAAGCCAGAACGACAATCAAGCAAGTTACCAAGATGAACTTGATGAAGGTCGTCGCAATATGATGAAAATGACAGGTGCCAGCGTGGTTGCTATGGGAGTTGGAGCGCTCTCAACGAGTTCTGTTCAAGCTGAGACGCAAATAAATCTTGGTGACACCTGGGATAAAACATTTACGAAAAGTAACCAAGTTCAACATCGCAAAGTGAGTTTTAAAAACCGTTATGGCATCACGTTGGCAGCGGATCTTTATATACCTAAAAATAAAAGTGGCAAGCTTGCGGCTATCGTCATTAGTGGTCCATTTGGCGCTGTGAAAGAGCAGTCTTCAGGGTTATATGCTCAAACATTAGCCGATCGAGGCTTCATTACTTTAGCGTTTGATCCGTCGTATACCGGAGAGAGTGGTGGTGAACCAAGAAACGTTGCATCACCTGATATCAATACAGAGGACTTTAGTGCAGCTGTGGACTTTATTGGTCTACAGAAAGACGTTGATCGTCAGAAAATTGGTGTGATAGGCATATGTGGTTGGGGCGGCATGGCGTTAAACGCAGTTGCTGCAGATAAACGAGTCAAAGCAGTCGCAACCAGTACGATGTATGATATGACCCGTGTAATGTCTAAAGGCTATAACGACAGCACGACGTTTGAACAGCGCACGCAAACGTTAGAGCAGCTAAGCCTGCAACGATGGGAAGATGCCGAAAATGGAACACCTACTTACGGGCCAGTATCGCTTGAGTTAGTTGGAGGTGAGCCCCAATTTGTTATTGAGTATGCAGCCTATTACAAGTCTCCTGAACGTGGCTTTCATCCACGAGCGATTAACTCAAATGCTGCATGGACACTCACAACGCCGCTGTCGTTTATGAATATGCCAATTCTGACCTACATTGAAGAGATATCTCCACGCCCAGTGTTGTTCATTCATGGCGAAAAGGCGCACTCTCGCTATTTCAGTGAAACGGCGTATGAAGCGGCGGCAGAGCCTAAAGAATTTATGATCATTCCAAATGCGAATCATACGGATCTCTACGATCAATTGGATGTGATCCCATTTGATAAATTAGAGAGCTTCTTTAAGGTTAATTTAGTTTAGATCGCCCTCTAGAAGACAACTGAGGAGCGGTTACTATTGTGCTCCTCAGTTCCTATTGATTGAAAAATTCTCTAGATTCTCGGTGAACCATTACGGAGAGTATTTCATTATTATACTCACAAGTCGGTATGAACTTGTTTTGTAGAAAACGCTAATAAAATCGCTAAACAGCTACATGCTAATAGAACGACACCTAAGTTTTGTACTGTTCCAGCCATCGCTAATCCCGTCCCGATCATGATGTAGTACATGAGCCCAAATAAAGCACCTGCGCTACCTACCTGTTGTTTATAATCAACGAGTGCATCACTGAGTATGTTGGGTATCGCAATCCCATATGACATGACGACTAACATCATTGGAGCAACAAACCAGATTGATTGGCTCAGAATCAACACACCGACAGATCCCAAACTAAGCAATACTGCTGAGAGCCAAAGTAGTTGGCTTTTTCGAACATTTTTAGACACTAGGGATTTGTTTAAATAACTCCCAAGCAGAGTGCCTAACCCCAGTACCATGCCACTGTATCCAAATTGTTCGGAGCTATATCCAAGTGCTGAGAAAGTAAATGCGCCAAGCTGGTAATAAGAAAATAGAGCAATGTTATACAAAGCAACCAGTAATCCTGAGCGCCAAATTCGAGTGTCTCTTAGCATTTCCCAGCTAAGTTGACGCAACCGCACTGGTGTCTGTTCCTTCTGTGTTTCAGGAAGCTTAATAACGTTATAAGCGAACAATACTAACGCGATTAAAAACAAGGCAAAAAATACATAACGGTATCCACCAAGCGCTGTAAGCTGCCCGCCTAATAGCATGCCAACTACCGGGCTGATTGATATACCCATCCCCATTAAGCTGAAGACTTTACTCAGTTCTTGACCGTCAAACGCGTCACGAAGCATGGTCTGTGTGACAACGGATCCTACCGCGATACCAAATGCGCTTAGGGCTCGCGCGGCCATGACAACAGCAAAGCTTTCGGTTTGAGTTGCGAGTAAAGATGCGCAACCATAGATAAAGAGCCCAATAAGCATGGTGGGCCTTCTTCCCAGTTTATCTGCGAGCACTCCCCAAACTACAACGCCAATGGCAAAAGCTAGGAAGTAAATCGACAATGTTTGGGCTGCTTGTGCGTGGTTTACATCAAATGATAGAGCGATTGAGCTCAACGCTGGGCTATAGATGGTTTCTACAATTTGCGGAAACATCAACATAACCAGCATGAGCCATAAAGAGGGCTTAGTATTCATATTGTTACCCATTGTTAATGAAGTTGGCGGGCAGTATAAATGAGGCTATGATTAGGCTAATAACAACATAAAAACCAAATACATCAATATTCGGACAAAATGGCACTTATTGACGAAGAAACACAATTTGACGCAGACAAAATTTCTAATTATGTAGTGGGAATTGCTGCGGATATTGGCAAGCACGACTCAGGTATGCATCAGCACAAAAAAGGGCAGTTATTGTACGCACCTCAAGGTTGTATGAGTTTTGCTCTGGAAGACTCGATTTGTATTTTGCCACCGACAAAGGCGGTTTGGATCCCACCTAATACGCCGCATCGCGCACTAATGACGAATGTGGTAGCGTATCGATCTTTGTATTTTGATTGTGAGGAGTTTGCCTGTCCGAGTAAGATCACGATGATAGAAGTGAATAATTTACTCCAAGCTCTTATTGATAAAATGTCATTTTGGGAGTGGGCTAAGCCTAGCGGCGAGATGGTAAATACGACGGCGCTTTTTTGGGAGGAGTTTTATGCTGCGAAACGTTATTCGTTTCAGTTGCCTTTGCCATCACATCGGCGCTTAACAACGTTTCGTCGAGAGTTGGTTGAACCTTCATTTCTCGCTCCTTCGCTTACTACTCTTGCAAGCAAAGTTGGGGCAAGTACCAAGACGGTAACACGATTATTTAAGTCGGAAACGGGTATGAATTATCAAGATTGGCGTCAACAGTGGAGGCTCTTAAAAGCAGTTGAACTGTTATCAACGGGAATGCAAGTCAGCGCCGTTGCTGATTGGCTGGAGTTTTCTTCAGACAGTGCTTTTATTGCATTTTTCAAAAAGCAAACTGGGCAAACACCGCTAATGTTTATGAAAACTAGACCTTAAAACATCACGATGCTTACGTATTTCTTTAGTACAAATTTGGGCTTTATAGATTCCGTATATATTGGTTCACATAGTGAAATGCTATCGAGCACGTTACTTGTGTTTACTCGGCAGCTGACGAAAATATTGAGTAGCAAAGTCAATAAAGGCTCGGATGCGTTTTGGTTGATGTCGGTCGTGATGGTAAAGGAGTGAAAACTCCACACTCGGAATGCTCCAGTCGGTAAACACTTCTTTTAGCTTGCCTGTCTGGAGTTCTTGTTGGCAATAAAGTGCTGGTACACGGATGATACCATTTCCCGCCAACGCTGCTTTTATCATTACTCTGCCACTCTTACATCGTAACTGTCCACGTATCTGGTGTTCCGTTGACTGCTTTGTATTTGTGTTCTCGAATGCCCAGCGTGTCACACTACCTGTCAAACAAATGTGTTTTTCTAAGTCTTTTGGATGCGAAGGATAGCCATGTGTTTCTAAATAACTTGGGCTTGCGTACGTCCCCATTTCCACATCAATCAGTTTGCGAGCGATAAAGTTGGAGTCGTCTAACTTTCCCATTCGAAAAGCGATGTCGAATTCATCCGCGATTAAATCGACACGATGGCTGCTAAAATCTAAGTTAATGTTCACTTGTGGGTGTTGGATTAGAAACTGAGCAACGATATCTGCGACAACGTCTTCCCCTAAATAACCCCCCACGCAGTTGATACGAATTTCGCCTCTTAATTCTTCTACATCATCAACCACTGCCATAACAGCTTGATCAATATTGTGAAGGGCGGTTTCACACTGTTTATACAGAACCTTGCCTGCTTCGGTGAGCTTCAGTGTTCGAGTGGTTCTTTGTAGCAAAGTGGCACCAATCTGTTGTTCCAGATTTGTTATTTGACGTGAAACGTGTGAGCGAGAAACGCCAAGTTGCTCTGCTGCTTTCGTGAAGTTTCCTAGTTGAGCGATTAGGACGAAAGAGCGGATATCCGCAAGGTTGATGTGTGTTTGCATGATGACTTCTGCGTAATTCAAAAAAGTATTGTTGCAGTATAACAACAGTGTTTCAACTAGGTCGGTATATATCAACAAACTAAGTTTTCTTAAACTTATCGCCATTGAGGTAAACCGTTCTATTAAGGATTCAAAATGAAAAAGTTAATTGTTATTACAGGCGCTAGTTCAGGCATTGGTGAAGCGATTGCACGTCATTTCAGCGAACAGGGCCATGCTCTTCTTTTGTTAGCAAGACGTGTAGAACGTTTAGAAGCATTAAACTTACCAAATACGCTTTGTGAAAAGGTAGATGTGACCGATAAAGCTTCTTTTGAAGCGGCAATTGAGAAAGCAGAAGCGTTGTATGGTCCGGTAGATGCACTTGTAAATAACGCAGGCGTTATGCTTCTAGGCCAGATAGATACTCAGGACGCATCGGAGTGGAAGCGCATGTTTGATGTGAACGTACTTGGCTTGCTAAATGGCATGCAGTCCGTTTTAGCACCGATGAAAGCGCGTAACAGTGGTACGATCATTAATATCAGCTCTATTGCGGGCAAGAAAACATTTCCTGATCATGCCGCTTACTGTGGTACCAAATTTGCGGTTCATGCGATTTCTGAAAACGTACGTGAAGAAGTCGCATCATCGAATATTCGCGTTACGACTATTGCACCTGGCGCTGTGGAAACTGAATTACTTTCACATACTACGTCTCAAGATATTAAAGATGGCTATGATGCTTGGAAAGAGGATATGGGGGGCGTGTTGGCAGCCGACGATATTGCACGAGCAGTGCTGTTTGCTTATCAGCAACCGCAAGGTGTATGTGTTCGCGAAATTGCTTTGGCACCGACAAAACAGCAACCTTAACATTAATTTACAGCGACTTCTGGATCATTAGGGCTGTGAATACTTGCACACCGATTCGTGATTGATATGGCATCTTTCAACTAAGTCGTATGAAAATTTAGGTTACCCATTTAAGTCCGTAGCCTAAGTGTGTTATTGCTTATACCCAAGTTACTCAAGGTGAGAAAAAACTTTGAGTAATTTGGGTTTTTATTTGGTCTCAATTTTTAGTATGTAGCTCTATTGGGGTCAGCGGGCCACAGTCGTAAAGAAAAGGAGAAGGTGACGTAAAGCAAAATGAAGCAATATCCATAGCTTAATGAGAATTGATTTCATCAACGTCACAAGCCGTTACAATTATCCGTTAGGTATTATACTTTGTGGGTGGTTAATATTTAACCAAACAAGGAGGTGTGTATGAAACGATTCGCGAACATACTTTTTGCAACACAAGGATTGCCTGGTCATAGTGAGGCGCTCGAACAAGCGATGAGGATCGCATCCAGCAACAAAGTACCTGTTTCAGGGCTAATTGCGTGCCCCGATTTCCCCGCGGATATGCTCCAGTATCAGCAAAGTTATGAGCAATCGCTACAAGACTCCCTCAAACAAAGCATTCAGGAATACAGACAGAAGCTCGATCTTTCTGAAGATGATCTGGCATTTCCTCTTACTGTGAAAAGCAGTGAAAAACCCGCTGTCTGTATCATTAAAGAAGCATTAGCTGACAACAAAGATCTTATCATCAAAGAAGCTGAACCACTCGGTGAAGGTGCTGAAGGCTTCAAAGCCATTGATATGACACTGTTACGCAAATGTCCTTGTCCATTATGGTTACACCGACCGATTGATAAGCCGAGAGACAAACGCCGTGTGGCTGTTGCTATAGATCCGTTAACGGCGAGCGATGAACAGCACTCATTAGCGGTGCGTTTACTTGAATTATCTCGTTCAATAGCCGACACCTGTGACAGTCGTTTACATGTGATTTCTTGCTGGGAATATTACTTAGAGAACTACCTACATGACAATGCTTGGATTCAAGTCGACGATGCTGAGTTGAAACATGAACTCGACAAAGCAAAAGCCGATCATAAACAAGCTCTACAACAACTGCTGGAAGAGTCGGGGATTACGGGTGAAATTGTGATTCATCATTTACACGGAAAGCCTGATGAAAAAATCCCGGATTACGTAGAAAGCATAGAAGTGGACGTTCTAGTCATGGGTACCTTAGCGAGAACTGGGATATCTGGCTACGTCATTGGTAATACGGCTGAAAACATTTTGCAATCTATAAACTGTAGTTTGGTCGCTCTTAAGCCCGATGGTTTTGTATCGCCGATTCAGTAATTGGTGTGTAACAAACCTGGGTTTAAGTGGTTGTTTTAGGTAAAGGAGGGAGACGGAGTTCTAGAACATGGAATTATCAGTGTATCAATAAGTTATCAGAGGAGAGTGACATGAAAAACCTATGCCCGAAATGCCACACAGAAATGATAGAACGTTCGAACGTTTATGTTTGTCCGAGAAATGATATCGGTGACTGCACCTACGATGCGTTCGAGTTAACTGATGACGATAATCCATACACATTCAGTCGAGAACACGTAAGTAGTGATCTACGTTCTTACACCGTAGCGGACAGTAAGTAGCTGTTTGTATTAACGTTCCTTTAAGTAGCATTCAGTGATCGCTGTTTGCTACTTATCCCTTGGTTTTATGATCTTTTTTGAAATACTTGGGCTAAAACAATCAAGTGGAGCTTTTTATCTTTGCGCCAAATAGGGCGAACTTTCTTATAAAAATGAATGGGCTGCGATGTTGAATAGCATAACGGGTAAAGAAAACCTGCCGAAAAATCCCGATAATCAGTTGGTCTTACTGATTTTCCCTGTGCTGCCAATTTTATTCTTCTCTTTTCTTTTTTACATCTACACACCCGCAGGCGTAAGCTGGAATGCGGAATGGATACCAGGCCTCGATATTAACTTCAGCTTTAGGTTAGATGGTCTGTCATTCCTTTTTGCTGGGCTGATCAGCGGGATTGGCGCACTGATCCAAATATACGCTTTGGCTTACTTACGAGAAAGTGATAGCCGATTTTCCTTTCATTTATACCTAACCCTATTCATGCTTGCCATGCTAGGGATTGTGATGAGCGATAACATCCTATTGTTGTTCGTTTTCTGGGAACTCACCACCATCACTTCTTACATACTGATTGGTTTTAATCACGAAAACAAAACGTCACGAAAAAATGCACTGCAGTCGTTGATCGTTACAGGTGCTGGTGGATTAGCGTTGTTAGCTGGACTTATCTTGTTGGGAGCGATGGCAGGGAGTTATGAGTTACATACGATCATCGCTCAGGCGTACACTATTGCGCAGCATGAATGGTTTATCCCATCTCTCGTGCTCATACTACTTGGTGCATTTACTAAATCTGCGCAGTTCCCGTTTCATTTTTGGCTACCTAACGCGATGGCAGCGCCCACTCCAGTCAGTGCGTATTTACACTCGGCAACAATGGTAAAGGCGGGCATTTACTTGTTAGCACGTTTATCGCCAGTTTATGCTCATAGCGAGGTTTGGTTTTATGCCTTAGTGATCACAGGGAGTATCACCGCCGTTTGGTGCACGTTTGTCGCATTAAAACAAACTGACTTGAAGCTGATGCTAGCCTACAGCACGAACGTGGCTTTGGGTAAATTAACATTATTACTAGGTATGGGCACAGATTTGGCCGTGAGTGCAGTATTGATGTTTATTCTCGCTCACTCTTTCTACAAAGCTGCACTGTTTATGGTGGTGGGGAATATCGATAAAGCGACAGGAACGCGAGATATTGATCAACTGTACGGTCTGAAATCAGTGTTAATCATCAGCATGGTTGCGGGGAGTTTGGCTGCATTGTCTAAAGCGGGATTCCCCCCGTTGTTAGGCTTTTTGAGCAAAGAATACATGTACAAATCCGCAGTAGAGCTCAATAACGGGATCGCTTTTGTACTTTTAATGGTCAATATATTGATGGTTGCGCTAACCATTATGCTTATTGCGAGACCATTCTTTGCTCGCCGTGATCTCGTGCCAATTGAAACGAAGCCGATTGAGGCCAAAAAGGCTATGTGGGTATCACCTTTACTCTTGGCACTTGGCAGTCTCATCGTTCCTTTAGTCGGTTTAAATTGGTTAGATCACCACATCATCTTTCCTGGCTCTGCTGACATTCTGCCTGCAGCCGATATTAAAGCTACATTATTATGGCATGGCGTGAATGTACCGCTGGTCCTAAGCGTTATCACGCTAGTATTGGGGTATGTGGTGTACCGTGTTTATCCTACTGTGTCTGCATTTTTTCAGCGGTTACATCTGTTCGTACCTAAAGCGGAGAACGCTTTTGAACGACTATTAGATGGCATGATGACACTGGCGAAGTGGCAAACGGCGCTGTTGCAGCAAAAGCAGTTGAGTCGTTATGTTCTGCTATTTTTCACGGTACTCGCCGTCGCTTTGCTTGGTCAGGTAGCATTTATTCCTCTGCCTTTGTTTGAACAGCTTTCAAACGTGGCTTTCTATGAAATTGGCATTGCCTTATTGCTGGTTGGTGCAGCGATCGTATGTACGTTGTCTCACTCAAGGCTTCTTGCGATTTCTGCGCTAGGTATGATTGGTTTTATGACCACGCTTGTTTTTATGATCTACAGTGCTCCGGACGTCGCGAAGACTCTACTGTTAGTGGAAACATTAATGGTGGTCTTTTTAGCATTGTTAATGCGTCATATGCCGCGTTTAACCACCGTGCCCAAGCATTCAATAAAACGCAAATTGGCGAATGTTTGTATAGCGGGCGTGATAGGTGTTTCGATTACTTTCCTCTTGTTAGGAATCACGTCCCAGCCGATGGATTCATCGGTGTCGGATTTCTTTGCGGAAAATAGTGTCCCAGGCGGGCATGGGCGCAATATTGTCAACGTCATTCTCGTCGACTTTCGTGCGTTCGATACATTGGGAGAGGTTGTCGTCGTTGTCATTGCTGGGATTGCAGCAGTGAGCTTGCTTAAGACAAGAGCGAAAAAGCAAAACCGTATTCAATCATTAATTTTTGCAACCACGGCACATATCGTCGCGGCACTCATGCTCGTGTTCTCAGTGTATCTGTTATTACGTGGTCATAACGAACCGGGTGGTGGCTTCATTGGTGCACTGATTGCCGTTATTGGCTTATCGCTTCTCATGTTCGCGGAATCACCGAAATACGTTCGTTCTAGATTGTATTTCAAGCCGTTTTTCATTGCGTTATTTGGCATCGCATTGAGCTTGGTATCTGGCGCTTTGAGCTTTGTGTTTGATAAACCGTTTTTAACCGGATTGTGGTGGAAAGATATTATACCACTAGGTACGCCGTTGGTTTTTGATGTTGGTGTTTATCTTGCCGTTATAGGTGGCGTGATGGGGATGCTGCTTCGTATTAATGAGGAGCTAGAGTGATGGAAATAGTCTGGAGTGTTGTCGTTGGAGTATTTGTCGCCGCAGGCGTTTACTTAATGCTGGAAAAGCATATCTTGCGTCTTTTGTTCGGTATCATGTTACTCAGTAGTGCGGTTAACCTTGCTATTTTTACCGCGGGAAGGCTGACTCCTGGAGAGCCGCCACTGATTGGCGATAATGCGCTTTTACCACCCGACGGATCGGCAAATCCTCTACCTCAAGCGCTGATTTTAACTGCGATAGTCATCGGTTTTGGGCTACTTATTTTTGCTTTAATGTTGTTCTATCGAGCTTATAAAGATTCTGGAACCGCAGACGTCGATGAAATGCAACGTTCTGAGGAGGGTCAATGAGTTCGATTTTGCTGACGTTACCTGTTGTTCTTTCATTGAGTACGGCGCTGACCATTTTCTTTGTACGTCGCTCAACAAAAAGTGCTGAGTGGTTAAGTGGCGCGAGTGCGATTTTGAACCTTGTTGTCGCAGGCCTTCTCACAGAAAACATCATAAGTAATGGTATTCAAGCCGTTGCTTTTGGCCAGTGGCAAGCACCGTTTGGTATCGTCTTTGTCGCAGATTACTTCAGCGTTGCCATGGTGATGATCACGGCAGTGATTGGTGCGATATGTGTTTTCTATGCCATGGCGGACCTTCACCGAAAACCTTCCTATAGCAATTACCATGCGTTGACGCACGTGTTGCTTGCTGGTGTTTATGGTGCGTTCCTCACCGGAGATATTTTTAATCTGTATGTTTGGTTCGAGGTCATGCTCATCGCGTCATTTGGTTTAATGGTATTAGATGCAACGAAAACTCAAATTGATGGGGCAGTGAAGTATGTGATGTTGAACCTGATTTCGACGCTAGTGTTCTTACTTGCCATTGGTTTGTTGTATGGCGCAACGGGCACCTTGAACTTGGCAGACCTCTATACCAAAGCGGGAGAGAGCGAACTGAGCATCAACATGATGTTGTCCGCCTTGTTTTTGTTTGCCTTTTCTATCAAAGCGGCACTATTTCCTTTATTTGCTTGGTTGCCAGCTTCTTATCACACCTTACCAAGTGGTGTGGTTGCGCTGTTTGCTGCGTTGCTTACTAAAGTCGGCGTATACGCGTTAATACGAGTCTTCACATTAGTATTTCCGCTCGCCGAGAGTGGTTGGCAGCCGACGTTGATTTGGATTGCTGGCCTCACCATGTTAACGGGCGTTTTGGGGGCGGCAAGTCAATTCGACATTAAGAAAATTCTTTCTTTTCACATCATTAGCCAAATAGGTTACATGATAATGGGGTTGGCGATTTACACTCCCTTAGCTTTGGCTGGTGCCATTTTCTACATTGTCCATCACATCATTGTAAAAGCGAATTTGTTCTTAATCGGTGGCTTTATTGAGCGCAAATATGGCTCTAGTCAACTTGAACATTTGGGCGGGGTATATAAAGCAATGCCTTGGTTAGCGTTCTTGTTTCTTGTCCCTGCGTTTTCTCTGGCAGGAT
Source organism: Vibrio sp. STUT-A16 (assembly GCF_026000495.1). Classification (NCBI taxonomy): domain Bacteria; kingdom Pseudomonadati; phylum Pseudomonadota; class Gammaproteobacteria; order Vibrionales; family Vibrionaceae; genus Vibrio; species Vibrio sp. STUT-A16. The sequence continues at coordinate 358,254 of NZ_AP026766.1, read as the reverse complement.
TTCCGCCGCTCTCTGGTTTCTGGGGCAAATTTTTGGTGATCAAATCGAGTTTACAGGCTGAATATTACTGGTTAGCCGGTACCGCGCTGTTGGTGGGGCTGCTTACCGTCTACTCGATGACGAAAATTTGGAGTGAGGCATTCTGGAAAAAGCCGGTTAGGGAGAGAACAGAACAGACTCTGCAAGTCAAAGTACATTGGTTGTATTGCGTTCCAATTGCCGTATTGACCATGTTCACGTTGATCATAGGCTTGGTGGCGGAGCCTTTTTATCAGTTTTCTGTTCAAGCTGCTGAACAACTGTTAAATCCGAATGAATACATTCGAGCGGTATTGGGAGGAAATCTATGATCTATCTATTCCTCAATCTTTTCTTAGCATTAGCATGGATGATGTTAAACGGCAGCTATTCGAGTTTGAATTTTATTGTCGGGTTTACGGTCGGTTTTTTTGCCTTACGGTTGAGCCAACCATTTGGATTAAAAACCAGCTACTTTCGACGTTTTGCGTCGGCATTAAAGTTACTGGTGTACTTCGCTTATGAAATGATCATATCGGTTGCAAGAGTCGTGTGGGATGTCGTGACGCCAACGCATTTGAGCCAGCCAGATATCGTCTATGTCCCTTTGGACGTCGATTCCGACCTTGAAATCACCTTACTTGCGAATATGGTTTCGTTAACCCCGGGCACACTCAGTTTGGACGTTACGCCTGATAAAAAGCATCTTATCGTTCATGCCATGTTTGCACCTGAGCATGAAGAAGTTATCCGTGGAATTAAAAACGGATTAGAGCATCGAATTTTGGAGGTGACGCGTGGATAGTTGGCTGCAAATAAGTGTCACTTTTGCCTATGCAGGGCTATTACTCAGTTTTGTTATGGCTTTCTTCCGTTTAATTTTAGGACCAACGCTGGCTGACCGAGTTGTGGCGTTAGATTTGATTTCATTTATCACCATCGGTTTTATTACGGTTTACACCTTAGACAGTGGTGAGGATGCCTTGTTAGATATCGCCATTACATTAGGTTTGGTCGCATTTCTTGGCACAATCGCATTTGCGCGTTTGATCGTTAAAAGGAAGGAGAGAGAATAATGGATGTGTTGATTGGGCTGTTTTTATGTTTAGGGACGTTATTGATCCTAAGCGCTAGTTTAGGTGTGTTGCGGTTGCCAGATCTATATACCCGAATGCATGCCGCAACCAAAGCCGGTACCGTTGGAGTTAGTTGCTTACTACTAGCGGTTGCCTTCTCACTCCCTGAAGTTACTGTGATCTCTCGGGTTATCGGTACGATGTTGTTTATCGTTCTCACTGCGCCAGTTGCCTCCCACCTACTCGGAAGAGCAATGCGAGAGGTCGGATATAAGATTTGGCGCAATGATTAACCATTAGCGTCGAATAGTACTACGTCCTAGTTGAAATAAACTCGAAGCTGTATTGATGAAGTCGGAAGTAATTGACGGTATATTCAAATGCACGACCATCTTCTAGGTAACCAGTGGACTCAACTTTTAGAATAGGGGAAGCTTCTGATTCATTCAGGTATGAGGCCGTCTCTGCATCTAACAAATACGGTTTGACAGACTGACTGCTTTTCGCAATTTTCAATCCTTTGCTATTTTCAATGTACTCATATTTAGAACCATTCATTATGGCTATGCTCAAGTCTGGAAATAACACTGCTGGCATATGAGTGACTTCGTAAATTTCAGGCTCATCATTAATACATCTGAGTCTATGTATTTCATATGTATCATCATTGGGCGAGAGATTTAACTGCTTAGCAACCTGCTCATTCGGCTTTTTAAGTTCGAACTTTATGACTTGAGAGCTAGGAGTTTTCCCCTGTTTACTGACTTCCTCGATAAAACCCAGCAAATGTAAGGCATCATGTTGGGCTTTTAGATCGTTTACATAAGTTCCACTACCTCTTGTCCGACTAATTAAATTATTATCGACCAGAATTTGTAAGCTTTTTCTGATGGTTACGCGGCTTACGGAAAACTCTTCTTGCAAATCACTCTCTTTTGGAAGCATCGATTTAGGTTGTAGTTCCCCATCTTTGATCTTTTTTTCTAATCGTTCCGCAATGTCTATGTATTTGGGTTTCATAATACCTCGCTAAGTCTTGGATCATGATAGCAAGAATGTGATCTGAGATGTAGTTAATACTTTTCCTTAGGATCTTTGTGTGATTTTTATCTCGTATCTTTGTGCTTACACTTTAAAAGTATCATAAAAGTATTAATGCTTATTTTATACATTTTCAGGGTAAACATTTGAGGTAGCGAAATGAAACGTCAAAAATTAACGATTGTTGGTGCTGGCAGTACATACACACTTGGTATGATGAACAGCCTTATTGCCGAAAAAGATAACTTTCCACTCGCAAAAGTCGTGTTTTACGACATAGATGAAAAACGCCAAGAGTCGAATGCATTAGCTACTGAAATTCTATTGCGAGAACACTATCCAGAAGTTGAAGAGTTTGTTTATACAACGGATAAATCTGTCGCATTCGCAGATTCGGACTTTTTCTTTATCCAGATCCGCACTGGTGGGTTGGCCATGCGCGAGCGCGATGAACAAATCCCGCTATCCAACTCTTGTGTTGGGCAAGAGACATGTGGCGCGGGAGGAATGGCATATGGACTTCGCTCTATCGGCGACATGATCCAGCTAGTGAACGAGATCCGACAAACGTGTCCAGATGCGTGGATTCTTAATTACACCAACCCGGCGGCAATTGTCGCTGAAGCTTTAAATCGTGAATTTCCGCATGATAAGCGAATTCTAAATATCTGTGATATGCCAGCAGCGATTATGGTCAGCTATGCGCAATTGTTAGGGTGTGAAATTTGGGACTTTGTTCCTGAATACTTTGGGCTTAATCACTATGGCTGGTTTACCAAAATTCGTAACAAACAGGGTTATGACTTAACGGATAAAATTAAAAATATCATCTTAAAAGAAGGGATCAGTGCGGTTGATGCGGAAATAGCGGATGACCCATCGTGGCAAGCCACATTCAAAAACATGAGAACGATGCTTGCTGATAATCCAGAGTTTTTGCCGAATACGTATCTTCAATACTATTTGTACCCTGAAAAAATGGTGGCGAAAGAGGATATCAACAATACTCGCGCAAGGCAGGTAATTAACGGCCGTGAGAAGCGAGTGTTCGAATTGAACGCAAGAATAATTGAAGCGGGCACCACGAAGCACGAAACACTGCATGCCGATATCCATGGTCGATACATGGTGAGAGTCGCGGCTTCGCTAGCCTACAACTTGAGCGATGTATATCTCGTCATCGTACCGAATAATGGTGCTATTACAAACTTACAAAATGACGCTATGGTAGAAGTTCCTGCAGCGCTAACTAGTGATGGACCGAAAGCTTTTACTGTAGGAAAAATCCCAACTTTCCAAAAAGCCATGATTGAGAGCCAACTTGGTTACGAGAAATTAGTCGTGGATGCTTGGTACGAAGGAAGTCAGCAAAAGCTGATTAATGCACTCACACTTAACCGTACCGTGGTTAATGTGCCAAAAGCTAAAGAAATAACAAAACAATTACTAGAAGAAAATAAAGCCTACCTTCCTCAATTTTTTCAATAACAACTGGACGTTCGGGGCCTACTTGTAGGCTCCGTGAATGAAACAAGAGGTTTATATGAAAGACATTATTCAAAGGTTCGGGGCCGCGATGTTTGTTCCCGTTCTATTATTTCCAGCAGCGGGCATGTTATTGGGTTTCTCCGTTGTGCTGTTAAATCAAGAAGTGTTTCCTTGGGCACTGGAGGGGAGTGCTTGGGTTAAAGTCTCGACGATCATTTTACAGGCATCACTCGCCGTATTTAAAAATATGGCACTTATTTTTGCCGTTGGGTTACCTATCGCTTTAGCTAAAAAAGCATCTGGTCGCGCTGTACTTGCAACACTCGTTTCCTACATTACGTTTAACTACGTTATTGGTGGAATCCTTCAATTTTGGGGACCAGAACTGGGCGTTAACTATACGGAAGGTGAGCGAGGTTTGACTGAAGTTGGTGGCATTCTAACGCTTGATACAAACTTGCTAGGTGCCATTTTAATTGCAAGTCTTTCTGTTTGGGTTCACAACCGATTCTTTGATAAAAAGCTACCGGATTGGGCGGCTGTATTTGGCGGAACGCCATTGGTTGTGATCATTAGTTTCCCAATTATGGTCGTGATGGCAATTCTAACTTGTTTGACTTGGCCAAGTATTCAGCATGGTATTAACAATCTGCAATCATTTTTGGTTTCTGCTGGATCTTTAGGGGTATGGCTATTTACGTTTTTAGAGCGAATCATGATACCAACGGGGTTGCATCATTTCGTATATGGTCCCGTTTTTTATGGGCCAGTTGCAGTCGATGGCGGGACGGTTGCCTATTGGATTCAAAATATACAGACATTCGCTCAGAGCTCGGAAAGTTTAACGACACAATTTCCCCAAGGTGGTTTGATGTTGACGGGAATGGGTAAAGTGTTTGGTTGTACGGGTATCGCACTAGCACTTTATTCAGTTGCGAAAAAAGAAAATAAAAAGATGGTGATGGGGTTAGTGCTCGGAGCCGCAATCACAGCAATTCTTACAGGGATCACTGAACCAATAGAGTTTACATTCTTATTTATCGCACCTGCGCTGTTTGCTTTGCATGCGTTGTTATCTGCGACAATGGCAACGATCGCCTTTATGTTTGGTGTTTCCGGTAACTTTCAGACTGGCTTGATAGACTTTATTTTCCAAAACTGGTTGCCTTTGGCTGGTAACCATGCGGGAACATACGTGATTCAGATTATTATTGGTCTCATGTTTACTGGTGTTTACTTTGTGACGTTTCGCGCGCTTATTTTAAAATACAACATACTTACTCCGGGACGTGAAGGTGCAGATAGTAAGTTGTATTCCAAAACTGACTACAAAGAAGCGAAAGCGGTCCACAACAGTAGCGCAAGTCCGTCACAAGCTAGTGCCTTTATTGAAGGTTTGGGTGGAAAAGAAAACATTGAATTGTTAACTAATTGCGCGACGCGTCTGCGTGTTAAAGTTAAAGATGTCTCCCTTGTAAAGGAGAACGCATTTTTCACACAGCACGGAGCGGTGAATATTGTTAGAAATCAAGAGAGCCTTCAAATCATCGTTGGTTTAACGGTGCCACAAGTTCGCGAAGATATGAGCCAACTGATAAAAGCTTAACCCCCAAACTAATGCTCCAGCTCATATGGTTCAAAGGTGAGATAGAATTATCTCACCTTTTTTGTGTACATGAAGCATATTTCGCTCAGTTTCCACAAAAGTGGGGAGGAGTTATCGAGCGAGCTAAAAATACAGTTAGGTTATACCCGTCTGTATTGTTGGAAGACTTGTTGGGTTTCTAAGTGACAGTGGCGCCTTCTATGTTGAAAAGCGTTTTAATTTCTTCCAGCACTTCTGGGTTAGCAATAGCACCAATGTTTTTTATAGCTTGTCCGTTAACCAATTGTTTCACAGCTAGTTCAACGAGTTTGCCTGATCGCGTTTTAGGAATATCACTGATAGCAAAAATTTGGCGTGGCACATAGCGTGGTGAACATTTTGTTTTTAGTGTTTCGCGAATTGAATCGGTGAGTTGTTGGGTTAACTCGACGTCGTGAGCGAGTTTTACTAGTAACCAGACTTCTTCAGACTGCTGGTTTAACTTGCCGACAGCGATGGAGTCTTCAACCTCGGGTAAAGCGTTCACTTGCTGATAGATTTCAGCTGTACCGATGCGTACGCCGCCTGGATTTAAGGTTGCGTCACTACGGCCATAAAAAATGAAGCCGCCATGTTCGGTTTGCATCACATCGTCGCCATGGTGCCAGATATCGGTAAACTTGCTCCAATAAGCGTTGTGATAGCGTTCGCCGTTGTCGTGCCAAAACCCAATAGGGAAGTTAGGTAGTGAGTTATTGCACGTTAGTTCGCCGCGTTGCTTTGTAATCGCATTTCCCTCGTCGTTCAAAACACGCACGTCGATTCCAAGCCCTGAACCTTGGCATTCGCCTTTGTACACCGGTGAAATAGGGTTTCCAAGTACAAAACACCCACAAATATCAGTGCCGCCAGTGATAGAAGCTAGATGTAAATCCTGCTTGATGTGCTGATAGACATAATTAAATTGTTCTGGGTAAAGCACTGAGCCAGTCGAACACAGGGTTGTGAGTGATTTCAGGTCATGTTCTGACTTGGGAGAGTAGCTCGCATGCTCCAGGGCCTCTAGGTATTTCGCTGACGTACCAAACAGTGACACGCTATGTTCTTCCGCTAAGCGCCATAAGACGGAGTGATCAGGGTAAACCGGACTACCATCGTAAATCATTAAGGTAGCACCACTCGCAAGTGCTGAAACATGCCAGTTCCACATCATCCAGCCACATGTTGTGTAGTAGAAAACCTTGTCTTGTGGTTTGATATCGCAATGTAGTTGATGTTCTTTGAGGTGATTGAGCAAGGTACCGCCCACGGAATGGACAATACACTTAGGTTGACCTGTTGTACCAGAAGAATACAAAATGAATAACGGGTCATTAAACAGTGTTGATTGATATTGAATTGATTGTGGAGAAAAGTGGTGAGCCATATCAGACCAATGCACAAAGTCAGAAGTGTTAGCAATCTTAGCGTTTTGTAAATATTCGATTTGGCATACGCTAATGGTTGCGTCTTCGGAGACACTGCTTAGCTTGCTACTAAGAGTGGTGTTCTTGTCCGTCATATCGAAAGCTTTGCCTCCGAACTGGTAGCCATCACAGCAAAAAAGAACTTTCGGCTTGACCTGGCCAAAACGCTCTACGACGCTATCGATACCAAAATCAGGCGAGGTTGAAGTCCAAATGGCACCAAGACTGGTGGTGGCCAGCATGGCAATAACGGTTTCTGGAAGGTAGGGCAAATAACCCGCAACGACATCGCCTTTGCCAACACCACAATTGAGTAGCCATTGCTGAACGACAGACACTTGTTCGAGCAACTGTGTACCAGTGAGCTGCCTGTGTTCACCGCGTTCATTAGTAAAAACGATAAACTCACGCTCAGGTGTTTGTTCGGCCTGAGATAGGAGGTTCTCTGCGTAGTTAAGCGTGGCGTCAGCAAACCATACGGTGTCCCTATTTACATGGCTCTGAGTAGAATCTGTCTGTGTCCATTTGGGAGCACCAAGGCTTTTGACTTGCGAGCCAATATTTCCAATGACGTTACAGAAATGCCAGGTATGTCGCCAAAATTCGTCATTGTGGTCAATGGACCACTGGTGTAAAGACGTGTAATTATTGATTGCGGTACCTTCGGCTTTGTCTTTATTAACTTTTTCGATGAACCGCAATAAGTTGCTATTGCTGACGCGTTCAGAAGATGGTGACCAAATAGGTGCAGAATTTGTCATAGGTCCCTCTAATTTCAATTCTTTTTGAATATGACCAAAACAAAATAAAGGGGCGAACATAGCAATGTTCGCCCCTTATCTGATTGTTTAAAGTTGTTCGGCAAGCTGAGGTAGTACCTCAAATAAATCACCAACCAATCCATAGTCGGCAACTTCAAAGATAGGAGATTCTGGATCTTTGTTGATCGCGACAATCACTTTGGACTCTTTCATTCCTGCAAGGTGTTGGATGGCACCGGAGATCCCGACCGCAATATAAAGCTTAGGTGCAACGATTTTTCCGGTTTGACCCACTTGTAAGTCGTTGGCGACAAACCCAGCATCAACCGCCGCGCGAGAAGCGCCAATGGCGGCCCCCAGTTTATCGGCGACTTGTTCGATCAATGCGAAGTTCTCTTTGCTACCGACCCCGCGTCCACCTGACACAACCACCTCTGCCGCGCTTAATTCAGGACGCTCTGACACGGTTTTATCGACAGAAACCAATTCAACCATTGGCTCTGAGATAGTGACCTGCTGATGTTCGATATCAGCTTGGTTGTGACAAGTAACCGGCTCAAACGCAGATGCTCGCACGGTGACGACGCGAACCTTGTCGCTGGTGGTCACTTTGGCAAATGCATTCCCTGCGTAAATAGGGCGGATAAAAGTGTTTTCATCGATAACTTGGACAATATCGGAGATTTGCCCAACGCCGAACTTCGCTGCTATTCGCGGTGCAAGATCTTTCCCTTTTGATGATGAGCTAGCCCAGATTGCGTCAAAACCTTCAGCAATACTCACTACAATAGGTGCGATACTCTCGGCAAATTGATGCTTAAGTTGCTCATCATCGACACAAATTACATTTGATATACCATCAACGCGACAGGCTTGCTGAGCGACTTCTTCACACTCGTGGCCCACTACGATCAAAACATTGTCTTGGCTGACTTGTTTTGCTGCATTAACCACTTTGAGTGTGTCCGCATGCAATTGGTTATTGTCATGCTCTGCTATGATTAAGTTCTTCATGAAATCACCTTCGCTTCGTTACGCAGCTTATCGAGAAGCTCTGAGACAGATTCAACCTTGATGCCACCTTTTCTTTGCGCTGGAGGTGTGACTTCTTGAATGGTTTGGCTAAATACCACTTCAACACCCAGACTGTCAGGTGTGATTGTATCTAACGGCTTGCGCTTAGCTTTCATGATATTAGGCAAAGAGGCAAAACGCGGTTCATTCAGGCGTAAGTCAGTACTGATCACAGCAGGTAATTTCATCGCAACCGTCATCAAGCCGCCATCCACTTCTCTCACGACCTGAACTTTTTGATCTTCTATCTTAACGTCGGAAGCGAAAGTTGCTTGAGGCCAGTCAAGTAGGGCTGCCAGCATCTGAGCCACTTGGTTGTTGTCAGTATCAATGGATTGTTTACCCGTAATCACAAGCTGTGCTTGTTCTTGCTCAACCAGAGCTTTGAGCAGCTTAGCGACGACTAATGGCTCTATTTTGTCTTCAGTATCGACATGAATAGCGCGATCGGCACCTAACGCAAGCGCAGTACGTAGTTGCTCCTGACATTGGCTACCGCCAGCACTGACAACGATGACTTCATCTGCAATACCTTGCTCTTTTAGTCGTACGGCTTCTTCAACGGCTATTTCGCAAAATGGATTAATCGTCATCTTGACGTTATTGGTTTCAACATCGCTATGGTCCTCTTTCACGCGAACTTTAATGTAGGGATCAATGACCCTTTTGATTGGCACTAGTATTTTCACGTTAGATTCCTTTTTACAGTGAAGACTATGTGTTTACAGTGAAGACGATGTGATGACGTCTTTAAAATGATGTTAATTTACCTTTACGTTTGCGTCAACTTTAAATATATTGTTGCTTAATAAGTTGGCAACATGCAAAGAAAAAGGAATGCAATCATGGAAAGAGACTGCATGGAATTTGATGTTCTGATTGTAGGCGCTGGTCCCGCAGGTTTGTCTGCGGCATGCCGAATCAAACAATTAGCAGCAGAAAAAGAACAAGACCTCTCTGTTTGCGTGGTAGAAAAAGGCTCTGAAGTTGGAGCGCATATTTTATCGGGTGCGGTGTTTGAAACGCGCAGTTTGGATGAACTGTTTCCCGACTGGGAAGAGAAGGGCGCACCGCTCAATACCAAAGTAAACCAAGATAAAACCTACTATCTAGGCAATGAAATCAACGGTCATGAACTACCTTCTTGGGCGGTGCCTAATACGTTACATAACAAAGGTAATTACATAATAAGTTTGGGCAGTCTATGCCGATGGATGGCGTTGCAGGCTGAGAACTTAGGGGTGGAGATCTACCCAGGTTTTACCGCCAGTCAAGCCATCATCGATGAAGACAACCGCGTTTGTGGCGTGATCACGGGCGATATGGGATTAGACAAAAATGGTGAACAAAAAGGAAATTTCGAACCTGGTATTGAACTGCGAGCGAAGTTTACTTTATTTGCTGAAGGCGCGCGGGGTCATATTGGTAAGCAGTTGATTAATCGATTTAATCTCGCTGAAGATAAAACGCCTCAACATTACGCTATCGGCTTTAAAGAGCTGTGGGAAATACCACCAGAGCAGCATCAACAAGGGTTAGTGGTTCACGGCTTAGGCTGGCCGTTAGCGAACGAAGCCACAGGTGGCAGCTACCTCTACCATTTAGAGGGAAACCAAGTTGCCGTCGGGTTGATTGTTGACTTGAACTATAAGAATCCGCACTTGAGTCCATTCGATGAATTTCAGCGTTTTAAACATCACCCGATGATTGAGCAATACCTCAAAAGTGGTAAACGCATTAGTTATGGCGCAAGAGCGATCACCAAGGGCGGTTTCCATTCGCTTCCAACGCAACAGTTTGCTGGTGGCTTGTTGATTGGCTGTGATGCAGGAACGCTTAACGGCGCTAAAATCAAAGGCACGCACACCGCAATGAAATCTGGCATGCTTGCCGCCGAAGCAGTATGTGAAGCCCTTGAGAGTCAGTCAGTTACTGCTGATTATCAAAAGCATTTCAAACAGTCTTGGTTGTATGAAGAGCTTTATCAAGCACGTAACTTCTCAAGTGGCATTCACCGCTTTGGATCGTGGCTGGGCGGTGGCTTAGCGCTGCTGGAACATAACGTGTTAAAAGGTAAAGCTAAGTGGCATATCCGTTGTGATAAGCCCGACCATCAGTCTCTGCTATTGGCGGAAAACAGCAATGAAATTGTCTATCCAAAGCCTGACGGTGTGTTAAGTTTCGATCGCCTCTCTTCTGTTTATCTATCCAATATCTTCCATGAGGAAGATCAGCCGTGCCACTTACGTTTGGCGAACCAGCGCATTCCCATCGAGCAGAATCTTGAGTTATATGCAGAGCCAGCACAGCGCTATTGCCCGGCTGGCGTTTATGAAATCGTACAGGGGGATCAGCAGCCAGAGCTACAAATAAATGCGGCGAACTGTATCCACTGTAAGACCTGCGACATCAAAGATCCAAGTCAAAATATTACTTGGACACCGCCGGAAGGTGGTGGTGGCCCTAACTATCCGAATATGTAGTCGTCTGAGAATAATTTTTATTAACAATTTATTTACTTAAAGTTTGCGTTAGTTCAAATCTTTCTCGATGAACTCGATTGCAACTTAATCTTTCAAGCACTATTCTGATTTTAAATTGACGTTTACGTAAACTGAATACAAAGTTGATGCATAGGTGTAAAAGCGGTTACCAGTATCAAAGTTAGGTTTGATCAAATAGTGCTCAATGGAACGCACTTAAATAACGAAAGGGAGATCAACTATGGTATCGGAATCGCCTCTGTTGCAGGTAAACGATATTTCATTGGCTTTTGGTGGGGTGAAAGCTTTAACTGACGTGAGCTTCCATGTGAATGAAAAGGAAATCTTTTCAATCATTGGTCCAAACGGTGCAGGTAAAACCTCAATGCTCAATTGCATCTCTGGTCGATACACACCAAACAAAGGCTCTGTAATCTTCGCTGGAGATGATGTAACCAAACGAACACCTAGCCAACGAGCTGAGTTAGGGCTGGGAAGAACTTTCCAAAACTTAGCGCTCTTTTCTCATATGTCGGTACTGGACAACATCATGGTTGGCCGACACCACCTACTGAAAAACAACTTCGTCACGGGGCCACTCTATTGGTTCTCTAATGCGCAGAAAGAAGAGATGGCGCACCGCAAATATGTGGAAGACGTGATCGATTTTCTAGAAATCCAGCACATCCGAAAAGCGACTGCAGGCACGCTATCTTACGGCTTACGCAAACGTGTAGAGCTTGCTCGTGCCATTGCCTTAAAACCTAAGTTATTGCTGCTTGATGAACCAATGGCAGGTATGAACTTGGAAGAAAAGGAAGACATGGCTCGTTACATCATGGATCTGAATGAAGAATTAGATATCACGATCATCATGATTGAGCACGACATGGGCGTGGTCATGGACATCTCTAATCGCGTTTTGGTTTTGGATTTCGGTAAACACATTGCTACGGGTGAGCCTGAAGAAGTGATGGCCAACCCACATGTGAAACAAGCGTACTTAGGCGAAGAGCTACCGACATTAGAGGAGAGTGCATAATGGCACAGCAACATAATGATTGGGCAGATATAACCCGCTTAGATACCTTTCCAAAAGTGTTGCAACACAATGCCAAGCACTGGCCCGAACAAGTCGCAATGCGTGAAAAGGAGTTTGGTATTTGGCGAGAGTTCACTTGGAAGGATTACGAAAACCGCGTCAAGTGGATGGCACTGGCACTACAAGATTTGGGTATTGGTGAGCAAGATGTCGTTGGTTTGCTAGGTGATAACCGCCCGGAATGGGTATGGGGCGAGTTAGCAGCACATGCGATCAAAGGTTTCTCGCTGGGCATCTATCAAGATTCCATGCACGAAGAAGTGGCGTACCTCATCAACTATGCCAAAGCAAAAGTCGTGGTTGCGGAAGATGAAGAGCAATGCGATAAGCTACTTGAGCTCGGTGATGAGATCCCAAGCGTAGAATTCATTATCTATTGTGACCCGCGAGGAATGCGCAAGTACGACGACCCACGACTGATTGACGTTGAGCAGGTCTATAAAAAAGGTCAACTGATCGACAAAGCGGATCCGGATAAATATCTCAATATGGTTGCGGCAACCAAAGGCAGCGATCTTTCGATTCTTTGTACCACGTCGGGTACGACTTCCAAACCAAAGTTGGCTCAGCTACACAGCGGCACTTTCTTAGATCACTGTGCGGCTTATCTGCGTGCCGACCCGCGCTCTCCAGGCGACAACTACGTTTCTGTTCTGCCTTTGCCTTGGATTATGGAGCAGGTGTATGTGGTCGGTCAGGCGTTGATTTCGCGTCAAATCGTTAATTTTGTGGAAGAGCAGGAAACCATGATGTCTGACCTGCGCGAGATCGGGCCGAATTTCGTGCTGCTTGCGCCGCGTGTATGGGAAAACATAGTGGCAGACGTGTCTGCGCGAATGATGGATTCCACACCGTTTAAGCAGAAGATGTACAAACTGGGTATGAGCTTAGCCAACAAAGCGCTGGAGCAGGGTAAACGCTCTAAGTTGGCTGAATGGATTCTTCTGCGTGCTCTGCGTGACCGTTTAGGTTTTTCGAACCTGACATCTGCGGCAACCGGCGGTGCGGCAATGGGACCGGATACGTTCCGTTATCTGCAAGCGATCGGCGTGCCACTCAAACAGCTTTATGGTCAAACCGAAATGTGTGGTGCGTACACCGTCCACCAAGCGGACGATGTGGATTACGATTCCGTCGGCGTCGCGTTTGACAATGCCGAAGTGAAAGTCATCAATCCAGACAGCAACGGTGTGGGCGAGATCATCGCGAAAAGTACGGGCATGTTTACTGGCTACCTGAACAATCAGGAAGCGTACGACGAAGACGTACAAGACGGTTGGATGCACACGGGCGATGCGGGTTACTTTAAAGACTCTGGTCACTTGGTGGTGATTGATCGTCTGAAAGACATGTCGGAAACCAGTCATGGCGACCGCTACTCTCCGCAGTTTATTGAAAACAAACTCAAGTTCTCGCCGTTTATTGCAGAAGCCGTAGTGGTGGGCAAAGGTCGACCTTGGCTATCCGCCATCATCTGTATTCGCTACGCGATCGTCGCGAAGTGGGCAGAGCAGCGTGGCTTGGCATTTACCAACTACACCAACTTATCTGCTCAACCAGAAGTGTACCAAGCGATTCGTGAAGAAGTTCAAAAAGTGAACGAATCCCTACCGGATGCACAGAAGATCAGCAAATTCATTCTACTTTACAAAGAGCTAGATGCCGACGATGGCGAGCTAACTCGTACGCGTAAAGTGCGTCGTGGTGTGGTTGCGGAGAAATACGGAGACATCATAGAAACCATCTACAGCGACGATCCAAAAGTCGATGTGGATACGGTGATCACTTATCAGGATGGCACCAAAACACGCATTCAAACGTCGCTAGTGATTGAAACGCTTATTGAACATGAGCCAACACTGGTGGATAGCGAACAACGGAGGATCGCATAGTGAATACGGATTTATTACTGCAACTCGTCATTAATGGCGTGATCGTTGGCATGTTGTATGGCGTGGTCGCCATGTGCTTTGTACTGATATACAAATCGACTCAGGTGGTCAACTTCGCTCAGGGTGAGTTCTTGCTGATTGGCGCATGGGTATGCTGGGCGGCGCTTGTTCATCTGCAACTGCCATTTTTTATCGGCTTTTTACTCACGCTTGCGTTCATGATGGTGTTCGGTATCGCCGTGCAAACCATTGTGCTCAGACCGTTAATTGGTGAACCGATTATCTCTGTGATCATGGTGACCATTGGTCTATCGATGTTTTTCCAAGCGCTGATGAAGTGGATATTCGGTGTCTCTGCTGTGTCGTACCCGCAAGTGTTCGAAACCAACGTGGTGAATATCGGAGGTTTGAATGTTGAGTTTGCTTACATTCTGAGCTTGATCTTCTCAATGCTCATCATGGGCGCGTTCTACTGGTTCTTCAAATTCAGCAAAATGGGTCTGGCAATGCGCGCAACGGCATTTAACCAGCAAGTAGCCCAGAGTCTTGGCATTTCCATCAAGAAAGTGTTCGCCATCAGTTGGGCCATTTCGGCAATGGTATCTGCAACCGCAGGGATTGTTATCGGTATCGTTAACGGCGTATCTGACGCGCTATCCATTATTGGTATCAAAGTTTTCCCAGCCGTTATTTTAGGTGGCTTAGATTCGGTAGTCGGCGCAATTGTCGGTGGTATTACCATCGGGGTGCTAGAAAACTTGGCTGAGTTTTTTGATAGCCAATACCTGCAAGTGGGTAACTTATACAACATCGCACCATTCTATGTGCTGTTAATCATTCTTGCCTTCAAGCCATATGGCCTGTTTGGTACCAAAGATATTGAGCGTATTTAAGGAGAAATAACATGGCTCAACTTAGCATGCGCCCATGTGGGGATTTTCGAACCACATATAAAAGCGATACGCCAATTTTTGAAACCAAAACCATCAGAAGCCTTGCGATTGCAGGTGTCATCGCCATGCTGGCAGCACCGCTGGTCTTGGATATTTACTTCCTAAACCTGTTTATTCAGATTGCATACCTCGGTATCGCGGCGTTGGGCTTAAACATTCTGGTTGGTTTTACCGGACAAATCTCGCTAGGTCACGGTGCGTTCTTTGGTTTTGGCGCCTTTGCATCGGCTTGGTTAAATAACCAGTTTAACATTCCAGTCGTGTTTGCGATTCCGCTTGCGGGTTACTTAACCATGATTGTGGGGATGCTGTTTGGTCTGCCAGCGGCTCGAATTAAAGGTTTATACCTAGCTATCGCAACGTTGGCGGCGCAGTTTATTCTAGAGGACTTCTTTGCTCGCGCAGATTGGTTCAGTGGCGGCTCATACGGTGCAAGCGCGAACCCAATTAATTTGTTTGGCTTTGAGTTTACGACCGACGAAAGCTTCTTCTACATCGCTCTGTTTGCGCTGATCTTCATGTATATGTGGGCATCAAACTTAATCCGTTCTCGTGACGGTCGCGCGTTTGTCTCAGTACGAGATCACTATCTGTCAGCAGAGATCATGGGCATCAACCTAACCAAGTATCGTCTGCTCTCATTTGGAGTGTGTGCATTCTATGCAGGCATCGGGGGCGCACTCTACGGACATTATCTAGGGTTTGTATCAGCAGAAGGCTTCACCATCATGATGTCTATCCAGTTCTTGGCAATGATCATCATTGGTGGCTTAGGCTCAGTCAAAGGTACGCTGATGGGGACGATATTTATCGTACTGTTGCCTGAAGTTTTAGAGTTTGGTGTAACGGGGCTTTCAGCGTTTGGTGATACCACCGCTTTCACTGATGGTCTGGCTTACTTCAAAGAAATGGCGATTGGTCTAGTCATCATGCTGTTCCTCATTTTCGAACCTCAAGGATTATCGCATCGCTGGCAACAGATTCGAGCATATTGGAAACACTATCCGTTCTCATATTAACGTGGAATTAAGTGGAATATACCTCAATAACAAGGACAACGAGTTATGAACAAAGGACATTTAGCGACAACGTTGGTGCTGTCATCTGCACTGTTTACTACCGCAACTTGGGCAAAAGATTCTGTGTTTGTCGGGCAATTAGTCGACTTTTCTGGACCAACTGCCTATGTGAGCAAGCCTTATGGTTCTGGCGTGCGAGACGCATTGCGTTGGATTAACCAAAACGGTGGCATTAACGGTACCGAGCTCGAATTTGAAACAGTAGACATGGCGTACAAAGTACCAGTGGCGATTTCTAACTATAAACGTTGGGTTGCGCGTAAAGACATGGTTGCGCTGCAAGGTTGGGGTACGGCGGATACCGAAGCGCTTATTTCGTTTGTTACCAAAGACAAAGTGCCGGTGTTCTCTGCTTCTTACTCTGGTCACTTAACTGACCCAACCGGTAAAAACCCAAAAACCGCGAAACCAGCGCCTTATAACTTCTTTTATGGTGCGTCGTACTCAGATGCGTGCCGTGCGCTAGTTAAGTGGGCGAAAGAAGATTGGGAATCTAAGGGCAATCAAGGTGCGCCGAAATTTACGCACATTGGCGATAACCATCCATTCCCGAATGCGCCAAAAGAAGCGTGTGCAGAGTACGCCAAAGAACTTGGTTTTGATGTGCAAAACCCAGTCGTAGTGTCACTAAAACCAGGGGACTTCAAAGCGCAATGTTTGTCGCTGAAAGAGTCAGGCACCAACTACGGTTACATTGCTAATATCGGTAGCTCGGTTATCTCACTAGTGAAGTCTTGTAACACGGTTGGGACAGAGTTCCAGTACATGGCAAACATTTGGGGCGGCGATAAGCCAGTGCTTGAAGCAGCAGGCGATGGCCTTAAAGATTACGTTTTCCCAGGTATGACTGCGTTTTGGGGAGATGATAATGAAGGCATGAAACTGGTCCGTGAGATTTCTAAGCAGTCTGAATCAGAGCCGGGCGAATTCAGAACTCACCATTACATTCGCGGTATTTGTTCTGCGTTCTATATGAAAGAAGCAATGGAGTGGGCGAAAGACAACGGTGGCATCACAGGTGAAAACATCAAGAAGGGCATGTATGTCCATGACAACTGGGTACCACAAGGCTTAGAAGGTGTTTGTGTCCCTGCGAACTGGAAACCGGAAGATCACCGAGGCACAACAACCGTGAACGTCTTTATGGGCAACAACGATGGCGGCGCAGTTGATATTAAGAAAGTATCTCAGGTGACATTGTCACGTCGTGACGATTGGCTAGGTTACTAATCTACGACTTATTAATAACAAAGCTTACTGAAAATAAGGATGGGTGAGAGAACACTCTCACCCTAGCAAGGAGTAGCTTGATGGCTGAATTAGCAACGAATATCGAACCGGCAGAAATACTGCTTTCAGTGAACAACGTTGAAGTCGTCTACGACGAAGTAATACTAGTACTTCGCGGTGTGAGTTTAGAAGTTCCAAAAGGGCAGATTGTGACCTTACTGGGCGCCAACGGTGCGGGTAAATCCACAACGTTGAAAGCCATTTCTGGTTTATTGAAAACCGAAGATGGTGAAGTGACGCGCGGCGAAATCAACTTCATGGGCGAGCGTATAGACAACAAAAGCCCGGAAGAGATCGTCCGTTCGGGCATCTTCCAAGTTATGGAAGGGCGCCGAATTGTTGAAGATATGACGGTGATAGAAAATCTTCGCTTAGGCGCTTATACACGCACTGACAACGAAGTTGAACAAGACATCGAAATGGTGTTTGACTATTTCCCGCGACTCAAAGAGCGCACTGGCCTGGCGGGCTATTTGTCTGGCGGTGAGCAACAAATGTTAGCGATTGGCCGAGCGTTAATGGCTCGACCGAAGATGATTTTGTTGGACGAACCGTCTATGGGGCTTTCTCCACTGCTAGTTAAAGAAGTATTCAGCATTATTAACAAGATCAACAAAGAGCAAGGTATTACCATGCTTTTGGTTGAACAGAATGCCAACTTCGCTCTTCAAGCGGCCGATTACGGTTACATCATGGAATCAGGCAAAATCGTACTAGATGGCAGCAAGCACGAATTGCTAAACAATGAAGACGTAAAAGAATTCTACCTTGGCGGCGGCGATGAAGATCGCAAGAGCTTTAAGAATCTGAAATCTTACAAACGTCGTAAGCGTTGGTTGTAAGGAGCAAGGATGAACGAACTATTTGATGCGAAAGAATCGTTGTCTCTACAGGCGCGAGAAGAGTCGCTGTTTCAACGTCTGCCAGCGCTGATTGAAAATTCGAAAGCCAATAGCGAACATTACGCAGCGCATTTTTCTGAGTTTGATCCTATATTGGCAAACAATCGTGAAGGGCTTGCTCAGCTCCCGATTACACGTAAGTTCAATGTACCTAATCAGCAGCAACTTAAACCGCCGTTTGGTGGCTTAAATAGCGTTGCCATTGGTCAAATGGCGCGCGTATTCCAATCTCCTGGGCCGTTGTATGAGGCTCAAACGGATGAGGCCGATTTCTGGCGTATGGGGCGCGCGTTTCACGCTGCTGGGTTCTGTGCGGGTGATTTAGTGCATAACACGCTCTCTTACCATTTCTCTCCTGGCGGATTTATTATGGATGGTGGCGCAAGGGCTTGTGGCTGTACGGTATTTCCGGCTGGAGTAGGCAATACCGAAGCGCAAATAGAGGCAATTAAACAGCTTCAACCTAATGGTTACACTGGTACACCTTCGTATTTGCTGACGTTGCTACAAAAGTATCAAGAGAAATACAATGAGCTGCCTAGCTTTGAGAAAGCTCTGGTCTCTGGTGAAGCGGTTACAGCAGACATGGAACAGATGTTTGAGGAAAAAGGCATTGCAGTCTTTCAAGCCTACGCAAGTGCAGAGCTTGGTTTGATTGCTTATCAAGTGTCTGGTGAACAAGGATTAGTGATTGCCGAAGATATTATTGTTGAAATCGTTGATCCTGATGGTGTTCCTGTACAACCGGGAGAAGTCGGTGAAGTCGTTGTAACGTCGTTCGATGAGAAGTTCCCGCTGATTCGCTACGCAACGGGAGATTTATCGGCATATCTAGAGACAAGTTCTGATTCTTCACGCACGAATGCACGAATTAAGGGCTGGATGGGACGAGCAGACTCCGCGGTGAAAGTAAAAGGGCTGTTTGTTTATCCGCATCAGATCCAAGAAGTCTGTCGTCGCCACGATATTAAAGGCTCCTTGAAAATTGAGCGCGATGGCTTCAACGATGCCATTACTTTCTGTTGTCATGATGTGCATGTATCAGCAGAGGACATTCAAGCAACACTCCAGTCTGTCACTAAACTGAAAGGCAATGTCCAGTTTGTACCGAACCAAGCGGAGCAGCCGTTAATCAATGACCTGCGCAGTTAACCCATCATTGTAAAACGCATTTATAAAAAGCTAACAACGTAAAAATCAAAGGCTAGGAGAGGGGATACCACATTGTGCTGTGTATCCCTTTCTTTTTTGTGCCAGTACAATCAGGAGGGCGATAAATGAAGCAGGCACCGACCATCAATCAACAGTTTTGGGATAATTTGTTTACCCAAGGCACTATGCCATGGGATGCCAAAACCACACCTCAAGAGCTAAAAGCTTACCTAGAAAAAGCGCTTAATAGCGGTCAGTCTGTATTTATCCCTGGCTGTGGCGCTGCTTATGAACTCAGCTCTTTTATTCAATATGGGCATGACGTGATCGCGATGGATTACAGTGAACAAGCGGTGAAAATGGCGCAATCGACATTAGGTAAGCACAAAGATAAAGTCGTGCTGGGGGATGTATTTAACGCTGACTCTACGCACGCATTTGATGTGATTTACGAGCGTGCCTTTCTTGCTGCACTACCGAGAGACCAGTGGCCAGATTACTTTGCTATGGTGGATAAATTGCTGCCAAGAGGCGGTTTGTTAATTGGTTATTTCGTTATAGATGATGATTACCACTCTCGCTTCCCTCCATTTTGTTTGCGAAGTGGGGAGTTGGCGCAATATTTTGAACCAACGTTTACACTTATTGAATCTTCAACCGTTACAAATAGTGTGGATGTATTTAAAGGTAAGGAGTATTGGATGGTGTGGCAGAAGTGTTAGTCGCTTTTAATCTTTTTGAAGAAGTATTCGCGGAAACTTTCTGGCTCTTTTTTAATCGCTGAAAAGTAAGTCACAAATGTATGATATTTGGTCGATGCCATGAGCCAGAGAGCGATAATAGGAAAAAGTACAAAACTAACAAAAAAAAGTTTATGTTCATCTTCAAGAAGGAATAGGCCAAGAGCGTAAACAAGGAACTGAAAGTAAATATTGATTAAGTTGATTTCTGCCGCTTTAGGTTTGCCTCTAACAATCATCATGTTTGGGATAACAAGCAGTAGAGTCATGATCCCAGCAAAAGAAAAGTTTAGAGCCAAGAAAGCATCAGTTGTTAAGTGCTCAGACGACTGGTCAATCAATATTGCCAGCAACGTTACTGCCATGCCGCCTCCCATCATAATCAAGGTAATGACTGCCACGCCAACAAGAAAAACCCAAATAGAAAGGTAATGGTTGTCAAAAAACTCTTCTGCCTTCAATCTCTTAAACCTCATCGATACATACTGTGAAATAACAGAGGTTACTTCACTCTATTCCTGTTGAGGGGATACTCACATAGAAAGAATACGTATGTAAAATATCAATAAGCGTTAGTTTTAAAGGCGGGAGTTACCCCCATAATAGGTCGAAAGGTATTTCAGAATGGCTTCGCGATCATCACCCGGCAGTTCATCCATCCCTTGTTCTTCAATCATCCAGTCTAAGGTTTCATCCCATCTTTGTCGGCTTAATCCTTGCTGCGTGACCATGTGTAAAGAGTGACTGGCCGACATACTGCTGCGACGATTTCCATATTCTCTCCTGGCGCTAATATCCCATCACCAGCTGATTTGACCTCCATTTCAGATGAAGCAGTATTCCAATCTGGTGGCGTAGGGTTTTGGGTTGCTAGCCATGCAATGATTGCGGCTCGCGCACCCAGGTCTTTTACGCCGGGAAAGACCATGTTTGTGCCCGGAGCAAACTCCGATGGTGACGCCAAAAAAGCGTCTAGTTTTTCTGCGTCCCATTGACCTTGATGCTGTTTGATGGCTTCGCTTTAATTGAAGCCTGCAAAGCCGGCAATATCACGCTCTGCTAAGCCCCAAAGAGGCGGCCCCACAACACTTACTCCATTGGATTCAAACTGGTGACAAGCTTTACACACCATGGCTTGCTGCTCGCCTGCTGCAATCAACTCGTCGTTACTCGCAAGGACAGGGTCGCTCAACAAAGCCAAAAGGGTGAAAGCGAGCGGGAGTACCCGCTCTGATGGTTGTTTTGTTCTCACCTTGTTATGTCCCCTAAGTTCTCACTATTCTGCTACTGACTCTTTAGCTTCGTACAATCAATGCGATGCGGTGGAAGGTGTTGTTGAGGTAACCTTTCGGGTTCCATGCGATAGCAAAAGGTTGGCCCACCTTTTGGTCATCAGTCGCTTTTGCCCCAAATTCGTAGTAGCCCGCTTGGGGGAATGTCTCTTTGGCGTTGAACGTCTGCCAAGCGCCGTCATTGGCTGGGGCTGCGAGTTCGGCATCCATCCATGTTGCGCCAAAATCAATCCTTTCTCGCTGCACTACCGAGAGACCAGTGGCCAGATTACTTTGCTATGGTGGATAAATTGCTGCCAAGAGACGGTTTGTTAATTGGTTATTTCGTTATAGATGATGATTACCACTCTCGCTTCCCTCCATTTTGTTTGCGAAGTGGGGAGTTGGAGGGTTATCTAGAACCGGCGTTTAAGCTTGTGGAATCCTCAGTGGTGGCAAACAGTGTTGAGGTTTTTAAAGGTAGAGAGCGCTGGATGGTGTGGCAGAAAAGCTGCCGTATTTAAACGCTATGGCATCAAATAATGAATACAAAATCAGCGTCACATAATGCATATTTTAAAGACAATTATTCTTGTGGTAACGATAAGTGTTGTGAATTGGCGAAGTTGTGAGAAATGTAGATCATGTCCTTTGAAAACATAAGGATATATAATATGGACAAATCATTTTCTCTCATCGATAAGCCTACCTTCTTAGGCTCACTCTTTCTTTTACTCAGCGTAGTTATACCTTTAATTTTATTTCCCACACAAGGTGCGGATTGGATAGCTTCGGCCAAATTTTTCATGACCGATAAACTTGGTGTGTTATACCTCGCACTGGGTATCGCAGCAATGTGTTTTATGATTTACACGGTGTTCAGCGATCTTGGCCAAATCAAACTTGGTGAAGCCGACGAGCAACCAGAATTTGGTAACGCCTCATGGGCTGCAATGCTATTTTGTGGAGGTATTGGCGCAAGTATTCTGTATTGGGGGTGTATCGAGTGGGCATACTACTATCAATCACCACCATTTCAGTTGGAAGCAGGCAGTGAAGAAGCCATTCGCTGGGCCGCGACTTATGGTCTGTTTCACTGGGGACCGATCGCTTGGTCAATTTACCTTATTCCAGCTCTACCTATCGCTTATTTCTTTTATGTACGCAAACAACCTGTTTTGAAAATCTCTAGTGCGTTAATGCCTGTATTAGGAGAAAAGCGTGCAAACGGTGGTATTGGCAAGTTTATTGATGTGCTGTTTATTTTTGGTATGTTGGGTGGCGCGGCGACTACGCTTGGCTTAGCAGCGCCTCTTATCAACGGTGGTCTACATCACATCTTCGGTCTTCCAAACAATACCTTCAGCCAAGTGGCTGTATTACTTCTCTGTACTGCGATTTTTGGTTACTCCGCGTATGCAGGGCTTGAGAAGGGGATCAAATTCCTTAGTAACATTAACTTCTGGGGGGCAATGGGCTTGTTACTCTTTGTACTTGCCGTTGGGCCAACCGTGTTCATGTTAGAAACGGGCTTAGATTCTATTGGTCGTATGTTGTCTAACTTCTTTGTTATGGCAACCTGGGCAGAGCCGTTTGGTGGTTATGGTGAGTTTACAGATACACACTTCCCGCAAGACTGGACTATTTTCTACTGGGCATGGTGGTTGGTCTTTGCTCCTTGTATGGGATTGTTTGTTGCGCGTATCTCGCGTGGAAGAACGATCAAACAGATGGTCGTAGGTTCTATATTTTACGGTTCTTTAGGTTGTTTCTTATTCTTCATTGTTTTAGGTAACTATGGTTTATCGTTGCAATTGACGGGTGAGCTTGATGTCATCGCAATCCTCAACGAATCGGGCGCACCGGCGGCCATTTTTGCAACGTTAGATACACTGCCGTTAGGGCCAATCGTTATTGGTGTTTTTACACTGTTGTGTATCATTTTTACGGCGACGTCGTTTGACTCTATCTCGTACATTCTTGCGTCTGTGGTTCAAAATGATGTGACGGAAGAACCGATGCGCTGGAACCGTTTGTTCTGGGCGTTTACTTTGTCTTTTCTGCCAACCGTCCTAATGTTCATGGGAGGTTTATCGACATTACAAACCGCTGCGATCGTGGGAGGTTTACCATTGTTAGTTATCTCGGTGATGTTGATGGTGTCCTTTGTTCGCGCGGCGAGCCTAGATATTAAACATCAAGCAGAATACGAAGAGCCAACCATTAACATTGAAGAACTGCCGGAAATTGACCCTTGGTCAACAGAGGGAATGGCCTTGGCGAAATTTGAGCGCTTTAAAGACTTAGCTCAACAGGCGGCTGAAGAAGAGCGCGAAGCAATGGCGGCCCTGATGAGCATGCGTAAGAGAATTCGCGCATTTGCCTTAGAGCACAGCTGTGAATCTGGGTTTTCGGACCATCAT
Organism: Vibrio sp. STUT-A16; assembly: GCF_026000495.1. Classification (NCBI taxonomy): domain Bacteria; kingdom Pseudomonadati; phylum Pseudomonadota; class Gammaproteobacteria; order Vibrionales; family Vibrionaceae; genus Vibrio; species Vibrio sp. STUT-A16. Next base: position 334,458 of record NZ_AP026766.1, on the reverse strand, counting down.
TTACCAGAAGAGATGCAAACAGAGCTACAGCAACTAACCGAAGCGCTTGAGTTGGCTCAACAGAAGAAGCAAGAACTGTCTGAACAAGCCCAAGAATCTCGAATGGAGTTTAATCATGTGTTATTAGGCGGCGCGTCGGCAGGTTTAGCAACGTCGCAGGCTTAAGAATAGACACACAAGAGCCGAGTACAAACTCGGCTCTTTTTTTGCGTGGATACCTTACAGTTAAAAATTCTGCTCAGTCAGTGTTAATGCTTATACTATTTTAGGTTGACCATCTGATGCGGTGGCACCGCCGTCTACAGGTAGGTTTACGCCATTAATGAAAGATGCGTCATCACTTGCCAAGAAAGTCACGACAGACGCAATTTCTTCAGGTTCGGCGGCTCGGCCGAGCGCAATGCGCTCATTGAATTTATCGCGGATGTCCTGCGGCCAGCCGTTTGTCATGTTGGTTTTTACTAAACTTGGGCATACGGCGTTAATTCTTACCCCATCCGCACCATGGTCCAATGCCATCGCTCGGGTAAGGTTCACCACTGCGCCTTTACTCGCGCAATAGAATGCGGCACCCCAGTCACCACCCAAACCGGAAACGGACGCGGTATTTACCATACAACCTTTCGTTTTTAAGAGTTCAGGTAACGCAAACTTCGCGCAATAAACAACACCATCAATGTTTACACCAGAGATCTTCTTCCAGTCTTCCACACTACCTTCAATCACGGTACCAGGGACGTGTACGCCAGCATTGTTTACTAAAATATCCAGTTTACCGAAACGGGTAACAACATCAGAAATCAGTGCTGCGACTTTGTCTGGATCAGAAACATCAATGGAATGCGCAGACACACGCTGTTTATCAAAGCCCTCAACGGCGTTTGCCAACTGCTCTTCATTCCAATCGGCAAGAGTGACGTTTGCGCCTTCTTCATACAAACGTTTTGCGATGGCCAAACCAATACCATTGGCAGAGCCAGTCACGAGTGCGACTTTATTTTTTAATCCTCTCATGCGATTTCTCCTTCGAAACTTACAAAAACGGGATCTTGATTTTTCTCTGTGCGCGGCAACATCAGTTTGTCGTTGTCGCTGTAATCTACGGGGATAGCCACCACTGCTGGTCCTTCAACGTCCATGGCTTTATTCAATGTCGGTAGCAATTCGTGTTGACTAGTCACTGCGAAGCCTTTCGCGCCAAATGATTCGGCGTAGGCCTTGAAATCAATTGGTCCAAATTTCACACCAGAGCAGCGCTGATATTTGTTGATCTCTTGCATTTCTACCATGTTGTAGGCGTTATCAACCCACACAATATGGACGATATTGCAGTTCAGTCTAACCGCGGTTTCTAACTCCATGCTCGATTGCATAAAACCGCCGTCTCCCGATATCGATACCACTTTGCTACCAGGTTTTAGTAGGCTGGCACCAATGGCCCATGGTAGTGCAACGCCCATTGTTTGTTGGCCGTTAGACACTAGCATTTGGCGAGCTCGAAAACAGCTTAAGTAACGAGCGATCCAGATGTGGAAGCTCCCCATATCAAGACATAGCGTGGTATCTGGTGTGATTATAGATTGCATGGCTTTAATCAGTGCCAGTGGATGAAACCCTTGCTTGTTATAGACATTGGGATAGGTCTTGATCACTTGCCGTTGCAGTGCTACCTCTTCCAGTACTGAAAGTGCCGTTGGGGAAAGGCGAGCATATTCAGAGATATAGCTGCCCATTTTGTCTAATGACTGCGCAATGTTTCCGACGATTTCAACACAAGGTTGATAATTAAGTTGGTATTCTGCTGGTTCAATATCGAGGTGAATCACTGGGTTGCGGTGGCTGTTCCAAAGCTCAGGGTCATACTCTATTGGGCTAAAGCCGATGGTGAGAATTAAATCGGCGTCCCGCAGTAAAACATCGCCAGGTTGGTTATTAAACAAACCGACACGCCCAGCAAAGTGATGATAGTAATTGATGTCTACCGTGCCGGCGGCCTGGTAAGTGCCGACAACGGGTAGCTGCGTATTTTGAAGAAATCGGGCGATAGCAGCAGCGTTTTGACTGCGGCTCGCGTGAAGGCCAAGTAAAACTACACAGCGCTTTGCTTTACTGATTCGACTGACCGCTTCTTCGATTGCTGCGATGTCTGCGCAACCAGGCTGTGTGTAAGGCGAGGGGACAATAATGTCCGTTTGGGTTTGCTCGAATAAAACATCTTGGGGGAGACTCAAAAAGCAAGCCCCAGGACGACCTGACTCTGCGATACGAAATGCGTTCGCCATGATCTCGCTTGCGGCGTCCACATGCTGCACTTCAGCACTGAACTTAGTTATAGAGCGAAAAATACTGACGGTATCCATGCTCTGGTGTGTTTGTTTTTGCTGGTCAGTTCGTTTCACCGCACCACCGATAGCAATCAGCGGATCGCCTTCGGAGTTTGCTGTTGCAACCCCCGTAACTAGATTTCCACAGCCTGGACCTGACGTAACCATGGTGACGCCTGCTTTGCCGGTTAGTCTTCCCATAACGCCCGCCATAAATGCGCCGTTAGCTTCGTGGCGTACCGGAATCATTTGGATGTTAGTGTCTTCAATCGCATCGAACAGTCGATCGATTTTTGCACCGGGAATACCGAAAATGTACTTAATGCCGAGAGACTCTAGCTGTTGAGCGATCAACTGAGCTCCATTTTTATTTGAAGGTTTGGATTGCATTTGTTGTCCTTATTATTTGCCTGACTTTGTTACTTTTCCGCCTTTTCTATAGCGGTATTTATATCTTCCGGAGCCAAATTGGCGCTGAGAAAGTCTGTCGATACTGGGGTATCAATCACTAGCCGTGAGACTTTGCCAATCTGGAGAAATCCTGACGAAATGCTGTAATCCTGAATATGACCACCTCCTTGGCGGTCATCGGTAATAAAATGTTCGTGATAGCCGGGTACATTGATGCCAGTCGTATATTTAGGACTGCGAAAGCCGGCGACCACGCCTTGCTTATGCGTGAAGCGGAATGTTGGTTGTTCTTTGACCACTTCAAGCATTGGCCGATAAGGGCGTGTTTGTTTAGGTACGGTGCGAGTACGAACGGAATCGAAAACGCCATCAATGCGCACTGCGCAAAATAGGTTATCGCTTGGAACCATGTCGTCTATGAGGCTATGGACTTCATGACGTGACATGCGCGATGTCAGTGGCAGCTCAATATCAGGCTTAAAAAAAGTCATGACAGCAAAGGGCGTTTTTTGCGCCAGGTCTGCCGGGTTTGCGGAGCCATCCGACTTGAGTTGAAAAACTTCCTTATCAAACGCAATCAACTCACCATCCAATTCATTGAACGTACCTAAACCAAAATCCCCATGTTTCAGCAGTTCTTCTATGGTTGTCGAGCCTTCGTAAACACCAGCGATCAAAGCACTTATTAACGAAGTCTGATAAATCTCACCATCTCCGGTAACGTGATGGTATTCAGAAAATTCTTTCGCTACTTCAAGCGAACAAGCACATAGAGGGTTATAAAATCCACGCATGAGTAAGACCAGTTATGCAATGAAGAGTATATTTAGATTGACTTCTACACGGTGCTAAATCCAATATAAAAAAGATTTATTTTGATATGGAAAATATATGGAATTTCGCTACCTGAAGTATTTTGTCGCGGTCGCCGAGACTCGTCACTTTACCCGAGCAGCTGAACAGCTAGGGATTGCGCAACCTCCTTTAAGTCAACAAATCAAAAAGTTAGAGCACGAGCTTGGTGTGGACCTATTTAAGCGCTTGTCTAGAGGAGTAGAGCTGACCCATGCAGGGCAAGTCTTTTATACGGATGCGGTAAATATTCTTGCTGATGTGGAACGCGCTAAAGCAAAAGCTCGACAGATTGCCCGTGGTGAAAATACGCAGGTTAAAATCGGGTTCGCAACGTCAACATCAACTTGCATTAAGGTATTAGAGAGGATTGGGCGAATTCAAGAGGATGGGGTTCACTTCCAGACGGCGGAACTATCAATGCCAGAGCTTGCCACTCAGTTAAAAAGCAAACAACTTGATCTCGCAATCATGCGGCTACCCTGTTACGCCAGTGAGCCTTTTGAGCACAAGGTGTTGTTTAACGACCCGTTTGTCGCGGTGATTCCGGCGGGGCACGAACTGGCAAAATATCCCTGTATCCAGATGAAACAGTTGAGAGGCCATAAAATTTTACTGTTTCCACGAGAGACTGGACCCGCACTGTTTGATGGCATGAGTACACTTTTTGCCGACGCAGGAGTAAGGCTCGAACCACAGTTCGCAGCACCGCAACTTCGTACGACGATTGCCATGGCGCAGGCTGGGTTAGGTATTGCTCTCGTTCCGCGCTCACTGGCTGAACATCTCGATGATTCCGCGACAGTCGCCGAGATTGATGATATCCCCCTAACCAGTCGTGTTGTCGTTGCTTGGGAGGTGTCTAATCTCAATAAACAAGCGTTAAAAGTAGCCATGCACATCGGTCATGTTGAGGTTTAAAGATGAGTCATCGAACTGGCTCTGATAGCCACAGGCAAATGTGATACTCTCCCTCGTTATATGCAAAGCTATGCTTTGGTTGAATAGACAAATCTTACTCAACGAATAGAACTTACTGAGGATGTACCAATGATATACGCTGCGGTCTTTGATATGGACGGGTTGCTGATTGATTCAGAACCTTTGTGGAAGGAAGCGGAAAAGCAGGTGTTTTCATCAGTTGGCGTCCAAGTGACCGAAGTATTATCAAAGCAGACTGCGACGATGACGACAGGTGAAGTAACAAGGTTTTGGTATGAACGTAATCCTTGGCAAGAAAAGAGCCTAGAGGAAGTAGAGAATGCTGTTGTGGATAAAGTGGAGACATTAATAATTGAAAAAGGATGCGAATTAGAGGGTGTTACAGAAACACTCAAATTGCTTAAGGGAAAAGGGTTTAAGATAGGGCTGTCTACTAATTCACCTTATCAACTCATTCCCACCATTTTGAACAAACTCGGTATTGCCAGTTACTTTGACGCGATATCATCGTCAGACGATGTAGAACAGGGCAAGCCAGAGCCAGATGTCTACCTTTCAACAATCAATAAACTAGGTGTAGATTCAAGTAACTGTATTGCCTTTGAAGACTCTTATTCGGGTATGCTTGCAGCAACACGAGCAAACATAAAAACAGTCGTGATACCTCAACCTGATAAGTTCTACCAAGAGTTTAATGAAGCCAGTCTAAAGCTGCGAAAGCTATCAGAGTTTAATGAAAGCCATTTGGCGAGTTTAATGGACTTGAATTTGAAAGCAACAATTGCACCAACACCGCATGAAAGTTTTTTAGAAGAAGGACTTGATTGTGAATAGTCGGTCGCTGAAAAAATACCTACTGCCAATGTTCTTATTGGTTTTACCTATAGAATCATTCGCAAAAGATACGACTATGTTGGACGAGCTCAATAATCGATTTGTTACATTTGAAAGGCGATTTGATGATTGTATCAACTCTGCTTCTCAAAATGATATGAGTGAAAACATTGTCTTTCAGATTCAAGCGCTTAATATTGATTTTGAAATTTCGGTTGGCTATTTATACAAACAATCACTTTATTTATGCTCTGATGATGAATTCAGTGATTTAGCAAGAATTATCATGATAATTGAAACCTCCGATAATGATGGATTGCAATTATCAAAGGCAAAAGCTAGTCAAATTAGAAAGCTACTTTTTAGCAAAGTGGATTTACGTTTAGAGTCGAAGTTTCAAAGTTTACCGCTAGATCAAAAGGAAGCATTACTGAGCATTGCGAAAAAGCTTGAACCTTTTGATCTCGTAAGCATGCATGAACGACTTCAGGCAATGTAGACTTATGAAAGAATGTTTTGAGTAGATTCTTAACGCTTGGCTTTTTCATTAAGATTGAGTATTAGGTTCAACGCCTCTAGCTCTTACACAAGATCTAGAGGCATCCATTTTTTATTGACTTAAACGTGTCGAGCTAAGATTTTAACCCTGCAGCGGTCATCATGACGCGAAATAACATAGACACTAACCCTAATGCAGCGACGCTAACGACCCATATTCCAATCATCCAAGCCCATTGGCGGCACCAATTTTTGATTTTCATACTCACTCCTTATCAACTCGTTAATGGTACGCTTCGCCTTCTTTTACTTTTCCGGAGAAGACGTAGTAACTCCAAAAGGTGTAAGCCAGAATGATCGGGATGATGATCACTGCTCCAACGAGCATAAAGCGCTGACTGCTTGCAGGAGCCGCTGCTTCCCATATTGATATGCTAGGAGGAATGATATTTGGCCAGATACTGATGCCAAGCCCAGCGAACCCGAGAATCACGATCACCAATGCCATCACGAAAGGGCTGCGCTCTTTACGCTTTTTAACGGAGTCGGCAATCTTCAAACATACCAGCCCAGTAATGACAGGTACGGGCAGTAAGTAGAACAAATTAGGCAGAGAAAACCATCTTTCCGCAATGGCAGGGTAAGCAAGTGGAGTCCAAGCGCTCACAATGACTAATGCGGAGATCATCGCCAGTAGTGTTTTGTTAGTGAAGCGGTACATCGTGTTTTGCAGTTCACCTTCCGTCTTCATGATGAGCCATGTGCTACCAAGCAGCGCGTACGTTGCGACTAAACCCAAGCCACAAAAGATGGGAAAAGGGCTGAGCCAGTCGAGTTGGCTACCTACGAAGACGCGGTTTTCCACCGCAAAGCCTTGAATTACCGCGCCAACAACGATGCCTTGGAAAAACGTGGTTAAAATCGAGCCGACCATAAAAGAGCGATCCCAGAACTTTAAGTGGTTTTCCAATGCTTTAAAGCGAAACTCAAATGCGACTCCACGAAAGATCAAAGCAATCAACATCAACGTTAAAGGGATGGTTAGCGCTTCAATAATCACCGCGTAAGCCATCGGAAAAGCGCCAAATAGAGATGCGCCTCCAAGCACAATCCAAGTTTCGTTGCCATCCCAAACTGGCGCGACACTGTTGACCATGACGTCTTTTTGTTTTTCATCCTTGATGAAGGGCATCAGTATTCCAATACCCAAATCGAAGCCATCCATGATGATGTACATCAAAGTGGCAAAAACGATGATCGCGAACCAAATCACGGATAAATCAAAATGCATATTTTCTACCTTCACTTTGTGACAAATTCTAGATGCGGCCTGAAACGGTCGTCATGTCGTGCTCATCGTGTTCGATTGCATCGGGACCTTTCTTGATTTGGTGGATCATGTAGTAATACCCAAAACCAAACACCAAGCTGTACACAACAAGGAAACACAGCAGGCTGATGCTCATTTGTAGGTCTCCGTGTGCAGAAACCGCATCACGCGTTTTTTGTACGCCATAAACGACCCAAGGTTGCCGACCAACCTCTGTCGTAAACCAGCCAGCGAGTATTGCGATAAGACCAGATGGCCCCATAAATAATGAAAACTTGAGGAACCAACGCGAGGTATAAAGCGTGTTCTTTTTTCGTAACCATATGCTGTAGAAGCTCTGTAAAATCATCAGAAGTCCTAGCCCGACCATGATTCGAAATGACCAAAAGACGATAGGTGAGTTCGGTCGTTCCTCTTTCGGGAAGTCTTTCAGCGCCGGGATTGGCTCAGTTAAACTGTGGCGTAGGATCAAACTTCCTAAAACAGGAATTTCTAAGGCATAGTCTGTGCGTTCTTGTTCCATGTTTGGCATGCCGAACAATATCAATGGGGTTGGTTTGCCATCGCTGTTATCCCAATGTCCTTCGATGGCAGCGATTTTGGCGGGCTGGTGTTCGAGAGTGTTTAACCCGTGTACATCGCCAATCACGGCTTGGAGTGGCGCAAGGAACACTAAGATCCCGAGCGACATCGAAAACATCGTTTTTACCGCAGTCGTTTGATTGCCTCTCAATAAATGCCAAGCGGCTGACGCGCCTACAAAGAGTGCTGAACTGACGAAAGCCGCGACGCTCATGTGCGCCAAACGATAAGGAAATGAAGGATTGAAAACGATAGCAAACCAGTCGGTTGGCACCACACGTCCGTCGACAATTTCATAGCCTTGTGGCGTTTGCATCCAACTGTTGGAGGCGAGAATCCAGAACGTCGAAATGATCGTGCCTAACGCCACCATCGAGGTTGCAAAAAAGTGCAGCTTTTCGCCGACGCGACGCCACCCAAACAGCATTACGCCAAGAAATCCGGCTTCGAGAAAGAAAGCCGTTAACACTTCATAAGTCAGTAATGGGCCAGTGATAGAACCAGCGAAGTCGGAGAAACCACTCCAGTTGGTGCCGAATTGATAGGCCATGACAAGACCAGATACAACACCCATTCCAAAGTTAACCGCAAAAATTTTCGACCAGAAGTGATAGAGCTTTTGGTAATCGGGATTACGTGTTTTTAGCCATAAGCCTTCCAGCACGGCGAGATAGGTGGCCAAACCTATGGTGATAGCGGGGAAAATAATATGAAAGGATACCGTAAAGGCGAACTGTATCCGTGCAAGCATAAATGCGTCGAGGCCAAACATTAAACTTCCTTTGATCTTTTAAGTTTTATGAGAGAGCTATTTTAAAAGGAGCGGAGTAGGGGAAGTAGGTACAGACAGTGACTATAAACCTATAACAGATTAAATATTGAAGTGTTATTATTTTGAGTTCAGCTTTATGGAAGGGGATTTGCGTTTGGCGAAGTATCAAGAGTTAGTGGAACAGCTTAAAAGGCAGATAAAATCGGGGATATGGCACCCGGGTGACAAACTGCCTTCTCTGCGTCGCCAATCTGAACACTCGGGTTTGAGCTTGATGACGGTATTGCACGCTTATCAAATTCTGGAATCTCAAGGCTGGGTCACCTCACAGCCGCGCTCTGGTTATCGAGTCGCTCCCAATATTAAGAGTTCAAATGAACCCCAAGCGCCAGCCGCGGTTTCGTGGACAGAGCAGGTAGACATCAATGAGTTTATATTTGATGTGCTGCAGGCGAGTAAAAATCCATCCATGATCAATTTTGGCTTTGCCTATCCAGATCCAAGTTTGTACCCACGCTATCACGTGAATCGGGCGATGAGCGCAGCCGCTCGCAATATGCCGATTTCCACCACCTTTGATAACTTACCTCCAGGAAACGAACAATTACGCACCATCATCGCGAAGCGTTATGCTGCGAAAGGCATTGAAATTTCACCCGATGAAATTGTCATTACGGCAGGCGCGCTGGAGGCGTTAACGCTCAGTTTGCAAGCCTGCACAAGACCGGGAGATTGGGTGGTTGTGGAGTCGCCTGCATTCTATGGCGCATTGCAATCCTTAGAGCGGTTAGGTTTGAAAGCGCTCTCAGTAAGAACAGACCCAGTCACGGGTATTGACCTAGATTCATTGGAACGAGCGCTGCAAACACACGATGTGAAAGCATGTTGGCTGATGTCGAACTTCCAAAATCCTCTGGGTTTTACGCTCTCCAACGAGAAAAAACAAAAGCTGATTGAACTGACACAGCGATATAACGTGCCAGTGATTGAAGATGATGTGTACAGCGAACTGCATGCCGGGAATGACTCGGTTTACCCACTAAGAATGTTTGATGACACGGGCAATACCATGTTGTGCTCCTCGTTTTCAAAATCATTAATCGCAGGGCTACGTATTGGTTGGGTTGCGGCGGGAAAGCGGGCGCTAGAGGTACAAAAGTTACAGTTAATGAGTACGTTAGCGACGAGTGCACCAGTACAAATGACATTGGTGCACTATTTAACAAGCCGCAATTATGAATCGCATTTGAAGCAGTTACGGAAAAAGCTGTTTGAACGTAAAAGTAAGATGACGGATCGGCTTAGTGAGCTGTTACCTGAAGAAGTCAAAGTGTTAAGCCAAAGCGGCGGGTACTTTATTTGGTTAGAGCTTCCCAAGCATATCGACGCCTTGCAGATATATCGAGAAGCGCTAAAAGACAATATCAGCATCGCACCGGGAAAGATGTTCAGCCTGACAGAACAATACGATCACTGTATTCGTCTTAACGCTTCTTTTGAGCTCAATGACAAATACGTCCATGCTCTCAATCTGCTTGCCAACATTATTCGCGAACATTTGGCAAAATAGCGACTTTCTTCAGTTTTTTGGTTTAATGGAGCGCGCCGGATTTCCAGCAACTCGATCGCCTGGCGCAACATCTTTGGTTACGACAGAGCCAGCGCCGACGACGGCCTCATCGCAAATGGTCACGCCTGGCAGTATGATTGCGCCCCCACCAATCCAAACGTTATTGCCGATTTTGACCGGTTTGGCGATCTCATCTCCGGCTAAGCGTCTTTGTGTATCGAGTGAATGAGCGGCTGTGTAAATTTGCACTCTAGGCCCAATCATGACGTTCGCACCAATCTCAACCTGTCCATTGTCCAGAATAATGGCATCCCAGTTGATGTAGGTGTTTTCCCCGATGGACAAGTGACAACCGTAGGTAAGTTGAAGCGGTGGCTCTATACAGGCGCTGTTTTCTAATTGGACGCCCATTTCCGCCAATAGTTGTCTACGGATATCTGGGTTTGGCTCGTGGTTAAATTGGAAGACAAGCTGCGCAGTGTTGGCGCGCATTAGCTTTAGTTCTTCATCCAGGCAATTATAGGTTTCTCCAGAGCGCATCCGAGTCAGTTCTGACATAACAATCATTCCATTAATGGTTTGCAGTTGAGGCCACAATGATAAGTGAGTGTTTCAGTCAATAGGGGATTTTTATTATAAAATCAGAGGCTTATCACTGATTTATATTCAATAGGTTAGTTTTGAGTAAGCACTCGTTAAGAGTCATTCAAATAGAGGAGTGAAGTGAATTGGGTGAGTTCCTTTTAGCAGGGGAGGAAAGTATAGATTGGATGTTGCTTTCCTCTCCACAGCTTGATTTGGAGCATTTATTGGCTGTCCCACATCACTTCGCATTCTTCTTTAATAGCCGATTTTAAAAGCTCAATAAGTGGAAATGCTCTGCGTCCTAAACTGACCGTTTGTTCCTCTTGCTCCTCATCTTCTTCCATTGCTTGACTGTTGTTCTGCTCTATCGCTTCTTGTGCTGCGAGAGCGGAGGTCAATCTAGATAGAGCATCAGGGATGTCTTGAGCGGAAATTGACCCTGGTACTGAGCCACTATGCCCCATCATTTTGATCATCTTTATCGCAATATCGCCAAACATAGTGACGTTCGAGTGGCTATGGCAACGAAATGTAATAAGCATTTACCTGCTCCTGTTGTAGGTGTTCATTTGAGTATAAATGGTATCTGAGACACGAGGCAATTTAATCCGATAATTCGCAATCTTTCAGATAGCTATCTATCTTTAACGAAAGACAAACATAAGGAGATGATTTTGTTGAACTCCCAACTAAAGACGTTGATTTGGCGGCTTCACAAGCGAATATTTACGTTGCTTATGGTGTTATGCACATGGTCACCTTCTGTCGTTGCTCAACCTTCCATTGTTTTTGGTGTCGTACCGCAACAGTCGGCGACCAAACTAGTGCAACAATGGCAGCCATTACTGCAACGCTGGGGAGATCTTGCTGGCGTTGAGATTAAGTTTGCCACGGCACGTGATATTCCCACGTTCGAAGCACGCTTGATGGCTGGAGCCTACGACATTGCATACATGAACCCATATCACTTTACGTTGGTGAATCAAAACCCAGGTTATACGGCTTTATCAAGAGCGAAGAATAAGCGCATCACAGGCATTATTGTAGCAAGGCGAGGGAAGTCGGTTTCCCTTGATGAGCTGCAAGACAAGACCATCGCTTTTCCTGCCCCACGAGCATTTGCTGCTTCTATCATCACACAATCAGAGTTGGCGCGGAAAGGCATCAAGTTTACGCCTAAATACGTCGGTTCGCACGACTCAGTCTATTTGGGGGTACTTAAAGGTTTGTACATTGCTGGTGGTGGCGTGAAGCGTACCTTTGAGAGCTTACCGAGTGAAATAAAAGACCAACTTAGCATCATTTATACAACTGCTGGTTATACGCCTCATGCTATTGCGGTTTCAAATAATGTCGATGAAGAGATTACTCTTGCCTTACGAAAGGCAATTTCGCAACTTAATGACGATCCAAAAGCACAGGAGAGTTTTACTTTACTCAACATTGACGGGTTACAGCTTGCACAAGACCAAGATTGGCAAGATGTTGTTCAATTGGGAATCTCAAGATAAATGGTTGTCCTATGACGCTGCGTTCGAAAACGATACTTGGCATTGCTCTTATTGAGGCCCTTGCGCTCGGTGTACTCATCATTAGTGGGCTTAATTGGTTGGAAAGTTCCAACGAGACTAGCCTCGAGGTTGGGAGCCAACACTTGGTGAGTGTATTTGCTCAGGCGTCGAGAGATGCGGTGATTGCGACGGACTTAGCCTATCTAGACAGTTTTGCTCGCTCTGTCGTGAGTGAGCGCGAGCTGGCTTATATTCGTATTGTTAACCAAGATGGCGTCGAGCTGACGCTACAGGGGGATTACAGCGGTGTTGATACTGGTGTGAGACCGTTTGATGTGACCGATGGAGTTTACGATGTTGCGCAAGAGATTACTCTTGGAGAGCAGACTTTCGGTAAGGTTGAAATGGGGGTGAATGTTGAACATGTACATCAAGTTCTTTCATTTGCGACTCAAGCAAGTTTGGTTATCGCCTTTATTGAAATGTCGCTGGTGGCCATGTTTTCGTATGCTCTCGGTAGCTATTTGATGAAGCGGCTCGATCTTCTTCGTACTGGGGTAATCAAGGTTTCACAGCAAGGTCCGGGTTCGCAAATTTCGATTTCAGGCAATGACGAAGTTACACGTGTTGGCGAAGCGTTTAACCAAATGTCACGCTCTTTAGCGCAAGCGCAAACTAAACTTCAGCAAGAGCATCAAACCCAGCAACAGTTATCGGCCAAAATATCGCAGCTTGCTGAGGTTGCTGAACATGCGCGTGATACCATTATCATTACTCACCCTGACGGCACTATTGCATGGGTAAACCCTGCGTTTGAACAGCTAACCGAATATACGTTGGAAGAAGTTATTGGCAAATCGCCGGGCGAGTTACTCCAAGGGCCAGACACAGATCCAAATACGGTGGCATTGCTCTCAAACAGTGTCCGTAAGCACTCTCCTATTAGGGTTGAAATACTCAACTATACCAAGTCGAAGCACCCGTATTGGGTCGAGTTGGAGCTCTCTCCTGTGTTTGATGAAGATGGCGGGCTGTTACGTTTTATTGCGGTAGAGCGTGACATCACCGACAGGCGCAGGATGGAGAGGCGTCTGTCGTCTGCTTTAGATAAATCGAAAAAGGCGATGCAAGCCAAATCGGAATTTTTGGCGAACATGAGCCATGAGATTCGCACCCCAATGAACGCGATCATGGGGATCAGCGAGATATTGCTTGAGAACGAAAACCGTCGAGAGCCAAGGGAGTTATTGCTCTTGCTGCACAAATCTGCCAATAACCTTGTGACCATCATTAACGACATCCTCGACTACAGCAAAGTAGAAGCGGGCAAGTTGACGTTAGTTGAAGAGGAGTTTGACTTGCGTTCACTCGTCGAGAGCTGCACCGCTTTGTGTGCCTATCAGGCGGATAAAAAGAACCTCAAGTTGTTGGTTGATATGCCATTGGCCATGAATACGGTCGTGGTCGGTGATAAAGGTCGGATTAATCAAATCTTGCTTAACTTGATCGGTAATGCGGTGAAATTCACAGATGAAGGCCATGTGCTACTCAAAGTCAGAGAAAGTGAGCACGGTTTTGATTTTTCCGTGAGTGATACGGGCATTGGTATTCCCGAAAATCGATTGGCTCATATTATGGATAAGTTTGAGCAGGTCGATACCTCCGCGACAAGACGCCATGAAGGTACAGGCTTGGGGTTGGCAATCTCAAAACGTTTGATCAGCATGTACAACGGCGAGCTTTGTGTGCATTCAGATTTTGGAAAAGGGTCGTGTTTTAGCTTTAGTTTGCAGTTGCCTAAGCAAAGTCAGCTTCTTTCCGATCCGATAGAGCTGAGTGCAAATCGACTATTGTTTATTGATGATTATCAACCGCGCGTGCAACACTTGATACATTTAGCTCAAGAGATTGGCATTGAAGTTACTCATGCCAACGATTGGTCAACTGCGCAGTCTTTGGGTAAAAAATTGGATGGTTTTGATCGTATCCTCGCGAGTGTAAACAATGCTCAAGATAGAGATGAGCTCTATGAGCTTGATGCGACAGAATCCGCTGCCAAACGGGTACTGTTCCTTGCACCTTGCGTGATGGAGGAAGGGCAGGCATGGTCGTGCGAGCGGGATCGTTTATTGCCGCAACCGGTCACGCAGCATAAACTGCAAGCTCTGTTTTCTACTAAGACACAAAAGCGTCGAGAACTTGCCTCAGATGAGAATCCTGACTTTTCTAGCCTGCACCTATTAGTCGCAGAAGACAGCCATATCAATCGAATATTGATTGAAAAAATGTTGCAAGACACAGGTGTTAAACTGACGTTGGCGGAAGATGGTGTTGAAGCCGTTGAACTTTATAAACAGCTTTCTCCGGACTTGGTGATTACCGATATTTCTATGCCAAACAAAGATGGTTTTGGCGTGACAAAAGACATTCGTGAGTTACAGGAAAGTGGTGCGTTTCCTTGGTGTCCAATCGTCGCGTTTTCCGCACATGCGATGCAAGAGCAGCAACAAAAAAGTATCGCATTAGGTATGGATGATTACCTGACAAAACCAGTTCAGAAAAGTGATTTGCTTAATATGATTGCGAAGTGGGGATGCCACACCCTTGCAGAGGAAAAGCACGCCTCTGTTTAGTGTTTCGGTTAGATTAAATCGGCTCAAAAAAACGAGCATGTTATTAAACATGCTCGTTTGTAATTGTGTATCGTGGGTTGAGCAATTTACAAGCTGTTTGGATCACCCAATGCTAACGCCACTTTCGACATCGGCCGTTTACCTAAGGCTCGGCAAATTTGCCAACCTGCTTGGTTGATTATTTTAAGATCAATGCCTGTTTCAATCCCAAGTTGCTCACAAAGATAAAGCACATCTTCCGTTGCAACATTGCCACTGGCACCTTTCGCGTAAGGGCAGCCGCCCAAACCAGCAACCGCACTATCAATGGTGTTGATGCCCATTAACAAGGCTTGGTAAATATTGGCCAAAGCTTGTCCATAGGTGTCATGAAAATGTACCGCGAGCGCGTCTTTTGGCAGTTGCGTTAACAGCGAATCCAGCATGGCGATAACGCGATTAGGCGTTGCTTTACCGACAGTATCGCCCAGAGATATTTCATAGCATCCCATATCAAACAGCGCATTCGCTACCGCTGTGGTTTGCTCTGGTTTTATTTCTCCCTCGTAGGGACAAACCATAGTGCAAGACAAGTACCCGCGCACAGGTATGGTGTGTTGGTTCGCCAGTTCGATAACGGGTTCAAAACGGGCTAGGCTTTCCGCAATACTGCAGTTGATGTTTTTCTGGCTGAACGCTTCTGAAGCGGAGCCAAATATCGCAATTTGTTTTACGCCACTTTCCAGCGCTCGTTCTAACCCTGCGAGATTTGGTGTGAGCGCACTATAAACCACGTTCGGTTGCTGAGTGCTCCCCGCAAACACCTGATCGGAATCGGCCATTTGAGGTACCCATTTCGGCGAGACGAAAGAGCCTGCTTCAATGTGCTTTAAGCCACTGTTGCTTAGCAGATTGATCAAACGGATTTTATCAACCAGCGTCACAGCAGTTTCATTTTGTAGGCCATCACGTGCACCAACTTCGACGATATTAACCTTCGCTGGTAGCATATTCGTGCTCCTTATTTTCACAGACATTATCGGGTGCAGAAATTAAATGCAGCAGGATGGAACCGTGCTGTACTTGGTCTCCATGTTGATAAAACACTTCATCAACGGTCGCTGCTACCGGAGCGGTAATGGTGTATTCCATCTTCATCGCTTCGAGCACTAACAACGGATCACCAGCCGCTACTTTGTCTCCCTTATTCACCATGACCGCGGAGATCACGCCGTTCAGTGGTGCGGTTGGACTAAGTTCGTCGTCTTTGCCTTTTGGTGATTCAAAACTTGGTTGATGAGCGAACGTACGTTGCTGACCAAGATAAAACACGGTTGTCTTTTGTTCGTCGTTGAGCGCGTTAAAGGTGTAACGCACATTATCGATATCGACGATAAACGGGTTGTCATTTTCAAGCAGAGTGACCTGATGTAACTCCTCACCACATCGGACAGTGAAGTGAGCTTCTGTATCTTGCGGTGATTGGTGCAAGCGTACTTGATGGTTGACATTGGCATTCGTGAAGTTAAATCGATAAACGTTGTCAACTGACAGCCTAAAACCTCGTTTGGTTGGCGAGGGTAGCGTTGAGCTGTCATTTTTTGAAATGAGATCATTCCAGCGAGCAACCGCCGCCAACGTTAGCCAGATAGAATCCGACACACTTTGCTGCTCATTTATGCCTTGTTGATGTGTGATGAGGAAACCTGTATCAAGCTCAATCTCGGCAAAGGCTGGCTGCGAAATAATGCTATGCAGATAACCGATGTTTGTAGTCACTCCACGCACGTGATATTGAGTTAACGCCTGCTTAAGCTGCTTGAGCGCGATATCACGTGTTTGCCCCCAGACGATCAGTTTGCTGATCATCGGATCGTAGTACTCGCTAATGGTATCGTCTTGGGTCACACCACTATCAACGCGCAAAAATGCTAGTCGAACATTGCTGTCCGAAATGGGTTCTTGTAAATAATCAATGCGTCCAGTCGACGGCATAAAGTCGTTGTCGGCATCTTCGGCGTAAATTCGCAGCTCGATTGAGTGTCCGTTATGGGTGATTTCGGATTGCGAGATAGGTAAACACTCGCCAGCTGCGACTTTGAATTGCCATTCAACCAAATCAACGCCAGTGATCAATTCAGTGACAGGGTGTTCAACTTGCAGACGGGTATTCATCTCCATGAAGTAGAATTGACCTCGGCTATCGAGCAAGAATTCAACCGTACCAGCGCCAACATAGTCGATCGCTTGAGCGGCCTGAATCGCGGCTTCACCCATTTGTTTTCGCAGTTCATCACTAAGACCGGGTGCAGGTGCTTCTTCGACTACTTTTTGGTGACGACGCTGAATGGAACAGTCACGATCAGAAAGATAGACACAGTTGCCATGTTGGTCAGCAAAGACCTGAATTTCAACGTGGCGCGGTTGCAATATGCATTTTTCGACAAGAAGCTGCTTATCGCCAAAGCTTGAAAGTGCTTCACGCTGCGCACCGTCAATGGCTAACGGTAGTTCGGCTGCGCTATTGACCACTCGCATGCCTTTACCGCCGCCACCTTGGGTTGCTTTCAGCATGACCGGATAACCGATTTTTTCCGCTTCAGCCGATAAGTGCTCAATGCTGTTGTCTGTGCCGTGATAGCCCGGAACCAATGGTACGTTCGCCTCTGACATGATTGCTTTGGCTTGAGACTTCGACCCCATAGCCTCAATTGCGCTGGTGGAAGGGCCAATAAAGACGATGTCATTTTCGCTGCACGCTTTGGCTAGTTTCGGGTTCTCGGAAAGAAAACCATACCCAGGGTGGATAGCATCGGCTTGCCATTTTTTCGCTGCATCGATAATCGCATCGATATCAAGATAAGACTCACTCGCCGGAGCTGGGCCAATGAATTCAGCGAAATCCGCTTGTTTAACATGTAAACTGCTGCGGTCCGCTTCGGAATAGACGGCAACCGTCTCGATAGCCATGCTTTTTGCGGTTTTAATGATTCGGCAGGCAATTTCACCGCGGTTTGCGATCAGTATTCTTTTAAACATGATTCCTCCAATTGGCGGTGCGCTTTTCAAAAAACGCAGTCAGCCCTTCTTGTCCTTCGCTGGACACGCGGGCGGTTGCTATGGCTTGGCTGGTGTATTCAATTAATGAGTGATCGATAGGTTGGCTATCACAACGTAAGCAGAGTGCTTTTGCTGCCTGCATCGCTTGCGGACCATTATTAAGCAGGTGATCAATGATGCGGTTGACGGCTTCTCTTGGCTGAGAGTCGGTCTGGTGAAGAATGTTCATCGATAGCGCGGTTTCGGCATCAATCAACTCGGCAGTTAAAAAGTAGCGTCGGCTTTGTCGTTGTCCAATTGCTCGGATTACGTAGGGACCGATGGTCGCGGGCAATAAGCCGAGTTTCACTTCACTCAAACAGAAGCTGCTCTCAGGTGTGCCAATGGCAATATCGCAGCAGCAGATCAGCCCAAGCGCGCCACCAAATGCTGCGCCGTGCACCATGGCAATCGTTGGTTTACTGAAGGTGTCCAGCGTATGCAAAAGTTTTGCTAGTTGCTGTGCATCTTGCAGGTTTTCACTTTCGGTTTTGGTTGCCATTGATTGCATCCAGCCCAGATCTGCTCCCGCAGAAAAGTGTTTTCCCTGTGCACTTAACACCAGTGCACGGAGAGAATCGTCCTTTTCGAGCTGTTCTAGTGTCTCAATTAGTGAGGCAATCAATGCGTCATTAAACGCGTTGTGTTTTTCTGGCCGATTCAGGCTCAACCAGGCAACGCCATTGCTGTCTTTTTCAAGCAGTAGTCCGGTCATGTGACTTCCTTTGTCTGACATTTCAGTCTGATATTCCAATACTCGCTAATCAGCACTTTATTCATCATTGATGGATAGCGAGGAGTTAGGGTTTTGCTTTGTATCCGACTACATACGGAAGATGCCAAATTTGCTGTCTGGTATTGGTGCATTAAGCGCAGCAGATAGAGCAATACCCACAACATCACGGGTTTTTGCAGGATCAATAATCCCATCGTCCCACAGGCGGGCACTGGCGTAATACGCATGGCTTTGGACTTGATATTGCTCCGCAATTGGACGTTTGAACGCTTCTTCTTCCTCTGTGCTCCAGCTTTCACCTTTGCGCGTTTTGATATCGCGGGTCACTTGCGCCATCACGCCAGCTGCTTGCTCTCCACCCATAACGGAGATGCGTGCGTTTGGCCACATCCACATCATGGTTGGATCATAGGCGCGGCCACACATACCGTAGTTACCTGCGCCATACGAGCCACCAATCACTACGGTAAACTTCGGTACGTCTGCACACGCTACAGCGGTTACCATTTTCGCGCCATGTTTGGCGATGCCTTCGGCTTCGTACTTCTGGCCGACCATAAAGCCCGTGATGTTTTGCAAGAAAAGCAGAGGAATTTTGCGTTGTGCGCACAGCTCAATAAAATGCGCGCCTTTCTGTGCCGACTCAGAGAATAGAATCCCGTTGTTGGCGACGATACCAATCGGCATACCGTGGATATGAGCAAAGCCACAAACCAAGGTTTCTCCGAACAAGGCTTTAAATTCATCAAATTGTGAATCATCAACAATTCGGGCAATGACCTCTTTAACATCAAACGGCTTTCTAAGGTCGGTACCGACGATGCCGTACAGCTCTTGCGCAGGAAAGCGTGGTTCCTGTGGTGCTTTTTGCTTGAGTTGAACGGGTTTCAAGTGGTTGATTTGTGAAACCGCTTGTCTTGCCAACTCTAACGCGTGGTGATCATTTTCTGCGTAATAGTCCGCCACGCCAGAGGTTCGGCAGTGAACGTCTGCGCCGCCAAGATCTTCCGCGCTGACTTCTTCACCTGTCGCTGCTTTTACAAGAGGTGGACCTGCCAAGAAAATCGTGCCTTGTTCTTTGACTATGATGGAAACATCACACATCGCAGGAACATAAGCGCCGCCAGCGGTACATAGCCCCATGACCACCGCAATTTGCGGGATACCCTTGGCCGACATACGGGCTTGGTTGTAGAAAATACGGCCAAAATGGTCTTTGTCCGGGAAGACTTCATCTTGGCGGGGTAGGTTAGCACCTCCAGAGTCGACTAAGTAAACACACGGCAGTTGGCATTTTTCTGCAATTTCCTGTGCGCGTAAGTGTTTTTTAACCGTAAGTGGGTAGTAACTGCCGCCTTTTACCGTCACGTCGTTGGCTACGATCATGCACTCGGTGCCGTCAATTACGCCAACACCCGCTACCACGCCCGCGCATGGAACGTAATCTGGATACACATCCCAGCCAGCAAACTGACCGATTTCTAAAAAAGATGAACCGGGGTCGAGTAGGGCAAGAATGCGCTCACGAACCGGAAGTTTGCCTTTCTTCTGCTGATGCTCGCGGGCTTTCTCACCGCCGCCATCTTCGATTTGCGCAGTCACGGTATAGAGTTGATCCACGAGCGATGCCATAGCGCGGTAGTTTTCCTGATACTGCTCTGAATGGGTATTAATATTGGTCGTCAAACAAGCCATAAATAGCCGATCTCCATTCGGAGTGACAGGCATAGAGTGCCTGTCACCAATTTAGGTTGAATAAGGAAGTTGTTAGAATCAAAACGCCTGAGTGGATTAACTAGGCGCTTTCGTTAAACAATTCGCGACCAATAAGCATGCGGCGAATTTCTGACGTGCCCGCACCGATTTCATACAGCTTGGCATCGCGTAGCAAACGGCCGGTATCAAACTCATTGATGTAGCCGTTACCGCCGAGTAGCTGAATGGCATCCAACGCCATCTTGGTTGCCAGTTCTGCGCTGTAGAGGATCGCACCAGCAGAATCTTTACGGGTGGTTTCACCGCGATCACAAGCGGCTGCCACAGCGTAAACGTACGCTTTTGCGGCATTCATTTGCGTGTACATGTCGGCGATTTTGGCTTGAACTAGCTGGAATTCACCGATGGATTTGCCGAACTGTTTGCGGTCGTGAATGTAAGGCACAACGATGTCCATACACGCCTGCATAATGCCAAGCGGGCCACCGGCAAGTACCACGCGTTCGTAGTCCAAACCGCTCATCAACACTTTCACGCCTTGGTTTTCTTCACCGAGAATATTTTCCGCTGGGACTTCGCAGTTTTGGAACACCAGCTCACAGGTATTCGAGCCGCGCATACCCAACTTGTCGAGTTTTTGCGCCTGAGTAAATCCAGGAAAGCCGCGTTCTACAATAAATGCCGTGATGCCTTTGGAGTGCTGGCTTGGGTCGGTTTTGGCGTAGACAACATAGGTGTGTGCATCTGGGCCGTTGGTGATCCACATTTTGTTGCCGTTTAGCAGGAAAATATCGCCTTTACGTTCCGCTTTAAGCTGCATAGAGACCACATCAGAGCCAGCACCGGGTTCACTCATAGCAAGAGCACCAATATGCTCGCCCGAGATGAGCTTAGGTAGGTATTTTTCTTTTTGCGCTTGTGTGCCGTTGCGGTGGATCTGGTTAACACAAAGGTTAGAGTGTGCGCCGTAACTTAACGCAACTGAGGCTGATGCTCGGCTGATCTCTTCCATGGCAATCACGTGGGCGAGATAGCCCATGTTCGCACCACCAAACTCCTCGCTGGTGGTCACACCTAAAAGACCCATGTCACCCAGTTTGGACCAAAGATGGTTTGGAAAGTCGTTAGATTGGTCGATAGATTGCGCTAAAGGCGCTATCTCTCTTGCGGCAAAACTATTGATTTGCTCACGAAGCAAATCGGTATTTTCGTCATAAACAAAGTTCAGGGAAGAGTAGGTAGATTTCATTGCGTGTCCTTGCCTTTACGTCACCTACATCCCAGAGTTGAGGTGTTAGGTGACTTTTTCGCCTTTCATGGAGCTCAGTGTATTTTGGCATCGCAACTGCGCCGCGTTTAACTCCATCATTACCGCTTGAATGTCGTTTGCTTGCTGTTGCAATGCTGCCTTCTTCTCTTCGATCAACCGAATCATATAGTTCAACTGCTCAGTACTTTGATCGGTATCGTAGAGTTCAAATAACTCTTTGATATCTGCAAGAGAAAAGCCCAATCGCTTACCTCGCAAAATCAGTTTTAGTCGAATTCGATCGCGACCATTGTAGATTCGTGTGTTGCCTTTACGTTCTGGAGTTAGGAGACCTAAATCTTCGTAAAAGCGAATACTTCGGGTGGTAATGTCGAACTCCTTCGCGAGCTCGCTGATCTTAAATGTGTTCATTCCTTAACCTTACGACTTTCGTATAACATTCATACGAATATACAATTCGTTAACGTTAAAGTAAATAAACAACATCCACTCTTGAGCCTTGATATCACTCGCATTTACCCGAAATAAAAGAATCACTCGAACAAACAATAACCTCAAACTTGACGTTAACGTAAATGTTAGTATAGTTATGACGTAAACGTCAATAAAAGGTTAATGGAATGAAAAATGAAACATGGATTGTTGCCGCTAAGCGAACGCCTATCGGCTCTTTTCAAGGTGCATTAGCTTCAACAGATGTCACGGAACTCGGTGCGAAAGCCATCCAAGGGGCACTAGCTGAAAGCCAACTCGATGTGCAAAAAATAGACGAAGTGTTGATGGGATGCGTTTTACCCGCCGGCGTGGGGCAAGCGCCAGCAAGACAAGCAAGTATTAAAGCTGAAATGCCACAATCGATTGGTTGTACGACACTGAACAAAGTTTGTGGATCGGGTATGAAAACCGTCATGCTGGCATATGACCTTATTCAATCTGGCAATGCGCATGCTGTCATCGCTGGTGGCATGGAAAACATGTCGTCTTCTCCTTATCTATTAAAGAAAGCGCGTGATGGTTTCCGTTTAGGTCACGAGCAAGTGCTTGATCACATGTTTTATGACGGGTTGCAGGATGCCTACCAAGGCGAGCTGATGGGTGTCTTTGCAGAACAGACGGCGCAAAAGTATCAGTTCAGCCGTGAAAGTATGGATGCCTGGGCGCAGCAGTCGGTGACTCGTGCGCAGCAAGCAATCGAACAAGGTTTTTTCAAAGAAGAGATCGTGCCTGTTAACGTAAAAAGTCGACGCGGCGAAACCTTGGTTGTAGATGATGAGCAACCGAGCAAACTCGACGTCACTAAAATTCCTACCTTACGCCCTGCGTTTGCCAAAGATGGCGGCGTAACCGCAGCAAACTCTAGTTCCATTTCGGATGGTGCGTCGGCAATTATCTTAGTCGATAGTGAGTTTGGTCGTCAGGAAAACCTTCAGCCTCTAGCCAAAATTGTCGCGTACAGCACGCATGCAAGACAGCCTGATGAGTTCACCATCGCACCAGTCTTCGCGATTGAATCGCTGCTTGAAAAAACGGGCTGGGACAAATCAGACGTGGACCTTTGGGAAATCAATGAAGCTTTTGCTGTCGTGACTCAATATGCGGTGAAAGCACTCGAACTGGACGAGAGCAAAGTGAACCCTCGCGGAGGGGCTTGTGCGCTGGGGCATCCAATAGGCGCAAGTGGCAATCGAATCCTTGTCACTTTGATTCACGCTCTTAAACAAACTGGTGGTAAGCGTGGCGTTGCATCGCTTTGTATTGGTGGCGGCGAAGCTACCGCTATCGCGATTGAAATCTGCTAAATCACTCTCAACAAAGTTTCACTTACATAACAGTAGTCAGTAACAAGCTGAAAAATACAAGGATGTCATCATGACAGAACAAGTAAAGCAGTATATCGGTGGTGAATTTGCCATCTCCGACTCAAAACAATGGCTAGATGTAACTAACCCGGCAACCAACGAAGTGATTGCGCAAGTACCTTGTGCCACGGAGTCAGAAATGAATGCGGCGATTGCTAGCGCAACAGAGACGTTTAAGCGTTGGAAAGAAGTCGCTGCGCCGGAGCGTGCAAGATTGATGCTGCGCTACCAACACCTGCTAAAAGAGCAACACGATGAGTTGGCGATACTGCTTTCAAGTGAGACAGGCAAAACTCTTGCGGATGCAAAGGGTGACATTTGGCGCGGGATTGAAGTCGTAGAACAAGCGGCGAACATTTGTAGCTCAATGATGGGCGAAACGGTTGAAAACGTCGCGACCAATATTGATGGTTACTCTTACATTCAACCGCTCGGTGTTTGTGCGGGTATTACTCCGTTTAACTTCCCTGCTATGATCCCTCTATGGATGTTCCCAATGGCGATCGCTTGTGGCAACACCTTTATTTTGAAGCCGTCGGAACAAGTTCCGCTGACTGCAATGAAATTGGCGGAGCTGTTTGAACAAGCAGGCGCACCAAAAGGCGTGCTGCAAATTGTCCACGGCACCAAAGAGCAAGTCGACCGCATTCTGACTGATCCAGTCGTTCGTGCGATCTCTTTTGTTGGTTCTGTGCCAGTTGGTGAGTACATCTACAAAACGGGTACGGACAACCTAAAGCGCGTGCAGTCATTTGCGGGTGCGAAGAACCACATGGTCATCATGCCAGATGCAAACAAGCAGCAAGTCATCAATAACCTAGTTGGCGCGTCAGTCGGTGCCGCAGGCCAACGCTGTATGGCGATTTCGGTGGCGGTATTTGTCGGCGAAACCAAAGAATGGATTCCAGAGCTTAAAGAGGCGTTAGCTCAGGTTCAGCCAGGGGCGTGGGACGATGAAACCGCAGGTTATGGCCCACTGATTAGCCCGCAAGCGAAGCAGCGCGTGGTGAATCTGATTAATGAAGGTAAAGCGTCTGGCGCGAATTGTGTTCTGGATGGGACAGATTGCGAAGTATCTGGCTTCCCGAACGGTAACTGGGTCGGTCCAACACTGTTTACCAATGTGACGACAGACATGTCGATTTATCAGGAAGAGATTTTCGGGCCTGTACTGTTAACTATGGAAGTGGATGACCTAGATGAAGCTATTGAACTGATCAATGCAAACCGCTTTGGTAATGGTACGTCTATTTTCACGGCGAACGGCGCTGCCGCGAGAAAGTATCAGCACAATATCGAAGTGGGTAACGTAGGTATTAACGTGCCGATTCCAGTGCCATTGCCGTTCTTCTCATTCACGGGTTGGAAAGGCAGCTTCTACGGCGACCTGCATGCTTACGGTAAACAAGCGGTTCGCTTCTACACCGAGACGAAAACTGTCACTGCGCGTTGGTTTGAAGATGACATTCCAAGCGGTCCAAACATGACCATTCAATTGAGCTAGTCACAGAAGTAGCGATACCTCTAGCCAAGCCTTTCAAACCTTTAGATGGCTTGGCTTCAAGTGCAACGAATTAGACCTTAGGACTTCAAGATGGATTTTGAATTAAACGAAGATCAACTCGCGTTTGCCGAAGTAGCAAAGCAGTTTGCAGACCAAATGTTAGCGCCGCACGCGGCCGAGTGGGATGAAAACCATCATTTCCCTAAAGATGTACTGCGTCAGGCGGGTGAGCTGGGTTTTCTCAGCATCTATACGCCGCCAGAGCATGGTGGTTTGGGATTGTCTCGTTTGGATGCGGCGATCATTTTCGAGCAGTTGGCTATGGGTTGTACCGCGACTACTGCGTTTATGACCATTCACAACATGGCGACGTGGATGATCACCAGCTTTGCCAAAGCGGAAGTGGCGCAACAATTTAGCGCGGATCTAATTTCGGGTGAAAAGCTCGCTTCCTACTGCTTAACCGAACCTAATGCCGGCTCTGATGCCGCTTCACTGACGACCAGTGCAGTGCGTGACGGCGATGAGTTTGTCCTCAATGGCGCAAAAGTGTTTATCTCTGGCGCGGGTGATACAGATGTATTGGTCGTGATGGCGCGTTCATGCGGCGAAGGGGCGGGTGGTGTTTCTGCATTCGTTGTTCCTGCTGATTGCGAAGGTATTAGCTACGGTAAGAAAGAAGCCAAAATGGGTTGGAACTGCCAACCAACGCGCATGATCACCTTTGAAAATGTCCGCATTCCGGCTGACTATCTGTTGGGTGAAGAGGGCGAAGGCTTTAAGTTCGCCATGCTTGGTCTGGATGGCGGCCGAATCAACATCGCTACTTGTTCCGTCGGCACGGCACAACAAGCACTGAACGAAGCCAAACAATACATGACAGAACGCAAACAGTTCGGACGTTCACTGGCGCAATTCCAAGCCCTGCAATTCAAGTTGGCCGATATGGCGACTGAGCTGGTTGCCGCGCGTCAAATGGTGCGACTCGCTGCCGCTAAACTCGATGCCCAACACGCTGAAAAAAGTGCGTACTGTGCCATGGCAAAACGCTTTGCTACTGATGTGGGCTTTAAAGTCTGCGATCAGGCGCTACAAATTCATGGTGGGTATGGCTACATCAAAGAATATCCTGTTGAGCGCCATTTTAGAGACGTTCGTGTTCACCAAATCCTTGAAGGCACCAACGAAATCATGCGTCTGATCGTCGCAAGACGATTACTAACGGAAGGCGTTGAACTGCTTTAGTCAGCTAGACATAGCCTTACCTAAAGGAATAACAAAGGACTGAAAGATTATGACGGCACAAATCAAACTAGAGCGCGAAGCGCATATCGCCAAACTCACGATTAGTAATCCGCCAGCGAACACTTGGACGCTTGAATCCCTAAATCAGCTCAAAGAGTTGGCGATTGAACTCAGTAATGATCGCTCTATTTATGCGTTGGTACTGACGGGCGAAGGTGAGAAATTCTTTTCTGCTGGAGCGGATCTCAACAACTTTGCATCCGGCGATAAATCGCAAGCAGCAGATATGGCGTTCGCTTTTGGTGAAGCCTTTGAAGCGTTGTCTGCGTTCAATGGCGTTTCTATCGCAGCGGTTAATGGCTATGCGATGGGTGGTGGTCTGGAAGTGGCGATGGCGTGTGACATTCGCATCGCAGAAGAACAAGTACAAATGGCACTTCCTGAAGCATCGGTCGGCTTGTTGCCTTGCGCGGGCGGAACGCAAAACCTGACCGCGTTGGTAGGTGAAGGTTGGGCGAAGCGTATGATTCTATGTGGCGAACGAGTGACGGCCGAGCGAGCGGAACAAATCGGTTTAGTCGAAGAAGTGGTTGCACAAGGCAAAGCTCTGGATGCTGCGATGGCACTGGCACAGCGTGTCGCAGGTCAATCGCCGAAATCCGTGTCTGCATGCAAAAAGCTTATTCAAGGTCGACGCAGCCAAACTCACGCGGCCGGACTGGTCTTGGAGCGTGAACTCTTCTTACAGCTGTTTAATACACAAGATCAGACTGAGGGTGTGAACGCCTTCTTGCAAAAGCGTAAGCCACAATGGACAAACAGCTAGTGGAGGCCAAATGACAGGTACAGTAAATGTTTCAAAACTGGAGTGCGCGGATGACTCTGTTATTGGTGTGTTGGAGCTTGATAATCCAGCCGCCCTTAACGCGCTGAGTTACGTGATGATTGAGCAGTTGTACAAACAGCTTAATGAATGGCAAATGGACGACAGTATCGCCGCGGTCTTTTTGCATGCCAAGGGTGAAAAAGCGTTTTGTGCTGGTGGTGACATTCAAGCGATTTACCGTGCGCTTGAAAACAAAGAGCAAGATTTTGATTCTGCGTTTTCAGCGATGGAAACCTTCTTTGACCTCGAATATCGCTGTGATCATCTTATTCACACTTATCCAAAACCGATCATCGCGTGGGGGCATGGTTATCTGATGGGCGGCGGTGTGGGCTTATTTATGGGCGCAAGTCATCGCGTAGCAGAAACCACCACACGCTTTGCGGTGCCAGAGATTAAAATCGGCCTTTACCCAGACGTAGGCGCGACGTACTTCCTAAATCAGTTGCCAAAACATTTGGCACTTTTCTTAAGTTTGACGGCTTGCCAAATTAATGCGACAGACATGAAAGCGTTGGGATTAAGCCAATGGATTGCAAAGCCAGAAAGCAAACAAGCACTGTTGGATCTACTCGCATCGGTAAGTTGGAAAGGTGAAGCAAACATCAACGAAAAAATCGTTACTACGCTACGTTCGGTACAAGTGGACGAGCCAAGCGAAGGGATGTTGATGCCATATGCCGGATTGATTGAGCAGCTTTGTTCGGGTGATTTAGATTCGATTGTTCGCGCAATCAGCAGTGCCGACGTTGATGATAAGTGGTTCATCAATGCGCAAAAAGCATTGAATTATGGCAGTCCGTTGTCGCTCAATATCACTTATCAGCAGCAAACGCAGTATCAAAACCTCTCTTTGAAAGCGTGTTTTGATATGGAATTTAATCTGACGTTACGTTGCGGCTTAGAAGGTGATTTTAGAGAAGGGGTTCGTGCGCTGATTATCGATAAAACCAATCAACCGACTTGGCAACATCGCACGGTTTCTGACGTAACGCCACAAGTTTTGGAACGCTTCTTCGCGCCAATTGACTCAGCAGAATACCCACTGACCGCATCCTCGGTTGCCACTGTGGCACTTTAGACAAGGAAGAAATACGACATGGATAAAATTGCATTTATTGGCCTTGGCAACATGGGCGCGCCTATGGCTAAGAACCTACTCACAGCGGGCTTGAACGTCGAAGTGTTTGATTTGAATCCAAACGCTGTGGCAGAACTTACCGCACTTGGTGCGTCGAGTGCAGATTCGGTAAAACAAGCCGTTCAAGGTGCGAGCGTGGTGGTCACCATGCTACCTGCTAGCCAACACGTTCAAAGTGTTTATCTTGGTCAAGACGGGATCTTAGATAGCGTAGATTCTGGAACGCTGCTAATCGACTCTTCCACCATCGATCCAGCGACCGCTCGTTTGGTTGGCGAAAAGGCGCTGCAGCTTGGCATCAGCTTTGTTGATGCACCGGTATCTGGTGGCGTTGCGGGCGCAGCGGCAGGTACGTTGACTTTCATTGTTGGCGGCTCACAAGAGAACTTTGTTCAAGCCAAGGTGGTGCTTAGCCGCATGGGCAAAAACATTTTCCATGCAGGTGATGCCGGAGCCGGTCAGGTGGCGAAGATCTGCAATAACATGATGTTGGGCATTTTGATGAGCGGCACTTGTGAAGCACTCAATTTAGGCATGGAAAACGGACTCGATCCCAAAGTGCTGTCTGACATCATGCTGCAAAGTTCAGGCCGTAACTGGGCGCTAGAGCTTTACAACCCGTGCCCAGGTGTGATGGAAAACACGCCTGCAAGCAATGGTTATCAGGGCGGCTTTATGAGTCAGTTAATGGCGAAAGATCTCGGTCTTGCGATGGAAGCGGCGGTTGCCAGTCAAACATCAACGCCAATGGGCAGCTTGGCTCGTAACCTGTTTAATTTTCACAACGGTCAGGGCAACGGACAAAAAGATTTTTCAAGCTTGTTTGAGTTCTACCAAAAGCAAAATCAGGCCTAAGGAGTGCTTATGGATCTAGCAAATAAGGTTATTGCGATCACGGGGGCCGGGCAGGGGCTTGGTAAACAAATGGCGCTGTCGCTAGCGGAAAGCGGTGTTCACCTTGCGCTTATCGACCTCAATTCAGACCAACTGGCTGAAACGAAAGCGGAGTGTGAATCTTTCGGAGTCACCACTCGTTTTTATGTAGCGAACGTGACGGAAGAACAAGAAGTGTGCGCTGCTTTTACGCAAATTGAAGCGGATTTCAAACAGCTCAATGGCGTGATCAATAACGCAGGCATTATGCGCGATGGCATGTTCATCAAAGTTAAAGATGGTCAGGTTAACGCGATGTCGCTGGAACAATTTCAGTCTGTTATGGATGTGAATGTGACAGGTACTTTTCTGTGTGGCCGCGAAGCGAGCAAGGTAATGCTGAACACCGATAGCAAAGGCGTTCTGATCAACATATCTAGCGTCGCGCGTGCGGGGAATATTGGTCAAACTAACTATTCTGCATCCAAAGCGGCGGTAGCCACCATGGCGACGGTGTGGGCGAAAGAGTTAGGGCGTTTCGGAATTCGCTCAGTAGCGATTGCTCCGGGTGTCATCAAGACTGCCATGACGGACCAAATAAAACCTGAAGCGATGGAGCGTTTAGTTAAAATGATTCCTGTCGGACGCTTAGGTCTTGCTGATGAAATTTCTTCGACCATCAAATACGTGTTAACCAATGAGTTCGTGACTGGAAGAGTATTCGAAGTCGATGGCGGAATGCGAATGTAGCCCCTCCTCATATTAAAAAGGGGAGCGAGCTTGATTGTCCGCTTCCTTCCTCCTTTCTTATATTGTTTCTATCGATAATTTTTAATGGATGTTTTAGCAACGGCTGCTGTACCGATTACATTTACAACTCTTTTGTATTTTTGGTATGAATAAGTGCTCTCGTGTTAATTTTTATGTAAATACATTAATTCACAATCAAGACAATTATTTGTCTCATTAGTGAGATTTTGCTTCTAGGGGTATGAAAAATACTCTTATTGATTATATTGTGACCGAAAACCATTTCGACATCTAAAGATGGTGATTTATTATTCAGCGCAAAATACATGGGAATATGAGGCTGGCTGAATAACCTTCAGCTACCTTAATAATAAAATAACCAGAATTCTCTATTACACTGAAGTAACTACCCATTAGGGAAGAGCAATAATGTCACTATTTCATTCGCTTAGGACGATGCCACTACTATTGGGGTGTCTGTGTCTTTCTATTCAGGCATCCGCAGAAAAGGTTGAACAAGAAGGTAAGTTTTTACAGTCGCTAGAAGGCATTGAAAATCAAATTTACGCATTACCTCAGAGCTCTTTAGCTTTGATTGAGGCGTTAGAAGAAGACTCTCTACTACAAAATCAACCAACAGAGCTACTGGTACGTTATTGGCTTGCAAAGTCCACGGTTCTAGAGCTACTTGGGCGCGCGGAAGAGAGCCAAAACGTCGCACAAAAAGGGTTGGAACTTGTGCGTCCACAAAGCCATGAGTATCTCTTATTTAAGTTGATTCAGATGCGAACTATGGTCGGAAAGAGCGATATCGATACCGCGCTTTCTTCGTTGGATAGTTTGTTGGAAACATCGCGTGAAAATGGCGATAAGCAGCTCGAGTCTGAGATCCTGTTGCTAAAAGGACGTTACTACGATGAGCAGGGCGAGTTTAAAAAATCCTATGCCGCAATTATGTCGTCAATGGATGCGGCTGAGTCCTCTGGCGTTCAAGGACTGGTCGAACGGGCGGCGCTAGAGCTTGGTGACGTACTGGTCAAAATTCAGGGCTATGACCGTTCAGAAGCATTGTTGGAACAAGCGTACCGTTATTTTAGGGATAGACGCATGTCGTTCAATGAGCTGCTGAGCGTCTTAACGATAGCAAAGCTTCATAAGGCACAGTTCCAATACGAAGAGGCGATTGTATCGTATCAGAGAGCGCTAAAGCTCGCGCAAATCATTGGTGACGGGCGCTTTAGGTTTCGAGTTAACCTCGAGCTTGCTGCGCTATACCGTGAGACGAACCAAGAAAATAAGATGGTTCGCCACTTAAAGTTGGCGGAGAACTTACAGTATAGAGAAACCTCTAGCGCCTACTTAGCGACATTTAAGCTGTTGCAAGCCGAATATATGCTAGAACAGAAGCAGTTTGAGACACTTCTAGCGATGATCGCGCCTATGTTGCCGGAAATTATCGAGAGCCGATATGTTAAGCAACAGCAAATGGAACTACTAAAAGTGGCTGCCATGGCCTACGCGGGAAGCAATGACTTTAAATTAGCGTATAAAACTTACGGCAACTATCACGATAAATTCATCCAATTTAGCAACCAAAGAGAAGTTGAAAATCTTGAGCGTCAGCAGACGCTATTTGAGCTAGAAAGACTTGAATATGAGAACGAAGATCTCAACTGGAACAACGTGTTGCAGCGTATGGAACTGGAAAATAACCGTCGTACCTTTTATCTATTGGGTGAAGCGCTACTAGCACTCATTGGTGTTCTCTTTTTGATGGCAGTGGTATTCCTTGTTGTGAATCGATCACGTTTAAGAATGCGCCGCCTAGCAAAGACAGATACGTTGACAGGGTTATTCAATCGCCGTTTTTTAGAAGATTGGTTCACTAAACCCGTAGAGACGAAACGTGAACGCAAAGAAAAGCCGACGCCTCAATCTAAGCAAGAAAAGGTCCAGCATTTTGTGTCTGAGCAAGTCGAGCAAGTTAAGTACGGCTACCTAGCTTTAAACAAATGGGTGGATAGCAAACTCGATAAACAGAAAATGGTGCCAAAGAAGCCGCAGTCGGGGCCGGTAAGTTTAGCGCTAATCGATGTAGATTATTTTAAACAGGTAAATGATACCTATGGACATGTGTTCGGTGATGCCGTACTAACAGGCGTTGCCAAAGTGCTAGAAGAGACGGTGCGTGAAAATGACATTGTTGCACGCTTTGGTGGTGAGGAGTTTGTTGTTGTGATGCCCAATACCGATCATGAAGACTCTCTCATTACCGCTGAACGATTACGTAGCGCTTTATCCTTACATGGGTTCGTCACGGAACAGAATGAAGAAGTGAGAGTGACCTGTAGTTTTGGTGTTGTGACGACTGAAGATAGCGAGATGAATTTTAAACCACTCTGTGATCAGGCAGATAAATTACTTTATCAAGCTAAAGCGGATGGACGTAACTGCGTGAAAGGGCGCAAGCTGACCTAATAATCAAGAATGCAGGCTCATCAAACGGTGAGCCTGAACTCATCCTTCCTACTGGTTACTTCAAAATCGCTTAAGAGTATCGAATTACATACTCATAGCGTTCAGTATTTTCTACTCGTTTTATCTCCCCCATTTTCAAAGTACTAATGTCACTTGTGTATACGAAGCTATAACAAACGAGTATGTCTGTTTTTTATACAAACA
Organism: Vibrio sp. STUT-A16; assembly: GCF_026000495.1. Classification (NCBI taxonomy): domain Bacteria; kingdom Pseudomonadati; phylum Pseudomonadota; class Gammaproteobacteria; order Vibrionales; family Vibrionaceae; genus Vibrio; species Vibrio sp. STUT-A16. Next base: position 301,874 of record NZ_AP026766.1, on the reverse strand, counting down.
AAGCCGATACAGGTGAAATGATTAGTGGTCGATGTAAAATTTTTCTGGTGTGGATTTTTGTGGCACGAAAAACAATTCTCTGAAAGGTGTGTTAAAAATTGACACTTCAATAAGTTATTGGTTTATTTGTGTTTTTATTTGGATTTTTAAACGCATCTTTGACTTTTACGACAAGTTATCGCATGGAAATTTTGCGTACACCATCAACTTTCCTTCCTTTGTTAATAACCTTTTTCTTAAAAAATGATTTGAGTTCGAACTAATTTTCAGGCATTTTATATTTAACTAACCGTTCAATTAAAAATAACAAGGACGCAAAATGCCAAAGGTGGGGATGCCTGAAATCAGAAAACCACAGCTGGTGAAAGCGACAATGTCAGTGATTGATAGAGTCGGTTTACATGCTGCGAGTATTTCGTTGATCAGCAAAGAAGCAGGTGTATCAACGGGGATTATCAACCACTATTTCGGTGGTAAGCACGGATTGCTGGAGGAAACGATGCGCGAAATCTTGCGTCAGCTTTCGTCCACCATCACGCAGAAGTTACGTGAGCTGCCAAGCGATGCTCATCATCAGAGAATTAATGCCATCATTGACGGTAACTTTGTCGGCTATCAGGCAGAAAACCAAGTTGCTAAGACTTGGCTAGCGTTCTGGTCGTACTCAATGCATGACGAACAGCTTAAGCGTTTGCAGCGTGTCAATGAACGACGTTTATTGTCCCACCTAAGAAAAGAACTCAAAGCATTATTAAATGCAGAGCAGGCCGAACTGGTTGCTCATGGTATTGCGTCACTTATCGATGGTATTTGGCTGCGCGGAACGCTCAACCCGCAAGGCATTGATGCAGAAAGAGCGAGAATCATCATCAACGACTATCTCGACAAACAACTTACGTTTTATTCTGAAAAAATATAAAAGTCACAGGTCTTCAAAATGGAAATGAAAGCACACTATATCAATGGTGCGATGTACAACGGGTGTTCAGATGAGCACTTCACCACTTACAATCCGGCGAATGGTGAGCCATTGGCCAATATTAAACAAGCGAACCAAGACGATCTCGAAGCGGCGATTGAGTCGGCAAAGAAAGGTTTTGCTGCATGGTCAGCAATGACTGCGATCGAGCGTAGCCGTATTTTACACAAAGCCGTTGCCATTTTACGTGAGCGTAATGACGAGCTGGCAGCATTAGAAGTGGCAGATACTGGTAAGCCAATTCAAGAAGCTATCGCGGTTGATATAACGACAGGTGCCGATGTTCTTGAGTACTATGCGGGTCTTGCTCCAAGCTTGCAAGGTGAGCAGCAGCCACTCAGCGAAGACCAGTTTTTCTACACACGTCGCGAGCCATTGGGCATTTGTGCAGGTATTGGCGCTTGGAATTATCCAATCCAAATTGCGATGTGGAAATCGGCGCCAGCACTGGCTGCGGGCAACGCTATGATCTTCAAACCATCAGAAGAAACACCATTAACAGCGCTTAAGCTAGCAGAAATTTATTCAGAAGCGGGCATGCCAGATGGCGTATTTAATGTCGTACAAGGGGATTACCGAGTAGGGCAGATGCTAACGGCGCATCCTGAAATCGCAAAAGTATCGTTCACGGGCGAATCAGGCACCGGTAAAGTCGTCATGAGTGACAGCGCTAAGACACTAAAACAAGTAACGATGGAGCTGGGTGGTAAGTCTCCACTGATTATTTTTGATGATGCGAAGTTAAACGATGCCGTTTCTGCGGCCATGGTGGCGAACTTCTATACGCAAGGTGAAGTTTGTACGCACGGTACACGCGTGTTTGTTCATGAAGGCATTTATGATGACTTTATTACACAACTTAAAGCTCGAACTGAGTTGTTAGTTGTCGGCGATCCGCTTGATGAGAACACGCAAATTGGCGCGCTGATCTCTAAAGATCATGAATCGAAAGTACTAGAAGCGATTGAAGCCGCGAAAGCGAGTGGCGCGACGTTACTGACTGGTGGCAACAAAGTAACAGAGAATGGCTTAGCCAATGGTAACTTTGTTGCTCCAACCGTATTTGTCGATTGCGATGATGACATGAGCCACGTTCAGCAAGAAATCTTTGGTCCGGTAATGTCAGTGCTGAAATTCCGTGATGAGTCGGAAGTGATTGCGCGTGCAAATGGCACCGATTATGGCTTGGCTGCAGGCGTATTTACTCAAAACCTATCTCGTGCCCACCGCGTGATTCATCAAATTCAAGCTGGTATTTGTTGGGTGAATACATGGGGCGACTCACCTGCGGAAATGCCAGTTGGTGGCTACAAACAATCAGGTGTTGGCCGTGAAAACGGTGTCGAAACCCTTAAACATTACACGCAAACGAAGAGTGTTCTGGTTCAGCTAAGCGACTTCGAAAGCCCTTACAAATGATACCAATCGTAGTAGATAACTGACCACTTTAGCTTGTTAAAATGCTCGATAACTGCGTTGTCAATTTTGATTGTAGGCTAACTACTTATCGAAAATTTCCGCCTTGTTCTCAAGCATTTTTCCTACGCTAATTTCGTTCACTTATCTACTGTGATTGGTATTAACTCCTAGGAGAATCAAAATGCAACAACACTACGATTATATCATCGTCGGTGCGGGTTCGGCCGGCTGTGTGTTAGCGGATCGCTTAAGTGAAAGTGGTCAATATTCGGTCCTATTACTCGAAGCGGGTGGGTCGGATAAAAGTATTTTTATCCAAATGCCAACGGCGCTTTCTTACCCTATGAACACTGAAAAATACGCGTGGCAGTTTGAGACAGTTGAAGAGCAAGGGTTGGATGGCCGTCAACTTCATTGTCCTCGCGGGAAAGTTCTGGGCGGTAGCTCTTCTATCAACGGCATGGTTTACGTTCGTGGACACGCTTGTGACTTTGACCAGTGGGAAGAGGAAGGCGCGAAAGGCTGGAATTATCAATCGTGTTTGCCTTATTTCCGTAAGGCAGAGTCTTGGATTGGTGGTGCTGATGAATACCGAGGCGATAACGGTCCAGTCGGCACATGTAACGGCAACGATATGAAGCTCAATCCGCTGTATCAAGCTTTTATTGATGCAGGCAAAGAAGCGGGCTACCCAGAAACAAAAGATTACAACGGTTATCAGCAAGAAGGCTTTGGCCCAATGCACATGACCGTTGACAAAGGCGTACGCGCTTCAACCTCTAATGCATACTTAAGCCGTGCTAAAAAACGCAAAAACTTCACCCTAATGAAGCGAGTGACAGTTCATCGCGTATTACTAGAAGAAACAGGCGCAGAAGGCAAGAAAGCGGTTGGTGTTGAATTCGAAAAGTCAGGTTCAGTTCAGCAATGTTTTGCGAATCATGAAGTGATTTCGAGTGCTGGTTCGGTTGGCTCAGTTCAGCTGTTGCAGCTTTCAGGCATTGGCCCTAAAGAAGTATTAGAAAAAGCAGGCATTGAGGTGAAACATCCGTTGGAAGGGGTAGGTAAAAACCTGCAAGATCACTTAGAAGTGTACTTCCAATATCACTGTAAGCAACCTATCACGCTCAACAGCAAATTAGGTTTGGTGAGCAAGGGCTTGATTGGCACTGAGTGGATATTAACTCGCAAAGGCCTTGGGGCTACTAACCACTTTGAATCATGTGCGTTTATTCGTTCTCGTGAGGGACTAAAGTGGCCAAATATTCAATATCACTTTTTGCCAGCGGCAATGCGTTATGACGGACAAGCTGCTTTTGACGGTCATGGTTTCCAAGTGCACGTTGGACCTAACAAGCCCGAAAGTCGCGGCTCGGTCGAAGTTGTATCTGCGAATCCGAATGATAAGCCGAAGATTGAGTTTAACTACATTTCCACTGAACAAGATAAGCAGGATTGGCGTGATTGTATTCGCCTTACTCGCGAGATCCTCAATCAGCCAGCCATGGATGAGTTTCGTGGTGATGAGATCCAGCCGGGTCTGAATATCACAACGGATGAACAAATTGATGAATGGGTGAAGCAGAATGTCGAGAGTGCTTACCATCCATCTTGTACCTGCAAAATGGGCGCAGACAATGACCCATTAGCGGTTTTGAATGAGCGATGCCAAGTACGCGGTATTCAAGGCTTGCGTGTGGTGGACTCTTCTATTTTCCCAACCATTCCGAACGGTAATTTAAATGCGCCAACGATTATGGTGGCAGAACGTGCCGCGGACATGATTTTGGATAACGCCCTGGAAACGTCGAACAACGCACCAGTTTGGGTTGCACCGAACTGGCAAGAGATGCAACGAATGCATCCGCCAAAAAGAGATCTCGATTCGATCTCATAAAAACGAAAAAAGTCAGTAATCATTACAAGGAATTCAATATGTCTAAGATGACAAAAATCTTCTCAACAATCGCACTAAGTACTTTAGCAACAGGCGCTTATGCCAACCAATGTGAAACGGTACGTTTTGCAGATGTAGGTTGGACTGACATTACGGCGACCACCGCCGTGACATCTGAGCTGCTAAAAGGGTTGGGGTACAAAACGAAGACCGATCTTCTGTCAGTGCCTGTAACTTACTCCTCTATGGCCAATGGCGATATCGACATTTTCCTAGGTAACTGGATGCCAACAATGGAAGGTGACATCGCGAAATACCGTGATGCAGGTACCGTTGAAACCGTACGAGCGAACCTCGTCGGCGCAAAATACACACTCGCGGTTCCAAAGTACGTTTATGACGCAGGCGTGACCAACTTCGCTGACCTAGTAAAACATGCCGACAAATTTAAAGACCGCATTTACGGCATTGAACCAGGTAACGATGGTAACCGCTTAATTCAATCAATGATTGATAGCAACGCATTCGGCCTAAAAGACTTCAGCCTAGTTGAATCCAGTGAAGCTGGCATGGTGTCTCAAGTATCACGTGCTGCGCGCCGCAACCAATGGATTGTGTACCTAGGTTGGGCCCCGCACCCAATGAACAGCAACGTTGAAATGGAATACCTAGCGGGTGGTGACGACTTCTTCGGCCCTAACTACGGCGGCGCGAATGTGTACACAAACGTACGTAAAAACTACCTTGCTGAGTGTCCAAATGTAGGTCAGCTAGTGAAAAACCTAGAATTCAACCTAGAAATGGAAAACGAATTGATGGAAGCGATTCTCAACCAGAAGCAGAAACCGTCGAAAGCAGCGCAAGCATGGTTGAACGCAAACCAAGAACAAATTGAAGCGTGGCTAGAAGGCGTTAAGACGGTGGATGGTCAAGACGCAGTAACTGCAATTACTAACTATTTAAAAACTAACGCTTAATTAAGCAGTTTTTAAGCGCGTTTTTTTGAAAAAGAAAGTGGGCAGTCATGCCCGCTTCATTAACACAAAGGTTTTATTTTGAATTTTATTACGGACAACAAACTACCGTTGGGCCAATGGATGGAAACTGGCGTCGATTGGTTAACCATCAATGCATCGGGTTTCTTCGATGCAATCTCTATTACACTTGAAACGATCATTCTTTTCGTGGTGGACATTTTTAAATGGATGCCACCTGCAGCGCCAATCATTATGACGGCGGCAATTGCTTGGTTCTTACACCGCAGCATTCCGCTTGTTGTATTCATCGTGTTGGCCTTGCTCGCAATTCTCAACCTTGGTTACTGGCAAGAAATGCTGGAAACCTTTGTCCTTGTGTTTGCAGCGACAACGATTTCCGTATTAATTGGCGTGCCGTTGGGCATTATGGCGGCACACCGTCCTTGGTTATATACCTTGTTGCGACCAATCCTCGATTTGATGCAGACCGTGCCGACATTCGTTTACCTAATTCCAACCTTGGTTCTGTTTGGCTTAGGTATTGTCCCTGGCCTAATCTCGACCATCATTTTCGCTATCGCTGCGCCAATTCGATTGACTTACCTCGGTATTATTAAAGTGCCGGAGGAGCTACTGGAAGCGGGCAAAGCATTTGGTGCAAGCCGCATGAAGTTGCTGTTTAAGGTGGAATTACCTGCGGCATTACCAAGTATTATGGCCGGTGTTACGCAATGTATTATGTTGTCTCTCTCTATGGTGGTCATTGCGGCACTTGTTGGTGCTGATGGACTTGGTAAGCCAGTCGTACGTGCACTGAATACCGTAAACATCTCGCAAGGTTTTGAAGCGGGTTTAGCGATTGTACTCGTCGCCATCATTCTTGACCGCTTGTGTAAAGCACCAAACCAGAAGGAGGTTTAATCATGGACGCAATTACTATTCAAAATCTTGATGTGGTTTTTGGTCAGCAGCAGTCACAAGCGTTAGCACTACTAGACCAAGGCAAGTCTCGACAAGAGATCATCGACGAAACTGGCCAAGTGGTTGGGGTTGATAATGTTTCGCTGAACGTGAAACAGGGTGAGATCTGTGTTTTGATGGGGCTTTCAGGCTCGGGTAAATCAAGTTTGCTGCGAACAGTTAACGGGTTGAACGAAATTTCTCGTGGCTCTCTGAAAATTAAAGACGGCGACGACATGGTTGAGCTCTCTAACTGTGACGAACAGAAGTTGCGCCACCTTCGTACTCACCGCGTATCCATGGTGTTTCAGAAGTTTGCATTGATGCCATGGTTAACGGTATTAGATAACGTTGCGTTTGGTCTAGAAATGCAAGGCATTGGCAAAGCAGAGCGCCGTAAAAAAGCGCGTGAACAGCTCGAAATGGTCGGTTTGTCTGAGTGGGAAACGAAATTCCCGCACGAGCTCTCTGGTGGTATGCAGCAGCGTGTTGGCCTAGCGCGAGCGTTCGCGATGGACACAGATATCTTGTTAATGGATGAGCCGTTTTCAGCGCTTGACCCATTGATTCGTGCTCAGCTTCAAGATGAATTGATTCTGCTTCAAGAAAAGCTAAACAAAACCATTCTTTTTGTGAGTCACGACTTGGATGAAGCGCTTAAAATCGGTAATAACATCGCCATTATGGAATCAGGAAAACTGATTCAACACGGCAAGCCCGAGCAGATCATTCTTGCTCCAGAAAACGATTATGTGGCTGACTTTGTAGCCCACACTAATCCATTGAACGTACTTAAGGGACGCTCTTTGATGCGTGACGACTTAGTTCGTGAAGATGAGCGTGTTCTGATTTGCCCTGACAAAGGTATTTGGGTGACCCAAGAGAGCAAAGGCTTAAGCTTAGCGGATACAGATAAGTCGTTGGTTCAATGGAAGAGCGATTCTTCGAACCTTGATGAGGTAAACGAAAACTCTCTGGTTCAGGTTAGCCCGGAAATCAGTATGCGAGAAGCGATTGAGCTTAAGCAGCGCAGCAATCAGCCTCTGCTTATGGTGGAGGACAACCAGTTAGTTGGTGTGTTAAGTGACCACGAGCTTTACGATGCATTGCTTGGTAATTTTAAGTCTGAGCATGTGGCATAAAGTTGGAATAGAGTTGAAGCCAAGCTAAAAAAGAGCCGCACATTAGTGCGGCTCTTTTTGGTTTAAACAATGAGTTAAGTAGTTAAGCTAAGGAAACGGTCGACTATAGAGTTGTAATTACATCATCCATCGCAAGGCGAGCTTTTGGTAGACCATGATTATAATCTTCCCCGTCTTTGTGGTAGCCAATCGCCAGTGCAACTTCACAGACATGGCCTTCTAATTCTTCTTTGAATACTTCTCCAATCAGTGTTGGATCTACGCCTTCCATCGGCGTTGAGTCAATACCCAGACGAGCCAAGGTGTGTAGTAGATTGCCTAGCGCTAAATAGACTTGTGCTTTTGTCCAGTTTCCGTTAAAGCCATTTTCATCCGTATTTGCATCGGCAAAAGCGTAGGCGCCCATAAAGTTGTTGTACATTTCCGCCGGTAGGTGGCCAGACGTTACTTCGGCATCCACACGTTTCGCGAACTTCTCTTTGGTGAAGTTTGGATCGTACGCAAACAGAATCGTATGTGACGCGGCTTTCGCGTGTGGCTGGTTAAATTGGTGCATATTTGCAAATGTATCGTGGAAGCGTTGCTTGGCCTCATCACTTTCAATCACGATGAATTTCCACGGTTGCGAGTTAATTGAAGACGCTGAAAGACGGAGTGCTTCTTTGATGATTGCCATGTCTTCTTGAGAAACGCGTTTGGTTTCGTCGTATTTTTTAGCAGTGTAGCGGCTGTTTAGATCAGTAATGATTTGATGAGACACGTTTGTATCCTTTTTATTTTTGTGACAAATGAGGATGCGCTTAGCATCGACAACCATGCGTACCTCGAATATGGATTCATAATACGGGATATTTTTTCATTGATAAGAGGGCGTTTATTTGAATCACTTTTTACTTTTTATTGAAAATTGGCGTGCTTCATAGGGTTAGGCATCATCATTTAGATGCTTTTGATGATTATTAAATTACACTCATATTAAGAGAGTAATGGAGAGCAACATGAACGTGATTCAAGTTTTCAACGATAGTTATGAACGTTGTATCGCGAACCAAGGCTTTTTCGACTTGTTTTACAAGAATTTATGGTCAAAAAGTACAAGCTTCAGACAAAAGTTTGATGGTGTCGACATGCACCAACAGGTGCGAATGCTTAGAGGATCTATCGTGTTTTTTATGATGGCCGATACCTCTAACGAGGCGCACAAGATGGTGGAGAAATATGGTAAGAAGCATGCGAGTTCCGATATTGGCATTGAACCACAGGATATTGATGTTTGGTTTGAAAGCCTTATCGAAACGGTTCAAGAGTGTGATTTTGAATACGACGATGATGTCGAAACAGCGTGGAGAGCTTGTTTTAAAACAGGTTTGTCGGTAATGAAGCGGGAGTGCTCCAAACACTAAAAGAGAAACTAAATACTCTTCGAAAACAAGCAAGTTAAAGCAAGGAAGTAACGTGTAAGGTTGTTACTTCCTTGAATATGGTTTTTATTTATCTTGTGTCTCTTTATTCTTTTTTTACCGCTTCGGCGATATCACTGACGGCTTCGACAAGATTGATCGGCATTGGGAAGATAATAGTCGATGTTTTGTCTGTCGTGATTTCCGTGAGGGTCTGCATGTAACGCAATTGCAGCGCATTCGGCGCTTCGTTGAGCATTTGAGCTGCCTCTTTTAATTTATTAGAAGCTTCTAACTCACCGGTAGCGTGAATGATTTTCGCACGACGGTTACGTTCTGCCTCAGCCTGACGCGCTAGCGCTCTGACCATGCTGTCATTTAAATCAACATGTTTGACTTCAACCGTGGCAATCTTGATGCCCCAGTCATCAGTCTGTTGATCGAGGATGGATTGTAAATCCTTATTGAGACGCTCGCGCTCTGAAAGTAATTCATCCAGTTCATGCTGGCCTAATACTGATCGCAGCGTGGTTTGCGCTAACTGGCTGGTGGCATCGCTGTAACTTTCAATGTTGTTAATTGCCATTTGAGGATCGACTACGCGAAAATAAACAACCGCATTGACGCGCACAGACACGTTATCTTTGGTTATCAAGTCTTGTGTCGGCACATCCAAAACGACAGTACGTAAATCCACCCGTACCATTTGTTGGATAAATGGGATAAGAATGATTAAGCCAGGGCCTTTTACTTCTTGAAAGCGACCAAGAAAGAATACAACCCCACGTTCATACTCTCTCAAAACCTTAAACATTTGGGTCGCAAGTGCGAACAACAGCACCACGATCACCGCAACAGTATAGAGCATCATAAAGCGCCTCCTATTTATTTTGGCGGTCATCAGGCATCACGGTTAAGGTCAGCCCTTTCACATTCACAATGGTGACATGATCACCTTGTTTGAGTTGTTGATGGTCTTTGGTTTTGGCTCTCCATAGCGCACCGTCAAGTTGAACGCGCCCTTCGCCATCGATAAAGTCATCGCTCACAACAGCGATTTTCCCTGGGTAAGTTTCTAAACCTGTTGTCACACGTCGTCGTCGTATTTTGAGCAGCAGGCCGACCGTCAACACGATCAGCGCGACAGAAAAGATAGAAATACCGAAAATTAAAGGAAGGGCGATCTGAAACCCTGGCAACTCACTGTCCATGAGGAAGATGGAACCGAGCACAAAGGCGACAACGCCACCTAAGCCCAAAATGCCAAAGCTCGGACTGAATGCTTCTGCGATCATCAGTGCAATTCCGAGTAACAGCAGACCAAGCCCAGCGTAGTTCACAGGCATCATTTGTAACGCGTACATGGCGAGGAGCAAACAAATACCACCCAACACGCCGGGTAAGCCAATGCCCGGGTTGTAAAACTCAAGAAGCAAACCGTAGATGCCAATGAGCATCAGGATGTAGGCGACGTTTGGGTTTGTGATAACGGCTAGCATTTCTGCTCGCCAATCGGGTGTTCTTTCAATCCATACGGGATTTTCCAGTGACAATGTCACATCACGATTGTTAACTTTAACTGTTTGTCCATCAATGGCTTTGACTAAATCCTCTGGTGAGTTGGCTATATAATCAATAACGTTTAATTCCAATGCCTCTGTGGCGTCCAAACTCGCTGCTTCGCTCACTGCTTTCTCTGCCCACTCTGCATTTCGGCCATGAAGCTTTGCTAAGCCTTTAATATAGGCTCTAGCATCATTAATCACCTTTTTCTCCATCGCGGTTTTCGCAGGAACTTTCTCTGAACTTTCGTTGGTTCCTTCTGACGTTTCTTCCGCGTTTTGATCTTTGCCATCATCCGATGAAGGGGGCTGAGGGGCACCACCTAACGCGACGGGTGTTGCCGCGCCAAGGTTAGTGGCTTCAGCCATGGCAGCAACGTGGCTGGCGAGTAAAATGTACGTCCCTGCGCTAGCCGCTCTAGATCCTGACGGGCCAACCCAAGTTGCAATTGGAGTGGAGGAGGTGGTAATTGCGTGAATAATATCTCTCATTGCGCTGTCTAAGCCGCCAGGAGTGTCCATCTCTAAGATCACTAAACTGACACCGTTGAGTTGTGCCTCTTCTATCTCACGAGACAAATAGTCGCTAGTAGCAGGACCTATAGCGCCTTTGACGGGAACAATCCAGACAGTATTGGCCAGTGCTTGACTAGCAAACAAAAGTAAAGGTAAGACCCATATCCATAGTCGTTTCATGCAGTCCTCCTTGTGCGGTCACAGGGACTTTTTGAAAACCTAATTCAAGTATATACGCAGTAATACTAGTGCAAATAAGTAATTGATCACTCGAATTAGTCATATCAGCATTTATCATGGCACATCTGAGGCTACGGGCCTTAATATGAATATCGGTAGTCACGAATCGTGGGGCGTCTGGTGTGAAGAGGCTCAACAAAAAGGCAAAGTGACGGTAATCACTTTGCCTTCCTAATGTGTTTTAGAGGAGAGAGACTAACTGTTTACGTGGCGAGAAAATTGAACGAGTGCTTGCTCGGCAGGCATCGGTTTGTGGAAGTAAAACCCTTGCAACTCATCAATATTCCAAACTTTAAGCTTGCGTACTTGGCTCGCGGTTTCAACACCTTCGGCGACAATCGTTAACCCTAACTCTTGAGACATGTTGGCAATGTTTCTTACCAGTGTTTTCGCTCTGTCATTGGTTTCAATCTCGTCAATATAAGATTTATCCAGCTTCACAATATCCAATGGAAAATTACATACGCTACTGAATGATGCGTATCCAGTACCAAAATCATCCAAAGCGAGTCCAACACCAAGTCGCTTGATGTCTTGAATGCTTTGGATTGATTCTATTTCTCCGCCCATCAACATACTTTCGGTAATTTCAAGCACAAGCTGGCCCGCAGAGAGGTTGTATTGAGCCATCACTTTTTTTAGGTAGGGCATCAGTCCTGAATGATAAAAGTGCTGCGCGCTTAAGTTCACATGCACGCTTAACATCGACAAACCTTGCGCATGACGAACTCCATTGAGCCGACTGATAAATTCGCACGATTGTTTGAGAATGGACTCTCCCAATTCGACGATAAGTTTTCCTTGTTCTGCCATCGGAATAAATACTTCTGGTGAAATCATCCCTAATGTTGGATGTTGCCAACGAGCAAGTGCTTCGAAGCTAATGACTTCAGTGGTTTTAGCATCCACGATAGGCTGGAAAAACGGTTTAATCGCATCTTGTCTAATGGCATTTTCTAAATCGCGATTGATCACCATAGACGTTTCCGCTTGCTCTGATAGTTCTTCATCAATGACTAATACTTCGTGAGAGTGACGACCCTTAGCGGATTGTGATGAGAAACGTGCTGCAAGCAGTAAATGCTCGACAGACTGGTGAGTAATGTTTAGATCCATCATCACCGCTTTACTGTCTAATGACATCATGATCCCAGAGAGCTGGACCTTATGTGACAAATGATTCAGTAATCGATTGGTAGCATCTATCGCTTTTTGGTGGTGCTCGATATCTGGAATCAAAACGATAAATTCATGCTCACTAATTCGGCCTATTTGGAATGCCCCTAATTGCTCGCGTATAGCGGATGCGATGTATTGAATCACTTCATCAAAAATGAGGTGACCGTATACCCCTGCAATTTGCTTGAGAGTCTTACTGTTAATGTACACAAACGAAAAATGGTTTGGCCGTGTCTCTACGAGCTCGTGCAGTGCATTGAGAATGACAGGACGGTTACAGAAACCGGATACCGGATCAAAGTCGGTGAGTTTTTGGATCATTTCTGCTTGCTGTTTTGTCTCTCTCATATCCTGAAGCAACAACATCAGTGCACTTTGACCATGATGTTGAATGAGCGTGGCTTCTATCAAACAGTCGATTTCTTCGGTATTGCTATCGAGCACTTGCGCTTCGAATTGTGTTTTACCGTTTTTCAGCTCTCTGAACATGGCGTCAACTCGACATTCATCGTCCTCCGATGGGCACAAGGTGTCTAGAGGACGATCTATCAATTGCGATTTGCTGTAGCTCAACAGCTCTAACGCTCGTTGGTTTACATCGACAATTTTACGATCAATAACAATTAGCATGCCTAGTGAGGAGCTATGGTACAGAGCACCAAACTTTTCCATCGAGTCTTTCAATTGCAGTTGGGTTAACGATGTATTTTCAGAGAGCTTTTGTACCAGTTTTGTCGCTAACTCTAATTCGTCTACTTTTACAGAATGCAAGCCTTCAAGCTGGTATTGAGAGGCGATTTCGCTTATTCCTTCAGCAAAATGATTAAAGCGAGTGGCGACCTTATTTTTAAACGTGATGTAGGTACCCGCAGCGATGATTGATGCCACAACGCCAACCGTTGCAAACAGGTACATAAATAGCGTATTACCTTTCGCATAATGCTCTCGCTGTGTTTTCGTTTTTAGCCATGCGATTGGTTCACCAGATAAATCAGAGAGTGAGGCCCATTTTGTTATTGACCGCGAGGTCTTCTCTATATCCCGCATCTCACTACTGTCTGATCCACTTACCATCTGCGTCTCTAATGAGTTTTCCGCAGTTAAAATGGATTTAAAGTCTCCAGGAAAGCGCAAAGATAGGTTTCTTCCCCAAAGCATCCATCCGTTAGAAGGGCGGTCGCCTTCACTATTTCTAACTGGGCTGAGGCTAAGACCCCAAATAGTATCGTTGATTTTAAACAACCCTGAGATGCTCTCTCTATGGATATCAAGCTTGTGATTCATGGACTTGATGTAATCTTGAAGAATAGGTTGGTTCGCCATTTTAGCGGTGAGTTCTGAAGAAGTGTCGGGGTTATCCTCACGAGTTAAGGAGAGCAGGGTTTGTCCATTAGTCGTGATAAACGCCATCATATCGAGGTTTAACGCATCAATGCTCTCTGTGTAAAGGTTTCGCTCGTTATATTTCGCAATATCACGATCAACAAACAGATCGTATGTTTCGTCCCAGTACGCCCAATCGTATGAGGCGCTTTCTTGCTGACTCACCATCATGTCGATGACAGCGAGTGCTTGCTGATTCGCATGGTTAATTTCCATGTCTTCGAGCTCATCTAAGCTATACAGGAAAAAATAACGGCTAATAAAAAGGAAGCTGATGACCATGCCCAGCAGTCCTAATGAAAAGTATAGGGCGGTTTTATAGCGAAGATTCAAGTTAAACAAGCGAAGTGTTTTCATTAAAAAATAGTTATAGATGTTAATTCACTGAAAGTGTACGACATGTTCTAACAGAAATTGTTGATATAGATTCAAATTATAGAGATAAAATGAAGGATTTGCTGAGCTGATATGGTAAGTGAAACGTTTGCCCTAATTACTAGATTTTCGTGTTTGCAATTAAAATGCTCAATAACGTACCGCGCATTCAAATTACGGTTTAATCGTGCAGCTAGTAAAGGTATAAATCTTTTTATAAAACAGTCTATTAGTGTAACTAGTGCTTTTCTTCTGTATCTAAACTTCTTTTGTAATAGTAAACTGCGAAAAAATGATGGGTAATTATGATGTTTCTTGTTCAACGCTTGGTCAAACTGGCCATTATCTGTGCCATTTTCTTTACTATCTTCGATCTCATCTCCTATGGTGAGATTACTTGGGTTCAAAGGTTGCTGGCTTCTATAAGCTAAAATATGCACACATAACTCCACGAAGCGAGTCAATTCTTCGTTACTCGCCTTCGTCATTTGCTCCTTATGTGAGCTTTAAATAAAAGTCCCTCCGCGTGCAGCTCTGGTAACCGTTTTCCATTAATGGAAAAAACCTAAAAATGCAACTAACCTCATACTAATGGCAAGTGTAAGGTATGCAGTTGATGAGGCAATTCAGCATAATCACATTAGTTGTTGTGGCACTCATTTTGAGCCAAGCAACAATCGCAAGAAATGCTAAGGTGCTAGGTGATATTTCGTTAGTTCAGCCGATAGAAGGTGACCCTGTCGTAGATATTAAGCTGGCGAGAATTGGCTGGCATCTCTTTCGTGATCCTCAGCTATCTTCAAACGGTAGCATCAGTTGTGCGACGTGCCACAACTTGCAAACCAATGGCGCTGAAAATACCCCCGTCTCTACAGGAGTGAAAGGTGATGGAACTCGAAATTCCATCACAGTGTTTAATGCAGCGTTAAATTATCGTTTTTTATGGGATGGTACCGAAAACACTTTGATGGCTCAGATTGATGGGCCAATCCACAATCCAATAGAAATGGACTCAAACTGGCAAACAATAGAGCAGTACGTGAAAGGAAGCGAACGTTATCAAGCGCTATTTAGTCGTGATGGTGAGCTACCGATTAATATTAACAATATTAAGTCCGCCATTGTGGAGTTTGTCGAAGGGCTCCAAACTCCAGGTGCACCATTCGATGCCTACTTACTGGGTTACACCCATGTCCTCAGTGAGCAGCAAATTAGGGGGTGGAAAACATTTCAGTCTTCAGGTTGCGTACAGTGTCATCAGGGCAAAAATATTGGCGGAGCGATGATACAAAGGTTCGCCTATTTCAAAGACAAGCCAGTAGTAGAGGATTCGGGACGGCACCTGATTACGACGGAAAGTGAAGAACAATTCTATTTTAGAGTCGCCAGTTTACGTAATGTCGCCCTAACAAGCCCTTATTTTCATAACGGACGAGTTGACCAGTTATCTGAGGCGATACAGATTATGGCGAAAACGCAGCTCGGAATTACGATGAGCGATGAAAGTGTCGCTGATATTGAAGCGTTCTTACAGTCCTTGACAGCACCCAGACCCGTGATTTTAGAGGTGTTGGAAAATGAGTAAATTCAAACTGGTTAATCTCTGCTTTTTTATTGCCATGCTGACGTGTTGTGTATTGGCGTATATGTCACATGTGAATTCAAAAAGTGCACAAGAATTCCACGCGGAGTTGACGGATATTGGGCACAAGTTGATTGAAGAGCGCGATGTTATCGTGAATCGATATGCGGTTGAAGATAGGAAGAATTATGAACTGACGACATCTTTAGTAGATATAGAAGTCGCAGCTGAGAACTTGCTAAATTCATCAAGGGAGTCAGTTTGGTTCCCTGTGACGCCCAATCATAAAAAAGTTGAGGATACGCTCAATCTATTCAAAAACCGTGTGCTTGATACAACGCTGAAGCTCGATATGTTGATTGGCGTTCAGGTAGAGAATCAATACGCGTTATTAATGCTATTCAACTTATATCAGCAAGATATTTCTACCGATACCGGAAAGACGTTGAGTGGGCATCACTATTTTGAGTTTCTCAACCAACTGCTTTTGACACAAAACGTAGTTGAGAGTGAAAGTGAAGCCAATTTCTTAGATCGGCTTCAAGCGAGCGATAAAAGGATAGAACTACTCACGAATGAACTGCTTGATCATGGATACTTTGTTTTTATCGAGGATGCGGAGCATCGGCTGCTCAATATTGCCCAAAGTGAAGCGCGTTTTACTTGGTTGTTTGTTTTTATTGCCGTGATGTTGTTAGTCAGTGCATTCTTGTATCAGTCGCAATATCGAATGTACAACTTAAAACAATTGAACCTCGAAATCGAGGAGGCGCGAAATAAAGCCGAGCGAGCAGCAAAAGCCAAATCAAGTTTTCTCGCCGCAATGAGTCACGAATTAAGAACGCCGATGAATGGTGTATTAGGCCTTTCTCAAATGATTGCAGAGGAAACCAAAGAGCCGACGACTAAAGAGTACGTGAAAGTCATTCTTGATTCTGGCCAACACTTGATGACGATTCTTAACGATATTTTGGATTTCTCTAAAGTTGAAGAAAACAAACTGGAATTTGAGCAGGCTAAGTTCAATTTAGACCAAGTCATTTCTCCTGTGTGTAGCGCAATAAAACCGCTCATCGATGAAAAAAATATCGAATTGATCGTGGAAAATGAAGTGCCTGAATACATTGAATTTACCGGAGACTGCGCACGTTTACGACAGATTTTGTTTAATCTTGCTGGCAACGCGGTGAAGTTTACCAGTGAAGGGCATGTGTTAATCAGAACAGAACTTGATAAGGTAAATCATTGCTTGGTGATGATTGTGAGTGATACTGGTATTGGTATCGCGCTAGACAAGCAAGAACATGTTTTCAACTCGTTTGAGCAAGCCGATTCTTCAACTACCCGAAAATTTGGAGGCACAGGGCTTGGTTTGGCAATAGTTAAAAAATTAACTGGCTTGATGGATGGCAAGATTACATTGAAAAGTGTGGAGGGCGTCGGAAGTCAATTCATCGTTGAGCTGCCCATTCCTTGGGTTGAATGCGAACTTCCAAAGGCACAAGAGCCCCCAAAAACGCGCAAGAAAACACACAATTTGCAGATATTGCTTGCTGAAGATAATCGAGTGAACGCCATTGTGGCGAAAGGGTTTTGCGAAAAGTTGGGACATGAGGTCGATGTTGCTGAAAACGGATTGGTGGCGGTTAAAAAGGCGAGAGATAACGAATATGATCTGATTTTGATGGACAATCACATGCCTGAGATGAATGGTGTTGAAGCGACGCGTGTGATTCGACAAGAGTTAGGTATCAAAACATTACTCTTTGCGTATACGGCAGATGTATTTCGTGAGGCGCATGATAGCTTTATTGAAGCCGGAGCGGATCATGTGCTTACAAAACCGCTACAGCAAGAGAGCTTTTCGGACGCTCTTAAACAGTTTGCTGCGAGGCTCGAACCAAAAGAGAATTTACCATTAACGAATGACAACAACGTTCTCCAGTTGCAGCGCAAGCCAATAGAGAAGCTACGGCTGACAGAAGAAGAGTTATCCAGTTCAGAGATGCTCATTTCTTTGCAAGAAGCGCCGGAAGCGATAGATGAGCTACTAAAAAGTATTATTGTCGATTTTGAATCATCGGTTGATGAACTTATTGATTATTTTATGGCTGAAGATTTCGCGTCTCTAGAAGACACGTTGCATAAAACAAAAGGTATGGCATTGAACCTTGGTTTGCCGATTTTAGCTGGACAAACGGAGGCGCTAGAAAACACGCTCAAAGCGAAGCAAACTCCTGAAATTGAGCGGTTACAGATGCTAATCAACCGATTACAAGTTAACATCCATCAGGCTAATCGACTTCTGGATGACATACAGAAAAAAAACGTCGATCCTCAACAAATTTTGTAACCTCTCTGAGTTCATGCGTTCCTTACCTTGTTTCGTTATGGTTTACTATGACGTGAATGGATGTGTTGATTCGTCAATGAGAAAATCAGGGAGTTAGAATGAGTAAGCATTCCGCTTTAATCGAATGGCATCGCGAAGCTGACGAAGTATTCAGTGATAACCAGTATAGTCGGGCGCACATTTGGAAGTTTGATGGCGGGTTGCAAGTCCCTGCGTCACCATCTCCACACGTAGTGCCGTTGCCATTATCTGTAGAAGAAAACGTTGATCCGGAAGAAGCATTTGTTGCGGCACTTTCCAGTTGTCACATGCTTGTTTTTCTTTCTATTGCGGCGAAACGACGTTACGTTGTGGATCGCTACCTAGATGAAGCAGTAGGGGAGCTGAAAAAAGGTGAAAATGGAAAAGAATGGGTGTCTAAGGTAACACTAAACCCTAAGATAACATTTGCTGGTGATAATCAACCGACACGATCTCAATTAGAAAAAATGCACCACATGGCTCATGAGAATTGTTTTATCGCCAATTCGGTTAAAACTGAAGTGACGACGCTTATTGCAGATTAAATGAAGCTCTTTGTCAAAGCGCAGTGTATCGCCGAATAGTGTTAAGCCAGCAGTCAGGCTGCTGGCTATTGTGAACTAAACGATGCCTTGCTCGATCATCGCATCAGCGACTCTTCTAAAGCCGGCAATGTTTGCGCCTAAAACTAAATTACCAGGTTGACCAAACTCTCGACTGGTTTCGTTTGCATTAATAAAGATGTTTTTCATGATGGTCTGTAACTGGCTATCGACTTGCTCAAAGGTCCAGTTTTGCATGCTGGCATTTTGTGCCATTTCAAGCTGACTGGTTGCAACGCCGCCTGCATTGGCTGCTTTCGCTGGCCCATAAGCCATTTCGGAATCCACGATGATATTGGCCGCATCACGAGTGGTTGGCATGTTTGCGCCTTCACTAATCAAAACACACCCATTATCGATAAGAGCAAGAGCATCGTTTGACGTTAGTTCATTTTGGGTCGCGCAAGGGAATGCGGCGTCAGCTTGATATCGCCATACAGCATGCCCTTCATTAGGATAGTCACCCAACGGCGTATACTCTGCTTCAGGGTAAGTGTCTAAATACTCTTCTAAACTTGCTCTTTTCACTTCTTTAAGTTGCTTGAGGAGCTGCAGATCAATACCGTGTTCATGATAGATCGTGCCTCTAGAATCGCTGCATGTTACTGGGGTTGCTCCCATGTGGTATAGCTTTTCAATTGCATAGATAGCGACGTTACCTGCGCCAGAAACGAGGCAAGTTTTGCCTTTGAGTGAATCATTACGGTCATTGAGCATGCATTCCGCAAAATATACGGTTCCATATCCCGTTGCTTCTTTCCTAACAAGTGAGCCCCCCCAAAGAAGGCTCTTGCCTGTAAGTACTCCTTCGTAGCGTCCCGTCAATCGCTTATATTGACCAAACATATAACCAATTTCACGCGCACCGACGCCGATATCGCCAGCAGGAACATCGGTAGCAGGGCCAATGTGGCGGTATAACTCGTTCATAAATGATTGGCAAAATCGCATGATTTCACCGTCAGATTTTCCTTTAGGATCGAAATTTGAACCGCCTTTTCCGCCACCAATTGGAAGGCCAGTAAGCGCGTTTTTAAAAATCTGTTCAAAGCCGAGGAACTTTATGATGCTCGCGTTCACTGAATGATGGAACCTCAGTCCGCCTTTGTATGGACCTAACGCGGAGTTAAACTCGACGCGGTAGCCTTTGTTTATTTGCACATTCCCTGCGTCATCGACCCAAGGAACTCGAAACATGATTTGACGTTCTGGTTCTACGATTCTTTGGATAATCGCTTGTTCTTTATATTTATTATTGCTTTCTATGACTGGAGCGAGAGAAGTTAATACTTCTTCTACGGCTTGGTAAAACTCTTTTTGAGCCGGGCTACTGTGTTGCAACGCAACAATAGTATCGTGTATGTGTGACATAGATCTCTTCCTTGATATGAATAAGCAATCAGTTTATATGAATTTATTCCCATTAAATAGTGATTTTGACCAATTCTCAATGGCTATAATGGTCTTTCCTGCGGATGAGAACGCTCAATTTCCAACTTCTGGTCGTATTGATGAGGAAGATTAAGTGAGTGACATGATTGGATGGTTGAGTGATCGGTTTCACATATAGCGAGCAGAAGCCAAATTAGTCGATATTGTTGTGCTGTCACGCAAACTGTTTTTGTTAACTCGGTGTTAACATTTGAGCGTGTTGACTCGAAAAAGATAAAAATATGCATGAGCTTAAGACTCTGGACTCGTTTATTCAGCAAAACGGTCTACCAGTGTTTGGCCATCTTGATGGGATTCCCACATCTTTACAGTTAGATAAGTTTACCTACCTTGATGAGATGGATAAGCCAGCGTCTAAGTGGCGCCGTTACTGTGACTATAAGCAGTTTCAGTTCGTTAATTTGGTCACACCTAACTACGTGATTGGGGTTGCGATTGCGGATATTAGGTATTTAGCATCTGGTTTTTGCTATCTGTTTGATATTCAAAATAATGAGTTAGTGGAGCAGCAGTGGTTAAAGCCTTTTAATATTGATTATCAAACTCAGCCTTCCAGTTGGTCTAGTCATGCCCATCTTGCTGACAAAAGTATTCAGTTTTCTATTCAGAATGGTATTTGGCACGTCCACTTTGTGACGAAATCTGTCAATGCTGATCTCTACTTACGTCCAGAAAGTATGAGTTTGCCATTAATGTTATGTACACCAACCGGTTATGCGGGTTGGACTTATACGCAGAAGCACAATGCGTTAACGGTAGATGGCAATTTATTCATATTAGGAAAGGAACAAGATCTCTCAGAAGTGGCTGCTGGTTACGACTTTTCCGCTGGGTACATGCGACGGGAGACAAGCTGGCGGTGGGCGAGTATTAATTGCTTTGAAAGCGGCAGACGGTTGGGGCTGAACTTAGCTGCGGGTGTCAATGAAACGGGCTACTGTGAAAATGTATTCTGGATTAATGGTGAACGGCATTTTTTACAGTCTGTTCAGTTTCAATTTTCACGAAATGATGAAGGACAAAGATGGCATATAACGTCGGAAGATAAACGGATTGACCTAGTATTCACGCCTTTAAATCGACGTTCAGAAAAGAAGAACTTTTGGTTTCTCAAAAGCAATTTTCGTCAATATATCGGCTATTTCTCTGGCTACATCGTTGATGGGAATGGTATCAAACATCAGTTAGAAGAAGTCATAGGTCTTACTGAAGATCACTATGCAAAATGGTAGAAACACAATGGATTGGACACAGTTGATGGAACGCCCTGAATTACTTCTGATGATTTTGGCGCCTGTTTTCTTTTTATGTATGGTTGCAGAGTACTGGTTTGGACAACGAAGGGGACGTTTGCCTGAAAGCGCGACGTATTATATTCCGGAAGTTGTATGTAATTTTGTGCTTGCGGGCTTACACCAAGCGACAGACATACTCACAGGTTTACTGATTGCTCAGTTATATTTGTGGTGGTTTGATTGGCGATTGTTTGATATCGAAATGAGCGTTTCAGCGTTTTTGTTACTTGTCGTCCTGCAAGACTTTTTCTATTACTGGTTTCATCGAGCTAGCCACCGTATTCGTTGGATGTGGGCTGCGCACGTGGTCCATCACAGCTCGGAGAGAATGAATTTCAGCACCGCGTTTCGTCAAAGCTTGATGTATCCGTTAGCGGGAATGTGGATTTTCTGGTTGCCTTTGGTGATTATTGGCTTTGATCCTAAGTGGGTCGTCTTTGTTGTGCTGTTTAATCTGGGCTTACAGTTTTTTGTTCATACTCAATCAATTCGCTCGCTTGGACCGCTAGAGTGGGTATTTAACACGCCATCTCATCATCGTGTTCATCATGGTATAAACCGTCAGTACATCGACAAAAATTACGCGGGAGTGTTGATTATCTGGGATCGGATGTTTGGAACGTTTGAACCAGAAGTGGAAACCGTTAGGTATGGAATTTCTAAACCTGTAAACAGCTTTAATCCCATTCGTGTGACGTTTGCAGAATGGAAAGATATGTTTTATGACGTAACACGACCAAATTTAACGTGGAAACAACGTTGGCGCTGTCTATTTGCTCCGCCATCGGATTCTTTTGAGTAGATTGAGATAAAAGAGATTGGAGCGGGCAGCGGGAATCGAACCCGCATCATCAGCTTGGAAGGCTGAGGTAATAGCCATTATACGATGCCCGCGCATCGATAGGACTCAGGTAATATGCCACACTGAACGAAAAAGAAAAGTCTTTTCTCATCAATTGTTTGTCAGATGCCTAAAAAAGTAGCGTCTTGGTGTTAAAGTGTCCATTGTCTCTGTTTTTCAGGAGGGTCAGCGATTCCGCTTCTAAAATCGATGGCTGCTAATTAGGGGCAAACACACTGTCTACTAGCGTTTAGGCATTGATGATATTCAAGATTGTCAGTGTAAAGGTTAATCGCGTTTATTGAACAGTCAGGTTTCATGGTCAAGACTAGATATTGAAATGATTACTTTTTACTGCTGAAGCGTATGTATAGCACTAGCGTAATTCCGCTGAAACAGTCAGCTTAACCAAAGGAGATTTAACATGTGGAAAGGTTTGATATTAGGGGCGGTGATGATGCTCGTATCGGCTTGTACAACCGTAACAACGGATGTTGATAAGCAAGCCGATTTTTCAGCTTACAGAACGTTTGATTTCGGTGCCCAAGCAGAAGCCCCTACGAGTATTGATGGTCGACGTATTGAACAAGGATTGGCTGAACAGCTTGAAGACAAGGGCTTAATTAAAGTGAATAGTGGTGGGGACCTTTACGTTCATCATGATATCGTCGAAGAGTCCGAGCTTGTCTCTTCTGGGTCTTCGGTGAGTTTCGGTTATGGTTGGAATAGCTTTGGCGTGATCACTTCAAGCCCGGAACGATACAAAGAACGTAAGTATGGCAAACTGGTGGTAGAGCTTGTTGATGCAAAGGCTAATCAGGTTGTGTGGAAAGGTGTTTCAAGCAGGAAACTATCTGAGTCTATGAGCTCTGAGAAAAGAGAGTCTCTGATTGAAGAAGAAATTGCGAAAATGTTTGAAAACTACCCTTACGGTGAAAAATAATTAGTATTCTTAACGATTAAGAATACTAATTGCCAATCGTTACGCACAGGGTTAAAAGAACTTATTATTTTGGTTTTGGTTACCTTTGTGCGTACGACTCTGATTGCTTTACTCGGACTACTTTTCTGCTTGTTGGCTCCGAGCATGAGTATGGCGCACTCATACCCAAATTTTCTTTCCTTTCATAACCAGAATATTGCTGTTGACGCTAAGTCGAAGCACTTTTCAGAACACCCTGCCTCTCCAATACAACAAGACTATCCGAGTTTAAACAGCCGGAATATATTGAGGGTTAGCCATTCTAAGGAAACGAGCTCGAACGACGATGTAGAACTCGAATGGTTTGAAACGCTTGCTGTAGTTTGGTGGACACATCGTTCGGCAATTCACTCGATGGGGCTGCTAAAACGCATCGGCAATGAGGCTTTAGGTCGTTGTGTTGAAAGTATTTTTACTCATTCTAAATACAGAATCGGTGCGAGGAAAGAATCGAATCTCATATACCGCTTTATACATGCTCGCTAACACATTCCATGTTTTTACAATTTTTGGTTAGTTATGCTTAGGAGCGGTTTATGTTTGATTCGATAATTCAGGTCTTGAGTGCCTTTTGGCATCAAGATTTTACGGCGTTAATGGCGCCAGGCGGTGCAGGATTGGTTTATTTTGTTGTTGCTGCGCTTATCTTTTTGGAAAGTGGTTTTATTCCTGCTGCGCCATTCCCATGCGACAGTGTCGTCGTATTATCCGGTACGCTGGCGGCGGTTGGTGTCCTTGATCCAATAATGATCATGTTGGTGATAGCTGTTAGTGCGGGATTGGGAAGTTGGGCGGCTTACTTACAAGGCAAGTGGCTAAATCGCTTACCTAAGGTCCAAGGCTGGGTGAGCGCGGTTCCTCAAAAGCGTTTGGAACAGGTCGACGTATTACTCAGTAAACATGGATTGATCGCGCTTTTTTGTGCGCGGTTTATTCCGGTTGTTCGTTCCCTATTGCCATTAATGATGGGGTTGCGAGTGAAAGGTATTAGTAAATTCCATTACTTTGCGTGGCTGAGTGCGATTTTATGGACGCTGATATTATGCGGTTTTGGTTTATTGCTTCCCTTGTTACCAGAGAATATAAGCAAAACGATCACAATGCTATTAATGGCGGCCCCAATAATTACTCTTGTGATTGGGGTGCTTAGTTTCTTGTTTGTTAAAGCACGTCGAGCGTTCTGTAAATCCAAGGATGTGTCAGAGTTTTCTCAGTAAGTTTACTTTGATTTGCACTTTTAAGCTTGTATACAGATTAGACATCTAATCGGCTGGTTTTTATCAGTAAAAAGAAAGGCGCAATGTATGCGCCTTTCTTTTTGAGTGTCGTTAGGGTTTCGAGTTTAATAGCCAATGCTATATAGGTACTCGCCAACCTCTTTACACTGAGACTTGTAGATAGTTTCTACTTCGGATTCATTCTTATCTGCTGCTTTAAATTCAAGCTCAGCAGAAGATAACTGGCTGAAACTATAGTTTCTTTCAGACATTAGGTAGTGTCTGAACATCGCTCTGTGTTCAGGAACCGCAATACGTGCATTAGAAACATTGGCACACTCTAGCAGAGTCTCATTGCTCATTTCTTCTGGCTTTGCTTCTGTGTTAGCGAAGGCTGAGCCCGTTGCAAATAGTAATGCTAGTGCGATAGTCGTAGCGAATTTTGTCATTATATGGACCTCAAATTGGTTCTAGTAACAATGAGCGTATTGGTTCTCATCGTTACATTTCCGTGTTCTCTGTATGTCATAAAAAGTTAAACAACAGGGAAGGCGTTGCGACCATGAGTAAAGACGTACATTAAATTGGCTTCTTTTCTTCCTGAGAGTCGATAGAGAGAGCGTTTACTCATCAGCCCGCCATAACCATCAAGAGGTAAGCGAGATGCTTGTTTTGCCAATTCCAATAGTGGTGGGGAAGAGAAAGCAACAAGTAAAAAATAATCAGGAGTAAAATCTGATGATAAAACACCATCAGTGGCGGATGTTCGGCGGCAGGAAACCAGCGCTAACAACTCGCGCTTTATATGCAGATAATAACCTTCTGAGCCCCAAGAACTTGGAGAGGCAAAAGTATGGAATTCGCTATGTGCTAGTTCAAAATCGTCTTGTTGCGCAAGTTTAAGCAAGCGTTCAGAGGTGTAATGTTTAGTGTGGTGATACGTATGCGCATATGAGGCAACGATGAACCCTGAAAATAGGGACAATGAAAGCATCAATAATATACGGTGTAGATAACGCAAGAAGTAACCCTAAACATATAACGTCATAGACTATCACTATGACTACGGAATCTTAGTGACACTATGATAACAATGAAAATCGGTGTCTGACCAACTCAGCGTATACTAACGAGATGGAAGAGGGATGAACAGAGTTTTCTGATGTTATTTGGGTATAAGCTAATACCTAAATAATTTTAGCGTTGAGGCAAGCGAAAACTGGAGAAACAGGTAAAGAGAGTCATGAGACAAGGAAGCTTGAGCCAATCCGATTATTTGTTAGGGAAGAAATAGAGCATTCTTCCCCACATAATTTGCACCGCGTTATGCGCTTGCATAAATAACACTGCCGCCTTTTATGGTGTCAATGATCTCACGAGACAACTTCTTTGGCAGTGCAGGGCAACCCCAACTGCGCCCAAGGTAACCATTCTTCTTGATAAAAGAAGGGTTAGCATAGTCGGCACCGTGCACAACGATATAACGCTCGCGAGCTTTATCGTTCAACCCTGAGCTTAGACCATCTAATCGAAGTGAATAACCATTTGATCCGTAGTAGGTGGTGTCAGTCAAAAACGTACCCAGTGATGTTTTACGCGAGTTCACCACATTTGAAAACTGCGTCGCTGTTTTCTTTCCACTGTTCACACCGTGAGAAACATAAGTATTGTAGATAAGCTTCTTTTTATCTAAATCAACCACATAAAAGCGTTTTTCAGTCGATGGTTTACTATAGTCGATAATGGTTAGTACTGATTTCTTTCTATCGGGTGTTTTTTGGTACGCGATATAAGCGTCACGAAACAATTTAAAGTCTACTACGCCATCTAACTTTGCTTGTTTGAACACTTGTTCAATTTGATTCTGTGGTATGTGACTTTTGACTTCGTTATCTGCTTGTTTTGCAAAGGCAAAAGGAGAGGCAGACAGAAATGTCCATATAAATAATAAAATTAACTTTTTCATCTTGGCTAAATAAAACTCTATGGTGTTACAAATTTACCGATTGCTTCATGCATTCGTTAAAACAACATGCACATCAATATAATTCTATTCCCAATGTTTCTTACTGTACGCTTAGGTACTTAATATTGGGTTAACGATAAGTTTTCAAGTTAAAAACTAACTGTTTGAAACTCAAATAAATTATGAAGTTAATCGATTGTTTCGATAAACTTCGGCATAAATAATATCTGATATGTGTAATTAATAAAACTGTGTTTAAGGATATTTGTGAGGTGGCGAATTTATAAAAACGACGTTTTATTTTTTCTAGATTAGAAATTCTTTTTATTTCAATATGTTTGTTTTTTGTACGTCTATTTAGCTTGCGTTTAGATTTGTGATTTGACTCGTAACAAATCGTAACGTCAACTCGTTATGTGTGTTAGTGCATTTTAAGTGAATGGGTAAACAACAAGATGGATAAGAAAGGTAGAGAAATACTGAGAAGAAGGGCATTTCTTGTTCACAAGTGATAAAGCTAAGTCTAAGTGGAGCCGACAAATGAGCTTCTACACGAATCATCTAAGCCGGTGATTAGCAGTACAAAAGTAAGTTTTGTCAGCTTTTACTTATTTCCTCTTGTTTTCAATTAAATACATAAAATCTGAACTAAACTTACCAAAAAGTAATTCTATCGTTTTGATTAAATATTTAAATAACTGTGAGGTTTCATCGAAAAATAATAATACCAAAAATTAACGTACGAACTTGTATCAATTTTTATCTTGTTGAATCTAAGAGTGATTTTTTATGTTGGACCTTATGTTTGATTCATAGAGAAAAATCCCCTTTCTTAGCTGAGTATCGAGTTTTTAATTTTGATCTTTAAACCTATTTTGTCATACCTGATAATGCAGTGACATTAACATACCAAGCATAATTGATATATTTAGCTAAGTAGGCGAAAATCTTGAGGGTGGAGAGTTCCCATTAAGAGAAGCTATTCAACCTGTTTAAGGATGGTTATGACAGCATTTAACAAAGTGTTTATTGTCACACCCAATGCGCATGATTTTGCAATCTTGCAAGAATCTGCATTGGAAATGTCCCTTCAAGTAACCACAAACGAACCTATCCAGCTGTATGGAGAATCTGTTAAAGACAGTTGGAGAAGTATTGATATTGAATGGTTAGATGTTGAAGGTGAAAACACATTACCTAGGCCTGATGTTGCTGCTTGGGGAGCGGTTACTTTCGCTGTGCCAGCTGCCATTGCTGATAAGCTTGGTGCGTTAAGCGAGAATGTCGAATTCTTGCCATTGAGTCTAAAAGGACAGCCTTGGCGAGCATTAAATATTATTACTCAAATCGATGCTATTGATAGCTCTGCTACCAAGTATAACCTTCGTAATGGGAAACCGAGTCGTACTAGGCCGTTTAAGAAACTCGTTTTGAATAGAGAAGCCATTAATGAAGCTGGCTTATTCAGAGTAAAAGGTGCGGGACTCAGAACGTTTTGCACGGACAAAAAAGGTGGATTGTACGATAGAGTCAAAGAACTAAATTTGACTGGATTGGATTTCAAAGAGGTGCTTGTTTAAGAGTAGATAAACGGTAATTTTATGCAACTGTATTATATCTATAGGTGTGTGATAGTAAGAGCTAGATTTTTTGTTCTCTCTATGAATCACACGTGACCAAGTACAGCAGCCACATACATGGCTTCTGTACTTAATCTTTAATAAGATGTCCCTTGAACAGTAATTGAACCTACTATGGAACCATCGAAGCGGCTATCGTCATTTGCGGATTGCCACCACAAATTCAGTTGTTCCTTACTCATTGGCTTACCAAATAAATAGCCTTGCATATAGTCACAGCGGTAGGACGATAACCATTCATGCATCACATTGTGCTCAATACCTTCTGCGGTGACCGTTTTATTTTGAGCGTGGCATAGATCGATGATGGGTTTGATCACATGACCGTTGTTGGTTTTCATCAATGTAACGAGGAACTCTCGGTCAAACTTGATCTTTTGAACTGGATATTGAACAAGTTGAGTCAGCGATGTATAGCCAGAGCCAAAGTCATCAATGGCGAGACGATAGCCACGCTTCGACAGCTCATCAAGTAATGCTGTACCTTGTTGTTCTGCGGCAAAGGTTTCTGTTATCTCTAACTCAATACATTCTGGTTTCACACCGTTTCTGCTTGCTTGGTCATGAATATAATTCGCCATTTCGATGGAGTTAAGCTCTGCTGAAGAGAGGTTGATCGAAAGGACAATGTCTTTGCCAAAAATATTTCTTAATTGGTGATATTCTGCAGTTGCATTGGCGAAAACCCAGCGATCAATTTTATCAAATAAGCCCGCCTGTTCCGCGATTGGGATAAACTCTTTCGGAGGCACGGGACCAATGCCTTCCGCTTCCCAGCGCAATAATACCTCGAGTCCTTCAATCTCGTTGTCCCGATTATTCATATAGGGTTGAAAAACGAGATGGAACTCTTCTTCTACGTTGCTTTTTCTGAGCGCTCGCTCAAGCTGACTGCGTCTTTGAGACTCAACATTGAGAGCTGCTGAGTAATAAGCGTACTGGTTTTTCCCGGCTCGTTTGGCTTGATACATTGCCGCATCGGCACTGGAGAGTAATTTCGCGACGTCTGTACCGTCTTGAGGGTACTGAGCGATACCTACGCTTGCAGTCACGGGGAATGAATTACTCCAAGATGGACTGAGATTGCTAATCGGTTTTAGCAACTCTGAGGCCAGCAAGTCGGGTAGGCGTTGTGCATCCTGATTTGAGCTCAATAAAATAGCAAATTCGTCACCAGACAATCTTGCTGCAAAACAGGGACTATCGTAGTCGTGCGAGAATTTTTGACAGACATTTTTGATGTGTGATGAAAACACCTTTAATAAGTTGTCTCCCAGTTCATGCCCGTATTTGTCATTAACGTACTTAAAGTTATCGAGATCGACATAAATGACCCACAAATGCTGCGAAGGGGAGACGAGTTCACGAGTTGCAAGTTCATGGAAACGATGGCGATTAGCGAGTTGCGTTAGGTGATCCGTTTCAGCCAGGCGTTTTGTCTTCTTATATATGACGTTGAGCTCTTCATACATATCAAAAAAGCGTGAGGATAAGCGTCCTATTTCATCGTTTGTTTCTAGCTTTTCAATGTTGCCGCGTTGATTTGTTTCCAGCTCTTGTAGCTGTTTATCGAGGCGAGAAACGGGGTGTAATACATAACGATACAAAACCAAAACAATTAAGGTGATGGTGCAAAACGCCGCCACACCAAAGGAAAGGGCCAGTTCTAGCCACACTTTATCTACTTTATTCCACATCAAATATTCAGCGGGGGAGAGTACCGCATAAAAGTGTGGCAATAGTTCAATCGTCTGAGCGAGAGGAATATCGAGATAAATAGGCTTGTCGGCAAAAGTTATCACGCTATGCGTGTCGAACTCGATTTCGTGCTTGATCTCATTGAAGGCTTCGAGCGATACCGATACCACCACGAAAAAGACATTTTGCGGATCAAAACTTAGAGGTTGTGTCCCTGTTCGTTTGTCGATCAGTTCGTATTGCAGAAGAATACTTTGCCCGCTGGAATTGTAAATAAAGCCAGTATGGTTAAACGCTTCTCTCGTACTAAAGCTTCGCGAGATGTAATCCAATACCTTAGGGTCGACTACACCTGAAGATTCGTAGTATTTATTTTCTGTGTAATAAAGAAGGTTTTGTTTCCCGTCGAGAATCGCCATGCTTGCATCGCCTGTATAGCCATGGCTTAACACATCTGCGGTTTCATCGAGTCGGTTAAATAACACGCGCTCACGATACGGATTGCTATGATTCACCAAGTAGTCTTGCAATACATCACTTTTGCTTAATGTGTATGCATAACTATTGAGGAATATGTTGGCTTGTCGGAACTGCCCTGCGAGCTTTTCCATTTGCAATTGGATATAGCTGTCTTCTCGCTTGATGAGCGTTACTTTTTGAATGCTGTAAATAATATAACTTGATACCAGCGCGCTTAATAAGATCACTGGCGCGACAAGCAAGATGACTCGATTGCTTAACTTCATTATGGCTTTTAGTTTCCGTTTGTGTCCCTACAAACGTCGCATACCATATAAGGTACTGAACGGATGATGTGTTTTGCAAATTGTAACCAGATTGTAAGGTGAGCGTTCTCCAAAATCAGACAACCATCCAAGAACTGTGATGATGTGTAAGGTTTCCATCTCATTAACTAGAGTATTTCTCAGTAATGGGACGTACCTCTTTTTCAACTGTCTTTAAAAACCTCACTTCAAGTGTCGATTAAACCAGATATCGAAACGTTTCGATGACAAAGTGTGACTCATGTACCTTTTTACTATTCGATGACCCGTTAATTACGGATCATTCTCACACCTTATCGATCTCACTCTGGTCAAATTACCACAACGAATTACTATTTCATCGAAACGTTTCGATGAGTTTTCTGTTAATAACGAAAGCACTTTAAAACAGGCGCTCATGGTTGTATGAACGTGTAACCGAAAGGTCGATGAGATGAAAAAAAGTACCCTAATTAACTCAGATATTTCTTACTTGGTGGCGACGCTAGGCCACACCGATGAGATCACGATATGTGACGCTGGCCTGCCAATCCCTGAGCATGTACAGCGAATTGATTTGGCGCTAACGCATGGCGTACCAAGTTTTCTTGATACTGTTCGCGTGATTCTATCTGAGTCGCAAATCGAAGGGGTCATCATTGCGGAAGAGTTTTCTGATGTAAGCCCTGTTTTGCATCAAGCATTGCTTAACGAACTGAGCAAAGAGAGCGAAGAAACGGGTAAATCTATCGAGATCAGCTACGTGTCACATGAAGCATTTAAAGCACGCACGGCACAAAGCCGCGCTGTCGTTCGAACTGGCGAATGCTCGCCATACGCGAACGTTATCTTTCAAGCGGGCGTGGTTTTTTAAGCCAGAGATATTGAGGACAGATTATGACTCAAGCCATTCTACAACTGAGCGACATTGAGAAAGCGTTCCCGGGCGTAAAAGCACTGGACAAAGCGAGCCTGAATGTTTACCCAGGCCGTGTCATGGCGCTCATGGGAGAAAATGGAGCAGGCAAGTCAACCTTGATGAAGGTGCTGACTGGCATCTATCACATGGATGCGGGTAGCATCCAATATCAAGGCCAACCTGCCGCGTTTAAAGGGCCGCGTGACTCACAGGAAGCGGGCATCAGCATCATTCACCAAGAATTGAACTTGATCCCTGAACTAACGATTGCTGAAAACATCTATCTAGGTCGTGAATTTACCGGCACGATGGGGCGTATTCAGTGGGGCAAGATGTATGAAGAAGCAGACAAGTTGCTTCAACGCCTTAACGTAAAGCACTCATCGAAAACGTTGCTTGGTGATTTGAGCTTAGGTGAACAGCAAATGGTGGAGATCGCGAAAGCGCTTTCGTTTGAATCGAAAGTCATCATTATGGATGAGCCAACTGACGCGCTGACTGATACCGAGACGGAGTCACTATTTAAAGTGATCAACGAGCTTCGAGAGCAGGGCTGCGGCATCGTTTACATCTCACACCGTCTTAAAGAAATCTTTGAAATCTGTGACGACATTACCGTGCTTCGTGACGGTAAATTTATCGGTGAATGCAAAGTAGCAGACACTGATGAAGACGGCCTAATTGAAATGATGGTTGGCCGAAAATTAGAAGAGCAATATCCACGTATTGATGTACAACATGGCGAAACTTGCCTTGAAGTGATTGGCCTGACTGGCTCTGGCGTTCACGATGTGAGCTTCACGCTGAAACGCGGTGAAATTTTGGGTATCTCTGGTTTGATGGGGGCAG
Organism: Vibrio sp. STUT-A16; assembly: GCF_026000495.1. Classification (NCBI taxonomy): domain Bacteria; kingdom Pseudomonadati; phylum Pseudomonadota; class Gammaproteobacteria; order Vibrionales; family Vibrionaceae; genus Vibrio; species Vibrio sp. STUT-A16. The sequence goes on along the minus strand of NZ_AP026766.1, from coordinate 269,664 downwards.
GCCGCACCGAACTGATGAAAGTGATTTACGGCGCGTTTCCAAGTGAGCATGGTGTTATCAACCTCGATAACAAAACCATTAATCCGGTTAGCCCACAAGATGGCTTAGCAAATGGCATCGCTTATATCTCTGAAGATCGCAAAGGCGATGGCTTGGTGTTAGGTCTCTCGGTTAAGGAGAATATGTCACTTTGTTCTCTCAATCAGTTGACTAAAGGCTTCCAAATCCAACATAGCGATGAAGTGATTGCCGTGGAAGATTTTATCAAGCTATTTAATATCAAAACCCCTACGCGCGACCAAATCATTGGTAACTTATCCGGCGGTAACCAGCAAAAAGTGGCGATCGCGAAAGGGTTAATGACCAAACCTAAAGTTCTGATTCTCGATGAGCCAACACGTGGCGTCGATGTCGGTGCGAAAAAAGAAATTTATCAACTCATCAACAAGTTCAAAGCCGAAGGCATGAGCATCATCTTGGTGTCTTCCGAGATGCCAGAAGTGCTCGGTATGAGTGACCGCATTCTGGTTATGCATGAAGGTCGTATTACTGGCGAATTCGATGCGAAAGACGCCGATCAAGAAAAATTACTCTCCTGTGCCGTAGGCAAAAAGATCAATGAGGAAGCAGCATGAGTACTAATACCATGAGCAAACCAACCGAAGCTAGCAACAAGAAGTTGTTCACAAAAGAGTGGTTGATTGAGCAAAAATCACTGATAGCACTGATTTTTTTGATTGTTGTTGTGTCATTTTTGAACCCGAACTTCTTTACGGTCGACAACATTCTCAACATTCTTCGTCAAACCTCAGTGAATGCCATTATCGCGGTAGGTATGACACTGGTTATTTTAACCGCAGGCATCGACTTGAGTGTTGGTTCCGTACTGGCGCTATGTGGTGCCTTTGCGGCAAGCATGATTGCGCTTGAAGTCCCGGTGCTGGTGGCGGTTCCGACTGCTTTAGTCGCAGGTGCAGCGTTAGGCGCAATTAGCGGCATCATCATTGCGAAAGGCAAAGTACAGGCCTTTATCGCTACGCTGGTTACCATGACGTTACTACGCGGTGTGACTATGGTGTACACCGAAGGTCGTCCAATCTCGACAGGTTTTACTGACACAGCTGATGCGTTTGCATGGTTTGGTACCGGCTACGCGCTAGGTATTCCAGTACCCGTTTGGTTGATGGTAGTTGTATTCGCTGCGGCTTGGTATCTACTTAACCACACTCGCTTTGGTCGCTACGTTTATGCACTAGGTGGCAACGAATCAGCGACTCGTCTATCTGGTATCAATGTAGACCGAGTGAAGATTGGTGTGTACGCCATCTGCGGTATGCTGGCAGCGCTTGCAGGCATCATCGTGACTTCTCGTCTGTCTTCGGCGCAGCCAACAGCGGGTATGGGTTACGAGTTAGATGCGATTGCTGCGGTTGTACTTGGCGGTACCAGCTTGATGGGCGGTAAAGGACGCATCATGGGTACGCTAATTGGTGCGCTGATCATCGGCTTCTTGAACAATGCTCTTAACCTACTTGATGTTTCTTCTTACTACCAAATGATTGCCAAAGCAGTGGTTATCTTGCTCGCAGTACTGGTAGACAACAAAAACAAATAATCCATAACCATTAAATCCTGAATACAAACCGAGCCAGTGGGCGTGTGCTGGCTCACCCTACACAAAGGACTAGAACGATGAAAAAACTTGCAACTCTTATTTCTGCTGCACTTCTTTCTTCCACTGTATCAGTAGCGGCACAAGCCCAAGATACGATGGCGATTGTGGTTTCGACGCTAAACAACCCGTTCTTCGTAACGATGAAAGACGGTGCGGAAGCTAAAGCGAAAGAATTGGGGTACGACTTAATTGTACTGGACTCGCAAAATGACCCGAGCAAAGAGCTGTCGAACATCGAGGATTTAAGTATTCGCGGTGTAAAAGCAATTCTTATCAACCCAACGGATTCTGATGCTGTGTCTAATGCGATTCGTATGGCGAACCGTTCTAAGATCCCTGTATTGACACTAGACCGTGGCGCAAGCCGTGGTGAAGTCGTGAGCCACATCGCGTCCGACAACGTGATCGGTGGTGAAATGGCAGGCCACTACATCATGGAAAAAGTTGGCGAAAAAGCAAAAGTAATTCAGCTTGAAGGTATTGCGGGCACATCGGCGGCGCGCGAGCGCGGTGAAGGTTTCATGAATGCCGTGAAGGGCAGCGATATGGATCTTCTTGCCAGCCAGCCAGCAGACTTTGACCGTACTAAAGGCCTAAACGTGATGGAAAACCTACTCGCGGCTAACCCTGATGTACAAGCGGTGTTCGCACAGAATGATGAAATGGCGCTAGGTGCACTTCGCGCCGTTCAAGCTTCTGGCAAAGACGTCGTTATCGTTGGTTTTGATGGCACGGAAGACGGCATTGCCGCAGTTAACCGTGGCAAGCTAGCAGCAACCATCGCACAGCAACCAGATCTTATTGGTGCTTTAGGTGTTGAAACGGCTGACAAAGTCTTGAAAGGTGAAAAAGTAGAAGAATACATTCCGGTGCCACTAAAAGTAGTGACTAAATAAGTTTGACGTTCAATAAAGCGTCCTAATTTTTGCTCTCTCCTCCGTTTATATCTGTCGTTTAGGAGGAGAGGGCAAACATACCCAAGAGACTTAAAAATGCAGGGTATAGATGCCTTTGACTTTTTATCGTGACTCCTTCGTTAGGAAGAGAAGTTAAAGTCATCTAATGTATTTTCCAAAATAGTTTTTCAAAAAAAGGGTTCATTCAGAACCGAGGATAACCGTATGAATAAGTTAGTGGTGTTAGGTAGTGTAAACGCTGACCATGTTCTTCAAGTGCCTTCTTTCCCTCGCCCTGGCGAAACGCTACATGGTCGCAACTATCAAGTTATCCCAGGTGGCAAAGGTGCCAACCAAGCTGTTGCTGCAGCTCGACTCAAGGCTGATATTGGCTTTATTGCTTGTGTAGGCGATGACTCGTTCGGCATCAATATTCGTGAAAACTTCAATATGGACGGCATCGACATCACTGGTGTGAAGATGCAACCAAACTGCCCAACTGGCATTGCGATGATTCAAGTGTCGGATAGTGGTGAAAACAGCATTTGTATTTCAGCAGAAGCGAATGCCAAATTGACAGCAGAAGCGATTGAGCCAGATTTAGATCGCATTCGCCAAGCGGATTACCTGCTGATGCAATTGGAAACGCCGATGTGCGGCATTGAGAAAGCCGCGCGAGTGGCGAAAGATGCAAAAACTAACGTCATTTTAAACCCTGCCCCTGCTCGTGAACTGTCAGACGAACTGCTTGCTTGTATTGATGTCATTACACCAAATGAAACCGAAGCTGAAGTCCTGGCGGGGGTAACGGTAACGGATAATGACAGCGCGCAAGAAGCGGCGAATGTGCTTCATAGCAAAGGTATCGAAATTGTCATGATCACTCTCGGTGCGAAGGGTGTTTGGTTAAGTCAAAATGGTAGAGGTGAGCTCATCCCGGGGTTCCGTGTTGACGCGACTGATACCACCGCAGCAGGGGATACGTTTAATGGGGCATTCGTCACTGGCCTGTTAGAGGATTTACCTTTAGAATCAGCAATTAAGTTTGCACATGCGGCGGCTGCAATTTCTGTGACCCGCTTTGGCGCTCAGACGTCGATCCCAACTCGCGAAGAGGTGGACGCGTTTCTCGCAGCACAATAGGGCTTAAACGCCTCATTAATTAGGAGTAATAACATGGCGACGATGAAAGACATCGCAAAACTGGCAGGGGTTTCCACTTCAACAGTGAGCCATGTTATTAACAAGACGCGTTTTGTGAGTGAAGAGATCTCCGAACGCGTCAATAATGCCGCAAAAGAACTCAACTACTATGCGCCATCAGCTTTGGCGCGTAGCCTCAAAGTCAATCGTACCAAAACCATTGGTATGCTAGTGACCACTTCAACCAACCCATTCTTTGGCGAAGTCGTAAAAGGCGTCGAACGCAGTTGCTATCACAAAGGCTATAGTCTCATTCTATGTAACACAGAAGGTGATAATGAACGCATGCGCCAATCCATTAATACGCTTTTGCAAAAGCGTGTCGATGGTTTGATCTTGATGTGCTCCTCGCTAGAAGGGGAGCGTATCGATGTATTTGAGCGTTATCCTGATATCCCTGTCGTGGTGATGGATTGGGGGCCGATGCTGTTTACGAGCGACAAAATTCAAGATAACTCGCTTCGTGGCGGTTACCTAGCGGCGAAATACCTGATTGATTGCGGCCACACAGAAATAGGATGTATCACCGGCCCTTTGATTAAACACCAAGCACAAATGCGATACGAAGGTTACAAACGTGCGATGAACGAAGCTGGCTTGGAATTTAATGCTAACTGGATAATTGAATCGGACTTCGAATGTGAAGGCGGATATCAAGCATTTATGAAAATGGCGCAGCGAGGCACCTTACCCAGCTCGATTTTCGTTTCCAATGATATGATGGCGATGGGTGTGATTAACGCCGCAAATGAGCTCAATATTAAAGTCCCGGAACAGATTTCAATCATCGGTTACGATGACATACATATCGCGAAGTTCATGTCGCCATCACTCACCACAATTCACCAGCCTAAATACCGTCTTGGGCAAGCTGCCGTGGAAACGCTTGTCCGAAAATTGGATGATAAATCAACAGAAGCGCAAGTCGTGCAATTAGAACCTACCTTAGTTGAACGAAAAAGTGTCAAGATATTAAAGTCAAGCAGCACTAGATGACCTGTGATGTTGAGCTAAAAAATCAAAAAAGTCGTTTCTCTTTATACTATAAAGCCTTACTATCACCATTGATTATAAATAAAAATATTAATTGTTGTCTGGCGGATTAGTTAAATGTTATCAAAAGGTTACGCTAAGTTCTCCGTAAAGCATCCTTGGTTTCACCGAGTTAATGTTATTGCGGTCATACTAATTTTTTTTGTGAGCTGTTATCAGCTCTTGGTGAATGAAGCATTCGAGTACGCCATTGGGTTTGTTATTACACTTTTGGCGTCAGCTTTATTTGCATCAGCTTCCGCATTCAAAAAGCGCTATTTAGGTTTGGATTCTTAGGCGTGTTAATTTCCAAGCGGTTCAATTGAGTCATTTATTGCTTTCAAGCAAATATTGAACTGAATTATGATCGAGTGCATCAAGAGGGGGACAAATGTCCTCCTTTTTGTTAGGTGTCACGCCCTAATATAGGCATATTCCCAAACAAAATAATAAAGGACATCGACATGGACCTACTTGCCTTACTCGATATAAACAACACCCTAGTTAACATTCCAATTGGCGGCGGTTACGCAATGAGTTGGATCGAAGCTTTCGGTACGGTTTTTGGGTTGCTTTGCATTTGGTTTGCTAGCCAAGAAAAAACCATCAACTACTTATTCGGTTTGCTGAATGTCACTCTTTTTGCCGTTATCTTTTTCCAAATTCAGTTATACGGATTATTACTTCTTCAACTGTTTTTCTTCTGTGCGAACATTTACGGTTGGTATGCGTGGACTCGTCCAAACGCGGAAGGTGAAACGCTGGAAGTACGCTGGTTAAACAAACAGAAACTCATCGCCACTGCTTCTATTAGCGTTGTGTCTATCGCGTTGTTAACCATCTACATCGACCCTTTTTTCTTTGCATTAGCAAACATTGCTGTTGATAGCTTGAATCTCTTTGGTGCAGGTTTGGCTGATCCGGTACTTGAACCTGATGCGTTCCCGTTTTGGGATGCAACCATGACAGTACTTTCTGTTGTTGCACAAATTCTGATGACACGTAAATATGTGGAAAACTGGATTCTTTGGGTTGTGATTAACATCATTAGTGTTGGCATCTACGCGACACAGGGTGTTTATGCGATGTCCGTTCAGTATGCGATTTTGATGTTCATTGCTGCCAATGGTACGCGTGAATGGGCACGTAGCGCCAAGCGCAATGGCGATAAAACCTTAGCTCAAGCTGCAGCTTAAGGAACGAAAAATGGCGAAACAACCTCATATTGGTGTTGATGAAACACAAGTCGCTCCTCTCGTCATTGTATGTGGTGAGCCAGACCGAGCTAATCGTATTGCCGCATTATTGGATGATGCAGAAATGATCTCGGAAAATCGCGAGTACCGTGTTTTTACTGGCAAATACAAGGACCAGCCTGTTTCAGTATGCAGCACAGGCATCGGCGCGCCATCAATGATCATTGCGGTGGAAGAGCTAAAACAGTGCGGCGTAACTCATGTAGTACGTGTTGGATCGGCAGGTGCGATGCAATCTGGGATTCAGCTTGGCGAGCTAATCATTGCCGAAGGTGCGGTAAGAGATGAAGGCGGCTCCAAAGCGTATGTGGATTCGGCTTATCCGGCGTACGCAAGCTTTTCCTTATTAAAGGAAGTTGAGCGTTACCTGTCGGTGCAAGAGGCACGTTATCATTTTGGTGTGGTACGTTCTCACGACAGTTTCTATACCGATGACGAAGATGTGATATGCCAATACTGGAACAAGAAGGGCGTCTTAGGTGCAGATATGGAAACCTCAGCTTTGTTTGCCGTTGGCCGGTTACGTGGTCTTCATGTGGCTTCGATCTTAAATAACGTCGTTCTGTACCAACAAGATGTGAAAGAAGGGGTTAGCCAGTACGTTGATGAAGCGAAAGTAATGATGCAAGGTGAGAATCTTGCTGCAATGACGGCGTTAGAAGCTCTGATCGCTCAGAGGTAGTCCGTACTAACCTCAGTAACTCTTATAAATCAATGAATGTAAAGCGACAGGCCTCTGTCGCTTTTTTATTTGGTGTTACGGGGTACAATCCACCTGAGATAGTTATCAGTAACTTTTCTGAGAGAGCAGAGAATGAAAATCAGCCCGTATCCAACTGGCCGCTTCAAAACATACCTTGAAAAAAAGAGCGTTGCCTTTCGTGAGATGATCTATCAGTGTCAAATTAGTACGCGTTACTTTGATGCTGGGGAAGAAATTCTCCGTCAAGGTGAGCAACTTCAGTACTTATATGTTGTGCCGGTAGGTCGAGTGTCAATGAGCATATTGGCCGCGAATGGGCGACGCTTTCAATTAGGAGAGGCAAACTGCGACTATCATATCTATGGTGAAATGGAGTACTTCACTCAGACTCCTTGCCAATGGAATGTGATTGCAGATGAGCACATGCAGGTTGATGTTATCTGCATCCAAAAACTAACTGAAGCGCTACAAAAGCATCCAGAAATGATGGTGTTCTTTACTTCAGCGTTGGCCGAAGATTATCAAGATTCTATGGATATCTATACCAATCGGTTATTGCATCCCATTACTTATAATATTGCGTATGATCTTTTCGTCCGTAATCAAACCAACACATTGCTCGGTGGCTTTGACAAAGTAAATCAAGAAGCTGAGCGATTTGGTACTTCTGGTCGTGTTTATCGACGTGCAGTTAAAGATTTGATTGAAAAGGGATTGATTGCAAAAACGGAAAACGGGTTGGAGATTATTGATGAGCTTGCACTCAAAGCATTTATCGAAGCGCATGAATGATACACCTAGATATTGCAATGAATGGTTTTTATAAGTCTTTGATATAGTTGGAGCTCGAATAAGCGTAACTAATGTAAAGTACCTTAAATTTTGTTGAATGCAGTAAAGAGTAACGTTATATTGCGAACGCGCATGATAATAGATCTCATTAAGGCTTAACAAAATGAAAAAATTCGTCGGTGCGGCTATGTTGTCGCTATTTACTGTTTCTCCTTCTTTCGCTGCTAAGGTTGTGATTGACCATTACATGGGTCAAACCGAGCTGGAGCAATCACCAGAACGCGTGGTTGTGATTGGCTTTGGTCCGCTAGATGCGCTGGACAACTTTGGTATCGATCCTGTTGCAGTCTCTAACTCTTCTAATCTGCCTAGCTACCTTTCAAAGTACAGCAAAGATAACTACACCTCTGCGGGTAGTTTGTTTGAACCTGACTTTGAAACCATTTACATGCAAAAACCGGATTTGATATTGGTTGGTCCGCGAGCGTCTGCGAAATATGAAGAGCTGAGTGAAATTGCTCCTACGGTTGTTTTTGCTGCGAAAGAAAATCAAGGTTACTGGGAAGGTACGCAAGCACAATGGCGCAATATTGGTAAAATCTTCGATATCGAAGAAAAAGTAGAGCAGAAAATTGAAGCGCTAGATGCTCAATTCAAAGCAATCCGTGACTACAATCAATCAAATAACAATGATGCGTTAACGATTTTAAGCATGGGTGACAACATCAGTGCGTTTGGAGCTCAATCACGATTTGGTGTGATTTATAACGATTTCGGTTTCTTGGAAACGGTTGAACACGTGAAAACGGGCACTCACGGAGATGTTATTTCTTATGAATTTATTCGTGAAGCTAACCCGAAAAATATACTCGTAGTTGACCGCAATTCGCTGAAAGGCACGCCAGATAACGATATTCGTAAGTCCATGGATAACGACTTAGTCAAAGCAACCGCCGCATATAAGAATCACAAAATCACTTATTTAGATGTGGACGCGTGGTACTTGTCGATGTCTGGTGTGACTGCAACAGAAAAAATGGTCAGTGAGATCAAGCAAACCGTTGAACTGTAATCCAAGATAGCAGAGGTTAACTTTGAAAAAGTTATTGCTAACCCTTGTGGTTTTAAGCGCGGTTTCGTTATTTGTTGGGGTGGCAAACATGACGCCCCAACAACTCTTTTCGGGTGATGAGAAAGCGTTGGAGCTTTTCTTTACCAGCCGTATACCACGTTTATTTGCCATATTACTCGCTGGTGCAGGCTTAAGTATTGCAGGCCTTATTATGCAGCAAGTTAGTCAGAACCGATTTGCTGCACCTTCTACAACCGGTACGATCGAATGTGCCATGCTGGGCTACGTACTGAGCGTGGTTTTCTTTGGTAACGACAATCACCTATGGCTTGTCTTCGGTATTTCGGTGTTCGGGACGCTAGCATTTATTTTCTTTATTCAACGCATTCAATTTAAGAGTGTGGTCTTTGTGCCACTTGTCGGAATTATTTTCGGCAATGTCATCCAATCCATGACCACGTTTATCGCTTACAAATACGATGCACTTCAAAGTCTGAATGCTTGGACAGTCGCGAATTTTGCCAACATCTTACGTGGTGACTTTGAGCTACTGTACATCGCGGTACCAATGGCTATTCTAAGCTATCTTTTTGCCGCACGGATTTCAGCCGTGGGTATCGGAAAAGATTTCGCGGTTAACTTGGGGTTAAATTATCAGCAGGTTGTCACGATTGGCGTGCTGTTGGTGTCAATCATGTCAGCAAGTGTCGTGATGATTGTTGGGCAGCTGCCATTCCTTGGTCTGATTGTGCCGAACCTCGTTAGTCACTTTTATGGTGATAACCTCAAAAAGAACATTCCGCTTACGGCCATGTATGGGGCGACTTTAGTGCTGTGTTGCGACTTGGTGAGTCGTTTGATTATCTTCCCTCATGAAATGCCAATCTCTATCGTGATCAGCATATTGGGTGGCGTGGTATTCATCGCGATGTTGTTGCGAGGTAAGCAACATGCGTGATTCAACGAAAATCCTACTGCTAGGTGGCATTGCGGTACTTTTTGCATGTTTGTTTATTGGTATTGGGCTAACGGCTGACAACTACCAGTATTTTTTATCTCGTAGAGTTCCTAAAGTATTGGCGATAGTGCTAGCGGGTGTGGCTATTGCTCAGTCTTCACTTGTATTTCAAACCATTACGCACAACCGAATTTTAACGCCAAGTATCATGGGGTTTGATGCGTTGTATGTGTTGACGCAAATTTTGATCGTGCTGATATTTGGTGGTTTGAGTACTTTAGTTCTTAACTTGTACGTCAATTTCGCGATTGCCGTAATTGTAATGGTGTCGTTTTCGTTATTGTTGTTTGGTTTTTACTTTTCTAAAGGAAGCAAGAACTTGATTACGTTGCTATTGGTCGGCTTGATCTTTGGTCAGCTATTTTCCAATGCGGCGTCATTTTTCTCTTTGCTGATGGATCCAAATACGTTTGCAATCGTTCAATCGAAACTTTACGCCAGCTTTAATAATGTCAAAGTGAATTTGGTTTACTTTAGTGCGCCAGCTTTGATGTTTGCATGTTGGTTGCTATTTAGTATGCATCGCACTTTAGATGTGTTTTGGCTCGACCAAGACAATGCGAAAAGTTTGGGCGTCGATGTACCTAAGGTGACGCGAAATGTATTCATTATCTCGGCGGTTCTGATTGCTATTTCTACGGCTCTAGTGGGACCAATTATGTTCTTTGGTTTGCTGGTAACCAACTTAAGCCGAGAAATGTTCAGAAGTTACCAACACAAAACGCTACTGGTTGGTTGTTCGTTTCTCTCCATCAGCTCGTTACTGGCTGGGCAATGGATTATCGAGAACGTATTCAGTTTTGAGACGACGTTGAGTGTCGTTATTAACTTTATTGGTGGTGCGTATTTCTTATACCTACTACTGAAAAACAAAGTTGTATAAATATGATAGTGATAGACAAATTAACGAAGGCCTTCGGTTCAAATAAAGTGGTTGATGAGGCCAATACTCAGTTTGAAAAGGGCAAGGTAACATCGATTATTGGCCCGAATGGCGCGGGAAAGAGCACGCTGTTATCTATGGCTTCGCGCTTAACGGAGCGGGATGGTGGTAGTGTTATCATTGATTGCAAGGAAATTGCGGAATGGGACACTAAAGAGTTAGCGAAAAAGCTGGCGGTACTTCGTCAAGCCAACTCGATTACCATGCGATTTACCGTGAAAGAGTTGGTCTCTTTTGGCCGTTTCCCATACTCCAAAGGAAATCTGACCAAAGAAGATCATGCGGTGATTGAACAAGCGATCGACTACCTAGATTTACAAGGTATCCAAGACAAATATTTGGATGAATTAAGTGGTGGTCAGCGACAGCTTGCGTTTATTGCCATGGTGATTGCACAAGATACAGACTACGTTTTTCTTGATGAACCACTTAACAATCTAGATATCAAACACTCTCTTCAGATCATGAAAGTCGTGCAGCGGTTAGCTCATGACATGAACAAAGCCATGGTGGTGGTAATTCATGATATTAATTTCGCAGCGTGCTACTCGGATGTCATATTGGCGCTTAAGCAAGGCAAAGTTGTGGCAAGTGGTGCGGTGGAAGAGGTGATTCAGGCGTCTACGCTAGAGGATATCTACGAAACGCCGTTTAATATTATCGAATTAAACGGCAAGCGCATGTGTACTTACCACTAATCCAACCTCAGTGCTTAATGAAAGCGATTCTTCAATGAGGATAGATAGGCGAGTTTACTTGGTGAGCTCGTCTATGATTGGGCATCGGCTTTCAGCGTCTCCCGGACAAGAAGAAACCCAACCTTCAAGTTGCGTTTTGATCTCCATAAGGTGCGCGATTTTTTCTTCAACCTCTCTCAGCTTATCCATGGTTCTTGCTTTTACTTCGCTGCTTTTTCGGTTGGGATTATGGGCAAGCTGCACAAACTCTTTGCATTCTTGCAGTGAAAAGCCAGCGTTTTTTGCGCGTGATACTAAGTTAAGCTCTTGAATATGATTATCTGAATATTCGCGATAGCCAGAGTCGCTGCGCGCTGGTGGAGATATGATCCCTTTGTCTTCATACAATCGAATCGACTTAGATGAAAGCCCAGTAAGCTTTGCGACAGCACCAATATTCATGTTCAACCTCCATAACGTTTAAGGCGAGTATATACCGATGTTGTGGATAAGACACTCCTAAATAACAGTCAGTTACCTGGGGCCTCTTTACTCTTTTATCACTTCATGCGGTGGTACACCAAATACCTTTTTGAAAGCGCAGGTGAAGTTGGAAGGGTGGTGGTATCCGGCTTCATAAGCCGCTTCCGTGATCGTCACTAGGCCACGTTCCAAGTGTTGCCTCGCAATCTCAAGGCGACGAAAGCGAATATAACCATTTACGGTCATATTCAGTGATTGTTTAAATCGGCGCTGCAGGTTTGAAACGCTCATTGAAAACACGCTTGCCAACTTTTCTAAGCCTAGTTCTTGCTCAAGGTGAGTTTCTATATAGCTAACAATATCCTCTATTCGACCATCTGTGTGCCGTTCATGGTTATTTTTATTAGCACTGAAGTTTTTGGGGATTTGCTCAGTCGCTTGATGCAAAATTTGATAGATCAAGCTTTCAACTTCCAACTTATCTTGGAATTCTTGTGGTGTTTCTCGGCTTGTCAGCGTTTCAGCCAGTTCGCATAACGCCTGGTTAAGCTCTAGAGGATGAAACGCCTGATGAGAGTTAAAAAAGGACCGATGACGACAGGTTTGGTCAAGGCGAGCCTCTAGCCACTGGGGCTTAACCAATATGTTGATCTTATTAATGACGTTATCTTTGAGCAGTGAACGACGAAAGTTTGCAGGTTTGAGTAGGTTCACCACGACACCTTTAGGGCCGTCGCTTGCGTCTAAATCAAATTGCAAATCGTCATAGCCAAACGAGAGCTTACCTTCTAAAAGAATAGTGACCAACAGTGAGGCGTGTGCAGTAGAAACAATATGTGAATCAACAAGCTCTAGGCAACGTCCACCATGAATAAAGATTTGATCATTGTACTGATATGATAGGAATTTGCCTTCTGCCAGTTGAGTTTGACAAGGTTGACCTTGCGTGACGATCCACTGCTTTTCTGTGGCTTCCAGTTTTTGGGTTAAAGCGATCTTGGCAATTCTAGTTCGTTTTGGTGTGACTTCCCGCATTTGACACTTCCTCATAACACTTGTGCGATTTCGCATAATCAAATCGCCTTTGTATTTATAAAACTCATGCTTATTATACCTGAGAATTATTATCATTAATATTTAGGAATGAAGTTATGGAAAGCCCTGCTTGTTCATCTATCAAGCTTTCAAGCCTTTGCCTTGCAGTGGGAATGGCGCTATCAAACCCTGTTTTAGCTCAAGATACCGAGTCACATTTTGAAGAAGTCGTTGTATGGGGAACAAAAGTTTCTAGCAATACTGAGTCGATGTTTGCGGACGACATGTCACTGAAGCAAGCGGATCATATGTCTGATTTACTGCGCGATATTCCCGGTGTGGATGTTGGTGGAACACACTCTGTGAATCAACGTATTACCATTCGTGGTTTGAGCGAAACCGATTTGGACATTCGTCTTGATGGTGCTTCTCAGCATGCGAGCATGTTCCATCACATTGGTAACTTGACGCTAAACCCTGACATTCTCAAATCTGCCGATATCCAGGTAGGTAATAACTCTGTGACTCAAAATGGCTTAGGCGGCTCGGTTTATTTTGAAACGAAAGACGCTCGCGATTTACTTCGTTACGATGAAACGTTTGGCGCTCGTGTTTATGGCGGTTATGCATCCAACGACAACCAACAAGGCTCGTTGACGCTGTACGGGCTTTTGTCCGAAAACATTGATGCGATGGTTTATGGTCATTACGTTACGCGTGATGACTTCGAAGATGGTGACGGCAACAAAACCTATGGCTCTGCGGGTGATGTTTACAACATTCTGGCTAAGTTGGGGTATGAACTAAACGACATCCATCGTTTTGAGCTCTCTTATGACATGTACCGAGACAGTGGTGATTACAGTCCGCGTCCTGATATGTCGGGTAGTGCGAACAATGGCTTATCGAGCACGTTACTTATTCCTACGGATTATGACCGAGATACCGTTACCTTGAGTTACGAGCTGCGAGGCGAACAGCATAAAGGTAACGTCACACTTTATGATACCGAGACAGAAATTAAACGGGATGAGAGCGTTATGGCTCCTCGCTGGCCTTCGAACCGTTTATCGAAGAACACCGCTAAAAACCAAAACTTTGGTTTGAATGGTAAGTTCCAGTCGGATGTTATGTTAGGTGAGTTTGATAATCGAATCACCTATGGTTTCGACTACATGGATAAGACATCTTCAAGTTACTACGGTAGTCGTAAGTTCATGGATGAATCGGCCATTTCAACCGCATTGTTTGTAGAAGACCAGTTCTTCTTCTCTGATGCTTTCTTTGTTACCGCAGGTATGCGTTTTGATGATTACAAACGTGAAGCTGAAACGGGGACGAGTAATTATGATGATGTGACCTGGGCCCTAGCAGCAGAATGGGCAGTCACTCAGGATTGGACGTTGTTTGCGAGCGCACGCTCTCTATTCAAAGGCCCTGAGCTGATGGAAACCTTTATTGCCTACCAAGACGTTGCATTTTTAGAGGATGGACTAAAGCCAGAAACGGGGTTGAACACACAGGGTGGTGTCCGTTTTGATAAAACCTTTGATAAGCATTTCTTTGGAGCGAATATTACGGCATTCCAAACGGAAATTGATGATTACATTGCAGACCAGTACCAAAACGCGACTCAAACTTACCTGATTTACAACTTAGGTGATGTCGAGATTAAAGGCTTTGAGGCAAGTGCTTCTTATGGCTACGACAAGTTTAACAGCAAACTTTCTTACTCTAAGTCGGACACCAAAAACAAGAATACTGGTGGCCCTGTTGCTGGGGGTAATGGGCGTAGCATTGATATGGGTGATAGTATTGCTCTAACTTTGGATTACCAGTCAGACGCTTTAGAAACGATCTTCGGGTGGAACTCAATGTTTGTTCTAGAGGAAGACAACGTCTTTGATGGTCAGCCAAAGAAAGCAAGCTATGATGTACATAATCTATATGCTCAATGGGTGCCGTCTGATATTGATGGACTGTCGGTGACCTTTGGTATTGATAATGTATTTGACGAGTTGTACAGCTCTCATGCGTCTCGTTCGGGTACGGCACGTGGCTTCACGCTTGATGACTACGAGCCGGGTCGCAACTTCAAACTTTCTGCTGCTTATCAATTCTAATAGAGCTCCCGAGAGGGGGCGCTTCAAAACACGAGTAAATTCATGATTAAAGAAAGCACCCGAATAGATAGCGAACACGCTGACAAATACTTAGTGACGCTTTGTCGGCATTTTGGACGAAAGGTTCCTGCTACTTGGAATGAAAACAGCGGTTTGGTGGCATTCCCGACGGGAAAAGCGGAGTTTGCTCTTTGCGAGTCTAGCTTGACCATTATTTGTGAGGCGGATTCCGAAGAGAAACTGAGCACAGTGAAGGCGATAATCTCATCGCATGTAGACATGTTCTCTCGTCGAGAAACATTAGCACTTAACTGGGTTCGCTAGAGCTATTGATGAATGTGCAGAAAATGAGAGCGCATTAAAAGCAAAAAGCCCGCGCTCTTATCATTCGCGGGCTTTTATTGTTCGAATGCTATTGCTTTTTAGGCTCTAGATTCTAGGCTTTTTTTTTCCTGTTGCATTTTTGCTAGGAAGTAGATATTAACGCAAGCAATAAAGCCGTTAGTTAATACTACAGGCCAAGAATCAATCATTAGTCCGTAAGCAGTAAATAGCGCACAACCAATAAAGTTAAGGATACGAAGCTTAACAATATCTTTCATAGTTAGCGAAATTGCGACCATGATTGAAGCTGCATAACCTAAAATCTCAACCATATTCATGTCCATTTTTTGACCCTCTTAAAATCTGCCGAATTTTGTCGGTACCAATTCTTCTCATCTTGAGATTAATGAGGAAGCTCCATGCCTCGAATGGTCTTTTTTTGTTGTATGGACGCACTATATCAATGGAAAAACCGTGATAAAAGCCTCAAATCAAGGTTAAGAGAAGGTTAGCGATTACGCAAACGTTTAGGACGGGAATTACTGATAATTTTACTTATTGTGTTGATTGATAATAACGATGGTATTAATAGCTCTCACATCATTGAAAGTGGGGGAATATTTACATATGATTGAAAATGATAATTATTTTCAAGTGTGATGTTTATGTATTTTCTTATTAGCTTGCTCGTATTTTTTTTACTGTATATCAGGACAAAGCCGAATTCGTGGTGCTCGGGAATTCATATTGTGAGCCACATTTTCATGGTTATATTTTGTCCAACGATTTATGTCATTCAATATTCAATCGTCACGTTTTTCTCGTCACCAATATTGATTAAGTTGTCATCACGTTCAGGTGTATACAACATTCTTATTGCTTTTCTTCCATTATTGATTGCAACCGGTAGTTTGGCGTTTAGCTGAGCGTTTTCATCTATCTTCTTTTTTAAAACGACTACACTTATACGGAATAAGATATCAATTTCATATAATTAATCGATATTGCGGCGTTAGGACATGTGTCACATTTCTGTGACTACTAGTAAGTTTTACTTACTTTGCTCATTAGTGCGCCATTTATCGATTGTTTAATGAGTTGATACTTAGTCTAATCGTCTAAAGGTGTGCAGTATGCCGCACTAAATCATTTAAAAACTATCTAAAAAGGTTAATGGGAAACGTAGGCCATTAGCGGAGGTCAGATGAGTACGCAAACCGTGCCGCAGAACGCGATTGTAAATGCTGTCAAAGGTGAAGTCTTGGTTTTAGGTCTGGATGGAAAAGTCAGGTCTATAAAAGCGGGGGATGAGTTAATATCTGGCGAAGTGATCATTACTGAAAATAACGCTTCTCTTGATGTACAGATACATAATGAGCTGTATCTGATTGATGCTAATTGTGTCGCGTGCCTTCCAGAACCTTCTTTTGAACAACCAGAAACCTTGTTGCAATCTCCAGTTAATGGCCAGGTTACTTTCGATCCAACAGCTATCGAAGGTGCTAACTTTGACGCTAATGATGTCGCGGCTATCCAACAGGCCATTTTAGATGGTGCTGACCCGACTGCTATTTTGGAAGCAACGGCTGCTGGTGCTGGCGCTGAAGGCTCAGCCAATGCTGGCTATGTGACCGTTGAATATAATAATCCGGAAGTACTTGCCTCCACCTTTTTTGAGACGTCAGCGACTCGTAGCGGTGTAGAAGAACGCGATGAAGCTGATGATTTGGATGTCACTATTTTTGCCGATGGCGGACAATCACTGCAATCTAGCGTAACAGAAGGCTCAATTTCTCTATCAAGCTATCCGCAAACCATTTCTTCTAGTGTGCTGGTTGAAGCAGGGGATCTCGCACTTGATACCGCTTCATTTGTACCCGAAACGTCTTCTTTAGAGTCTTTGTTAACTGAGCTTAACAGTGATATTACCTCTGGTGGTCAGCCAGTGGCGTTCGTTTATGACGAAGCGAAAAATGCCATTATCGGCACTCAAGAAGGTAACGAAGTGCTTCGTATAGAGATCGAAGCGACATCTTTAGGCCGTGATTTAGAGTTAGAGGTCGTCACCACGATTAGCCAGGGCATTGACCATGTCGCTTCTGTTGCTGATGGTCAAGTTTCCATCTCCGGTGATCAAATCAATATCGCTTTTGACATTACAGGCGCAGATATTGGTGGTAACAGTATTCAAGCACCTATCGATTTCACGACAACCGTTATTGATGGCGATGATCCGGCGCCGCAAAACGTTACTTTCGAAAACGTTGAATCTTCTTCTACTCCGATTACTGGCACCTTTGTTGATATTGGTAGTGATCAATTGGCAACGGTCACGTTTAATCAAGAAGGGCTTAGTCAGTTCGATGGCCTACTGAGTGATAATCAGGCGACAGAAGCGGTACTCTCTGAAGACGGCAGTACTATCACCTTGTACATTGCTGGCTCGAATGAAACCGTCTTAACCATCAGTCTGAACACCGATGGCACCTACCAATTTGAGCAATTTAAGCCGTTAGAACAAACAAACGGTGAAGATACGATTGAGCTCTCTTTGCCAACCACAATCGTCGATTTCGACCAAGATACGGCAAGCAACACCTTTACGTTAACCATCCTTGATGGCGATAATCCAGTGATTGAAAACGTGACGGGATTGTCTTTAGACGAAGCGGGTGTTGACCAAGGTTCACAGGAAGGCGCGGTAGTAACAAGTGGCACTGGGTCGATCACGACAGCGGTCGGTAGTGACATCATTGACCATTATGAGTTGGAACCTACAGAGTTTAATGTTGGTGGAGAACTCCAATCTCAAGGGCAGGTTGTTCAACTAGAATTAGCGTCCGAGAGTAACGGCGTGCGTACTTACGAGGGCTTCATCGAGCTGGATGGCGTGCGTATTACCGTATTTGATGTGGCGATTGATGCCCCTGCATTGGGCGAATACCAATTCAACTTGTATGAACAACTCGACCATACGGGTGCTAACGATGACTCGCTCACTTTCTCACTGCCAGTTTATGCGGTAGATGCGGATGGCGACCGCTCCTCGATTACTGAAGGTTCGAACACACCAGAAGCGGCGCAAATTGTCATTCAAGTTCAAGATGACGTTCCTACGATTGATGGCGTTGATGCACTAGCCGTCGACGAAGATGATTTATCAAGCATTGGCTCCGATCAAAGCGATTCTGTGCTCGCGCAAGGCAGTTTCACAACGACTCAGGGCTCAGACCGTGTTGTAAGTTATCAATTAGAGAGCGGCACTGATCCACTCAATGGGTTGGAATCACAGGGTCGATCTATCTCTCTGACGGAAACTGTCAACTCAGATGGCAGCTTTACCTATTCTGCAACGGCAGAAGGGGACGCTATCTTCACCTTACAAGTGAACTCTGACGGTTCTTATTCATTTACTCTTGAAGGTCCAATCGATCATGCTGTGGGTAGCGATAGCCTAACCTTGGATTTCACGATTGTTGCAACGGACTTTGACGGTGACACCAGTTCACTTGTTCTACCGGTAACCATTACTGATGATGTGCCAACCATTAACGACGTTGTTGCTCTTGCCGTCGATGAAGATGACTTAAGTTCGGTAGGCTCTGACCAATCACAGCCAACGCTGGTTGAAGGCCAGTTCACGACAACTCAGGGCTCTGATGGCGTTGTACAGTATCAGCTGGATGTAAACGCTGATCCTTTAAATGGCCTGCAATCTCAAGGTCAAACCGTCTCCATTGCCGAAACTCAAAATGCAGACGGCAGTTACACTTATAGCGCAACGGCAAATGGCAGTGCAGTCTTCACACTTATTTTGAATACCGACGGCTCGTACAGTTTTGAGCTGCAAGGTCCAATCGACCATGCGGCAAATAGCGACAGTTTAACTCTTGATTTTAGCGTTATTGCTACCGATTTCGATGGTGACACAAGCCAAATCGTATTGCCTGTTACCATCGTGGATGATAAGCCAACCATTACCGACGTCGATGCGATTACCGTTGATGAAGATGACTTAGGCACGATTGGGTCAGATCAGACTGACCCGATTTCAATCGATGGCAACTTCACCTCCACACAAGGCTCGGACCGAGTAGTGAGCTATCAGCTCGATGCTTCTTCGACACCAGTTGACGGCCTCACATCACAAGGCGTGGTAGTCACGCTAACTGAAACCGCAAACGGCGATGGAAGCTTTACTTACGAGGCGACAGCGGGTACTGAAGCGGTCTTTACGCTTACAGTGAACACTGATGGCTCTTATAACTTCACGCTTGAAGGGCCAATTGACCATGCAGTAGATAGCGATGAGTTGACACTGAACTTCCCAATCATCGCGACCGACTTTGATGGCGACACCACAAATGCCACGATCCCTGTGACGATCGTGGACGATAAGCCAGTTATTACTGACGTGGATGCCATTACGGTTGATGAAGATGATCTAGCGTCAATCGGTTCAGACCAAAGCAATCCAATTTCTATTGATGGTAACTTCACCACCACACAAGGTTCAGACCGAGTGGTGAGCTACCAACTCGATGGCACATCAACACCAGTTGACGGTTTAACATCGCAAGGCGTGGCTGTCACATTAACTGAAACTGCAAACGGTGACGGCAGTTTCACCTACGAAGCAACAGCGGGCTCTGAAGCGGTCTTTACGCTAACAGTGAATACGGATGGCACTTATAACTTCACGCTAGAAGGGCCAATTGATCACGCGGTTGATAGTGATGAGCTGACACTGAACTTCCCAACTATTGCAACCGACTTTGATGGCGACACTGTCACTGAAACCATTCCAGTTACGATTGTTGATGATGTACCGACCATCACAGCGGTGGATGCGTTAAGTGTCGATGAAGATGACCTTACCGGTATGGGCTCCGACCCTGGCGGCGATCTGTTCGTTGAAGGTGCGTTTACCACTACTCAAGGCTCTGACCGAGTGGTGAGCTATCAACTGGATTCAACGGCTGATCCTGTTGCGGGGCTGACCTCTCAGGGTGAGGCGATTACCTTGGTGGAAACCGCCAATGGTGACGGCAGCTTTACCTATGTGGCGACCGCTGACGGCAATCCAGTCTTCACGTTGAATGTAGCAACAGATGGTACGTACGACTTTACGCTGCAAGGCCCGATTGACCATGCAGCAAACAGCGACAGCCTGACGATTGATTTCCCTATTATTGCCACCGATTTTGATGGTGATACGACCACGGCAACCATTCCAGTCACAATTACGGATGATGCACCAATCATCGATAATGTTGTGCCTCTGGCTGTAGACGAAGATGATTTATCAGGCATTGGTTCAGACCAAACTGACGCTGTGTTTGTTGAAGGCGCGTTTACGACCACTCAAGGTTCAGACCGTGTGGTGAGCTACCAACTTGATTCAACGGCTGATCCTGTTTCAGGTTTAACTTCTCAAGGTGAGCCTGTTACTTTGGTAGAGACTGCGAATGCCGATGGCAGCTTTACTTACGTGGCTACCGCGGATGGCAATCCTGTCTTCACCATGAATGTGAATGCTGACGGTACATATGACTTCCGTCTGGAAGGGCCAATCGATCACGCGTTAAACAGCGATGAGCTAGTACTGAACTTCCCAATCATTGCAACAGACTTTGATGGCGATACGACGACCGCGACCATTCCAGTCACGATTACTGATGACGTTCCAACCATTAATAACGTTGTTCCACTGACAGTAGACGAAGATGATCTCGCTACAATTGGCTCAGACCAAAACGATGACGCGTTTATGTCGGGCTCTTTCAGCACAACTGAAGGCTCAGACAGCGTTGTTAAATACCAGCTTGATGCAACGGCAGATCCAGTAGCAGGGTTGACCTCTCATGGTGAGCCTGTCGTGCTTGCAGAGACAGCAAATGGTGATGGCAGCTTTACTTACACTGCCACAGCAAATGGCAATGACGTATTTGAATTGGTGGTGAAGCCAGACGGCAGCTACACCTTTACTCTGCAGGGCCCACTAGACCATGCGGTGAATAGCGACAGCCTGCAAATCGACTTCCCGATTATCGCAACAGACTTTGATGGCGATACGTCGACTGAAACACTACCTGTCACCATCGTTGATGATAAACCAACCATCACTGATGTAGACGCAATCCGTGTGGATGAAGATGACCTAGCGACGATTGGCTCTGATGGCTCAGATCCAATTTCAATCGATGGCAACTTCACTACAACGCAAGGCTCTGATGGGGTAGTGAGCTACCAATTGGATGCGGCTGCAACGCCAGTTGATGGCCTAACATCGCAAGGTGTGGCAGTGATGCTGACGGAAACTGCAAACAGCGACGGTAGCTACACTTATGAAGCAACTGCGGGAACCGATGCTGTCTTCACGCTGACCGTTAATACGGATGGTTCATACAACTTCATGCTTCAAGGTCCAATCGACCATGCGACCAACAGTGATGAGCTGACGCTGAACTTCCCAATCATCGCGACGGATTTTGATGGTGATACCACCACAGAAACGATCCCAGTCACCATCGTGGATGATAAGCCAACCATTACCGATGTCGATGCGATTACCGTTGATGAAGATGACTTAGGCACGATTGGCTCAGATCAAACTGACCCGATTTCTATTGATGGTAACTTCACCACCACACAAGGCTCGGACCGAGTAGTGAGCTATCAGCTCGATGCTTCTGCAACACCAGTGGCTGGACTCACATCACAAGGCGTGGCAGTCACGCTAACTGAAACCGCAAACGGCGATGGCAGCTTTACCTATCAAGCAACAGCAGGCACCGAGTCGGTCTTTACACTGACAGTGAACACTGATGGCTCTTATAACTTCACGCTAGAAGGGCCAATTGATCATGCTGTTGATAGTGATGAGTTAACGCTCAACTTCCCAATCATCGCGACCGACTTTGATGGTGACACCACAAATGCCACTATCCCGGTCACCATCGTGGACGATAAGCCAGTTATTACTGACGTAGATGCCATTACGGTTGATGAAGATGATCTCGCGTCAATCGGTTCAGACCAAAGCAATCCAATTTCTATTGATGGTAACTTCACCACCACACAAGGTTCAGACCGAGTGGTGAGCTACCAGTTAGATGGCTCATCAAAACCAGTTGACGGTTTAACATCGCAAGGTGTGGTGGTCACATTAACTGAAACTGTAAACGGTGATGGCAGCTTTACCTACGAAGCAACCGCGGGCTCTGAAGCGGTCTTTACGCTGACAGTGAATACTGATGGATCTTACAACTTCACGCTAGAAGGGCCGATTGATCACGCCGTGGATAGTGACGAGTTGACACTTAACTTCCCAATTATCGCAACCGACTTTGATGGCGACACCGTTACTGAAACCATTCCAGTCACGATTGTTGATGATGTACCGACCATTACAGCGGTGGATGCGTTGAGTGTCGATGAAGACGATCTTAGCGGTGTGGGCTCAGACCCAGGCGGCGATCTGTTCGTTGAAGGCGCGTTTACGACCACACAAGGCTCTGACCGAGTGGTGAGCTACCAACTGGATTCAACAGCAGATCCTGTTGCGGGGCTAACGTCTCAGGGTGAGGCGATTACCTTGGTGGAAACCGCGAATGGTGACGGCAGTTTTACCTATGTGGCCACCGCTGACGGCAATCCTGTCTTCACGTTGAATGTCGCAACAGATGGTACGTACGACTTTACGCTGCAAGGCCCGATTGACCATGCCGCCAACAGCGACAGCCTGACGATTGATTTCCCAATTATTGCCACCGACTTTGATGGTGATACGACTTCGGCGACCATTCCAGTCACGATCACGGATGATGCACCAATCATCGATAATGTTGTGCCTCTGGCTGTGGATGAAGACGACCTCGCATCTATCGGCTCAGACCAAACTGACGCTGTGTTTGTTGAAGGCTCGTTCACGACTACTCAAGGTTCAGACCGAGTGGTGAGCTACCAACTTGATTCAACGGCTGATCCTGTTTCAGGTTTAACTTCTCAAGGTGAGCCTGTTACTTTGGTAGAGACTGCGAATGTCGATGGCAGCTTTACTTACGTGGCTACCGCGGATGGCAATCCTGTCTTCACCATGAACGTGAATGCAGACGGCACATACAACTTCCGTCTAGAAGGGCCGGTTGATCATGCGTTAAACAGCGATGAATTAGTTCTAAACTTCCCAATCATTGCAACAGATTTTGATGGCGATACGACGACCGCGACCATTCCCGTCACGATTACTGATGACGTTCCAACCATTGACAACGTTGTTCCACTCACGGTGGACGAAGATGATCTCGCAACAATTGGCTCAGACCAAAACGATGATGCGTTCATGTCGGGTTCTTTCAGCACAACTGAAGGCTCGGACAGTGTTGTTAAATACCAGCTTGATGCAACAGTAGATCCAGTAGCAGGGTTGACCTCTCATGGTGAGCCTGTCGTACTTGCTGAGACAACAAATGGTGATGGCAGCTTTACTTACACAGCCACAGCAGATGGCAATGCCGTATTTGAATTGGTGGTGAAGCCAGATGGCAGCTACACCTTTACTCTGCAAGGCCCACTAGACCATGCGGTGAATAGCGACAGCCTACAAATCGATTTCCCTATTATCGCGACAGATTTTGATGGCGATACCTCAACAGAAACATTGCCTGTCACCATCGTTGACGATAAACCAACCATCACTGACGTAGACGCGATCCGCGTGGATGAAGATGACTTAGCGACGGTTGGCTCTGACGGCTCAGATCCAATTTCAATCGATGGCAACTTCACTACAACGCAAGGCTCTGATGGGGTAGTAAGATACCAATTGGATGCTGCTGCAACGCCAGTTGATGGTCTAACATCACAAGGTGTGGCAGTGACGCTGACTGAAACCGCAAACGGCGACGGTAGCTACACCTATGAAGCAACTGCGGGAACCGATGCTGTCTTCACGCTGACCGTTAATACGGATGGCTCATACAACTTCACGCTCCAAGGTCCAATCGACCATGCGACAGACAGTGATGAGTTAACACTGAACTTCCCAATCATCGCAACGGATTTTGATGGTGATACCACCACAGAAACGATCCCAGTCACCATCGTGGATGATAAACCGACCATTACCGATGTTGATGCGATTACCGTTGATGAAGATGACTTAGGCACGATTGGCTCAGACCAAACTGACCCGATTTCAATCGATGGCAACTTTACCACCACACAAGGCTCGGACCGAGTGGTGAGTTATCAGCTTGACGCTTCTGCAACACCAGTAGCTGGCCTTACATCACAAGGTGTGGCCGTCACGCTGACTGAAATCGCAAATGGCGACGGTAGCTTTACTTACGAGGCGACGGCGGGGAGTGAAGCGGTCTTTACGCTGACGGTGAATACCGATGGTAGCTATCAGTTTACGCTTGAAGGGCCAATCGACCATGCTGTTGATAGCGATGAGCTGACACTCAATTTCCCAATTATTGCGACAGACTTTGATGGCGACACGTCAGTTGAGACAATTCCTGTCAAGATTGTTGATGACAAGCCGACGCTTGGTGGCATCGAAGCAACAAGTGTGCAAACGGTTGACGAGGACGATATCCCAATAGTTGGATCTGATGGTACGCAGTCGAACAGCATTGCCGGTAACTTCATCGCGACTGATGGCTCTGATGGCATTGTAGAGTATGGTGTTTCTGACCTAACGACGCCAGTACAAGGCCTGACCTCTGGTGGTCAATCACTGGTCATGGTTGAAGTCTCAAACGCAGGTGGCGTTTCAGTTTACGAAGCTCGTATTGATGGCACGACGACACCAGTATTCCGTGTGACCCTTGATGCTTCTGATGATAGCTACACGTTCGATTTGCTTGCTCCTCTCGATCATCCAAATGCTGATGGCCAAAATGAACTGGTCATCAATTTGCCGATAAACGCGACTGACTTTGATGGAGACGTGTCGAACAACATCACCTTACCAATTATGGTTGTGGATGATGTTCCGACCATTGATGGTTTACTAGCAGGCAGCGAACAAACCGTTGATGAAGATGACTTACCAGCAGGCACTGATGCTGCAAGTACAGAAGATACTGTTATTTCAGGTACTTTTGATATCACCGAAGGTGCTGACCAAGTTGCTTCTATTCAGCTGAGTGACCTGACCACGCCTGTTGCTTCTCTGACTTCAGATGGTGATGCTATCACCTTAGTTTTGTCTTCTAGTGCAAACGGCGTGAACGTATACCAAGGTGTCTCTGGCAATCCTGCTGAAGTGGTGTTCGAACTGACGTTGGATGCAACGAACAATTCCTACGAGTTCGATTTACAGAAGCCGCTTGATCACCCAGATGGTAATCATCAAAACGAGATCATTATTAACCTCCCTGTGACCGCGACAGATAATGATGGTGATACTTCTCCAGCCTTCACATTGCCAATTACCGTTGTGGACGATGTTCCAGTTGTTACCAATATTGAAAGTCTACGTGTCGACGAAGATGACTTACCTCTTGGTTCTGATAGCACTAAAGAGCCGTTAACGGTATCAGGTGAATTCGAAGTCACTAGCGCAGATGGTATTGATTCTTTCGAATTAGATCTGAGCTCAAATCCTATCCCGAATCTGAAATCGGGTGGAGAAGTGGTAACACTTTCTCAAGACGTTGGTGCTTCAACTGCTGACGCGCTTGTTTACGTGGGACAAACTCCGGGTGGAGTGACTGTCTTCACGTTGACACTTCATCAAGATGGTAAATACGACTTTGAGTTATCTGGTCAGTTAGATCACGCGGTTAACTCTGATGAGATTTTGTTGAATCTACCTGTGAAGATTACAGATGGCGACAACGATACCATCACTGCGACCTTGCCAGTGACTGTCGTAGATGACAAGCCAACCATTGATGCTATTAGCTCTGGTAGTACCTTGTCTGTGGATGAGGATGATATTCCAAGCCAAGGTTCAGACGATACGCCAGAATCCAATATCATTGGCGGCAACTTTGACGTTACCGATGGTGCTGATTCTATCGTTAGCTTCCAGTTGGATAGCTTGACGTCACCTGTATCAGGACTTACCTCAGGCGGTCAGCCGCTTGAATTGGTTGAGTTTTCAAATTCAAACGGTGTGATTGAGTACCGAGCTTATGTACAAGGTACGACGGATACCGTCTTTAAACTGACGCTAAATGGTTCAGTAGACAGTTATGAATTTGAACTGTTGGGTGCACTTGATCATCCTGCGGGTAACGATGAAAACTCGTTAGTCATCAACTTCCCAGTCAATGCGACCGATTTTGACGGCGATGTGTCCAATAACATCACCTTGCCGATCACTGTGGTGGACGATGTTCCAGCGATTGTGAAAGTGACAGACTCTAGCCAACAAACCGTTGATGAAGATGATCTTGCTGGTGGCTCAGACACGACAAGTGGCGATTCAACGGTATTAACTGGTGGATTTGAAGTCGTTGATGGCGCGGATGAGATAGTCAGCTACCAAGTTTCTGACCTCAATGCGGTTGTGTCTGGCTTAACTTCAAACGGCAACAGCATCGAGTTGAATGTGGTGAGCTCGGTTGGTGGTGTAACCAGTTACCAAGCGGTCATTGCTGGCACCTCAACTAAGATCTTCACGCTGTCTCTTGATGCGAATAACGACAGTTACCAATTTGAACTATTGGGACCCATCGACCATGACGCTGTTCAAGGTGAAAACAACCTTGTCATTGATATCCCAATTACAGTGACAGATTTTGATGGTGATACGTCATCATCATTGAACCTTCCAATCACCATTGTTGATGACATTCCTGAAATTACATCAGCAGATGCTTTGGCTGTTGACGAGGATGACCTCGCTAATGGCTCTCAGGCAACCAACAAAGACAGCCTAGAAGCAACGGGCAATTTCGATACGGTGGAGGGGGCAGATACCGTTGTCTCTTACCAGTTGGATCTTACTTCTAACCCGATCCCAGGAGTAACTTCCGGTGGGTTAGCGGTGACACTTGTTCAAACTGCAGTAAGCAACAACAACTACACTTATCAAGGGCAGACTCCGGATGGAAACTCAGTATTCACGCTAGTTTTGAACGCTGACGGCTCTTACAAGTTTACGCTTGAGGGTGTGCTAGACCACTCAATCCAAGGCGAAGATACACTTATACTTGATCTCCCAGTCTTCGCGACCGATGTTGATGGCGATACGGCTGATATCAACTTACCAGTGACGATCACCGATGATGTTCCAACCTTGTACGATGCATCTATTTCGCGTGTTGAGGGACAAGGCAGCCGCACGGTTCACTTATTCCAAGACCCTGTAGAAGGTGATGACGATCTTGGTGCTGACGGCGCACAAGTGACTTCATTTTCGGCTGATGATTCAGGCATTTACTTTAAGCAAAACGGTGTTGATTCTGATTCTGTCGATTTGAACGGCAGCGACCAAGTCGTATTTGTTCACAAGGTTCTTGACGGAGTGGATACTGAAATAGGTCGTTTGGTTGTTCGAACTGATGGCAGTGTGTCATTCCGTCCGAATGACGATCTTGACCATACAGAAACCGACTCGATTGATTTCACCATCAACGTTGTTGCAACCGATGGTGATGGCGATATCGCAGATGCCGATGTGGATATCTCGATAAGAGACCGCAATGCACAAATTGACACGTCTACCGTTATTGCGTTCGAGGACCAAGGGCGTGATGGTGTCGTTGTGGGCGTTGACTCTGCAAATACGCAGGACAACTTGTCGACGCTGGATGTGACACCGGCGAAAGTCGATTTGGTTATCGATTTGCATGATATCGATCGTAACGAAAGCTTAGGTGATATCACTATTCGAGATGCTGATACTCACAACGGTACGTTCTACTACCGAGACGGCAGTGGCAACTACATTGAATTAACATCTGTGGGCAATACGGTTGTTCTCGACGCATCAAATGTCGAGCAGTCATTCAATGGTGAGCTTGTCTCGTTAGATAACTTGTACTTCGTACCAGATCGTCATACATCAACCGATGCTTCTGGTATCGATCCTCGTATCCGTGTGGAAATTCTTAATAATGGTACGCCAGATCATACGATTAATGGTCGTTTAGACATTGAAGTTGCTGCCGTTGCAGATATTGCGACTTGGACGACGAGCAGCGAGTTTAACTATTCTGTCGATGAAGACGGAAACAACGTCGCACTTAATATCACGGCGGAAACTCAGGATACTAGTAATCCTGAAGATATAGTGTACGAGCTCGTCTTTACACAAGGGGAAGGTAACGCAGAGTTAGTCTATTCGGATGGTAGTGCGATTCCACAAACTGGTGGTGTTTATCTCGTAGATGCCAGCCGAATTGGTGACGTTCAAATTGACCCAATCGATAATTTCTCGGGCGAAATCAAGATTGATGTAACCGCGATTACAACAGAAAACAACAATCCGTTATCAGGGAAGGAAACGGCACGTTCAGAGACAGAAACTATCATCATTGATGTTAACCCAATCGCGGACCCAGGTAGTTTTACGGTCAACCGAATCAATGTCTTTGAGGATAACGCTCGAACTCAAGATACCGTCAATCCTGTCACGGATCATGATCCACTTCAGTTAAGTGAAGTGATTACCATGAAGCCGTCTGCGGATTTAGATGGTTCTGAAGCACTATTTGTGCGTATTTCTGACTTCTCAATTGATGGCGTTACGTTAGTGTGGCTTGATTCAGCAAACCCAAGCCAAATCGTAGAAGTAACCGATTCAAGCGGCAATGTACTCTATTACGAAGTGCCAGAATCTGAGTTAGCCAAGGTCGAAGTGCTTCCTCCGTTGCACAGCAATGATGACTTTACTTTCAACGTTGAAGGTATCGTCAAAGACACGGCATCCTTATCTAATGGGGTTGCCGAAGATATTTTGTCACTAGGCAGCAAAACAGTGATCGTCGGTGTGAAAGGCGTAGCTGACATACCATTTATTGAGCTGAATGATAAATCAGGGATCTGGCATGAGTTTAATGACGGCAATGTAAGAGGTATTGAGACTAATATCGATGAGAATGGTCAAGTAGAGTTGGGCTTTAGTGTCATCTCTGGCGAGTTACCAGATAACCCGAATGACCACTCAGAGTCGGTTACGGTTCTGCTGTCCAATATTCCGGCAGGTGTCGAGGTATTTGATAGCGATGGTGCATCCGTCGATCTGACCTTTGTAGGCTATGACGCGCAAAATCAGCCAATCTATGAAGCCAATATCACCACGGCGAATATTAATTCTGGAATTGTTATTAAACCGGAAGCGTCATCGACGGAGAACATTCATATTACAGCAACGACGATCGTCACAGAGAATGATGGTCACAGTCGAACCTCATCGGGTGAGATCCGAATTATTGTCGCTCCTGTCATTGATGCGCAAGATAACTACACGGTTCAATCAGAAGGTGATGAAGATACACGCTTTAATATTGATTGGAAGCCAACGTTGGCTCAAAGCCCTGATACAGACGAGTTCTTTAGTGATGTGACGATTTCTGGATTTCCTCCAGGCAGCACAGTTTATGTCGATGGCGTAGCACAAACATTGGTTTCTGGAACATTAACACTTTCGCCACTAGCGAACGAGTCGGAGCAAGACTTCTCTGCTCGAATCTCTCAAAGTGGTTATGTCCAGGTGCAATTAGAGCAAGACTCCAGTACTGACTTTGATTTGAATACTACGGTGACGGTGAAAGAGATAGACCACGAATATGTCGATGCTTCTAATCCAGGACAGGGAATTGCAGAAAAAACCATCAATGGCATGGTGCATGTCCAAGTCAATCCAATCGTTGAGCCAGAAAATACAACAGGATCGCTAGACGCCCAGACACGTTTGCTTGTTACTGAAAGCACTGGCGTTGTCACTGACATCGTGAAGTCAGACGGTCAAGGGAACATTGATTTTACGATCAATACTTCAACGGGTGGGGAGTCTGGTGCGAATATCATCAAATACCAAGAGTTTGACGCCTCTTCAGATGAAGTGGTGACTCAGCTTGTTGTTCAGTTCCACAATGTCGACCCTGAGATTCTCAATCAATTGGTCATTGTTGGTGCATTGAACGAAGGCGGCGGTCGATGGACAGTCATTGACGAAGAAAACTTCTCGATTAAAGCGCCTTCCGGTCTTGATTTAACGCCAAACGACGACAGCGATGATGGTGACAACGGCGGTCTATCTCAAATTGGGTTAACCATCTATGCCGAGGTCAACGATTTAGGTGAAGATGCCGTTGAAAAAGACGCAACAGTAGTAAGAGAAACTGACGTGACACTTGAGTTTCCGACGGTTCTCACGCCGCAAACAAGTGTTGCAGCTGAAATTAAGGTGGCTGATGACGTCCAAATTGAAGCATCGGAAGATAATGCGATCGACCTTGGCACTCAATTGACGTCGAAAGTCGATGCGATTAATGCGGATGGTGTGGAAGATGTTTTGACAGTTGTTATTGATCCATCCGCTCCCGGTATTCCTCCAGGCTTGGTGATAACAGGCACTGATATCGATTTTGTCAATGGTAAATACGTTTTCCAAGCAGATATTGATGCTAGTGGCAATATCACAGGTTTGGACGGTTTAACGATGCACTTGGCGGAAGATTACGCTGGTGATTTTGAATTGCCTGTGAGGTTTGTCACCAAAGACACAGAGTCTGGCGACGAAAAAGAAAACAACGTGCGAATTCCAGTTCAGGTTTTACCGATTGCAGATGTTCCGAGTTCGGCGGGTGATCAGCCACTAGATGGTGATGTTACACCAAATGTGACAGTGGATATCACAGGTACTCTCGGTTTAGACGCGAACAAACAACCCGTTGATGACCTAAATAACGATGTACCAACGGCGGATGGTGTGGGTTATGAAGATGGTTTAATCCAACTTAATCTGAATGTCGATTTTGCCGACCGTTATAACAATATCCAAGGTGGTCAGGAAACGCTAACGAACATCAAGTTAGAGCTCGATGACACAACACTGGGGGAGTTTGTTGACGCAAATGGCAATAGCTTAGGGACAAGTATTGAGTTTAATGAAGCAGAGATTTTAGCGGGTGCGCTTGATAATGTTCTGTTTAGGCCGAAAGAAAATTATCCCGTAGGTGGGGGACAAAACACCGTCAAGATTAATATCGAAGGAGAGATCACGGACGAGGCTGTATTTGATCAGTCTATCCTAAATAACCCTGGCGATAATATCGACATAAGAACTTTTACTGATGACGTGACATTCGAAGTTACGCCAGTGGTGGACGATATTACGATTACAGGTGCCGATCCTACGAAGCCAATTACCGTGGTTGGTGACGAAGATACTTTAATTTCGTTGAATCAATCAGGCTCTGGGGTTTCGATCAGCTTAAACGATAATGATGTCTCTGAAAGTTTCGTTTCACTCAAGTTAACAGGGATCCCTGATGATTTTGTCGTGCAATCCAATTCCTCTGATTATGTTGTTAAGAACAACGGCGGAGGAGAATGGAGTATTCAGCTAAAAGACCTTACTCAGACATCCGTTGATTTGAGTGACATCCAAATCAAACCGCCGAAAAACTTCAGTGGCGAGGCAGAGATTGGCATTACCGTGTTCATCCAAGAAGAATTGTTACAAGTACCAACTGAGCGAACTAATAACTTTACGCTGGTTGTGAATCCTATTGGCGATGATGTTGATGTGAATCCTGATACTTCAGCTGCGGGGAATGAGGGAGAAGATATTGTTATCAACGTCAATGCGTTGGTGGTTGATAACAAAGAGTCCATCGGAGATGGCGCAACCTACCAGGAAAATGATCCAGAGACGCTGAGAGTTGAGATTTCAAATGTCCCTGATGGGGCGAGTGTTTCATTACCTGATGGAACGGTGTTTACTGATCAAGGAAATGGCGTCTTCGTA
Organism: Vibrio sp. STUT-A16; assembly: GCF_026000495.1. Classification (NCBI taxonomy): domain Bacteria; kingdom Pseudomonadati; phylum Pseudomonadota; class Gammaproteobacteria; order Vibrionales; family Vibrionaceae; genus Vibrio; species Vibrio sp. STUT-A16. The sequence continues at coordinate 237,493 of NZ_AP026766.1, read as the reverse complement.
TTAGAAATCGATGCTCAAGATTTGGATCAAGTGGTCTTTAATTCTGGTGATCGAAACGATAACTCATGGGGAGGGTCACTGCATTTCAAAGTGCAAGCCGTTGATACCGGGCTCGATGGTCGCCAAAGTTTAGGTTCAGCCGAGGAGTTTGACGTAGCTGTTGATGTTGAAGCGGTGAATGATCGACCGGACTTCGTGAATGTCATTGACGTTGAAACACCAGAAGACAACGCTATCCTGCTGGATACATTTGGTATTTCGGATGTGGATGCGGTACTTGATGATCCTACCGCAGAGTATGTCTTGAATATTGCTGTCGATAGCGGTTACTTGGCGCTCGAACCATCGATTATTGCCAATTACGGATTGACGATTTCTGGAGACGGCACGGGTTCAATTGAACTGAAAGGAACCGTATCTGACCTTAACGCCGCTATCGCTGATGGTTTAGTAGAGTTTAATCCAGCGCTTAACTTCTTTGGTAACGTCAATGTCGATATCACTGTTGATGACCAAGGCAACGAAGGTATCGTGATTAGCGGTGTCGATGAAACACTCAATTCAAATAGTAGCCAATTTGTAATTGAAGTCACAGAGGTGAATGATGCGCCAACAACATCGGAAGTGACGTTGACAAGTATTGATGAAGACAGCGGCGCTGTTATTGTTACCGCAGCAGACTTGCTGGTTAATGCGGTTGATATTGAGTCGGACAATTTAACCGTTAGCAATGTTACGCTTGTCGACCCTGCAGCAGGGACGCTTACTCAACTGAGCTCAACGGAGTGGAGCTTTGAACCTGCTCCTGATTTTTACGGGGATGTAAGCTTTAATTACGATATTACGGATGATGGCATGACCAATGGAGTCTCGGATCCGAAGACCGTCAGTGGCTCAGCCGTGATGACAGTGCAGGCGATTAACGATGCTCCGGAGATTGATGGCTCAATGGTCACAAATACGATTATGGAGTCATCGGATCAAAAAATCTCAGGTATCGAAATTACCGATGTTGATTTTGCAGGTATTCATGAGAATGAAATCATGACGGTGTCACTCAGCATCGATGAGGGTAATATAAGTGTCGTTATCCCGGCTGGGAGTGGCATTACTCAAGGCGTTGGTTTAGCGGGTGAAACTGTACTGATGGGGACCTTGTCTCAGCTTAATAGTCTTTTCGCTTCGACGGATCCGGATGTCGGTGTATTTATTGATGCCAGTGACGTGAACAGCAATTCTATTGCGCTTACCGTTACCGCTGATGACAACGGTATCTTCTATGACAACTTAACGGGTACCTCATTACAAACATCAGAAACTTTTGATATTAACGTAACGCCTGTCGCTGACGTACCAAACTTGGCCATTGATCAGAACTTTAGTTACATTCAAAGAATTAGTGCGAGTCAAAGTGCAAGCCGTCAAGGCATCGCGCTGGTGGGTATTATGGCGGCGTTGACCGATGTCGATGAAGTACTAGCCTTAGAGCTCACTGGCGTGCCAAGAGGAGCCACTATCACGAGTGAAGCTACAGCATCGAATATCAGCTTTGATGGTACAACATGGACTGTTCCAGAAGATGAAATTGATACGCTACACATCAATAATGCGATCCCGGGAGATTACGATATTACATTGACTGCGGTTTCTACTGCATCAAATGGTGATCAAGCGTATTCAACGCCATTAGATATTAATCTAAACGTTACGCTAAATAATCAAGATATTGATCAGTCCGCTGAAAGTGAAGACAGCTATCTTATTGGTAGTGATGCAGGCATTACTTTAGCAGCAGGTACGGGAGATGATTATATCCTAGGAGGAGATGGAGACGACGTGCTTATCGGTGGACTAGGCTCTGATATTCTGACTGGTGGTGCGGGTAGCGATATCTTTAAATGGACAGAAGACACGGTGGATAATGGTGCGATTGACACCATCACTGACTTTAGCGTTAATGAGGACACCATTGACCTCAAAGACGTGATCGCTGATTTGAATGATCCAACGGCAGGTATTGATGATTTACTTGCGCACATTCAAGCCGATTACGACGCATCAACAGAAAATGTTTCTCTGAACATTACGACGGATGCAAATGTCCAGCAAACCATTGTTGTGGAAAACTTAGGTACATCGATAGACTTCAACGGTCTTAGCTCCAATGAGATTGTAGAGTCATTGCTGAATCACGGTGTTATTGATAACGGATAAATCTGGATTCAACATAAAACGGGCGGCTTTAACAAGGCGTCCGTTTTTATTGGGAGTTATTGATTTTTATCGAGACTTATTGAATCGAAATAGCACAACATTAGATAGCAAAAGAGGGCTTGTTACGGATTTGTAGTGACAGGTCGGAACTAAGAAGTTTTAGACGTGAATATCGAGTAAGCTGCCAATGACTTCATTGTTTTTCTCAATGACGGACGCACCCACTCGGTTGTAACCTGCAGCTTGCGTAAGGTTGATGAGTGATTCAACTTTTTGAGAAGGGAGGCTAGGAGTTGAAGCGGTTATTGCGACATCTGCCACTTTAGCCAAATCGATGTTGTGAGAAGAGATCTCTTCTTTCACTTTACCTAAATTATCATTAATACCATGCGCGGCTTTTTCAGCCATCTGCTGTGACATCTGAAGAATTTGGTGCCCAGATTGAATTCCTGATACAGGCATATCACCACTCCCAATACTATGCTAATGAGAGCATAGGTGGAGTTTATAAAACGTTCAAGTGTTTTATATCAATGATTTGATTAAGCAAACAGTTTAGAAAGCATTTCTCTTTCTTCAACAGAAAGTACTGGGTTTTGTGTTTTGTTTAACTTTACGCTTATCTCACCCTGTAATGATTTCAACTGACTCGCCGTTAAATCACTGAGCTTTTGTTTAAGTTCATTAAATTGTTGTGCGTTCATCTCAATACCCTCGTTGTAATTCGGTTTATCCTTCATTTCCCGAAATTCTTCGTCCTTTGGATACAACATATTTATTCAACCTAGATAGATTAGAATTTGATCGGTTGCTTTTTGTCCGAACATTGTCAAGGTGTGTTAAGTGATACGTCAGATTTTTCCTATGAAGGTACATAATTACCCACTTTGGGGTAGATAGAAAAGTAGAAAGAAAAAAGGAAGCGACAATTCGCTTCCCTTTTATATGCGTGTGTTACTAGTTCACCCTCACTGCAAACTTACTGGCAAGTGAATGTAGCTCTGGGAGCATGCGATAGATAAGGTGAAGTTGCTGCAGTACCATGCGAGCGGAACTATCATCTTCATCTCGCCACTCATTCAAGCGTTGCTCGAGTCCCGCATCGTCAATATTAGATAAATCGCACTCTTCGCAATGCTGGTGAAGCTGTTTATGGAGGACGTCTAAATGCTGATGAATACAGCGGTGTGCATCTAAAACGAGCTTATGAATTGACTCATCTTCAATGCGAGTTCGGTGCGCACCAAGAGCAGAAATATAGTTCAGCATTGCGTGATTTAACGTTAAGAAGCGGAAGCTCTCATCAACGGCAGCACGATATTTACCAGGTTCCGCAAGCATTGTACTGATGGCAGAAGAAAGTGAGGCATCACTGTTATGGGCCTGACGACGAGCAATGCGATAGCTCAAGTTGTCCTTTTTACCAATTCGATACTGACCAATGATCTGATCGAGATACTGTTTGTTAGCATCTATCGCATCCGACATGACTTTGTGCAGCCTTCTCGATTGCCAATCTGGCAAAATAACCAGCACGGCTCCTACAGCAAGCACACACCCGATGAGGGTATCAGCTAGTCGAGGAAGCACAACCGCGTAACCTTCACCTAACTGGTTGAATAAGAAGAGGACCAGTAGTGTGATAAAACCGGTTGCGTATCCGTAATTGTTCATCCGAAAGGCGAAAAACATCACGCCAGAAATAACGATGAATACTAACTGGCTTTCTTGAGAAGGGAAGAAAGTCAGTAATGGTACGCCAATTAACAAACCAGCTAAAGTGCCTATGACTCGCGCTGTCAGTTTTTGACGTGTTGCGCTGTAGTTCGGCTGACACACGAAGAGAGTGGTTAAGAGTATCCAGTAACCTCGGTCGATGTTGAATACTTGAATGATTCCATAACCAATCGTCAAGGCAATCGACATACGCAATGCGTGTCGAAACAGCATCGAATCTTTGTGTAAATTCGCGGATATACGCTGCCACATGGCTTTTAATGTGTGCGGGTTAGTATCGGCGAGCGTATCTTCCTCTAGGCCCTCAACATCTGGGTTGTTAATGTTATTCAGTTGCTTTTCTACCGTCGCTAAGTTATTGAATAAATATGTTAACTGCATTAGCAGACGTTTCCAGTGTCCTTGCTTTTGTTCTTCTAAGTAAGCAAGTGAATTTTGCACTTCAGCTAAGGCCAAGATGGACTGATCGGTATGTGAGTATTCATTCCCTAGCTGAATCGCTAATGCAATATCGCGACACGCTTGGGCTTGAGATTCCAAAAGATATTTAAAACGAAACAGCACATCAGAACGTTCAAATTCAGTTGCTAAATCTTGATAGCGGTAATGGCTAGAGCTGACTCGTTCGTGGATGTCTTGAGCGATGAAGTAGATATTTAAGAATCGGTCACTAGGGCCATCAATGTGGCCGCGTTTCGAGCGGTTTAGTAATGTCGCTTTGCAAGCGTTTAGCGCCATCACCGTCGCTGCGTTGCACTTGGCGGCTTCAATCCGAAGTGGCTGTGGCGTTAGGTTGGTGACAGGGTGAAAAAGCTTGGCTTTCGCATCGAGATAATTTGCCATTTGGAAGAACACATTGGCTAAGCTTTGTTGTACAGGCTGAAGAGGCCAAAATATCTGCCAAATCATCGACATGAAGTAATACCAAGCCGCACCAGTTAAAAGCAGCAGTGGCTGAAACCAAATGTTAGTACTCTCATGTGCGCCAAGCATGGTGTAAATGGCGATCAGCAAAGAGCCAAAAGCAATGCTCGCGTATTTAGGACCTATCGCTCCAAGAATGATAAAACCAAAGGTTGAGATAAATAACCCTAATGCAAATGCCCAAGGGGTGTCGAACAAGATTTCAATTGAGAAAGCGGCGAGCGCAAAACAGAGAAAGGTCAGAATCAGCGCCTTGATGCGTCCAGTGAAACTATCATCACTCTCTGCCAAAGCAGCTGCAATAACGCCCAATATTAGAGGCGTGATCAGCGTGTTTTGCTCGAAGTACCAAGTCGGGATAACCACACCCAGTAAGGTGATTAGGATAAGAACGCTGTAATTTATGGTCTTGTTTGCCCAGTAGAGCCGAAATTTAGAAGTTGCTTGCACAATGCGCCTTATGTTTCCGATGAAGAACGGGGGAATACTACCAAACCCACTATAGCGCGTTTATGATTTACTTTAAGAAAAATTCGTTGTTGCTGATAAAATTAACAGGGATGTCATTGACTTATACTAAAGCAGCCACGCAATGTGTCTATAATTGTAAAGTCAGCTTCAAATAGAATGAGCTTTAGGTTACTAAATCGACAGTAATGTGAATTTTATTAAAGAATAAAAGAAGATGCTTACTTAGGTGCTCGCCATTGCTACAATTTGGCGCCTTAAAATGATATAAATCGACAACTTCTAAATTAAAAGGCGCACGTTTCATGCAGCTCACTGCCACTAGCAAAGCACAGTTTTTTATTCAAAATGAGTACCATCACGTCGAAATAAAAGAGAACAGTGTTTTATTAAGCTCAATAGGCAGTGAAGAACATATTCCTTTTACGATCTGGAATGGCAAAGTTAGCGTAAAGCGTGGGTTGTTATGGAGCTCTTTGCAGTTTTTTGCTCATGAGCACGAAGGCAAACAACAAAGCTGGCTAGTACAAGGGCTACCGTGGCCACAATGCCGTAAGTTTGCTCTTGAAGCTGTTCGTCAGTATCAAGAATGGCACAATACTCAGTGCCGAAAACTGGCTGAGTATCTACCTAAGTGGGAAGAAGAGCTCTACAAACTTAAGCATCTTCCTGCCTATCTATCGCACTCTCAAGTGGTCTCCTGGGTGGAAAGTCTTAACCAAGAGTTAAGCGAAATGAAAACCACTCTAGAAGAAGCCAAAATGCGGATGCCGAATCGCATGGCGGAAATCGAACCTTGGCTTATTGATACGTCTGCGACGCTTGGTGAGCGTAATCGTGATTGGCTTGAGGAAGAGCGTCCGAATTGGGAAGTGCTGTTTAATCGCATAGAATCTTCGCCTTTAAACTTATCCCAGCAATATGCGGTGTTGCTCAACGATGATCACAACTTAGTCCTTGCTGGCGCAGGCTCTGGCAAAACCAGTGTTTTAACGGCTCGAGTTGCATACTTGTTGCAAAGCCACCAGGCTCAAGCAGAAGAGTTGCTTATGCTGGCTTTCGGTCGTGATGCCGCGACTGAAATGAAAGAGCGTTTAGTGGATAAAGTAGGCATGGCCGCAGACGGTGTGCGTGTGAATACGTTCCATCAACTAGGCTTATATATACTTAATCAAGTTGAGCAACAGCCTGTTGAGATCAGTCCGTTGGCGTTAGATGACAACCAGCGAACGGCATGGTGTGTAGATTGGCTGAAAAAGCATTGGATGACGCCTACTAACTTTAAACGTTGGCAAAAACATTTAGACAAATGGCCGATTGCCTATTTAAAAGGGGACGATGAGTTAGGAAGTCACTCAGAAAACCCAAAACTGATCGCGTGGCTAGACTCTCAGTTGTCTCACTTAGCTACGGTAGGGCTAACCAAAAAGCAAGTGCAAGAAAAGTTGGTAAATCACCAAGACTATACTCGTTTAAACAGCGAACTCGCCTTGTGTTGGCCATGTTTTACGGCGTGGCAGAAAATGCTTAAAGAAAGCAATCAAGTGGATTTCCCTACCATGATCAGTCGTGCGACAGATTATGTAAATAAAGGGAAATTTGTCTCTCCATGGCGCTTCATTATGGTCGATGAGTACCAAGATATCTCTCCAGACCGTTTAGCGCTGATTGAAGCACTGTGTGAATCCACTCAGAAACAAGCGGGTGCGACGTTGTTTGCGGTTGGTGATGACTGGCAGGCCATCTATCAGTTTGCTGGTGCGGACGTCGATCTTATCACTGGGTTTAAAGAGCGCTTTGCTCACTCTACCGTTCATCATCTAGATACGACTTATCGTTTCAACAATCAGATTGGTGATGTGGCAAACACTTTTGTGCAGCAAAACCCATCGCAATTGCCGAAAACACTAAATAGCCACAAGCAACGTAAGCAGAAGAGTGTGCATACCGCACCGAGTAACCAAGTTGAAAAGATCTTGGATCAATTGAATCAACAAGCCAAGCAAACCAAGTCAGTCTTATTGTTAGGACGTAATCATTATCATAAGCCCGACTTGTATGACGATTGGTTGCGACGTTTTCCTAATCTCGATATTCGTTTTATGACTTGCCATGCGAGTAAAGGGCGAGAGGCTGATTTTGTCATTATTCTTTCTGTGGATGAGGGGCAGTTCCCTGCGAAGAAGAAGCAAATTCACATTGATGGCGCATTGACCGAGTCCAAAGACAAATTCCCTCACGCAGAAGAGCGCAGGCTGTTTTACGTGGCGATTACGCGTGCGAAAGAGAAAGTTTGGATTACGCACACTGGCGCTGGGTCCGCATTTGTTCAAGAGCTCGTCAATGGTGATTATCCGATCATCACTTCGCGTTGAAGGCAGAGTTCTGAATTTTAGAAACAATAAAGGCGATACTCAGTATCGCCTTTACGTTATTCGGTTGGCATCAAAGCTTACATGCGTTCAGCAAGATACGCTTCGTAATCCGGTACTTCAATATCTACTTCTTGCTCAAGAAGAGGGGAGTTAAACAGGAACTTAGCGGTGGCTCGGTTCGTTGCCACAGGAATATTCCAAACGCTAGCAATACGAAGAAGCGCTTTAACGTCTGGGTCGTGAGGTACGGCGTTTAGCGGATCCCAGAAGAAAACGAGAACGTCGATCTTACCTTCTGAAATGAGCGCGCCAAGTTGTTGGTCACCGCCCATTGGGCCACTGATCATGCTCTTAATCGCCAGTCCAGTTTCTTTGCTCAACATGTGCCCGGTTGTGCCTGTCGCGTAAAGAAAGTGACTCTGCAGTTTTTCTTTGTTTTCTTTTACCCAGCGAAGTAGCTCAGGTTTGCAGTTGTCATGGGCAACCAAAGCCACATGTTTGTGGGTTGGCATGGTACGAATGGTTTTTTGCATCAAGATGTTTCCGTTTGTATGATTTTAAAATTGTTATTATTCAATAGAACACGTTTTTTGTCTTTCAATCAACAGCCTTAACGCGGAATGTCGGCCTATATTCTGACGGAGATAACGATTCTTCGATCGTATCGTCATGAAGCGTCTTGGGAGTCAGTGGTTTGATGGTTGGTGAGGCATGTTTGTCATACTCTTCACCCCTTAAGTAATGCGCTGCTTGCATGACGGAAAGCCTGCCTTGCTGCACCATTTTATCTGTTGGTGCGAAGAGCACTTTGTTACGCAATAGGCCTCGGTAAACACCATGACTCAAGTACACAGAAACCAAACCGATCTCCTCAGCTTTGCCTGCGCTACGCAGTTCACTGATAGCGGCTTCAATCGCAACCGCGCTGCCAACAATATAATCTATATTTCCCATATCAATCACACGTTGAACCAGGTTACGTTGTAACTCCTTGTCGTTGTCTGCCCAAAACGAGTCAACGATGTTGATATCACTTCCTTGGATCGCTTCATAAAATCCGGCAGTCACGGGCTTCGTACCTCCACGAGTACGCGGCCCCAAAAGTAAGGCAATGTTTGTTTTTCCTGATCCCTTTGGATGGCGAGCAGCCAGATATTTTCCCGCTTCGTATCCCATCCAGTGCCAGTCAACACCGACCGTACCTTTTAACAGCTCACTTTGCTCTTCATCCAGATCGAGTTGGTTCACAGTAGCAAAGACAGGAATGTTTCCGACCCAATTCTTAAGCGAATGCTCATAGGCCTGTGGGTCCACGGTCCCAAGGACAATCGCATCTGCTCCCCATTGGCTGCACAGTGCGAGTTGTTGCTCTTGACGCGTTTTGTTTGGATAGCCACCCGCTTCAAGGACTCTCAGTTCGACGCCTTCTTTTTTCGCTTCGGACACCATTCCATAGTTTACGGATAACCAGTATGAATCCTTTAGGTGAGGGTAGATGGCACATACTTTTTCTGCTGCAACCACTGGTAAAGAAGCGACAAGGGCTAATGTGACTGCAGAATGTTTGAAAATTGTGCGAAATGCGTGTTGATTTTTAACCATGAAATGAAGTTCGTTGGCATAGATTAAGTAAACACTGCAAAATATAACGTAATATGTCGCTGAACACGAACATTAAGGTCATGAAAATATGTTGCTAGCAACCGCAAGCATCGGTCGTAAACTCTTGTTGTCTTTCATTGCGATGGCAATGCTGGTTATGTTATCGGCACTTATTGGTGTGTCTGGATTTTCTTTAGTTGCCAAGACGGAAAGAAATGTCGTGGATTCTGCAATTCCCGCCATGATTGAAGCGAGGCAAGTCTCTGAGTTGAGTACTCGCATCATTTCGTCTGTACAACTGTTATCAAACGCAAGAAACGAGCAGGAAAGAAAAGAGTCTGGGCGTGTGCTTTTCGAACAGCTCGAATCATTGCTTACTCATATCAAAGAGCTGGGGAGTGAGTCGTTTGATTCTCAATTGCTAGAAGATCTCGAGAGTAACGTCCAGAACGTTATCGACAACTTGGCAGAACTTGGTGTTTCGGTTGAAAGAAAGCTGTGGCTGGCAAAAGAGATTGATACTCGTGTCGAAGAGATGCGCTTACTGAGTGAAGAGTTGGAACAGCTAACTCGCACGCAAGTTCAGAACACGAGCACCATTGCCGTTGCTAACGTCACACATATCTATGACTTATTAGAATCGAATAAAAAATCCCAAGTTTATCAGGCACTAGATGCGCTGGTGGAAGTGGATCTAGATCTGACAGAGCGATTGCATGAGCTGCACTTATTGGCTTTTAAAATGCTGAATCAAATTGAAGAAGCTCGCACATTAACCAATATTGAGCGAATCCAGCAGGTGCAAAGTGATTTTGAAAGTAATCTCAAAATCATGAAGCGCCGTGTGCTTGCCGTAGAAGATCCCACTCGCTCCAAACAAATGAGCCAACTACTAACAGAGCTCGGTAAGCGTCAGGTCGTGTTCACTATTTTGATGCAGCAGTATGAGAATAACGAACAATCTCAACAACTGATGCAAAAGACACTGGAATTGTTTTCGGAGCTGAATGGTACCGTAAACAAATTGGTTGATGATTCAAACAAAACAACAACCGTCGCTGTGGATGAATTGACGAGCACGCTGAAATTCGCTCAGTGGTCTCTAACGGTGATTTCAATTGTTGGTTTGATTGTGTTGGTGCTGATTCTATGGCGTGTTGTATACCTTTCTGTGGTTAAGCGATTGGCAGAGTACTCTGCTGCGCTGCTTTCTGTGGCGCAGGGTAACTTAGCCGTCGAGCTGGAGGTAAAAGGCAAAGATGAGCTAGCGCATATGGGGCAAGCTATCATCACGGCTCGAAATACAGCGCAAGCGCTAAAAGTGGTCGCAGAGGGAGAAGCTCAAGCCAAGCGAGAGCTCGAAGAGCACAAAGAGCATTTGGAAGAGCTCGTTGAGCAACGCACTTCTCAGTTAAAACAAGCAAACCGTCGTTTGAATGAAGAGGTTTTGAATCACGCGAAAGCTCGTAAGCAAGCAGAGCAAGCGAGTCGAGCTAAATCAGCATTCTTGGCGACCATGAGCCATGAGATCAGAACGCCGATGAATGGAGTGCTCGGAACGGCACGTTTGTTGATTGACTCCGGCCTCAACCCTATTCAAAAGCGTTATGCGGAAATCATCAACCGCAGTGGTAAAACGTTGCTCGCGATTCTGAATGATGTGCTGGACTACTCCAAGATTGAAGCAGGGCATTTAGAGATTCGCCACATGGGCTTCGATTTACACCAAATGGTTGAAGATACTTTCCAGTTAATGAACAGCCGAGCTCAAGAGAAGAAGTTGTTGTTTTCCTATCATATTGAAAGTGATGTAAGTCGCTATTGGAAAGGGGATGTCACCAGAATCAGTCAGGTTCTGAACAACCTCGTCGGAAACGCGATTAAATTTACTGACGAAGGTGAAATTGATATCTATGTGAGCCTCAATCCAGAGGATGAATCGCAAGTCCTATTTGAAGTATCAGATACCGGGATTGGTATTGCCAAAAAAGATCAGAGAACGTTGTTTGATGCCTTCACGCAAGCCGAAGGTGGGATGAGTCAAACTGGAGGAACGGGTCTTGGCCTTGCCATCAGTAAACGAATCATTGAAGCGATGGGCGGTATTTTAGAAGTCGATTCTGAAGAAGGACATGGCAGTCGATTCTGGTTCTCCATTCCATTAGAGGAAAGTGAACCTGTTGAAACCGGTGCTGTGGCAACCGCGCGCTGCAAAGTGAAAGCGAAAGTCTTGTTGGTAGAAGACAATGAAGTAAACCGAGTGGTTGCGGAAGGCTTTTTAGAAAGCATGGGCCACCAGGTCGTGATGGCAGAAAACGGCTCACAAGCAGAGCAACTGATCAGCACGCAGGATTTTGATATCGCTTTAGTCGATATCAACTTGCCAGACTGTGATGGAACCGAGTTAATCCAACGTTTGAAACAAATTGAATGTAACAAACCAGCTAATAAAGCCCTTGCTGCTACGCCTATGATCGCAGTGTCTGCGCACGTTTTTGCCGAAGAAGTTGAGCGCTATTTAGCTGCAGGTTTTGACGGGTATTTACCTAAACCATTGGCAAAAGAAGCTCTAGCGGCATTGATTCAGGACGTGCTGGATGGAAAGCCGTTATTGTTGCCACAAAATGCCGACTGTACCCCGTTTGATCAAACTTCGCCTCAAGAACAAGCGATACAATCAAAGGTTATTCAAGTCCCTAAAACAGAGGAATCAGATGTGGTCATCATTAACCCGAGCGTGATTGAGTCCGATATGAAAATCTTGGGCAGAGAGAAGATGTTGCACATCATTAATCTGTTTAGAACGACCAGTGCCGATGTACTAAGCAAGCTGCAAGCGTCTGCTGGTGGTAATGACAGTAAACAAGTGAAGAACCTTGCTCACAAACTAAAAGGCAGCGCAGGGAGTTTAGGGCTTACGGCATTAATGAACTCTTGCCAAGAAATTGAAGCTGCGCCTCAACCTTTAGATACCTACATGGCGACTAAAGATCAATTGGTGTCTCAAGTGTCTGAATCAATTCAAGCTCTTGATGAGTTGATGGCGAAGTAAATCAATTGCATCCCAAAAACAAAAACCTCCGGCAAGCCGGAGGTTTTTTCTATTCGGTCATGTCATCTTCCCACTCGAATCGAGTGTCTAGGGCATAAGGGTCGTCATCAAAAGGATGCTCCACTTTGCCACGCAAGTATTCGAGTTGATGCTCAAGCATGTTGACCGTTTCGTAGTCTCCCTCAGAACAAGCAACGTAAATCTGTTGTTCAAGAGCGGCAATGTTATCTCGGATACCCATGAGAACCCCCTTAAATCATCATCGATTCTCAAAACGATTATAGTCAAGTAATCCAAATTCGATCGGTTGTTTTGTACGGTACCAATTGTGCAGACGATCGCTAAACGGCCAGAATTTTTCTGAGCTTCTGCGAATCGCAAAATTATCCAACAACTTAACGTAATCGGATTCATTTTGGATGGCACTAAATTGATCGACAAATTCTTTTACTTGATTTTCGTTGATCGAGAAAAATGCCGCTGGGTAGCTTCCCACAACGCCACGTACGATGGTCATATCATCGTTAGCAAAGTCGCGGTTGCTTTCTTCATCAAACAAGCTAGAAATATTCGTGTGCGCATTATTGTGAAGTAGGGTGAATAACTCATCTTTTCCAGACTGGCTTCTCACCATAAGCATGGTGATTTGCGGAACGGTTTTTAGGCCTTCTCCACGAACTTGGCCAATACGTTGGAGCTGTTTTTCACTTTGAGCAGAAAGCTCAGTATCTTTAACCTCGTAGCGCGGAAGAAGAACATCTGAAACTCGTTCTCTAAGCAACTCGACTAACTCTGTTTTTGGATCGTCAGTTTTGTACTCGACGCTGGTTGGTTGGTTAAATGGCTTCACGTTGCGTTGTAAAAAGTCACTTAACTGTGGACTTTGATCTTTATACCAGCTTGATTGCAGTTCATGACGCATATCGGTTGGTAGCAACGAGATAAAGTTACTTTCGCCTTCCAGACGCAAAAAGTCCATGAACATTCGTGTCATGAGTTGGTGGCCGAAGTTACCGTACACATCAAACCCAGCAACGAGCAAATAGTGGATGCGTTCTAGCAACGCGTAGTCAAGAATCCATACCGTTTTCGGCTGCTCGCCAACTAACCCTTGTACGACTGACGCGCTGTCAAAGTGGCGGAAAATCGTTAATGCCGCATTGTGGTTGGTGCCATTACCGTCCCAAATTACGTCGGTGGATAGGTTTTCGCCTTCCTTAAACCAGTTATTGGTAAATTCAGACTTGGCTTCTAGGTAGCGAGCTTGCTGACGCGCGTATTTAACCCAGTTGGTAACAGGTAGCGTATTGCTTTCCTGCTCTGCTGGCAGTCTTAGGTTATCAGCCTGAGAGCGGTAAAACTCATTTACTTCAGGGATATCTGCTTTATCTGGATCTAGAAAGAATATCCAAAAGCGATCATTGATAACATTCAGTGCAAGTTGGCCACGACAAACAGGCCCTTTAATGTAAGCCATGATCGTGTTTTGCGCATTGTCCAACATAAACTTGAAGCGTGATTTAACCGGAAGATCGATAAATGATGTCATCGGGTTTGCAGCAACTTCAGGTTCATAACTCGGTAGTTGATTAACCGTGTAATCAGCATCGATAAACCAAGTGTTCCAGTTTTCAATACGTTGCTTGTTTAACGCGAACGGCATGTGTGTTTTATCTACAATCGTCCCTTGTTCTGGAATAATTCGATAAAACACGCGCTCAACCCCGGGAGCATCGTACGGGCGACGTGTTGAAATACGTTTTACTGGTTGCCCCGGTGGAGTAGAAGAACGAACTAACGTAAAGAATCGAGGATCTTCAGTGAGTTCTGAAAAGTAGAGGTGAGACAAAAACAAATGCTCGTAAATATAGCGAGCCATCAGTTGATTTTTTAGATCAGCGCGATTGAGCAAAGTTTCATACTTGTCGATTTGAGCTTGCTCTTGTTCACTAATTGGTTGGTGAACGTTCATTATCGCGCCGTTTTCCAGCCAAGTCATCAGTGTGTGGTATTCACTGTTTGATAGGTTTGGCATACCAAAAGGCATTCCCCAGGTTGGGTTATCTTTTTCGTACTGTTCGTACTCTTCAATTGTTGGACAGGTTTGTTCTCGATCTATCGAAAAATCAAAACCTTCTAACTGGACTTGATCAGGCAGCGGGTGGCGTTCTTTTTGTTGTAGCAAACGTGCAATGAGGCCTGCATCAATGTTGGCCGCCATGCTCTGATCACGTTCGTTAAGTACCGGATGAAAACCCGCATCGCGCCACTCTTGGGTTGTTTCTGCATCTTCGAATAAGCGTGTTGGCGCGGCGGCAGTAAGTCTTGTTCCTTCATATACCAGTGCTTTGCTCGCGCCACGGTCAATACCCTCAACGGAAGAAAGCTTAAGCTGGCATGGTGCATCGTAGCACGCATGACAGACGACACAGCGGTTATCCATAATGGGTTTGACTTCGCTTTGGAAGAAGTTTGCTTGAGGTGTAGCTACGTCCGCCGTACGTTCACGAACGAGCTGTGGACCAAACAGTTGGTCATAGTTAAGGCCCGCATAGGTTGCACAGCCAGCAAACAATGTAGCAATGCAAAGTATAAAAATTAAGCGCAAATTCATTGAGTTATTTTACGTGATTAGAATTTGCATTAATTAAAGCAAAATAAGCGGTCAATTACCAAAAGTTGGAGCAATTCGCCGCGATTTCTTTACTTTTTCGCATGCTTAAATACATAACCTTGTCGATGAACGGTCTGAATTCGATCCGCGTTAATCCCTTCGCTAACCAGTCGTTTTCTTATTCTACTAATGTGCATATCGAGTGCGCGGTCATGCTCTGAGAACGTGCGCTTCAGTACCGTTTCATAAAGGAAAGGTTTGCTAAGTACTTGATCTTGATAATGAGTCAGAGTACGGAGCAGCTCGAATTGAACGCTTGTAAGCTGAACTAACTTTTTGTCTGGCGGACGATTTATCATCACAGTATGGCTGTGCTTGTCCAGTACGAGCTCATATTCATTATTGAGACCGTTATCGGAAGCTGCCGTCTTAGGAGCAGACGAAAGGGTAGACTCAAACATATTGGCATTTTAATTATTAATGATAGTAAAAACTATTATCATTAATGTTGGCGTGAAATCAATGCTGTATTTTATTTGTAATGCAATATGTCGGAGTCATATCAAAATTCTGATATGGAAGAAATAACTCTACGAGGGAACGAGCACCAATTTAAATCGCCAAATCAATAAGTACTACCACAATTTCTAAAGTAAATAATCAGCTATTTTGGGGACTAGAGCAGCTGTTAATGTCTCTAAAGTTCTTATTTCTAAGATTCGCTTATCCACTATTTCTAGACTATACATTCTGTTGCAGGAAGCTCTTTTCTAATACACACAGAGGTTTATATGACAGCGAAATATGGCGTAAAACGTCGATTAGCGATTCTTGCCGCCGCCTTAATTAGCGCGACAAGTAGCAGTATCGCGGCAGAGAAACCTAACATTCTCGTCATTTGGGGTGATGATATTGGCCAGTCCAATCTCAGTGCTTACACCTTCGGTTTGATGGGATACAAAACACCAAACATAGACAGCATCGCGAAAGAGGGCATGATGTTCACGGATTATTACGGTGAACAATCTTGTACTGCGGGCCGTTCTACTTTTATCACCGGCCAGACCGTCCTTAGAACGGGTTTAAGTAAAGTAGGGCTTCCTGGCGCAGATCTTGGCTTGAAGGAAGAAGATGCCACCATTGCCGAAATGTTGAAGCCGATGGGCTATATGACGGGTCAATTTGGTAAAAATCATTTAGGCGACAAAGACGAACACCTGCCTACTAACCACGGCTTCGATGAATTTTTTGGCAACCTTTATCACTTGAACGCCGAGGAAGAACCAGAAAACGTCGATTACCCTAAAGATCCAGAATTTCGTAAAAAATTTGGTCCACGAGGTGTTATTCGCTCGTACGCTGACGGCAAAATTGAGGACACCGGGCCTCTGACTCGCAAGCGTATGGAAACCGTGGATGAAGAGACGTTGGATGCGGCTCTCGATTTTATGGATCGTGCCGTCAAAGCTGAAAAACCTTTCTTCGTCTGGTGGAACGCAACGCGTATGCATTTCCGTACCCACGTGAAAGAAGAGAATTCGGGAAAAACAGGCATCAGTGAGTATGCAGATGGTATGGTTGAGCATGATAATCATGTCGGCCAACTACTGAAAAAAGTGGACGACTTGGGCATAAAAGACAACACGATAGTCTTTTATTCAACCGATAATGGTCCACACATGAACTCGTGGCCAGATGCAGGTACAACGCCATTCCGTGGAGAGAAAAATACCAACTGGGAAGGTGCATATCGAGTCCCTGCGATGGTACGTTGGCCGGGTAAAATTAAAGCTGGCTCTGTCTCGAATGATATCATGCACCATATGGACTGGATGCCAACTTTCGTTGCTGCCGCGGGTGATGACAGTATCAAAGAGAAATTACTCAAAGGCTATAGTGCGAATGGTAAGAAATTCAAAGTGCATCTCGATGGTTACAACTTCCTGCCATATTTAACTGGCAAAGAAGAGAAAGCACCGCGTGAAGAGATTTTTTACTTCTCGGATGATGGAGACTTAACCGCACTTCGTTATAACAAGTGGAAACTGGTTTTCATGGAGCAACGAGCAAAAGGTACGCTGCGCATTTGGGCGGAACCATTCATCACACTTCGAGTTCCTAAGATCTTCAACTTACGTATGGATCCTTACGAAGTCGCTGATATCACTTCCAACACCTACTATGATTGGATGCTAGACCGTGCTTATATGCTGGTTCCCGCCCAAGCTTACGTAGGACGATTCCTCGAAACGTTTAAAGAGTTCCCACCAAGGCAAAAAGCGGCAAGCTTCTCGCTCGATCAGGTGATGGAGAAATTAAAAGAGAACCCAAATAAGTAGGCTAGTGCTACGTAAGCAATAAGATGCAACCATATAGAAAAGAGGCTCATATGAGCCTCTTTTTTCCGTCTAATAAAAGCTTTAAGAGCAACGAATGGCAAAGAAAATGCGAATCAACAAGGCCTACAAGGAAACTGGCTCGTAGTGGGCAGCCGTTAAGTTCGCTTTAATTTTTTCACGTAGCGCAATATGAGCAGGGTTGTTCATCTCTCGCTTATGGTAAACAAACTTGTAAGGGATAGCGCATATAGAAATAGGGCACTGCAGAACTTGAAGCTTAAGGGCTTTACTCCATTTGTTTGCAAAAGATTGAGACACTAAGCCTAAACAATCGCGTTGCGCGACGTACAACGCCATACCAGCAAGCGAAGATGTGATCAAATCGACTTTTCTCTCTTGAATAGTTTCTTGGGATAGCTGTTCAAAACCGCTCATGTTGTTCCATTTCCCTGAAAACAAACAGTGAGTTTCCTCATAAAACTGTTCTTTTGAGAGCGAGCCTTGCACGCGGGGATGATTCTCACGACAGATAATCACCGCCTCTTCTTCGTAGGCATCTTCAATAATAAACGCTGCATCTTTTGTGATAACAGTATCAATGACAAGATCGACTTTTTGTTGTCTTAGAAGCTCAAATAATAAGAACTTTTCGGGTGGCGATTCATAAAAAATAGTGTTCTTTATCGGGTCCATAATGTGCAATAAAATTTCGGAACAACACACTTCAAAATGATTCTTATCGGATATCGCATTATCAATGATATTAACCGCTTGCTGGAATTGCGGTAGTAGCTGATAGGCGGTAGATGTTAGTGCGATACCTCGCCCTTTTTTGACAAATAATTGCTTATCGACCACTTGTTCTAAACGCTTTATTGCAGCGCTCACAGCAGGTTGTGTCAGCCCCAATTGTTCCGCGGCTTTTGTATAAGATTGGAACTCCGCGACAACAAGAAAAGTTTGGATCAAATTCAAGTCCATAACGTTACTCATAAATTTAATTTATAGGTTAACTAATTCTGACTGCATTTATCGCCTGAAATTAGTGCTTTATCTTATATCAACAATGGTATTGAAAAGCGAATACCATTTTTACGCACTAGCGAACTCTTGGAGATAATATGAAAAATGCGACCAAAACGAGCAGTAAAAAACTCGTACTTAACGCATGTACGTTAGCATTAGGCGCTGCATCTGCAGTTGCACACGCAGCGGACAAACCCAACATTCTTGTCATCTTTGGTGATGATGTTGGTTACTGGAACCTTAGTACCTACAACCAAGGCATGATGGCGTACAACACGCCGAACATCGATAGCATTGCTAAAGAAGGTGCGAAGTTCACTAACTTCTACGCACAGCAAAGTTCGACAGCAGGCCGTTCTGCATTCATTACTGGTCAAATGCCAAAACGTACTGGTCTATCAAAAGTGGGCTTACCAGGCGCTCCGCCAGGTATCTCGGAAAAAGATCCAACGATTGCAACCGTGCTTAAGCAAATGGGTTATGCAACCGGACAATTTGGTAAGAACCATTTAGGCGACCGAGACGAACACCTTCCTACCAACCACGGTTTTGATGAGTTTTTCGGCAACCTATATCACTTGAACGCAGAAGAAGAGCCAGAGAACGTGGATTATCCTAAAGATCCAGAGTTCAAGAAGAAATTTGGCCCTCGTGGCGTAATCCACTCTTACGCTGACGGTAAAATTGAAGATACCGGTCCACTTACGCGTAAGCGTATGGAAAATGTTGACGGTGAATTCCTTGATGCTGCGGAAACCTTCATAGAAAAACAAGTAAAAGCAGATAAGCCGTTCTTTACTTGGTTTAACACCACTCGCATGCACAACTTCACGCACGTACCTGATGATTATAAAGGTAAAACAGGCGCTGGTTTTTATGCAGATGGCGTGAAGCAGCACGATGATCAAATTGGTCACCTACTTAACAAGATCAAAGAGTTGGGTGTGGATGACAATACAATCATTGTTTACACCACTGACAACGGCCCTATGGTTGATTTGTGGCCTGATGCAGGGATGACACCATTCCGCTCTGAGAAAAACACTGGCTGGGAAGGCAGTTTCCGTGTGCCGATGTTGATTAAATGGCCTGGAAACATCGAAGCAGGTAAAACGTTCAACGGCATGATGTCATTAGAGGATTTCTTCCCGACATTGGTTGCTGCAGCGGGTGACACCAAAGTTAAAGATGAATTACTAAAAGGTAAGAAAGTTGGTGATATGGACTATAAAGTTCACCTAGATGGTTACAACCAACTGCCATATCTAACGGGTAAGTCAGACAAATCTGCTCGTAACGAATTCGTTTACTGGAGCGATGACGGTGATCTTGTGGCATTACGCCAAGGAAAGTACAAGTTCCACTTTATGATTCAAGAGAATGAAACAGGCATGGATGTATGGCGCAAGCCGTTTACTAAACTTCGTGTTCCATTGATCTTCGACTTGAGTATCGACCCATTCGAACGTGGTGACCAAGGTATGGGTTACTCTCGTTGGATGTACGAGCGTTCATTCCTAATGATGCCAGCGGTAGAGAAAGTGAAAGAGGTAATGGGTACGTTTAAAGAGTTCCCACCTCGCATGGAAGCAGGTTCATTCGTACCTAAGTCTTCTAAGTAATAAAGAACATCGATAATCCATAGCGCTTTTCGGAGCGCTATATACCCAAATAGCTTCAATTCCTGCTGAAATGTGATTACGAGGTTATTTGGGTATATTAAATAGTGAGAAACGTATGAGTAAAATTTCCCCTCGCCATTCTACTACCATGCCTATTGTTCCTCTTAAAACGGCGTCTAAAGCACCGGTTCCGGGTGCGTACGATCGTCGATTCCATGTGATGGCAAAGCCAGGCGGAGCAAAATGCAATATCGATTGTCAGTACTGCTTTTATCTGCATAAAGAAAATCTACTGCACCAAGAAAAGCAGCCCAAAATGGACGACGCAACATTGGAAGCGTTCGTGAAAAGCTACATCGAAAGTCAGGATGGCGAAGAAATTGTATTCTCATGGCAGGGCGGGGAGCCAACGCTACTTGGGCTGGACTATTTCCGCAATGTCGTAGCTTTGCAAAAGAAACATCAGCCGCAAGGCGTTCGCATTGAAAACGACCTTCAGACCAACGGCATTTTGCTAAACGATGAGTGGTGTGCGTTTTTAAAAGAGCACAACTTCCTAGTTGGCTTGTCGATTGATGGGCCACGAGAGCTGCACGACAAATATCGCAAAACCCGCAGCGGTAAGCCGACGTTTGATCTGGTGATGAAAGCGGTAGATAAGCTCAAAGCGCATGGCGTGAAATTCAACGCGTTGGTCACGGTGAATCGTCACAATGCGAAATACCCGCTCGAAGTGTATCGATTTTTAACCCAAGAATTGGGTGTGACTTATATTCAGTTTGCACCGGTGGTTGAAGCGAACGACTTCCAAACAACCGCACCGCAGTTTTGGAACGAACAGATGATCCCAACCAAAGGCAGTGATCTGGCGAAACCGGGTCATCCAATGTCTGTTGTGACGGATTGGTCGGTCGATCCTGAAGACTGGGGACGCTTTTTAATGACCACCTTTGAAGAGTGGGTGAATAACGATCTTGGCCGTGTACTGGTTAACCTGTTTGAAACCGCGGTAGCGCAAGTAATGGGGAAACCGTCTCAACTTTGTGTGACGGCTGAGTTTTGTGGCAAAGGCTTGGCGATTGAGCACAATGGCGACGTGTTCAGTTGCGACCACTATGTATACCCAGAATACAAACTCGCCAACATTCATGAACACTCATTGAATGACATGGCATTCTCTACACGACAATACACCTTTGGCATGGCAAAACGCGAATCTTTGCCGACGTATTGTAAGCAGTGTCCCTACTTGCCTTATTGCTGGGGCGAGTGTCCGAAAAACCGTCTGATCAAAACGCCGAATGACGAGGCTGGACTAAACTATCTGTGTTCGGGAATCAAAATGTTCTTTGATTACGCGTTACCGATGTTGGTTGGTCTTGCACAACTGCTCCAATCTGAAGAACCACAAAGATAACATAGTGAATATAACCTTAAGTTATTTCATTTGTTCTTATACTTAACTATTGAAAAGACGGCTTAAACCACTGAAAAGGTACCCTATGAACCACGCACAACAAGCGATAAAAGAACTCATCGAACAAACAGAAAAAAGCGTCATTGGACAAAGCCACGTGGTTCGAGCTTTAGTCATCGGGTTATTAACGAACGGGCACATTCTTCTAGAAGGTTTGCCGGGAACGGCAAAAACACGTTCTGTAAAATCGTTGGCGAACTTGCTAAACACAAGTTTTGGTCGAATCCAGTTTACGCCGGATCTTTTGCCATCGGACGTGACGGGGACCGAGGTTTATCAAGAGTTGGATGGCAAGCCGCAACTTCATTTTCAACCAGGGCCAATTTTTAACAGTATAGTGCTTGCCGATGAGGTCAACCGTGCGCCAGCCAAAGTACAAGCGGCACTGCTTGAAGCCATGGCCGAAGGCACAATTACGGTAGGCGATAAAACTCACGTATTGCCAGACTTATTTATGGTGCTTGCAACGCAAAACCCAGTAGAACAAGAGGGCACGTACCCGCTGCCAGAAGCGCAAATGGACCGTTTTATCATGAAGGTTACCGTCGATTACCCAGAAGACGACGCTGAACGTGACATCATTCGTTTGGTGCGCAGTGAAGAATTAGGTGCGGAAACCAGCAGCGAAATTATTACGCCAAAACACATCGAACCTGACGTGGTGCTAGAAGCACGTCGTCAACTACCTGATATTGTTGTGTCAGATCTAGTGGAAAACTACATCGTCGCGTTAGTGATGGCGACTCGTAAGCCAGAGCGTTATGCCGATTCAAACTTAGCAAAATGGATTGAGATTGGCTCTAGTCCTCGTGCTTCCATCGCACTAGACAAATGCGCTCGTGCGTATGCGTGGATGCAAGGACGTGACCATGTCACTCCTGACGATGTGCGAGCCATGGTTCCGTCTGTACTGGGCCACCGTTTTTCTTTGACCTACGATGCACTAGCAGACGGAGTCGATCACCAACGCGTCGTGCAAGAGCTGCTAGATTGTGTAGAAATTGGATAAGCGGGAGGCATTATGGCTAAGCCAACTCTTGCGCCAAAATCACAGGGGATGGATCCCCGTTTGTACTGCGATTACGCTCGCTTAGTACGTCTGCAAGCACAGGCAGACTCATTCAGTTTACTTCCTCATCTAAAAGCGGGTAGCGTACTCTCAGGCCGCCACAATTCGCTGTTTCGCGGTCGTGGATTGAACTTCGAAGAGCTGCGTCATTATCAATTGGGTGACGACATTCGTAACCTGGATTGGAAAGTCACGATGCGCACAGGCAAGCCGCACGTGCGCAGCTACACCGAAGAAAAAGATCGCAACGTGATCGTGTGTGTCGACCAGCGCAGCGCAATGTTTTTTGCTTCGACACAAGTCATGAAATCGGTTGTCGCGGCAGAAATCGCGGCCATGTGCGGGTGGCGTGTGTTAAAAGATGGCGACCGAATTGGTTTTGTCATTGCATCCCAACAGGCGTTGTTTCACAGCAAGGCGCAGCGTTCGCAAAACGATCTTCTGGCTCAACTTAAGCGTCTCGCTAAAGCCAATCAATCGCTCAATGTGGACTCTCGCAATTCCGAAAAAGTGACGTTCAGTCAATGGATTGAGCTCATTAAACGCATGAAGCTCAAACAATCCACATTGATTTTTATCAGCGACTGGAGCGACTGCGAGGAGCACCACCTTGACCACCTTAAACAGCTACAACAGCACAACGATGTTCTCACAGTGATGGTCAGTGACCCATTAGAACAAGCGCTACCAGACGATTTGGCAAAATCGAAATGGGTGGTTGGTGATGGGCAGTATCAACTCAATTTAGACAGCAAAGCAAAGGTAGAAGCCGCGAGCGCAAAGCTTGAGGCTCGAACTAGCTTACAGCGACAATCACTCTCTCAACTTATGGCGATGAAACACCTTCCGCACATCGAACTCGATACGACAGGCGAGCACATTAAACAATTTCAAAAACTGGTAGGGGGACGTTAAATGAGTGGTGTTCCTACGCCTCCGAGTACCTACATACTCAGAGAGCTACATGATGTGGCCGTGCCACCAAGCGTGAGTTGGTATCCGCAAACTATTGGCTGGAAAATTTTAGCGGCGGTTGCGCTCATTGCATTGGTGTATGTCGCGTATCGCTTGGCTCAACAATGGTGGTGTAACCGCTACCGACAAGAAGCTCTGTTGACGATTTCGCAAATCAAACCGAGCGACAAAGGCATGCCTAAAGCATTGTTCTCTGTGCTTAAAATTGTGTTGATTCATGTTGATAGCCGTAACGCGAAATTGTTTGATACCGCCTTTTTGCGCAAGCTCGATGCGCTATATCCGCAAACCGGAGATTCTCTAGCAAACTCGCAAGTGGTCTTTAACGATGAGCTTTCAAAGCGCTGGCTACAAAGTATTGTTGACCCAAGCGTTATGCTAACCAACGAAGAGCGAGTAACGCTTATTGCTCGTGCGAAAAACTGGGTGAGTGAACACCGCTGTGATGCTCAAAAAAGCGCGGCAAAGAAATCTCCATTATTGAAACGCAAAGCAAATCAGGGAGGTCAACATGAATGATCTTCTTGCATCGCTAACTGGTTTGTCTGGTTTTGAATTTGCTCACCCAATGTGGTTTCTGATTTTGCCGCTGCCATTGGTGGTGTACTACTTGGTGCCTGCATATCGCACTAAGCAAATGGCGATCAAAGTGCCGTTTTTTAGTCAGTTGGTGGAAGCGATTGGCGAGACGCCGTCAGAAGGTGCAAGCCAGTTAACCCCAAGCTGGTGGCAACGAGCAACGTTAATTCTCTCATGGCTTTTGGTGGTGTGTGCGATGGCAAAACCCACTGTGTTAGGCGAGCCTCAAGTTCGCGAGAGTTTAGGGCGCGATGTGATGGTCGTGGTGGATCTTTCGGGTTCCATGGCTGAGCCTGATTTCACCTCTCGTACAGGTGAAAAAATTTCTCGCCTTGATGCGGCAAAAGAAGTGCTGACGGAGTTTGTTCAGTCTCGTAAAGGTGACCGATTAGGCTTGGTTCTTTTTGGTGATGCCGCTTTTGTGCAAACGCCATTTACCGCAGACCAAAAAGTGTGGCTCGAACTGCTTAACCAAACCGATGTGGCGATGGCCGGGCAGAGTACCCATCTTGGTGATGCGATTGGCTTAGCGATTAAAGTTTTTGAGCAAAGCGATAAGTCGCGTGGTGCTTTAGAACAAGATCAAAACCGTGAAAAAGTCGCGATTGTATTAACCGATGGTAACGACACGGGCAGCTTTGTCGAACCGATTGATGCGGCGAAAGTTGCGAAAGCCAAAGGCGTGCGAGTGTACGTGATTGCGATGGGTGATCCTGAAACGATAGGTGAAACCGCGTTGGATATGGACACGATTCATCGCATTGCAAAAGAATCCGGCGGTGAAGCGTTTGAAGCTCTCAACCGTGATGAACTGTCGGCTGCCTACGACGAGATTGGCAAACTGGAACCTCAACTTTACGAAAGCACCACATACCGCCCAAAACAAAGTCTTCACCATTACTTGATGGCGTTAGTGGTCATCATGCATTTACTCGCGTTCAGCGTCGCGACACTCAAAAGAAGGGCTGCAACACGATCATCATTAGGAGAGAGCGATGTTTGATTCTCTTAGTTGGACGCAATTCTTTACGCAGTTTCATTTTATCCGACCGCTGTGGTTACTGGCTTTGATCCCCATGTTTTTCTTGGTGTGGTTGCGCTGGCGAGAAGAAAGCAAACCAAGCTGGAAGGATATTCTTCCCGAACATTTACGCAATGCTTTGACGATAGGTGAGCGAGGTTGGCGCAAGCAACTGCCGCTTAAGCTCTTGATGCTGATTGTGCTAATCGCCATTGTGATTTGTGCAGGCCCAACGTGGCAACGTGAATCTTCCCCCTTTGGTGAAGATAAAGCCTCTCTGCTTGTGGTGCTTGATAACAGCGACTCGATGCTGCAAAAAGATCTCCCACCAAGCCGCCTTGAGCGTTCCAAACAGAAAATACGCGATTTGTTAGTTGCGCGAAAAGGCGGAAAAACGGGTTTAGTCGTGTTTGCGGGCAGTGCTCATGTGGCGATGCCTGTGACTCAAGACAGCAAAGTATTTGACCCATTCTTGGCGGCCATTACGCCAGAAATCATGCCCGTGCAAGGTAAGCTTGCTGAAAAAGCCTTGCCGTTAATTGATCAACAATTGCAAGCTCAACCAGGCTCCACCGTTTTGTTGGTGAGCGACGGCGTGAACCCGGCCACGATTAAGCAATACCAAGCGTATTTTGCAGGCAAACCTTATCAACTGTTAATTCTTGCTGCGGGGAATACAGACATCGTGAGTAACAACCCGATGGATTTGGATTCTCTGCAAAAACTGGCCAGCCAGACCAACGGTCGGTTGGTGGAAGTGACGGTCGATAACAGTGATATCGAACAACTGAATCGATACGTTGAGCGCAATATGCAGCTTAATGGCGAATCTTCAATGCCTTGGAAAGACATGGGTTATCAACTGCTGTTCCCAATCGCGTTGATCATGATGCTGTGGTTTAGAAAAGGGTGGTTAGTGCAGTGGTGCGTGATTGCAATGGTGAGCGCTACACTGTTGATGCCGACCAGTGCAATGGCAGAGAACATTTCTGTTAAAGCCGAACAGCCACAAGTTGTGCAAAAAGTGACGACCTTCGACAAGGTGGCGCAATGGTGGTGGGATTTGTGGCTGACGCCAGACCAACAAGGACAGCGTTTGTTCAACCAACAAGCGTATTTAGAAGCTGCAAAACACTTTGTCGATCCATTACGCAAAGGTACGGCGTACTACTACGCTAGCGAGTTTGAGCTCGCGCACAGTGCGTTTTTGGAAATGCAAAACGACCCGTCCGAAGAGGTTAGAGATTACGGTCTTTACAATGCGGCGAGCGCATTGGCGCGTCAGCGTGAATATTTGGCTGCTCGTGACTTGTTAAAATCCCTAGCCAGTAAGCCAACGTTGAGCGAGTCGTTAAGACCTGATGTTGAGCACAACTTGAAAGTGATTGCTGGCATCGTCGATGAGATAAATCAGATGAGTGAGAGTCAAGCAGGAACAGAGCAAGAGGCGTCAACCGAGCTAGGCGACAACCCTCAAACCGCAGAAGGAGCGGATGAACAAACGTCAGCAGAGTTGATGATTAAAGAGACGTTAAGCGCAGACGACATCTTAGGTAGCCAAGAATTAGCCGACAAGTGGCTAAAGCGAGTCGAAGCGGATCCGAAGTATTTCTTACGCGCTAAATTTCAAATTCAATTACGCTCGCCAACAACGGGTAACTCAACTACGACAACGGAACACAATACAGAGGAGGCTGCCCAATGATGATGAATGCCCATCGCGTGACCTCTTTTGCACTTCCTGCAAGGATAGTGGCATGGTTAGTGGTTTGTTTGAGTCTGTTCGTAAGTCGTCACGTTTTCGCTCAGGATATTTACGATCTTCAACGCAATCATGGTGTTGAGTTGCAAGCGTGGGTCGGTCAACAACCAACGGCTGGGGAAAAGCGTAAAACGCCAAGTTTTAGTGTCAACGAGCAAGTCATTTTAACCATCGAAGTGGCAACGCCGCGCTGGTTTACGGGTGGGACGCGAATTGGCAGTATTGAAATGCCCAATGTTATCGCCAAACAGCGTAATCAGTTAGCCACTAACTTCACGGAGCACAAGGGCGGACAAACTTGGTCGCGTCAACGCTGGGAAGTGACTTTGTATCCACAAGCATCTGGTGATTTTGTGATTCCACCTGTCGCAGTGGGCGTTCAGGTGTCAGCACCGGACGGCGAGAAGGTGTCAGGTACCCTTTACACGCAGCCGATTAAGTTCAAAACTGTCTTGCCATCGGGATTGTTGAGCGGTGACACGCCTTGGTTTTCTGCAACGCACGTAGACGTAAAACAAGAGTGGGAAACCTCCACTGAGTCACTCAAAGCTGGGGATGCAATCACGCGTAAAATCACTATTTCAGCTCAAGATTCGCTATCTGTGTTGCTACCAGACTTGTTGAAAGGAGAATCAACAACCCGTTACCAAGCGTATCCTCAACCCCACCGTCTGACAGATACGCAAACACGTGGTGATTACCAGTCAACACGCACGGAAGAGAGCGTGTACGTGATTCAACAAGGTGGTGAATTAACCCTGCCAGATTATGAGTTCCGTTGGTGGAACAGTAAGACTCAACAAGTGGAAACGGTGGTGTTAGAGGGCAAAACATTTGCTGCGAAGCACACGTTGAAATCCTTCATCAAAACGTACTTTGCATGGATTGTATCCACGCTTGTATTGCTGGGTTTTGTGATTATTTCATTGGTAGCCATTAAACGTTACTACCGCAACAGACCGACACCAGCATGGTTGACGTTCCACCGTTTGTTAAAGGCTAAACGTTGGTCTGAAGCAAGGGCCGTATTGTACAAACAATTGCGTTTAAATACGGCAGAGCTGGAAATGACCAAAGCCGATATGAGTGAATCGTGGCAAAAAAGTGCGTCGCGAATGCAAAATGGTGAAAATAGCGCTCATTTAATGAAGTCGATGTGGCGCAAGATCCAGACCAAACAACAACGTTTTAAATTCTGTATTCCGCGAGCGTTACCAGAACTGGACAAAGTCATTGGAAGAGATGGCAATGAATAAAACGGGGCGCTAATATAGCGCCTCGTTTTTATTAGAGAATAGAGTTCAAATGAGCCAAGAGTTTATGCTCCGCGCATTGGAAGTGTCCAAAAATGCGCTTCCTGAATGTCAACCCAACCCGCCGGTTGGCTGCGTGTTAGTGAAAGACAATCAAATCGTTTCAGAAGGTCATACTCAAGCTATTGGTGGCAACCACGCGGAAGTAGAAGCGCTGAATGCATATCAAGGCTCGTTAGAATCGGTGACGGCATACGTTACGCTCGAACCGTGTTCGTTTGTTGGTCGCACGCCAGCGTGCGCGGTGACATTAGTGAAATCCGGTATTGGCAAAGTCGTCGTAGCCATGTTGGATCCAGATCCGCGCAACAGTGGTCGAGGTATCGAGATTCTAAAACAAGCCGGTATTGAGGTAGAAATTGGTTTATGCGGCGAGGAAGTCAGCGAGTTTCTTACCCCATATTTAGGCAAATCTTAATGTAAGTTTTGGCTTGCACGTTAGCTACTCACTTATGCGGTGAGTGGAGTACGTCAAAATTGAGTTAAAACTCATTAAAACAGGTCGTACCGCCCATTTCTTGTACTTGGCTACGTTAACTATCATGCTGTTCGATTAAAATAGAAAAAGTGATTTTCGAAAAACTAAATAGCATGAAACCGACCGATCTTAATCTCATCCCCATTTTTATTGCCATTTATGAAGAGGGGAACTTATCTAAAGCGGCAGCACGTCTCAGCATCACGCAGCCCGCAGTCAGCAAAGCGTTGGCACGCCTTCGTGATATTTATGACGAACCTTTATTTCATCGCTGTACCAAGGGGGTAGAACCTACCTCTTTTGCTATGGATATTTACCCTGCGCTGCTTACTTCGGTGCAAAACTTTACTTCAACTCTGGCGGCTTCTAGCGAATTTGACCCTAAAGTGTCGAATCGAGTGTTTTCCATTGCTTGTGTCTCTGTTGCAAGTTTTGAGTTGCTCCCTCAAGTCATGAAACAGATCCGTGAGTTAGCACCACATATTGCTTTAGAGGTTCATCCACTCTTCACAGAAGATTTTGAAAGCGATCTGCGTTTGCAACGTTACGACTTGATCATTGATATCGCGCCAAGAGCACGAACAGTTTTAAAAGTTGAAACTGTGCTTACTGAGCGCTTGGTGGTGGTGTCTAGCGAGGAGCACCCACGCTTAAAGGACGAGATTACGGCTGAACAATTTTTTGAAGAAGAACATGTGGTGGTTTCGCAGTGGCAGAGTCGTAAGAGCTTGTTAAACGCCGATGATATTGTCGACTTGGACAAAAGAAAGGTAAAGTATCGAGCTTCTGGCGTATTGGAAATGCTACCTGTTATATGCGGTAGTGAATATATTGGTTTAATGCCCGAGTCGATGATCAACTTGTTCAACCACACCTATCATGTTAAATCTTTATCTATGCCATTTGATGAACAAACCTATGAGCTCTGCACAATATGGCATCCTAGTCGGACAAACGACAGTGCCCATCAGTGGTTGCGATCACAGATTAAACAAGCAGGGAAAACCATCAACCAATAGGAAGTGCAATGAAGAAGACAATACGTGCCATCCTTAACGGCAAAAAAGCTGGGAACCCAGAGTTAAGAGATGCAATCATGAAAATGAGAGACAAGGGCGTCGATGTGCAAGTGCGAGTGACTTGGGAATCTCAAGACATGCCGCGCTTGGTGAAAGAAGCGGTTGATGACGGGATTGAACGTATTGTTGTCGCTGGTGGCGATGGGACCGTCAATGAGGCGGCTTCTGCGATTATCCAAATTGAAGAAGAAAAACGCCCTGAGTTAGCCATTATCCCTCTTGGTACCGCAAATGATTTTGCCACCGCGATTCAAGTGCCAGCTTCTATCAAGGCGTCTTTATCTCTCGCCGTAGAAGGGCAGTCTGCTTTGGTCGATTGTGTCAAGGCTAACGATCGCTACTTTATTAACGTGGCAACAGCAGGGTTTGGCGCAGAAGTTACGGCAGAAACGCCTGTTGAACTTAAAAACTTTCTTGGTGGCGGCGCTTATACACTAACTGGCGTTGTAAAAGCGCTCGGCTTTAAACCTTATGACGGAACAATAACAATTGAAGGCGGGGCTTATCAGGGAGAAATGTTGCTTGGCGCTTTCTGCAATGGTCGCTTAGCTGGAGGTGGGCAAGAGTTAGCGTCGAAAGCGATGATTAATGATGGCTTGATGGATCTAACATTGGTGCGTCCATTCTTACCTCATGAGCTGCCGAAAGTTATCGAAGAGATCAATAATCCTAGCGAGAAAGGTGAGTTTGTAAAACACACAAGAGCAAGCTGGTTGGAGATAGACTTCCCAAATCCACTTCCGCTCAATTTAGATGGCGAACCATATCATTCGAGAACAATACGGTTTGATGTTCAGCCTAAGAGTATACGATTAGTCTTGCCGCAAGATTGTCCTTGCTTGGTCAGCTAAACGAGTAGTTTCAAGGCCCATAAACAACACAGCCTCCAATATGTGGCTGTGTTGTTTGTGTTGAGGTGTCAGGCGAACTAAAGCTTTTGAATGGTTTCTACGTCAATCTGCGTGGTTGTCCACTCTGAGTCAACTTCGCCTCGAATCGTCACTTTATCGTTTGGACCAACGTCTAGCCCCATCCAATCTTCATTGTCGATTTCCACTTCGATTTCACCAGTCTCATCTTTGAACAAGTAAGTCTCGTTACCAAGAGATTGAACAATGTGCCCGGTTAACATGACGGCGCTGTCGTCGGTTGCGTTGTGCGCCTCTTTCACCGAATTAATTACGCTTATTTCTGGACCATTAAACGCGGCGAAAGCTGAGCTTGAAAGTAGGGCAAACATGGATGCTAAAATCATTTTTTTCATTATCGTCTCCTTAAATTAGAAGTAGTAAGTTGTGCCTACGTTAAAGGATGCAGTGTTTGCGTAGCTGTCTAGTTGATATTTTGCGTTTGCACCTATGGTGAGCTGCGGGAAAATTCGGTATTCCGCACCCACTGAGAACATTGCGCCTAGCTCGTTGTTTTTCTCCGTGCTATGGAAAAGCGTGTTGTTCATTTCCACATCGTCATTCGCGACAAGCTCATATTCTTGATGTTTCGAAACTTTGGTGTCGTATTGCGTGTACGTTAGACCCGCTTTGAATTTTGTTGTCCATTTATCATTTAATGTATAGTTAAACACAGGTGCCAACGACACTTGCTTGGCTTTGATTGACGCATCCCAATCCATTTCATGATGGTAATCTTTGCCATCAATTTGTTTGATACCAAGGTTCTTTGAACGATTATCATCAAGGTCAAATTGGCTGTAGCCCAACTCTAGCGCCCAGTTGTCATTGAACGCGTAACCGACAAAACCTGAGAAAATACCGTCTTCAAGCTCAGGGTTGAGTGTTACGTTGTCAGTTGAAAAGTGAGGTTCCAAATCATGGTCAGTGGTGCCTAGTCCATATTCCAGACCTACATAAGGAGCCGCAGATACCGAAACTGAGCAGGTAACAAGTAACGCAAGAAGTGTTTTGTTCATTTTATTTTGCCTCTTCAAATCAACTTAGTGAGTAGAAGCGCATTTTGTGTGAAGAAGCGTGAAGCGATCGTGAAGAAACGAAAAAAATGTTTAGAAAAAAGAGCAAGGGGCGATAACCGAGGAGCGGTTTGAGTGAACAAACACCAAGCTCTTTATATAGAGTAAGTTAAGTTGCGGCGACGTAACACACCGCAAACGGGACATTAAGTCGAGTAAACTCTTTGATCCAACGCCATTGGTTATCCTGGAGTTTATCGCCAGGACCTTTCACTTCAATCCACTTGAACTCGTTTTCTTTAAAAGCAATGAGATCCGGCATCCCATTACGGTAAAGCTTAAGGTCGCTCAATTGTATTTTGAACAGCGCCATCAGCATATTGGTTGGGATAGTGTTGAGCGCTGTTTCGAGTAGCTCTTTACTTATTAAATTCCAATGTACAAATGGATTACTGATGCCAAACTTCTCATCGTATTTTGTCAATAACGTCTGGGTGTTGCCCGCTTCTAGTTCGGCAAAAGCGGTGTCTATCAAAACTTGGCGCTTGGTAACAAAATCCGAGTGATATAAATCTAAAGGACGGTGTTGATAAGCGTTAATGAATGCCCCTTCAATAGGAGCAAAAATCGCATCCCAGAATGTTAGCCCCAGTAGCGAGTTGAGCAACGCATTTTCAGCGTAAAACACATTCCAGCCTAAGGACTCAAAATACGCTTTACTGGCAAGCTCGACTCGTTGTTGAGATAAATCCAGTTCAATATGGTATTCGGAGCAGAGTGGCTTCGCTACTCTTGGTACTTTCGCGCCTTGTTTTCGCTTCAACCGTTGCTCAAGTTTTTGTGCGACTTCGAGCTCAGACACATCAATTGGCGACTGCAGCATCTCTGTGACAATGTCACTAAATAAATCATCATGGTTCAGTTTGTCATAGATACGTGCACGTCGTTCTCGGCTCGGAGTGAGCTGAGTTTGGCTAAATAGAGATAGGGCGGTCTCTAGCTCATTAATACGCTCATAGTCTCGCGCAATGTCATTCAACATGTGTTCGCGTTTACGATCTACGTAATGGTGACTAACTGGATGAGGCATTGCCTCAATTAATAAGTCGAGGTTCGCTTTGTCTTTTCGATCAAATTGCCAGTACAGGTTGGCCAGTTGGCTTAGTTCAATTAAGCGGTCTATTTGCTCACGTGAATCAAAGAAACGGCGCACTTTACTCAATTGGTATTGCTCGAACTGATGTAGACCTAAGTCATCAAGCACAAACTGACTTAAGTCTTGATGAGTGTTGGCAAAAAACAGGGTGAGTAATACGTCGATCATGTGAGCTGAATTGAGTTTGATGATCGTAAACTCAAGCTGCTCAAAACGATCAAATTCCGTGTTGCTTAAACGCTCTACAAGGGCATCTTTCTTTAATGACTTCGGTAGCTCTGGGTAAAGTGCAGAGATCTCCGGTTTCGTCAGTAAGTTAGACGCTAACTCTTGATGAGAGAGTGTTGGGGAAAGGGCCACAAACTCATGTTGACTCAATTCTGCCAGTGCTTCATTGATAGAAGGTATTTCTTGATAACTCAGCTTATCACTTCGAAACCAACACCCTTTTCGGCTGTATAAACGCACCAACAGGCACTGGGCGTGTTTGCTCAAGGAATCAAACGAGCAAAGCCAAGCGTGTTCATCCTCGGCCAGTAAATCGCTGTACCAGGTTACTGCGTGGTGAGTCAGCTTAAAGAAGTTTTCTAGATAGTAGTCTGGTGCAAGTTCGATAGGGCTTTCCATAAACGACCGATAACAAAAAAGGCTTAACCAATAGGTTAAGCCTTTTCGCTATCAAATCAATTCGCAATTATGCGTTTTTGAGCTGCGCTACTTTCGCTTCAGACAGTGGCTTGGTGATGAACGCAAGTACGATACATACTGCCATCATTGCTGAAGAAATAGTGTAAGCCAAGGTGTAGCCTTCGCCGTTCGTCATAGAGAAGCCAACAACTGCTGCGCCGATTGCACCACCGATACCCCATGCAGTGTAAAGCACACCGTAGTTAGTACCGTAGTTTTTCAAACCGTAGAACTCGGCCGTTAGCGTAGGGAATACCGCTAGAAGTGTACCGTAACCTACCGCTGCGATCGCAGTACCAATGATCAGAGTGAACTCAGAGTCGAACGTTGCGAACAACACCATGTTTACGCCTTGTAAGACGAACGCAAGTAGAAGCGTACGAACACCGCCGATTTTATCTGCAAGCATACCCGCAGCAACACGGCCGCCTGAGTTAAATACAGCAAGAATAGACGCTAGGTAAACCGCGTTTGGTAAGTTTGCTTGAACGCTTGCGATTGTCGTGATGTTGCCGATGATCATTAGACCAACAGAAGCTGCGAATGCGTACATGATCCATAGAGAGTAGAACTGTGGCGTCTTCAGCATTGCTTTCCAAGTTAGGTCATCTGACTTTTTCACCGCTTTAGGTGCTTGGCCTTCTTTTACTTTCGGCTCAGCAGGTGTGTAGTCTGCTGGTGGGTTGTTGATGGTTGCTGCAAGAGGAACCGCAATCGCTAGGATACCAACACCAAGAACCATAAAGCTGGTTTGAATGCCCATGCTGTCGATCAATGATGATGTTACTGGTGCTAGGTAGATAGCCGCTAGACCAAAACCAGCCGCAATAATGCCGTTAACCATGCCTTTCTTCGAAGCGTGGAACCATTTCATTGCAGAAGGTGATAGGCATGCGTAGCCAAAACCGATACCTGCACCTGTGATCACACCGAAGGTAATGTTCAGCATGAGTGGAGTGTCAACAAAGCCAGACGCGATCATGCCTAGACCTGTAAGAACAGTACCTAGGATAAGGATCATACGTGGACCCATGCGGTCTTGAAGAATACCTGCAACAAGAAGACAGATAGAGAAAGTGATGGTTGCAGTTGCATAAGGTGCAGAAGCTTCTGCAGCACTCCAGCCTGATTCAGTTACCAGTGCCTTGTTGAATACACTCCAAGCATACAGGATGCCAAGACAAAGGTTGATACAGAACCCTGCTAACAGGATGCGCATAGCTTTATCAATCTTGCTCATTTTCATTCTCAGTTTTTCCTCTTGTTGGTAATGCCGCAAAGAGGGTTGGTTTAAAGATGTTTTTTCTCAAAATTAGTTTGCGTTTTTCAACGATTAACGCAATGAGCGCGGATTATAACCAATAAATATGTGATTGGAATCTCTTTTTTCCGTTACTGATAAAATAATTTGAAACATTAAAAGCGGATGTGAATTCATGGTTTTGTATGTGGTTGGCGTGTTATCAAAAAGTGATGATTTCTGTTATTGGGAATGAGGAACTAGTCAAAACAGAGAATTCAGTGCGCAGTTGGGTGCACAGCTCACATTTCATATAAAAAATTTCAAAATGTTACCGTGTTAACTCCCTGTAACAAAAATGACTGAAATATCGTCTTGTCGCCGTAAGTATTGGATGTAAAGGGTTTCTTAAATTTAAATTGTTAACCCTTTGTAATAACTAGAGCTGATTAGGTTTTTTGTGCATTAAGTGAACAAAAAAGTCACTTGTAATTGCAGATTATAGGAGCAGAATATAGCGAAAAATGAGATTTCATTTATGAAGGGATGCTTTTTTAGACTTGTTGTGAGGTGACTTATGAAACTGTTCCTATTACTCATGGCTTCGGTATCTGCTGGTGTCGCATCTGCAGACCACATCCATTCATTTATGTTGGGTCTATCTATTGCTTCTCTAGCGGTAGGGAGCTGTTATTTCTTTGCATTCCGTAGCTCGCGCTTTCCGCAGCTTGCCTTATTCTTACTAATTTGCGGCATGCTTTCTAAGTTGACGATAACGGTTGTTGGTGTGATGTGGGGAATGTCGGCTGAATTAATTACATCTCCAATCGTCTTCGCACTTTCGTATT
The DNA here is from genome assembly GCF_026000495.1 of Vibrio sp. STUT-A16. Lineage (NCBI taxonomy): Bacteria > Pseudomonadati > Pseudomonadota > Gammaproteobacteria > Vibrionales > Vibrionaceae > Vibrio > Vibrio sp. STUT-A16. Next base: position 201,912 of record NZ_AP026766.1, on the reverse strand, counting down.
TATTCTTCTCTCTCGCCGTGACCTACTTATGGTTTAGTTATCGAGAAAGTATCACTAAGATCCCTGATCGATTTAAGTCAGCGTAAATCGTCAAATAAGAAAACATAATGAAAAAACGCCAGCAAAAGTGCTGGCGTTTTTGTTTAAAGCTAAGTCAGTTAGCTTGTTGTGTTTGGCTCGGTAGGGTTTGTCCTGTATTGACTGATACTGTTAGTGGCGGCTCTGGAACTTCTAAGAAGCAGGCGATTACCCTATAGAGTTCTCCTTCCGCAACGGTGACCTTTCCATCCGATTCAATCGCTAATCGACACGCTTTTACGAACAAGCGACGACTTTTCGGTTTGAGCTGCAGTAGGAGCTCTAAAGCGGCGCGATTTAGGCCCCAGTTCTTATTTGCGGGTTGTAACTCTGCATCATTAAAGCCCAAACAGGTTAGGGCGCTGCTAAATGCACGTTGAGCGTCTTCCGGTTGAGAGTGACTAACCCAAGCCAATTCGCGCAGTAGCCAAAACACACTCTCTTTTAATTGCTTTAAAGATTGGAACTGTTTTGTACATCCATACGATTCGAGTAGTTGCTTCTCCAATAAGTTGATGACACACCATTCTGCGAGTGAGTAGTGGTCATCAGTTTGAGAGAGTTCACGTAGCACCTGGCACAGTCTGTTTTTCTGACCCTCACTTAGCGATTTCAAGGCAGGAATGGAGAGTTCGAGTAATGGAAAGCGTAGATGAAGAGGCAAATCATAATCCAGCCATGGTAATAATTGTGCTTGAGACACATTGGGGATATGACTTTTTATCATCTCTCGCTGGAGTTCACTACCATCAAATATCAAGGCAAAAGCAATAAAGCGCGCACTGTATGGTTCACGAGCGATGTCGACAAGTTCGGAAGGAAGTTGGTTAAGTAGTTGTTGACCTACTTCGCTGAGTTCTGCGGTGGTTGGTTTCTCAGGTTGTGTCGACGTCCCTGATGAGAATCCACTAACGTTATCATTCTCAAAGCTTGTTGTTGGACGATGCGAACTTTGAGAAAAACTTCCATCCCAACCAGGTTCAATTCGGCGAATCCGTTCTTCTAGTGGAGGGTGAGTCGCAAATAGGCCAGAAAAGCCGGAGAGTTTGCTTTGACCAAACATCATATGGCTCATCTCATCGCTTGCTTTTGTATTCAATGAAGAACCCGCAATATGACTACCAATTTTCTTGAGTGCACCAGCAATGCCTTGATCGTTTCGAGTAAATTGAACGGCACTGGCATCAGCGAGAAACTCACGTTGACGAGAGATTGCGGCTTTGATCATCGAGCCAAACAAGGTGCCAATCCAGCCCAGAACCAAACAGATAATCGCAATCAACATGATAACCGCAAAGCCTTTATCGGAATCGGAAGAACTTCTTGATACGCGACTCGTATGATGAGTGTTATCTAAGACCAAGTGTCCAAAATGTGCAATGCAAGTGATGCCAAACAGTACGCCGATAAGACGCGTATTCAAACGCATATCTCCGTTTAAGATATGGCTGAATTCATGAGCAATGACACCTTGTAGTTCATCTCGCGTGAAGCTATCCAGTGCGCCTTGTGTGACGCCGATGACGGCATCATCAATGCTCATGCCTGCTGCGAAAGCATTGATACCGCGCTCTTCCTGCATCACATAGACGGGAGGAACCGGAATGCCAGATGCAATAGCCATCTCTTCCACAACGTTGAGCAGTTGTCTATGTTTTGCATCTAAGGTGTTTGAGGAAATCAGCTTGCCACCTATGCTCTCAGCAACCCCTCGGCCTCCATTGGAGGTGAGGGCGGATAAGCGAACCATTGAACTTATCGTAACAACCAGCAATACGCCAGCAAAGCACAACAAGACGTAGGTAAGTGCGGTTTCTTGATCAAAGTGTTCGCCTGTTACTCCGTAATAGATACCAATCGATAATACGCTTACCAAACCAGTGATGGTGACAACTGCTAAGGAAAACAGGAACACCAAAAGCCCAGTGCGTTGACGCGCGGTATCTTGATGGTCAAAGAAATCCATTAGAACTCAACCTTTGGGGCAGCTTGTATTTCAGCACTGTCAGAAAACTCTAACAGTTTGCCATCTTGGAATCCGAATGCGTTGGAAAACAACACTGGCGGGAACGTTTGTTTGTATGTGTTGTAGCTGGTTACCGCATCATTAAATGCTTGGCGAGCAAACGCAACTTTGTTTTCAGTGCTGGTTAATTCTTCTTGAAGCTGACTCATGGTTTCATTTGCTTTAAGCTCAGGGTAGGCTTCCACTACCACATTAAGTTTGCCCAACGCACTTTGCAGCATGCCTTCTGCTTGGTTTAGTTGGCTAATTGCCGCATCACTACCAGGCGCGTCACTGGCTGCTTTCAGGCCAGCAATTGCTTGATTACGAGCTTGGATGACACGTTCAAATGTTTCTTTTTCGTGTTCCATATAGCCTTTTGCAGTATTAACTAAGTTCGGAATCAAATCGTATCGACGTTTTAATTGAACCTCTATTTGAGCGAAGCTGTTTTTGAAACGGTTTTGTAGAGTAACGAGCTTGTTGTAGATACTGACGGCGTACACCACAACGAGCAGGACAATAACGATAAAGACAATAAATGCAGTCATAATAAATCCCATTTTCTTAATGTATTCAGTTCTTATATAAACTGTTGAGATATTAAGCAAATGCTTCTGAAGAAGCGATGTAATAACCGAGAAATATGTCACGAGTTGAGTAACAATTAAAATGCATTTACAAAGCAATACAGAAAGAATAATGGCACTGGAGAGATGAAAGAAATAGGCCCAGCTAGAAGCCGGGCCTTGTCGATAAGCAATATTGGCGATGCCGTTAGGCACTCATTGGAACAAGCACCATAGTACCAATTATAACTGTGATAAGACCGGCAAGAACCGGAACAGATGTTCGTTTTACAACCTCAAACGGGCTGATGTTCGCCATGCCGGATGTCGCAACGATTACGCCAGACACTGGTGAGATAGTACGACCTAGATTTGATGCTTGAAGCATCGGGATAATTAGGAACGCTGGGTTTAGTCCCATTTTAGCAGCCAAAGATGGTGCCAACTCTACAAATGCATAGAAAGGCGCGTTACCAGACCCCGTTGCAATTGCTGCTGCAACTGTCAATGCAGTAAGGATAAGCATTAAAGCAACACCGCCTGCACCTGCATTGTCTGCAAGGTGAAGTAGGTTATCGATAGCGCCGATAGACATTAGACCTTGCGCAAAAACCCCCGCTGCAACCAAAAGCATCACAACGCCTTTGAACGCGTCAGCCATGCCAGCGTAACAAGAATCTAAATCTTCCAGTGATTTCTTACCATCAAACTTATTTACAACGTAATGGATCAGAGCGCCAAGGAAAATCGATCCGACCACAATAGTGTAAATGTCTAGGCTAAGTCCTGGAATGGTACGACCGTTGAATAGGAACACGCCGATGATAGGTAGAAATGGCAGTGCCGCATAAAACGCTGGTGCATCGGCTTTGATCTCTGATACGTCAATTTTTTCCATTGGCGTATTTTCTTTCTTATCTAAGTATTTGTTCCAGAAGAAAGCCGCGGCAGCCATCACGATGATTGCGCAGATAGAAACAGGCAACACTGTTTGTACCGCAAACACATCAAGCGCCAAGCCAGATTTTTCGGCGGCGATCACCACATCACCAGAGGTTGGAGAAAGAATGATTGCCGCAGGAGAGGCACAAACTGCAACCGCTGCTGGACGAGAGATCCCCATTGCGACCATCATTGGGAACAATGTCGCCATTAATAGTACGCCAAGGCCAGTTGCAGAACTTACCGCAAGAGACATCAAACACGCCACAATGTAAGCCGCTACCAAAAGGACATAAGGAGACTTGATAACAGAAAGCGGTTTAGAGAACTGTTTCACTACAACGTTATTCGCGCCGATGTGAGTCATATAGGAAGCGAAGCCACATAGCAACATGATTTGCATACCAAGGCCGCCGCCGCGGTATTGTAGCATGTATTTCACGTATTCTAGCGCGTCTGTCACCATGTTACCGGTTGAGGTGATTTTTGAGGGCAGCACGTCATGCCCCAATACGCCAGTCATAAGAAGTAAAGCAATACCAGCCGTCAGTAACACGCCCGCAGCTTTATAGCCTTTGACGATAAAGTAACCCACAGCAATGGTGACAACTAAGCCAATTAAGAGCTCTAACATAGGGATCTCCGAATGTTATGAAAAAAAGAAAGAAACTGTTTCATTTTATGACAAGGAATTTACAGAATTCTTAACTGTGGCACGAGACAAATATGGGGCTTGCATGATCTGAGACAAATAATAATTTAATAATTAATTTCGTTAGATTGTATTGTTGGAATTTGGTTTTCTAAGTGTTATGTGCTGGTTTGAAGCTGTTTGCAGGAAGGAAAATATGACCAGAAATTTGAATAAATAGTGAGGGAATTGATTCAAAATGAGAAAAAGAAACAACTCAGTGAGTTGGGAGAGGGTAATAATCCTTGCAACAAAAAAGCTTCGCCGAAGCGAAGCTAAATCGTAAGGATGGGTTAAGTTAAGCGTATCGGCGCACCATGAGGTTCCAACTGCGTTGTTGCCGTTCGAACTCCGCTTTGATTTGCTGATACTTTATCTTTGTCACAGAGCACTCGTATTTTTTTACCACACTGGCTGTTTTTGCACCGAGTACTTCCTTGCGCATTTCATAATATTCCTGCATGTGATGAACTAGCGCATCAAACTCGTGTTGTAACTGATCGAGAATCGTCTGCGTATTCGGTTTTGCTCCCAGTTTTTCTTTTGCTTTCTTCAAGAGTTGAGTTGCGCGAGCTTTTTCTATTCTAAATGTTGGCGTTGTGCGTAATTTAGATGTCAGTCCTAGCCAAGAGCATGACTTAATCAACCACTTGGTTGGGTCGTAATGCCACCAATACACACCATTACGATAGTCATTCTCGAAGATATGATGGAAATTGTGGTAGCCCTCACCAAATGTAAAAAAGGCTAATACGCCGTTGTCGCGAGCGGTGTTTTTGTCCGTGAAAGTCTGTTTTCCCCAAACATGCGCAAGTGAGTTAATGAAAAAGGTCGTGTGGTGGCTCATAAATAGTCGAGCGGCACCAACTACTAATAACATACCCCAAATATCGCCGTAGATAATACCAAGAGCGACCGGAAAGCCAATATTGGTGAGTAGAGCAAGTGGAACATAGTACTTATGTTGCCACATGACGATTTTGTCACGCTTTAAATCGCGGCAGTTGGTGTATTCGTTTTCCTGCGATTTGTTGTAGTCGCGTAACATCCAACCAATATGAGAATACCAAAAGCCACGTTTCGCTGAGTAAGGATCTTTGTCGTTATTGTCGACATGCTTGTGGTGTACACGATGATCAGAAGACCAGTGTAATGCACTATTTTGCAAAGAAAATGCTCCTCCAATCGCAAAAATAGCACGTAAAATTGGATGAGCTTCGTATGTTTTGTGGCTCCAGAGTCGGTGATAGCCTGCTGTAATAGAAAGATTCGTAAAACTGAATGCTATCACTCCCCAAACTAGATGCTCCCAACCCAGTCCAAAATGATATGCATACCAAGGCATTACAATAAAAGTCAGAACAAAACTGGAAGAAAATATCAATGTATTCAACCAGATAATGGGTGGTTTGTTTTGAGTCACAGGTGTATTCCTAACTTTGAGCTAACAACTGTTCGCCAGAATATCAGCGTACACGTGTAAGTCAAATTAAAGTTAGACAAATGTGACTGTTCCTTTGGATGTACATTAAGGAACTTGATGGGATATTTTGCTTTTAATTGAATAATGAGTAGTATTAAAAAATGAGCTCTGGCTTAAGGTGTATAAAATCTGCCAAGAAACAAGTGTTATAAAGGTGGAATATGCCGAGACTCTATAAAGAAGTAAAAAATGTAAGAAAATAGGAATACGTAATGGATTTACGATTAGCGGAATATAAGGACTACGAGCGCATTGCGCATCTTCATGCGGATAGTTGGAAGCGTCATTACCGTGGCATTCTTAGTGATAACTATCTTGATAAAGAGGCGATTGACGACAAACTACTGATCTGGCAAACCCGTCTGACCAACCCACCATTCAACCAGCACATTGTCTTGGCGGAAGAGGGTGGTTTGTTGCTCGGCTTCGTTTGTGTGTTTGGCAACCATGACTTCGAGCGTGGAACCTTTATTGACGCACTGCATGTTGATGACAGCTACCGTGGTCGTGGTATTGGCAAGCAGCTATTACTTGCTGTGGCAGAATGGCAGCAACAGTACTTTAAAGACACTGGCCTTTATCTAGAAGTCGTATCGCAAAACATTTCTGCAATTGAATTCTACCGCCATATTGGAGGTCAAGAATGTCAAGAGCGAACTTGGCGTGCGCCAGGTGGTACAGAAGTATTGGAGAAGGTATTCCGTTGGAAGAATGCTCAGTCATTAGTCAGTGGGATAGAAGAAAACGTTATTTACTCCTAGTCTGACGTTTTAGCTTAGCAATAAGAGCAGCATCAACGCTGCTCTTTTTTGTGCCTGTCCTAAAGTTTTGTGTTTCAGTGGGCGACTTAAAAGCAAAGCCCCATGGCTTTTAGCTCTGACTCGCATTGCTGAGCATTTTCAAATTGAATGGCTTCCATGCCTACCGCTCGGGCCCCTTCGACGTTGTATGGCATATCATCAAGAAATACCGTTTCCTCGGCCTGAAGCTGATATGTTGAAAGTAGGGCTTGGTAGATCTCAGCTTGTGGCTTTAGTAACTGCACTTCAGAAGAGATGATTGCACCTTCAAACAGCGGCCAGAATTCATAGGTAGCACGAAGATGCTCAACAATTTCGTTGACGTTGTCTGTGAGCGCATAAACGCGATATCCTGCACTTTTTATTCTTTTTAGCAGTTCGACACTGCCGTAAAGTAATATTTGTGTATGTTTTACGTAGTAAAAAAAGCGGTCCATTTCTTCCGCTGTCACTTTGTGCTCACGTTGATAGCACAGTTTGGCTTCCTCTTCGGAAATGATTCCTTTGTTTAAGTCTTTCCAGATTTGTGATGAAAACAGCAACTGGGCCATTTTTTCCGCTTCTACTGAGTGACCAAATGTTAAGCGAACAATCTCTACCGGAGACCAGCGTACTAATACATTTCCCACATCAAAAATTACGTTTTTTATTTGTAAAGGTTCCATAACACCCCCCCAAGCCAATTGTTCATCACCGCGTTACATCCACAGTGAATGCTGTCGTTAAATCTTTGGAAGTTCGAGCCAAAGGCGCTGTTTAAGTGTCTCGAACGTATATGAGATTAACATCCCTTAGGATACAACGCGATTATCGCAAAATTACACTAAACTATATGCAACTTCATTTATTTGGTTGTAAATCAAGTGTCGCTATCTTAAAAGATTGAAATTAAAGACAAGCGTCGCGAAATATTTGCGCCATTTCGCGCTGCTTATAAGCGTTAAGTAATATATAATTACTTAATAATAAAACGATAAGAATGAATACAAATCACACTATTGGGGCGTCAGGCGGAGTAGGCAAAATAGATAATATGGACTCGATACGTAAGGTTTATCAATATGCAGAACCCAACCTGACTCTCGTTGGTTGGATGGGGTTTCTTGGCTTTCCGCTGTACTACTTTGTTTGGGATTTTGTTTTCCCACAGGCTTATGAAAACTTGCCGCTCAGACTGTTTTGTTCACTATTGTTCTTTGGCATCATTTTTAGAAACCGCTTGTCGTCAACGTGGCGAAAATATATCCATATTTACTACCAAGTGACGATAACGATCTGCTTACCGTTTTTCTTTTTCTATATGTTACTGATGAATGACTGGTCCAATGTTTGGGTCATGTCCTTTATGTCCGCGATTTTCTTGCACATTCTATTGGTTCATGTCACAAGAGTTATGTTCGCTCAAACTTTTGCCGGAATAGGTTTAGCGACGTTCTTTGCTTGGGTGGCGAAAGGGTTTCATCTCGATTTAACAATGGACTGGACGCATGTGCCAATCTTTCTCTTTATTTATGTATTTGGCAATTTATTCTACTTTCGGAACCAAGTAGAGCACGAAGCGAAAGTGTCGTTGGCCAAGTCATTCGGGGCCGGAATTGCGCATGAAATGCGTAACCCTTTAAGTGGCCTTTGCACGTCAATCGATGTTATCCAATCAGTCTTACCCAATAAAAAAGAAGCCGAGAAAGACCAATATCTGATGAGCGGAGAGGATGTCACCCTGCTGCGCGAAGTTAGTGAGGATGCGATGAACATCATCCAGTCGGGCAACGAGACGATAGATTTACTTCTGACATCTATAGACGAAAACCGTGTCTCGCGATCCAGTTTTCAAAAGCATTCTGCTCACTCTGTGGTTGAAAAAGCGATTGAAAGCTTTAGTTATAAGCGTGCGACGGATCGCTTTGCTATATCCCTAGATGCGAGAAGTGAGTTTGATTTTCTTGGTAGCGATACCTTACTCAAATACGTTATGTATAACCTTTTCAAGAACGCCTTCCATCATCGCACATCTGAAGATTTCCACATACATGTGTCCATGACGAGCACGGAGCACTCAAACCAAATCGTTGTAACCGATAATGGTGCTGGTATTGCTCCTGATGTCCTACGTAATATATTTCAGGACTTTTACACAACTGGTAAGTCAGGCAGCTATGGTTTGGGTTTGCCATTTTGTAAAAAAGTGATGCGTTCTTTTGGAGGTAACATTGAATGCCAGTCTCAGCTAGGTGAGTGGTCTCAGTTCACGTTAACTTTCCCGCCGATCACATCTGATATCGTGACTGAAATTAAAAACGATTTGACCAAACTCAAAACCATCCTAACGGTGACTAATCAAGATATTCTTGTGTCGAAAGTGACGGACATTAGCCGTTTTATGGGTTTTGAATCAACGATCTTAGATGTTAATCAAGTGCTCAAAAAGAAAGAGTATGAGTTCGAATTCGACCTGATTTTTATCGATCTTGAGAGCTTGGATGCAAGAGCAAACCAATTGGATAGATTAGAATCTCTTTTGTCTTTCACGGAAGCTCGTATCGTTTATCTTTTTGAGCATCACCCGACACAGAGAGCATGCAAAGCGGCATATGAGCCTATTTGGGTCGAGACTCAAGCCTGGTTATTGAATACTAAGCCAACCATTGACCGTCTCTTGTATGATTCAAGCTATGTGTCGACACCAACGGCCTCAGTGGCTTTGGATACGTCAAATAAACGGACAATTATGGTCGTGGATGATAACGAATCTTTGCGAAAATTTACCGCGATGTTACTCGAAAAGCAGGGCTTTGAAGTGATTCAGAAAGAAGACGGGCAGCAAGCACTGGATACATTAGAGCAAGAGAACGTTGACCTCATTCTTATGGATATCGAGATGCCCATCATGGATGGTGTAGAAGCTTCAAGGCGAATTCGAAGCTCGGATAAAAACTATGCGTCGGTACCTATTATTGCGCATACTGGGGATAGCTCACCTGTTACGCTGGACAAAATAGGCTCTTCTGGCATGTCTGACTTTATCGTAAAACCAGCGGATAAAAATCGCTTATTCGACAAAATCGCAAACTGGATTTAATCACTCGCAACTGTGTTATCTCGAGACGAGTTGATCATAACGCGAATACGGATAAAGAGCTCAGCAAACGGCTGAGCTCTTTATTTTTACCTACACTCTAGCTTATACAAACTCTAGATCGGGATGAACAAACGCTTCTTGGCAGGCGGAAAGAACGTGATCGACTTCGGCGGCAGTCATGTCCGCATTGACAGAAAAACGAATGATGTTCTTGTTTCTTCCTGTTGCAGGGCGACAGAAAACTGCGCCAAAGACATTCCTTTCTTCTAGAAAGTCGCGAACTCGCTCAGTGTTTCTTTCGTTGCCACATTCTAGCGCGATAATTTGCGACTCACTGCGAATAGTAAACCCAATACGTTTTAAACCAACGGCTAGAGACTTCGCTCTTTTAAACAAAATCTCCCGCTTGTCATCGGCTTTTTTTATGACGTCCAGTGTTTTTTCTAACCGAATAATTTCTTGCGGTAACACGGTGGAGCTGAAAATGGCAGGATACGCGACAAATGGAAGCGTCTTAGCCAGCTTTTCTGCACCTAAAATTGCGCCAGCACGATAAGCAAATGTCTTTGCAAGACTTACGGTTACAAAATCCACCATATGAGTCAAATCCAGCTCTTGCAGTAGCCCCGCGCCTTGCGGACCGTGCGTACCTAACGAGTGCGATTCATCCACAACTAAGCCGCAGTCAAACTCTTGTGCTATTTCGTAGATATCACGTAGAGGAGCAATGGTTCCGATAGTGCTGTAAACCGAATCCACAACAATAATTCCCGAACCATGGCGTGAAATCTGTTTTCGCAAGTGGTTGGTGTTGTTATGCATGAACGGATGAATTTGTGCTCCTGCGATACGTGCACCTTCCCATAAAGACATATGCGCAAAGAAGTCGATATACACAGGTATGTTCGGTGCACAAATAGTCTGTAATAAACCGACATTCGCAGCCCATCCTGATTGAGAAAGCAGACAGCTAGGCATGCCGACAAAACTGGCTAGTTGAGTTTCAAATGCAGGTTTTGATTCATCATCTTGCAAGAAAATCGCGGACATCACGACGTTGTCATCGTGTTGAGAAATCGCATCACGATGCGCGTTTTGAATCTCCTTGTTATGAGACAGTGCAAGGTAATCATTGCTTTGCATAACAATGGCATTACACGTTGGACGTTTACCAAGAACAAGGTGTTTCTTGTTCTCGTTCGGTTCAATTAGATCTTGAATATGAAAATCTAGGCGTTCCTCAATAAAGGAAGGAAGTGGTTTGCTTTGTATAGTTTCACTCATAATAAATCTCTTCTTCATATGGAAAAACGCCAGCGCTGACACTTATTCATATTGCGGATTTTGGGGAGAGTGTCACTAACCAGGTTGCATAAGTTTGCAGACCCTTGCAAACTCGACATTTGAGGGTTGGATGGTGGCTGTAACTCTATAGGGGCCCGGGGTCTAAACTAGTTTGTGCTTAAAGCTTATACGGCGATTTTTCGGTGTTTTTTTCGTGCTTCATGTCTGGACTTTGTATGAGGAATATAAAGTTTGAAAAGTGAAAAAATGGGCGCATTAGATAACAAAAAGGCGCGAAAATCGCGCCTTAAAATATAAATGGGAAAAGATAATATCAGTTTATCGCTTATTACGTAGATAGCGCTTGCGGCGCTCTTCTTTACGCTTCGCTTTTTCTTCTTCTTTACGAGCGGTTTCAATCTCGACTTCAATCAGCTCTTGAGTGATCATTTCTGGGCGCTCTAGTGTAATTTGGCCTAGTATGCCTTGGCGAAGTTCGTGCAACAAAATCTCTGATACTTTGTGCAAGTCCACACGTCCACCTGCGCGTAGTGCACCACGGCGGCGACCAATCTCTTCCATGATCTCGATATCTGATTCAGGAAGCTCTTCGATTTGGTAACGCTCTTTAAGCTTGTCTGCATAGTGGGCTGCTAGGTACTCAATGGTGTAAAACGCAACCTCGTCGTATTCCATTGCAGTATCTTTTACAGCGCCAGTAGCAGCTAAACGGAAGCCACTGTGTGGGTTTTCCACTTTTGGCCACAGAATCCCTGGTGTATCGGATAAAACGATGCCATTTTGCAGGTTGATGCGCTGCTGACGACGTGTTACCGCGGGCTGGTTACCAGTCACCGCGATCGTTCGACCAGCTAGAGTATTGATGATTGTCGATTTCCCAACGTTTGGGATCCCCATGATCATGGTACGAATGTTTTTACCTATCTCTTCACGGTGTGGGGCAAGTTTACGGCAAAGCTCCATGATTCGATGCACTTCTTGTGGTTCTGACGTCGTGATTGCCATTGCTTTTACGTGTTGCTCTTGCTCCAAGTGCTCAATCCATAATTGAGTTAACTCAGGATCGGCTAAATCACGCTTGTTCAAGACTTTAACGACTGGCTTGTCACCACGGATTTGAGAAATCAAAGGGTTTTCACTACTGAAAGGAATACGAGCATCCAGTACTTCGATGATCACATCCACTTGTGGGATTGCTTCTTCGATCTCTTTGCGTGCTTTGTGCATGTGGCCAGGAAACCACTGGATTGAGTTATTAACCATTTGAATTTAATACCTTAATTTTCTTACTGCTCCAACGGGCGTACGAGTAGTAATTTGAGCTTCGAGCAGCATAGTTTTAGACAGAGTGTGTTAAAACCGTACTTACTTTTGTGGCTCTGTACCGCAAAGTTGAGCGTTTTTTTCGTGTTAATGAGCTAGTTTATCACGGAATGAAGGCGAAGCATTCAAGATGGAGACAAAAAGCCACGGTTTACAAACGAGCAAGCAAACATTTGTTGAGTATGCTCGCCAACGGACTTACAACAAGTATTCACTTTGGTGAGATATTAAGCGCAAATATTGTGTAGTCAAAGGTGGATTGTTTTGTCGGCTTTTCCTGACTTATTTCAAATTTTTATCTTTATATCAGTAATTTATATTTCATTTCGCTATTAGTCGAAATTTGACTTTTAGCCGACACAAATTAATCTGACTGCCCAGTCCGAGTAAGGCTTTATGCTCAGTACGATAAGTCGTATTACAGCGTTGTCCGTTGCCACATTTTTGCCAGTAGTTTCTTTTTTAACTCATTGATAGTGACAGTTATTGAGAACAGACAAGCAGACTGAGTTTTACATTGAGGCTGAGTAATGCTGGTCGATTTTGATCAGCGAGTGGCAGGATTAATTTAACCAATCGAGCAGGAGATCGAAAATATAGACTATTGGATAGAGATAAATGAATACACAGCTTAATGTGATGGTGATTGATGGTCATCCTCTACAAACCAAGATACTTACCCAAATATTGGGTCATAGTGGCGCTTCAGTCAGTACATTCAATTGTGTGGACACTGCTAGTCAATGTGCACAAGAGCAATATTTTGATGTGATCTTTTGCGATCTCCAGATGCCGGGAAAAGGCGGTATCGACATCTTGGAAGTATTCGACCAAATTCAGTATCACGGGCAAGTCGTGCTAGTCAGTTTGTTGGAGCAGAGCATCATCTCGGCAGTACGAGAAATGTGCGAAGGGTTTAGTTTTGAGATATTAGGAGAACTGCCTAAGCCGTACGACGAAATGCAAGTGGTTAAACTCCTCAACCAAATAAAAGATGAAAGAACGCGAAAAACAGCGTTTGCTCAACCTATCGTACTGCAAGACCAAGAGTTTTTGTTTGCTTTGGGTGAAGGGCGAGTGAAGAATTATTACCAACCTTTGGTAGACGCACACAGTGGTGAGCTTTTAGGTTATGAAGCGTTAGCGCGTTGGGTGCATCCCATTTATGGCGTGTTGTTACCAAACCACTTTCTTCCGATCGTAAAACGATGCCATTTGTCTTCTGAACTTTTTCAATCAGTGCTGATTAATACAATCTATGACATCAACAATAGGGGATTAACCCAAAAGGTCTCGATTAATGTCGACCACGAAAACTTGAACGACCCTGACTTCTCGCATCGTTTTATTCAACAATGCTCGGAAAGTGGTGTCGACCCGTCACAAATCACCATTGAGATTACAGAGCGGCAAGCTTTCCAAGCTAGCACGTCTATCTACAAAAACCTCATCAAACTCAGAATGAAAGGTGTCACGGTATCAATTGATGATTTTGGTACGGGCTCATCTACATTTGAAAAGTTGGCAAAGTTACCTTTTAACGAGATCAAACTTGACCCGCGTTTTTGTCTACGGAGCGAGTGAAGACCTGAAAAAGAAAAGCATTGTCATCGCTATTTGTGCTTTAGCGAAAAGCCTCAATATTCGTATTGTCGCAGAAGGTGTCGAAGACGAAGTAACCTATAAAACCATGCGCGAATGTGGAATAGACATCTGCCAAGGCTTTTACATTGATAAGCCCATGCCGTTAGAGGTAATCACTATTTTGAAGTAAAAATATGAAAAAATTGAACTGTTTGATCTTTGATGATCAAATGCTTATCTGTGTGGCTATCAGTGATAAAACCGTGAGTACCAAGAAACGTCGATTTTTAGACAAGTTTAATGTGAATGATGTTATTGAACTTGCAAAAGTAGTGGGAACATAAAGTGTTATGAATGTAAGAAGTTTTGTTTCTTCTTTTGCGGTTGCGATGTTGTTATTTATTGTATCGGTGACCATGATTGGTGCTGTACTCATCTCTTATGAGAAGAAGCAATTTAATACGTACGCTAACAATTTAGCAAAAACAAAGCAGAAGGTCATTCTGCTAGGCTTGTTGACCGAAGCTCAATTGGCGCAGTATGAAAACTTCAGCATCGAACAAATAGAAGTACTCACTGACTTCAGTTTTCAAGATGCAATTTATGCTTTAAGGCCGTATAAAAACCTAGATTATGTAGAAACTGTTGCTCGTAAAGCCCTACACCAAGCAGAAGCTCATTTGTCCAATGTCTACGATAGAGAAGACGCCATATTGTACTTTCGTTCTTACACTAGTGACAAACTCATCTTAGAACGACCAATCCCAGCTCTAGAGGGATCTAAAGAGACGTTTGATATAGAATGGTGCAGAGTGAATTACGCTTGTATTCTTGCCGCGTGGAAAGAGCAGCTCTCCGACCGAGTTCTTATCTCTAAGCCCTTCAAAACCACGTATTCTGATGAGATGGCATTAAGTATCATGAGTCCCGTCTACTATAGAGGGAAGCTTGTCGGCGAATTTTCGGAACAACTGTATTTATCATCGCTTTATAATGAAGGCAAAGCCGTTGACGTAGAGGTTAGTAACGGAAATAAGCAGATAATTATTTACTTTCCGAGCTACCCCTTAGCTCATTTTGCTTACACTCAATCCTATGTTGCCGACAATAATAATCTTGTTATTTACCAATATCCGTTTAGTAAAATAGTGGTGGACTACAGCTTTATTCTTGTCATCTATTTTGTCGTAGCGTTCGCCTATTATCGAAAAGCCAATGAATCTAAACAGAGCAAAATTCAATTAGAAAATGCTCTGAGTGATGTAACGCAAGATGACTTGACCGGATTATTAAATCGGCGAGTATTTAAAGAAGAGCGGTTTAAACATCGAATGGAGGTTGAACCATACTCTATCATTGCGATTGACGGAAATCGTATCAAGAAGATTAATGATCGTTACGGACACCATGTTGGCGATGAAGTCATTGTTATTATTGCAGACTCAATGAGAAAGGTTTTTCGGAACAGTGACTACTTAGTCAGGACTGGTGGTGATGAGTTTATTGTAATTTTGCCCGGATGCAGCATGAGCAAAGCTTCCATGTTAGCGAAAAAGCTCCGTGGCGTTGTTAAACACAATCGTTTAAATACATTAGATATAGAGATCAGCGTTAGTACTGGTGTTGCTATGCGCGAAGAGGATGAAACGATGCAAGAGGTGATCGTGAGAGCAGATGAAGAGTTATATGAAATGAAAAAACAGCGTGTTTGAGGACAACAATACATAACCATGACATAACTGTTTGATAAATTTGACCAAGCAGTACCCTTGGTCTTTTATATTAGTCGAGCAATGCATAATGCTCCTTTGATTGCTGATTATCATAAGACCCAACTGGTACTGTATCGTGAACAAAGACCTTGATCTAAACCTATTAAAAATACTGGTTCTGTTAGAAAAGCATCGTCAGCTTAAACCCGTAGCGAAAGCCTTGGGCAAGAGTGAGGCGTCGATCAGTAAATATCTTGCTCGCTTACGCATCCAACTTGGTGATGAACTATTCATTCGTCACCCACATCATTTAGAACCCACCAACTTTCTGATGCGTCAGCTACCCAAAATTGCAGATGCATTAGATAACTTAGAAACATGCTTAGTTCGATCAGAATTCAAACCAGAAAAATACAGTAAGGATATAACGGTCTGTTTACCCCAAACGGCTCAGTACTCATTTGGACACTTGTTGGCGATGGATTTAATGACGCTGTTTCCTAAAGCTCATATTACTGTCGCAACCATCACGGAATATACGGTGGACGAAATCCTTTTAGGCAAAGTGGATGCCCAGCTTCATTACTTCAATGATGAATTGCCAAAATCTATCCATCAGAAATTTATTGGCTACGCGCCTGCTGTGGTTGTTGTTCCGGAAGAGCTTGGGATCACCACTCTTGAAGAGGCTGCCAAACTGCCATTTATTATGCTTGAAATTATCGGTTGGAAAGAGAAAGAGCAGCTTGCAAAACGAGCAATGGAGAATCACGGTATGGTGATCAATCGAATTGCAGCGCTAGATAACGTGAGCAGTGTGCTAAAGCTGCTCAAACAAAAAAAGGCGGCGACGGTTTTTCTGGAGTATCAGGCGCCAATCGAAGGATACCGTTTTATTAGTATTCCTGAATCTTATTACCCCAACGGCTGGCCAAAGGTTGTACTTCAGATGAAGCAAAGCCATCGTCACGACGCAATGCATCAGATATTAACCGATGCCATTGCAAAATATATGAAGAACTAACGATCGCATTGAATGTTTTCAGCGCTTGGGATCGTATGCAGTAATTCAATCAATGAATCTGCATGGTATTTTTTCAAAATACGAGTTTTGTAAGTGCTGATGGTTTTAGCGCTGAGCGATAGTTGTTCTGAAATACGTTTATTTGAATAGCCCTGAGCTAAGTAGTGGAACACCATGGCTTCGCGATTGGATAGCGTGACATCACCAGTAGAAGGAGCGTGAGTAGACTTAAACATAGAGTACCCACGTGAGACACTCACAATCGCGTCAGCAATCGCTTCTTTTGTCTCGTTTTTATTCAAGAAACCATGAGCTCCCATCTCGTAAGCCGCTTTAGAAAGGCTGGAATAGTCGCGTGAAGAAATGAAAAGTAATTTACCTTGATAGCCCGTTGCTAAAATATTCTTCGCCAAACGCATACCATCTCGATCACCAAGGACAACGTCTAGAATAATAAAATCAATTTTTGTATTTCGAACTAAGTCCATTACTTCTGCGCTGTCTTTCGACTGAATGACTTCGGCTGTGTTGATTACGCTCTCAACAAGAGAAGTTAGTGCTTCGCTGTAAAGTGGTTGGTCATCAATGATAAGAACATTATTCAAATGGAGCCTCACTACTATCCGAACTGTCATACCGCCCAACGCAATATGATTGTATTAAGAGGGATTGTAGGAAAAACCTTTCTGATGGAAAGGAAAATGACATTTTCTATAATTGAAATTCACTGAGCACAATTGAATAAGATACTATCGAATACGCCAATACACGAGGGATTTCATATGTGTGGGTATAGTGATAGGCCAACGAAAAACATCAATATTAACCCTAAACTTTTCATCGAAATAGCCGCTAAAAGGGGGAAGGTAAGCTCGCACTAAGTTAACTCATGTTATCCTGTTCAAAAATGAGACATTTTTTCACAGTTTGATATGGAAATGTGCGTTGGCCGTCCTTTTGGTGGTTTACAAACTTTGTTGTAACGACTAAAAAGGATTCTTGGATTTTTAGCCTGAGAATGGCTTCTCATGGCGTTTGCATCAAACTTTTTCTGATGCGTATTTTGGTTGGATAATTGGCTTTATGAGTAACGTAACCAGCACCATTTTGACAGAAAGTGGTACCAATGAGCTTGAAATCATCGAGTTTCATTTAGAAAAAACATTGCCGGATGGCAGCACAAAAACTTGTTATTACGGCATCAACGTTGCGAAAGTACGAGAAGTGATTCGCGTACCAGAGACAACCGATTATCCAAACGCACAACCTCACATGATCGGGGTGTTTTCGTCCAGAGATGTATTGACGCCTTTAGTTGATTTAGCTGGTTGGTTAGGTGTACCAACACGCCAGGACCTAGAGCGTAAATTTGTTATCGTTACTGATTTCAACAAAATGACCAATGGCTTTCTGATTGATAGTATTTCACGTATTCATCGTATCTCTTGGAATGATGTGGAATCACCAAGTCAGTTTTTGGAAGCGGGCGAACAAGATTGTGTAGTGGCAGTTGTCCGCAAAGAAGGCAACCTGATCATGATTCTCGACTTTGAAAAAATCATCGCGGATATTAACCCAGAGCTGAGTATGGAAAAATACGATGTGAAAGGGGATAAGTCGGTAGATCTAAACCAGAGAATGGTGGGTAAGCGTAATGCTAAAACGATCATGGTGGTGGATGACTCAGCATTTATTCGCTCTTTGATTCAAGATACATTAGCTTCTTCAGGTTACAATGTGATCACTTGTAAAGACGGTGGTGAGGCTCATGAGAAATTAATGAGCTTAATCGAGGTCGCGAAAGAAGAAAACTTGCCAGTTAAAGAGCTGTTAGATGCGGTGGTTACGGACGTAGAAATGCCTCGAATGGATGGTATGCACTTAGTGAAGAGACTACGCGATACTGAAGCGTTTCATGAAATGCCGATCATTATGTTCTCATCATTGATGAGTGAGGATAACCGAGCCAAAGCACTGTCTCTTGGCGCAAATGATACGATTACCAAGCCAGAGATTGGCCGTATGGTGAATATGATGGATAAATACGTGTTTAACTTTGCGTAAACAAACCCGATAAGATTAAAAATAAGGCTGCCGATGGGCAGCCCTGTTGTTTTAAGAACAATGATTAATTACTAGAGTATAGTCTTGGTTTTCTCTAAGTGGTGGACCATAAATGATACTGCACTTCTCTTTTGACGCACTCTTGTCATCTCTTGCCATTATCGCTACGAGCCTTTTATCTTCAAAAGCCTCAATTTTCCAATCTGTTGTACCGTACTGATGTTCAAGTTCATGAACAAGCAACCCCAAAGCAGTCTCATCTGCATCAGGGTATCCGTATAAGAAGACGCATCGCTTGTTGGCGCCAATAGTACAGCCTTCGAAAGGCAGCTCTGCTTTGGTGAATTTATTATCAAAATTTGCAACATATGCTTTGCTCTCCAACCCTGCAATCGCCATTTTCCCATAACCGACACCGAGCGCTGATGCAATCGCGCCCTTCATGCCTTCTAATCGCGCTTCACGCGCATCACTTTGAAGGTTTAAAAAGCGTGGTGCGGCAGTGACAGCAAGAATGCCAAGCACGACAATAACTACGACTAACTCTATTAGAGTAAATCCAGTTTGTTTTCTCATATTATTTTCACAGCAAGTTAAAGGTAGAAAAAGTAACACTGACCGTACACTTGTTGTTGTGTAAATAAGTACGGTAATGACAAAATGATCAATAGTATAAAGCGATGAGTCATAAAGTGCTATACCGACGTAGTGAGAATCGATTACGCCTATATAGAGCGGGAGGAGGGTTCAAAGATCTAATGCGGCCGTTTTTGAGCAGTCATTAATTCCGTGGAAGAAATGCTGCATGAACAGTCGAGCATGAATTCGCCTAGATATAAGCATACGCGTACATCGGCTGAATGAAAGACGAAAAGAAGTGACGGCAAACCGCACAAATGGATTGTCTTTTTGTTCACTTTGATGAATGCTACGCGAGATTCATATCACAACACACTCGACGCATTCATCGTGCGAATGTGCTTTGGTTTCGTGTTTGGCTTTCAAATATAAGAATAATCTAAATGGAATTCGATTCGATAAACTTGCTTGCGATAGGGCTAATATTTCTTGGCTCTTATGTACAAACCGCAATAGGCTTTGGCTTGGCAATTGTTGCCGCACCTTTACTGATTCTTTGGGCGCCGGAGTATGTGCCTGCACCAATCTGTTTAGTCGCGTTATTTATTTCGTTGATGAATTCGATGAAGCACCGCAGTAGTGTTGAAATCGGCGGTTTAAAAATGGCATTGATTGGGCGTGTGCCCGGATCGGTTGCTGGCGGCTTGCTACTGTTTTTTGTCTCGACTCAAGCTCTTACACTTTGGATTGGTTTTTTGGTGTTATTCGCGGTTGTGGTGAGTGTGTTACCGTTTCGGGTTGAACCTACACCAGCGCGTATGACATTAGCAGGATTCTTTTCTGGATTGTTTGGTACCAGTTCGGCGATTGGAGGCCCACCGATGGCGTTGTTGTTGCAACATCAAGAAGCAAATCAGTTACGTGGTAACCTATCGGCATTTTTTGTTTTCAGTTCCATCATTTCGCTCGTTGTTCAAATTCCCGCTGGTTTCTTCGCATTACACCATTTGGTGATTACTATTCCGCTATTACCTGCGGCAGCACTTGGGTATTGGCTCGCGATGAAAACCACCCAATCGTTACCAAAAGAAAAAATTCGGTTTGGAGCACTTATGTTGTGTTTTGTGAGTGGGTTTACAGCAGTAGTACAAGCGTTGAACCAGTAATGCCCTCAGCATCTTAAACTCACAGGGATATCGCGTTCCTTTTATTATGCATAGCGCGATTTGTTTGCGCTGACTTATTCGTTTAGATGAGCGATAGTTTTATGAATAACACTCGTTATGGCACTTTTATGGCAGCATTCTCCTTTGTAATTTGGGGGCTGCTACCCATTTATTATCGTTATTTACCGAATGCTTCAATGGATGAGTTGCTGGCATGGCGAATCATCGGCTCAGTTCCGGTCGGTTTTTTAATTGTGCTTGGTATAACCCGTCGAGGACCGAATTGGAAAGAAATCTGGTGTGACAAAAAATCTTTGTGGTACACGTTTGTCGCGAGCAGTTTGATGTGTATTTCATGGAGTGCGTTCACTTGGGCTTTGACTCACCATCGAGTCATTGATGCAAGCTTAGGCTTTTTTATTGGACCGTTGGTGTCAGTGGCGTTAGGCGTGTTTATTCTTGGAGATAAGCTTTCAAAAGGCAAACTCATCGCAATTGTGCTAGCAACAATTGGCGTGATGTATCAAGTGATTCATTATGGCCAGTTGCCTGTTATCGCACTAACGATGGGGTTGTTCTTTGCTTTGTATGGCTTGTACAAGAAGAAGATAACATACGACTGGAGCACCACCTTGTTTGTTGAGGCCCTGCTATTGACTCCAGTTGCCGTGGCGTATTTGTTTTACAAACAATGGACAGTGGGTGAGTTGGCTTCAGGCGTAGATATCACAACATTGCTTTTGTACTTTGGCAGCGCACCGATCACGCTTTTACCACTGATTTTTTATTCTATCGCGATACGTATAACAAACTTATCGACAGTTGGTTTAATGCAATATATTGAACCAAGCTTGCAATTTGTTTTGGCTGTGATGTTTTTCGGTGAACTGTTTGATGAAGTTAAAGCAGTGACTTTTGCCTTTATTTGGGTGGGGCTGTTATTTACAATCTTTGAAAGTATTGTCAAAGGGCATAAGCGTAAAAAGTTGGCCAATCATCCTTTATAGTGCACTATTCTTGAATATTCACGATTCCACTCTCACGCCCTCTATTCGAGGGCGTTTTTAGTTCCATAAAGTATTCTCTTGCTCGTTTTCTTATATTCGAGTCAAAGCATAATTTGAGGTTAATTGACGCATTATCATTAGGATACCGCTATATTTATAGCCAAGTGACACGCTATATAATGAAAACCGGATCAAAAAGGACGACATATGATCACAGCTCTATACGCTAGCATTCTTGCAATACTGATTATTTGGTTGGCCGTTCAAGTGATTAAGCAGCGTCGCTTAAATCAGGTTGCTTATGCTGACGGAGGAGTAGAGGCTCTCCAAATCGCTCGTAGTGCACAGAGTAACGCGACAGAATATATCCCCATTACTCTGATTCTAATGGCACTATTAGAATCCAATAGTGCTTACCCAACCTGGATACATCTCACAGGCATTATTTTCGTGATCGGTCGAATTATCCATGCTCGAGGTATATTGAAAGAGGACTTAAAAAGGCGTGTTAGGGGCATGCAGGTGACATTCCTAGTGATACTTTCGCTGGTTGTGTTGAATATGATTTATCTTCCGTACGATAAGTTATGGTAAGTCTTCGTAGCTATATCCCGCCGCCATGGGTACTCGTTCTGATTGGGTTAGTACTGAATATTGGCGCGATCGTTCTTACTAGCTTGGTCCTTGATAGTCTTGGCAAACAGTATTCGCAACTCGCAGAGCAAAAGGCGGAAAACTTGTATTCCATCCAACTCGCGTGGAATAGCGTTGAAACTCTAGAAAGAAAAAGAGAGGCGTTGCTGCTTCACTTGCACATAGGTCAGAGCGCAGCGATACCTTCGGAGATAGAACAGATATTGGAAGGGCACTTATCCTCTTGGACTCATCACGAATCGGATGAAATACAAATAGATAAACTCCTTCAGCTAATGTCAAAGATAAACCAAGCACAAGCTTCGTATAGAGATCGCATTGATGACTATTACATTGAGAATGTAGAGCTCAATGAGCTAATGGTAAAGCAAGATGAAAAGATCGCTTGGTACAAGAATATCGGGCTCTTCTTGCAAGTATTTGGACTCGCATTAATCCTCGCACGTGATTTGGCTAGGAAGCCTTAGAACAAAAGTTAATGGTAGGGTTTATTGCGAAATGCCAACAATAATTTGCAAATTGCAATTCATTGCGTGAGCAAACAGTGGCTATTGGTGAAGTTTTAATGAAAGTGATTAAATAACAACCTGTTTTTGTGCGCTACAAAGTTGGCACGCCTCATGCTTTAGTATGAGTGACCCTTTCTAAGCCGAGGGTCACCTAGCCAACTGACGTTGTTAGTGAACCACTTTGTTCACAAATATATACAGCCAATCACGAATCCTTGTGGTTGGCTTTTTTTATTTAAATGACACAGTTTAGAACTGTGCTTTAATCCAGATCATGCGATGGTCGGAAGACACATCTTTGCCATCACCATACTTGCCAATACGCGCATCGTTAAATAGCTTACGACCTTCTTCATAAGAAGCTGACCAGTATACACCAGAGTCCACCACATTTAGGTTTGCAGAAGGCAAGGCATAATCTACACCTAAGCCAAACGTCGAAGTGATGCGATTCGGATATGGGTGAGTTGAGCTGCGGTCAACAGCGTGTTCGGCTGCACCAAAGCTTGTCGGATAAAGCTCGCCATTCATCACGGTTTGGTTAACCAATGGGTCATTATGCAGTTCTTGCATTACTGAGCTAATACCGTCACCGGCTACTGGATCAAGGTTTTGATCGCCCATCATTACGAATTTAGCCCCGCTCGCTAAGCCACCTTGCTTACCTGCATCGTCGTAGAAATAGTCTTTACCTTGAATGTAGTGATGCCAGAACTCTACTTCGGCTGCGTTTTGCGCTTTGTTTTTACCTGGGTCGAATACTGGTGGAGTAGGGTGCGACATCAGTAGATGCACAACTTCCTCGCCATTGCGAGTCGGAATGATAATTGGTGCATCTACGTGGTTTTTAGAAGATAGGCGTACTTGATCCCATTCTTCTGCAGAGTACCACTCATCACCACACTTCATGCCATCTGGAATCTTTTGTGAGCCGTCACAGATAGTAATGGTTGGAATCTTCGCACCTTCCATATCTTTCCATTTAAACGCTTGGAACGTACGCGTATTTGCCGTATCAATCTTGTATTTAGACATTAGGGCAAAGGCATATTGACCGTGGTACATGCCAAAGCCCCATGCATCGCCCGGCATTTGACCTGCTGTTCCATTGTTGTCGAGGTCAAACTCGCTTAGCAAACCTGTGTTGGTAGAGTAAGACTCCGCGTAAGGATATTCGATAGGTTCAAGGTTCGCTTCACCGCCTGCACCATTGATGCTTTGCGCGACAGACAGGTAGTTCTTCTGGAAGCCTTCAAGGGCTGCTTTGTTTTCGCCTGTTCCGTCGTTGTTGTATTCCGCCATCATAAGAACGTCAGGGCGATTCTTCTGAATAATCGCAGCAACGTTTCGAATTTGAATGACTTTTTCCGCAGTGGTTTTGTCTTCAGCGGCGATAGAACCGTCTAAATAGGCATTAACCAATACAGTTTGCTGCGCTGGTTCAATTTGCATTTCACTCACTAAAGCTTCAAAAGTTGCACGGTCAAAAGAGAGGTTGTAAGTCGCTATTTTTACTTCTTTAGGCTGAACATTGACGTATTCAGTGTCGTCATTACATCCAGATAATAGAGCGGCGCCAACCAGGAGAGCGATAGAGGTTTTGATTGTTTTCATGGGTACGTCATACCTTATAATTGATTCGGCTGAATATTAAAGTCATCAGTAATTGTTTTAAGCGATATCAATCACACAAACGTTTTCATATTTACATGTTCAATTAGTTTTTGTGTGATTTGTGCAATAAACGCAACACTTTCAACACCAAAAGGTTATATGCAAATTGTTAAAAAACGGTGTCGTTTTTAATAGATGAAATGGCACTAAAACATAAGCTGTATGATTGTGTGTGCTAAAATCAATGAGCGGAATAATTACGATAAGTTTGACTTCACTTTGGGGTGAGAAACAAACAAATAAGAACTGGTCAGTTTGGCTTTGCTATTGATGCAAAATAGGGGGGCTAACCGATGGGTTCAGTATCAAACTATCAGAGCAGGTTATTTGTCACGGCAATGCTTGCTTCACCACTTCTTTTTTCAACATCTTTATCCGCCGCTCAGTCCGAACGGCTAGAGCAAAACCATGGTCTTGTTGTTGCTTTAGAAAAACGCAACCTTGCAGCCACACAAAATATAGATCGTGTGTTAGGTTTACAAAATGGAAATCGTGTACAAAAGCTGAAAACTAACAAAGGTAAAAACGGCGGTACGCATAATCGTTATCAGCAGATGTTTAAAGGCGTCCCGATTTGGGGCAAGCAAATTGTCGTACATCGTGATAAACAGGGCCAAATCAAGCATATCAACGGCACTCTCGTAAAGGATATTGCCCGAGATATCAATGATATGGTGCCTAAATTGTCGCTTTCTCAAGTAATGTCTTCAACGCAAAAGCCGTACCGTGAAAACGGATACCAAATAGAGAATCAGCGCCAAGGTTTGCGTATTTATGTCGATAAAAGTGACGTGGCGCACTTAGCTTATATTGTCCAGTTTTTTGCTGATAATGAGCATGGAGGTAAGCCTACACGTCCCACCTTTCTTGTTGATGCTAAAACAGGAAACATTTTGCTGCAATATGAGGGGTTAGCGCACGTAGAAGCGAATGGTCCGGGAGGAAACCAAAAAATTGGTCGTTATCATTATGGTGTGGACTTTGAGTCTCTATTAGTCCAGCAATCCGGTGATACGTGTTTGATGGACATTCCTGGCGTGGTCAAAACCATCAACTTGAATGGTAGGACGTCTGGCAATACACATACGTTCGTTTGTCCAACCAATAGTGTTAAAGAAATTAATGGAGCGTACAGCCCGTTAAACGATGCGCATTACTTTGGCAAAGTGGTATACGACATGTACAAAGATTGGCTAAATACCGCTCCCTTAACGTTTCAGCTTCAAATGCGAGTGCATTACCGCAAACGCTATGAAAACGCCTTTTGGAATGGCTCAAGCATGACTTTTGGCGACGGTGCGAGTTATTTCTATCCTTTAGTGAGTTTAGATGTCTCAGCGCACGAGGTTAGCCATGGATTTACAGAACAAAACTCTGATCTGATTTATTCAGAGCAATCTGGCGGAATCAATGAGGCTTTCTCAGATATGGCAGGTGAGGCGGCTGAATTCTATTCACGTGGTTCTAACGACTGGAAAGTTGGGTACGATATTAGAAAGGCTGCCAATGCGGCGTTGCGCTATATGGATAATCCGCCCCTTGATGGTCGTTCAATTGATCATGCGTCTCAGTATGTGAGTGGCATGGATGTGCATTATTCAAGTGGTGTGTTTAACAAAGCGTTTTATCTATTGGCGGTTGAGTACAATTGGGGAACGCGACAAGCGTTCGAGGTTTTTGCGTACGCTAACCAGAACTACTGGACGCCAAGCGAAACGTTTGACTCTGCAGCTGCGGGTGTATTGGCGGCCGCCCAAAGCTTAAACGTGGCGGCGAATGATGTAGCCGACGCTTTTGCTCAGGTCGGTGTTTCAGTTGATGGCGGAGTCGTCGAGCCACCATCTAGCACGTGTGAGGCTATCGCCCTAAACAATGGTGTTTCCAGCAACATAGACTCTTCATCTACTGGTGAGTGGCATTGTTTTACGATTGATGTACCTACCAACAGTTCAGATTTTACTGTTACCACATCGGGAGCAAACGGCGATGCGGATCTTTACGTTAAGCTGGGAAGTGAACCAAGTTTAACTAGCTACGATTGTCGCTCATACAGTAGCAACAGTAATGAAACATGTAGTATTACTTCTCCGAATGAAGGAACGTGGCACATTGGTGTGTACGCTTACAGCAGTTACAGTAACTTGAATGTGGAAGCAAGTTATGTAGGACAAGAAGCGCCACCACCATCTGATGAAGTTACTACACAATCAATCAACAATGGTAAAACATGGACGGCGATTATTACTGGTTCTGGCTTGATGAATGGCGTGTGGAATGTTATTTCAAATACGCCGTGTGATAACGATAACGAGTGCAGTTTATCCGGTATCGGAAAGAAAACCAGTGAGGTTAGCTTTACGTTGACGGATGGTACCGTATTCATCATCGCTAAGCCCTAGCGATTTTTATGTAAAGAGGCCCTGAAATATCAGGGCCTTATTTTTTTACGTTCAATTTTCTGTATATAATAGCGAGTCACAAAGAAGTGAGGACGACCTCACCGCTCTATCTTTTCTCGGGGACGACCCCATCTCGTTGGGAAATATGACATGGCTTGGGGAATTCTCTTCATTGCTGGCTTATGCGAAGTGGCATGGGCTGTCGGACTAAAATACTCACAAGGTTTTACCAAATTGGCGGCATCTGGCTTTACCGTTACGTTTATGGTGTTGAGCTTTTGGTTACTTGGAATTGCATTAAAGA
Organism: Vibrio sp. STUT-A16; assembly: GCF_026000495.1. Lineage (NCBI taxonomy): Bacteria > Pseudomonadati > Pseudomonadota > Gammaproteobacteria > Vibrionales > Vibrionaceae > Vibrio > Vibrio sp. STUT-A16. Next base: position 174,961 of record NZ_AP026766.1, on the reverse strand, counting down.
CGCTACCTCTCGGTATCGCTTACGGCGTTTGGGTAGGTATAGGAGCGATTGGAACGGCAATCGTCAGTATCTACATATTTAACGAGCCCGCGACGCTGATAAAATTGCTGAGTTTACTGCTTATTGTTGCCGGTATCGCTGGATTAAAATTATCCGCTTAACGTCAGGTTAAACATAAAAAGAAAGCCAGAGTCGACTCTGGCTTTTTACGTTTTAGTGTTATCTCGCTTTGGGGCTGAAGGGTTAAGCGCTGCGCTTAACGAATGGCAATCGCAAATGGTGGCCAAATACGTTAATTAGTGCGCCCGCTACAATTAGTGCACCACCGATGTACGTCCAGATGAGCGGGATTTCGCCGAAGAAAATGATGCCTAACAACACAGAAAATACGATCTGAATATACGAGTAAGCAGACGCTTTGCCCGCTTGTTGAGTTTGCATTGCTTTGGTTAATCCCAATTGCCCAACTTGGGTGAATACACCAACCAAAACCAACATGAAAGTCAGATACAGGTCGGGCATAACAAAATCATCGCCAATCAGTAAGAGTGAAGCGGGCAGAGCAACCAGAGGGAAATAGAAAATGATCACTGAACTATCTTCAGTTTGGCTAAGTTTTCTAACAATGACATAAGCAATTGAGCTACCAAATGAGCCCAAGATTGCAATCATTACGCTAAACATAGGTAAAGTGCGCTCTGCTTCTTGTCCTGTTTCTGGACTTACCATTATATAGATGCCGAGTAAGCACAAGGCAATACAAAGGAACGTCGATGGTTGAATGCGTTCCTTCAAGAAAAAGACGGCTAGGAGCGCAGTAAATACTGGGTGAATGTATTGGAATATGGTCGCTTCTGCCAAAGGTAAGGTAGTCACCGAATAATATACGCACATCAATGCCATGGTGCCCACTGCGCCACGCGCAAACAGTAATGGCTTATTATTGCCCCATACAGAAATTCGTTTTCGCTTAACATCTAAATAGCTGATAACAAGTGAGACGAGTGCCCTCGCTGCAACAATCTCAAATACAGGGATACCATGAAGACTGACATGCTTTACTGTGGCAGACATCAGCGCGAAACCGAATGCGGAGAGCACCATAAAGCGCACACCAATGGGAACCAGAGTGTTGAATGAATTAGACATTTTACTGCTCATTTGTTGCGACAGATCGCACTTTAGCATACTCAGCTCACAAAATGATCCGTGATATTCAAACATATCTGCCGAGAGTGAGAATAAGCAGTAGACTATGGAGTCTCAAGCAACCCTATCTTTGATTCGCGCATGGAGCGCATCTAGGAAATATCTAGATATTTAAGGAGCATACATGATCCCAGTACAAGCAACGCATACTTCTGGCGTTGTCATTTCTAAAATTGATGGCGTCGATAAAATGCTGTTGCTCAAACGTGTTAAAGGTGGTTATTGGTGCCATGTTGCTGGTGGTGTAGAGGCCGGTGAAACCGGATGGCAAACTATTCTCAGAGAACTGAAAGAGGAGACGCAAATTGACGATGTTGAGTTACATACTGCAGACTTTCTAGAACAGTTCTACGAAGCAAAAAATAACCGCATCATGGTTATTCCATGCTTCGTATTATTTTGTCCACCTAACCAATCGGTTGTACTTAACGAAGAACACACAGAGTATTGTTGGTGTACGCTTGAAGAAGCAAAGCGACTAGCCCCGTTTGCAAATCAGCACCACCTTTACGAACATGTGTGGAGGCATTACGTGGATGTGGAATCGTTGACGCCATTTACGTTAATTGAACAAACAGACTAGACGAGATAGCCATCCTTTTAAGCACGTTTGACATAACGAATATGGAAGTTTGTTCTCAACGCAATGAGGCGGTAGGATTTGTGAGTAGTGTTTACTGAAAAAGGGATAATGTGGATGGATGAGGTCATGTGCCAAAAGGCGTATCAAGGAAATAGCATGCAGGCCAGTTTTTCTGTTTCAGAAAGGGTCTCAATTGAGCCTCTCACTACTAAGCATGCGACCGTTTTACTGGAAGTGGTGAACACGTATCGAAACAGCCTCTCTGGTTATTTGCCTTGGACGGACTTTGTGACCAACCGCAGAGAAGCGGTGAGCTACATCTCTCAGCGCGTGAACAGCAAAGCGTTAGATGCCCACTGGTGCGCTATTTATTTTGATGGGCAGTTTACGGGTGTTATTGGCATTAAAGGTGTGGATTCGCATACACGCGTCACTGAGATTGGCTATTGGCTTGCCAACAATGGGCGAGGACACCGAGTGATCGACCAAGTACTCGCAGTGTTGATTCCTTTTTTGAAACAGAAAGGGCACGCGCAATTCATCCAATTCCACTGTATGGAAGACAACATTGCCAGTATCAATATTGCTGAGCGTGCTGGTGCCACATTAAAAGAATACGTTGATCACGAGTTCGAGATGCTTGACCGCTCTCAACGACTAGGCATTTATGAATTGCGTCTGACTTAGCTCCAAACCCACTGATATTTTAATCAGAGTTCGAACTCTAATTTCGCGAGCGCTACAATAGTAACATTGTTGCGCTCGTGTTAATTTGGAGCGTGATCGGTTGAAACTAGGTTAGGAGAAGCATCATGAACGCAATCACAGAGGTTGAAGTGGACAACTCGTTACAACAAAGCCTTGATCGCTTAAAAGCGGCGTATGCCGCCGAACCTTATCCTAGTCTGGATGAACGTAAGCAGCGCCTTGTCTTGCTAAAACAAGCGCTTATCGCGAATAAACAAGCATTGGTGGAAGCGCTGAGTGACGATTTTGGTTATCGTTCCGAATTTGATACCGCCATGACCGACGTTTTGCCGACGGTCTCGCACATCAATTACACCCTCAAGCAGCTAAAAAAGTGGTGCAAACCAAGTAAGCGTGAATCCGGTCTGTTGCTTGCTCCGTCGAAAGTGACCGTTCAGTATCAGCCAATCGGCGTGGTCGGGATCATTTCGCCGTGGAATTTTCCTGTCATTTTGAGCCTTGCGCCTTTAGTCACTGCACTGGCCGCAGGCAACCGTGTGATGATGAAGCTCAGCGAATTTACGCCCAAAACCAATAAAGTCATCGTCAATATTTGTCGCGAGTTGTCTGAATATGTTGAAGTATTTGAAGGAGAAGCGGACGTTGCCCAATCCTTCAGTCAACTGCCATTCGATCATCTTTTGTTTACAGGCTCGACAAATGTTGGTCGCGCTGTGGCAAAAGCAGCGGCAGATAACCTGACTCCAGTGACGTTAGAGCTGGGCGGGAAATCTCCGGTGATTATTGCAGAAGATGCAGACATGAAGAAAACCGTTGATGCGATTTTGTTTGGTAAATGCATCAATGCTGGCCAGATTTGTGTGGCGCCTGATTACGCGTTTGTACCACAAGAACGCGTCGAAGAGTTCATTGCGCTGTTCTTAAAACGTTTTGAAAAACTCTATTTGAAATCCAACAAGAATCAAAAGCTGACCCATATTATTAATCAACGACAGTATGATCGTTTGACTGCGCTACTTGAGGACGCCAAAGCTCAGGGCGCAAGCATCCATACTGTTGAAGCGTCACCTCAACAGGAAAGGCTTTTGTATCCTCATTTGATCACAGACGTGTCGACAGATATGCGCATCATGCAAGAGGAAATATTTGGGCCATTTCTACCCATCAAGCCCTACAAAGCGGTAGATGAAGCGATTGACTACATTAATCAACACCAAAGACCACTTGCGCTGTATGTTATGTCGGACGACAAATCGACCATCAAGCATATTGTACGCAACACGCACAGTGGCGGCGTTGGCATCAATGACACGGTATTACACGTTGGCGCTGAAGATGCGCCTTTCGGTGGCGTTGGTGAGTCAGGTATTGGTCATTATCACGGAGTGGAAGGATTCAGAACCTTTAGCCACGCGAAAACCTTACTCCACACGCCGAAATGGCTACCAAGGACGGGGGCATTAATGCGTCGCAGAGCTATGGCGATAAAAGCGATACAAAAGATTTTTGTTCGATAGTGGTTGGATTGTTAAAACCGCTCAAACGGGCGTTTTTTGCTTCTATGTGTTCTGAATTGCGGATTACCTAAGGTCGGGAAGTTTCCACCACGCACTGCCAATAGAAAAAGAAAGGCTCTTTTTGAAAGAGCCTTTTTCATGAAATGTCGACAGATTTTTGGAAGTTTAATGCAGAACTTCACTGCTGAATCTTAAGTATTTGCAGTCGTTCATTAGCTCTTTAAATGCCTTTCTATCTAGCTTAATCAGAGTTTCATGATCGCCGGCTTCAAGATAGACATGTTCCAAGTTTGCTAATCTTTCATCACAAACGGTCGACATGTGGTAAGGACTACCAATCGGTGGAATCGCGCCGTGCTCACAATCAGTGAAGAGTCGGTAAACCATACGCTCTTTCACCAAGTGGAAAGTAGCGTTAAATTCATCGTTTAATCTCGACAAACTGATTTTGTTGTTGGCAGGTAAGACCGCCATCATATGATGCCCTTCATGATCCTCAAGAATGACGCCTTTTGCGATATTCATTAAAGGCACACCTGCGGCAACACCACTTTGTAGCGAGCTATGACTGTGACTGTGATTCACGGTTTGAAAGTGAATGTTATGCTCAGTCAAATATTCATCTAATCGGGTTGCAATCGTCATATAGCCTCCACGTGTATGAGACCCATAAAGAGTATAGGTGAGGCAAGCGACAATCGCGTATTTTACTCTGGTTTCGCTGACGCTCTTTCCGCTCCTGTTCTACGCTTATTGCAAGCCAGCGAGAAAGCGTGGTTAACAATAATAAACAGGGGGCAACATGAGCAAGCCAATCATCGCCGATAATAAGCCGATTAAAGTGAATCTAACCGAAGGGCAAGAATATTACTTTTGCCGATGTGGACGTTCTAAAAATCAACCTTATTGCGATGGGTCGCATTCGGGAACAGGCTTAAAGCCAATGAGCTTTACTGCGGAAAAAGACGAAGATGCCTATCTCTGCCAGTGCAAGCATACCTCTAATGCCCCATTTTGTGATGGAACACATAAGCGTTTTTCTAATGAGCAAGTCGGCAAAGAAGGCCCTGAGCAAAAGCGAGAGAAAAGTGACAAACCGACTGCGTCCGCTACTCAAGAAGAACCAACCCTAGAGTTTATCCACCAATTAGCGAGAGAAGGGCTCTCTAAACTCGGTCATCATGGTCCGATGGCTGCAATGGGGGTTCCTAGGCATTTGCTACCACATTGGGATGCTATACAAATCATGGTGGCGCAAATGGCGACACAACCGTTGTTAGAAGACGTTCCCGTGTCTACCGAGTTGATTGTGGGGCCAAACGCGCGTAAGCCGCTCAAGCTTGCTATTCCTTTGTTGGTGTCGGATATGAGTTTTGGCGCACTCTCGGAAGAGGCGAAAGTTGCGCTAGCAAAAGGTGCTGAGTTGGCAGGGACTGGGATTTGCTCCGGTGAAGGGGGGATGCTACCTGAAGAACAAGCTGCAAATTCGCGGTATTTCTATGAGCTTGCCAGTGCTCAGTTTGGCTACGATGAATCTAAGCTTCTTAATGTTCAGGCTTTTCATTTTAAAGGTGGGCAGGGCGCCAAAACAGGCACGGGTGGTCATCTTCCTGCAAATAAAAATGTGGGTAAGATCTCTCAGGTGAGAGGTATCCCCGAAGGGCAACCAGCAATCTCACCGCCAACATTTAAAGACCTTCATACTACTCACGATTTCAGAAAGTTTGCTGACAGAGTCCGTGGCATCACTGGCGGCATTCCAATTGGCTTTAAACTCAGTGCAAACCATATTGAGCAAGACATACAATTTGCGCTCGATGCGGGTGCCGATTACATCATCTTAGATGGTCGCGGTGGTGGCACGGGCGCGGCGCCAACTATATTCCGTGATCATATTAGCGTGCCAACTATTCCTGCGTTAGCTCGTGCGCGTAAGTACTTAGATGAAAAAGGCGCAAGTGACCGTGTCACATTAATCATCACTGGTGGGTTGCGAGTTCCTATGGATTTTGTCAAAGCGTTGGCACTTGGGGCAGACGGAGTGGCGATAGCAAACAGTGCGATGCAATCGATCGGTTGCGTCGCGGCCCGGATTTGTAACACCAATAATTGCCCTGCGGGGATCGCAACGCAAAATGCCGATTTGAGGCAGCGTCTCGATATCGAAAAATCATCTCAGCAACTGAAAAATTTCTTCGAATCCTCGGTCGAGCTCATGCAAGTTATGGCAAGGGCATGTGGTCACCACGCTCTGAATGAATTTAGTCGCCATGATTTAGCGACTTGGGATCACAACATGGCAAGACTGTCTGGGATCAAGTATTCAGGTATGGACTTAAACTGATCTCTATCCATATTTTCTGCATATAGGTACATGTTTGATAACAATTATTTATTAGCCGAGATATGGAAATTTTGACTTGGCGTTAACTAAAAATTCAGTGTATGAACTACGCTGTTTGAGGTGGATATTCGATTTGTTGAATAACAAAGAGTGGTTACCACAACCACGATACGAAGGAGCATTATATGAGCAACACAAACGGCGGTTCGGTAGGTAAATGTCCAGTTATGCATGGTGGGCAAACATCTACAGATAAGTCGGTGATGGATTGGTGGCCGAATGCCTTAAACTTAGACATCCTGCATCAACACGACTCCAAAACCAACCCATTTGGCCAGGACTTTAATTACAAAGAAGAACTGAAAAAGCTAGATGTCGAAGCACTTAAAAAAGACTTAAAAGAGTTAATGACTGATAGCCAAGACTGGTGGCCTGCCGACTGGGGACATTACGGCGGTTTAATGATCCGAATGGCATGGCACGCAGCGGGTAGTTATCGTATCGCGGATGGACGTGGCGGCGCTGCGACAGGCAACCAGCGTTTTGCTCCTCTCAACTCTTGGCCAGATAACGCAAACCTCGACAAGGCTCGCCGCCTTTTATGGCCCATCAAGAAAAAATATGGCAACAAATTAAGTTGGGCCGATCTGATTGTCCTTGCCGGTAACATGGCGTATGAATCCATGGGCTTTAAGACCTTTGGTTTTGGCTTTGGGCGAGAAGACATTTGGCATCCCGAAAAAGACACTTACTGGGGGTCTGAGCAAGAATGGTTAGCCACAAGTGATGCTGATAACAGCCGCTACTCTGGTGAGCGAGATTTAGAAAACCCGCTTGCTGCGGTAATGATGGGTCTTATCTATGTGAACCCTGAGGGGGTGGACGGTAACCCAGATCCCCTCAAAACAGCACATGACATGCGTGTGACCTTTGCGCGAATGGCAATGAACGATGAAGAAACTGTCGCGCTCACAGCGGGTGGTCACACGGTCGGTAAGTGTCATGGTAATGGTGATGCCGCAAACCTTGGTCCAGAGCCCGAAGCCGCAGACGTTCATGAACAAGGTCTTGGTTGGATTAACCACAAAACACGTGGCATTGGCCGTGACACGGTAACGAGCGGCATTGAAGGTGCTTGGACGACACACCCTACACAATGGGACTACGGATACTTCCACCTACTATTTAAGTACGATTGGGAACTGAAGAAGAGCCCAGCAGGTGCATGGCAGTGGGAGCCAATCGACATTGAAGAAGAAGACAAGCCTGTCGATGTTGAAGACGGCTCTAAGCGCTACAATCCAATCATGACTGACGCCGATATGGCGCTCAAAATGGACCCTAAATATCGCAAGATTGCAGAAAAGTTCCAAAATGACCCAGCGTACTTTGATGACGTTTTTGCTCGTGCCTGGTTTAAGTTGACACACCGCGATCTAGGACCAAAATCATGTTATTTCGGACCTGATGTGCCAAGCGAAGATCTTATTTGGCAAGACCCAACGCCTGCAGGTAAGACAGACTACGATGTCGATTTAGTGAAAACAAAAATCGAAGCAAGTGGCCTATCCATTAGCGAGCTAGTAAGCACGGCTTGGGATAGTGCGCGTACTTACCGTGGCTCTGACCGCCGAGGTGGCGCAAATGGTGCGAGAATTCGTTTGGCTCCGCAAAAAGATTGGCAAGGAAACGAGCCAGAGCGTCTAAGTCGTGTTCTTGCTGTGCTAGAAAAAATAGCAGCAGAAGAGGGCTGTAGTGTTGCGGACGCTATCGTGCTTGCTGGTAACGTAGGTATTGAACTGGCTGCGCGTGCCGCAGGTCATGATGTTTCCGTACCATTCGCGCCAGGCCGAGGTGATGCCACCCAAGAGATGACGGATGTTGAATCATTCGAAGTTCTTGAGCCTGTTGCTGACGGTTTCCGAAATTGGTTGAAGAAAGACTACGCGGTTAAGCCGGAAGAGTTGTTGCTCGACCGAGCGCAGCTTATGGGTTTGACAGCACCAGAAATGACGGTACTTATCGGTGGTATGCGCGTTTTAGGCAGTAACTACGGTGGTGGAAAAGAGGGCGTATTTACTGACCGAGTCGGCACTTTGTCGAATGATTTCTTCGTGAACCTTACTGACATGGCATATACGTGGAAACCAGTGAGTGCTAATCAATATGAAATCCGTGATCGTAAAACCGACGCTGTGAAGTGGACGGCAACCCGTGTGGATCTTGTCTTTGGCTCAAACTCGATTCTACGTTCGTACGCGGAAGTGTATGCGCAAGATGATAATCAGGAAAAATTCATCCACGACTTCATCGCTGCATGGACGAAAGTCATGAACGCCGACCGTTTTGACTTGTAGTAAGTGAAACGATGCAAATCGGTAGATGCGTAAACAAAGTTGATGAATAAGTAAGAGAGGCGGGCGCAAAGCTCGCCTTTTTCTTTACCTGTCTTTTTACTTTGATTGAAAGTTGAGCTCATTTGAACCATAATAACTAGACCATATGAACCATATGAACCATAGGAGCCTGATATGGCAACTGCAGCATTAAAAAGCTTTAAGCCGAAACAATCTCATAAAGCCAATTTCTGGCTTATGTTAGGTATTGAAGATGCTGAAACGGGTCGTATTGATGCGGTTCACAAAGGCTTTGAGCCCAAGGTATACCGGAACATTGTTGATCGAGTAAAGCTTTCTCAAAGTGAATTCCAACATGTGACACTGATTCCTGTTAGTACAATTAAGCGTCGTCTTAAAAATGATGAGCGTTTTAATACTCAAGAGAGTGATGCAATCTATCGATTAGCGATGTTATTGAAACTCGCAACAGAGTTGTTTGACAACGAAGAACGCGCGCTTGAATGGATGAAAGAGAATGTTTACGGCTTAGGTGGAAAAAGGCCGCTAGACATGGTCTCGACCACGGTGGATTTTGAAATCGTGAAAGATTTGATCGGCCGTTTAGAGCACGGGGTGTTCTCGTAATATGAAGCTCTATCGTCTCACACAAAAGAAATTTGCTGACACGCCATTTAGCCCCGTTGGCGCAAAGTTATTTGGAGGGCGATGGAACTCAAAAGGAACCGAAGCCCTCTACTTCTCTGAATCGGAATCCCTTTGCTCGTTGGAAGTGTTTGTTCACGTAAACAACGATCCAGCTATCACCAAACTGTACGATTTATATCGTATTGAAATGCCTGAGTATCTCATCGCCACCTTAGATGAAGAAGATCTCCCAGTGACGTGGCGAGCAATACCGGCGAGCGAGTCTACGCAATACATTGGTGATCAGTTTCTCAATGATCCTCATCCTGAGTTTGCCGCGCTGCAAGTGCCTTCAACGATTTCACCTCGCGATAAAAACTACGTGGTGAACCCAAATCATCCCAAAATGAAAGAGATCATCAAGAAAGCTGAAAAGCTTGATTTCGCGTTTGACCCGCGCATTTTCAAATAGAGGCGTTGGTTTTGTCTTGCTCTAAAATATTCAGCGCTTACCTGAGATAAGCGCTGAAGCATAAATGCTTATTTTCTTGGTTATTGTAAGTCGTAAGTGAACTGTTGAGTTTCATTCGTACTGCTGTGGTAATGCCCAAGCACTAACTCAGCACCTTTGTAAGATAAATGGCTGTCATCGGTATACATGGCGTTGTTCGCACCAACTTTCATGCGACATACGCTATTTCTGCAAATGGCATCGGTCAAGTCGACAAACTCTACGTGCTCAAATTGCTCAAAGTAGTTCACTAACTTCGCCACGTTTTGAGGGTGATGTCGCTTGGGAGAAAAATCGCATGCGGACTCTTCTGTCTCGCCGAACAAACGCGCTTTCCAAAGGCATTCTCCTACCGCAAATGGTGCAGAAGGCGTTGGGCCGAAAACGACCACTTCTTTCCCTTCCAGTTCATTCAACAATCCAGTTAATGATACCTCATAATCGGCTTGTGAAAGTTCTTTATTGAAGTTGGAAGAGATAACGACGCGACGAATAGAAGGGGTACGCAAAATGGTATCGACTGCCTGTTTGAAGAACTGTCGGCAAGAAATTGAGCCAGCAGCTTCGAGGATGTCGACATAACCGACCGCACAGGAATCTTGAGTAAGTTGCACCACGCCAGTTGGTGTTACTTCGGACAGACGCTTCACGTAAACCATGCTGTGACTATTGCCTAACACAGCAATGGTGGGCTGCGGCGCAGACGAGCACACATCGTTAACGTCGGTGTTGCCGTTGCAATCTAAACCGTAACCGTTGTTAACGCGCATGGCCTCGAAAAATGCACTTCTTTCTGGAAAACCACCGTTTTGATGACCAATAACGCCGAACGTCAGCAAGGGTAGCGTCAACAACACAACAACCGCAGACACAGTGCGCATGCTCATGGCTTTTCGGCTGCGGAACGGCTTTTCCACAAAGCGCCAAGTGAAGTAAGACAGTACAAAAAGAGCGGCAATGTAAAGCGAGATATTGACGTCTTGAGTTGCGCCCAGCATGTAGCGGTAAAACACAAATAGCGGAATATGCCACAAGTACAAGCTGTAGCTGATTAAGCCGACGAACACGACCCATTTGAGGCTCAGCATTTTACCACAGACATTGTCTTTAGAGGCAAACAAAATCACTAACGCGCTACCGATGACCGGTACCAGCAAAGTGATACCCGCGCCATCTTGCGATTTTTCAAACAAAAGTGCAGAGGCCAATATCAAAACGATGCCAATGGTTGCCAGCGTATCGTTGGATTGAACTTGGGCTTTTCTCATTACTAATGCGAGTAATGAACCGGTTGCCAGCTCCCAAGCACGAGAGAAGATCATGTAGAAGGCGAAATCAGGATCGTTGCTCGCATAAACAATAGTCATCAAACTCAGCGCAAATACCGCGATGAAAAAAGTCAGGTAAAACGCGTTTTTGCCACGAGCGAGTAGCATGAGTAGCAAAGGAATGACAATGTAGTATTGTTCTTCAACGCCCAAGCTCCAGGTGTGAAATAGCGGATTGGCTTGATCTTCTAAACCGAAGTAATTGTGACCTTTTAAATACAGAAGAATGTTGGATGAAGAAAGTATAGAAGACACTGCGAACTGACCAACGTCTTTGTGTGCTTGTGGCAAAAACAGCCACCAAGACATCAAATAGCTGACGGCAATCACCACCAGTAGCAGGGGAAGTATGCGGCGAATGCGTCGCTCATAAAAATCACCGAGGCTGAACTTCTGGTTTTCCAAATCGTTAATCACGATGGTGGTGATCAAATAGCCGCTGATAACAAAAAATACGTCGACGCCAATAAAGCCACCAGCGAATTGCTCAACTCCTGCATGAAACAAAATCACCAACGTGACAGCAATCGCCCTTAATCCGTCCACTTCCGCTCTGTAAGTCATATCGTGTCCCTCCAACATTCCGTTTAACGAAGTAGAGCAAAATATGAACCAGAAATAATATTGCTTTAAATCAGCACCTTAAATTGAGTGTCAAAATGAAAAGGCTGGGGGAAATAACGAATTCCCAAATTGAATTTCAATATGGAAATCCCAGAAAGAGTGATGTTAAGAAGCGCTAAATCAAAGAACGTAAAGCGCGAGGCTCTTAGACTTCATTGAAAATGATAACGCTAAAGAAACAATGACAGAGAATACGATTCAGGAAAAAATTGCCAGCTTTACTTGTATCGAAGAAGCGTTGGATTACTTCGAAATCGAGTTTGATAACCGATTTATCGAAAACAACCGAACCGAGTTGGTTAAGAGATTTAATGGCTACTTAATCCTCACTAAACCGGATGATTGGTTTTCAGGCCGCCGCGCACTGAAAAATGCCTACTGTAAAGTACAACGCAGTTTACTAAGTAAAACGACGCGCTCTGCGTGCCGAGGTTGCACATCTTGTCAAAGACGTTAATTCTTGGTGGCTTAGCCTAAAAAAGAACCCTGCATCTTGGCGTCACAGGGGGAAGAGCAAGGTTCTTTTGGGTTAGCTATTGGTTTGTCGCGAGTTGCGAATCGGCTTTACGTAGATGAGTTAACACGCGTGATAAGCAGGGTAGTCCACTAAGCCTTTTTCACCGCCGCCGAACAATGTGGCAGGGTCATGTTCTGCCAGTGGATAGCCATGCTTGATGCGGCTTGGTAAGTCTGGGTTTGCAACAAACGGACGACCAAAACCGATCATGTCGGCTAAACCACTCTCAATCGCGTGTTGCGCCTTTTCTGCGTTGTAACGACCGGCATAGATCAGTGTGCCTTTATACGCCTCACGAACTGCGGTTTTAAAGTCGTGCGGAGTGTCTGGCGCGTCGTCCCAATCCACTTCTGCAATGTGAATGTAAACCACATTGAGTTTATCAAGCAGCGCAGCAGCAGCGGTGTAGGTGTCGACTGGTGTGCTATCAACGGTGCCGTTTAACGAAGTGAATGGTGCAAGACGAACACCAACACGCTCTGCGCCAATGGCTTGCGTCATTGCTTCGACCACTTCACCAAGAAAACGCAGACGGTTTTCAATTGAGCCGCCGTATTCATCGGTGCGGTTGTTCGCTTCAGAATCGATAAACTGGTTAACCAAGTAGCCATTTGCTGCATGAAGTTCGACACCATCAAACCCAGCTTTTATCGCGTTTAATGCGGCTTGGCGGTATTCTTCAATAACATTCTTGATGTCTTGTTTGGTCATTTCACGTGGCTCAACCACGTCGACAAAGCCAGGTTCGTCTGTGCCATTGTCGATAAATACTTTCACGTTTTCTGCTTTGAGCGCAGAAGAAGAAATAGGTTGCTCGCCGCCGATGTTGTCAGGATGAGTAACACGACCAACGTGCCATAATTGCGCGAAGATAACGCCGCCTTTCTCGTGCACTGCATCAGTTACTTTTTTCCAGCCAGCAATTTGCTCTGGGCTATAAATACCCGGAGTCCACGCATAGCCTTGACCCATTGGTGAAATTTGCGTGCCTTCAGCAACGATTAATCCCGCTTCGGCGCGTTGAGCGTAGTAGGTGGCCATCATGTCGTTGGCAACATTACCCGGTTGAGAGGCTCGAGAGCGCGTCATCGGAGGCATAACGATGCGGTTTTTTAATGAGAGAGAGCCAAGTTGAATCGGTTGAAATAATGCGTCTATCATAGGAAACCTCGTTATTGTTTAGTTTGAATCAGTTCGATTTGGTAGCCGTCGGGATCTTTAATGAACGCGATGTGCGTTTCTCCACCTTTCATTGGACCGGGTTCGCGAGTGACGTTGCCACCAAGCGCTTTGATTTTTTCGCAAGCTGCGTAAATGTCTTCACACCCAAGCGCTATGTGCCCGAATGCGTTACCTAAGTCGTAACTGCCGGTATCCCAGTTGTAAGTTAGCTCGATGGTCGCGCCATCTGGTTGATCAGGGCTACCAACAAACACCAGTGAGTAACGGTATTCTTGGTTTTCAAAACGATCCAAAACGCTCATTCCCAAAACGTTTGTATAAAATTCGATAGATTTGTCTAGGTCAACAACACGGATCATCGTGTGGAGAAACTTCATAAGTCGCCTTTCATAACATTGCGTAATCACGGTGCAAACCTTATCGCCACTCTAAATTAACTGGAAATTATCGTTAATTATGAAAATGATTATTTAACGTTATGGGTAATGAGGTTGTTGGCCCTACAACATGCAAACAAAGATTACTCGCCGTTTCTTTTTAATAATTGGCATATGCTAATTACTCTTTTTACAAGCCGAGTACTTAACATGTCCGCAAACAGTCACTTTCATTCCACACACGAATCTCATTATCAATGTGCGGTTTGTTCTTCAATCGATGCAAATCCTAACTCTTTGGCTGTGAACTACCAGTGCCTAGCCGATGGTTCTGTGGTCGGAGAGTTTCACGTTTTACCGCGTCATCAAGGTTACACCGACCTGTTGCATGGTGGCATTGCGAGTTCGCTGCTCGATGGTGCAATGACGCACTGTTTGTTATTTAGAGACATTCAAGCCCTTACCGCGCAGTTGGATGTGCGCTACCATGCACCTATTGAGCTAGATGAGCGCGTCACGATTACTGCACACTGTGAAGGTGAACGCCGCGGTATATATCAACTGGTGGCTCAATTACTGGTCAATAATGAAGTTAGAGTGACGGCAAAAGGGAAGTTTATTCGTCCTAAAGAGGCGTAAATAAAAACTCGTTCTACGGAGAGATAATGAAGAAATTTGATGAGCTGTACGCAATTGCGACGAGAAAATCTCAATATGACCAAACCAACACTTGGTTTAAAGGCGTAGAGACTTATCTGGAGGCCATTGGCAAAGAAGTCGATGAAGTCCGTGAAGAGATTCGTGAGGATCGCCTTTGTCATTTGGAAGACGAGTTAGGCGATGTGTTGTGGAACTATCTTAATGTATTAAAAGCGTTGGAAAGAGAAAAGGGCATAGATCCTGAGAAAGTACTCGAAAGAGCCTGCACTAAATACGAGCAGCGTGTATCTGCGATTGAATCGGGACGCAGTTGGGATGAGGTTAAACAGCAGCAGAAACAAGCCTTGAACGCGGAACATGAAGCCGCGCAGTTAGAGACCATGAAGAGCCAATAACTGCGCGTGATATTATTTAAGATGCGGCGGAATGGGGAAGCCTGATCAATCCTTCGTGCTATTGACCAACAGCAGGTCACAAGGCGGTTGATCAAGTAACGTGTCTACAGTGCTGCCAGACCAAAATTGGGATGACATGCTTCGCTTACACGCGCCCATAATCAGAATTGCCGCTTGTGATTGCTTAACTGCTTTTGGTAACGCCGTTTCAGGGTTTCCTTCTGGCAGCAGCAGTGGTACTCGTGTTAACTTTTGCGCAGTAATAAAGTCCGTAATGCCTGCTTTTTGGTTGCTCAAAATCTCTGCACGATAGCGAGACAGATAAGGCGCAACGTAGCGGCAGTAAACTAATGTCATTTTTCCGCTCAAGGATTTTTCTAGCTTTGAGCCTCGCGATACGATGGCTTTATCTACGACTGATTTTGCATCTCCGCGATGAAGCGGATCTATCGCGCAAAGCATGTTGGCGTGAGAAGGCCATGAACGCTCACTTAATAGCAATAAATCACAATCGTTTTTTGCTAGCTCGGTGAGTAAGGTTTGAATGTCGTGCTTGTTAAAATGCCCCACGAGCAGTAAATCTGTGTCGTCGACAAGCCGTTTCGCGACTTGAGCAATCCAATGACTCCCTTTGAAATGCTCGTAAGAGAGTGTTGGCGTTTCAACTTCCTCTTCTTCACAAAGTTCGATAACGAAGTCTTTAAATTTTGATGTCCAAGCTTCAAACTCAGCTTGTCTCTTTTCTATATGGTCAGAGTTGAAACTAAGGAAATGCGCGAACGCGTGATCTTCACTCCGGCGGTGGTCTTCCACCAATACCACGATGGGTTGAGCCAGCGCTGTCGCAAACTGAATCACTTTACGAAGCACCTTACGACTTGGTAAGGCGGCTTGCTGAGTCAGAAAAAATACTGGTGCCATTGATTACTCCATTATCAAACGAGGCAAATGCGCCTAATGCACACTAAAAGTTTATACCATCCCCTTATGCAAAGACGTTCTGTTTCTGCGAGCAAAATATAAATTCCGCAATTGTGCACGCCACTGCCTAGAATTTTAACATCAGGATCTCATGCCTTTAGGTAATAGACATCGTGTTGACACTAACGTGATGCCCAAGGAAATCGGTGACAATGATGATAGATTCCAGCCAATTACAAATTAATCGCAAAGTGCCTCATTTGCTTGCCGAGATCATTAAAGCGATAGAGTCGACCGAAGACCTCGGTTTTTTGAAAGACTATCAGGAAGCGCAAATCGCGAACATTTTGGAGTCGGTCAACATTGCTTATCGTAAACGCGTGATAGAAGCGGTGCCGCCAGAGAAGTACTGGACGGTATTAAACTTGCTGCGATACGACACCGCCAAGCACATTCATCAATCACTCAACAAAGAGCTGCAACATGAACGCTTAGCGTACATCACGGATTCGGAACTGATCATCTTTGCAGACTTTCTACCGACCGAGTTTGTGGATGAGTACCTTATCGACCAAAGTGAAGAGTCGGTCGCGCACATTCAACAAGCGCTGTCGTATGAAGATAACAAAGTGGGGAGATATGCCGAGCCGCATTTTTTGGTCGCAAATCCTAAAAACAGCGTAGGAGGCATCAAAACCGAGTTGTTAAAACGTGGACAAAGCCCGGTGCGATTGATCATCGTGCGTGATGTCGGAGGCGTTATTGGGACGATAGAACCTCAAACCCTGTTGCTGCATGAGAACCATACCAAACTCACAGACTTGACCGTGGTCACGCCAATTCTGGAAGATATCCAAACGATTCAAAGCGTCAGTAAACAGGTCTCGATTGATGGTGGCGCGCATTGGTTTCCTATCATGGCTGGTGGCAAAATTATGGGGGTTTTGTCGATGGCGACCATCGCGATTACTTTGCGTGAACTCAGCTTACAAGCTGTAGTGGCAGAAAACGTACGAAGCGAAGAGGATTTGTTCACACCATTAACTGTGGCGACAAGGCTAAGAGCACTTTGGTTGGTGATTAACTTGCTGACCGCTTTTGTTGCCTCTGCAATCATTGGTATTTTTGATAATGTGGTCGAGCAAGTCGTTGCGCTTGCGATCTTAATGCCCGTGGTGGCGAGTATGGGCGGCATCGCAGGTAGCCAAACCTTAGCGGTGGCCATTCGGGGTATCGCACTCAACCATTTGCACCAAAGTAACTTGAAGCTATTGGTGAATAAGGAATTAAAAATCGCCACCATTAATGGTTTGATCATGGGATTAGTCATCGCGGGTGTCGTCTACATGGTGTTTGACTCTTGGCCATTGGCGCTTATTATCTGCTGCGCAATTTTTCTCAATAGTCTGGCGGCTGCGGCATCGGGTACGCTGATACCATTCACGTTGAAGAAGTTTAACATTGACCCCGCCGTGGCTGGCTCGGTAGTATTGACAACCGTTACCGATGTCGTCGGTTTCTTTGCGTTCTTAGGCTTAGGTGCCATCTTCTTGATATAGAAAGCCAATTTACGCGTTAACCTGATGATCCAATCTCTCCATTTCCCAACCCAATATTTTGGGCAAGTTTGGTTCGCTCAAAATTCCTCCGTTTTTCATAAACGCTGAACACGCCGTTTAAGCTTTCATTTCATCAATATTTTTCACTGCTCATTTCTATCCCAAAACTTTCCACTGCCGATCTCGCTTAACGCTGGCGTGCCAAATGCCAGTTTTCTTGGCTGTACACGCATTACTTCACTCAAACAAAAAATAAGGAAAAGATTTTGAACAAACTCATCGTATTCACTGGTGGTCCCGGTGCAGGAAAAACCTCGGTAATCGAACAACTAAAAACACAAGGCTTTATCTGCTCGCCAGAAACAGGTCGTCACGTAATACAAAGGCAGGTTACGAATCACGGTTCAGCATTACCTTGGAATGACAAACAAGCCTTTCGAGACGAAATGATGAAGGCAGAAGTGAGCAATTACCGAGCTTTCAATGTCCGCCAAGGGGACGTGTTTTTTGATCGCAGTATTGTGGACGTATATGGCTACAGCAAGTTGGAACAATTGCCAATCTCGCATGAGCTCATCACGCATTGCCAGACGCTTCGTTATCATTCTCAAGTATTCATTTTTCCACCGTGGGCGTCGATATTCAGCAACGACGAAGAGCGAAAGCAAGATTTTTCTGAAGCGGTCGCCACATATCAACAGATGGTCGATGCATACCACAAGTTTGGTTATCAATTGATCGAAGTGCCCGAAATGTCAGTCGAAGACAGAGTGGCGTTTATTCTCGACTCAGTCATCGAATAAGGCAGACAGATGAATAATGCAAACAAATGCGTAAGGCGATTGTGACCACGACGACAATATGCGTAAAGGGAGTTATTTATACTGGATAAAATTCAATAACTTAATTGAGTATTATGTCTTTTAAATATCTTACCTTATTGCTCGCAACGACGAGCATGAACAGCTTTGCTGATGTGGAGCTGCCTTCGGGGGATGATTGGTTAAACCATGTGACGAATGGCCTAGCCCCATATTGGATGATGGAAAGTGCGCATGGGCAACCTGCGGGGAATTTTCCGACATTTCGTTGTGATAACGGTGTCATTCTCGACCCACAAAAGCCGTGTGAAGAATTAAACAAAGGGTGGATTAGCCCGCACTTCGATCGCGAATACACACGCATGAAGTCGCGTCAAACTTACGCTTATGGCGTGCTTTTTCATCTTACGGGTGACAAACAAGCATTAGAGCTAGCCAAGAAAGGGGCTTATTACCTGATTGATCATCTACAAGATGAGAAAAACGGTGGCTTCGTGAGCTTTACGCGTAGTGGAAAACCGGGGATGGAGTGGCAACAGCGAACTTCTCAAGACCAAGCTTACGCCTTGGTGGGCTTGGCGATGTACTACTACTTGACGCAAGATCCAAAGGTTGAACAAGCACTTATCGACCAGCAAGCGTTTATATTTAAACAATACCGACGAAGCGATGATCGCGGTCTGGCGTGGGTTTTGAAAGATGGTGATGGAGAAAGTGAGAAGCAGCAAGAGTTAGTCGCTCAACTTGACCAAATTAATGGCTACTTGTTGTTAACGGCGCCACTTTTACCAGAGGCAGCGCAAGCCAAGTGGAAACAAGATCTGCAATGGCTGACGCAAGTGATGCTGGATAACTACCACTCCGACAAAGAGCAGCGCTTTTATGGCGCGATACACCACAAAGCGGTAATGATGCCAGATGCGAAACACAATGATTTTGGACACACCATCAAAGCGTATTGGATGACGTATCTCACTGGTCAGTTGTTGGAGAATTCCAATTGGACAGAATTTGGTTTCAAAGGCATGAAACACACGCTTAAACAAGCGCAATACCAGCAAAACTTTGAGCAAGTCAAAGCGCTCTTCTCACCAGAATGGCAGAGTAAATGGACGCAAGAGAGCATTCCTGCTTGGCAATCAAGACCGCACAAGCACTATAGCTCGTCTTGGGAATGGGCAGAACTCGATCAAGCGGCGATGACGGTTTCTCTTGTTGATGGTTCGATGAAAGAAACGCTTCAATACACGTTACCCACCTTTATGGACGTGTGGGTGGATCATCAGTACGGAGGTGTTGGTCTGAATCCTAAATCAACCAAAGCGTTCCATTGGGGAAATGGTTACCACCAGTTTGAACATGCGTTGGTCGGGTATTTATACGTGCAACAAATGGCAAAACAGCCTGCCAAGCTTTACTACGCGCGACCAGCCGAGAGTAAAATGTCACTTAATCCATATTACTTTAACGCGGATATAAAAGCGCTTTCATCGCAAAGTGATGGAGTCACTACCGCAACGTTCACCAATATTCGACCATAACTTGGTCGATGGTAGTGTGGTGGTTAAAGTCTGCGTGCAAACTAACAAACCCCAGTGGTAAACTGCGGGTCTGTTTTACATAGTATTTAAAGGTAATTTGATGAACCCGATTCTTGCGATGTTGAAAGAAAACAATATTAGCGACGAGCAAATCAACGAGCTATTTCAGGCGTTAACTCAAAACCCTCTGGCTGCAATGGCAA
Source organism: Vibrio sp. STUT-A16 (assembly GCF_026000495.1). Taxonomy (NCBI): domain Bacteria; kingdom Pseudomonadati; phylum Pseudomonadota; class Gammaproteobacteria; order Vibrionales; family Vibrionaceae; genus Vibrio; species Vibrio sp. STUT-A16. The sequence goes on along the minus strand of NZ_AP026766.1, from coordinate 154,977 downwards.
CTATCAGCCAACTAGGTCTGCCACAAGATCAGCTTCAAGCGTTAATGGCGCAGGTAATGCAAGACCCTGTACTGATTAAAGAAGCAGTGGAAGAGCTGGGCCTAGACTTCTCCAAAGTAGTAGAAGCCAAAGCTAAGCTACAGCAGTAATCGAGTTTTCGATAAAAACAAAAGCCGCCAGAGCCAAATGGTTCTGGCGGCTTTTTTACATCAGATGAAAGGTACGCGACTCCAACGGGAAAGCGAATAGGTTGAGCTTAACTTGGTGCTTGCATAAAAAATCAAGTGCGATTCTAGTCACGTCGCATGAACTCACGGGTGCTATTGGCAATAAATGAATTGTTTCTAATACATAGAACGTATTAACATGGTTGCACTAGACCTATATGAGTAAATTCATTGAATATACAATTTGAGAGAGAGGGTTTAGTTTTAAAAAATAATAGTTATTTGGAATCTAGGTTAAATGAAAATAAATATATTTAAAAAGCTACAAGTTGTATTTCTTGTGGTGTCAGCATCTTTAATGGTGGGGTGTTCATCTATAGATGCGCATGCTGGTGGCGGATACGGAAAGCCGTTTTCAGGCACCGCGTTATCAGTCGCACGACAACCTTGCTATTTAAGATCTGATATTACTTCCATCGCGTTATATCCACTTTCATTGATTGACATTCCTTTGTCGTTAGCAACGGACGTTGTGTTTCTTCCTGTTGATTTAGTCATGGTAGCTACACCCTCAACGAGTTATGGCGGCGTTGTTTCTCTAGGTTGTCCAAGCGGCAGCATGATCTAAAGTCTGATTTTATTGAAATAAATGGAAGGAAATGAAAGTGGAATCGAAAAATAATTACTCAACAGAAAACAACGCTCCCTCGGTGCTCTTTGTAACGTCGCTTTTGTGTTTGGCATCAGTTTGTTTGGCCATACTGCTATTTATTATTGAGTATATTTCTGGCATGGAAATGAACGGTGTCGGCTTTCTTGGGACGTTAATACCAGCGATGAGTGTAGGATATTATTTTGGCTATAAAACAGGGAATATAATGCCTTCGACAACGAGATGGTACTCAGTGCTGCTTTGGAATTTATCGAGCTTAGTGGTGTTTTCTCTCATCTTAATGTTTTTGGGCATCTCTATATTTGAACTGATAGCGGAACTAGGCTGGTTCAGTATTATTATCGTTGTATTAACGTTAATAACCGTTTGTCTCGGGTACTTTATTTTCAAGAGTGGTGAAAAAATGGCGATTAAGGTTTTGCTAAAAGCGCAAAAGAGTGCGTAACTCACATATAACGAACGCTTAAAGATAGATACGTAAAAAAGACGCCAGCTATATCGTGCTGGCGTTATTGTTTTCTCTTTCTTTGTGCCTCTTTGGTATCTAGCAAAATCGAATGTTTTAGACGAAACGGTCTTTCCACGAAAACTCAACATGTTTATGTCTGCCGAAACGTGTGTATAATTCGCCGGAAATTACGATTTACAGATAACGAAAGGTAAGTATGGCAGTCCTCGAAATTCTCTCCATTCCAGACCCAAGGCTTAAAGTAAAAGCAGAAAAAGTCACTGATGTATCGACAGTACAAACGTTGATCGACGATATGCTAGAAACACTTTACGCAACGGGCAATGGCATCGGTTTAGCTTCAACCCAAGTGGGCAGAAAAGAGGCGGTTGTTGTCATCGATATCTCTGACGAACGCAATGATCCTTTAATCTTGGTTAACCCAGAAGTGGTGAGCGGAGAAAACAAAGCGCTTGGTCAAGAAGGGTGCCTATCTGTTCCCGAATACTATGCCGATGTAGAGCGTTACACATCAGTTGTTGTGTCTGCATTGGACCGTGATGGTAACCCGATTACAATCGAGAGCGATGAGTTCTTAGCGATTGTGATGCAGCACGAAATTGACCACCTATCTGGTAACTTGTTCATTGATTACCTTTCACCGTTAAAGCAAAAAATGGCGATGAAAAAAGTGAAGAAGTACGTAAAAGCGCAAGCTAAGTAAGATGGGAGGAAGTAACTCACAATCGCGAGTTGCTTCCTTTTAAATCAAGAATAAGTAGAGTGCTTTATCTCGGTTTTTTGGGGACATAACGCTTCACGACCTTCATAAGCTTCTGAAATGAAGAACAGTCCATATGTGACTCATGAGGGCAGCTGGCAACATGGTTTAGGCTGTCTCGCACCGCTTTCAAACGTGTTATTTGCTCATCAATTTCAAGCGCCTTTTTCGCCAGTAAGTCACGATCAATGTATGGTTTTGAGTCTTCTGAGTGATTCAACATTTCTGCCATTTCGTTAAGTGATATTCCAGCGATACGCCCCAAACTAATGATGTTGAGTTTATTGAGTATCTCTGGTGAATATTGACGTCTCAATCCATTCCTTCCTATCGAGCGAATTAACCCCAACTGTTCGTAGTATCTGAGCGTTGAGGTCGGCAATCCTGATTTTTTAACCACTTCTGCAATATCCATATTATTCCTCATTGACTTCAAGTTGGCTTTAAGTTGTAGCATGCAACTAAGACCTTAACAAATCAAAAACTTGAGGAGCGAAAAATGCTGTTTTTAATAGGATTACAAGCGGCGCTAATAGGGATTGGTGCGACTTTGATAATGGATTTATGGGCTTGGCTACAAAGCAGAGTGTTTGGTATTCCCCCACTAAACTATGCATTGGTTGCGCGCTGGGTTTTGTACATGCCCAAAGGAAAGCTTATGCATGCGCCAATTATGGCAACAGACGCGATGTCGGGAGAAAAAGCACTCGGTTGGTTTTTGCACTATGCCATTGGTGTTGTTTTCGCTTTGGCTCACATTGCTGCTTTTGGGCATCATTGGTTGGTAGAGCCTAGTCTAGTGCCCGGCTTAGCCACTGGTGTGGTCACGTTGGTGTTCCCATTTTTTGTCATTCAACCTTGTCTAGGATTTGGTTTTGCTGCCAGTAAAACCCCAACACCTTGGAAAGCCCGTTTTCTTAGCACATTGGCGCATTTGGCTTATGGCTTGGGTTTATTCATAGCCGCGTTTGCAATCAAAGTGGCGAGCCAGTATTTTGCATAGGGAATATGAGCATCATGCAAACGAGTCTTTTTTGTTTTTATTTATGATGCTCAACTCTTGGACGTTTTTGGCGCGTTGCTCATAGTGGGCCGATATGTTTGAGGTCTGTCGTATTTATCCAAGACGTAAAGTCGGCGAACATTTAACATTACCTTAACGCCAGAATGGCAAGCGGTTTACCAAGAAAAATTAAAATTATCTGGTTTGACATAAAGAATATTAAGGGTTTCAGATGGCTTCAAAAGTGGCAGGGATATCAATACTGAGCTTATTGGCAGCGCCAGTTGCGATGGGAGAAACAGCCAGTGCTTATGATTTATGTTTGCTAGACAAAATTAAGCAAAGCAAAGGTGAGGAAACCATAAAGAGCATTCGCGCGCAGTGTGAGCTCGATGCAGTAACAAGTACAGTGCCCGCTGATCCAGAAATTGAAGAACCTGAGGAGCTTCAGGAAAGCTTGGTCGACAAGCGTTTGGAATCAGAACGAGAAAACGCCTTTGAACCATTTAGTTTGGTGGCGCATCGTGTTAACTACATCTTGCCGTTCACTTACAGTGATCGCGTAAATAAGCGTGCTTATGCGGACACTAAGTACGGGGATGAGCTGCGTAAGGAAGAAGCGGAGTTCCAAATTAGTTTTAAAGTGCCAATGAACTACGACGATTTGTTGTTTGATGGGGATGGTTTGTTCTTTGGTATGACGCTCAAGTCATTTTGGCAAGTGTATACAGGAGCCGCATCGCGTCCATTTCGTGAAACCAATTATCGTCCTGAGCTTTTTTATTATACCCCGACAGACTGGAAGCCACTTGATGGTTCGACTTGGTTAGGTTTTGGTATTGAGCATGAGTCGAATGGGCAGAGACAAGAGTTATCGCGCAGTTGGAATCGTGTTTACGCCAACTTAACCTTTGCGAAAGACAATTTTGCGGTTTCTCTTCAACCGTGGTGGCGTATACCTGAGGATGAAAAAACATCTCCGAATGATCCTACAGGTGATGATAACCCGGATATCGAAGATTACATGGGGCACTTTGAGCTATCGAGTGCGTACAAATGGAATGGTTATGAGTTTACCTTCTTAGGCCGCCAGAACTTCCAAACGCATAAAGGCTTTGCCGAATTAGGGGTGTCATTTCCGATCTGGGGCAAACTTCAGGGATACGCACAGTACTCGACGGGGTATGGTAAGAGCTTGATTGACTATGATCATAATCAGCAGCGTATTGGTGTTGGTATTGCGATCAACGGTGTTCTGTAGTTTTTCGGTAGCCCAATAGAAATAAACGCTGGCAATTGAGATTTCAGTATTTAGAATGCGTGGCTGAAATTGATTTCCAACCTAGAGTGATTTTATGCTTCGTGATTACACCTTCGATTGTCTTGTAACCATGCCTCGTCATGAACTGGAAGAGTTTAGTGCTCGCATGATCAGTAAAATGGTGCCTGAAGACGTGATGAATGAGCTATTTACTTTCGATCAAGAAGAAGTGGATAGCGAAGACCGTATGTTGTCTGCACGTCTTGATGCCATGTTACGCATGACAGCAATCGCACTGAGTGAAATTCAACAAGCGTTTGATGACTCAGACAATGCGAAGCAAAATAGCGAGCGAATGACGCGACTGGTTCTTTGGCATTTCTATGCGATTTCATTCCATTTGGAAGAGGCGATCACGTTAGAAACACACTGTGCACTAGTGGAAAAACTACTTGAAAATACACCTTCGGATGTTTTTGTTTGGGTGAAAACTTTGACAGAGCTTCTGAACACTTACGCTGAAATCAACGCGAAAGAAAACCCTCAAGACTAAGGTTTTTGTCGTTAATCGTTCAGTAAACAAGGCGAGCCATTCGGTTCGCCTTGTTTTATTTTTGCATCTGTAAAATCCGCAGTTTTGGACTTTTGACGTACACCATGAGCCTCGCTTTAGGTTCGCTTCTCACTAGCGAATAGGGCGATTTCTTCTTACACTAAAATCAAAGTATTTGTTTTCGAACACTTTAATACGTCATTAAGGTGTGTCTTCCAATCCACTTAAATACGGATAATTTATGTCGGAGAGCGTTCTGGTTTTTAAATTTGAGCCTATTTTGAAGCGCATATGCTTTCTATCTCGGCTACATTTTCGTTGCGGGCGTAAATAATGGACCCGTTAACGCAAGGTTTACTGGGCGCTGCTTTGCCACAGTCTGCGAGTAACAAGCGGCACATTGTGGCTGCTGGCGTGTTAGGCGTGGTTTCAGGGATGGCGCCGGATTTGGACGTACTTATCCGTTCATCAACTGACCCATTGCTGTTTTTGGAATATCACCGACACTTTACCCATTCATTGTTGTTTATCCCTTTTGGCAGCTTTCTCTGTGCTTTAGTGTTGTATCCGTTGTTTGCAAAAAGACGAGGGCTAAACTTCCGACAGAGTTGGTTTTATTGTGCCCTTGGTTATAGCACCCATGCGCTGTTAGATGCTTGCACCAGCTATGGGACTCAGCTTTTTTGGCCGATAAGCAACACACGCTATGCTTGGAACACAATCTCGGTTATCGACCCCGCTTTCACATTTCCTATTTTGATCCTGCTTTTGTTTGCCGCAATGAAGCGAAATCGAAATTACGCGCGTGTCGCATTTCTATGGTCTCTGGCTTATCTGACTCTTGGGGTTATTCAACGAGATAGAGCAGAAGCGGCCGGGTGGAAAATCGTCCAAGAGCGACAGCACAGCGCTGTGCAGCTAAAAGCAAAACCAACCTTCGGGAATCTTTTGGTCTGGAAAGTGATTTATGAAACCGAAGATAACTACTATGTGGATGCGGTAAGAGTGGGGCGCTCAATAAAAATTTACCCAGGCGAATCCACACCAAAGCTCAATGTGAAGACTCAATTTCCATGGCTCGATCCGCAATCGCAGCAAGCGAAAGACATCGAACGTTTCCGTTGGTTTTCAAATGGTTTTGTAGCGCAAGACCCGAATAACGAAATGCGAATTGTTGACGTGCGTTACTCCATCGTTCCAAACCAAATTAACGCGCTGTGGGGCATCAATTTATCACCCAACGCTAGCCCGAATATGCACGTCGAATACACTGCTCATCGAGGTAGTACAACGGAAGACCGCCAAACTTTTCTCAATATGCTTACAGATTTTGAGTGATGGTTTTACTTTGGGTACCGATGCGGTGTCGTAATAACCATCACGCTGACTGAAAGTCCTTCACTAGGGTAGGCTTGCTGGCGAAGAAAATTTTGCCAAACAGAGACTTATACTTCCAGCCAAGAGACAACAGTCGTTTTGCTAAGCTTTTGTTTTCAATGATAGCGACTTCAACGCCTTGGTAATGATATGGATGGCTTTTAATGTAGTCGATAAATGCAGTAAGCACACCTTGCCCGCGAACGGAGGGCACGAAGTTTACTGCAACAATGGAAAAGCGCTGACAGCCTACAGGGCAACGGACAAAGCAGTGTCCAAGCGGATGAGTGATGGTCTCGGAAAACTCAGGAAACGCGCGAGACTCTAGTTCTTGAGAAAGCGCATCGTATTGCTGACATAAATGATAAAAAAGTTGTTTCGCTTCACTGTTCATCTCGGTGCCACTTACTTGTAACTTGGTTTAAAGGCATTGATTTCACGAACATTGTAACCATAGGCAGCAAGACAAAACGCGGTGAATTTTTACAGTGGTGATTTCCTATTTTTGAAACCTAACTTGTTACAAATGAAGTTGATTGGATTTTATATGGTACTTGGGGATGAGTGTTTCTAGTTGAAGGGAGAGTACGCTGGTTACTGGATTCTTACCTGAGTTCCTGTATTAAAACGAGAACCACTTGGTTTAATGCCGCTCGTTTAACTACGAGTGGCATCTTTTTGTATTTCGTTATCTCGCACAGCGGCGAAGGTGCGTGATATAGGATCTTCTATCCTAGCTCTTTATGGTCAAAATTGTCTCTTTAACCACTCAGCACGTTGCTATTAGATTCCTAGTCTCGCCAAGGCTCGCTGGAATGACACAAAAACATCGTTAAGCTATTGGCATTAAATCACTTGGTCCGTTTTTGCTTATTCTTGAGGGCTTAACTAGGCGTTACTCTAAGTGCTTAAATTGTAACGCCACGAGTCGCTGATACAACTCACAGCTTTGCATTAATGATTGGTGGTTACCAACATCGACTAACTCACCATTGTCCAGCACCGCTATTTTATCCGCATGTTGGATAGTCGAAAGGCGATGAGCAATGATAAGTGTTGTGCGTCCTTTCATCAGTGCTTCAAGTGCTTGCTGAACGTGATGTTCACTTTCACTATCAAGGGCGCTGGTAGCTTCGTCTAGTAGTAAGATTTTTGGATCTTTTAGAATCGCGCGGGCAATCGCAATGCGCTGCTTTTGACCACCTGATAGTCTAACGCCCCGCTCGCCTAAAAAGCTGTGATAGCCTTCGGGAAGCTTCTCAATAAACTCATGGGCATGAGCTTTTTTGGCGGCTTCGATGACTTGTTCATCCGTGGCTTCTGGATTGCCGTAGCGAATATTGTGGAACACATCATAGCTAAACAGCGCTGGCTGTTGTGGTACGAGTGCCATTTGGCGTCGAAGCTCTTTTGGGTCGAACTGTCGAATATCTTCACCACCAAAAAACACTTGCCCTTGCTGCGGGTCGTAAAAGCGTTGCAGCAGTTCGAATAGTGTTGTTTTACCTGCACCAGAAGGGCCAACCAACGCCAATACTTTGCCTTGTTCTGCGGTTAGATTTAATTCTTTGATAGCTGGTTGATTTGGGCGAGAAGGGTAGTTGAAACTCACCGAATTAAAGTTAACCTCAGCAGGCATATCCGGACGGACAGGCAAATAGTTGCTTGGCGCTTTGATATCGCTGTCTACTTGAAGGATCTCAATCAGCCGTTCGGTAGCGCCTGCGGCTCTTTGCAGTTCACCCATCACTTCAGAAATGGTTGCAGTTGATGAGGCAACCATAATGGCATAAAACACAAACGCTGCTAGGTCTCCCGCAGACATTTCCCCGTGAATCACATCGCTGCCGCCAACCCAAAGCATGCCTGCAATCGCGCTGAACACAATCACAATAACGCCAGAGATTAGGATCGCGCGCTGTTTTACTCTCTGTCTGCCCACTTCATAAGCTTTTTCCACCTCGACAGCGAAAGCCGCTCGTTCATGTGGCTCTGAGCTGAAACTTTGCACGGTTTTAATATGTTCTATCGCTTCTCCAGCGTAGCTGCCGACATCGGCCATTGAGTCCTGACTTTGGCGAGAGAGCGCACGCACGCGCCGTCCATAAAACAAAATCGGAACCAGAACCAAAGGCACAGAAGCCAGCACAATCAGTGTGAGCTTAACGTTGGTGGCAAACAACATTATGATGGCACCAAAGCACATCAAAGCGCTACGCATCGCCATCGAGAACGATGAACCGATAATACTTTGCAGCAACGTGGTATCGGTAGTCAGGCGCGACATAATATCGCCGCTACTGTTGGTCTCAAAATAGCTCGGGTGCAGCGTAATCACATGGTTAAACACCGCAAGGCGAATATCCGCACTGACGCGCTCACCCACCGAAGATACAAGGTAAAAGCGAAAGAACGTCCCAATGGCAATACACAGTGTGACACCGACAATAAACTGAATCGCATTGGTGAGCTCTTGCAATGATTGCTGTGCAAAGCCTTGGTCGATAAGAATACGCACCCCATAGCCAACGGATAACGTCAAACTTGCCGTCGCGACAAGGGCAACCAAAGCCGCCACAACCCGCCATTTATAAGGTGCAATAAAGGTGTTGAGTTTAAGAAGAATGCTGAGATTTTTGTTATTTTTTCTGCTCATGAGTGACTCACAAAGCGTTTTAGGTAACTGGCATAGTAAGCCAGTTTTGTAGGAGAGACCAGTGAACTGCCGTTTTCGGAGTAGGAAGTTGAGGAGTTTGATAGAGTAAACATTACTCTATCTGTTTACTTTTAAGTAATCACTTAAGTCACATTGACTACTTACGGAATCCCCATGGGATTGAAATTCAAACTTTCTGATGGGATTGGTGGCTTCGCAGATTAAATTAGACATATTTACTCTTTCCTTCACACCGATGACGTGATGCCTGAAAATTCCTTTCCAAATAACAACCTTTTGATTAGCAACGGTTGTGGTCACTTCTACGCTGCATATTGTTTGAAATAGACCATCGAAAATACTTAGAACTTTGTTCCTTTTTCTGAAAACAGGATCAAACTTGAATTCCCCATTTGTATTAGTGGTGAAGCTACGTTCGAAAGAACGATTTGCTGACCGAATATTAAGTACTACATTTGCATTTTTTATGGGAGTATCGTTCTTCGTAATACGTCCTTTTATACTTGGTGTAAATTCTTGAGCTTCCTTACCAAAAAATAAAAAGCCAACAGCAAAAGCAGAAATCAGTACGAGTATGAGTAAAGCTGCAAATTGTTCTAAGAACAGAAAAACATTGTTGATCATAGCTTATAAATCAGTAGTCAGTGAATACACCTCGAATTGTTGCGTATTGTCTTGAGTGACTATAGCGAGTATCTAAATCGGTGAGACATAATTCACGATTTTTTAGAAGTTTTGGAGGATAGAGTGACCTAGCCAATCTTTGTTTTGAATAAGAAGCACTGCGATATTCACTGATATAGCCAATATCGCATGTATATCGAAAATCATTTAAACGTCTAAGAGACTAGAGTCAGCTTTTAGCTAGGAGGGAGTTAAGCTCGGCTTTTGGCGAGTAGCAGGTCGACCTTTCCTTTTGCTGTTTTACTAACCGTTTGCATCAACTGAAAACTTGGCTTAACGATACCTGAGTTTTCTAATCCTTCGACCATTAAGAGCCAAAGCTTGGCCGTCATTTGTGCATCGGCTAGTGCACGGTGGAAAATACCGTCGTTGTCGATATTTTTATAGCGAACAAGTTCACCTAGTTTGTGTGATGGGGCATCTTGAATGAGCCGTCTTGCCACCAGTAAGGAGCAAGCAAACTCACACGAATAACCACAGTTGATTCGTTCAAGTTCTGCATCTAAAAATCGTTTATCGAATGAAGCGTTATGAGCGATAAGGTTCTCGCCATCAATGAACTCACTAAATGACGCCATTACCTCTTCGCAGCTTGGTGCCGAACGCAACATATTGTTGGTAATGCCGGTATAGTTCTCAATGAAAGAGCTCACTCTGAAACCGGGATTCATGAGTTGCTGAAAACTATCAACAATCTCGCCATCGACTAACTTTACCGCACCAATTTCTATTGCACGGTCACCCAAAGTAGGAGAGAGTCCAGTGGTTTCAAAGTCGAGTACGACGACAGAGTTTGCTTGAGGCATAAAATTTTCCAACTGAGTAATATTGCGCAAGAGTATTATCGAAAGCGACAGAAAAAGAAAGGTGAACCAATTGGTATATCTTTGTCGATGTAGATTCCAAAAAATCGACGCTACGTAATCAATATGAGAGTTTTATAACACGTTATTGGCGATACTTCATGTATTCTTAATTGAAGCGAAGAAGAGGATTTATCAATGTCAAAAAGCTCCAAGCTTCACAATGAAGACAAATTGGTTAAGAAGGCACTAGAGATTGGTGGGAAGATGGCGAAACTACAAGGCTTTGACCTTCCACAGTCACCACAACCTCTGAGAGTAAAAGCGATTTACCTATTCTTGGTCGATGCAAAACAGATAACGCCACTACCGGAAAGTAAGCTAGACGGCGCAAGCATCAAACACCGACTGGCAGTATGGATACACAGTGCATTGCCAGACAACGACCCTCTAAAGTAGAAAACTCAAGAAGTCACATAGGTCATTACTTAACACAGGCCATTAATTAACAAGGCGAGCCAAATGGTTCGCCTTGTTTGATCTTGGCGAGTGCACCGAGGTCTTTTTGCGTGGCGGTATCATTGATTTACAAAACAGAATCAAAAGGACTAAAGATAAATCCCGAGAAGCGCTACAATGCAGGCGTTGCGAGAGTGCAACCAAGATTACTCATTTACAGAAGCCTTGAAGTAACCATACATGTCTAAAGATTTCGAATTCACTACAGAATACATACTCGACAAACCTTTCTTTGCTGAGTGTTATGATCAAACTAGCCAACCAACGAAGTTTCCACAGGCGTACCTAAAAGGGATGCTGTTTCTTATCTTTGGTGTGGTTTTATTGGAGTTTGAACTGCTACCTAACGGTTATGTCGGTTGGTTCTTTATCGTATTGAGTGTGATTGAAGCGTGCAGCGTTTACTTCAAAAGAACTTGGTGGCTGAGGCGTCAAACCATCAGCTCAAGTCGCGGCAGTAAAGTGGCTTTTGAAGTGAATGCAGATGGCGTGCGCTACAAAAGTGGTAAAGTTGACCGCAGCCTCGCTTGGAATGATATCGACCAACTCGAACAAACTGATTTGGGCTTTATCCTTCACCTTGGTAAACAACGCCAATACATCAGCAAATCTTGCTTAAACGAAGAAGTGATCGCGTTTATGGTAGAGCAGCACGCGGCATCAAAAGCGAGCTAACAAATTCACATCAAGCTGGAGTGAGCGATCTAAAAAGTAGGTGATATATGATCGAACATCATAACAAGTGCTTGGTTGATTCTGAATCAACTGGGTTTGATGTACAAAACTAATAGGGTTTAGAGATTTCTCTTTCGGACAAACTGCTTCGGTGTCATGCGCGCAATCTGCTTACACTCTCTAGTCATGTGTGCTTGATCGGAAAAACCTTGCTCCAGCGCCAACTCCGATAAAGTAAGATCGGGTTGCGCTCGGAGTTGCTCTAAAGTGTGCTTCACTCGTTTAATGCGTTGGTAATGTTTAGGAGTAATCCCCAACCATTTCTGAAAATTGCGCTCTCTCTGGCGCTGACTGAGCGTCCCTGTAGGCTGGTCAATGATGTGGCCGACGTACTGTGGTTCATATTCCTCAATCAGTGCTTGAACCCAACGATACAAAGTAGAAATCCTTGCAGACGGCGAACGCGCTGTTTTCAGAGACTCAAATGTTGCTAGCGCAGAAGAAGCCAAAGGGTGGTCATCTTGAATCCGCAATAGCTGTTCTAGGCGTTTACCAAATAGTTGATAACCAACTGCAGGATGAAAGCGTACGCCAGTCATCACCGCACCTGGCGGTAGGCAGACTTGATGTGCCAGAATGCTCACAGGTAGTAGGACAATCCCCGGCGCCTGCCATTCACCATCCATTTGCACTTCATTCTGTAAAATGAATACCACACCTGTACCAGCATCACTGAGTAATTGTTTACGTACGGTTTGCGTCGTATCAGGTTTGACGGATGCTGACCAAATGGCTTGAACATAGCCAGCTAAAGCCCTTTGAGGTTTTAAAATATCAAATTCTAAGTTCAAATGAATCATCCTATTTAACCTCAACTTAAATGAGAAAGTGATACACATGAACTTTTCATCATATTAAGCTGAGGAATAAGCAGTGACTTATAAGTAAAAACTGTCAGATAGAATTATCTAGGCTTATAGTCTCCAACCTTTGGCTTAAATGCCTTAACTATTCGGTTCCAACTATTGATCGCGTTGATCGCAATTGTTAGATTGACCATAACTTCTTCTCCGAAGGTATTCAAGGTCAGCTGATAGGTATCATCATCTACTGGTAGGCCAGCAGTTAGTAATTCAGCCCAGCCTAGTGCAACGTGTTCTGCATCGCTGTAGAATGGCATATCTTTCCACGCACTAAGCCCCCATATGCGTTCCGGCTTTTCACCTAACTTAAGCGCATCTTTACTATGCATGTCGATACAAAATGCACATTGATTGATTTGCGATATGCGTAACTTAACCAGTTCCCATATGATCATGTTCATGGTTTCTGATTGGCTAAATTGTTCATGGAAGTAAGCTTCCTGAGCGTATAGGATTTCTATTGCCTTTGGCGCTACTTCAATATAGTTGAGTCGTTTTTTCATGGTCATTCTCCTCTGTTTTTCACATAATAAGAAACGCTCTTAGCAAAAGATTGAAGATTTTCGACATGCTCTCAATAAAGTTAGATAAAGGAGTGAACGAAGAAAGCGAAAAAGGATGTCTATTTGATGCTATGCGTAAACATTCGTATTGTGTGCCTTACACTTTTGCAAGGCGTTACGTGCTTTCTAGAAAAGTCTCAAATTAGCGTACAATTAGCGTTTTGACACAGCGGAAATCATCATGTCCAAAACTGTTCAGCAGCAAATCGGAAACATTGCTCTAGTCGTTGAAAATTACGACGATGCTATCGAATTTTATACTCAAAAACTTCAATTCACTCTGGTTGAAGATACCAACCTAGGAGGTGGTAAACGCTGGGTTCAAGTTTCTCCTCCAAACTCCAATGGTACAAACCTACTTTTAGCTCAAGCGAGTACCCCAGAGCAAACGCATGCAGTAGGAAATCAAACAGGTGGTCGTGTTTTCCTGTTCCTGCAAACTAATGATTTTTGGCGTGACTACGAGTTGATGAAGAAAAATGGTGTTGTATTTAATGAAGAGCCTCGTGTGGAAGAATACGGGACAGTGGTGGTGTTCCAAGATCTCTATGGTAATAAATGGGACTTACTGCAACTGAACTGAGAAACTACACATTACCTGCATAACATAGTGTTCATGAGGAGTTTCCAACAAGCTTTTAAGGTTCTGAGATATTAGTGCTAATTCAAAGGTTCTCAGAAGTCACAATATTTCTAAATCACTTTTGTGCAAACAATAACTAGCCATCATTCCTTCTTGATGTATCAACAAATGTTAGGGCGGCACACCAAAAACAAAAAGGCGAACCAAACGGTTCGCCTTTGTCTATTTAGATGCTACCAAAAATTAATCTTCGTAGTTATCGATGCTTGGGCACGAGCAGATTAGGTTACGGTCGCCGTATACGTTATCTACGCGGTTTACCGTTGGCCAGTACTTCCAAGATTTGGTTGCTTTAGAAGGAAAGCAGCCAAGCTCTCGAGAGTAAGGACGGTCCCACTCTTCAGCAGAAAGATCAACTTGTGTGTGTGGCGCGTTAACAAGTGGGTTGTTATCTAGTGGCCATTCACCGTTTTTCACTTTTTCCATTTCTTCGCGGATAGCGATCATCGCATCACAGAAGCGGTCTAGCTCTTCTAGATCTTCCGATTCCGTTGGCTCAACCATTAGCGTGCCCGCCACAGGGAACGACATAGTTGGTGCGTGGAAACCGTAGTCCATTAGACGCTTCGCAATGTCTTCTTCGCTGATGCCTGTTTCTTCTTTCAGTGGACGAATGTCGATAATACATTCGTGCGCTACACGACCATTTTTGCCACGGTAAAGAACAGGGTAGTGTTGGCGAAGTGTTTCCATCACGTAGTTTGCGTTCAGAATTGCTACTTTTGTTGCATCTGTTAGGCCTGCTTCGCCCATCATTGCGATGTAAGCCCAAGAGATAGGTAGGATAGAAGCGCTACCCATATCTGCTGCTGATACTGCAAAATCTTCGCCTTCTACGCCGTCTTCAATATGGCCTGGTAGGAAAGGCGCTAGGTGAGATTTCACACCGATAGGACCCATACCCGGACCGCCACCACCATGTGGGATACAGAAGGTTTTGTGTAGGTTTAGGTGAGAAACGTCTGAACCGATGAAGCCTGGTGATGTTAGACCAACCTGCGCGTTCATATTAGCGCCGTCTAGGTAAACCTGACCGCCGGCGGCATGAACCATTTCACACACTTCTTTCACTTTCTCTTCGTAAACGCCGTGCGTAGAAGGGTAAGTGATCATAATGCTTGATAGGTTGTCTTTGTGCTTCTCGATTTTCGCTGCTAGGTCATCGATGTCGATGTTGCCTTCTTCATCACACTTAACAACCACAACTTTCATTGACACCATAGACGCCGTTGCAGGGTTTGTACCGTGAGCAGAGCTCGGGATCAAACATACGTTGCGGTGACCTTCGCCACGGCTTTCGTGGTAGCGTTGAATCGCGATAAGACCTGCATACTCACCCGATGCACCAGAGTTTGGCTGAAGTGAGAATGCGTCGTAGCCTGTGATCTCACAAAGCTTCTCTTTTAGATCTTTCGCTAGTGCTGCATAGCCTGCCGCTTGTTCTGCTGGCGCGAATGGGTGGATAGAACCAAACTCAGGCCAAGTGATTGGGATCATCTCTGCTGCTGCGTTCAGCTTCATCGTACAGCTGCCTAGTGGGATCATGCCATGCGTTAGCGAGAAGTCTTTGTTCTCTAGCTGTTTCAGGTAACGCATCATTTGCGTTTCGCTATGGTGCGTATTGAATACAGGGTGAGTCAGGTATTCTGTTGTGCGGCGTAGCGTTTCTGGAATTGCCGCAAACTCGTTGCCTGCGATTTCCGTCGATAGTGCTGCTACGTCTTCTTTTACACCAAAGACTGAAAATAGTGCTTCTACATCAGCGACCGTGGTTGTTTCGTCACAGCTAATACCTAGCTTGCCAGGTAGTAGACGTAGGTTGATGTCTGCTGAAAGTGCTTTTGCGTAAAGCTCTTCTGTTTTTGAACCTGTGTTGATGGTGATGGTATCGAAGAAGCTGTTATGAGCAAGTTCAAAGCCGCCTTTGGTTAGGCCAGCGGCGATAATCGCAGTCATATGGTGTGTACGGCGAGCAATAGTGCGTAGACCTTCTGCGCCGTGGTAAACCGCGTAGAAAGACGCCATGTTCGCTAGCAATGCTTGAGCGGTACAGATGTTCGATGTCGCTTTTTCGCGGCGGATATGCTGCTCACGAGTTTGCATTGCCATGCGCAGTGCTTGGTTACCGTTGGTATCGATAGAAACACCTATAACACGACCTGGCATGGTACGCTTGTGTTTGTCACGCGTTGCCATGAATGCCGCGTGTGGACCGCCGTAACCCATAGGAACGCCGAAACGTTGTGCAGAGCCAATTGCTACGTCTGCGCCCATTTCACCAGCAGGTTTCAATAGGGTAGAAGCAAGCAGGTCAGTCGCAACAGTGACAAGCGTTTTGTTTGCTTGCGCTTTTGCGATGATGTCCGTTAGGTCACGAACTTCACCTGTTGTGCTTGGGTATTGAACTAATGCACCGAACACGTCTTGCTCTGGTAGGGATTCTAGCGAACCAACCAGAACTTCAAAGCCGATGAATTTTGCACGAGTTTTTACTACTTCTAGCGTTTGTGGGTGAACATCGTCAGCCACAAAGAATACGTTGCTCTTGCTCTTACCTGCGCGCTTACACAGAGTCATTGCTTCTGCTGCCGCTGTTGCTTCGTCTAGCAATGAGGCGTTCGCGATTTCCATACCAGTTAGGTCGATGATCATTTGTTGGAAGTTCAAAAGTGCTTCCAAGCGACCTTGAGAGATTTCAGGTTGGTAAGGTGTGTAAGCGGTATACCAGCCAGGGTTTTCTAGCACGTTACGTAGAATGACGTTTGGAGTAAACGTGTTGTAGTAGCCCTGGCCAATGAATGTACGTTTAATTTGGTTTTGTTTAGCAAACTGCTTCATCGTCACTAGCATGTCTGCTTCGCTTTTCGCTTCTGCCAACGTCATTGGTTGCTCTAGGCGAATTTGTGCAGGCACAGTTTCTTCGATGAGGGCGTCAAGGCTTACCGCGTTGATGGCATCCAACATTTTTTGTTGGTCTGATTTGCTTGGTCCGTTGTGGCGTCCAACGAACTCATTTTGTGTGCTGAGGCTTTGAAGTAATTCAGTCATTGTCCTTTACCTACTCCTTGGCTCGGGTAACGGAAATGGTCGTTAGTGACACATTTAATTATACGTCCGAACCTAGAAAAAAAGCTGCTCTCTAAACAGGCTAGGGAACAGCTTTCGTCACATCCTAATTACTCTTCTTCGATAGAGTTTAGGTATTCTTCCGCGTCTTTTAAGTCATCCAACTCAGATGGGTTTGAAAGCTTCACTTTCACAATCCAACCACCTTCGTACGGTTCTTCGTTGATTAGCTCTGGGCTGTCTTCTAGTTCTTCGTTGATTTCTACGATTTCACCGGTAACAGGAGAGTAGATATCTGACGCTGCTTTTACAGACTCAACCAAAGAGAAGCTTTCACCTGCTTCTACTTCATCTTCTACGTCTGGTAGGTCAACGAATACTACGTCACCCAACATTTCTTGCGCATGCTCAGAAATACCAAGTGTTACTGTGCCGTCACCGTTGTCACGTACCCACTCGTGGCTATCTGTAAACTTCAGTGTTTTGTCCATTGCTTAATCTCCAAATAACTTGTCAGGAATTATTGTGATTTTTAAAAAATCGTTTATTGGTAAAGAGGGAAGCGACTGCAAAGTTCTTTTACTTCTTTGCGAACGCGTTTTTCAACGTCTGCGTCACCTTCTGGGTTGTTCACCAAACCATCCAGTACGTCACCAATCCAATTACCGATGAGTTTGAATTCTTCAGCGCCAAAGCCGCGGCTTGTACCCGCAGGCGTTCCTAAACGGATGCCCGATGTAATCATAGGCTTCTCTGTATCGAATGGGATGCCATTTTTGTTACATGTGATCCCAGCACGTTCTAGAGCTTCTTCTGCTTTGTTGCCTTTCAAGCCCTTAGGGCGAAGGTCAACCAGCATTAGGTGTGTATCTGTGCCACCAGTTACGATGTCGCAACCGCGAGTTTGCAATACTTCCGCTAGGACTTTTGCGTTATTGATCACCGAATCAATATAAGTTTTAAATTCAGGGCCAAGCGCTTCTCCAAATGCAACCGCTTTTGCTGCGATAACGTGCATCAGTGGGCCGCCTTGTAGGCCAGGGAATACGGCCGAGTTGATTTTCTTAATGATGTCTTCGTGGTTAGTCAGGATCATACCGCCGCGAGGGCCACGCAATGTTTTGTGTGTTGTGGTTGTCACAACATGCGCATGTGGCAATGGGCTAGGGTGTGCACCTGTTGCGATAAGGCCAGCAATGTGCGCCATATCGACCATAAGAATTGCGCCAACTTCGTCAGCGATTTCACGGAACTTAGCAAAATCGATAACGCGTGGAATAGCACTGCCACCCGCGATGATCATCTTTGGTTTGTGCTCTACTGCAAGTGCACGAACGTCGTCGTAGTTGATTTCTAGTGTTTCGCGATCAACGCCGTATTGAACTGCGTTAAACCATTTACCAGAAAGTGCTGGGCGTGCACCGTGTGTTAGGTGGCCACCAGCGTCCAAAGACATGCCAAGAATGGTGTCACCTGGTTGAAGAAGAGCCAGTTTCACCGCACCATTTGCTTGAGCGCCTGAGTGAGGTTGAACGTTTGCGTATTCGCAATTAAAAAGTTTTTTCGCGCGTTCGATAGCAATGGCTTCCACTGTATCTACGTGCTCACAACCACCGTAGTAACGACGACCTGGATAACCTTCAGCGTATTTGTTTGTTAGGCATGTGCCTTGAGCTTGCATTACCGCTTTAGAAACAATGTTCTCAGAAGCGATAAGTTCGATTTGTTCGTTTTGGCGAGCGGATTCCGCCTGAATTCCAGCAAAGACAGCATCATCTGTCGCAGAGAGGTTGGTAGAGAAAAAGTTTTCCAAGCTGTGGTTAGGGTAACTCTTATTCATGGTAGTTGACCTTCCAAATCTTAAAATGAACCCGCAATAGATGAATTATGATTTGCGGTTGTGGTTCATTTGTCCTCAAAACAGCTGAACTGCATAGCAGAACAGAGTGAACATCCGGCCCTAAATGTGGGCAAAAACTCCGTCGGATTGCGTGTTTCCTTTACCAATCTCTTACGGAAATATGCATCTCTACATCTAACAAGTTGGTAACATAGCGCCTGCGGCGGGAACAATCAACCAAAAATTTCCTATAGGAAACAAGATTTCAAAATTTGTTAACAAGAGCACGGTTTAATTCACTTGGTGGACTTTTATCCACTATGTGCTTCATGCACAATGCTAGTAGGACAAAAATAAGGATATCTATAGAGGGATTTATGGCAGAAAGTATTTACGATGAATACCCATCGATGACGTTAGCGAAAGAGCAAAATGATCAAAATATCGAGCCATTAAAGCTGGGTCAGCGTATCAAGGATATCCGCTCAAAACTTGGTATTACACTAGAAGAAGCCAGTCAGCGAACAGGGCTTGCTCGTTCTACACTGAGTAAAATAGAAAATGAGCAGATTTCTCCGACATTTCAAGCAATGCAAAAATTGGCGCTTGGCTTACAAATTGATATGCCGCAACTATTTGAGCCACCTAGAAAAAAGGTTGCGACAGGGCGTAGGGATGTTACCAAGAAGAATGAAGGCAAACCACACCCAACGCAAACCTATGAACATGAACTGCTCGCTACTCAACTTTCCAATAAGAAAATGATGCCGTTTAAGAGCCAAATTCGTGCTCGCAGTTTTGATGAATACAAAGACTGGGTTCGTCATGATGGCGAAGAATTTCTGCTTATCTTATCTGGTGAGGTCATGTTCTATTCTGAGTTCTACGAACCTGTTGTTCTAAGCGAGGGCGACAGCGTCTATTACGATGCGAACATGGGACATATGTTGACCAGTGTTAGCGAGGAAGATGCGCACATTTTGTGGGTGACAGCCAAATAGTGATAAATAATTGTAAATTTCCTATAGTGAAGGCAAACGATTGCTGTCGGTGGTCGTTATGATGAAAAGGCGCTTTTTTGATGAGAACACACTCATTAAAGCGCTTTTTTTGTACGATTTGTTGTGATTAAAATGTTAAGAGTCACACTTTTGCAAGTCGATCTACGTCTTGTTCGTGCAAAATAGAATGAGCCGTGTTTATTATTGGAAACACATCGAATGCCGATAGCATTCTCGGGTCTATCTAAATGGAGACGAAAATGACTCAAGAACTACTGAAAACACCACTACACGCACTTCACGTTGAAGTTGGTGCCAAAATGGTCCCGTTCGCGGGTTACGATATGCCTGTTCAGTATCCTCTAGGCGTAAAAAAGGAACACTTACACACTCGTGATGCGGCAGGTCTGTTTGATGTTTCTCATATGGGACAACTTCGCCTAATTGGTGACGGTGCAGCTGCGTTCCTAGAAACATTAGTGCCAGTAGATATTGTGGATCTTGAGTCTGGTAAACAGCGTTATGCGTTCTTCACTAATGAAGAGGGCGGCATCATGGATGACTTGATGGTAGCGAACCTAGGCGATCATCTTTTTGTGGTTGTGAACGCGGCATGCAAAGAACAAGACATTGCACACCTACAAGCGCATTTGCCATCTGGTGTTGAGCTAGACATTATCGAAGACCGTGCTCTGCTTGCGATCCAAGGTCCTAAAGCAGCGGCTGTATTGGCACGTTTTGCCCCAGAAGTTTCTGACATGCTGTTCATGGATATTCGTAAAGTCGATATTTTAGGCGCCGAATGCATTGTTTCTCGTAGTGGCTACACTGGCGAAGATGGTTACGAGATCTCGGTTCCTGCTGACAAGGCAGAAGAACTCGCACGTAAACTGACCGCGGAAGAGGAAGTTGAATGGATTGGCCTTGGTGCTCGTGATTCACTTCGTCTCGAGTGTGGTCTTTGCCTATACGGTCATGACCTAGACACAACAACTACACCTGTAGAAGCAAGCTTGTTATGGGGCATCCAAAAGGTTCGTCGTATCGGCGGTGAACGTGAAGGTGGTTTCCCAGGTGCGGATATTATTCTTAAGCAGATCGAGACCAAAGATGTGGCGCGCAAGCGTGTCGGTTTAGTTGGCCAAACTAAAGCACCAGTACGTGAAGGCGCGGAATTGTTTGATGCTGATGGCGTTAAAATTGGCGTTGTAACCAGCGGCACTGCGGGTCCAAATGCAGGTAAGCCTGTCTCAATGGGTTATGTGCGTGCTGATCTTGCTGCGATTGGTACCGAATTGTTCGCTGAAGTACGCGGAAAAATGCTACCAATGACGGTTGAGAAAATGCCGTTTGTACCGCAACGTTACTACCGCGGTTAGGTTACTCATTATTGTCATTCTTCGCGTATTCGCGAGGCAAGAAACAAGCAAAAATGCCGAGCTTTCTAGCTCGGCATTTTTATGTATATCGGCTTTATATATACGCTTGGAAGTTATCGTAGTTTCTGCAGCCTTATCCGACCGCTTTGTCTATTGTACAACACATGTCGATAACGATATCTTCAAGTTTTTCCGGATGAATCATGTCTTCTTTTGCAATCCCAAACTGAGACGCCATGATCGTATTGAACAGCTCCCAATGTTTGATCAGCATTTTTTCGCGATTATCAGCGATGTCAGGCCATGTCTCTTGCATCATCGGAGTAAGACTGATTGCACCATGTGCAAAAATCAACATCTGCCACTTTGATTCCCACTGATCAAATTGGGCGTTAGGGTTTTCACTGTTGTACTGCTCAAAAATTCCGGTAAATATCGCAGCAAACTCATCTTTTGACTTTAAGAAATACTGCAGCAGGGCACCATCATCGCCTTGGCGAATAGCATCAGCGATCATCTGTACAGGGTGAGGGTTAACGAGCGCAAATGCCAACATGCGAACCATGAACAGATAAATTTTTCTATTCGAAGGTGTGTTCTCAGGCATCTCATTGATTAATTCAGCCATATAGCACTGCATGAATTCATCCATCGCGTCGCTAACCGCTTGCCAAATCTTCTCTTTGCTGCCGAAGTGGTGACGGATCAAACTATGTGAAACACCAGCCTTTTCACTGATATTGCGCAGTGAGACACGCTCGTAACCAAGTTCACAAAACATATCTGCTGCCACCTTAAGGATCAGACACTTAGTTTGTTCTGCGGCTTCAGCACTTCTACGCCCCTGCTTTCTTTCATTCATAGTTCGAATTTTCCCGAATATTAATCAACGCGCTTACTTTTACCAGAAACCGGACGCTTTGACTAATTAATTTGCTTTCCGCCTGGAAAATATGTTGATCAATTTCAAATTCTGCATATACTGCACGACTGTGTAATATATAAAACCTACGGAGAAAGCGGGTGCGAAAACAATATTTAAAGCGCACTTTAGTTGGTGCTGTGGTGACATTAAGTCTCTCTGGCATGCTAACTGGGTGTAACAAAGCCATTTCCGAGCCGTCTGAACCTTTAATCAAACCTGTAAAATTACTGGCGGTGAAAGATCTAGAAGTTGAAGACTCGCATGCCTTTTTAGCGCGTATTGATGCGACACATCGCGCACAGCTTTCTTTTCAGGTTGGTGGTGAGGTCGATGAATTACTTGTTCGCATGGGCCAAGAGGTAAAAAAAGGTGAAGTGCTTGCAACGTTAGACCCTAAAGATCTTCAGCTTGCGTTAGACGCCTCTCAAGCTCAGTTCGCGTTAGCAAAAACGCAATGGGAGCGCGCGAAAAACCTTTATGGAAAAAAGCTGATTAGTACAGATGAGTACGACCAGAAAGAAACTCAATATAAAGCGGCATTGGCAAACCACGAACAAGCCAAAACAGATTTGAGTTATACCAAGATTCACGCGCCTTTTGATGGCATCGTGTCATACACCTATGTCAACCCGTTTCAAGTGGTCGCAGAGAAGCAAGAGATCCTGAATCTTATCGATAACACGACCTTAGATGTGTCGTTCACACTGCCAGTCAGTTATGCGGAATCCGTATCACTTGAGTCACTGCAAAACTCCGATATGTGGGTGACGATGGATAGCGAGCCAGGAAAACGTATCCCTGGAAAATTTAAAGAAATTTCGACTCAGCCAAATGTCGATACCAACAGTTATGAGGCGATCGTAACTATAACTCGACCAGAAGATCGCAATTTGCTAACAGGTATGACGGGGCAGGTACACATAGCTAAACAACATCTATCGGACGCGATGACGTTGCCTCAATCCGCTTGGGTAAACAAAAAAGAGACGCAAGGCGAAGTGTGGGTAATGGACAGAAACACACAGCAAGTTAATAAAGTCACTGTGTCTCTTGATGCCTCTGGAGGTGTGAAAGCAGGGCTTGATAACAATGATTACGTTGTTGTTGCTGGCGTTGAGCGACTGGTCGAAGGACAAGTCGTGAAAGCTTGGGTTCGTGAGGGAGGCATTTAATGAAACGATCTCTATTTACGATCTCTGCAATTGCGCTTGCAGTTTTAACGGGTTGCAAAAATGAAAACCAAGCTGTCGTCGAGCAGCCGCTTTTTGTATCGACTATCTCTGTGGATGCGCCGGTACAAAGCCAATATCGAGCTTTTAAAGGAATAGTTGTACCAGCAGAGCAAACGCCTATGGCATTCCGCCGCGCGGGAGAAATTCAACACGTGTTGGTGAAAGCAGGCGACGTTGTTAAGCAAGGCCAAATGATCGCAAAGCTGGATGACAGCAAAGAAAAGCAAGCCGTAAATGACGCAGAAGCGCAATATACACTGGCGATTCGTCAGCTCAAACGCGGCGAAGACCTACACGCTCGTCAGATGATCTCAAAAGCCGAGCTTGATGAGCTAACGGCTAATAAAGAGTTGGCAGAGGCTAATTTCTATAACGCCACCAATCAATTGAACTACACCCGTTTATTTGCCCCGTTCGTCGGTAAAGTGTCTGACGTTTTCAAAGAGCGTTTTGAACGTGTGGCAGTTGGAGAGCCAGTGTTGAACCTATATCAAAACGATTTGGTGTACGTGCGTATTGAGCTTTCCGACAATGTTCTCGCTATGGTGGACCCAAATTCAGACAACATGAGCTACAAACCTAGAGCAACTTTCTCCGGCATTAATGACACATTTGCTTTGGACTATTTAGAGCACACAAGTGAGCCTAATTCCGAAACTCAAACTTACGAAATGTATTTGACGATGCCACAGCCAAAAGCAGAGATTCTACCGGGAACCAGCGTCAGTGTTCTGGTCGATATGGTGAAAGCGGGGATTACCTCCATAGATGGTTACAGTATTCCAGTGACGGCGCTTCAAGCGGGCAGCGAAGAGAATGAGTTCTTTGTATGGAAAAAAGAGGGTGACGTTGTCACTCGGGTGCCTGTGATGATTTCCCAAGTGAATGGCAACGGAGCCATTGTGTCGTCAGGAGTTAAGCAAGGCGACGTTCTGATTAATTCAAACCTACGTAAATTACGTGAAGGTAAACATGTGGATGTTGTGGAGAATAAACAATAATGAACATTGCTGAGTACTCAATAAAAAATAAAGTCATCAGCTGGTTGTTCATTATTATCCTTGCTGTTGGTGGTCTAACGTCGTTTTTGGAGCTTGGACGACTAGAAGACCCGGCATTTACGATTAAAGATGCCATGATCATTTCAACATACCCTGGCGCGACGTCGAAAGAGGTTGAAGAAGAGCTGACGTATCCTTTAGAAAAAGAGATTCGAAAACTCCCTTATATAGACAAAATTACCTCTACGTCTTCTGATGGTATGTCTCAAATCACGGTCAGTATGGAAATGGACTATGGTCCTGATGAACTGCCGCAAATTTGGGATGAAATGCGCCGTAAAATTAATGACTTGCGACCAACTTTGCCTCAGGGCGTACAATCTTTGCAGATCATTGATGATTTCGGTGACGTTTATGGCGTGATGTTAATGCTCACTGGTGACGATTACGACTATGTGGAGCTAAAACGCTATGCTGATTACCTGACTCGTGAAATCGAGCTGGTTGATGGCGTAGGAAAAGTGGATATCACGGGCGATCAACAAGAAATGCTGTTTGTTGAGATCTCTCTTGACCGCCTTGCCGCGCTGAACTTAGACATGAACGTGGTTGCGAGCTTGTTGAACCAACAAAACAATGTGGTTTCAGCAGGGGAAGTGATGGTCAATGGCGAAAGCCTTGTCATTCGTCCAAGTGGTACCTTAAACACCGTAGAAGCGCTAGAAAACTTGATCATTCATGGTCGTGACACTGGGAACCTAATTCGTCTAAAAGACGTAGCAACGATTTCTCGTGGTATCCAAGAGAAGCCAAGCAACGTCGTACTCTTTAACGGTCAAAAAGCAATTAATATCGGTATCTCGTTTGCGTCAGGTGTGAACGTGGTTGAGGTTGGCGAACGTTTGGATGCGGAGCTTGCGAGCCTTGAGTCTATCAAGCCTGCAGGCATCGATATGAACTACTTTTACAACCAAGCCAATGAAGTGGATGAGTCCGTTAAAGCGTTTGTGATTAGCCTAGCAGAGGCAGTGGCGATCGTTATCATCGTTCTGCTGTTTACGATGGGCTTACGCAGTGGTGTCATCATTGGCGTCGTGCTGTTATTGACGGTGTTCGGTACCTTCATATTGATGAATTACAACAATATCGAGCTGCACCGTATTTCTCTTGGCGCGTTAATTATTGCTCTGGGTATGCTGGTTGATAACGCGATTGTGGTCGTGGAAGGCATCTTGGTTGGCCTAAAAAAAGGGCGCACTAAAGTTCAAGCGGCCGTCGATATTGTAAAGCAAACACAATGGCCTTTGCTTGGCGCAACCATCATTGCGATTACGGCTTTTGCACCTATCGGTTTGTCGCAAGATGCAACGGGTGAATTCATGGGCTCTCTATTCTGGGTGCTGTGTTTCTCACTATTTTTGAGCTGGATTACCGCTATTACGCTGACGCCATTCCTCGCAGATCTATTGTTGAAAGAAGAGGACAAGGGCCAAGATACTAACGAAGAGGATCCCTACAAAGGTTGGCTGTTTGTTGTATTTGGCGCATCGTTGAAATTCGCACTGCGATTCCGTTGGCTAACGGTTGCTGGCATGGTCGCGCTATTAGTGGGTGCTGTCGTGGCATTTGGTAATGTAAAACAGCAGTTCTTCCCACCATCGAACACGCCGATGTTTTACGTTGATATGTGGATGCCAGAAGGTACGGACATCCGCGAAACGATCAAAAAAGCTGAAGACGTCGAAAGCTACATTCGTCAGCAAGATGATATTGACTTTGTTTCTGCTTCAATTGGGCAGGGTTTGCAGCGTTTCGCTCTGACTTACCAGCCAGAGAAAAGCTACGAAGCGTACGCCCAGTTCCAAGTTCGCGCCACTGATCGTGAGAGCATGTTCGGTTTGTTGCACAAGTTAGACGCTAACCTTGCGAAGACGTTTGATGCACCGACATTTCAATTTAAATTGATGGAATTTGGCCCTTCACCAGCGTCTAAGATCGAAGCGCGTATTACTGGTCCCGATCCGCAAGTTTTACGTGATTTAGCGGTGCAAGTTGAAGACATCCTTCATACCGACCCTGGTGCCCGAAACATTCGTCACGATTGGCGAGAGCGTACTAAGGAGCTTGTGCCTGTTTTCAATGAGTCTAAAGCTCGTCGCTTGGGCATTTCGAAAGAAGATCTTTCAAGCACACTACAAATGGCGTTTGGTGGTAGCACGTTGGGTTACTTACGCGATGGTACACACACTTTGCCAATTATGACGCGCCTTCCTGAAGAAGAACGCGTGGACTTTGAATCACTACAAAACGTGACCATTTGGAGCCCATCACTGCAAACGTATATTCCGGTCGACCAAGTGATTGATGGCGTTAAATTGGATTGGAGCGAGCCGCTAATTCAGCGTCGTGACCGCAAGCGCACGTTAACTGTGCTCGCTGACCACGATGTGTTGAGCGACGACACGGCGGCAAGCTTGTTTGCGCGTGTGCAGCCTAAAGTGATGGCACTGCATATTCCAGAAGGTTACGAAATCACATGGGGGGGTGAGTATGAATCATCGAAAGATGCGCAAGAAGGTCTGTTTGGTTCGTTGCCGATGGGTTACTTGTTGATGTTCATCATTACTATTTTGCTGTTTAACTCAATTAAAAAGCCGTTGGTCATTTGGTTCACCGTGCCGTTGGCGATCATTGGTGTTGCTTTTGGTTTGCTTACCACAAATATGCCGTTCAGCTTTACAGCATTCCTTGGTTTGCTGAGCCTAAGTGGCATGATTTTGAAAAACGGTATTGTGTTGCTTGATCAAATTAACCTTGAGTTGGAGTCAGGGAAAGAGCCTTACCTCGCGATTGTCGATAGTGCGATCAGTCGTGTTCGTCCGGTAAGTATGGCTGCTCTGACGACCATCTTGGGGATGATTCCACTCGTCTTCGATGCCTTCTTTGGATCGATGGCAATAACGATTATGGCAGGTCTTGGTTTTGCTACAGTACTGACACTGATTGTAGTGCCAGTAATGTTTGCGATTCTGTTTAGGGTAAAACCGACCACTGCATAGGGACTCCTGGCTGTTTGCCAGCTTCCTGCCTAGCCCTGAAGGTTTTCTTCAGGGCTTTTTTGATCTTACCAATGTACAGCAATCCATTCATTTACTTGATTCTAATGATTTTCTTACGAATGCAATGCAAATCATGCGTATACTGATGGAACGATACATCAAAGAGCGAGATAACATGAACAAGCGCGTATTACACGGACTCTTCTTCGTCGGTTCTTTCACCTTGGTCGGCTGTACTACGACAGACAGTATGACTACAGAAGAGGCTAAGCAAGCCATTCCTAAAATCAACAGCGTTAGCACTGAAGTCATCTCCAACTGGATTGATAGCAAGGTTTTAGCGCCTGAAGGGCTTTCACTCGAACAAGACAATCTACGTTATATATCGGGTAGCGCCGACTTAAACAGCGATGGCAATGCAGAACACATTGTATTGCTACAAGACCGTTATTTCTGTGGCAGCGGTGGTTGTGCAGCTTATATGTTTGATAATGAGGGGAATGTTATCAATCGAATGTCTGTCACTCGCACGCCTATTGTACTAGCCGACAGTTACAGCAATGGCTGGCAAGATTTCATCGTTTGGAGTAATGGCTCATATCGACTCATGAGTTACAACGGTGAATCTTACCCGAGTAACCCTTCTTTGGAGCCAAAGGTGGATCGTGACTCAAACCAGCAGGCGGCAATTGCGAATGTAATGGCGACAGAGCTTTATCAGCAAGATGGCTATGACATTATGCCCGCTGATTCGAAAACTTTGTGGACGCCGGCCAATGTATACCACTTCACCTTTAAACATTACGGTGATCCGCATAGTACTTATAAAGCTACCGTGGATATGAACAGTGGGGAAGTAGACATTGTTGCCGTTCCGGCTGCGGAATAAAAAACACCTCCCTTAACCGGAATTAAAGGGAGGTGCTGAATGCCAAATTCGAGGGTGGCATTGTTAAGCGGTGTAATTCTGTTTATGCCGCGACTTCTTGTTTGGCTTCTGCTTTGCTTTTTAAGAAAGCGTAAGTAAAGCCAGTTACTGCTGTACCAGCTGCGATAGCCACTAAGTACATTAACACTGGTGAAATGGCGTTAGGGATTAACAGTACGAACAGACCGCCGTGTGGTGCCATTAATTTTGCACCGAACAGCATTGATAGGGCACCAGTAAGCGCGCCACCTGCCATACAAGATGGAATCACACGCATTGGATCTTTCGCGGCAAATGGAATAGCACCTTCAGAGATGAAACACAGGCCCAATACAAATGATGCTTTACCAGCCTCACGTTCATTTTGTTCAAATTTGTTCTTCGCAATGAAGGTCGCTAAACCCATACCTAGCGCAGGAACCATACCAGCAGCCATGATTGCTGCCATTGGCGCGTAAGTTTGCGAAGCCAATAGACCGACGCCAAATGCGTAAGCGGCTTTATTTACTGGGCCACCTAGGTCGAAACACATCATCGCACCAAGGATAATACCTAGCAGAACTGCACTGTCAGATCCCATGTTGTTTAGGAAGTCAGTCAGGCCGTTCATGATGCCTGAAACTGGGCCACCTACGATGTAGATCATCACAAGGCCAGTGAACAGTGTTGCCACAAATGGAATGATCAGAATTGGTTTAAGCGCTTCCATCGATTGTGGGAGTTTTACTTTGTCCGCAAGGAGCTTCGCCGCGTAACCGGCAATGAAGCCAGCTGCGATACCTCCTAGGAAACCAGCACCCGTTGAACTTGCTAGCATACCGCCAACAAGACCAGGAGCCAGACCCGGACGGTCAGCAATTGAGAACGCGATGTAACCCGCAAGAACAGGAATCATCAATGCGAATGCAGAGCCACCACCAATGTTCATCAACGCTGCTGCTAGCGTGCCTTCTTCTTTAAATGCTTCAATACCAAACACGAACGATAGAGCGATGATCAAACCACCAGCGACAACCACAGGCAGCATGTGCGATACCCCTGTCATCAAGTGTTTGTAAGCGCCTTTCTTCTCGTCTGCTGCCGAAGCAGAATTTGCAGAACCTGAATGTTGGTAAATCGTGGCTTGCTCGAATGCTTTGTCCATCTCTTCGGCTGTTTTCTTCAGAGCTGGGCCTGTTTTCGTGCGGTACATCTTTTTGCCGTTGAAGCGATCAAGTGGCACTTCGATATCGGCAGCAATGATCACTAGATCAGCGTCTGCGATGTCTTGATCTGTCAGTTGGTTTTTCGCACCAACTGAACCACGAGTTTCCACCTTGATTTGATGGCCACGGCGTTTGCCTTCTTCTTCTAGCGCTTCTGCTGCCATAAAGGTATGCGCAACGCCAGTAGGACAAGCGGTGATTGCGACAATTTTCTTCGCTGCTGATGTTGCTTCTGGAGTGATAGGGGCTGCAAGTGTGGTTGCTTTTTCAAGTAAAGTGGCGTTTTCAACCGCTTGCTGGAGAAACGCAGTTGCGTCTTTTGCTACTTCGCTGATTTCCGCTTGGTAAACCTTTTTCCCTACGAAACGAGAAGTATCCACGCTAGTATTTGCCGCAATGATAATGACTTCTGCTTTTTCAACGTCAGTTTCCGTCAGCAGTGTAGGTTCAACCACACTTGATTGACATTCGATTTTTGCATTCCAGGTTAATTTTGCGGCTGCTTGTTCTAGTAACCCTGCCGCAAGGATGCTATTTGCAACACCGCTCGGACAGGCAGTAATAATGGCAATATTCATACGATAACCTTCTGTTCCTTAGTTTTGTTCTAAGTTTGTAATAGGGTAAAGCTCGCTAACTTCAGTTTGCTGCTTGATGTTCTCCAGTTCTTCCTGACTGGTTAGCCCTACGCCGACTTGACTAACTGCCAAGGCAGAAAGTGCTGTAGCGAAGCGCAATAAATCGTTTTTCGGCATCAGTTGCATGTGACCCCAACACAAGCCAGCAACTAGCGTATCGCCAGCGCCAACGGTGCTTACTACATTCATTCGAGGGGGTTGTGCACGAAGCCATTTACCTTGGTTTAGCCACATCACACCGTCAGCGCCCATCGACACAACAATGTTCTCGATGCCTTTGTCACTCAGTGTTTGCGCGGCGGCTTGGCATTGTTCTGGTGTTTCTAGGTGTTCGCCAACAAAATCACCAAGTTCTTCATCGTTAGGCTTAATCAACCATGGGTGAGCCTCAATACCTGATTTCAATGCGGCTTTACTGCTGTCGAACAACACCTTTTTGCCTTGTTGATGCAGTGCTTTTATCCACGCAGCACATTGTTCGGCGGTTACGCCACCAGGTAAGCTACCCGCAAGCACAAAGTAATCGTGAGTCTCTGCGAGACGGAATAGCGTCTCCTCAAAGCGAGCAATTTCGTCAGCCGTTACTTGAACACCAGGGAAGTTAATGTCACTAACGTTGCCACTAGCCTCAACGAGCTTGACGTTGATACGAGTGGCACCTTGTACTTCTACAAACTCATTCTTAACGCCGATGTCATTGAAAAGCTGATGGAATAGCTCAGGGTTATCTTTACCAAGAAAGCCAGTAACCGTGACATCTGCGCCTAAATCGCTCAACACTTTTGCTACGTTGACACCTTTACCTGCAGCATGGAGATTGCTTTGCTGCACTAGGCTCACGGAACCAACGTTTAGCTCATTTACTGAACCTGTTAAATCTAATGCCGGGTTGAGCGTAATAGTGACAACTTTACTTGTTTTGTTCGTCATATCGGCTCCTTAACCTTCACCAAGGCCAGAAGCGATAGCATTCCCGATAGACTCCAAGGCTTGCGGTGCATCAGGGCCTTCCGCAGTAAATTGAAGTTGGTGACCGTGCTTAACGCCAAGCGCAATGACTTTCATTAGGCTCTTCGCGTTTACTGTTTTGCCATCACCGTCTAGGTTGGCAACGCGAATGGTGGATTCAAATTTTTTCGCTTCCGCCACTAACATTGCACCCGGACGAGCATGTAAACCATGAGAGTTTTTGATTTTAAATACAGCGGTATTGCCTTCTTCTGAGGATGCGGCTGTGACTTCTTCACCTTTAAACAAAGCAAGAATCTGTTCTACTGATGCATCTAAAAGCTTGCCGTGCTCATTGTTAAACACGATATTAGAAAGCGTTTTTAGGATAGGCTGGTGAGCATTGTTACATGCCGCAAACGCGACAAGTGCACGCACTTTTTGACCTTCATATTCGCAGTCGTTTGCCGTCGAGACAAATGACACGCCTGTGCGAGTTACATGTTTGTCACTGCCAATTAACCAAAGGCCATTACCTAAGTGAGTTGGTGTTTTGGTAACGAGATCTGCGACGAACTCGTTATCAGCACAGCCCGTGTTTTTCAAAAGACCACCAGCAACAGCACTCATTTGTAGCATATCGCTCGCAGGGAACATAAGTTGAATTAAAGAAGCGTCAAAGTCTGCTTCAAGCTGAACATCACCGTGGAGCAGGGCAATAATCTCGTCTTCATTTTTTGCATTACGTAGGCGTTCTTCTACGCCGTCAGCGCCTAGCACTTTCGTTAGCTGTTTAAGAATGCCAAGGTGCTCATCAGATTTAGCTGCAATGCCGATAGCGACGAATACCGTGTTACCATCACCCCAGTCGACACCTTGTGGAAAGTGATGCACAGCAACACCCGTTGTTTTCACCATTGAGCGAGTGTCAGTCGTGCCGTGCGGGATGGCAATACCGTTCCCCAAAAACGTAGAGTTTTGGTTTTCACGGTTTAGCATGCCTTCCACATAACCTTGTTCAACAAGGCCCTTGTCTGTCAGGCTTTGCGCAATATTCTTGATTGCTGCAAACTTATCTGTCGCTGATTGCGAGAGGGTAATGTCGTTCTTATTTAGCTTAAGCATGGTGCTTCTCCAGCCTTAAGGTATCAATTCAAAAATGTATTCTGTGTGAGAAGTTGAACGCTGCTTCTGCTGAGCGCTTATCACTCCTCAAACCTTTCTATCTTTCAAGCTAAATCGATTCAGCTTGTTGGCAAATTTTTTAAAAGACTCAGAAAAACTGTTTTAAAAACTGACGTTAACAAACGAGCCTTTACCGCTGTCCTATAGCCTAGCTCACAAATTGGTTTGTTGTGTATTCAGGTGATTTACGTCAATTTTTAAGTTTTGCTGAATCCTTTCAGCTTTTATACTGAATCGGTTCAGCTTATAATTCAACTTATCGAAAGATCGCTGATGTATTAATATGATCGCGCGCACAGAATAAGGTTTAGAATATGACACTGGATGAAATAGCCAAATTAGCAGGCGTTTCTAAGACAACTGCAAGCTATGTGATTAACGGAAAAGCGCAGAAATACCGCATCAGCGAGAAGACTCAGAAGAAAGTGATGGCCGTTGTAGAGGAATACAATTATAAGCCAGATCATGCGGCGTCTTCTTTGCGAGCAGGTAATTCACGCTCATTTGGGCTTATCATCCCAGACTTAGAAAACACCAGTTATGCGCGTCTTGCAAAACTGATTGAACAAAACTCGCGTAAAGCGGGGTACCAAATTTTAATTGGCTGCTCTGATGATGATCCTGATACAGAGCAAAAGGTGGCGGAAGCGTTAGTCAGTCGTCGCATTGATGCGTTATTTGTGGCAAGTGGTATGCCCACTGCAAACGAGTATTATCTTAAGTTGCAAAATTCTGGTACGCCAGTTATCGCGCTAGACCGCCCAATGGATGATGAGCACTTTTGTTGTGTCATCAGCGAAGATTTTGACGCCGCACTTGAACTCACTCAGTCAGTACTGTCCGAGGATATAAAGTCCATAGGCTTGATTGGAGCGTTGCAAGACCTTCAAGTTTCAAAAGAGCGTGAGCTCGGTTTTCTATCCGCTTCTCAACAAGGTGGCAAAACGGCAACAGTGGGTTATGGACAACACTTCTCCCGAGAAGAAGGCAAGAAAGTCTTAGAGAGATGGCTAGCAGAGAACGAGCTGCCAGATGCCATTGTCACAACGTCATACACACTGTTAGAAGGTGTGTTGGATGTGATGCTCGAAAAGCCAGAACTCATGAGCAAAGTTCGCCTAGCGACATTTGGTGATAATCGACTGCTGGACTTCTTGCCTGTGAAAATCAATTCTTTGCCTCAACAGTTTGAGTTGATCGCGGACAGCGCAATGGAGTTAGCACTCAACGCTTCCGCCAAGCGTTATAAACCGGGTGTTGAGTTGATTCCACGTAAAATTGTTAAACGTCACTAAACAGGTTACTCAAAGCTTTACTTCAGCCGTCAGCGCCACAAATGCGTGGTCGCTGGCGTTTTTATCTCTGTCATAAATCGGGTTGATCAGATGTTGGTTAGACACCTGATAATCAACAACCTCGGCAACCGATATATCTGATAAGGTGTCAAACTCTTGAGAGAGCAAGATATAGTCGAGCACATTCCCAGTGGAAAAATGATAATGCGTAGCGGGGCGTTCATCCTTCAGAGCGTCACTTTGTAATGACCATCCATCTTTGAGTTGCAATTCAGTGACGCTGTCACCAGCATTGGATACCAATGCGCTATTAACACTGGTTGGAGTGATAGGTTGATTCATATCACCCATTAACACCGTTGGCATTGGCTCCTTTCTATACCTTTTTTGCATCGCGTCTCTTAACATCGCAGCTTCCCAACCTCTTTGCTGGGTGGATAACCAGCGCCCAATAATCGTGCTAGACGTTTCTGGTTGTTCTGAGTCGGCTGGGCGTTGAGATTTTAGGTGCGTCACGTAAACGGCGACATGACCGAGTACAGGATGTATGACTTGGGCATAGATAGGTTTGCGACTGAACTCTGGAGCAACACTTACTCCAAAAGGCTCAAGCGTTGCTAAGTCAAACTCTACCGCTTGTACTTTTTCTATTGGAAACCGAGATGCGATTGCCACAATAGGGCTTGAGTAAATGTACTCATCCTCTACATGTGGGGTGTCAACGGTCGCAAAGTAGGGGTAGCCGATGGTTGAAAAGAATGCGCGAGTTTGCTCAATACTGAACACCTCTTGTAAGCCAATCACGTCAGCTTCCAGTTTTTCAACTTGACGTTGCGTCCAATCAAGTTTGTCTTGCCATTGCTCTAACGAGTAGATGTTTTCGAAATCATAGTAGGCATCAGGAGGTGCGACAAAATTAAACAAGTTAGCCGTGACAAAGGTAATTCTGCTTGGTTGAGACAAAGTATTCGCTCTTTTCAACAATAACTTGAAGAGTATATACCTTCAGACTGCGTAATTGCAGCTTCGTTTGAGCCAAGCCTCGACATACAAGCTAACGAGTAGCAAGTTAAATGGGTTAAGAGGTGCTCAAATGCCAAGGCTAATCAGTGATTGAGCATCGGCAGAGGTTTCTATTTTTAAGCATTGCGTTTAAACTTCAGGGCATCAAATAGTAAGAGTAAGTAACATGACCCAAGATTACGACCACGAAGAGTATTTAGAAGGCGAAGAGATTGAGATCGAAGCGATTGGCATCGACGTTGATGCGCATCCGATCGAACTGTACAAGCTTTTTAAAATCGCGAACTTGGTCAGCGGTGGCGGCGAAGCAAAGCATATCATCGAAGAAGGTTACGTCGCGGTGAATGGTGAACTAGAAACACGTAAGCGCCGCAAGATGTATGATGGTGACTTTTTTGAGTTTAACCAGGAATATTATGTTGTGGTTTGCGATGCGCCAGTAACTGAACCTGAAACGGCAGAGCAAAAAGCGGAAAAGAAAGCGAAGAAAGAAGCGCAATCTGCACGTAAAGAGAAATCTCGCCAAAGCAAGCCAGCTAAAGGCTCTGGACCTAAGTCAACAGGCCGAAAAGCAGCGCATAAAGAGCGCAAAGCACAACAAAACTCGCTGTCGCAATCGGCGAAGAAAGGTAAGAAAGCTGAAAAGCCGCAAGCGACTCGCGATCCGAAGAGTGGGCGTAACTCTATTGACTTTTTCTAAGCAAATTAATATCTAGCTAGGCAGGTCATCGCCAAGCAAAACCAAAAAGCGCCGAGTATATATCGGCGCTTTTTTGGTTTTACTGTATCGTAAGGGGGCAGTGTCAATGCACTGTCGTCTCAATGTTTAGGCTATCGGTCCAGTGATGAATGGCGCAAGGCTTACCTAAGTAAAAGCCTTGGTAATAATCCAAATCAAGTTGATACATCGCTTGCAGCTGCACGTCTTCTTCTACCCCTTCTATGATCACTTTTGCTCCCATATGAGCCGCGAGCTCAACGGCGCTATGTATGGAAAAGGTTTCTCCGGCGCAGTAATCAAGTAGATAGGAGCGATCGATTTTTATGATGTCAGGGCAGAGCTGCTGAACACGTGCGATATCAGAATGTTGAGCGCCAAAATCATCGATAGCAAAGATAAAGCCATTCGCTCTCATTAACTGCACGGCTTTGATCAGTAAATCAGTATCACCGCATGACTCTTCGACTACTTCAAACACCACGTCTGATGGGCTCATACCAAGGTCGGAAAGGCGCTTGTAAAGCAGGCCGTTGTCTTTAAAGCCCATGTCTTTGGTTAGGGTGAGTAGGGTTTGAGGCATGACATTGAGAAACAGTTTGATAGGCGTTCCTGCGAAACAGCGTGCAAAATTTCGAATGTGCATTGCTCTGGATAAAAACTCAACACACAATCGAAAGTAGGGATCGAGGCCATTGTTGGCCAGAAATACATCAGGACGAATTAACGAACCATCAATGCCACGAATTCGCAGTAGAGCTTCCATTCCAATAATACGCTGGTGCTTATCAAAAATCGGCTGATAAACACTGTGAAAAGTGAATTGATTGAGAACTACGTAATATTCACCAAGATTATCTTGCTTAATGTATCGCTCGTAGTCCGATTGATTCTTTAACTCCATGAAAAACGCCGAAAATTTAGCATCTTTTCAATGTAACAGGATGCAATTCTGATTTGAAGATTCAAATGTGTCTAATTACATATACGGTTGAGTTAATTTGAAATGGATTCCGATTTTGCTTCAATATAGCGAAAAATAAGTGACAACCCGAAACAAATCAAAAAGTAAGCAAGGCCGACAATGAGCCAAATTTCAAAGATATACCCTGATGAATTTGCCATTTCGGTACCAACAAACGTCATTTCTTGTATCGAGATCAGTGAAACGATAGAGGTGTCTTTCACTAGAGAGATGGTTTGACCTGCAAGTGCTGGGGTGATGACTTTGAGCACTTGCGGTGCGATAACGAATCGGTATTTCACCCACCGAGACAAGCCCAATGAATCTGCCGCTTCCCACTGTCCTTGGTCGATACTTTGTAAACCTGCACGCACCACTTCTGCAACGTAGGCAGAAGAGAGTAGGCCGACGCATAACACGCCAGAGGCAAGATTTTCCCAAAGGTTATAAGGCCCAAAAAGAAAGCTCTGTAGCGTATTTGGTTCGCCGTTATAGTTTCGTAGAAGATCTTCCAAACCGAGTAACGGGATCAACTGGTTAGAAATGAAAAAGTAGAAAATAAAAACAAAAACCAACGGTGGGATGTTTCTTACCAACTGGATAAATGTGCTTGCAGGTGTGCGCAACCAAACGGAGCGAGAGAAGCGTGCTAAGCCTAGCAACGTGCCAAGCACTAACGCGAAGCTAATGCCCCAAATACTGAGCCTTAACGTCGAAATCAAACCTTGGAAGAAGTAGGGCAAACCACCATCGGCTCTTGGCGTAAAAAGTAGTTCAAACGCCTCTTTCCACTGCCACAAATAATGTACACCAACAGTGGAGCGATGGTACAGCCAAACGCCACCAATACCACAGATAATAAGCAGTACCCAATCTAGCGTGTTTAACCGCGATAGAAAGGAACCTGTGTTGGAATTAGTGGGTACTGTGCGAGTGGTGGTTTGTTCGCCCAAAAATTTGACTCCGATAGATGATGAAAAAGTAAAATGGATGATTGGAAAGTATAGGCTCGCGAAGACCACGAGCCTTTTAGATTACTGGCCTTGCGCGACTTGATCTTGCCAATCTAATGTCGAGAACCAGTATTCATAACGCTGTTTTAACCATCCATCTTGGGTTCTTTCTTCAATCCATTTATTGAAAAGAGCTTTTTTATCTTCCTCCCCTAAACGAACCGCAAAGGCTTCGTTACCTTTTGATAGTCGCTCAGAGAATGGAAGGAATAGTTTGTCGCTGTGTTTCACTGTCTCATGTGCTGGTTTTGGGCTAGAGGCAATGACCGCGTGGGCGTTACCATTCAGCACCTCTTGGAAGGCTTGCGCGTCGTCATCAAATTGCAGAATCTTCGCTTTCGGGAAGGTTTCTCTGGCGACTTGAACGGTGAATGCGCCACGACGGGCCGCTATTTTTACGCGTCGTGAGTCAAAGTCCGAAAATTCGCTAAAACCAGAAGCCAGTTCTTTATTTGCTGCTACTTGAACACCGGAGTGTGAATAGGGTTCAGTAAACAACACGCTTTTCGAACGCTCGGGCGTGACCGACATGCCACCGATGATCACGTCGAACTTTTTCGCCAGTAGTGCGGGAATAATGCCATCCCACGCGGTCGGTACAAATTCCACTTTCAAACCTGAATCTTCTGCTAAGCGTTTGGCAACATCGATTTCAAAACCGATTAACTCACCTTGCTTGTTGCGCATTGCCCAAGGGACAAATGTTGACATACCAACGCGCAAAGTGCCTCGTTCTTTGATTTGATCTACATTGGGTGTGGCAACATCTTCTTTCGCGATTGTAGGCATAGCGATGGCTAGCCCTAATAATGCAGTAATGGTCGCTTTGAATAACTTCATGTTATCTCCTTATAATTTGCGCCAACTGGCTCCGAGTTTGTGTTCTAGCCATGCAGACAAGCCAGAAAGTGATAGAGTGAGAGCAAGATAAATTGCTGCCACGGTAAACCAAATTTCAAACGGCATCGCCGTCTCAGAGACGATGTTGCGTGCCTGTGTTGTTAAATCAAAAATCGCCATCACACTTACAATGGAAGAGTTTTTGATCAAAGAAACCACTTCATTGGTCAAAGGCGGTAATGTGCGCTGTAAAACCTGAGGCAAAATCACGTCTTTGTAAGTGTAAAACGGTGATAACCCGAGTGTTTGTGCAGCTTCGAATTGCCCTTTAGGAATACTGTTTAAACCTGCGCGGAATATTTCCGCAGTGTAGGCACCTTGGAAAAGGGACAATGCCAAAACGGCGGTGTTGAATCGGTCCAAACCAATCACGGGGCCAAACACGAAGTAGAGTAAATAGATTTGCACCAACAACGGCGTGTTACGTATTACCTCGACATAAGTGGTGCCAATAACATTGCCGATTTTCGAATCGCTAAGCCTTAGTAACGCGGTGACCAACCCCAACACTAAGGTGAAGAATAGACTAATAGCCGAGATGTTAAGCGTGACCAATAACCCATCGATAAGTTCTGCTGGCCACCATTCGCCATCTTCATAAAAAGCGATGTAATCAGGTACGCGTTCCCATTGCCATTGATAGCCCATAGCATCGGCACCAGAGTCCAACACCCACACAATCGCGATGAAGAGGAGCATCATTTGCAGCAAAGCTTGAAGGACGGGTTTGATTACGCGAACTATCATCAGTAACTTAAAATTTGGTTCAAAAATGCTTGGGTTCGTGGATGCTTTGGTGTTTCAAATAAGGCGGTCGGTGAGTTCATTTCCACAATTTTGCCTTCATCCATAAATACCACGCGGTTCGCTACTTTTTTGGCAAATCCCATTTCGTGCGTGACGCAAATCATCGTCATTCCGCTTTGTGCCAGTTCAACCATGACATCCAACACTTCGTTGATCATTTCCGGATCAAGCGCCGAAGTCGGTTCGTCAAAAAGGAGTAAGTCCGGTTCCATACATAAGGAACGGGCAATCGCGACGCGCTGCTGCTGACCGCCGGAAAGCTGGATGGGGTATTTGCTCGCTTGTTCTTCAATATTGACGCGCTTGAGGTAATGCCGTGCGCGTTTTTCAGCTTCTTGTTTTGACAATTTGAGTGTGCGAATCGGCGCTAAGGTAAGGTTTTCCAGTACAGTCAAATGAGGAAAAAGGTGGAAGTGCTGGAACACCATGCCGATTTTACCGGGCTTGAGGGATTTTGCATGAGAAGGCTGGTCAAACACATAAAGTTTGCCGTCTTG
Organism: Vibrio sp. STUT-A16; assembly: GCF_026000495.1. Lineage (NCBI taxonomy): Bacteria > Pseudomonadati > Pseudomonadota > Gammaproteobacteria > Vibrionales > Vibrionaceae > Vibrio > Vibrio sp. STUT-A16. The sequence continues at coordinate 115,603 of NZ_AP026766.1, read as the reverse complement.
AATCGATTCAAGATGGTTGATGCAACGAATGAGCGTTGATTTTCCTGAACCAGAAGGGCCACACACAACGACGATCTCGCCATAATGTACGGAGAAGTTGATATCTTTTAGAGCGTGGTAATCGCCATACCACTTGTTTACGTTGCTAAATTCGACGACGGGAGTGTTCTCTTTCAAAGGGGCACGCTTTTAGGGATAACAATCGCTCTACAATAACAAGTTGTGAATGCGATTTCATTAAGTTAACGCTCATATTCCAAGAGTCAGCGAATGGTTGGTTATATCGTGCGCAATAAAAAAGACCTGCCATTTGGCAGGTCAAGTCCCTGTGGAGCAAGTTATGGGGGAGAAATTCAAGGTCGAACTTGAATAAGGGGGAGGTAAACCTAAGCTGCGATTTCTTCCGCTTGCTTCATGTGAGAAGACACATTCAAGCTAAGCAAGCGACACGCGTTGATTTCACCCATGCCTTCGATGGAATCGAGCTGGGTCATCAAAATGGAGGAAATATGTGCTTCGTTGGCCTTTTGACGTAAGCATTCCACTAACTGCGGCGCGAGATCGACGTGGCTTTCTGCTGCTTTGAAATACAAAGGTTCAACACCGCGTAGAATGGTCATTTGTGCAAGTAAAGCTGGGTTGTCGCTCAGAGCCCAAATCTTAGTTTTACTTTGGCAGCGAGACATCAACAGGGGTGTTTCACCATGTTGGGTTAAAATCGCAACGCCAAGGTCTTGATGAACGCGAGAAGCCGAAATCATTGATGAAAGCGCGAAACTTTTGCCTGGGTTAGAACATAAGTGTTGCAGAGTATCCCAGCAGTCATGGTTACATTCCAGCTCGTGCTCTGCACCTTGTGCGATGCGAACCATGGCTTCGACCGCTTCGATTGGGTATTTGCCCGCCGCCGATTCTGCCGACAGCATCACGGCGTCTGTTCCGTCGATAATCGCGTTTGCCACGTCTAACACTTCAGCGCGAGTTGGGAGAGGATTCTCGGTCATCGATTCCAACATTTGGGTCGCGGTAATGACTGGCTTACCCCAATGTTTAGAACGATTGATCAATGATTTTTGCACCATTGGCAGTCGTGCGTCGCCAATCTCTACGCCTAAATCGCCGCGAGCAACCATAATGATGTCTGATGCTTTAATGACATCATCCATCGCTTCTTTGGTTTCAACCACTTCTGCGCGTTCTACCTTCGCGACAATCTTGGCGTGACAACCTGCTTTTTGCGCCAAGCTGCGAGCGTATTCGATATCTTGTGCATTGCGCGGGAAAGAAATGGCAAGGAAGTCGGCTCGAAGTTTAGCTGCGGTGTCGATGTCTTGAATGTCTTTCGCGGTAAGAGCCGGAGCGGAAAGACCGCCACCTAACAAGTTAATGCCTTTACGGTTAGACAATTTACCGCTGTTCAATACTGTGGTTTTAATCCACTGCTCGTCACGGTGTACTTGGCTTACTTTTAGCTGAATGCGGCCATCATCTAGCAACAAAATATCGCCTTCGTTCACGTCTTGAATCAGCTCTGGGTAATCAAGCCCAACCATTTCTTGGGTTCCAGATTGTGCGTCAAGTGTGCCGCTCAGCGTGAATACGTCGCCTTGATTGAGTAGAACTGCGCCATTTTCGAAGCAAGAAATACGAATCTTAGGGCCTTGTAAATCGACTAACACACCAACATAAGTGTCGAGTTCGGCCGCAATTTCACGAACTAAATTCGCGCGGGCAATGTGTTCTTGCGCCGTTCCGTGAGAAAAATTGAGTCTGACTACGTTCGCGCCTGCTCGAATCAATTTAGTTAGTGTTTCGCGGCTTTCACTTGCTGGGCCTAACGTAGCCACAATTTTGGTTTTACACATTTGTCACCTCAATCGACACTTAAAAAGGAAAATAGAAATAGGGGGGATTTTCTATCAATCTCGTAAGCACTCTTTGCAAAAGAACTTAAGACATTGGGGGAAGTAAGCGGGAGTTGCCTCCCGCTTTAGTCAGGATTAGTGACTAGGGCGAGCTTCTAGCTCTTTTTCTTCAACTGGGTCGATATCAACCACTTTCTTCGCATTCCAAACTGTTAGAGCAAGAAGTAGAGAAATCACACCAGCAGCCAGCCAGAAATATTGCGCTTGAGAGAAGTCGTATTTAGTTACGCCATCAACCTCTGTGATTTTGATTAGAGAAGCTGACGCTAACTCTTGACCAGAAGCAGCGATGTAAGAGAACAGACCGATGAAGCCTTTCACTGCGCCAACTGCGTTCTTAGGCATCAAGTCACAAGCAGTTAGACCTGCAAGGAACACAACCAGACCACCGATAGCGAAACCGATCATACCTAGTGCTACTGCGTCAACGATGCGGTTATCTGGGCCGAAGAACATCAAGCACATACCACCGATGTTCGCCAATCCGTAAAGTAAAGTCGGAATATGGCGGTTGGAGTTAAACACCTTGTCAGAGATGATGCCTGATAGGATTGCACCTGCTAGACCCGCGATAGGGTATGTAGACATTGCGAAGCCAGCGTCAATCAGTGAGTAACCTTTTGCTTCTTGTAGGTAAAGCACTGCCCAAGAAGACATCGCGTAGCGAGAGATGTACATCGCTGCACACGCTGCTGCAATTAGCCAAACGGTTGGTTGCTTCAGGATGAACATTTGAGCACGACGAGTTGCTTGCGGATCGTTCTTTTTCTTGATCTCAGGTTCTTCGTCGAATGCTGTTGCTGAATCTGGCAAACCGTAAGTTTGTGGACGGTCTTTTAGGATGAAGAACATGCAAATCGCTGCTGCAATCGCTGCAATACCCGCACCGATGAAACCTGCACGCCAACCGAAGTAGCTCACTAGAGACGCCGTTAGGATCCAAGTGATACCTTCACCGATGTTACGTGAGCCACCCCAGATAGAGTAACGGCTACCACGTTGTTTTGGTGAGAACCATTGGAACAGAGACACACAAGACGGTGCTGAACCAACAGATTGGAACCAACCGTTTAGACCCCAAAGCAGAACAAAGAAGAATGCCGTGGTGTTCAAACCCATGAATACTGCGGTGATACCAGACAGTAGTAGAGAGAACGACATAAATCGGCCAATGTTGGCATAGTCAGAAAGGAAGCCGTTCGAGAACTTACCAAAAGCGTAAGTGAAGAAGAAAGCTGAACCCATGATACCGAGTTCTTCGATGGTTACGATGCCTGCATCCAGCATTGGTTTTTTAACAACACCTAAACTCATACGAACTACGTAGAAGACGGCGTAACCGAAAACCAAGCCTAAAAATACATGCCATTGGTAGCGTTTGAAACGCGCTTGCATTTCCTCTTTCGAGCCATCTGAAAGAGGGAGGTCTGGGCGTGTTTTAAAGAAATTAAACATCTTGCACTCCAAGTTTTAATCACAAATGTTTTGTTGCAGGGCTATCTTGAAGTGACAGATTGCACAGTACAAAGGCATGAATTTGAGACAGAATTGACCCATATTGATATTTAGGTTGAGTCAAAAACGGGAATTTAGAACGTTAGGCTGACACTTGTTACTGATAGAATATGCTTAGTTCTGGTTGAAGTGCGTCAATAGTGACTCAAACATACTCTGTAAGATTTTTTGACAATCTTTCATAGATTTGAGTTACCGCACACTATTTAAGGTTTTTGGTTAATTTGATGGCTTATTTCAAGCAATTTGGGCGTCGTTTACTTCTTGGTGCGGCGCTTTATGCACCACTCACAATGGCAGCAGAAAAAGAGTTGGTGATACTCACGACCTTCTCTCAAGCACCAATCACTGCTTTGGTGGATGACTTTACGCAGCACTATCCTGATGCTGAAGTCCGAGTGGTTCACCGACGCACTCAATCAAGCCTGCAATTGCTCAGCAAAAGCTACATGAAGGATATCGACTTGGTGTTGAGCTCGTCACCGTTTCTGATGCAAGAGCTGTCTAATGAACATCGTTTGGCTGATATGTCGTCGCGTGTGCAAGTGCCGAAATGGTTGTCCCCTTATCTATTACCCAATAACGATCAAGTTGTAGCGTTTGGATACTCCGGCGCCGGGATTGTTTGGAACAAAGATTATTTGGCCGCGAACCATTTACCAGAACCGACGCGTTTTCAAGATCTGACCAACCCACTGTACTTTGGTCACGTCACCATGAGTACACCAAGCCGCTCCGGAACCACGCAATTGATGGTCGAGAGTGTGCTTAGTCAATATGGTTGGCAAGAGGGCTGGCGGATTTTACTCAATGTGGGTGCGAACCTCGCGACGATCTCTTCTCGCAGCTTTGGAGTGGCGGATTACATCGCCAAAGGTAAGTTTGGTATTGGACCAACGATCGACAGCTACGCACTGATTGCGCAACGCAAGTTCGACTATGTTGGCTTTGCTTATGACCAAGACTTTACGCTGATGCCTACCTATATTGCACAAATCAATCGGGGCAAGAGTGATAAGTTGGCAGAGTCCTTTATTGCTCATTTGCTTTCGAAAGAAGTACAAGAGCAGATGGAAAGCAGCACCTTCTCCAAAACAGCGCTTGACGATACGGCTCGATACGGTGGAGAAAATCCCGTTCTCGACCTAGAACAGGTAATGCCACGCGAAGCGTTAATCAACTTGATTTTTGATACCGCGATCACCAAGCGCTTACCGGAGCTTCAAGATGCTTGGCTCTCGCTCATTAAATTGAATCGACTTGCCGACGGAAAACCAGAGAAACAACGTTCGCTACAAGTTATTGAAAAACAACTGTTTGAATTGCCACTGAGCAAAGCGCAAGTAACCGAAATTGCGCAAAAGCTGTCGACCATGGATAAAGATTCCGAAGTTGGCATGACGCACTACCAAGCGTTATTGGCAGAGTTTTCCCATGAATTGGGGCGGGCGATGTCGGAAAAATTGGACAACGTAAATCAGCAATTGGCTCAATGGCGAGGGAAAGAGAAGTAGTGTTATACCCGAAATACAAAACCATTGGTGCCCGCCTAATTGCCGCTTTTGCTTGCAGCACGCTCTTGCTCACCGTGGTGTGTTTGGTCGCTTGGGCGACATGGAACAGCTTGGATAATCAGGTGCGCCTTTTGTTGGAAGATAGCGTGCCTAAATATAACGCCAGCTATTTTCTCGAAAGTAAAACCAGTGAAATTAACCGCCGCGTAGAAGCGCTGCAAGCGGTAGACAACAAAGTACAGCTGACTGAACAAGCCATGCAGGTCAACGAGCAATTGGCTTCGATCTCGACAGTTCTGAAAAGCAATAAGATGAGCTCGGAGTTTTATCAATTGCTCGAATCGGAAGCTGGCCTTGCCTCTCTACTGGAAAAGTACGTGGATATGATTTCAACTCGCATCGATCAAACTCGCCGCGTCGACCAACTGATGGAGCAGATTAACTGGCTTCACCAAGATATTCGCTCTGAGCTCAAACCGGTTCGACAAGAAGTGCATTGGCAGATTGAGCGGGTAAACGATTCGAAAGAAATTCAAAACTTGCTGGTGCAACTGAGTACTTTGCAACGGGTCATCGATATTGAATCAGCGGTGTACGACATGGCAATTGATGTTGCTGGCGCATCAATGCCTGAGCAGGTCGACAATGGGATGAAGGTGATTCACTTTCGCTTGATGGATCTGCAAGAAAGCAGCACAACCTTAATGAATCAGCCAACCTCAATCGCTTACAAACAGTTATTGCAAGAACTTGTGGTTGTGTTGAGTCCAGAAGGCGCGTTCGATAAACAATTGATGTCATTAGTGACGCTGAACGGCGATATTCAGAAAATACAAGAGCAAATCGCGCTCAGCATGGATGCAATTCATCAACAAATCGGTGAACTGGTTTCCACTGCGGACCAAACGTTCAAACAGGTGAAGAGTGAAACCGCCGAGCGTGTGTCTTATGGCAACCACGTTTTGATCGTCTGCTTTAGTTTGTCGATCATGACGAGCATGTTCTTGACGTATTACTTCATCAACCGCCGCATTGTGGCACGTTTGATAGGGTTAGGTGACAGTATTGATGCCATCATCAAAAACGACCTGAGCCATCCGGTTGTGGTAGACGGCAACGATGAGATCGGGCGCTTGAGTGAAAAGCTCATCGAGTATGGTGACAAGGTTCAGGAAATTCAGCGGACTAACGCCTTGAGCCTAATCAACAACACCACGGCGAGTTTGATTACCAGTGATCTCAATGGTGTTGTGGAATCAGCAAACTTAAGTGCGCGTAAATTATTGAAACTTGGTGAGGTTAACGAAAGTTATCCGATTTGGGAGTACTTCCCAGAGAGCTGTCGAGAACAACTGAAAAAGGTATTCAATGGTTCTCATTTGTGGATTGAACTTGGTAAAATTCATGTGACATTGTCACTTGGAGACGAGAAGCCAAAGTATGTGCGTTTCGATATTCGTCCTTTCGCTCATGGTGCTGAATACAAACTGATCATGACCATTACGGATGTCACTCATCAAGAAATGACTACGCGTACCTTGGAAAGTCGAGTGTTAGAAAAAACGCAAGATTTGCTGCTGAAAAACCAGCAGTTAGAAAACGAAATCGAAGAGCGTATTCGAACCGAAGACAATCTTAAAAAGACGCAAGATGAGTTGATTCAAGCTGCAAAAATGGCGGTTGTAGGGCAAACCATGACCAGTTTGGCGCATGAGCTTAATCAGCCATTAAATGCGATGTCGACGTATTTATACAGCGCGAGAATGTTCCTTGAACAGGAATCTCCAGAAAAGGTTGGTGAATCCATTACCCACATCGAAGGTTTGGCGACTCGGATGAGTAAGATCATCAACAGTTTGCGCCAGTTCGCTCGCAAGCCAGAAGGTGAAAGAGAAGTGAAGTCTGTAAGCGTTCATGAGGTGGCGGAGCAAGCATCCACCATTGTGAACACGCGCGCGAAACGTCAACAGATCACGATAGAAAATCTGTTACCCGATGATGTGAAAGTGCAAAGTGACATGCTGGCGCTGGAGCAGGTTTTCATTAACGTCTTAGTAAACAGTTGTGATGCGTTAATGGAGAGCGCAAGGGACGAGCAAAAAAGGATTCAAATTGAGCTAGTGGATCGTACCAGTCAAACCACAATGATTGCGATCAGTGATAACGGTATTGGCTTTGGTGAAGAGATCGTGCAACGAATTTTCCAGCCTTTTGTCTCGACAAAAGAGGTCGGTCTGGGGTTGGGAATGAACATTTGTAAGTCATTAATAGAAAAGCATCAAGGAAGTATCTACCTCGCTTCCTCATTAGAAAAAGGTGCGATGGTTGTGTTGGAGTTACCTAATGAGCAATAACCCATATTCAGTATTATTGGTCGATGATGATCAGGATGTTTTGGACTCTTATTCGTACTTGATGAACATATCATCAATCAAGTCAAAGGCCATTAACGACCCAACACAAGCACTGCAATACGTCTCTCCAGAGTGGGCGGGCGTTGTAATTCTCGATATGTACATGCCGCAAATGCATGGATTAGAACTGCTTCGGATGATCAAACACGTCGATGAGCGAATCCCTGTCATTGTGATCACTGGGCACGGCGATATTCCAATGGCGGTTGATGCAGTAAAGCAGGGCGCGTGTGAGTTTTTAGAAAAACCGATCAATCCTGCGGAGCTTTTAACACTAGTAAAACAGCAGCTTGAAACCCGAAGCTGCCAGGTGGAATTGCAGCTACAGGCGGAGAAATCTATTTCGCGCTCATTAATTGGTAAGTCTGCGCATATGGAGCAGATCCGCAAGCTTGTTGCCCAATACGCGTTACTGGACACGCACGTGGTGGTTTATGGTGAGTCGGGCACTGGGCGTCACAGCGTTGCGGGGCTAATTAAAGACATGATGTCTAAGAGTGAAGAAACGGAGTATGGTTCTTTTGTTCTCAGTGCAAGCACAGCAATGGATAGTATTGATGACGCCCTCGACAAACAGCAGTTGTGTATACTTGTGTTAGAGAACTTACCTGAACTGCCTGAAGAGGGGCAGCGGCATCTGGCTCAATTATTACTGGCGCGAGAACGTTGTGGCAAAAAGAATCTGCGTGTTGTAACGATTTTTGACTCAGAGCCGGAAGAGTACATCGCCAAAAATCAATTGCTGCCGGAGCTGTACTATCTGCTCAATCAAGGCGTGGTTCACGTACCGCCATTGCGTCAGCGCCCTGACGACATCGTGACGATATTTCATTACTTCTTAAAACTGAGTTGTAAGAAATTAGGCAAAACATTGCCAAATGTCGACTCTAGCTATCTTGCGCTACTGAGAGGATACCCGTGGCCGGGCAACATCCGTGAGCTAAGAAACATCGCTGAGTTATACGCAATCGGAATTGTTAAGTTAACGGGTAAAGAGCGCATCTACTCACAAAATGAGATTCAGCTTCCATTGGATGATTTGGTTGACGATTTTGAAAAGCAGCTCATAGAAGATGCGCTATTTTTGCACTCCGGGCGAATTACCGATGCGGCAAACCATCTGCAAATACCGCGTAAAAAGCTGTATTTGAGAATGAAAAAGCACGGAATTGAAAAAGGCAATTACAAGTCGCGATAACAAAAAGCGTTTGAGGTTTACATCAGTAGGCTTAAACGCTTTTTCATCATAATTCAGAGTGATGAGCAACAATCTAAGGCATAGAAAATTAATTGATCACTGTGAGATACGGATAACGAACAACGATGGCAACAACAGACATCACCATCAATGTTTGTGCGGAATAGTAGGTCACCATGACGACTTGTCGCGAAAATACGGATCGTCCCCCGAAGCGTTCAAAAGCTAAGACGGTACCAGAAACGATGAAGATAAAGCTTCCGAGCACTGCAAATGAGGACGATTGTGTTTTTCCACTCAAATAATACTCGATAGCAGCCCAACACATGGTCATCAATACCAATATGTAGCTGGCAACCGGGAGCTTTTCTTGACCAAGGTCCGGTCGAAACAACCAATAGAAACATACACCGAGTCCAAATAAAGCAATAGGGAGCCAAGGCGTAAAATGCCAAGCGGACATGATGGTAAAACCGTAGCTATAGGAAAGATGGGCAGAGCAGAAGAGCACTAATCCGGTAATAAACTTATCTCTAGGGAGCATTAATAGTAGTTCACCAAGCAACGAGAGCGATAAGCCAATCAAAATCCAATGCGTATATGGCATATGATAGGCAGGAGACTGGATTAAAATTCCTAACATACAGAGCACTGGTAATGGTTTGGATACGTAGAAAAGCCACTTAGGACCTTTACGGATACTGATGATATGTATGAATGCTAATACGACAACAACTAGCCACATAAAATGGATTCTCGAACAGACAAGCTAATGTAGTGGATAACTACAACAAATAAAAGGTCCATTAAATGAGTAAGTTAGACCTTTGAATTCAATTTTATTTTTGTTTGTGTAAAGCTGGACAGTTGTCTCTTTACTGACCTACACGATCAATGAGTTTGTAGGGATTAATGGTTATTTTGAGGAGTTCCCGAACTTGAACGTGATGAAGCTTACAAAATAGCATAAAAAAACGGTATTGTGACCGTTAAGTCACAATACCGTTAAACCCTAGAAAGGGCAGTGAACTGTTTTTGCTGTTAGGCAACAGCGAGTTCTAAAATTTCACGACTACGTTCAAGAGTAATCGCTTGGTTTTCACCGAGAACGGTCATTCCGTGTTTGTTGAGTTGTTCGATGATGGCATCGATCGCTTGTTCACGACTTTCACCATAGTTTTCTAGCTTAGTTGCGACATCAAGTTGATGATAAAACGCTTCGATCGCTTCGATGGTACGTTCAGCAAGATCGTCTCCAGCTTCAAGTCCAAATACGTTGCGACCCATTTGCTCTAGCTTAGGACGTTTAAATTGCATTTGGTTGCGAAGTAGCGATGGTTGGACGATTGCAAGAGAACGTGCATGATCGACGCCCCATAGAGCCGTTAATTCATGGCCGATCATATGTGTCGCCCAGTCTTGTGGAACGCCACTACCAATTAACCCGTTCAATGCTTGGTTAGCAGACCACATTAAGTTTGCGCGCCACATATCGTCGTCTCGCTCGGCAAACTGTTCTCCGAGTGTTTTTAAGGTTTTCAGCAGTGTTTCTGCATAGCCATCTTGAACCATTGCGCCGGTAGGAAGCGTCAAGTATTGCTCACATACGTGCACCCATGCGTCAACAATGCCGTTGATCAACTGGCGTTCTGGCAATGTTTTCATTACATCCGGGTCTAACACCGCAAATTTAGGCTGTACTGCTGGAGACATGAACGGAAGTTTGTCTTGAGTTTCTTTTTTAGTGATAACTGCGCCCATGTTTGACTCTGAGCCTGTTGCTGGCAGTGTCAAAATTGCAGCTAGAGGCGTCGCTTCAGTGACTTGGTGTTTACCAATCATGATATCCCAACCATCACCATCATACTTAGATGCTGCTGCTACGTATTTAGAGCCATCAATGACTGAACCACCACCTACAGCAAGAATAAAGTCAACACCATGTTCTTTTACCATTGCGACCGCTTTATCGAGCGTTTCTTTGGTTGGGTTGGGTTCAACACCAGAAAACTCTAGCCATTCATGTCCCTCTAGTGCTTCTGAGACTTGGTCGTACACGCCATTTTTTTTAATTGAGCCACCGCCGTATACCACTAAAACTTTTTGGTCGGATGGGATAGCTTCTTTGATTGCAGCGATTTGTTTTTGACCAAAGAAAATCTTGGTTGGGTTTACATAAGAAAAGTTCATTATTAGCCCTCTTGCTTCCAGTAAAGGAGATTGAATACGTGCATATTAGTCCTGATTAACGTTCGTTAATAGGTCGATTTCTGCAAATAATCTGCCTATTTCTACAAAATTGATGCTCTTGAGCTAGAAAGTTAAAGTCGAGAGGAAGTATAGTGCACGAAATGATAATAGAGACCAAACTCGTTGGTCATTGATGGAGCGCTCGAATGCACACTCTCGCAGATATCATGCAGCAATATGTTGAAAAGCAGGGACTGCATGACTTAGAAGGTATGAAGAAAACCGCAATAGATGGCGTATGGTTTTATCGCAGTAGCAAAGGAAATCATCGCCAGCCGTTTGTCTATCAGTCTGGAATTATTGTTTTAGGGCAAGGACATAAGAACATTCATATCGGTGATACACCTGTCCAATATGGGCCCGATGATTACCTTGTCGTAGGAGTTCCCATGCCCCTGGAGTGCGAAGCGTTTGCGACAAACAATGAGCCTTTACTTGGCATCTCGATAGATATTTCGCCAACGCTTCTTCATAAGCTCGTTAAAAAACTTGAGGCTGAGAAATTCAGTAATAAGTGTCTGGACGCTACCCGTTGCGGCCTTAAATCGGTACGCATGAGCGAAGGTATGCTGGATGCATGCAAGCGACTAATGAGCGCGTTGTGTAATGAGCTAGATGTTGTCATGCTCGGTGATCTACTTCTTGAGGAAATTGTTTATCGCACTTTGGTAAGCAAAGAAGGGTATGTTTTATTTGACTTAGCACACCAAGAAGGCTCTTACGCTAGAGTGGCCAAAGCACTGAATCGTGTTCATCAAGCGTACCATGAACAGTTGAGCGTACAAACATTGGCAGAAGAAGCCAATATGAGTGTGTCTGCTTTCCATCAAGCTTTTCGCAATGTCACGCTTGAATCTCCGTTGCAATACATTAAGAAAGTTCGACTTAATAAAGCGCGCGAGTTGATCCAACTGGAGGGGAGACGAGTCAACGATGCCGCGAGACTGGTTGGGTACACAAGCCCATCACAGTTTAGTCGTGAGTACAAGCGCCATTTTAATGAAACGCCAAGGTCAACAAAGGCTTAGTGATCTTTATTTCAAAATAACGACTTTTTTTGCCTTTTTTATTAATTTGCGAGTGACATATTTATTTGATTTATAAAATTAGTTACTGGTGCCAAATAATAGGTACGTTGTTGCAAGCATTTAGTGGATTGTTGCGAGGCGGTGTGGAAAACTCGTAAATAGATAGTGTGAAATCACCAACTTGTACTTAAGTTATTTTACGTCGAAATAAAAGTATAAGTGCGCTTTGTTTAGCGCATTTAGTATTGTTTTAACAATAACTTAAGGAAGAGCGATTATGCACCTTAAAAACGGCAACGCAGTGAAAAGCGTGTTCACACTAAGCACTCTCACCGCTTCTTGTCTTATGGCCTTCAATAGCTACGCAGCGGTTGACTGTGCCCCTCTAGAAACTTGGCAATCATCAAAAGTTTATAACGGTGGTGACCAAGTTCAACATGAAGGTAATGCTTACAAAGCACGCTACTGGACGCAAAACAGTAACCCAGCGCAATCTGGTGAGTGGGGCGAGTGGGAAACACTTGGCGCATGTGATGGCACTGGACCGATTGATCCACCTCAGAATGAAGTTCCGACTGTTACTCTAACATCGCCTTCTGCGTCGGCTTCTGTGACTGCAGGGGATGTTGTTAACCTAGCTGCAGATGCAGCTGATACCGATGGTACTGTTAGCAAAGTAGAATTCTTTGTTGATGGCGTATTAGTTGGTCAGGCAACGTCTGCGCCTTATGCTGCGTCATGGACAGCGACTGAAGGCCAGCACGAATTCTCTACTAAGGCGTATGACGATACAGGTGCAGTAAGCACAGCAAGCGCTGTGACGTTAACTGTGGCACCAGCACAATCTGGTAACGAAGCGCCGACAGTGGATGTTGCACTTTCTGCGACTTCTATTGACTTGGGTGGCTCCGTCACACTGACTGCGAATGCCGCAGATGCGGATGGCACCGTTGCTAAAGTTGATTTCTATGTGGCGGGTGTCCTTGCTGGCACCGCAACAACTGCACCATACACGCTTGATGTAACGCCTTCACAAGCTGGTTCGCTAAGTGTTTATGCGAGAGCAACCGATGATGCCGGAGCAACTGCAGATTCTGCACTTGCGACGTTAACGGTAAACGGTGGTGCGGTGACATCTAACTGTCGCCCTGATGGCTTGTATCAAACAACGGGTGTAGACGTTCCTTACTGTTCTATTTATGACGAAGAAGGTCGCGAGAAAATGGGCGCCGATCACCCACGTCGTGTGATTGGTTACTTTACTAGTTGGCGCGCAGGTGAGGACCCTCAATCGACTTACCTTGTTAAAGATATTCCTTGGGAGCAACTTACTCACATTAACTACGCGTTTGTGAGCATTGGTTCTGATGGTAAAGTAAACGTTGGTGACGTTAATGACCCTAACAACCCTGCTACGGGTAAAACTTGGCCTGGCGTTGAGGTAGATCCTGCTCTTGGCTTTAAAGGTCACTTTGGTGCGCTAGCGACTTACAAGCAAAAACATGATGTTAAAACGCTAATCTCTATCGGTGGTTGGGCTGAAACGGGCGGTCACTTCGATACGAATGGCGATCGTGTGGCTGACGGTGGTTTCTACACCATGACTACGAATGCAGACGGTTCTATTAACCATGCTGGCATCGAGAAGTTCGCAACTTCAGCCGTTGAAATGATGCGTCAGTACAAGTTCGACGGTCTGGATATTGACTATGAATACCCAACATCAATGGCTGGTGCTGGTAACCCTTACGACAAAGACTTCATGGAACCACGTCGTCAGTATCTATGGGCGTCTTACCAAGAGCTGATGAAAGTATTGCGTGAGAAACTTGATGCGGCATCCGCGCAAGATGGCATTCATTATATGCTGACTATCGCAGCACCATCTTCAGGTTACCTACTGCGTGGTATGGAAACCTTCGATGTAACTAAGTACCTAGACTACGTAAACATCATGTCTTACGACTTGCATGGGGCTTGGAATGATCACGTTGGTCACAACGCAGCATTATTCGATACAGGTAAAGACTCGGAGCTAGCGCAGTGGAACGTATACGGCACTGCTGCATACGGTGGTATCGGTTACTTGAACACAGACTGGGCTTACCATTACTTCCGTGGTTCTATGCCTGCAGGTCGTATCAACATTGGTGTTCCTTACTACACCCGTGGTTGGCAAGGTGTTACTGGTGGTGAAAATGGCCTATGGGGCCGAGCAGCACTGCCGAACCAAGCTGAGTGTCAACCAGGTACCGGTGAAGGGGAGAAGAACAACTGTGGTCACGGCGCTATTGGTATCGACAACATGTGGCACGATACCGACCCTAAAGGCAACGAAATGGGCGCTGGTTCTAACCCAATGTGGCATGCGAAGAACCTAGAAAATGGTATTTGGGGCTCTTACGCAGCCGCGTACGGTCTTGATCCAGTTAACGATCCTTCGGATAAGTTTGTTGGTACATATACTCGTCATTACGATAGCGTTGCTGTAGCGCCTTGGTTGTGGAACGCAGAGAAGAGCGTGTTCCTATCTACGGAAGATAAAGCTTCTATCGAAGTGAAAGCTGATTACGTTATCGATAAAGAAATCGGCGGTATTATGTTCTGGGAACTGGCAGGTGACTACAACTGTTACGTACTGGATGCAAATGGTAATCGTACGGCAGTAGATGCAACTGAACAAGCTTGTGCAGCTGGTAATGGTGAGTACCACATGGGTAACACTATGACCAAAGCTATCTACGACAAGTTTAAGTCTGCAACACCTTACGGCAATAAAGTTGCGACGGGTCCAACACCAACAGAAGCGGTAGACATTACAGTCAGCGTTGGCGGCTTTAAGGTTGGCGACCAAAACTACCCAATTAATCCGAAGATCACGTTTACGAACAACACTGGTCAAGCGATCCCTGGTGGTACTGAATTCCAGTTTGATATCCCAGTATCAGCTCCTGATAACGCGAAAGATCAATCTGGTGGCGGTTTGAAAGTCATTGCTTCTGGACATACTCGAGCAAACAACATCGGTGGCTTAGATGGCGTAATGCACCGCGTATCGTTCTCTCTACCTGCTTGGAAAGATTTACCAGCGGGCGGTACTTACGAGCTTGATATGGTTTACTACCTACCAATCTCTGGTCCGGCTAACTACTCAGTGATTTCTGGTGGTAAAGAGTTTGCGTTCAAGTTTGAACAGCCAGAACTGCCAATTGGTGACCTAAATGCAGGCTCGGGTGATGGTGGTACTACTGAACCAGGTACGTGTGATACGACAGGTTTAGTGACATACCCAGCTCTACCACAAACGGATTGGGCTGGTAACCCAAGCCACGCTAACCAAGGCGATAAGATCATCCACAACGGTGTGGTTTACCAAGCGAACTGGTGGACAGCGGCTGAGCCGGGCACAGATGGTAGCTGGTCAACGGTATGTAACATCTAATCGTTTTTGATTAACTGTTATAGCCTAACGTTAATAGGCATTTAAACAAAAGCGCATGATGATGATCGTGCGCTTTTTTGTTGCGATGGTTTGTCGTTTAATCGAATTGATAACTTTCGGGTATGACGACAATACCTTTGTCTGAGATTTTAAATCGCTTCGCATCTTCTAGTTTGTTTATGCCAATTTGAGTATGTGGCGGAATACGAACATGTTTATCCACAATACAGTTGACCAACTGACTTCCTTCACCGACCTCTACGTCATCAAAAATGATGGAATCGACAACCGTTGCACTGTCTTGAATGCGTACGTTAGAGGAAATAATGGAATGCTGTACTGAGCCTCCAGAATTGATGACACCGGTAGCAATGATGGAGTTAATAAAAATACCTTCATTACCCGTGGCTGACGATACGGTACGAGCTGGTGGAAACTGCGGCTCGTAAGTACGAATCGCCCAATTGGATTGATATAGGTTCATTGGTGGTACTGGCTCTAGCAGATCCATATTCGCTTCATAAAAGGAATCAATGGTACCCACGTCGCGCCAGTAGCAATCCTTATCAACGCGCCCTTTACTGCCACAAAATTGATAAGCATAAACGGATTCCGTATCAATCAGCTTAGGTATAATGTCTTTTCCGAAGTCATGACTTGATGAATCGAGTTTTGAGTCGTCTTCGAGTGCTTCTTTTAAAACATCCATATCAAAGATATAGATCCCCATGGAAACGAGGCTTCTGGTTTTGCTTCCTGGAAGGGTAGGTGGGCATTCTGGTTTTTCTATAAATGAAGTAACTAGACCGTTTTCTGCGGTGCCCATTACGCCGAATGCTGAAGCATCCTCTACGGGAACATCCATACAGGCAACGGTGAGCTTAGCACCTTTCTCTTTATGCTCTTCAAGCATTGCGGCGTAGTCCATTCGATAGATATGATCGCCGGATAACACAACCACATACTTCGCGTCATTGCGCGATAGTAACCACATGTTGTGATAAATCGCATCAGCGGTTCCTTCATACCATGCACCACCTTTGCGCATTTGAGGTGGAACCGCAGTAATGTACTCGCCAAGCTCTGGATTGAATATCGACCAACCATCTCGCAAGTGTTTTTGAAGTGAATGAGATTTGTATTGGGTCAAAACAAGGATTTTACGTAAACCTGAGTGTAAACAGTTGGTTAGTGTGAAATCTATAATTCTATACTTTCCGCCAAAAGGTACTGCTGGCTTGGTTCTATCATCGGTGAGTGGGCTGAGTCTAGACCCCATCCCTCCTGCTAAAATTACGGCGAGTGCGTCTTCCATATTGTTCCCTTTCCCTTTTTTGCATGCATCAAAACGGTGCTAACCAGGAGGAAGTGGTGTACAGCGCAGAGGTTTTGAAAGTGCATGTGCTGATGTGTTTACTACTGCAAACTTTAGTACAAGATTCGAGCCATAGAATATCTCTTTAAAAATCAAAGGAGTTAAAAGTTCATCGCAAGGCAATTGCACCACATTGGTGAAGTGCTAAGTAGGCCGTGCATCAAATTGGCGCAAAATTATAGGGAAGGGGAGAAAATAAGTATGGATTTACAATGTAAAGTGACGATAAAACAGTAAGATAAAGATAATCAAGCACGCCTCTTCGTCTGTTCAAAGTGAGTGGATATAGAAGTAAACCACTCACTCTTTAAACGTGCTTCCTTTATAGTCAACTATACGTTGACGTTACACTAAGAGAGACCGACGATATTTCCTTCATCATCAAGGTCTAAATTCATAAATGCAGGTTTATCAGGCAAACCTGGCATCGTCATCACCGTGCCTGATAACGCATACACAAACCCAGCGCCAGCACACAGACGTAACTCGCGGATAGGGACGGTAAAACCTGTCGGCGCACCTTTGACAGCGGAATCTGTTGTTATCGATAGTGGAGTTTTCGCTATGCAAACCGCTAAGTTGTTAAAACCTAGATTTTCAAAATGGTTGAGCTGTTCAGTAGCAAGAGAACTCATTTCTATATTGGCGGCACCATAGCCAGCTTCACACACAGCCATAAGTTTTTCGTGTAACGATTGTTCTTTACTGTATAAAGGACGAAACTCTGTAGGCTGGGTACAAGCGTCAATAACATGTTGAGCTAACTGAGTAGTGCCTTGCCCGCCTTGCGCAAAAGCGGTGCTGATAGCGACTTTAACTTCCGGATTAAATTTCTGAACCAGCTCTTCAAGTATTTTAAGCTCTTTCTCACAATCTTGCGGAAACTGGTTAATAGCGACAACAGCTGGAATGCCATATTTATGGACGTTATTAATGTGCCATTTTAAGTTTTCAAATCCCGCTTCCAATGCTGCTTGGTCTGGATTAAAAATGGAATCTGGAATGGCCATACCTGGTCGTAAATCGTAGTGTCCAGAATTTGCTTTGAGGCCGCGTAATGTCGCTACTATCACTACACAATCTGGCACCTTGCTGGCGGCGGCAGCTTTAATGTTACACGCTTTCTCAAATCCCATGTCCGAACCAAACCCCGCCTCTGTTACGGTGTAACTTGATAGCTTTAGCGCGATGTCGTCGGCAATAATGGATGAATTTCCATGGGCGATGTTCGCAAACGGGCCTGCGTGAATCAACGTAGGAACACCTTCCAGAGTTTGCATCAGTGTCGGTGCAATGGCCTCTTTTAATGTCACTGCCATTGCTCCTGCAACTTGCAGATCCTCCGTGGTTACGGGGTTTCCGTTCAAATCGTACGCTACGACAATTTTCCCGATACGCTGACGTAAATCTTTCAAATCTTTAGCCAGTGCAATGATAGCCATTAACTCAGACGCGGCAGAAATATCGAACCCTTCGTCGCGTTCGTATCCATTGATGATTTTTCCTGGCTCATTTAACCCAATTTTGACGTTACGTAGTGCACGATCATTATGGTCCATTACTCGTTTCCAAGTAATGCTTGCCGTATCGATTCTAAGTGCCTTTAATCCAGTACGTGCTTCAAAGGCATCATAGCCTTCACGCTGTTCATGATACAAGCGAGCATCAAGAGCGGCTGAAGCTAGATTATGCGCTGCCGTCACCGCATGGATATCACCAGTAAGGTGTAAGTTCAGTTCTTCCATTGGAGCAACTTGGGAATAACCACCGCCAGCAGCACCGCCTTTAATACCGAATACAGGCCCCATAGAAGGTTGTCTAATACATGCGATAACGGATTGTCTAAGCTTAGCTAAACCTTGTGCCAGTCCGACAGTTGTAACGGTTTTTCCTTCGCCAAGTGGGGTAGGAGTGATCGCAGTAACAAGCACAAGCTTACCGTTATCATTCTCTTTGAGCCGCTCCAAACATTTTGGATGGACTTTGGCTTTGTGCTTCCCGTGAGTGTCATATTCTTCGGGTAGTAACCCTACTTTTTCCGCAATAACATCAATAGAAGAAAGTGGTGTGTTTCGGCAAATTTCAATATCTGACTGCATGGATAATCCCTAAAGTGACTCGCAGGTAGTGTTGAAAAACAATCTGAGTTGGAGCAAGTATTATTGTTGGGCAAACGTTTGCTCGGTGATGGTACGGTTTCGATTCGGTATGTAAAGAGTTTACTGCTCTATACTGTGCTACATACTAACAAAATCTACTAATTACTGCGCCAGATCAAAACAAAAAGGCCACCAAATGGTGACCTTGATGTATTTTTAACTTTAAAGCTGTGATCTTAACGATCCCAGTAAGTTTCTTCTAAGCTATCTTCTCGTTCAGGAAGTGCTCGCGATAGGCGAGGAGAGTGTTGCGTCAACACTTCATAGCTTACTCGGTTTGCATATTTACAGATCTGAGAAAGTGATGAGTAAGTCAAACAGCGTACTTCGTGCTTTTCTGAGTTAGGCACTTCTTTTTGATGGAAAGAGTTTGCAGCCATATCATGCAGTAAAGCAGAAAGCGCCGCATCGCCTGCGCCGTTGGTGTTCTTAATCTCTAGTGGACCACCTAGGTAAGGACCAATGTAAGAGTATACCCTCATTGGCTTCTCACAATCTCCTTTACGCATCGCACGACTAAATTCGTATTGGTTAAAGGCTTCAATTGAGCCTTCAAGAATGTCGTGTGTGGTTTCTCGTTTTACTTTTTCGTCAGTGTAACCTGCCATGTATAGGCCATTTGGCCCAGCAGTACATAGAACAAGATCGACCCACTCAAGTGCTTTATCAGCAGCCGCAAGCGGTTCTGTCTCGCCTGTTAATGCGGCGCCTTCTTCTTCATTCATTGCAACAACAGATATGTTCTCGCGAATGTACTCTTGCCACCATTGCGCGTTACCTTCGATAACGTACTTTGTGCCTAAAGTCAGTACAACAGGGACATCGTGCTTCTTGGCAAAGTCGATCGCTTTTTGTACCGCTTTCGGCATTGGATCCTCTTCTTTACCGCGCATTAGGTAAGAAGAAACAACCAGAGCTGATGCTTTCTCAAAGATCTCTTCAGGAATGCTTTCCGGAAGTAGTTGGTTCATGTGACCTTCATTGATAGCAAATGTGCGTTCGCCATCTTGAGAAATCAGGGTATAACAACGACCAATAGGACCATCTACCGTTTGTAGGTGGTTGAGGTTCATGCGTGAAGACGTGCGGCAAAGGTAACGGTAAGCAAAAGAACCAACTTGAATGTTCTTGGACATCACACCGAGCAAAACGGATTTGCTATCCGCCAATACTGAGTAATTGTGGAGCGTGTTGCCAATCGTGTCACCTGGGTATTGGTGTGTGATCAGGCCTTGCTCAACCAGTTCTTCGTAAAGTGCATCTGCTTTGCTTTCTTCAAGAACGAGTGAATGTCCTTTACTTAGGTTGTATTTTTCTAAAAACGCATCATCTACACGCGCTTCGATATCTACGATGGTTTGACCGACACCAACAATAGTTGGGCGATATAGCTTAGGCGCTTGTCGGATTTGGTTTACTAATGGATCTCGAGCGTGAGTTGGGAAGTAGTGTTTAGATTTACGCTGACCAGGAAACTTCATGCTTGTTCTTGAGTGAGAAAAAAAAGAGGCGGGATTGTATCACAAAAAAATGAAAATCGTGGCGTTTTATTACAAAGAAGTTTGCCCGCTGAAAAAATCAGCGAGCTGGAGAAATTGCGACCAAGATAGCCTAAATTACTGATGCTTATAGTACTGCAATTGGTCGCTTTTCAGATTGTTGATCGGTTATTCTCTTTAACAACGAGCTTGGAGCTACCCAAAATTAGCTGCGTTACTTTTTCACTTCAGTTGGCTCAACGTAAGCCTTGGTGCCCCAAAGTGGAACCGTCGATAGGCTGTGCTTAAAGCTACCGTCTGTCTCTTTTGTTGTGTAAGACAGGTAGAGTAAGGTTTGGTTGTCTGCATCATAAATTCGGCGAACCTTCATTGTTTTGAAGAAAATACTTTTTGACTTCTTAAATACAATTTCGCCAGACTTACTTTTATCTATTTTTGCAATCATTTCCGGCGTGATTTCGCCTGTCTGACGACATGATATTGAGCTGTCACTTGGATCCGCTAAGCTAAAATCGGCTTCGATAGAAGCTATATGACACGTTACCCCCGTGACAACCTCGTCTTTTAATTCACCTACTTTGATGTCTTTCAAAGTAAACCAACCGAGTCCTACATCAGCAACATCGTTATCTGAACAACCAACCAGCGCAGTAGCAAGCAATGCACTTAACAGCATCTTTTTCATTATTTTTGTCCTTAACTAGGAAAGATATTGATGAAATCTATCAGAGGTTTGCAACTAAAACAAAATTTAGCCAAGGAAAGGTCTACGTACGCTAGGTTTGTTGTAGGCTTCATGCTAATGTACTGCTCTAAACGAAATGATGAGTTAGAGTGACCATACTTTCTCCCAATATGTTTGACTTTATATCGCTTGTCGCTCTGTCTAAGCTTCACTCTATGTGAAAATGAAACACTTTGCACATTTCGTTTTGCAACTAAGGTATCAAAATGAATGAACAACAGTTAGCCAGTATCGAGCGTAAAAATACATGGCTGTATGATCTGGTTGAAGTTGAATTTCCAACACCAGAGAGTCTGAAAGGGCGTGATGTCTATTTCAAAGCACTAGAACAAGCAACCTATCAAGTGGTCGACAAAGACACGCTACTTGAGAGTAATTCTGAATTTAGCTCTGACGATATTTTTCTGGTCGATTTTCACCGACTTACTATCATGTTTTCTGTCCTGCAGTCTCAGCGTTGGGATCAACAGTACGATAAAGATATGATTGTGGAATATCTTACTCAGATAATTCTAACGCCAGATTTTGAATTATATGTTGGTTTTAAATCTGGAGCTCCAATTGGTGCCGCTATTATTAGCCACCTTGAAGGAAACACGCTTATCTCTGATGTCGCGGTTTCTGAATCAAAATACAAGAGTTCGTTTGTGGCGGATCTTGCTAAAAGACTAAGTACCGAACACAAGCTTTTAGATTCGGTGATTATTGAAAGCTAATTTGCGCACTCAAATGCATAAAAAGCAAAGCAAGATGACGATAGGTGATCTTGCTTAGAAAAACTGTAATTGCTCCCCTCTATTTCCATGAAATGCCAAGCTCGTCGTTTCAACAATCCCAAACTTAAATAAGATTAAGCCAACATTTTTAAAATCAGCTAGGGCATTAGCCTTTAAGATGTCTGGAGATGGCTATGGCAATTACCAATATTAAGTGCGTGATATTTGATTGTGATGGTACGTTGGTCGATAGTGAACGATTGTGTTGCCAAGCTCTCGTCAATGTATTTAACCTGCATGGCGCAGAATTAACGATGGAAGAGTGCGTTTCTCATTTTAAAGGAGGAAAGCTCGCTGACATCCTTTTAGATACTAAAGAGCTGAAAGATATCAAAGTCCCTATTGATGTCTTAGAGCCGCAATACCGTGAAGAAGTCCAGTCTCTTTTTGTTCGCCACTTACAGCCGATGGATGGCGCAAAGCGTTTAATTCAGTTTTTGGATTCGCATAATATCGAATATTGTGTCGCGTCCAATGGGCCGAAAGATAAAATAGAATACGCATTGGAGTTAACAGGATTGCTCGATGCTTTCCAAGGGAAAGTGTTCTCTGCATTCGATGCGAATAGTTGGAAACCTGAACCTGACTTAATTATGTACAGTGCAATGAGCATGGGCTTTTTACCGAGCGACTGTCTTTATATTGATGACACACCTAAAGGCGTAGAAGCGGGATTAAACGCTGGCATTAAAACCGTACAGCTATTTAATGGTGAGGCAATCAATCGTGTTGATGATGAACGCGTAATTCGCATTCAACATTTAGATGAATTAAAAGAGCAGCTATTTAGCTGCTCTGTTTAATCTCTTAATGGCACACCGTACTTAAGCTATGGATATGTTTAAGTTTGGACTGTAGGTAAGGGGTTTGATGTAGGCATTGGATGGATGAGAAGCTTTTTGTATGAAATCCGCAAGCAGCGCATGTGAATTTCTCTCCATCCGATGAAATGAGATATTCATCCCCCTGGCAGAGAGGGCAACTTAGGTTTTCGATGTCTTTTGTATCTTTGTAATTATTCATATTGTTTTCCAGCAGCAAATTGGAATTGGCAGGATTAAGCATAGCGGAACGCTTTGTTTATGAACATTATTTCATCAGGCACAGCGAGAACTTGAGATTCACTTCAAATATCCACTTGTGTGTAGTAGAAAATATCGACGATAACGGTTTAAAGAAAAGGGCTCCTGAGGAGCCCTTGTGGATCATAAATGCTGCAAAGTTATGCTGTGCGGTAGCGTTGTAATACCTCACCAAGAGACACTGACGCCTGAGTGAGACTAGCTACCCCTACGGTAGATTGCTCTGCAACTTCTCTGATTGTGCTCGACTGGCTGCGAATTTCTGAAAGCTCAGATGCAATATCGTTGGCGACTGCGCTTTGTTCTTCTGCTGAGGTGGAAATTTGGATACTCATGTCCATCAATGAGCGTGCGGATTCAGCAATGGACGTCACATCATGACCAATTTCATCAATAAGCTGGCTACTGGTTTGCGCTTGTTGAACGGTTCGATCAGTGATTGAAGCAATGTTCTGGCTCTCGGTTTGTAGTTTCTCAATCATGGCTTGAATTTCTACTGTTGCCTGTTGAGTTCGGCTTGCCAATGTACGCACTTCATCAGCAACTACAGCAAATCCACGACCTTGCTCCCCGGCGCGTGCCGCTTCAATTGCCGCATTCAGAGCCAATAGGTTGGTTTGTTCTGAAATGGCATTGATCGTTGTGATAACGTCATTAATCTGCGTCGTGTTTTCATTTAAATTGGTTACTGATGTGGAAGCCTGTTCAATATAGCTGGATAACGTCTCAATTTCTCCAATCACATTTTGCACGCGATTTCTGCTTAGCTCGATCTTTTGAGCATCTTGATCGGATTGCATCGTCGCTTGTTGGGAAATACTGGATACTTCTTTTGCAGAGGCTGTCATTTCTTCCATTGCTGTCGCGACGGAATCGAGTGTTTGATATTGATGAGATATCTGCGTTTCGCTCAACTGCATATCTTTTTCGAATGCAGAAGATGTCTCACTCAATGTAGCCGCATTATTTTTCACACTGTTAACCAGTTCACTTAAGGTGTCCATAGATTTATCTAACGCGCAACCAATGGTGCCAAACTCGTCTCGGCCAGGATGAAAACCAAGGCGAGAGGTTAAATCACCTTCACCAATTTTTTCGGTTGTCGTATATAAAACCCACAGGGCGCCTCCTATAAAGGTCGCAACCCAGTAAGAGAAAAGGGCAAAAGGAACAACCCATAAAAAGCTGAGTAACAGAGAGGTTAAGGCTGACGACTTTGCAGATTCGTATTGCGCGGATACGTTTTGAGTCAACTTAATCACTTCGCCAGAATGCAACTTTGCATAAGCGGTGACAGAGCCATCAACAAAAGAGCTCTCGCTTACGCGACTTGATTTCGATACGCCGTCAATTTGTGGAACATGACCTGGTTGAGCGTCAACAATACCAGAAAGTTTCGCTTCGCTAGCAGAAATCGCTTGTTGTTTAAATTGTTGTATTTCATTGAAGTAGCGGCTTCCAGCCACAGAAGTGAGGGCTACTAAAAACAGCAGGAATATAACCCACATTTTGTCGTTGATAGACATCTTGATAAACAGCCTGTCTATCGTTCTAAACTCAACTTCTCTCATTTAAAGCTCCATTAGAGATAAAAGATATTGACCAAATCTATTGCTATATCGAAACAAAATATGCGAAGTTAATCAGCAAAATATGTAACGAAAACTAAATTTAGTTTAAGAAATGAGATCTAAGGACGCCTATAACGGTATGTTATATCTTTAAATTGACATAAATATTGATAAAAGAGCTATTTCTCTGAAGTGCTAAAGTAGATATTAAATCTGGTTGCAAACGTTTACTTTTGATTCTGCTCATAGGTTTTTAAATCTTTACTTCTCGCTGCCATGAATGTGTCATATAAAGACTATAAAAAGGAGTTGTTGACGTGGATATGGCAAGGCCAAGCCGTCAGCAAGTACAAGCAAGAGAGCTTAAAATAAAGGAGGTCACAATGAGCGACCAATACCAAAACGATGAGAGCCTAGAGCTGCTAGATGCGCTTGAAATTGGCATTATCTTGTCGGAATACGTTGGCTCAGACAACGAAGCCGAATAGTGGAACACTCTCATCTCGTCGTAATTGACGTTATACTAGGTTCATGTCACACCAAGCCTTAAAGGCCAAAACTGGCGTCGGATGAACTTTCTAGCCCACCTGCATATCGCAGACCACTGTAACAGCCATTTATTGGGAAACTTGCTTGGAGACTTCGTAAAAGGAGATCCAAGCAAGCTGTATGAACGTGATATCTCGAACGGCATCAAATTACATAGATTTGTTGACCGCATTACCGATCACCATCCAATTGTTAACGAATGCAAACCTCACTTCAAAGGTACTGCGCGGCGCTTTGCCCCTATCGCTCTCGATATGTTCTGGGACCATTGTCTCGCAAAACACTGGAACGACTTTTATGCCGTATCTCTCGAACACTTTGTCGACTCGGCATACGAGCGAGTAAACCGTGACGTTGATGAACATTTGCCATCGCGTTTTTTGGTGCTCCACAGCCGGATGTGGCACGGTCGATGGCTTCAGTCATACCAAGACCTGGATAATATCGAATTTGCATTACATCGAATGTCGCAAAGAAGCCCGAGAATGGCTGACCTTACTACAACATTTAAAGTGATTGAGAGTGATTACACAGTATTGGAAGAGAAGTTCTCGACACTCTATCGAGACGTTTTGCGCCAGTCGTATGATTTTCACCAACATCTTATTGATTCAGCCCAATGAGATAGAAAAGTAGTATGGCTATTGGGGCTCTGGTAAACTCTGCGCTCCAAAAATAATGAGGTTACACATGTCTGTTAATTTTGCTGACTTAGGCATTGAACAAAAGCTAATCGAGACGCTAAGCAATCTAAATATCGTGACACCAACACCAGTGCAAGAAAAGTCTATTCCACATGTCCTTGAAGGAAAGAACTTACTTGCTGCTGCACAAACTGGTACGGGGAAAACAGCTGCGTTTGGTTTACCTATTATACAAACCGTTCAGCAAAAGAAACTCAACGGTACGCCTCAAGCATTGGTTTTGGTTCCAACACGCGAGCTTGCGCAGCAGGTATTTGATAATTTGAATCAGTACTCTGCACAAACCGAACTTCGCATTGTGTGTGTTTATGGTGGTACAAGCATTGGCGTACAAAAGAGGAAGTTAGAAGAGGGCGTTGATATTTTGATTGCAACACCAGGCCGCCTTTTGGATCATCTGTTTAATGGCAACGTAAACATCTCCAAAACCAGTATGCTCGTTCTAGACGAAGCCGACCGTATGTTAGATATGGGATTCTGGCTTGACTTGCAACGCATCTTCCGACGTTTACCCGCCGAAAAACAGATCCTGTTGTTCTCTGCGACATTTGAAAAGCGAATCAAGACTATTGCGTACAAACTCATGGAATCGCCGGTTGAAGTTGAAGTGTCACCAGCAAACACGACGGCTGAAACGGTAAAACAGATGGTTTATCCGGTAGACAAAAAGCGTAAACGTGAATTATTGGCGTACTTGATTGGCTCGCGCAATTGGCAGCAAGTGCTTGTATTTACAAAAACTAAGCAAGGTAGCGATGAGCTAGCAAAAGAGCTTAAGTTAGATGGCATAAAAGCGGTTTCAATTAACGGGGATAAGTCACAGGGTGCGCGTCAAAGAGCGTTGGATGAGTTCAAACAAGGTAAGGTGCGTGCGTTGATTGCGACAGATGTAGCAGCACGAGGACTGGATATTCAAGAGTTAGAGCAAGTGGTGAACTTTGATATGCCATTTAAAGCCGAAGATTATGTCCACCGTATAGGCCGTACTGGCCGTGCAGGAAAGTCGGGGTTAGCTGTGTCTCTAATGAGTCGGGATGAAGAATATTTATTGCATGCTATCGAGAATTTGCTTGATCAACGCCTACCGCAAGAATGGTTGGCAGGCTTCGAGCCAAGCCTTATAGAAGAAGTCGAGCCTGAGAAAAATGGTAGTGGACGCCGTCGAAGCCGTTCATCAGAGAAGCGTAAGCTAAAAGCAAAATTAGCGATTCATAAGAGCCGTGGTAAATCACGTAACTCTCGCTAAACCGCACAAACTTTTGTTCTTACATAGTCAGGCTGTTTTTGCCTCTTCATAAACGTCTAACGTTTGCGGGATAGCGAGTAGGTATCCTTGATACATATCGAAACCGAGTTTTTTCATTAAGTTAAGTTGATGCTCGGTTTCAATTCCTTCAATAACGGTTTTAGAGCGCAACGTTCTTGCTAGTGATAATGCATCGACTAGAGCTTTCCAGTCACCATTTTCGTATCTCAGCATTAACGAGCGATCCATCTTTATTATGTCTGGACGAACGCCTTTCACTCGTTCAATTGTTGAGGCATTGACGCCATAATCGTCGATCGCCAATTTAAACCCGCCTTGGCTTAATTCACGAGCTGCTTGCGACAACGAGGACTCGTCTTCTACGTTCAACTCAAGCAACTCCATGACGATTTGTTCATTTACTAAATGAGATTGATAAATGGTTTGTTTTAGCAGCCTATTGTACGTGATGTCTCTGGCTAGTATTTTTGCTGCTTCTGGTAATACATTAAGAAACAGTTGTTTATTGTGAAAGTGAGATTGGGCAAAGTTTTTGATATGAATTAGGCGACTTAAGCGTTCGACATTGAGTAGGTCTTGAGCGGCAATGGTTTTTGATTGGAAAAACTGATCTGGCCTGATCATGGTGCCATTAGCATTGGTAATTCTTACTAGCGCCTCAAGGCCAACGATAGAAATATCTTTTTTATATATAGGTTGAAAGACACTTCGAAGAGTGAGCTTTGCGTATTTCGCAATGTATTGCCCGTCGGCTTGTTTGCGGATGCAACTAAGGAGTTGCGAGGTGCTCATCATTGTTACAACAACCTAAATCAATGCTTCTACATCAGCGCTATCGCGCTAACTTTTTATTTCATTGGCACTGAATCTAAGTGGGCTCATGAACTCAAGCAAGAATGATGGTAAGAGATGATTAGATTTGTCGAGTGATATCAAACAAATTGATGAAATGACTGACAATCTTCCTATTGCAATTTGATGTTACCATTGTAGTACTGCATACAGTTGTAAGTATTTTCTGACCAACTGTTGTTTGTTCGAGCGACGTAAAGGATGACCAAACTTAATGTAACAAGGACTGATGCCAAATCGAGTGTCTAACGATTGCGTGAGCTGTGATTCGCTGGTGTACAGCGTGATGCCTTGCTCCGTGTATTCGTTGATCTGATCGGGCAGTTCACCCATCCACCAATGAAGCAACTCTCGGCTCGTTTTACTGCGACTGATCCAATGATCACAAACTAAAAAGAGTAGATCATTCGGTTGCAGCGCATAACCGTATTCGCTTTGCCATTCCGTAATTGATGAGAGTAAGTTCTCTCGACAAGATTTTCCCGCACTGACCATATGGTGACTCAGGACCCAAACCGTGCCTATTTCAGATGAAATACGGTAGTGATGAGGCAGGTCCGGAGTATTTAAAACTTCAATTGGTTTTACCACGCTGTTGTATCCGAAGTGACGGAAAGTGTGTTCCATTCTTCTTGAAAACGCGAGACCAAGATGATGCTCACTCATGCCTTGGTTATGTACCGCAGGGTAATGCTTTTCACACAACTTAAGACAGTCGTCTTGAAAATCATTAACACTTTGAATCACTAGGTCGAGTAGCAAAGAATATCCCTTAATAATTAACAAAACGAACTGCAAAAGGTTAGCATAGTCTTTTGAGAATAGACTAATTTACTTCGGCAACTTCTTGATCTAAACACCAAATTTCTCACAAATGATCGCGCCTACTCTTTAAGAGAGCAAGACGATAGAAGCACACATAGAACGAAATTCTGAAAAAGGGCAAAGATGATAAAGTTAGAACGTGCACAAAAAGAAACGCTGGCAACCGCCATTCAAGATTATATGCAGGACGAACTAGATGTTGAGATTGGCCAGTTCGATAGTGAATTTCTTATTGATTTCATTACAGAAAAACTAGGGCCAATTTATTACAACAAGGGGGTGGAAGATGCAAAATCACTGGTTGAACGTAGAATGTTAGAAGTGTCCGAAGAGCTGTATGAGATAGAACAAGAAGTTAAACTGTAAGTTTCAGTTTTATAAACGATTTAAAGTTCCTTCAAAAAATTCGAACAACTTGATAGATACGGTGCCATTGGCTGGATGTAAATGATGGTAAATAATCTGTTTCATATGACGTAAATAGGTTAATGTAGTGTTTCTTGCTCAACATTAACTTAGGAATATATCTAGGAACTTGAGATGGATACACTGGTAAAGAATTACAACCTTACTGCACGCGTGATGCACTGGTTATCTGCGCTGTGCATTATTGGTCTATTTGCAGTGGGTTTGTGGATGGTCGACCTTAGCTATTACAGCGAATGGTATCGAACTGCGCCACATTACCATCGCTCTGTCGGTATTTTACTCGCTATTTTAACTTTGGCACGCATTGTATGGAAACATGTTACGGCGTCACCAAAGGTAGAAGGCAAACCTTACGAAGTGCTTGCTGCTAAAGCAGCTCATGGTGTTATGTACCTACTATTGGTCACCATCTTTGTTTCAGGTTACCTCATTTCAACGTCTGATGGACGCGGTATCGAAGTGTTTAATTGGTTTACCGTGCCAGGAGCGGGAGAGTTATTCCCAGGACAATCAGACATAGCGGGTGAAATTCACTTCTACGCAGCTTGGGCCGTCATCCTGATAGCAGGTTTGCACGCTATTGCTGCGCTAAAACACCACTTTATCGATAAAGACAACACATTAAGAAAAATGTTAGGAGCTTCAAAATGAAAAAGTCACTCTTCGCTACAGGATTAGCTATCGCTATGGCACTACCATTTGGTGCGCAAGCTGCAGATTATGTCATCGATACCAAAGGTGCTCACGCTTCAATTAACTTTAAAGTTAGTCACTTGGGTTACAGCTTCATCAAAGGTCGTTTCAATACATTTTCTGGTGACTTTTCTTTTGATGAGAACAACATTGCTGATTCAAAAGTGAATGTTGTTGTTGATACAACTAGCTTAGACTCCAACCACGCTGAACGTGACAAGCACATTCGTAGTGGTGACTTCATTGATGCTGGTAAATACAGCGAAGCGACCTTTAAAAGCACAAAAGTGGTTGATAAAGGCAATGGCAAGCTAGATGTAACTGGTGATCTAACGCTACACGGTGTTACTAAGCCTATTACTATCGAAGCTGAATTTGTTGGCGCAGGTAGTGACCCATGGGGTGGTGAGCGCGCTGGCTTCGTTGGTAACACTCGCCTCGAGCTTGCTGACTTTGATATCCCAGTAATGGGTGCTTCAAGCTATGTTGATATGGAACTTCATATCGAAGGCGTTAAGAAGTAACGAACTTCTTTTAGATACAGTAAAAGCGCTCTTCAACGGAAGAGCGCTTTTTTATTACCTCAATCACAATCGACAACATTGGCAAGCCAGTCAGTGACAGCGATTGAAAGCCAACAGACGTTGCAAGCGTTTAATGAATTACGCTGTTTCTAACTCGTTTTTTTCTACTAGGTTTAAACGCTCACCAAAAATCGGGCGTAGTGCTTTTAATACTTCAGTACGAGTAACAACACCGACCATCTGGCCATTTTCAAGTACAGGAAGTACTTGTGGCTTGCTCACTTTGATGCTTTTTGCGCGTTCTTCTAAAGATAAAGACGTCATGCGAGTGGCGATGCCCATGTTGCTCGTTGGGTACAACTGCTCTTTATCGATACATAGGAATTCGACAACATCAACGAGACGATCACCAGCATCAATTGCGACCACATCGCGGCTCATGATGTCGACGACTTTTTGGTCTTTCACCGGAATGTAGTCCTCACACCATAGTTCTACCATCACATCGTGAGCAGAGAAGAAGCCAACCAATCGATTTTGTACGTCTACAACAGGTGCGCTAGTTACGTTGTTATCAAGTAGCACATCTAGTGCGATTGCTATCGGTGTTTCTGCACTGATGGTAACTGGTTTTGGGTTCATAATGTCTTTAACAAAAGATGCGTTTTTCATGGTGAAATCCTTAACTGACGAGAGTGTTGTAGTCGTTGTGATAGAAGATATATTCGCTGCTTTTAGTTCTGGTAGGCGAAAAATGCACCAGTTTGCAAGACCAACTAAAACCGCTCCGCCGACGATGTTGCCAAGCGTGACAGGAATTAAGTTAGCGGTAATAAAGTGCCCAATATTTAAGTCTGCGTACTGTGAAGCGGGCACACCGACGGAGGCCCAAAAAGACTCAGGTGCAAAATTCGCGATAACAATGCCAAGTGGAACCATAAACATGTTCGCGACACAGTGTTCAAAGCCACTGCTGACAAACATGGCCACAGGCATAATTGTCATTGCTGCTTTTGTCATTGCATTTGCAGAGCTAAACGTTAACCAAATCGCGAGGCAGACCAATAGGTTACAAAGGATGCCGAGCGCAAACGCCTGAATGAGAGTGTGATGAAGCTTGTGCTGCGCGATGTTAAGCGCATTTAACCCCCATTGACCGTTATCCATTTGATAAAGACCAGCTGCAGTAACTAGCGCAAGTAGGAACATCGCACCAATGAAGTTGCCAACGTAAACCTTGCCCCAAATAGAAAGCATTTTTCCAAACGAGATTTGCTTATTGGCCCATGAGATACTGGAAAGAACTGAGCTGGTAAATAGTTCACCACCGCAGATCACGATGAGGATCAAGCCCATACTAAATGCTAATCCGCCAGCAAGACGGCTTAAGCCCCAACCAGCGCCAGCGCTGCCAGTAGTCACCGTGATGTAAAACAAGAACGCCAATCCAATGAACGCGCCCGCCATGATGGCAAGACTCAGTGTCATGCTGCTGGTTTTGTTTGCTTTACTTAACGCAAATTTTTCCGCTTCAGCCATCATTTCTTTTGGAGAAAAGTACTGGTGATTTTGAGAGCTGGTCACCGCCATATTGACTCCTTAATTTGTAATCGCATAAAAATTCCTTGGTTATTAACTCAAAAATGAAATTGTTGTTTTTATTTAGAAGCCTCAATGACTTCAGTCTCAAAGTCATTGAGGCTTGCGGTGTTCCCGAACCGCACAGTCAGAATAAGGAGAAGGGTTTGGTAGGTAAAATTGATAATATTTAGAAACCTCATCAAATTAATTGATAACTTTATGCGGCTAGGTAAAATGAACTCTATTGCTTATTGGGGCATGTTTTTAACGATTGTGAGGGTATGAAAAATACTCACCAATAATGGAGGACACTTTGCGCTACTCACTTAAGCAATTAGCGGTTTTTGACGCAGTTGCAGATACCGGCAGTGTAAGCCAGGCCGCAGAGAAACTGGCTTTGACACAATCAGCGACAAGTATGTCACTTGCGCAATTAGAAAAAATGCTTGGCAGGCCTTTATTTGAGAGGCAGGGCAAGCAAATGGCGTTAACCCATTGGGGTATGTGGTTACGACCAAAAGCAAAACGCTTATTACAAGACGCACTGCAGATTGAAATGGGCTTTTATGAGCAACATTTGTTAAGCGGTGAGATTCGCATGGGCGCGAGTCAAACTCCGGCAGAGCATCTGGTTCCAGACCTTATCAGTATCATTGATAATGACTTTCCAGAAATGCGTATTTCCCTTGGTGTGCAGAGTACAAAAGGGGTTATTGATGGCGTATTAGATTATAAATATGACTTAGGGATCATCGAGGGGCGTTGTGACGATAACCGTTTGCACCAAGAAGTCTGGTGCCGAGACCATCTTACTGTTGTCGCTGCATCTCATCATCCTTTTGCTCGCAATCAATCTGTAAGCCTCGCGCAGTTAGAACAAGCGAAGTGGGTGTTGAGAGAGCATGGCTCTGGCACACGAAAAACATTTGATAGCTCTATTCATCATCTAATTGAAGATTTGGATGTGTGGCGAGAGTACGAGCACGTTCCGGTGTTACGCAGCTTAGTTGCTAACGGCCAGTACCTTACTTGTTTACCGTATTTAGATGTAGAGCGATATATAGAAGCGGGTCATCTTGTTGCGTTAAATGT
This sequence comes from Vibrio sp. STUT-A16, assembly GCF_026000495.1. NCBI lineage: Bacteria > Pseudomonadati > Pseudomonadota > Gammaproteobacteria > Vibrionales > Vibrionaceae > Vibrio > Vibrio sp. STUT-A16. The sequence goes on along the minus strand of NZ_AP026766.1, from coordinate 82,594 downwards.
GCCCGAGCTAAAAATGGAAAGGACACTGTCATTTATATGGCGAGCTGATATGGCAGAAAACCCACTAGTCGACTGCATTAAACGAGAAGGTCTGCGAATGATGAAAGGTAAGCCTTCGGTATTGTAAGTTACCACTCAAATAAGCTCTAGAAGTACAGCAATGCCACTCGCTTAATTGGGAGTGGCATATTTCTATGTACAGTATACTGAACTTCGAAGAACAAGCGTGATTCAGGAGCTTTTATGCACTCACTTGGTGATCCATGATTCTGCACGCCGATATTAGCTTCCTAGTCTCGTTAAAGCTTGCTGGAGTGACCTATTGGAACTATCCAACACACATCCTTTTTACCTAGCACTAGAAATACTCATTCCCTAAATCTGTTGATTTATCGGTTGCGTCAAACTTTTAGTGCAAGTCATGAAATTGTTATAACCTTATTGTGATCATTATCACCGATAAACAAGACTGATGTATCTAACATGTGTCCTTGATTTCAATGTATGAAGGCAGTTATTGAGCCATATGGGTACGATAATAGCCAAGCAGGTACGACTACCATGACGACACTTTTAGCTATCTCTATCACTACTGGAATTTTATCTGGCGTATGGGGTTGGATCGCCATTTCTTTAGGTTTGCTTTCTTGGGCTGGTTTTTTAGGTTGCACGAGCTACTTTGCTGCGCCAACTAGCGGATTGAAAGGACTTGGTATCAGCTTAATCACTAATATGACGGGTGTATTCTGGGCAATGGTAATTATCCACGGTTCAACTTACGTTGGTTTGGAAATTATCGGTTATGTGATTACCGCTATTGTGGCATTTTTCATGTGTATTCAAGCGAAACAGGCTTGGCTCGCGTACATTCCAGGCACTTTTATTGGTTCCTGCGCAACATTTGCCGCTGATGGAAACTGGCAACTTGTCATTCCATCTTTGCTGCTAGGTGGTGTGTTTGGTTATCTAATGAAAGCGACTGGACTTTGGTTGCATACGAAATCAAGCACTACTTCTTCTACGCTTGCTGAGCAAGCACAGTAGTGAACCCCCGATCTTATTTGTATCCACTGTGTATTGAGTTTTATCCCTCTCAATACCTTTAATCAAAATTAATGATGTTTGATACAAGCACACCAATTTGGTGTGCTTTTTTTGTATTACAAGGCAAGGTGTGAGTGTGAAATACTCTAACTCATGTATTGCCGTTTGCCATGGTGACAACGCGCTTAAGTGTCCAACGCAGAAGTACAGGAATGCACTCCATACCTCTCTCTTCACAGTGAGATACAATGGCCAAAGCTAAGTCCGGTTTTGCATGCTTTTTCAAAACACGGTTTACGACTTTTTTAGCTGGGATAGGGTGATCATGAGGAACTTTGATGATGTCCTTAAAGAAAAGTTCAAACCCATGATTATATAGAAAATGTTCGATATCTCGATCAGGTAACTCTGTAAGTCTATGCCTTTCCTGATCATGATCGAGTTGCGCTCTCACGGCATGCGCGTACTTTTTACCTGCCGGGTCACCATCGGTAACAACATGCCAGTCGATACCGAACTCTTTTGCTACTTTGATCAGTGACTTCAGTCCTGATTGTGCAAATTCAACGATTTGAACTCCTTCCGCAGCTAAGTCATATCCGCATTGACGAGCCAGTTCATGAAATAACCAAACTTCAGTTTCGCCCTCTACGAGTAACCAACACCGTGCAAACAACGCCCCTGAGCGATGAAAACGAATGTGGAAACCAATTCGGCGTAACTCATCTCTACCAAACTTGGCAGAGTTTAAGCTCTTGGCAATGGTTCGGTCTGACAAGCGAATCAAACGCCGGATTGAATAAAGTGGAACCGAGCCAAGTAACGTACCGCTGTTGGTAGTTAAAATCTTTTGCATTGGCAACAACTGCAATAATGACCACGCTCTAGCGAGATGAGTTGGGTGTAGTCGGCCTTCCGGGTCTTCGATGATCAGTATCGGTCTTGCGCAGCGTCTTAAATCGGTAGGGCCTTTTGCTTGAAGGTAAGCATTGAGAAGCCCCATTAAAAGCAAGCGGCTTTGTTTATCATTTGTTTCCTTAAGGAATTGACTTAATCCTTTATCAGAGGAAGGGCTTGTATAAAAAAGACCATCACGAGGTTTTCGTGGGTTACCTTTGCTGACGCTGCGGAACGCAAAATAGTGTTCGACAAGTGTTTGCATTGAATCGAGACTACTGCGAATCTCACCCTTGTTTACGTGCCCAGGCATCGCCAATAGCCGTCGACAGGTGTTATTGATTCGTTTTTCAATCCGAGCATTTTTGCTGTCGCCGTTGACGTGGTTTAGATCTGGGAAGCGTCGGGAGTCTCGTAGGCGGATAACAGGGTGAAGAGTCATCAACTCTACGGCGAGTTTCTCAGAGTGGTGCAGTTTCTTCGGCTTACCGTTATGATCCAAAAATGCGTATTCAGTTTTAATATCATACTCGTCGCGAGACGCACTAATTCGATAGTAAATGACCTGCTCACCATCTTCGTTTGTGCACCATGCAGGTTTTATCCGTCGATAACGCCCTGCTTTTACTTCGTTCTTGTCTTGTGCTTTAAAGCAAACAATGATCTGCAAGTGTTGGGTTTGTGGATGAGAAATTGAATAATCAACGTGAAAATCTTTTAATTCGAATTGATACAATGAGCCATTAGCAGGTAGCGCGATAGAAAGGGCATCGAGCAATGATGATTTGCCCCACGTGTTCTCACCGATGAGTGTAGTGAGTTCGTCAAAAGAGAGTGAAAGGCGTTTGATGCCTCTAAACCCGGAGATTTCGATGCGTTCTAGTCTCATCTCAATCCTCCTTGCAATTATTTGAATTATAGAGAGTTATTTTGCTACTCCTAAGCATATATTAATTCGAAATATTGGAGTTAAGCTCAGTTCACAAAATTACGAGAGCCCCTTACTGAATAGAGACCGCAACAAGCGACGCTTGCTTTCAAAAGTAGTGTAGATAGCATCGTGATCACTTAAACATGAAATCAAAAAATCACAGTTTCATAAAATTCATGATTCTGTCATGATTCACTTCTTATTATTATAAGGAATGAAAAGAGAGAAGATGAAGATGAATAACAATCATAAGCCAGTGAGAATCAAACTGGCACACATCAATGACACACATTCCTACTTTGAGCCAACGTCATTACAGTTAAAGCTTAAGATCAACAATGAACTCACGCTAGAGCCATACGTGAGTGCTGGCGGGTTTTCTCGCATCGCAACCCGAGTAGAGCAGCTACGAGACGACGCGCAACGTCAAGGGCATGGGATGTTATTTCTCCATGCTGGAGACTGTTTCCAAGGCACACTTTATTTCTCATTATTTAAAGGTAAAGCCAACGCCGATTTGTTGAATGCGTTAAAGATTGATGCGATGGCGTTAGGCAACCATGAACTGGATATGGGTAATGAACCTGTTGCCTTATTCTGTCAACGCACTCAGTTTCCATTACTTGCTGGTAACTGGGATCTATCAAATGAATCGCTTCAAAAGCCTCACCGAGTCAGCGATAGCAACAATGTGTATAGCTATCAAACGGAGACACAAAGCGCACAATACATCGTCAAAGAGTTTCATGGTGAGCAGGTTGCGATTTTCGGATTATCCATTGATAAAATGAGCGATATCGCGAACCCAGATGCAGATACGCCATTTAAGTCTGCAATTGAAACCGCTAAGGCGACCGTAAAACAAATTCACTCCTCTGGTATTAAAAATATCATTCTTCTGAGCCACTTAGGTTATGAAGGCGACTTAGAGTTGGCTGAACAAGTTGAGGGGATTGGTATTATTGTTGGTGGACATAGCCACCGACTGCAAGGCGATTTCTCATCAATAGGTTTAGGGCAAGATGACCCTTATGGTGTCAAAGTAAAAGATACCTACGTTGTGCAAGCGGGCTTTCATGCTTTGACTATGGGGCACTGCGTCATTGAATTTGATGCAAACGGCAAAGCAGCCATGCTGAGTGGTCAAAATGAACTGTTACTTGGCCGACGTATTTTTTGGGACTCGACACTAAATCAACAGCTTGACCAAGGCGTATTCGAAACCGCGTGTGACTTTATCCATGGTCAACCTAATGTGGTGGTCTGTAAGAAACACCCGGAGACTCAAGCGATCCTAAGTGATAAATACATCCCTCGGGTAAGACAGTTACAGTCACAAGTCATTGCTAGTATTGACACCAAAAAGCGTCATGTGCGAATCCCAGATGAGTTTGGTGAGAGCGAGCTGGCTTCTTCTGTTGCTCGTTCATTTTTGTACAGCCTAAATAAACGCGGGCATGAGGTTCAATTTGCGATTCATAATGCGGGTGGCGTGCGAACATCATTGAATCCTGGCAACATCACAGTGGCAGATATTGCCGGACGGTTGTTGCCTTTTGCCGTTCCGATCGGCTTTTACGACGTAAAAGGCAGTGCTATTCGCCGAGCACTTGAAGGCGCCATAAACAATGCACTCAACAATGATGTGGAAGGTACTGGCTCTGGCAGTTATCCATACACTTACAATTTAAACTTTGAGTACCGAGCGGATGCCCCTAAAGGTGAAAGAATTCAGTCATTAGCAATTTTTGATGGTCAACAATGGGTCGACGTTCAAGACGACACCTGGTATCGAGGCACTTCCTCCGCTTATACCATGAAAGGGAAAGAAGGTTACGATGCGCTACTGGAGATGAAAGGCGAGGGGCGTGTAACCAACTTATCCATGGCAGACTGTTTTATTGAACTTCTGACCGATGAGCCAAACTGCTTGAATCAAAGTCACAAACTTTATACACAGCAACACAGGTAGTAGATATTGGTATCGATTTTGCTGTCTTTCAATTGCTACATGCGATGATGAGGGTGGCAGTATGTGGAATAAAGATTGGACAGATACGGCAGTGGTGGTTGCTTGGGTCGCAATTTGGTCAACGTTAGTTTACTTTGTACCTTTGAGCGGTTTTTGAATTGCTAATAACACGGAAGTTAGGAAAGGAGCAGTTATGCTCCTTTTTTTGTGTCTATGCTCTCAGAGACATCGCTCCGACTCTTAAATGTATCACCTTGAGTCACTTGCTGATCTTTACATCTAACAAAAGTTTACGAGGTTGAACCAATTCCTTTGTTTTTATATTTCTTTCTGATTTTTAATAAGAATTTTATTTCGATTGGACAAAGCTTTTTTGTTGGAAAGCGTTACATTCGGCGTTATCATTGCGGCGTTTGGGGAGTAGTTAGCGCAAGTTTACTTATCGTCATCTCGTTAAGCATCAGCTTATCCGGTAAGTAAAGGTGTTGCGTGATTCATCCACGCCGACACTTCAACGAGACCAACGCATTCATTGACTGGCAGCACATGATTACTATGTGACTGCTTGTTGTTATTGTCTGCGGAAGGTCACCAAACTCATGTCCTTCCGCCATGGGAGGAAGCATGTCTCTTATCGAAAGTACCACCCAATTGAGCCAATCGGCACCACTTCAAGAGTCATTAGCGATGTATGGCGCTTTTGGTCTTTTTACACTTGCTCTTGTTGCGCTTGATATCTATCAAACGCGTGGTGGCGTTATAACAATGAAAAAAGCCATCCTTTGGAGTGTTTTTTGGTTCTTACTTGCCTTTGTTTTTGCAGGTTCTATCTATTTATTCTGGGACTTTTACGCACCGCACAGCTCTTATACGAACGATAAAGCAACGGTTTCATTCTTAACAGGCTACTTACTAGAGAAGTCGCTAAGCGTGGATAACTTGTTTGTGTTTGCCATCATCTTTGCACAATACAGTGTGCCGGAGCATTTGCGTCCGCGAGCGCTGCTTTGGGGCGTGATTGGTGCGTTAGTTCTACGGGCTATCATGATTGCGGTTGGTGCTCAGTTACTTGCGCAGTACCACTGGGTGTTGTACCTCTTTGCCGCATTCCTTATTTGGACAGGTATTAAGCTTGCTCGCGACAAAGGTGAAGCAGAAGAGGTTAACCCATACCCTGAGCAGTTTATTCGCAGAATATTGCCAGTTACGGATGATTACCAAGGAAATCACTTAATCTTAAAGCAAGCTGGTAAGTGGGTGGCAACACCAATGCTGATCGTAGTCGGTGTAATTGCAGTGATGGACGTAATGTTTGCACTGGATTCTATACCTGCCATATTCGCGGTAACACGAGAGCCATTTTTAGTCTTAGCTGCGAACGTGTTTGCACTGTTGGGTTTGCGATCTTTGTACTTTGTTCTGCAAGCGATGTTAGACAAGTTTGTGTACTTAAAACCAGCATTATCGGTGATCATGATGTTTATCGGTGTAAAGATGTTATTGGTGGGAACAGAGTATGAGATTCCGACAACGTGGTCACTCACATTCTTAATCGTTGTGATGACATCAGCGGTTGTGGCATCGCTCCTCAAAAATAAGTCGAACAGTCGCTCTAGCGTTAAAATTACTAATCAAAAAATATAAGTAAAGCGCTAAAAATAAAATAAATAACGAAACTTAATGTTAAAAATATGTTGTTAGTCGAGATGGTTTTATGCAGGTAACGTTAAGTTATTCAACATAATTAGACAGTTTATGACTATTTATGCTGTTATTATTCATTTGTATTTTTGATGTTTGTAATGGACTTGTTTTATTAGATAATATAATCCGAATGGGTAAAATTTGTCATTTCTTAAACAATAAGAAACTGACTAATATACAACCAACAAAACAGACTACTGCTTTAAAGAGAGGCAATCATGGCACAAGCAATGCAAATGACAAATGTAGCTTTACCAACCTCTATGGATAAGAAAACCTACGCGGTTAACTTCAAAGGACTGATTGCTCACTTACTAGACATTCTATTCGTAGATAATACTGCACCACGCAGTTACTATGCGGAAGATTTGTCAGCTCACATTCAAAAAGATATCGGTATGTACCGTTAATCTTGAAATAATGAATGAAAATACCGGCTTATAAGCCGGTATTTTTTTAGCTGCTCAAACGCGAATAACGGAGCTAGAACTCTATACAGAGTCAATACCGGAGTAGAGGAGCTTATTCCAAATTGGTGTTCATTAGAAATGAAAACGGGGCACTAATAGTGCCCCGTTTTGACTTGTAGAGTAATACGATATTACTTCTTACGACAGTATTCTGCGATCACGTACATTGACTGACCGCCATTTGCCTTGCCCGAAACTAGTTTCGGATCATCACCAAGGCTGATACCACGGATCACTGTGCCTTGTTTGATTACTTGGTTAGTGCCTTTAACTGGTAGGTCTTTGATTACCGTTACATCGTCACCTTTCTTAAGTTCAGTGCCGTTGCAATCCAACGTTTTGTCATCATCAGACATACCCTTCATCGCCCAGTTCATTTGCTCTTCTTCCATGTACATCATGTCAAGAGCATCTTGAGCCCAGCTTTCAGAGTTTAGGCGAGTGAGTTGGCGCCATGCTGTCACTTGTACTGCAGGAACCTGGCTCCACATGCTTTCGTTTAGACAACGCCAGTGGTTAATGTCTTTTGGCTCATCGATCTCACCCAGACACTTATCACAAACCATGATAGCAGTATCAACGGTCACGTTACCGTGAGGTGGGACAGCGTATGCTGTTAGTTGAGATTCAGAAGAACACAGTTCACATTTTGACTCGCAGCGCGCAAGCAGAGTAGCTTCAATAGACATAAGGACTCACCTTAGTAATGTTATTTTGTGGCGGTATTATCCACTTTATCCTGAGAAATAAAAGGGTGTTAGCGAATTAAAGCCGAGATTTTACAATATTCCAACCTGATTAGGGTGAAGATGTAAAATATTCGCTAAACAAATAATACCTGTATATAAGAAAATGCATTGATTGTTTTGAATGATGAATTGGTTGCTTCATTTCTTGAGGAAGTTAGAGGTTCGTTGGGAGTATTAACTGCGCTCAGAAGTGTGGGCAGAGCCCTCTAAAAATATAGAGGGCATATTGCTAGCGTTCAATAATCTGCACAACTTGATCTTTTGAAATGCTCATTTCTTTCCCATCCATGTCTTCATACTCGTACATACCCGTTTCTTCGTTAAGGTCTGGTTTACCGTAAGAAGTAATAATTTTCCCTTCATTTGTCGACATAAGATATTGGCTACTTCCGCATGCAGCAAGAAGTAAAGCAGTGGCCATTATAGTGAATATGCGCATAGAGTTTTCCTTTCAAACAAGTAAGTTAGGTACGACACCGATTTAACTATAGCAAAGGATATACGGGACGGTTTTTTATGATAGAGAACGAAAAAGCCCAGTCGAAACTGGGCTTTAGTAAGAGAGGTAATACGATTACTTCAGAACGGAAGTATTAGTCACACCCGTTAAAGTGTCATCCATTAAGAAGTCGGTGTTTTCCATTTGCATCTCAACGTGATGGTCAATATCAGACAGAGTGTCATTTGGCGAAGCAAAAGTACTGTGCGATGCAGCAGCATTAAACTGTACAAAGCTCGCAGTTGCATTCACAGTAGTGTCCGTACTGTTCACAGTTTTCAACCCTAGCTTATTAGCAAGCGGTTCAGTACCCGCGAATGGTGCATTTGGAACGCTGTTTGGTACTGTGCTATCGCCATCCACCTCTGTCATAAAGAATGGTGTCGTTAGCGAACCAGATGCCACTAAATCTGAAGCGTTTGTGAACGGATCGACAGTGTCTAGTGTAGTCTGTGCTGCATAGATAAATTGTGAGAAACCTGCTTCTAGGGCTGCTACTCGAGCTTCCGTTGCCGCAGCCTCAAATGCTTCGTAACATGTTTTATCTTCTAGATCCGCACATGATGCATCAGCGTAATTCGCATAGTCTTTTGATGCTGCATAAGCGAGGTTATGTTTGATCTGAGGGCCGTAATTGTCTGAACCTAGTAACAAATTACCAATTTGACCACCAGAGTTCTGCACAGAAGCAGAGCTAAAGGTGTACAGCGCATCCGCAGTAGGGCTGCCCAATGTATTGTTTGCTGCTGCGACGGCAGATGTAGCTACAATACCGCCAAGTGAATGGCCTAGCATTTTGACTTTTGAACCCGTCATTGGGTTGAAGCCTTGCAGAGGACCTCCAGCTAAAAGACCGCCTTGCGCCGATACTACCAAGCTAGCGCGCAAACCTAACACATCCAGAACACTTTGACGTAGATTGTCACGCGCAACGGCTAAGTTGGAAAGATTTAGATAAGCCAGTACATTCGCATTTGCGGAACGTTGTTCATCTAAGCTGCGCGTACCGTGAATAGGTAAGTCAATAGCAATAACAGCCACACCTGCTTTTACCATATTGAACGCGAACGCGTACGCATTCTCTTTCGCTGAAGTGATGCCGTGTTGATAAATCACAACGTCGGTCGCGACACCAGATTTAGGTGTGAAGACAAGTACTTCGACATCTTCTACCGATTTAACGACTGGAACTGGGGAGTAGCGAGTCACAATACGTTCACTGTCGAGTTGGGTACCATCGCTTAATGTGAGTTTAGCACCCACCAGTTTTAGCTGCTCTGTAGGATCGGTTGCAAGCTTTGTCACGTCAACAGGGTTATTTGCGAAAACGCCGGTTGATAGCTGCTGAACCATGTTCGCTTGCTCGTTCGGATCCGCCAGTGCTGCGCTTAGCTTCGCTAGGCTTGGCATCGCAGATACCATTGGCTGCATGTTCCAGTTTGCCCCTTTTTCTAGATAATGAGGCAGTCTGACCACACCTTGAGTCACATTTACATCGGCACCTGACTTCGCATAAAGGCCTTTAATTGCCGTTTTAGCTGCGTCTAGGTCACTAACGTACTTACTAAAGTCATCGTCAGAGTCTAGCGCAGTGCTAAAGTCTTGTGTTGCACCAAGTGTCATTGTATAGGCTGTTGATAAATCTACTGAACCTTCGTTCGCATCGTTTTTGTAAACGGCGTTTAGTGTATTTGCACCCGTTGAGAAACCGGTTGCCGTTACACCTTTAACCGCCGCCAAAGTGTCACCTACAGACTGAGTGCTGAACCATGAGGAGTAAACGATGTCGTCAGGGTTTACTTTGGCGATACCAAAAATGCCTTCTACCGCTTGTGTCACCGCTTGAATAGAAGCAAGAGCACCAGTTTCATAAACGATTTCTTTCGATTTACCTGTCGCGTAACTGGCTGATGTACCGATTGGCTCACCATTCACGTCAGTGACATCTTGTGTTACTGCAAAAATGTACTCGCTTGACTCATCAAGCGCATCCATGAACTGGATATATAGAGAGTTGCCTTTTGCTTGAACAACGTAGTCTTGGTTCTGAACGAGAACGTCTTCGATTGGATTAGACTTACCATCCCACTCGGTTAAACGTTGATTAATCTTGATGACTTTAATACCAGACGGCAGCATACCCGTTGCAAAACCATCGCCTTTAAAGTTCAGAACGATTGGCATAGACGTTGACCATCCATCCATCGTATTCATCGAGGCTCTAGGGTTGGTTAAGGCATCATCACCGTCAGTTGGCAGACCAAGCGTGCCATCTGTTGTGTCCATTAGTATGTAAGAGGGCGCAGGTACATCCGCATTCGCCCCTTGAAGCGTAAAGCTGATAGATGTTCCACGGTCGAGCAGTGCTTGGACTTCATCTTCAAATTGAACTTTGTCGGAAGTACCAGAGCTTGATGTATTATCACCACAACCAGCAAGAAGGATTGCAGAACAAAGCATTGATAATTTAAACGTGTGTTTCATTGGTTTACTCCGTAATCCCATTATTTGAAGGTGTAGTTCATCTGTACCGCGCTGATGTAAGCAGTACCTTCAGAGTCGAACTTGATCTCTTCATCCTGAGCATTTGTCTCGGTGAAAGAGCCTGATTTACTCTTAACAAGTGCAAAGCCTGCATCGAAAGTTAAATTCTCATTCATTGCGTAAGTTAGGCCCGCGCTGTACCAAAAACGGTCACTGTCAGGGATGCTCAATGTGGCTTCACCTGCTTGTTCGTCGTATGCAAAGCCCGCACGGAATGTCCAATCCGCATTGAGGGTGTAAGTGGCACCAATAGAATAACGATTGTTGTCTTCGTATTTCTCTGGTTTGTAGAAACATTGACCAGCAGTTCCATCATTACATTGAGGACTCGTCGCTTTCAGTTCTTTAAATGTGCTCCAATCGGTCTGTTGCCAGCCGTAATGTACTGCCCATTGTTCATTCAGTTGATGGAAAGCCGATAATTCGATAATTGAAGGGAGAGAGATTTTTAAACGGCCATCCACTTTTGGTGATGGAGCTCGGCCTGAGTCGTAACTACTAAACTCACCGTCGTCAAAATCTAGATCAACTTTAGAACGGTAACCAAAGCCAAAACGGTTGTTTTCATTTAGCTCGTACAAAGCGCCAATATTCCAACCCCAAGCAAAAGTTTCGCCTTCCATGCCGACAAGGTTATCGGACTTATTACCACCTAAAATACCGGCGAGTGCGCCTTTATGACGAGTCAGCTCCGCTTCCGCGTACACTAGGTTGATACCACCACCGACACTGAAAGACTCGTTGATACGGTAAGCGACATTAGGGTTGATGTTTACTGAAAGTAGGGAAGTGTCACCCGCCATGTCACCCGCAGAAATATCATCTGGATAATCAGTAGCAACACCGTATGTTGTGAACATACCGATACCCCAAGCCCAGTTATCGTTGATAGGGCTGATGTAATAACCCGCTGGCACGACTTGTAAAGGGGCAACATCTTTCGCATGTTCTTTGTTAACTGTGTCATACACATCGACTTCAGGATCGATGATAGATAACGCGCCCGAGAATTGAGCTTCTTTGAAAAGCGTCATCGCTGCTGGGTTTCGTGCAAGAACGCTGGCATTGTCTGCGACCGCTCCTTCACCTGAAAATGCTCGACCAAGACCAGATGCTGAATGCTCAGCTACCTGGAAGCCCGCTGAATGGGCATTACACGCAAACAATATCGAAATTGTAAGCAGAGAGCAGTGCTTCTTGTTCATCCTTGACCCTCCTAGGGTGTCATAGTGTTGGACCGAAGTCCTTGTAATTGTTGTGTGATACTTACACCAGTTGTTAATACGTGAAATACAACTGTGATGTAAATGTAATGTTAATTGTATGTTTAATAACTTGTCAAAGTTTGAGCGTATTTTGCGTTTTAAATATGATGCATAGGTCAAACGGTGATTCGTAAGGGCATGTATTATCGTTATATTTTTTAAGAGAATGGTACGACCAGAATTGTTTTACGGGCTTTATGATTAAATGGCATTCAAACCAAGAGATAGCGGGCTTTGCCGTTTCTGTACTTAGCAGGCATAATTCGCGCCTCGCTTTGTTGTTATTCAATAGACGCAATAGGAATCGTGTTGGAATTACTGAATGTTGAATTTTTAGGTCGTTCGTTAAGGCTCGAAGGATCGATGGCTGGTTGGCAGCAGTTATATTGGGATAACACCTTGGTGTCCCAAATAGATGCCAGTGATAATGTTGCAGACACTTGCCTTCACCAGTTTAGACTCTCTGCAGGGGAGGAAGTCCTGGTATGCCATTTGGAGTGTTCATTAACATGGCAACCGTTTGAATTGAGTTACAAGGTCACAATTAACGATGAGCTTATTAGCGAAGGTTGCCGAAATGAAAAAGACATCGAACGCCAAGTACCAGAAGTTGAGCCGCCAACGGAAAAGCGTTTAAGTGTGATAGGGTTAGTATCACTTGGAATGAAAGCACTCAAGAGTGCGAAAGTAATCAAAGTGGCGCTAGCATCTGCAAGTCTTGCTGCATATTCTTGGCTATTTTCTATCGAGTTCGCGTTAGCTTTGATCGCCTGTTTAGTTTTCCATGAGTATGGCCATATTAGAGCGATGAAGTACTTTGGAATGAAGACCAAGGGCATCTATTTGATTCCATTTCTTGGCGGCTTAGCGCTGAGTGATGAAAAGATCAACACACGCTGGCAAGATGTGGTTATCTCGATTATGGGACCATTTTTTGGTTTAGTTCTTAGCATCGCGTTTACTTTGCTTTATTGGATGACTGGAGAGGTGCTCTTCGCTGGCCTAGCAGTGTTTAACGCGTTACTAAACCTGTTTAATCTGTTGCCTATTCTGCCACTAGATGGTGGTCATGTACTCAAAAGCATTACCTTCTCGATGAACACTTGGGTTGGATTAGTCGGCAGTATAGCTGCTGCCTTATTGGGTATTCTTATCAGCTATTCTTTCGGGCTGACGTTGCTAGGGTTTTTATTGTTAATGGGGATGCTAGAAGTGGTCATGGAATGGAGAGGTCGACATCATAGTCATTTATTGCCGTTAACCCGTTACGGACAACTCTTCTCACTTGCTTGGTACTTGGTTTCTGTCGGTGGTTTTGTCGCTATCATTTGGTATTTTGCTACCCCTGGAGATAGCCTGTTGAGCTTGCCACTACAGATACTGGGTACTTAAACTATTCCTTATACCCATTAAAAAAGCTCCCTAGGGAGCTTTTTTGCGAAAAATAGACACTGGTAGCAGAAGTTTAGCCACATTTTGGCGCTTTCGCGTTATACGCAGGCAACTTATTTATGGTTGCTTGTAAATCTTTAATACGCGTACTGTGCGATGGGTGAGTTGAGAAGAATTCAGGCGGTTGAGAGCCACCGGATGCAGCACTCATATTTTTCCATAAATCGACACTTTGACGTGGGTCGAAGCCTGCTTTTGCCATAAACTCAAGCCCGACAATATCAGCCTCGGATTCCTGAGTACGACCGTATGGCAAGATAACACCGTATTGAACACCGACACCAAGTGCCGCCATCGTCATTTGTTGATACTGTTTGTACTCGGAAGCTCCAATGGCAACGTTTGCTAGAGACAACCCTGCATTTGCTAACTGACTTTGTGAGAGACGTTCATTACTGTGGTCAGCGAGGACGTGAGCGACTTCGTGACCAATGACTGTTGCCAACTGATCTTGGTTTTTCGCGACATCTAAAAGCCCGGTATACACGCCGATCTTCCCACCTGGTAGAGCAAACGCATTGACTTGTTCACTATCAAAAACAACGATTTCCCAGTCTTTAAATCCAGATTGAGCGGGAATGGTGTCAGTGATGTGTTTGGCAACGCATTGAACATAGGCATTCGTTTTGCGATCTTTGCTGATTGGGATATCTTTCTTCATTTGTTCGAAAGATTTAGCGCCAAGCGATGACATTTCCTGATCTGAAAACATCAGGATCTGGTTGCGACCCGTCGGTGATGCGCTACATGCCGTTAAGCCCGCGATAGTTAAAAGAGCAGAGGCTTTCATCCATACCTTCATAATAGGCTCCATCTAAATTATTTTTGTTTTGAAGCAATAGTATATACCCAAATAGTAACATGATGCATGGATCAAATTATTCATCAACTGGCAAAGAGGCCAAGATGTTACATCTTGAAGTTAGACTTAAGTAAAGTCTATGCTAGCTCTCTAATAAATCGTTACAATCCGACAAACCAATTTGTGAAATTAAGAGTAAAACAATGAGTATATGGAAAAAGCCCGTTAGCATAGAGATTCTGAATGCTACATCAAAAAATACCCTGATCGAGCATCTACAAATTGAATACACAGATTTCACGGATGACTCCCTTACAGCGACCATGCCTGTATGTAGTTTTACTCATCAACCTTTAGGAATGCTTCATGGTGGCGCTTCTGTTGTACTCGCAGAAACATTAGGCTCTTTAGCTGCAAATTTCTCTGTTGATGAGGGGAGTTACTGTGTCGGTTTGGATATCAACGCGAACCATGTACGTGCAATGCGAAGTGGTCATGTGATTGGTACGGCAAAACCCGTACACCTTGGCGTTTCAACACAAGTGTGGCAAATCGACATAACTGATGAACGAGGCCGATTAGTGTGTACCAGTCGCTTAACTATCGCAGTGAAGCAACATAAAACGAAGTCGGTATAAAGCAAGATGGTGATTGAGTTTTCATTAGGAAAAATCATTGCTACCCAGCGTGAAATCGTGATTAAGCTCTCCGGCAGTGCAATGGTAACCTTACAAGCGCAAACCGATTCTATCCAGTTACTGGGTAGAGGAGCGAACGTTGTTTTATCTCATGGTGCAGAGTGTAAATGGTCTATCAAGCTGGATAATGAGGAACAACTTGTCGGTCTTGCACGAGAAATTGGCATCGATATTCAATAATTTACTGCGTGACGTTTGCACTTTTTGGTAAAAATGAGGAAACTTAGCTTATCAACAATAAGATAAGAATTTCCTCTTTATGAGTAGCCCTCGTTTACGTGTTCAGTTCGAAACACTGTTTGAAAAATTCGCCGGTCACGATACGGACGTTCAGCTAGAAGACATTACCGAAGCGCTGTTTTGTACACGTCGCAATGCCCGTATTGTTCTCAATAAATTAGAAGAGGAGGGCTGGATTGAATGGCATCCAGCGGCGGGTCGAGGAAAGCTCTCAAAACTCGTTTTCAAACGTAACCGTAGCGATGTCAGTGAAAACCTCGCCAGACGTTATCTCGACGAAGGGAAAATTGGCCAGGCTCTAGATGCGCTTGATAACGACGCGGCTCGATTAACGCAGGTTATTCAGGGTTATTTAGGGCTTCAGCATCGGCAGGGCGAACAGGTGGTACGTTTGCCATATTATCGACCATTGGCGATGTTAAACCCACAGAAACCGATGCGGCGTTCTGAACAGCACATCGCCCGACAAATTTTTAGCGGGCTCACTCGTCTTGATGAAAATGAACAACTTCAGCCAGATTTAGCCCACACATGGGAAGCCATTTCTGATACACACTGGCGTTTTTATCTTCGTCGTGGGGTGCGTTTTCATAATGGTGAACCGTTATCAACCAGTTGTGTACTTGAAAGTGTGCTTGCACTAAGTAGCCTGAACCTGTTTTCTCATATAAAAAAGGTATCTTCACCACAGGAATGGACCGTCGATATTGAACTCGTCCGTCCTGACCGCTACCTGCCTTTGGCGCTGAGTGAGTCGCAAGCAAAAATTTTGCTACCAAGCGCTTTGCGTTCAGAAAACTTCGATAGACAACCAATAGGGACTGGGCCGTTCCAAGTTAAAATGAATGATGATAAGCGTCTCATTTTGACTGCTTTTGATGGCTACTTTGGCTTTCGTCCCTTGCTGGACCAAGTTGAGGTGTGGGTAATTGATGAAGCGTACTCTTCAATGGTCTATCCAAGCTTGTCTAAGCCAAAGATGGATAAACAAGGTTCATCTGATGAGGTCGAGCTTGATCCTGGCTGTACATTTCTATTACTAAACAAAAACACCGGGATTGCAAAAGACCCACGCTGGGCAGAATTTCTATCACAAACTCTCAACAGTCACCAGATTTACGCGCATGTTCCTCAAGATAAAGTGATGGAATTGGGTGTATTGCAAGCCTTTGGCCTTAAGCCAGGTTGGA
The DNA here is from genome assembly GCF_026000495.1 of Vibrio sp. STUT-A16. Lineage (NCBI taxonomy): Bacteria > Pseudomonadati > Pseudomonadota > Gammaproteobacteria > Vibrionales > Vibrionaceae > Vibrio > Vibrio sp. STUT-A16. The sequence goes on along the minus strand of NZ_AP026766.1, from coordinate 66,137 downwards.
TTGATCTTAGGCCAGCAGAGGCGGGCAGCGTGCCGCAGGCTGATAAGGTGATTTCCGTAGCGTATCAGAAAAAGCATCCGATGTTTCCAGTAGTTGCCAAGGCCATCAAGACACTCTTAAAACCGCACGGTATAGAGGTCGAGTTTATTCGTTATGATTCTCAACCGCCCGCACCGGAGGAAGTGGATATTTGGGTGAAAGCCATGGGCATTGCAACGAATCGAAATGATGCTTTGGCTGGCTGGCTTCTGGATTACAGTGATATTGAAAAATTCAGTTCTGGTTACGATTTTAGCGAATGGGCGAAGCTCGTTGATCAGTGGCGTGCTGGTGTTTATCCAGACTTCCCTGCACGTGAGTTAGGACGTCAGTTGGTAAAAAGTTGTCAGGTGATTCCGATGTTTCACTGCTGGTTGGGTGTCAATAAAGACCACAGCGGCGCCTTACAAAATGCAAAGTGTAATGCCTTAGGTTGGTTTGACTTTAATAACGTATGGGTAAAACCTGATATAGAAATGAATCATGGCGAAACCGAATAAGAAACAGCCGACGAAAACCGTCGATATCTATTGCTCAAAGTGTAAAACTCAACTATTCAAGTACCGTAAAGGCGGAAAAGGCGCACTGGTCAAGTGCTTCAAAGAGCGCATTGTTGACGATTTCACACAAACCCCATGCAACTGTCCCAGTTGCGGGCAAGAGTTTGCAAGAGATACCCTAGTGAGAGGAACGCCCGCTTACAAAATGATTGGCGGCAAAGTGACAATGAAATAATGAAGGGCTAGAAAATGAGTATAAAACATGACTACTGCATGGTGTTAAGCACAACCAGCAACGAAAAAAATCGAGATCAGATCATTAAAGGTTTGCTAGATGCCCAATTAGCCGCGTGTATTCAAACGATGCCTATTGAAAGTCACTATGTGTGGAAAGGGGAGATTTGTACTGACAACGAATGGTTGCTGGTGATCAAAACTCGCCGAGAGCTCTATGAATTGGTGGAAGAGAAAATAGAAAACCTGCACGAATATGAAGTAGCACAGATCGTACAGGTTCCAATTGTTGATGGGTTTAACCCTTATTTAGAGTGGCTGAGAAAATCGACGCTGAGCCGACATTAAAAATAGCGACAACGCTGCACCTACGGTGTCGCACAACATATCTTTCTGGGCGTCCCATATGTCACCTTGCGAGCCCAGAAAGGCGATTCCTTCATCGCCGCCAGCCAATTCTGCATACCACCATTCGATAATCTCATAGCCTGCTGCAAGCGACATGATCGCAAACAAAGCAAACCAGCAAGAGAACGTTTTGTTGAACTTGTTCTTGTGTATCAAGTATTCAGCTATCGGATACGCATAAAGGCCAATCGAAAAGTGCGCAACGCGATCAAAGTTGTTTCTATCTGAACCAATCATGTCGTTAAACCAGTCAAATGGTACTTCGGAAAACGTATATTTCGCTCCGATAGTGTGCAAACAGAGCCAGATGAACATTAAAAGGTAAGCCGTATTACTGAATTGATAGCGAATCGAGATTACCCAAATAGCAACAAGAATACCAATTGCTGGGATAATCTCTGCAAACCAAACGGCACGTGAGTTAGGTTCTAACGCAGAAAATAAAAACACGATGGCATAAAAAATCGTCAATCCTAAGAGTGTCGAGGTGCTTTTCATAGAGTTACTTGATCCTTCAATTTATCTTACAGTGGGACTCCATAGACTTGGGTAATGATTACACTTAATTGAACGGTGTGCAATTGTTATTTTGATGGTGTTTTTGATCACTGAAAATGTTGATTTATTGCCAAACTGCTCAACATTAAAACGTTTGCGCGTGCACTTTTCATTAAAGTTTGATTTACAACATGCCCATCCATAGAATCCGTGATTCAGTCTAATAAAAAAAGAAGTAAAGCCATGAAACTGGAAACTGTCGATTATCTTGCTGACGATGCTGCTCAACAGTTCGTTACCTCTCTGCGCGAAACAGGGTTCGGTGTGTTGAAAAACCACCCGATTCCACAAGAGCTTGTAGAGTCAATTTACAAAAACTGGCATGAGTTTTTCTGTTCAGATCAAAAGAATGATTTTCACTTTAACGTAGACACCCAAGATGGCTACTTCCCACCTTCTGTGTCTGAAGTAGCGAAAGGGCACAAAGTGAAAGACATCAAAGAGTACTTTCATGTTTACCCTTGGGGCCAGATCCCAGAGCAACTTAAAGCTGAAATCTTAGAGTACTATGAGCGGGCGAATGCATTTGCTCAGGAGCTATTAGGCTGGGTTGAAGCGTACGCACCTAAGGACGTTCAAGAGAAGTTTTCTATCGCGTTGTCAGAAATGATCAATAACAGCGACAAAACATTACTACGCGTTCTTCACTACCCACCAATGACAGGGGAAGAAGAGCCAGGCGCTATTCGTGCTGCTGCGCATGAAGACATTAACCTGTTAACGGTTTTGCCTGCTGCTAATGAGCCTGGACTACAAGTAAAGAGCAAAGAAGGTGATTGGATAGATGTACCCTGTGACTTCGGAAACTTAATCATCAACATTGGTGATATGCTTCAAGAAGCGTCGGGCGGTTACTTTCCTTCAACGACTCACCGTGTAATCAACCCAACGGGTGGCCGTCAAGAAAAGTCGCGTATTTCATTGCCGTTGTTCTTGCATCCAAAGCCAGAAGTGGTTTTGTCTGAGCGCTACACCGCACATAGCTACCTTATGGAACGTTTACGTGAACTAGGGGTTATTTAACCTTTACGTGATCTCCTTACAAAGGCCGATGGTTGATGACTATCGGCCTTTTGTTGTTTATGGTACAAAATGATACCCACGCTTCATTCGGTGCCACAGAAATTAGGCCTGAAATACGCGTCAGCAAGCATTTTTACCAGTACAGATGAGCAGCTTTCTCTGAGATTAGTGTGATGCTTCAATATTAAACAGAGAGGATGAATGGAAGGACAACGCACGGTCAGTAGTATTGAGACTCATGCAATAGAAAACCCGTTGCTTTGGCCAATGCTAGAAATTCTTAGAAAGCAGCCTTCCGATTGGAAAGTTCACACCTTAGCCAGCAAGTTGAGTGAACAGGGCTACATTTCGAAATTGGATGATTCTCCTGATAAGGATTTATTCAAACGAAATTTCTTAATCATGAACGCGCTATACCAACTGCAAGAAACGCTTTACCCAGATGCCTGGCTGCAAGTTGAAGCGATGAATATCCAGCTGATGTCTTCGTTAGAAGCTTCGAGGCATATCGTTGATATTAACGATCCTTTGCGTGAATATTACCTGGATTGGCGCAACTACGAAGCGGACGAAGATGAAGTGCGTCGATTGTTGAATGAGTTTTGGACCACTTATCAAAAATTCATTGGTGGTTCGTCTGTTGCAAGTGTAGATAAGACAAAGGCACTGTCACTGTTTGAGCTTAACCCTGATGCAACACCCGCAGAAATTAGAAAGCAGTGGCGAAAACTCGCGCTTCGTTGGCACCCAGATAGAGAGAATGGTGATGCAGAAAGGTTTAGAATTCTTTGTGAAGCGTGGAATGTACTGAGAAACGAATGATTCGGTATGAATAAAGATAAAGGAAGGCAGCTAACTATTAGCTGCCTTTTTTCATTGGATTATCTCAATCAGCGTATCAAAACTAGCATGAAGGCTTAAACTGAGATTTTCTCATGCGATTAAGCGCAGCCATTACGTCTAGTGTGCGTGGTTTGGCTAAGTCTCCTTGCTTAGGAAGCGATGCATGCCACTCACCAGACAGCATTTCTTCAATTTCCTTCGCTGGATGATTACACCAGCCTGGAAGCTGAGCAATTTGAAACCATAACCAGCCAATCGTGTTGACTTCATCAGCGGACTCAATCTGTTCCAAAGCGCTAAGGTCAGTAAACTCTTTGCCAAACCGAAGTGACTCTTTGCCTTTCGCATTCACACGGAATTTACCGTCAGTGAGAATATTCATCAAAGCAACGCGATTCAGGGCGCGAGGCGGGAAGGTTTGTAAACGTTCTTCCGATTCGTTATGACGTTGAGTAGGGTGCTGAGCGATCACTTCTTTCGCTTTTTCTGTCACATCAACCGCTTGGTAGTCGTGCATCTGAATGACTGTGTCGGCAACGTCTAAGTAGTCGCCTGAACCACCCATAACGATAATGGTAGAGATATCGAGATCATCTCGCAATTGACCAATGCGATCGACAAGAGGGCTAATTGGTTCATCACCTTTTGCCACCAATGCCTGCATACGTTCATCTCGAATCATGAAGTTCGTCGCAGAGGTGTCTTCATCAATCAATAACGTGCTCGCACCCGCTTCAATAGACTCTTGAAGCCAAGCGGCTTGTGATGTTGAGCCTGATGCATCTTGAGTCGAAAAGTCCGCTGTATCTTTACCCATTGGCAAATGGTTGATGTAATTCGACAGGTTCAAATGATGCACACATCGACCATCTTCGGCACGGATCTTCATTGCTTTGTCATCAGCTACGATGTATTCACGACCATCTCCTGGAATATGATCGTAAATCGAACGCTCAATCGCATTCAGTAAGGTAGATTTACCGTGGAAACCGCCACCTACGATAAGTGTAATGCCCTTTGGAATCCCTAATCCCGTGACATGGCCTTTGTTTGGCGCATGTAAAGTCACTTGCAGCGATTCAGGGGCTTTGAATTCAACCGCCTCTTTCATTGGGAGATCACAGTTACCGGCAATTCGAGGGAGAATGCTGCCATTTGCGACAAACGCAACTAGGTTATTGGCTTCCAACTGTGCACGCAGGGCATCTTGGTCTTCAACAACTTGGCAATGCTCAATCAATGCTGCTTTGTCGAGTTCACGTTCTAAGGTCGCTCGACGGATAAACTTAGGCAAATGGAAAGTCAGTATGTTATTGGCTTTTTTCCCCAACACTGAACGACCTTCAGCAGGCAAGTTAACTCGAAAACGCAGTTCAATACCTTCCTCGGTAAACAATACTGCGGTGCTATCCAACACAGTTTGGCCATTCAATGAAATGGATACGGAGTTTTCTTGTTTAGCAAACTGCTCAAAACTGCGCGCAATAAAATCACGTGCTGCTCGTTGAAAAGCAGGGGACTCGTCTTTTAACCATTCCAGACCAGTCAAGGACCAGGCGCGAGTTGCACGAAAACGTGACGCGGAAGCATACGGATCTCCTTGTACGTGATCGATGAACAAAGTGAAATCAGTGAAGTCGTATTGACCTTTGATTTGCTGATAAGCGCGGTAGTTCTGCTTTTCAATTTTCTTAAGCGTGGCAGTCAACTGATCCATGAAGATATTGGCCTTTTAATAGAAGCGGGCGGCGATTATAGAAACCACCGCCACCTTAGTAAAGAGAATGCTTAGGAAGAGTAGGCGTATTGTCCGCCTGAAAGACGCTGATTAAACAAACTTTGCTCAAATTCATTACAAGGCATCGGTTTACCATAGAGAAAGCCTTGCCCAATATCACAACCCTCACCAATAAGAAACTGCTCTTGTTGGGGGGATTCAATGCCCTCAATAACCACTTGGAGGTCCAGTTTTTTAGCTATGTGTATGATAGAGCAAATGATCGCACGATCATCGTCCGACTTTTCCATTTGCTGGACAAAGCTCTTATCAATCTTGATGGCATCAAATGGGTATTTCTTCAAATAGCTGAAAGAGGCGTACCCTGTACCAAAGTCATCAAGTGACAATGTCACGCCCAGTTCATGCAATTTGTTTAGCGTTGTGCGTGCTACTATTTCATCGGCAATTAAAGCGCTCTCGGTCACCTCGAGTTCGAGAAAATGTGCTGGTAAATGGAAGGATTCGAGTAGGTGTTGCACTTGCTCCGCAAAGTTCACGTTTTGTAATTGAATTGGAGAGACGTTAACGGCAATTTTGAAATTATCAATTAACTCCGACCACTGTTTAGCTTTGTCTATCGCGGTACGAAGAACAAAAGAGCCAACTTCAAAAATAAGTCCGTTTTGTTCAGCCATATGTATTAATGCTTCGTTAGAGACGTCTCCCAGTATTGGGTGTCTCCAGCGCAGCAATGCTTCTGCGCCAATCCATTTGTGAGTATGGGGATGAACTTTGGGCTGAAAGTACAGCATCAGGTCGTCATTTCTTACCGCTTGCAATAAGTAGCTTTCCAATTGATTGTGGTTGTTTAGCTCATTCGAATGACTTTCACAAAAATAACTATACGCTTCGCCAGACTCTTTACACAGCAGCATGGCATAGCATGCATTTTGAAGAAGTTGTTTGGCATTGCTGGTTTGGTGGGCTTGTACAACACCAATATAAGAGTTGAGGTGAACCTCTGTGTCTTTAATATAAAAGCTTCCCAAGCCAATATTGGTGATATCATCCAATAGCTTACGCAATTTCATATCAATATCGTTGCCCCAAATGAGTAATACAAGGTCATTCGAGCTTGGCCTTCCGGTAACGAAATAACTCGATTCTCGTTTACCAAGGCGATACCGAAATTCTTTTAATATCTCGTCAAAGGCCTCAAAGCCATAACGGGTTTGGATACTGCGAGCATTACTAAAGCCAATGTTTATCACAAGCAGTGATTGCTGGCTATGATCCAACGTTCCGAGCGTTTCTCCGACAACACTTTCCAGTGCTGCGCGGTTTAAGAATCCGGTTCCCTGATCGTGTGTTTTTTGGTAGCTCACTTGTTTTTCTGCGGCCTTACGGCGATCAATCTCTTTTGTTAGGGAGTAACTCAACTGCGCTAGGTCCGTAGTACGGTTCTCAACTCTATTTTTGAGTTCATTATTAAGACGCTGGAGTTTGTGTTGCTGATACACGACGGAGAGCTGCGCTTCGATTGAGTCTTTGAAAGTTCCGAGCAATTGGCGGTAAGTGTCGCTGTATTCATTCTTCTTGGAATCAAGCATGCAGATGGTTCCAAACGTCTCTCCGTTTGGCCAGAATAACGGTAAACCACAATAAGATATCATGCCTAGTTTGATGTCAGGGTTATTGCACCATTCTTCATCCTCGAGCGCATTAGGAACCATGAGTTCGCTCTTATGCTCAATGACATGCTCACAGTACAAACCGTTGCCGAGTAGTTCAGCATCGCCGGTACGATAGGGGTTACCTTGAGTTTCACTGGATGTGTTGACTTCAATACGATCTGGATGGATACGCATGATTAATGTGGTGGGTACGTGCGTTATTTGAGCCAGTAAGTTGACGATTTCCTGCCAACTTTTTTGCATAGACTCAGGGATTTCATAATCTAATGTTTGCAATCTCCCCATATAGGTCATCCTTTACGTGGTTTCACTTCCTGTGAATTTAAAATGTAGACTGCTCTATCTTGTTCTCGGTTTTTAATTAAGTATAGGGTGGCTGGGGCTTGAAACAAAAAAAAGTCCTGAAAAGTGTTCAGGACTAGGAATAGTTATCACATATCTCATACTTGAAACAGATAACAAGCATTAAGGTTTAAGCGATTTTAGCGACTCAATAGAAATGTCTTGCGAATAGTCGACGTCTTCAAAGTTAAAGCCATTTAGCTTCATAAACTCATCTTTAAAGCCTTGGTAATCACCAATCTCTTTAAAGTTATTGGCGTTCATTTGCTCTAAAAGAGCATGGACTTCTTGTTGTACTTGCGGGTCAAGCTCTAAGTCGTCTATTCGGATTAAGCGTTCGCCGTCAACAGGCACTTTATCTTGATCGTACAATTTAGTGGTAAACAGTCGCTGCATTTGTTCAATACAGCGTTCGTGAGTACCTTTTTCCTTCATCACTCGATAAAGCGCTAATAGGTAGGGACTTAGCGCAGGAATGAACACACTGGCTTTCGTCACCAACGCCTTACACACTGTTGCGTAAGCACCGCCTTCAAAGTTGGCCAGTTTTAGATTCAGCGAGTGACTTGTTTGGTGTAAATCTATTTTCGCTCGACCTAACGTACCATCGAGATAGATAGGGTGCGTAACGTCTGGTCCCATGTAAGAAAACGCGATGGTTTTGCAGCCTTGTGCAATTGAGTCGTTATTAATCAGTGTATCAATCCAGCTTTCCCAGTCTTCACCGCCCATCACTTTGATAGTGGCTTCGGCCTCTTGCTCTGTTGCGGGAGTTAAAGTGGTTTCTACCCACTGATCGTTCTCCAGCATAATTGAAGCGCCAGTGACAGGCTCACCAATAGGCTTAATGACGCTGCGCCAAAACTCATCAGACTCTGGTTTAGGTCGAACACCCGTCGCTAAGCTATAGATGACTAAATCAACTTCACCTTCAAAGTACGTTTCAATGGCTTCAATCACTTGATTGCGGACAGAGTCAGAGAATGCGTCACCAACAATATTGATGGCGGTACGCCCCGCGTGATTTGCTTCTTGTTTAAAAAAGATGTTGTTATACCAACCCGCACTTCCAACGCCTTTGTCTGAAGGCCCGCGCTCGAAGGAGACACCAATGGTATCAGCTTTAGCACCTCCGAAGGTGAGGGCAATACGAGCCGCTAACCCGAAACCAGAGGAAGCACCAATAATCAAAACCCGTTTTGGACCGCTTTTGATCTGCGGGGCGTGTTTTACGTATTCAATTTGCTCTTTAATGGATGCATGACACCCGTGAGGGTGAGCAGAGCGAGCAACAACACCTTGAATTAAAGGGTCTATTCGCATGTTGTTATCTATCCTCGATGAGTGGAATTGAAAATAGATTAACGTAAAGTTAAGTAAAACTTATTGAGCTAGACCATTAAAATTAGAGATGTTTAATTAATTCTTGAGCAACAAAGTCAGCAATCCAAGGCTGTGCATCAGGCTTTGGGTGAAGGCCATCATCCATCATCCACTCGGGTTTGATGACCACATGCTCCAAGAAGAATGGCATCAAGGTAACTTGTTGATGTTGTGCGAGCTTAGGGTAGATATCGTAAAACATATCGCTATAGCGCTTACCATAATTAGGTGGCACTCGAATTTGCATCATGACAACGTCCGCACCTGAATCTTTTATCATGGTAATCATTTTTGAGAGATTCGACGTAATAAGTTTAGGAGGGAAACCTCTTAGGCCATCGTTGGCACCTAACTCAATGAGCACCATATCAGGGCTGTGCTGGGTTAGCAGCTGTGGTAATCGAGCTAAGCCGTTGCCTGTGGTATCGCCAGAAATGCTGGCATTAATAACTGTTACATCTTGACCATGTTCTGACAAGGCATCAGGGAGTAAGCTAGGCCAACTCTTTTCGATCGGCATCTGATAGCCCGCGCTCAGGCTATCACCTAAGACAAGTAGCTTTTCGCTCGCATGTGCAGTAGCGGAAAAACAAAAAAATAGAACTAAGGAAAGTATACGAATCATGCAAACACCTGTACTTAATGCACCTATTGTTCAAGCCAATTTGGTTTCTAAACAAGTCTCTACTAATCAAGAGCAATTAACAATCCTCAAAGATGTAAATGTTGACATCAGGAAAGGAGAAAAAATCGCCATCGTCGGTACTTCCGGTGCGGGTAAGTCAACGTTGATGACGTTGTTAGCTGGCCTTGATACACCAACATCAGGTGAAATTACCTTGTTAGGTCATGAGTTATCAAAACTTGACGATGAAGCTCGCGCAAAAATTCGCGCTGACTCTCTGGGTTTTGTTTTCCAAAGTTTCTTATTAATCCCGAGCTTGAGTGCATTACGCAATGTCACGCTTCCTTGTCTTTTACGTGGTGAAGCCGAAGATGAAGCAAGAGCCGCCGAATTATTAACCGCTGTTGGATTGGAAAAACGTGTCGATCATCTTCCAAGTCAATTATCTGGTGGTGAACAACAACGTGTCGCGCTAGCACGTGCCTTTATGACACAGCCTGAACTGTTGTTCGCAGACGAGCCTACCGGCAATCTTGACCATCAAACCGCAGACAAAGTGATTGAGCTGCTATTCGATCTTAATGAGCAGCATGGAACAACGCTGATATTAGTTACACACGATAGTCATCTAGCAAGTCGATGTGACCGTATTTATCGTATGGAGGCGGGTGAGCTTAAGGAGGAGGTGTAATGTCTGCAGTATCATCAAGCGAAGCAACATCGACAGAAAGAAGCAGTGCAATAAAACACTCGTCAAACAAAAGCCTAATACGTTGGAGTTTCGGCGAAATAAGACAGGGGAACCTTTGGCCTATTAGCGTTGCTCTTATTCTTGTGATTGCGAGCATCTTTGCGCTTTCTGCATTAGCGGAGCGAATGGAGCAGGTGATCGTCAAACAGGGGAAGGATGCATTGACAGCGGATGCGGTGTTTGTGTCTGCTAATCCTATACCTGACACGTTGTTAGCCTCGACTGAAAACCTAGAACGTTCGACGATGACACGATTTGCCACGATGGCATTTAGCGACAATGGTATGCAGTTGATTTCCGTAAGGGCAGTGGACGACAATTACCCTTTAATGGGAGAACTGGTACTAGACAACAACCCATCCGGTCGCGTTAAAGAGAACCAACTCTGGCTTGATGAGCGGATTATAGCTCAACTAGACGTCAAGTCGGGTGACAGCGTCACTATAGGCGATGCCGATTTTACGGTTTCAGGTGCAGTGCTGATGGAACCTGGGTTAAGCTTTAACCCATTTCAGCAAATGCCTTCTGCATACATCCATCAAAAAGACGTTGAGAAAACAGGAGCAATTCAAGTCGGGAGTCGAGTTCAATACCGTCTGTTTCTACAAGCCGATGATAAAACGCTAAAAGGCCTGCAAGAAGATACTGTTCTTTCTCCTAGTGATCGCTGGCGCACGCAAGATACTGCCAGTCGTAGCAATGAGGTCTTTGAACGAACGACGCAGTATTTGTCTCTAACGGTTGCGATTGTCATCATTATGGCAGCGACAACATTGGTTCTTACTTGCCAAAACTATGTGAATAGTCGAACACAAACCATTGCGATGCTAAAAAGCCTTGGCGCAAGTCGACGATGGATTGAAAAATGGCTGTTTATTCAAGTCACAATCCTGCTCATTAGCGCCAGTGTCGTTGGGTTATTGTTGGGGAGTGGGCTGGAGTACTTATTGCGCATTCCACTCAAAGACTTATTACCAGAGCCACTACCTAGTTACGGCGTCACTCCTTATCTAGTGTCGTTTATCTCAGCAGTCCTGATTACCGTTCCTGCCCTTGGCATACCATTGCTAGGTTTGATTAAAACTCCAGCCTTAGAAGTGCTACAGCAGGGCAAAGCTCAACGTTCTTGGAAGCGAATGTTGCTTGTTCTAGTTCCCGTCGTCCCATTACTTTTGCTTTATGCTGATAATACCTTAGTTTGGATTGTTCTTATTGGTATTGCAGTACTGTTTGTAGTGCTTGCTGCAGTGAGCGTCGCACTCACAAAATTGTTTGCGCGTATTTCAACACAACCTGCCATGAAGCTTGCGTTGAGTCGTATCAACCGCACGCCAGTAACCAGTGGCCTGCAGTTTGGTGCTTTGGCGTTGTCCTTGATGCTGCTATCTATTATCTGGCTTGTGCGCAGCGATATTCTCGCGGATTGGGAGAGAACCTTACCTGCAGACGCGCCAAATGTCTTCGCATTAAATATTGGTGATTACGAACTCGATAGCTACCTAGAAACCTTAGATAAAAATGGGGTTACACGGTCACAAGCTTATCCAATTATTCGTGGTCGATTGACAGAGATTAATGGTCAAAACGTCAAAGAGATTGAATACGAAGGAGAAGGCTCTGACGCAATACGTCGTGAATTGAACCTTACGTGGGGAGACAGCCTGCCAGAGTATAATGATGTGCTTGCGGGTGAATGGACAAATAAGGGGAGTGTCTCCGTAGAAGCCGATGTAGCAAATGACTTGGGCATCGAACTTGGTGACAAACTGCGCTTTGTTATTAATAGCCAGAACTACGATGCGGTAGTAGATACCATTCGTTATGTTGAATGGCGTGATATGAAGCCTAACTTTTACTTTATTTTCTCATCCGACGTTATGGCTAATCTACCGGGTTCTTACCTTATCAGTTATAGAATTGATGAAGGGAACGAAGCACTATTAACGTCTATGTCTCGATCTCACCCAACGGTATCTGTTTTAGATATTCGTACCATGGGCGAAAAAATCCAGGGCTTGATTCAACAAATCGTATCGGCAATCACTATTCTTTCTCTTTTAGGCGTGGTTGCGGGGTTGCTACTTATCTTTACGCTATTGAGATTAAGCTTATCCCAACGTCAGCAGGAGATCCGTTTGTATCGCACATTAGGTTCAAGTAAAAAACGGATCAATACAACTCTGTGGGCCGAATACGGCATTATGGCGTTGATAGCTAGCGGTGTCGCGGTATTCGCTGCGGAAGTTTGTGTGGCCGCGGTAATGACATATGGCTTCGATCTGAACGCACAAATTCACCCCGAATTGTGGATAGCTTTACCACTGGCAACATTTGTTACGTTGGCACTTGTCGTAATGAGTTTGTTGAAAAGATTGTTAACGCCAGTAAACACTTAATCACTGCAAATGTTATTAAATGCGGAACACTCCATGACACTTTTATTTTAGTTATCCACAAAAACAGTGGATAACTTTTGGGATAACTAAATGGGGTAAAAAGTGGGGTGTTTCTGCAGGCTTTGCGCCATGGGTCTTACAGTGAAATTGTTATTCACATAGGCATAAAAAAGTGTCTTCCTAACCATGTCGTCAAGTACTTTTTTGCAATTTTTTTCTACTTTAACGCACCATAAAGGCGCAGTTGGATATTTCGCAAACCCATGAACTTTTTGTGATTTTAATCAAGCCCAAACACGAGTAGAATCCACCGTTAGTAAAGAATTTTCCTTATAAAATTTTTAGTGAAGCAATGAAGTCTGAGTTTCCAAATTACAAAGATAAGCACATCGCTGTTGTTGGTGGCGGTGTCGCAGGTGCAACAGCAGCAATTCATTTTGCGGAGCTGGGTTTTAAAGTTTCCGTAATAGAGAAGGGCGTATCACTGGTAAATGGTCCGCCCATTTGCCATTTACATGCAGGTGGCAACTTATATCGAGAGATTTCTGAGCAACAATGTTTAGATTTGTTAGCACAATCCATTGATACCGTTCGCCTATATCCGCTTTCACTGAATATTCGCCCGACGATCATTGCAGTCCCTTATTCTGATGGTGGAGATCCATCCGCACTGATTCCTCGACTAGAGGTGGTGAAAAATGCTTATCAAACGCTCGTTGATAAAGATCAAAGCAACAAAGTGCTTGGTGAGCCAAGCGAATACTACAAATTGTATTCAAAAGAGGATCTAGAAGCACTCGCACAACGTACTCAACCAAGTCACCCTGCAACCTTTGATGAGTGGTGTATTCCTTTTGCTCAACATGCTGATCTAGAAGCGCTAAAGTACCCAGTTGTGGCGGTTCAGGAATATGGCTGGAGTGTTTTTCGCCTTGCCGCAATTGCCAACTTAACGTTGAACGCTCTGCCAAACGCCTCAGTATGCACACAAGCAACGCTCAAACAAGCGGACTGGATGGGTAATCACTGGCAACTTGGTTACGAACGAGATGGCATTGATTATCTTATGACATGTGACTACTTGGTCAATGCATGTGGTTTTGAAACAGGATCCATTGACAATACCATCGGTGCCAAGCGTGATAGGTTAGTTGAGTTTAAAGCCGCTTACGTAACCAAGTGGGCAGACTGTCAACAACTGTGGCCAGAAGTTATTTTCCATGGACCGCGTGGAACTGATAAAGGAATGGCTCAACTGACCCCCTATGGTAATGGTTATTTTCAGCTTCACGGCATGACGAAAGGAATTACGCTATTTGAAGATGGCTTAGTTGAGAGTACGCCGTCTTCTGCTCAGCCTGAACTGCCAGTACCTTTACTCTCAAAGATACGTAACGGTTGGCGAGAAGAAGTCTTAGAAGAACGAACCAATAATGCTATTAAACACATGGCGCAGTTCATTCCCGACTATCATTCTGCTATCAAAGGGGGAAAAGCCCTGTTTGGTGCCCAGCAAATTCCTGGAACGGATCCGGTACTCAGGGCAGCCGATGTGACCTTTGAAGACAACCATTACGCACGAATAGAAGTGGTAAAAGCGTCATCAACACTACTCGCAGCGCAAAAAATGCTTCAGTTCTGGTTTGATATCGAACCTAACCAAAACGTGGAATCACAACATCCAGTCGCTGTGCATTGGTCTGAGCAAGAAATTGAGCAGTACGCGATTAAACTCACGCAAGAGCGAGACTATCCGCAAGCGTTAGCAGAGCGTTATGGGATGCCGGCATAATAGTTACGTATGGGCTCAGAGGTTGTATTAATATCCAAAAAACTGAGCCCATTGGCACCATACTTCTTGCAAGCCTTGTCTATCTCCTTTCACAAAATTCACTTTTTGCCCGGGTTTCGCCTGTGCCAGCCTTGGCAGGTCAATACGTGCTACACAGCCAAACTTAGGATAGCCACCGATGGTTTGGTGATCGTTGAGCAACACAATGGGATTACCATCGTTAGGAACTTGAATCGATCCTAGCGCAATTCCTTCCGACAGTACGCCTTCGTAAGGCGGTTTGATTTTGTTTCCCTCAAGACGATAGCCCATTCGATTTGAATCAGGGGATATGGTGAATGCGTTGCTATAAAAGGCTTGGCGAGTGTCTTCATCAAAGTCCTCATTTTGATAGCCTTCAATCACTCTCAGCTTAATGGGTAAGTTGTAATCCGGCTTAAAGCGAAATGTCATAAGCCTTGGTTTGTGTTTCGGTAAGTTATGAGGAAAAAAGGGAAGAATATCGCCTGCTTTTAAAGCGCCACCATTTGAGTCATAACCACCAAGAGATTCTCTCGTGACTGTAGAGGCACTTCCTAAGTGCTGAGCAATATCGAATCCACCTTTAACCGCAAGATAGGATCGAAGTCCATTTTTTGCGACTCCGAACTGCAGCTTCTGCCCCTTCTTCAACGTAAAGTCAGACCAATTTGAGATAGGCTCACCATCTACTTTTGCATTCAAATCACCACCACATATTGCAAGATGGCAGTTATGTAGTGCGACAAAGCAAGCGTTCCCCAAAGTAATTTCAATCGCAGCACAATTGACTACGTTACCAAGTAAATGGTTTGCCCAACTGTAGGCGTAATCATCTACGGGGCCACCTTGAGTCACGCCAATATGCGCTAAGCCAAAACGACCAAAGTCTTGAATCAAAGAAAGTGGCCCTGACTTTTCCACCAGCAATCCAGCGTAACTCATAGAACACCTCCTAACTCGATAAACTTTTGTTTGGAAATGGCATTAAACGTGACCTTGTCACCTACTTCAAACGGTATAAAAGGTGGCGTATCAGAGAAAAGGGGAAGCGGGCTTCTACCGATAATGTTCCATCCGCCAGGACTATCTGATGGATAGACGGCCGTTTTAGAGTCTGCGATTCCCACGCTTCCGGCTGGTACTCGCGTTCTTGGTGTAGCTAACCTTGGCATATGTAATTGAGTATCGACATCGGAGAGGAATGCAAAACCTGGAGCAAAACCAATCGCTGAAACCGCATACTCGGCCTGAGTATGTAAAGAAATGAGCGCGTCTAATGATAGTCCACGATCTTGAAAGCGGGACAAATCTAGCGCGGTTTCTTCAGAGTAGTATACGGGAATAGTGATGTGGTTAGGTTGAACAAAGCTGAGCGATTGAGTATCAAACTGACTGATCATTTGATGCAGTTTATGCACTAAATCTTTTTCATTGATTCGAAAAGGCAAGTAATCAATGAGTATGGTTTGATAGGAGGGGACCACGTTCATAATGATTGACGCTAAAGTGTCTTTGATGTTTCGAGCAAGTTCTCCGACCGCATTTTCAGAGATATTCTCGTCAAACTTAATGAAAATACTGCACTCAGAGATCAAAGAGATACTAAATTTCTCTTTATGCATTAATTTCCTCCCGCGTATAGGCTTTGACGGATCTTTTGGATCAGCGCGATCGACTCTTCATTGTCACCATGAACACAAATCGTATCGGCTTCCAGTAAAATGTAGCCGCCAGAAGCGGTTTTGACACGCCCAGAGTCTGCTAACGTACGGACTTGCTCAAGTATCGCATGCTCATTCTTTAACACGGCATTAGGCTGTGTCCTAGGTGTAAGTAATCCGTCATCTTGATACAAACGGTCTGCAAATGCTTCAAACAGCAAGGGAACGTCATAATCATCTGCGATTTCTAAGTATTTTTCGTTTTCCTGTGACGCTAGAATCATTAACGGCACTTTGAATAAAGCTGCCGCCTTTACAACTGATCTAAATATCGCATCACTTTTCATCATGTCGTTGTATAACGCGCCATGAGGCTTTATATAGCTGATATCTGTGTATTGAGCCTTACAAAGTGCCTGTAAAGCGCCTACTTGGTATATAACCATGTTAGTAATTTCATCACCCGTCATGTTTATACTGCGCCTGCCAAAGCCTTGGAGGTCGGCGTAGCCCGGGTGTGCTCCAATATCAACATCGTTGTCGTTGGCGAGAGTGATAGTGTCGTGCATGACATTAGGATCGGAAGCATGAAAGCCGCACGCGATGTTTGCCATATCAACATGAGGCATAACATCTTCGTCTGCCCCCATAATCCAAGAGCCAAAGCTCTCACCCATGTCACAGTTCAATGTAAGTTGCTGTTTATTCAATGTCATACGTTTTATTTCTACACAAGCAATGGGTTCACGATGCAGGAAAATGCATCTAGGTTCAGTGACTCACTTCATTCTTCTATCATGAAAGCGAGGTTTATGATCTGATGGCTGACGAAAAAGATCACTTTAGTCCATAAAGATGTTGCCGTTATTTGAGTTGATCCGAATTTTAAGGTATTTCGTTCCTTTTCCATCCAATTTTTGAGAATTTAAGGTTATTTTGCATTGGCATCGTGTTAATCTTGTCGCCCTTAATGGGTAATAGATTGCATAACAACGCTTCTGTCATTTTTAGTGGTTGTCTGCGACAGGAATACATATGTCATTACGAGCAAAGCTTATTTGGCCAATTTTGGTCTTTATAACGGCTATCTTTGTTATCTCAAAAGGTTATACCTCGTATACAGCATACCAATCGTCTAAGCATGAGTTGGTCGAACAAACGAGAAAGTTGATTAACAATGTTTCTTTCTCAATTAAAGATGCGCTAACGACAAAGAACAAGCAAAAAGCTCAAACTACTCTCATCAACTTTTTAAACCAGCCGAATGTTACGCGGGTTAAACTTTACGACCAAGATGATCAGCCTTTCGTTGTTCTTGAAGGAAGTGGGGTATCAGCTCCCGTACCTAATCAAACTGAAAGAAGCAAGTTACACGCGCTAGGTTATGCCTTATCAGCCAAATTTCTTTATGTTCTAGAGCCAATTATTCACGATGGTCGTGTCATTGGCAGTATGAGGGTTACGCTTTCCCATCGTCCAATCATAGAAGCCCAACAATCTTTACTTCGAGATGGTGCTGTACTTCTTCTGTTGCTGTTCGCTAGTGGCACTATCTTTTACATAAGTATCGATAGGCTTGTTCTCAAACCTGTTATAGAACTGAGTCATACGATAGAGAGTGTGACACACGGACAAAATACGGATACTCAAGTTCGCTATTACTCCAAGGATGAAATTGGAGAACTCGCACATTCCTTCAATCAAATGATGAACAAGTTAACAACACGCGAGAAACAGCGGCAACATTCATTAGAAATGTTAGAACAAAAGCGGGCGTTTTCAGAAGAAGTCATTGAATCTATTCAACATGCATTAGTTATTACCGACAACTTCGGGCGTGTTATTTACTGTAATACTGCGACTCGGCAGATATTTCAAAAAAAGTCAGAGGAACTTGAGCATGCCAATATCCGTGATCTAATTAAAACGAAAACACCGAATGAGCTGAGCCAAATCCTAAGTAGGGGGTTAGAATGCGATGACATTCACCTCAAAAATGCAGACAACGAACAGCAGTTGAGTTTAACCAGTCGTCGTTTGTCCACACATGGACACTTATTGTTTTCAATTCAAGATATCACCGAAATTGAAGAGGCCATGAGCAGGCAGCGTGTTGCGGGGCGTGTTTTTGAGAGCAGCCAAGATGGCCTCATCGTTCTTAATCATCGAGGTGTTATCACAATGGCTAACCCTGCGGTCACTAAGTTAGTTGGACTAGAGATGGATCAGCTTATTGGGAAGTCATTTATCCAAACACTAAAGTGGCGCAAGTTGCAGGAAATGATGCCTAGCATCATTGAATCGATAGAAAACTATGGGGTATGGCAAGGGGAAGTTATTGAGCAGAACCATCTTGGCCATTTTGTGCCGATGTTTGCAAGGGTTAATCGCATCGTTAAGTGTGAAGACCATGGGTTCTACGACCTGGTCATTGTTCTTACCGATCTTTCTGGCGCAAAAGAGATGGAACGGCTTGAGTACTTAGCTCATCACGATGCATTAACGGGGTTAGCGAATCGCTCCAAGTTCCATTTAGAGTTGGAAGAATTAGTACAACGGTCGGGATACTTACGTGACGAATTTGCGGTGCTTTACCTCGATCTCGATGGTTTTAAAGAGGTTAATGATACCTATGGCCATGACGCAGGTGATGAAGTTCTGAAAAAAGTAGCCGAGCGTCTAACATCTGCGACTCGACATAGTGATTTAATCGCAAGACTTTCGGGTGATGAATTTGTCATGTTGGTTAATCCTGCCAACCAAAAAGTCGTCACCCGAATTGCAGAACAACTGCTCGAAGGCGTATGCACACCAATCGAGTACAAAGGTAACTCGCTCAAGGTTGGCGTTAGCATCGGCGTAAAATTGGTCGGTGTTAATGAGCGAGATGCCACTCGAGTGTTAAAAAGTGCAGATACTGCAATGTACCAAGCTAAAAAAGCCGGAAAAGGCCAAGCAATATTAATGGGATGCGAATTGCAGGAGACTGTTTAAATCGTAACGTCAAAGCTTTAAACTAAACCCATTCGCGTCAGAAGGAATGATAAAATGAAAGTACTTGTTACGGGTGGTATGGGCTATATTGGTAGCCATACATGTATTCAAATGATCGAAGCTGGTATGACGCCAGTGATTCTAGATAACCTGTACAACAGTAAGTCTACGGTCTTAGATCGCATTGAAAAGGTATGTGGCGTAAAGCCAACCTTCATTCAAGCCGATATCAGAGATAAATCGACAATGGTAGAGGTTCTAAAGTCGCACGATATCGAAGCGGTTATCCATTTTGCAGGTTTAAAGGCCGTCGGTGAGTCCGTAGCAAAACCCCTAGAGTATTATGACAACAATGTGAATGGCACTTTGGTATTGGTTGATGCAATGCGCGAAGCTGGAGTTAAATCGTTGGTATTTAGCTCCTCTGCAACTGTCTATGGCGATCCTGCATCTGTTCCAATCACAGAAGACTTTCCAACTAGCGCAACTAACCCTTATGGACGCAGTAAATTAATGGTGGAAGAATGTTTAACGGACTTCCAAAAAGCGAATCCAGATTGGAGCATCACACTTCTTCGTTACTTTAACCCTGTAGGTTCACATCCAACTGGTGAGTTAGGTGAAGATCCTCAAGGTATTCCAAATAACCTAATGCCGTTTGTTTCTCAAGTTGCAGTGGGCCGACGAGAGTTCCTCTCTGTATTTGGTAGCGACTACCCAACGAAAGATGGCACCGGCGTGCGTGACTACATTCATGTGATGGACTTATCCGATGGTCACGTCGCTGCTTTGGAAAAAGTAGGTAACAAAGCTGGGCTTCATGTCTACAACCTTGGCACTGGCAATGGCTACAGTGTGCTTGAAATGGTGAAAGCATTTGAAACTGCAAGTGGTAAAGATGTTCCATACCAACTTGTTGAACGTCGTCCAGGCGATATTGCGGAGTGTTGGGCTGATCCATCAAAAGCAATGAATGAGTTAGGTTGGAAAGCGTCTCGCACTCTAGAAGAAATGACTGGTGATACATGGCGTTGGCAATCTAACAACCCTCAAGGTTACCCAGACGCCTAATTTTGATTTACACAATAATAACAAAAAGACGCATGATTGCGTCTTTTTTGATCCAAATCGGAAAAAATCGTAAATTACTGGTTAAAAGGTAGCAAGTCTATATAGAGCTGTTAAACTATGTCCGACTCTTAATTTGGGTTATAAATTTTCTCATAGCTATTGGGGTAGTTCATGGAACTCGGTCTGATCATCACTTTTATCATTGCAGCAGCAGTAATGGTGAAAAAAGAGATGGCAAAACAGTAAACTTTCATTTTTCATACTTTTCTTTACATTTTTGAAATGAAAGCCATAAAAAAAGCCAGCATTAAGCTGGCTTTTGTGTTTTCGGAGGCTTTAGAACTCGTATTTAGCTGTAATTGACCAGTTCCGCCCAGCTTGAGTCAGATCTTTGTTTTCTGTCTGAAGGTCACGCACATCATTCCAATTGTAGTACTCTTCATCTGTTACGTTGAACATACCTGCTCGCAACGTAAGGTCTTTAATAGGTTTGTAGTACGCGGTGATATCTACAACCGTAGCTGCGGAGATAGGCAACACTTTATCGTCATTTATGTCGCTTTTATCTTTAGATGCGGTGTAGTTAATGGTTAACGTGGTTCCCCAGTTTTGTTCTGAATCGTAATTAAAACCAGCGACAAGGTTCCAAGGGTTAACACTGTTTAGTGGATTATTGTTTCCATCTTCACCTTCCGTATACGCCGCTGCTACACGAGAGCTAAATCCTTCGATTGGCATGAACTTGTTCCACGAAAGTTGGTTTGAAAACTCAATTCCTTTAATTGTCGCTTTGCCAATATTTACGTACTGCAGAATCGCAGGGTCAGTCACAGGAGTCCAAGTGCCAGAGACGGTTTTACTTTCGATGAAGTTGTCGTAATCGCTGTAGAAAACTGACACTTCACTGCTAGAAATGTCATTATTATGTCGCCAACCAAATTCGTACGAAATGCTGTCTTCTGCTTTTAAATCAGGATTTGGCTTAAAAATATAGCCATGCATTGGGTTGCCGAAGGAGTAGTACAACTCTTGGAAATCTGGAGCACGGAAACCTTGGCTGATTTGCGCGAATAAACGATGTTGTTCATTAAGCTTATAAACAGAACCTAAGCGGCCTGTAAATGCAGAATCAGAAAACTTTTTGTAGTCGCTAGCCGCGTTACCACTTGGGTTGCTGCTTGTGTCACCTGGATCGGTTTCAAATGCATCCCACCGTACGCCCGGGGTAATCGTAAAGTTACCTACCGTAATTTCGTCTTGTAAAAAGAGCCCGTAACGACGCTCGCTCGCAGAAGGGATATAGAAAATTTCTTTGTTTCCGCTTGCACTGTTGTACTCTTTGTTAACGTTCTTAATGTCTTTATCACTGAAGGATGCACCGTACACAAAGTAATGCTCTGTACTACCAAGCATGAGATATTTGTCGAACTGAGAATCAAACTGGTAGCCTTCATCCTCGTAGATGTAGTCTTTACGTTGGTTATTCTGACCTTTAACACGATCAGTAATGCCGTTTTCTTCTTTGCTAAGCCAATCTAGTTGCCAGGTAAGGGAGTCCGCTACGGCCGTTTGCATCTCCCAAATATGTTTTATACCAACTTGATATTGTTCTGTTACATCTTCACTTGTTGCATTAGTATAACCGTTGTAAGACTGCTTTCCGTTGCCTTTGTTGCGAATATAATTCCCATTGAACTCAACACGATGTGCATCATTGAGTTGGTACTGAAGCTTAACCAGTAAGTTGTTCGCTTCTGTATCTGCATCTGCTAGATCTCCAAAGTTATCCAGTTCATTGCCGTCGCGACGCGTATAAGTAAGTAAAGATTCCAAGTCGCCAGTTTTGTGCGCTAATGCCACAGATTCACTGAATGTATTGTCTTCGGAAGAGTAGTTGAACTTCGCATGGCCACCAAAGTTACGACCCTTAAGGAAATCAGCCGGATCTTTAGTTTCAAATGCAACAATGCCACCAATTGCGTCAGAACCATGTAGAGACGATGCTGCACCTTTTACAATTTCAACCGCTTTTATTAGGTCGGTATCCACGTTAACGCGAGCAGAGTTAATGAACGTATTCCCTGATTCGAACTGGTTACCTTGAGATACGCCGTCCACAAGAACTTTAATTCGATTGCCTTCGATACCACGGATATTGATACTCTGGACACCTTGGCGAGAGTTTGTCTTAACCGTGACTCCTGGCGTGTACTCAAAGAGATCATCTAAGCCAGTGACCATGCTTTCTTCGATGTTCTTATCAGTAACGATCGCAACAGAAGCAGCAGTGTCTTCGATTTGGCTATTAGTACGAGTCGCAGTCACGACCACTTCATTGAAGGTTGAATGATCTTCAGCGTAGGCACCTTGGGATAGTGCAATCAGAATAGAGGCTGACAAAATGGTTTTTTTATACATTGGCTTCAATACCTTAGATCCATAATAGGTAACAACAAACGGGATATTAATGGATCTAAATAATAATTACTATCATTACCATTGTTATTTGTGGTTTTATCTTGAGTAGAACTCTTAGGTTATGAGCATTTCTAGTCTTTAGTTATCAGTGTGTTATATTGTTTAACGTTAGTTCTTGATAAGATCATCCAAATACAATCAATGTGACAAAAATCACATTAAGAGAGGCCATGTGCAGAGTCCAATTACGTTAGAAGCGCTCCATATTCTGGATGCCATTGACCGAAGAGGGAGTTTTGCAGCTGCTGCGAATGAGTTAGATAGAGCCCCGTCATCACTGAGCTATCAGATCCAGAAACTCGAGCAAGACTTAGACATCATTATCTTCGATCGCTCTGGCCACAAAGCCCATTTTACTGAAGCAGGAAAGCTCATCCTTGAAAGAGGACGAGCCATTTTACAAGCCAGTGAAAAGTTAGTGAATGATGCAACGTTATTGGCGAATGGTTGGGAACTGGATATTACCATTGCCTTTGATGGCATTATTCCTATATCCAATTTCTTCCCTATGGTTGATGCATTGGCTGAAGTAAGCTCAACACGAGTCAGACTGCAAGAAGAGATCTTGGCTGGTAGCTGGGAATCGCTGAATACAGGTAGAGCGGATTTACTGATTTGCCCATCACTGGATACACTTCCTCAAGAAGTCAAATCAGAAAAAATTGGTAAAATGAGCATGTTTTGGGTAGCGGCAGCTGATCACTATGTTCACAAGCGTAGTGGTAAGTTTGATGAGGCGGCGCGAGAAAAGTACCGAATCATTGCCATTGCAGACACTGCACGCGAACAACCTGCGCTCTCAATTAATATCATTCAAAAACAACCTCGCTTGACCGTCACCAACTTTACGGCAAAAGTAGATGCGCTCACTGCAGGTTTAGGCATTGGTACGTTACCAAGCCAAATTGCACAACCTTTGATTGATAGTGGCGTATTGAAGCGAATCGAAGGTACAGAAGAGCAGCCGATGGATATTATCTTAGCATGGCGCCGAAATACCATGGGTGAGGCGAAATCCTGGTGTATTCAATACTTGAAAAAGAATTGGAAACTAAAGTAACAACGTAACTTTTACTTCTTAGGTTCCCATTGCTTATCGAATCTAAGAAGTAAAGTTATCGCTAATGCTTTATTTTTCAATTTAAAGGAAGCACCATATCTGCCGTACCATCGGCAAACTGAACATCGACTTCAAATCCCAGGTTTTGAGCTAACATCAACATCCCTCTGTTTGTAGGCATGGTCATTCCAGACATTTGCTTTGTGCCTTTAATCTTGCAATAGCTGATAATTTTCTGCATCAGCACTTTACCTAAGCCTTTTCCTTTCAAATCTGAACGAACCAAAATAGCAAACTCAGCATCACTATTATCTGGGGTAATCAATGCGCGGGCTACGCCTATGATAGACGGTCCGTCGGTATTAAACGCTACCGCAACAAACGCCATTTCGCGGTCATAGTCGATTTGAGTGAAGTTTGCCAAAGCCTCATGGTTGAACTCACCAACCTCAGAAAAGAAACGCTTATACAGATCTTCTTTCGATACGCTATTAATGAATTGAGCATGCAGCGGCTCATCTTCAGGCAGGATAGGGCGAAGCAGGATAGGTTGGCCATCTCGAAGCGTTACAGTTTCGACAAATTCTGCCGGGAAAGGACGAATCGCCAGACGTTTTTGCGCATCTCCCTCGTATTTACACAGTGTGATGTCCGCATCGAGGATAGTTAAATCGCTTCCCGACACCAATACTGGATGGATATCCAGTCTTTGTATTTCTGGCAACTCAACCGCCATTTGGGAGATACGAACTAAGAATTTCGACAACTCACTAATATCGAGCGCATCTTTGTGTTTCTGCAGGCGAATCTTTCCAGACTTTAAAGCCACAACGACAAGGTAGCGCGCAAGCGTCATGTTCAAAGGAGGAAGTGCAGCGACGGCATCTTGGGCGATATTCCACTCCGAGCCGCCTTGACCAAGCAAGATCACAGGTCCAAAGACCTTATCTACTGCAATACTAATCCGTAGCTCTTCAGCGCTGCCGAGCTTTGCCATACCTTGTACCAGCAGACCATGTACATTTGCAGAAGGGTAACTTAGCTTTACGGTATCTAGAATGGATAGCGCTGCGTTGGAAACTTCTCGACTGTTTCTTAAATTCAGGGCGACACCGTGTACATCCGATTTATGAGGAATGTCTGGAGATCGCAACTTAACCGCAACAGGGTATCCGATATTTTCTGCCATATGCACGGCTTCAATTTCGTCAGATGCAATCCATGTTGGCAGAACATTAAACCCGAACAGCTTAAATAATGGGCTGGTTTGATGCGTATCCAAAGTAACTGTGTTTTTATCCAGTAGTCGTTCATTTACCCATTCTTTTGCAGAACTCACACTTCCAGAGTGCAATGGCTCAGCCGTCGTTGGCGTTTCCATTAATTGCTTCTGGTTTCGTCGATACTCAACCAAGTGCATATATGCAACGACCGCACTTTCCGGCGTTCGATAGGTTGGAATGCCAGCTTGAGTAAATGCCAATCGTGCCTCTCTCGACGTTTGTTCTCCTGACCAGTTGGTCAAGATATTAAAATGCTTATGCCGAGGGTGAGCCTTGATCGCCTCAATAACAGCTTGAGCAGTTTCAAGAGGGGCGGAAACCGCAGAAGGACTATGCATAATCAAGATCGCATCTGCACAGTCGTTATTCATCAGTGCGTTAATGGTATCAATGTAGCGTTTTTTTGTTGCGTCACCAGACAGATCAATCGGATTTCGAGCACGCCAGTTGGACGGAAGCACTGCTTGTAATTGCTCAATGGAAGCGTCATCAAGTGTTGCGAGTTGGCCACCACGTTCAATCAAAGTATCAACGGACATAACTGCAGGGCCGCCGCCATTGGTGACGATCGCTAAACGCTCCCCACGAAGTGGAACAGAATGCGTGAGTGTTTCTACCGCAGCGAAGAGCTCATGCGTATTGCTGACTCGTAACATACCAGTTCGACGGATGGCAGAATCGTAAACTACATCAAGCGTATCACCATCTTGCTGTTCGAAAGTATTCATCTCTTTAGAGCGGCCAGCTTTTAATACCAATATACGGCGGTTACGTGAAGCAGCTCGCGCAGCAGACATAAATCGTCGAGCATCTTGGATGTTATCCACATAAAGCAGAATAGCTTCCGTATTCCCATCCATACTTAAGTAATCAAGCAAATCTGCAAAATCGATATCCTGTCCGCGTCCAATCGAAATGAACGAAGAAAAGCCAATATTCTTATCATTTGCCCAGTCTAACACTGTGGTACAAACCGCCGCAGATTGTGAGATGAACGCAATTTTTCCGGGCTTAGCCGCAACAGGAGAAAACGTGCAGTTAAAATTGTGCCAAGGCAAGATAATACCTAAGCTGTTTGGTCCTAAAACTCGAATATTCAATGATGAAATATTTAAAGGCTGGGCGTCATCAGAGATAACAATCGCAAACGGTGTGCCTCTCTCATCTAACTCTTTAAGCAGTTGCTCGTTGCGTGAAACGTTCGTACATAAAATCGCAATATCTGGCGTATAGGGTAGGGAAGCCACATCAGGGTAGGCTATAACTCCGGATACCGCTTTGTATCGCGGCGTTACTGGCATAATCGCGCCACCAAACCCACTTTGTAGAAGGTTGCGCATAACTACATGTCCTGCTCGCAATGCTTTTTGAGATGCCCCAATAACGGCCACAGAGTTGGGTTTAAAGAGTTTATGTAGTTTATTCATGCTGACTCCTAGCCGTTTGCAAGTAACGTTTGCCTATCGGTTTCATATCAATCATAAACGAATAATTTATTGATAAAACGTCTTCAGACCAGACATTGCATAAAATGTGGGCGATGCTTATGGAGTTTGTGTTATTCATCACATCAAAATCACAGATTATTGTATTTGATGCTTGATAAACGGCCCTGCTATCGGCATGATTTATCGTAATATTTATCCAGAGCATTTGTTACTTCATGAAAAAAATCGCAATCATCGGCTTGTCAGTCCTGCTTTCTGCTTGTGCATCTGAAACTTACATCACAGACGTAACTTCTGAAAGTTATCGAGAGGACTACAAATCAGATCGTATCTCTAAGCCAATTATGGCGTCTGAAAACGCTGTAGTAGAAAAAGACGTACAACCAACTGTTGTGAAAATGACGGCAAAGCCTGAAGAGAAAAAAGTAGTCAAGCTAACGCCAAAAGAGCAGGCGAAGCCAGTTAAGATCGTACCACCGAGTAAAAAGCAAGCAGGTATTCAACGATTCGGCTATACCATTCAAGTCGCGGCTGTGGGTAGCCAAGCGAAAGTCGATCAGTTTGCAAATAAGCTGCCACAGAACGGTCAGCCAATTTGGGAAAACTACAAAGTCGTCAACGGTACTAAGTGGTTCTCAGTTTTATACGGAGACTACGCAACAAGCGCGGAAGCCAAGCAAGCGATTTCGACTTTGCCTGCTCAATTTCAGCAGTTAAGACCATTTGTTAAAAGCATTGACGCCATTAAAAACTCAGCTTATCCAACGCTTAACAAATTAAACTAACACATCAAATAAGGGAGCGAATAGCTCCCTTATTTATTTGTTCAAATCCTACTCGAACAAAATTCCTCACACTAAAATTACTGTACGTCACACTTCAAAGGTTTATCATAATAAATAGTATCTTTTGTAGGTCACGGAAAGATTGATTCATGATTAAAAATATTCTTCTACTATGCGGCGGCGGCTCTTCTGAGCACGAGATTTCATTATTGTCTGCAAACTTTGTCGAACAACAATTAAATCTTATTGAAGACGTTCACGTTACACGCGTAGAAATTAAAAACGAAGGTTGGATGACCAACCAAGGTGAGTTGGTTTACTTGGATCTCAATACCAAGCAGTTGTGCTCAAGTGAATCTAATCAAACCATCGATTTCATTGTGCCTTGTATACATGGTTTTCCAGGCGAGACAGGTGATATTCAATCTCTGTTTGAAATCGCAGGCATTCCTTACCTTGGTTGCGGGCCAGAAGCAAGTAGCAATAGCTTCAATAAAATCACATCTAAGCTTTGGTACGACGCTATCGGCATTCCCAATACGCCATACTTATTCTTAACGCGCAACGATGAAGAAGCTCATGCTCAAGCTCATAAAGCGTTTGAAAAATGGGGAAAAGTCTTTGTCAAAGCCGCTCGTCAAGGGTCATCCGTTGGATGTTACAGCGTCACAGAAAAAGATAAACTTTCCAATGCAGTAAATGATGCGTTTGGGTTTTCTGACCAAGTGTTGGTTGAAAAATCAGTAAAACCACGAGAGCTTGAAGTTGCTGCATATGAGATGAATGGCCAGCTGCACATAACGAAGCCAGGCGAGGTTATTGCACCTGACGGTGCTTTTTACTCGTACGATGAAAAGTACAGCAGTTCAAGTCACTCGCTAACTGAAGTTGAAGCGAAGAATCTAACCCAAGAACAATTAGATGCAATTCAGCACGCATCTGAGAGGGTGTTTAAGCAAATGAATCTTCGCCATTTGTCTCGTATCGACTTTTTCTTAACGGAAGATGATGAGATTTACTTAAACGAAGTAAACACATTCCCAGGTATGACTCCGATCTCGATGTTCCCTAAAATGCTTCAAAATAACGGGCACAAATTCCATGAGTTCTTGGAAGATTGTATAAACAGTGCAAAGTGATTAACGTTATCAAGGCGCGTTTTATGATAGAAATTGTTTTCTAGAGCAAGGTTTATTCAAGCCGTATTTGAATATTGCTCAGTAGCAATTATGATTATATCAACGCATTAAACAGATGACTCAGTGGTATGGCGATTTCAAACTATAGAGGTTTTAACCTGCAGTCAGGCGGACCAGATGGCAGTATTTGGAAGGTTAAAATCAAGAACCACGTCTTACAAGGTAGTTTGACGGCGGTAAAGAAAAGCATTGATTGGTGGTGCGACACCGCATCAATTATTGATCCCAAAGAGTTTGCTGCGCTTGGACAAAGAGCGCAGCAAGTTGGTGGTGCAAAATCAGAAGTCTTTAACGGTTATACGATTCAAAATGATACAGGTCAGCCCAACTCTTGGTACTGTATGTTTAATGGTAAACTGATTAAGGGTAGTAAAACTGCTATTCAACGTCATATCGAAGCTTATTTAGTTGCAAAGCAAAAAGCGATGCAAGCTCAACAACAAAAGAAACAATAGAATGACTCTGGTATATTCAACAGAAACCGGTCGAATTAAGCCGGAAGAAGAGAAAACATCTCGCCCCAAAGGCGACGGTATTGTACGAATTCAGCGCCAAACGAAAGGACGTAAAGGTAAAGGTGTATGCATCGTTACAGGTTTAGACTTGGATGATGCACCTTTAAAATTATTAGCTGCAGAGCTCAAAAAAGTCTGCGGCTGTGGTGGCTCGGTAAAAGATGGCAATATCGAAATTCAAGGTGATGCTAGAGACAAGATCAAAGCGCATCTTGAAAAGAAAGGCATGACAGTCAAATTAGCCGGTGGCTAATTTACATTAAGGAAAACTCAGAATGGCGTCTAAAAATAGACGCCATTTTTTATTTTGGTAAGTAATACGCTAATTGAAGAACAAGCAATCGCAGATTGATAGATCGATATTAGCTATTTTATGGTAAATAGCCATTATGTTTAATACTCACATTAAAGGCTTTAAATTTCAAATTCACAGGGGAATAGGAGTGCTCATTGGCAACATTTGGCGTACGATTACATTCAATTTAACATAATATACATAATACGAACTTAAGAGTTAGAAGATTAGCATTGCTGAAGTCAGTTTAGTTACACCGTATTTGGCTGTTGCTGCTTTGCAAGCCTCATCAGCTGTCTTGTATGGACCGTGAACTTCGATTTCACCACAGCGACAACTTGATAATAACCAGTCATCAACTTTAAAACCGTGTGGCTGATTAAGTTCCTTCATTGTATCTTGGGTTACGTTCAACACTGTACACGTTGGTTCTGCATCTTGCTCATTCAAGTAACCGAACAACTGGATCGGATATTCCATTATTTCTCTCCAACTTTCTGAGTTAACAAGATCTTTTGCTGGCGTTCTTGAAGTTCTGATACTAACTCTGCTGGTCATGAGCTAGTGTTTAAGTTATATCAGATAAGCAACCTAACGATTGCTTAAAGCCTTTGTCTTCAAATCTCATTATATCCTTTCGATAACTTATGTTTTAAGTTATCGAAAGGACGAGAAAATTCAATGTTCTCACTTATGGCCACATATTGTTCATCCCAAAAGTGTAAGTATTACATTAGCTTTACAGGAACAAGGCATCCATTAGATGTAAACTCTCTACTTTTCAATCTATACCTAGATCTTTCTTCATATGTTCACTCAACTCGCTAGTGGTTCTTACATTAATTTTATGTTTGCAATGATGGATTCTCAACTCTTCACCAAATAATTTTACTAACGATTTTGTATACAAAGCACTAATATTATTTATTATTCTATACAATGTACCTTTCTGATAAACAGATCTTTTCGAATTTTGTATTGCAGTCTTCATATTTAAATATTCTCACATTTTTAACTTTATAATTTAAAGAATTATTTTCAAGTTCGATCTTTATTATTGCTTTTGTCGATTTTGAATGAGTCATTATCAATGATGCGCAATCGACAATTAAATCACCTGAATCTAACTTAGTAATTTCACGAGAGAGAATCTTTATTTTTAAATTTTCCGTTTCGTTATTTAAGTCGATTGAGTTAATTTCTTCAGGATATTTGTTTAACTTAATATCCAATATGGTTTTATTAAGATAGTAGTCTGCCATTATTTCATGACGGCTTTTAAATATTATTGTCCCCCTCCGTTGATGCAAGTTATACTTTCCCTCCCGCTAAAAGACAACGTGACTCAGAGTTGCAAAAAGGTAACAATCATGGAATTGATGAACAATGAGCTGATCTGCTTTGCAGCCATTTGTAAACACCTCTCTCTTACAGAGGCATCAAAAGAACTTAGAAAGTCGAAAGCTCAAGTCAGCAGGCAGCTAGCGGCATTAGAAAAACAACTTGGTGTAACACTCGTCCACAGGACAACAAGAAAACTCGTTTTAACTGATCATGGTGAAAGCATTAGAGAGCTTGCCATCAAAACGTTAGAGAGCTTGCAGGAGTTAAATTACAGAGCTAGCTCGTTGAGTGAATGCATTAATGGAAAGTTTAAAATTACAATGCCCAACTCTATAGCCTCTTCTATTTTTGGCTCTGTTCTTAAAGGCTTACAAGAGCGATATCCAGCAGTGAACTTTGAAATATCATCAAGTAACAATGTTGAGAATTTATTAGAAAGCAACGTAGATTTAGCGATTAGGCTTAATAATATTATTGATGACACTCTGATTGCACATAAAATCGGTGATTATAACGATGTTTTAATATCTACAGTTAACAATGCCAATAACAACACGCTATTAATCTACAAGAATCACTCGAATAAGGAATCAATTAAAAAGCAGTACACTGACGTTATCGAAGTTGATAACACCTCTATTTTAATAAACTTTGTCTCTGAGGGGGTTGGGGTTGGCGTCATTCCAAATTACCTTGTAAAAGGTAACCATATAGACAACAATATCCGAATTTCACAAAATTTTGATATAGAACGCTCCATGTATATCGCCTACCCTTATCAAAACCCTTTACCAAGAAAGCTAGCTGAAATATCTACTTTTATTAGGTCTGAGTTATCAAAAATATTGAAAAATGAATCACTTTAGGATGGCTTTTCAGGCTAATAATTTTCCTTTGATAACTCATGAGGCCTAGCGAGAAGCTTTGTAACGTATTGTTTCAAAGAGCCTCGTTAGGCATTTATGAAAATCCTCATCTTTATGCTTGTTATCACAACATGAGATGCTATACCGTTTCATTATCAAGGCTTTGCGTGGAATAAATCACGTGGGTTAAACAATAGATTGACTTACATTAAAAATTTAATCGAAAGCAGCTTTATATTAAATTGATTTCATACCGTTCTGCGTGTATCTTCTACCCATATCCCCACAATAACCAAGGAGAATGCCATGGATAAGCTACTCGCGTCTGCACTAGAAATTAAGCAGCGAACTATGGTGACTGGCTTTTTTGCTAGAAATGGATTCAAAATCGCTATGACCGATTTTGATGATGTCACTTTTGAGCGAGAAGGTGTGCAAGTTAACGTACATTTTGATTTGCAGTCAAACGCAGAGTCTGCATCTGTTTTATCCCAAGAGGCATCTGCCATTCCTGGTTAATTATTTTGTTATCAATCATACGCAAAGCCGAACGCAAACGTTCGGCTTTTTAATATGCGAAAAACGCGATTACAAAAGATGCGGCACAAACCTGCGTTACTGTCACTCATCCAAGTAAACAATCAATAAATCCGCTTCAACCTCATTCGCTACCCTTGGTACCGATGAAAAGAAACGGCTCAATAAATTATGATGATGACCGCAGACAACTAGGTCTATTCCCTCTTTTTTTACGATTCCCGACAATTTGATATGAAGGTCACCGATAACTGCCATCGTCTCGTGTACTGGATATAGGCATTTATCAGCGAGTTCTTGTAGCTCCTTTTGCAACTTTTGTTCTTCTTTCGGCTCCATGATCACACGATCAACATCCACATAAACGAATGAAAGTTTGGCGTTCGAGTTCTTTGCTTGAGTTATTGCTTTTTCGATAACGACTTGGCTAGATTGAGATAAATCAACAGCGACTAAAACGTGCTTGTAACTCATTCTTTCTCTCCTAGTTAGTTTTCATGTGCTTATAGTAAGTCTAGTTCACTAAGAGCGAATGCAATGTCTAAACTCATATTTCATGAAAATATTGGAGTTTGATATAAGAATGTGGAAACAGCCGAGCGATCAGCTATCTAATAGCCATTGAAGGCTCGTGAAGTCAACTAGTGACTTAGGAACCGGTTATTGATATGTGGCCCATTTTCTTCTCCCTCCTTAAGATGTACATAACTATGTAACTAACGCAAACAAACCCACGTTACGCCGTCACTATGCTTCTAAACCCTGTCAATTTCTATTGCAGCTTGTTTTATATTCCTAATTACAACGTCGCCTAGTTTAGTAAAACCACTTGGCAATAAGTAATTTCTTCGTGTAATCCATCGATCAAGATTAAGAGTCATTTTCATAGACAACACTGAATTAAAGACAAGATTTAGAGTTAAAACAGAGTCCAACACTCCTATGTTCAACCTAAGACCGACATACGTCTGCGAGCACTTACTGTCTCTATAACGTCAACTATATAACTATATTCAGATTTTATTTTTCTGTTACAACGTGTCTTTTTTATCTTTTCAGCATAATCCTCTACTTGAAAAAATGCCCAATCACCGCCTTGTAATTTAATTACACAAAAGCATGACCGAAATATAAGCACCATACAAAAATCCAACACAACTTACTGAATTTATTCATTTTAATTTAAAAACAGCATTTCACCCCATA
The DNA here is from genome assembly GCF_026000495.1 of Vibrio sp. STUT-A16. Classification (NCBI taxonomy): domain Bacteria; kingdom Pseudomonadati; phylum Pseudomonadota; class Gammaproteobacteria; order Vibrionales; family Vibrionaceae; genus Vibrio; species Vibrio sp. STUT-A16. Next base: position 33,066 of record NZ_AP026766.1, on the reverse strand, counting down.
TTCGTTCAAGCCAGAACGCATCAAGGTTAACTTAAACAAGTAAAATTTTACCAATTGATTAGTACAGAATAGAGGAAGTTGAATAAATTGAAAGGTATAGAGATAGCGTTACGACGTAACGACGTAACTACGTTAAGGTGTGAAAATATTTGAGGATAATATGAGACCAAAAAAACAGGGCCAAAGCCCTGATATGAATTAATTAGTTTTGTTGCTGTTGTTTTTCTGCGTACTCAGATCGAATCTGTTCGGCAACAATTTTGATGGCTTCTGCTGTACTTGTGCCCTTCGCCATCAATTCTTGAATTTTCTCTACAGCTTGTTGTTGCTCTTGGTGAGATAGAGGGGGTAAATCGTCAAACATAAAAAAGCTCCTCATTTTGAGGAGCAGACTATAACGATTCAATTAATAGGTCGCAAGGAAATTAATTGATGCCCCCATTGCGTTCTCGTTCGTGTACTGAGCAGCAATATCTAATTCGATCAACTTAAGTGGAGACAGTCCAATACCCGCAGTAATGGTACCTTCGTCGCTACTTCGAGCTAAGTTTTTCATATAACCCGCTCGCAACGCCATTTGACGCAAGATATCAAATTCAATACCAGCTCGAATCATTTGCGTATTATCATCGAAGGATGAAAAACGTTTTTCCTCATTAAGATCGTAGTCGACACTCATAGTAAAGTAATCGGCAACAATCCCTGCCCCGACCGTATATACGGGACGCATGCTGTATTCGTATGATTTAATCGTATCACTGCCATACATGAACGATTTTGTTTTAACGTCTCTTCCGATCAAGTTTTTTGCTGAAATACCGACACGATATGGGCCAAAGAACCAAAGCGCGCCCGCATCCAAGTTAAACATCGTTTCCGCTGTTTCATGTTCACGTAAATCTTTGGTATCGAAATTCTGAAAACTCGTGGCGTAAGAGTACGTATAAATACGCTGAAGTTTAGGCGTAACACCAAATGAAAGGTGTTGATTCATAAAGTTGGTGTATTTAGCAAGTGATACACCTGCTTCAGCAACACCAATAGAAACACCTTGTACGTAGCTATCGTCTAACGGATTAGTACCTGACGTATCTACTTTTGGTTGCACGAATGATTCAGTGTATAACTTACCGTATGCAGTTGCAGATAAAAATTTATTAGGAATACCTATAGCGACAACGCCACCAAGATCAAAGTCAGTTTTTTTTCCATCTATGGCATTCATCGATTTTTTGATTTCATCGACATCAGTCAATTTGCTGATGCGTTCGATTTCATCGACAAGATCATATTGATCATCGTAGTTACCACCAAAACTTGGCACGATCATTCCTGCATCATCGTTTCGGCGATAAATTGCAGTAAGTGCGGGGTTGAAAAAAGGAGCAGTCAGATAAGTTGCTGATACCGTACCAACGCCACCCATCGCATCGCTACGAGCTTCTATCGCATAAGTGGCAGCCGAAGCAACGTTTGCGAAAAGTGTGGTGGCAACAGAGGTGGCTAGAATTTTATATTTGGTTTTCATACTACACTTGTGATTTTGGTTCTTCCTGAACCTTTATCGGCACAAATGGTATTTCTTTAACTATTCTTCTTGGGAAAGATCATAGGTTCGGCTAATAGTTTGAGCTTGCTCAACAATTATATCGCCCTGCCAACGACGACTGTTGATACTCACTGCTAGCACGTATCTATCATTTGGGACACCCGCAAGCTCTAGTGAGTTGGGATAGTTAGACTCGTAAGTCTTTTTCCACATTTGCTCGTATTGACCATCAATGTAGTCATATAAACCAACTTCAAGTTGCGGTAATGGACAATGGGGATTACGAAGTGCGCTCTTTTCTACTTTCCAATTCTCTTTAGATGTCCAACGAACATATTGCGAAGAATTGGAATCTCCTAATATTACCCAAGTTCGATACTCTTGTTTATCTTTAGAAACAATAGTTAAGTGATACAAGCCTGCTTCAAGCTTACCCGTGAGGTTATAGCGTTTCGAATAACTACGCTCATTGGCTAATTCCGTACCGCTCGGCTGTTCTTCATAACTGAATGAACTGTCTGCGGATATAGAATCATCCACCCATCGATTAAATGAAATATTTTCGATGTCAGTTGTAGCTCTTAGCTTGATCACTAACCTAAATGTATCTCGCCCAGGGCTTTGGATGGTCTGACGAATAACGTTCACGCCACTTATCCATTCAGGCAGCGTTACACCAGTGAGAGACTTGCCACAGTTTTTAGATAGTGACTGACCAAGAAGGTCATTGAGATGAGGAGTCAAATCTTTACTTGGTTCCGTTTGCCACAGTTCAACAAGAGAGTTGAACATACCGGCAAGATCATCTTCAAGTAAGTGTTGATGTGCCTGCGTTAAAGGCGTGTTGGTTTGAAACCAGTCCATTGCATGGACTGGTTTCACTAACGCTAATGAGAGAACTACGGGGAGTAGTGTTTTCATTATGACTTATGCTTTCATCTTGTAGCCAACACCGCGAAGTGTTTCAATTTCCAGTCCTGGCAGTTTTTGACGAAGCTGCAATACGTGCGTATCCACAGTACGTGTCGTTGGGAAGTGATTGTAACCCCAAACGTGGTCAAGTAGCTCATCACGAGTAAACACGCGACCTAAGTTCGACGCTAAAAATAGCAGTAGATCAAACTCTGTACGAGTTAACGTAATTAGCTCATCTTTATAGGTAACTTCACGAGTTGAACGATCAATTTCTAAGTCTTTTGTGATCACTTTATCAACGCTGCTTTGCTCTGCTGAATCCGGTGCTCGTAGCTGTGCACGGATTCTCGCAAAGAGTTCCGCTTCAGCAAAAGGCTTCGTTAAGTAGTCGTTTGCGCCGGAATCAAGGCCTGCAACTTTATCTTTTACGGTAACAAGTGCCGTTAGCAAGATAACTGGTACGTCTTTAATCTGTTTCCATTCTGGGAGACATTGTACAGAGTCACCATCTGGGAGTTGGCGATCGAGAATAACCAAGTCAGCTTTTTTCCATTGTGGTTCTACGTCTGCAATACGTTCCACATGTAAACACTCATATCCTGCTTGTTCCAGGCTTACTAACAGGCCATCAGCCAAGTTTTTATCGTCCTCAACGAGAAGCAGTGTCTGTTTCACAAGGTATCTCCAATATAAAAGTTGTAGGTGGTCCCATTAAGGACATTTTTCCGCCCATGCGGCCTACCATAGATTCAACGATTGTTAATCCAAGTCCTAACCCGCTCTTACTGACGAACGGTTTCTTCAAATTTGCCCAATCTTTAGCCGTTAGGCCTCCTGCATCTCGGACTTGGAATACTATTTTTTCTTCACTAGTTGAGACATCCAATTCAACCGGTGCGACACCGTACTTAAGCGCATTACGAAGCAAGTTATCGATACAAGTTCCTAACCAGTACACATTAACTTTAGCAGCCACATCTTCATTGATGTTAAAAAGCACGGCACTATCAAATTCTTCTTCGATCTTAAATTCTAACCAATCTGCAACGGATGGTACCCAGTCTGTTGCAAGCATTTGGTTATCAGATTGCAAATAATCTTTACTCGCTTCTGCCAATTGACGCAGGCGGCGCGTATCTTCACACAATCTGCGGAATTCGTCATACACACTTTCAGGCAAATGCTCGAACTCTCGACGAAAGCCCTCAACCGTTAGTGATAGAGATGCAATCGGTGTTCTGAGCTCATGCGTTAAAATTTGCAACACGAGCATTCTACTACGTAGTTCTTCTCGCTTGCTATTCCAACGGTATACCGCCCAACCAATCACCAAAAGAATATTGGCGATTACCAGTATGATCATACTGATCCGCAAAACTTGCGAGTGATCTTCTACATCCCAACAAATATTGCCTCGTTTAACAAAGCAACTTTTGCTTTGAGAGGCTAGAGCGTATGACAGACCCGCATTCGCTACGTTCTCTTGCCAGATATCTTTCTCGAAAACAAAGTAACGGTCACCACGTCTTAGCCAAAGTTCATTACCTTCAATAAACATGCTCGCGCCTGCAATCAAAGCATTAATGGCGTCGTCATCCATGTTTTTCAAGCTTTCTAGCAACTCATCCCCTTCCTCGTTATCACGCTCTTTTATATGCATGTACTGAGATAGTTTGGGTTTGAGTTCTGGATACTTATCCACATAACGCGCCGCGTACGTCCCACCACCAGGGTGAATGAGACCACTACGCGAGAACCAACGAGGTGTCAGCTGCGTCCCTTTACAAATCGCTCTTGTAAATACTAAAGGCTCAGTAATTAAAGGACTTAATGGTAATTTGCCACGACAAGTATTCGCCAAGCTGTAAAGCTGTTGGATATCTTTTAACGGATAGTCAGACGTTTGCGGCAGAAGCGAATCTGGCGCAAGTAACTTGGTAGGATAATTTGATTGCAGAATACGAATATCGTACGACTTAAGAGCTACTTCATAGTTAAATAGCTCTGTAAACGTATCTATTCTTTCTGGTAGTGAATCGGAAAATGCAGGTGCCGAAAAAAGCGGCAATACAGTTGCAAAACCGAGCAAAAACTTTTTAATCAAACTGTTACCGTCACTTGTTACATTAGCCAAAACTATACATCAATCTACAAGCAATTGACATCAGCTAACAGAAGGATTTGCATTACTATAACATTGAAACGGAACAAAAAAGGGCCAGCGATTGCTGACCCTGTATAGTTTTAAATCAAGAATGGTTAAAGTGCTTTAAAAATAGACTCAACACTTTCTTTCGCATCACCAAATAGCATTGATGTATTTTCTTTGAAGAACAGTGGGTTCTGTACACCTGCGTAACCAGTATTCATTGAACGCTTGAATACCACTACATTTTTCGCGTTCCAAACCTCCAGTACAGGCATACCAGCAATCGGGCTGTTCGGATCTTCCAGAGCTGCTGGGTTTACCGTATCGTTAGCGCCGATAACCAGTACGGTATCTGTTTCAACGAAGTCATCATTGATTTCATCCATTTCAAGAACAATATCATACGGTACTTTCGCTTCAGCAAGTAACACGTTCATATGTCCCGGAAGACGACCTGCTACTGGGTGAATACCAAAGCGAACCTCAATACCTTTTGAACGAAGTACGTCAGTAATTTCATGCACTGGATACTGCGCTTGCGCTACAGCCATACCATATCCTGGAGTGATGATTACTGATTTTGAGTTCTTCAGCATTTCAGCGACTTCTTCTGCCGTTGTTTCGCGGTGTTCGCCCTGCTCTTCGTCACCTGAAATTACAATCTCTTGACCAAAGCCACCAGCAATAACACTGATAAACGAACGGTTCATGGCTTTACACATGATGTAAGAAAGAATCGCACCTGAAGAACCAACCAACGCACCTGTTACGATTAATAGATCATTTGCGAGCATGAAACCTGCTGCTGCTGCTGCCCAACCTGAATATGAGTTCAGCATTGAAACAACAACTGGCATATCAGCACCACCAATTGAAGCAACTAAGTGGTAACCGAACGCGAACGCAATCAGTGTCATCACAATCAGAGCGAACATGCTGCCATCTGCTTTTACGAAGTAGATCATAAGAAGCGTAGAAATCACAACCGCTGCAAGGTTCATTTTGTGCTTGTGAGGAAGGTTAAGCGGCGAAGAAGAAACCACACCACGTAACTTACCAAATGCAACAATTGAACCCGTGAAGGTTACGGCACCAATGAAGACACCCAAGAATACTTCTACAAGGTGGATAACATGTTCAGCATGAGTTGCTGCTTCTGGCGCATCAAGGTAACTGTTGTAGCCAACTAAAACCGCAGCTAAACCTACAAAGCTGTGCAGTATCGCAACCAGTTCTGGCATTTCGGTCATTTCTACTTTCTTCGCATAGAAAATACCGATCGCCCCACCTATCGCCATCGCAATAATGATCCACCCAAAGCCTTGAGCATCAGGGCTGAAGATCGTCGCGATCAGCGCGATCGTCATACCAGCGATACCATAGTAGTTACCATTACGAGCGGACTCTTGCTTTGAAAGCCCCGCCAAACTCATGATGAAAAATAATGCAGCAACAATGTAAGCTGCTTGTACTAATCCTGCAGACATTGTAACTCCTATTTATCTTTGCGGAACATTTCAAGCATACGCTTGGTGACGGTGAAACCACCGAAGATATTGATGCTGGCGATCAATACAGCAATAAAGGATAGGAATGAAACGACCCCATTACCTTGCCCAATTTGCAGTAATGCACCAACCACAATAATGCCGGAGATAGCATTCGTTACCGACATAAGCGGAGTATGAAGTGCATGGGTAACATTCCAAACCACGTAGTAGCCGACAACACAAGCTAAAACAAATACAGTAAAGTGAGAAAGGAACGCTGCCGGCGCAACCGATGCAATCCAAGCAAAAGCACCTACTGCCGCGGCTACACCAATAATTTTCTTCGTTGGAGAGGTAGGTTCTTCTACTTTAGGCTCTGGTTTCGCAGGTTGCTCTTGTTTCACTTGCGGCTGCGCTGAAACCTGGATTGGTGGCGCAGGCCATGTAATTTCACCTTCTTTAACCACAGTGACACCACGGATAACAACATCTTCGAAATCAATATTGATGTTACCGTCTTTTTCTTTACACAGCAGTTTTAGAAGGTTAACAAGGTTTGTCGCGTAAAGTTGAGAAGATTGCGTTGGCAAACGGCCGACCATGTCAGTGTAACCAACAATTTTTACGCCATTATCTGTCATGATAACTTGGTCTTTAACTGTGTATTCACAGTTACCGCCATTAGCAGCTGCCAAGTCAACAATGACACTGCCCGCTTTCATGCTGTCGACCATTTCCTTGGTGATCAGCTTCGGAGCAGGTTTGCCAGGGATTAGTGCCGTTGTAATGATGATATCAACATCTTTAGCTTGCTCTGCATATAACTCTGCCGCTTTTTTGTTGAAGTCATCGGACATTTCTTTTGCGTAGCCGTCACCAGAACCAGAGTCTTCTTGGAAATCCACGGTCAGGAACTCTGCTCCCATGGACTCAACTTGTTCTTTTACTTCTGGGCGAACGTCAAATGCACGAACAATAGCCCCTAGGCTACCCGCAGCACCGATTGCAGCCAAACCAGCCACACCCGCACCAGCGACCAATACTTTCGCTGGTGGTACTTTACCGGCAGCCGTGATTTGACCTGTAAAGAAACGACCAAACTCATGAGCTGCTTCAACAACCGCACGATACCCAGCGATGTTAGCCATCGAAGAGAGCGCGTCTAAGGCTTGTGCACGAGAGATACGAGGAACAGAATCCATGGCAAGAACGTTAATGTTCTTACTTGAAAGTTGTTCCATCAACTCTGCGTTTTGAGCAGGCCAAATAAAGCTAACAAGTGTTGCACCATCTTGTAGTAGTGCGATTTCGTCAATGCCTTGTTCTTCATCTACGATTGGCGCATTAACTTTTAGAATAAGACCAGATGCCCAAACTTCTTCACTAGAAACGATTTTCGCACCAGCAGCTTCATAAGCAGCATCATCGAAACTCGCAAGCACCCCCGCTTGGGATTCAATCGCGATATCGAATCCCAACTTTATTAACTGCTCAACCGACTTCGGCGATGCAGCTACTCGCGATTCACCCGCAAGTATCTCTTTAGGTACACCGATTTGCAAAACGCATACTCCTTGTATACATATCAATAAATTAGTCCCAAAACAGAGCGTCGCTCTACTCTAACTCTTTTTTATTTCTATCTGTTTACCACGCAAGACAATTGCAAACGAAAGATGGTGTTTGGGGCCACCCATTTGCACAATAAAACCTTGACTAACAGCCCTGTTATTATTCTGTTTGTATCGAACGCGTCTCATTACTTCAAGTGTTTTGTAATTTAAATACTAAATTTCATTACATATAACGCTAAGTAATGAATGATTGTCGCTCTGAGCACGAAAAATAACAACGCCATGCCTTACTAGACTGAGGTCTAACCAGATCATAATTAAATGCTGACTTAACAAACATTTAAGCTCTAAAAAAGAAAGAGCCATCAGCATATACACTAATGGCTCTTTTTAAGATGATTGGAATCAAGTTGCGGTGAATTGTTAGTCGAAGATTTTATCGCCCATTTGATCGATAAACATTTGAGATTTCTTCAACATAAGTTCATTGGCATCTTGTTCCGAGCCGAGCAAATCTGAACGAATAAATCGATGAGTTTTCACTTCATCGTCGTATTGCTTTTCTATTCGACCGGCAATGCGGTATTGCCCACCCTCTGAAAGGCTCTCTTGGTAAATAAGGAAACCTTTGTACTCAACTGGTTCCACAGTTTTTACTTCAGCAGTTTTTTCACTACCACCAAACAAACGCGAAAAAAATCCCACGGTTCCTCCTTGGGTAAGCTCATCGATAGATTAAGCTTGTATCACTTAATATTGACATTGAGGATTGGTTTTTCATACCAGTCCAATTCTTTGTCTTCATCATAACTGGTATGGGTAAAAATTACAGGTACATCATGATCTCGGTTTTTACGCCGGTCTTCTTTCACCATTTCTGCCGCGTTTTTCACCGCGATATCTGCACTTTGCTTAAATTGGGTGAGCTTTTGTTCCGGAAGCGAAGATAAAAAATCAATATCATGACGAATATAGACGGGTTTGAGCTGAATAAGTGCAAGGCACGCGATATCTGCGAGCTGATCGTTGTCATACTGCTCTACAAACTGAGGCAAACTGAGCACTTGTCCAACAAGTGTTTCCATGTAGTTATGCACATCTGAACTTATCTGCATTGGCAAATCTCCCTTGTTCTATGAAAACAAGTATAGCAACGACTTGTTTATAACAACTTATTGATTGCTCTTAATTTAATCAATCTCTCTCTTTTTGTCGTAATGTCTCCCAAAATACTTGGGAAAATGAGCAAATAGACGTATTCTTGCTAGTTCTCGAAGCATGAAAATCGATAGCAGATTAATATCTATATTGATGAAACGCTTAACCTAACCAATTATATAATCAACTATTTTCAGGCAATTTGTAATAGATGTCCTCATCATCAATGACTTCATCAGGCTTTCGATTCCTTTTCCCATTTATGTTGCTGGGATTAGTGAGTTCGAGCATGAACAACATCATTCAGATGACTCAGTCAAACTGGGGTATTGCCGCAAATTTGCCGTACATACTGTTAGGCTGTGCACTGCTCCTTTGCTATTCATTTAAGCAAGGTCGGGAGTCAATGGTGTGCTTAGCGATGTTACTGGCCTATTTCGTGATACAGCATAGGCTACAAGTCCCACTTCAAAGTGGTACAGCCTTACTTGAGCTGACCATTTTAGCCACGCTACTTCCTGTTTCTTTTCTTGCGGTATTTTTGTTTAGTAAAGACGGTTTTGACTCAAGAGCCATGTTTACTTACCTCTTGATGTTAACGATGTTCGTTCTTTGGTCTTACCTTACGTTAGCATATTACGTTGAAGGTGGGTTTGAACAATGGACAAGCGGCATTTTATTTATCGTACCTACGGTTTCTAAACTACCTTTTATTCTAGTTTTATATTGTGTGGGTATTGTCTGCTTCCTCGGAATTCTTGTTTTAAAGAAGAATGAAATCATCCATGCGATGACCTACTCTGCAATGGTGCTGGCGTCCGCGACGTTCATTTTCTTTGATGTGCAATACATATCTAGCACCATGTTTACGCTAACGGGGTTGCTTATCATTATTTATGCAGCCTCTGCGAGCCATCAGTTGGCTTTCACAGATAGCTTAACGCGTATCCCGAGTAGACGCGCACTCGACCTTGACTTAAAACACATGGGCAAAAAGTTCACGATCGCAATGCTTGATGTTGACCACTTTAAAAAGTTTAACGATACCTACGGTCACGATACGGGTGATGACGTATTAAAAATGGTCGCTTCGCGTCTAACTAAAACTCCCGGTGGCGCAAAAGTATACCGGTTTGGCGGAGAAGAATTTACCATCGTCTTTAAAGGCAAGTACGCAGATGAGTGTAAAGAGTTTTTAGAAGAAGCACGTAAATCCATTGCAGAGTATGAGATGATTTTACGTGATGAAGAATCCCGCCCAGATAACCATAAACAAGGCCAAAAAAAGCGTGGTAACGACAGTTCGAGGAGAAAGTCGGTCTTTGTTACCGCAAGTTTCGGAGCGGCCGACAGCAAAAACGGGCAAGCACCTCAGGACGTGATTAAGTTAGCGGACGAAGCGCTTTACAAAGCGAAAAAGGCTGGACGCAATTGCGTGAGGCTTCATTAATACCCCAGAGCGAAAGTTAGCCGACTAATCTTGATTAAAGAACAAGACTAAGCTTCCTCCTTTTAACGCACTGCCATAATTGATCGTTAATCCGGTCCCGATATTATCTATCCAATCGGAGTCAAATGGTGGTGTCATTAACCATCCAACACTGGCTTCGTAGTAGTGCACAGTATTCATGGGTTTTCTTGTATCACCACCAATATCAACTCGATTGAAGCTCGAATACACTGACTGCACAGTATCTCCAATGTGGGTAAAATCATAAAACACCTTTATTCCATTGACCCAATACCAGCCTTCCGGATTGCCAATATCACCATTATTTGCTTTACCCCAGCCAGTGCCATAAAAATAGTGAGGAGCCGACCAGAGGTACCATTTACCCCACGATTCATGCTCTAGGTATTTGAGCTTTGTGTTGACTTCTCCGACAACGGCCCAAGCACTGGTGTTTAGGTATACACCTTCTAGAAATGGTTTTAGGTCATTCAGTGCATTACTACGATAACTATAATCGTTTTGATAGTACATTAAGTGTGAGCCGATTGCGCCACTAAGCGTTAGCTTATCAGTGAGGTGTTTTTCTCCAGCAAACTCAATATATCCGCCCATGACTAACTCTTTACTTTTATCTGGAATCTGTCCTTTTTGGTCTACATACACATCTTGCTCTGTACTTAAGGCATAAACTCGGCCATTTAATAGGTAGTGAGTTTGTATTCCCTCTTGTTCAAACAAATCAAAACTAAATGGTAGCGTTGATACTGCGATCTTCTTTCTGAGATCAACCGAATCTTGAGTACCAATGTCTTCGTTATCTATGTTGAAGTATTCGTTCGGATCGAAATCATGAAATCCTACCGTAAAGACATCGCTATCTGACAGAACGATCCCAATAGCAAAGTTCCTTTCATACTCTTTTTGTATCTGATCTTGAATCGAATTAGCCTTAGAACATAATGAAAAAAGTGACAGTGTAGCTAAGGCATAACTATTGATAACAGCTTGTTTCAACTTGCATTTACCACCGTATGTGTATTTCTTCCTAAAGATTTTGAGGTATACAGCGCTCTATCCACCGTCGCATACAAATCAGACTGCTGCTCTTTTCCCGTCGGTTGAAAAACAAAAACCCCCTGTGACACTGTCACCCTATTGGACACGCTAGAATACTCATGTGGGTAATCCAGAAAATACATGGCCTCTTGTATACGTTCTGCTTCTCTCTCTGCGGTTTGGGCGTCTGTGCAACCCAGTAACACCACAAACTCTTCTCCGCCATAACGCCCTACGTATTCGCCAGAGCGACAAAATGTTGCTTTAAGTTGGTTCGCAATGGCTTGCAAGCAACGATCTCCTTCTATATGACCGTAATTATCATTAAACGGTTTGAAAAAATCGACGTCCAATAAAATCAAAGCCATTGGCATGTTGTGACGGCCATGCCATGCAACCATCGATTCTAACTTATGATCGATATAACGACGGTTATAGAGTTTGGTTAAGCCATCTTCATTCGCTTGCTGGGTCAAAAGTTGATTCACTTTCTCCAATTGAGCTGTCGCTTGTTTAAGCTCTCGTCTCATATGGGCAATACGCTGCATTGCGATAAGCTTAGAGTTCAGTACGAGTTTATCTACGGGTTTAATTAAATAATCATCACCGCCGGCCTCTATGGCTTTTGCAATCATTTCTGGTTCTTCGTGACTGCTCAGGAAAATTATTGGGATCCAGTCGGGAAAGGTTTCTCTGATATGAAGAGAGACTTCAAAACCGTTCATATCTGGCATCGATATATCGAGTAATACCAGTTCAGGATCAAAACTCTCGTAGGTGTTTAGTGCTTCTAGCCCACTACCCACCGCTTTTACAATATGTCCAAGTTGCTTAAGACGAATAGCCAACTGCATCCTGTCTAGCTGAACATCGTCAACCAGGAGGATTCGCATTGATGTCCCTGTCGGTTGCATAACGCGTTCCATTTCTTATTTTGTCTTTATTAAACATATACCATACTCATAGAGTTGTTGCATTCGACTCATAATTAAGTGCTATATTTTTGTTTAAATATCACGGAATCAATTGTCTATAACGATTACACTGAGAATTGCCCTACCAAAACATGACCAACGAACGTTAGTTCAACAAACTCAGGTATTCTGGTCATCTTGCGGACACATGGGTATAGCTATTTGATGCATTTGGTATTAATATTCCCGCCTTTTTGTAATGAGAGACACACCATGTCAGAAGCAACTAACAGCGAAAGCAAAAAAATCGATCTAGCAACCATTTCTCCTGAACTACGTAAAGTTATTGAGTTTGACGAAGTTCCAGAGCAAATGTTCGAAATGGTTACCTCTATCCATGAAGTGTCTGAAGAAGCAGTGCGTGAGTCTTGGGACGAAATGCCTGCAAGTGCTCAGAACATTCTAGATAACTTCGAGCAATTTCATGCTCTAGTTTCTGTTGGCCAAGCATTTGCTGGTATCAACGTGATGGAAGAATTCCCTACTCTTAATCTGCCAGAAAACATGACAGATGAAGATAAAGAAGAATACCGCGCTCAATTACTTGATAATGTGCTTCACAACTGCGTGAAAGACATGGTTAAGCAACTTAAGAAAGCACGTCGCGACCCACTTCTTAAACGCGAATTCAAAGAAGTGTTCGCAAAATAACGTTTTTCCGACAAAATAAAGGCCGCGTTTGCGGCCTTTTTTGATCATTAAGCGTGCGTAGCTTTAAATGATTAATGCGGCGCTAATGCCACGTCTTTTTGCGTGACACTGACACCTTTAATTTGTGCGAATACACTATCACCTGCCTTTAAGTCGAGATCATCAAGCGCCCAAGGTGTTATTGTTGCCCACAAATAACATCCCTCATCTAGCTTTAGCGATACATTAATACTCTGTTTATCATCAGCCGCGTTAAACACCTCGATTGAATCGACCGTCGCAGGCAGGATATTTCGAATAGAAGTCGCCTTAGGTTGCTCTAGCGTAATAGAAACGTCGTTGGCTCGCACTTGTAAGCGAATTGGCGTCTCTGGCTCACCATCAATCTTTTGCACCCATAGTGATGCATTAGGTGCAAGGCTGACACAAGTCAGCGCATAGCGCTCATGATGCTCAGCAATTCGGCCTTCAAATAAGCTGCTTTGATCCGAGAAAGACTGCCATGGACGCATCGCATGAGAAGCCCACACGTCTTCAAGCTTACCTGAACTCGTAATTTTACCTTGGTCAATAATTGCAAGGTGCTGAGCAAGCCTTAAAATTTCTTGGAGACTGTGCGTGACATAGATAATCGGGATATTAACCTTATCCGACAATTCCTCGAGAAAAGGCATCACCTCACGTTTTCTCGGCATATCAAGCGACGCAAGTGGTTCATCCATCAAAAGCAAGTTGGGTTTTGATAGTAATGCTCGTGCAATCGCAACACGTTGCTTTTCACCGCCAGACAGTGAGTTCGGGAAGCGCTTTAGTAACGGTTTGATAGACAAGAGTTCGGTGACTGCATCAAAGTACTCGTCATCTTTTTCTTTAACGCCATACAACAAGTTGCCTTGAACCGAATAGTGAGGAAATAAACGTGAATCCTGAAACACGTAACCAATGCCGCGCTTGTGTGTTGGTAAGTTGATCCCCTGTTCACTATCAAACAAAACGTGATCACCAATCGCCACATGTCCCTGCTTTGGTGCAACTAATCCGCTGATGATATTAATTAACGTGGTTTTTCCCGCACCAGATCGCCCAAACAAAGCGCTAATTCCGTTACAAGGTAACTCAAGTTTAATATCGAAATCAGTATCACCAAGCATTTGTTTAAATTGAACTTTAATCGTCATTACTTCGCACCCAATCGACTTGCCGCTTTGCGATTTAGCCATTCAGAGATCATTAATGTAGACAAAGCTAGCGCGATAGAAATGATACATAGGCGAGCCGCCTGCATTTCCGCACCTGGCGTTTCAATAAAGTTGTACATTGCCAGTGGAATCGTTTGGGTCTCTCCCGGAATGTTAGAGACGAAACTGATCGTCGCCCCGAACTCACCAAGACTACGAGCAAAAGACAGCATCGTCCCAGTAATAATTCCGGGAATGGTCAGTGGTAACGTAATGGTGAGAAAAACTTTTAAAGGAGAAGCGCCTAACGTTGACGCGGCATGTTCCAGTTTAGGGTCAACGTTCTCTAAACTTAACCGCACAGACCGAACCATCAAAGGCAAGGCCACCACAATACAAGCGACTACTGCTCCTTTCCAATTAAAGCTAAAGACTAGCCCTACATGTTCATAGAGCCACTTTCCAAGAAACCCTTGCCGCCCAAGAGAAATCAACAACAAATAGCCGATAACCACTGGCGGCAATACCAGTGGTAAATGAATTAAGCTATCGAGAATCGATTTACCGAAGAACGTTTTTCGAGAAAGTAGCCAAGCAAGAAAAACGCCGAGAGGAATGAGCCAAAGTACTGCGTACGCGCCCACTTTGAGGCTTAACATTAAGGCTTGGTATTCCAGTTCTGTCACGCTTCGTTCCTATTATTGAAAGCCGGTTTATTGCTGAAAGCCATATTGAGCAAAAACGCGTGCGGCTTCGTCCGATTTTAGGTACTGGAAGAACTGCTCGGACTCAGTAGAATCATTCACAACTGCAGCCGGATAAACAATAGCCGCATGCGTATCACTCGCAAATTCACCGACAATTTTGACTTTGTCGGTTAACTGCGCATCGGTTTTGTAGACCACGCCTAAAGGTGCTTCTCCACGTTCAACCAACGCCAAAGCTAGGCGCACATTCTTTGCTGGTGCGATTTGAGTTTGAATCTCTTTCCATACACCCAGTGTAGTCAGTGATTCTTTCGCGTACATACCAGCAGGCACTGACGTCGGATTGCCTAACGCAAGGCGATTTCCATACAATGCCTTCTCCCATGCTGTTGCATCAGAGAAGTTAAATGAGGTTAATTCTGAAGACTGAGGCACAATCAACACTAAGCTATTGCGCACCAAGCTTGTGACATTGTCACTAGAAATAACGTCTTTATCGACCAAATAATCCATCCATTTAGTATTCGCAGAAATGAATATATCCGCTGGTGCGCCGTTGATAATTTGTCGAGCGATAGAAGAAGAGCCACCATAAACGGGAGTGATAGAAACGTCATACTTTTCTTCAAAGTTTTGTGCGATTTCGTCGATCGCATTCGTCATCGAAGACGCCGCATACACTTTGAGGTTCGTAGCTGCGTTAGCTGAAAATGAAATGCTTAATATTGCCGCGAGGCAAGCATGCGTTTTCCATGCTTTCATAGAGAAACTCCAATACAAGGCAAGCGAAAGAACTGGTTATTTGGGTATAACGTTCAATCTGTAAATGTGCTATTTAAACAAAAAATCAAGGTTCATATGTTGTTCTATCGCATCTGCAATACGATTAATTCCTTGCTCCTTTAACTCTTCAAAGTCTTGTTGTTTGATTTGAGTGCCGTTTACCCACTCTGACACCAGGCTTAAGACATCTGCCTCATCAAAGAACCCATGAAGGTAGGTTCCCATGATTTGGCCACACTTGCTGATAGCCCCCTCTGCATCACCGGAACTCAATGTAAGAGGTTGAACGCCCTGCACTTCACTTTGTCCTACGTGGATTTCATAACCCTTTACATTGGCTGTTTTGCCATTAAGAGAAAGCTGTGCTTGCGTATTTGTAAGCTGTTTGCTGTTAGTTAGCGTCGTGGTGATGTCTAGTAAGCCAAGCCCTTCGCTTTGACCCGGCTGGCCTTCGACGCCATTTGGATCATCAATCAAGCTTCCAAGCATCTGGTAGCCACCGCAGATACCAATCACTTTTCCACCAAGACGAATATGACGTAAGATATCTTTATCCCACCCTTGGCTTCTTAGATACTCTAAGTCGTCTCTAACTGATTTGGTCCCAGGCAAAATAACAAGGTCGGCTTTATCTATTTTCTCGCCTTTGCCTACATAACGTAGATTGATGTCGGGATTCAATCGCAACACATCAAAATCAGTATGATTACTAATCCGGGTTAAAACAGGCACAACGACATTCAGTTTTACCTCAGAGTGCAACTCTTGCTGCGCGGTGATCGCGTCTTCTGCTTCTAAATTCAAACCATGAAGAAAAGGAAGCACGCCGAGTACAGGTTTGCCTGTTTTTTCTTCTAGCCAGTCGAGGCCCGATTGCAATAAACGAATATCACCTCGAAAACGGTTGATAACAAATCCTTTTACTCGCGCTTGTTCAGATTCAGAAAGTAACGCGAGTGTTCCGTACAAATGCGCAAATACACCACCACGATCAATATCAGCAACAATGATCACCGGAACATCAGCGGCCTCCGCAAAACCCATGTTCGCGATATCGCCTTCACGTAAATTGATTTCAGCAGGACTCCCTGCACCCTCGATCATGATCGAATCAAATTCTTGAGTCAGACGAGAGAAGGAATCTAACACCGTATCCATCGCAACTTTCTTGTAATCATGAAAGCCAGCCGCATCCATATTTGAAAGCGCCTTGCCCTGCAAAATGATCTGAGCACCTGTATCACTGTTAGGTTTAATCAAAACCGGATTCATATGCACGGTTGGCTCAATATTACACGCCTGTGCCTGAACTGCCTGAGCTCGACCTATTTCACCGCCATCTTTGGTTACCGCACTATTTAGTGCCATGTTTTGTGGCTTAAATGGGGCAACGTTTATCCCTTTTCTCGCTAATACACGGCATAAACCTGCCACAAGGACACTTTTTCCGGCATCCGAAGTGGTGCCTTGAACCATTAAAGATGGGATCGCTGATTTCATGAACATTTGTAAGGAATAGAGGAAGATGAACAATCATAACGTCATCGTCCCCACTTACTCAAGCAAATGAATAGAATATGAATGTTGAAATCATCATTGGTTCAAACAAGCTCTGTTTTAATGAACCCATCAAAACAAACCGATGAGGATGTAACATGAAAAAGAATACTATTATCGCAACAATCGCCGCCTTAGTTATTGCTCCTTCTATCGCGTTCGCGAAAGATCACGCTCAAAACCAATCAAACTTGCAGTTTAATGGTCCTGTCACTGTGGAAAAATTGGACGCCTTGCTAAACGACTCCAATATGTTTACTGAAAAAGATGTAGTCGTTGAAGGTAACTTATTACGTCAAGTTCGCGCGGATAAGTTTGTCTTTAGCGATGGTTCCGGTGAAGTCATGGTCGAACTGGATGACGATATCCGACTAAACTCTCCGATTGATCACACGACTAAAGTCCGTCTGTTTGGCGAATTTGAAGGCGGAAATAAGCCAGAAATTGAAGTCGAGCAACTGGTGATCATGTAAAACAACCCCGATTGCTTTGGATATCAGCATGATGTGGTGACCATTACAGCTAAATGGTGACGGCAAGCACTTAAAATGATAGCTTTATCAATCTTGGTCTGCTTTTTGCAGGCCATTTTTTTGTTCATTTTAATCATCTTGCCCGGAGACACCATGCTAGGTAAAGCTCTAAAGGTTGCAGCCTTTGGTTTGTGCGCTGTTTTGCCACTTTCCGCACATGCAAATAATTTCAACTACAACACGATGGAATTTCGCATGGGCACTAGCCCTGGTACATTTGGTGGCGAGTTCAATACCTACTTTACGGAAAACACCCACTTCATTGCTCGCGCAGACAGTGAATTCAGCGGAGACTGGGACATTGCTGGTGGTATTGGCTTTAACGGCCCAGCAGGCCAATTTGCAGATATTTATGGCCAAATGTTAGTACACAACATTAAAGAAAACGGCAGTGATAAATTGGGTGACGAGTGGCGCACTGAGGTGAATATTGGTACTCGTATTTGGTTCATGCAAAATGTTGAGTTACATGCCCGTATCGGTCAAATAATGGATAACGACGATTCCAATACCGTTTATAATTTTGGCGCAAGATTCCACTCTACTCAGCAACTATCACTTGGCGCGGATTTCAAAAATAATGGTGTCTATGGCCAACAAATTGTGATGTCTGCTCGTTTTGCATTTTAATTAAGTAACTAAGCAGTTGCATTAATAAGTGTGTGATTCAATAAAAATGGCCTCCGGTTTCGGAGGCCATTTTTGTTAAGTACCGATTGTTAGCAGGAACTAGTAACAAGGCTTTAATTTTTGCCGGATTTTTTAGGTTTATCTTGGACATACTTTTTCGATACATCCACAACGGCGATATCTCTAAAAAAGCTTCGACCAAGTAAAATTGGAAACTTCATATGCCCACGCTCAGCTAACGTAAACTCTGTCTTTTCTTTGTGGTCACCGACGGTAATATACGCTTTTACTACCGCTCGTTTATCCACCTCTTCTGACGATGACTGCTTGATTTTAGCCCAGCGCTCTACAGGTACTTTAAACTCTTTAGTTTCTTTATCGCCCAAGTCGATCTTAAACTGAACCCAATCTTTACCATCACGCTCAAACGGAACAATGTCTGTCGCGCTAATTGATGATGTTGTCGCCCCTGTATCAACCCTAGCTTTGAAGGTTTGATCAATTTCAGGAACGTAAACCCACTCTTCAGAACCAAGAATCAACATGCCGTCTGGTGTCTTTGTCACTTTGGCTGGTTTTGTCGGTTTTGGCTCGGGCTTTTTCTCAGGTTTTACTTCAGGCTTAGGATCCACCTCAGGCGTTGGATCGACCTCTGGTTTCACTTCTGGCTCTACTTTGACAGGTTCTTCGACCTTCGGCGACTCAGGCTCAGCAGGTTCCGGCGTCGTTTGAGTTGACGTACAAGCAATTAAACTGCCGCTCATCATAAGCGGCAGAATCAGTTTCCAGTTTTTCATCCACACTCCAATTAAGCTTGAGATACTTTCTTAATTGCGTCCGCTACGTATGGAATATGAGTTTCGGTAAGTCCAGCGATGTTAATTCGACCATCGCCAACACCATAAATGCCATAATCTTCACGCAGTTGCGCCATTTGGTTTTCACTAAAGCCTAGCACAGTAAACATGCCTTTGTGACCCTCAATGAAGTCAAATTGATCGGTATTATGGTTGTTTCTCAATTCGTTACACAAACTTTGACGAAGACTAACCAAACGATGTTGCATTTCACTCAACTCTTGCTTCCAAACGGAAGTCAGGTTGTCATCTTGAAGAATCGTCTTAACCAAAGCCGCTCCATGATCGGGTGGCATCGTGTAAGTAGAACGCGCTAACGTAAGTAACTTGCCTTTTGCGTTGGCCACGTCTTGCATGTTCTTACCAACGACAATCGCCGCACCTGTGCGCTCGCGATATAGGCCAAAGTTCTTCGAACATGACGTCGTTATTAACATCTCTTCAACGTTATCTGCCATGAAGCGAAGCCCTTTTGCGTCTTCCTCTAGGCCATCACCAAAGCCTTGGTAGGCAATATCAACAAATGGGGTGAAACCGTTCTTCTGTGACAATTCCGTAATGGCTTGCCAAGCAGAAAAATCGATATCTGCGCCTGTTGGGTTGTGACAGCAACCATGCAGCAATACAACATCGGAAGGCCCTGCTTTCGCAAGATCATCCATCATTTTTGCTGTGTCTACTTGTTTCGTTTCTGGAGAAAAGTAATGGTAGAACTTAACTTTAAGACCTGCCGCTTCCATCACTGGTTTATGGTTTACGTAGCTAGGGTTTGAAATCCAAACCGTCGTATCTGGCTGTGCGACCTTCATTAGGTCACCTAACATACGCAGCGCACCACTTGCACCTGGTGTTTGAATGGCAGCAACACGATCCATTGCTGACGTTCCCGTCAGTAGCAAATCGATCATGCTTTTATTAAATTCTTCGCAACCCGCAAGACCAACGTAAGATTTGGTTTTTTGAGTTTCAACAACGACATCCTGCGCCATTTGAATGGCTTTCATGATCGGCGTTTCGCCTGCGCTGTTCTTATAGACGCCAATACCAAGGTCAACCTTGTTTGGACGGTCATCGTTACGGTATGCAACGGATAGAGATAAAATAGGATCTAATACGGGAGTTGGGAGATTAGAAAACATGAAAGTCATAACCCTTTGAAATTCAAGTACCGAACCTCACGTTAACACCATCGCAAAAAATGGCGAAATGATTTTTCACTTATTTCATCAATTAGAGAACAAAATTCTGGGTTACGATAAGTTTTGTGCGCTCTATCGATTATAAAAAGAACGATTCACTCCTCAATATACCAATCCACTCTTCCGTTTTTCCTAAATTCTCTTGGCGTCATGCTCGACCACGCTTTAAAACGTGTACTAAAGTTGGCACTAGTTGGATATCCGACTATCTCTCCAATATGTTGAATCGGCCATTCTGTTGAACGAAGTAGCCTAGCAGCATATTCCATGCGCATACGTGTTAAATGTGCCATCGGGCTTCGACCAAACTGCTTTTGAGTCAGACGGTGCAAATGTGGCTCCGAACATGGATATAAAGCTGCCACTTGCTCGACACTCCAATCCTTATGGAGCTGACGCTGGACAAGATCGAATACGCGCCGAAGCCTCAATTGGCTGCGTGATATCGACTCTGAGGGCGGCATGTTTAACATCAGCTCTAACTGAGCCACGCTATGTGCACCAACCGCACCACCATAATCAATAGGAAGATTAATGCTGCGTAACAACGTTTGGATACACGCATACATCACCTCAGGTGCAGATGTGAGCTGGTAACTAATATTACTCTCTATCATTGGCCATGCTCTATCAGGAGCAAGAAAAAGCCATGCGATCTGCCAGAGTTCCTCTTCCATACCAAAACCGTTTTCAACACCTGCTGGCACCGTGATCAACGAGCCAGGCTCCAAATCATATCGACACGCCCCACTTTCTAACCAACCTTTACCGCGCACGGTGTAAAGCAGCATGTGTTTTTTTTGGTTTTTACGATAAACAGAGAAGAAGTCACGACAGGTTGCAATTCCGCACTGCACAATGCCTCTCTCCTCCAATGCCAGTACTCGACTGTGATCAATAAACTCTTGATAGGTTTTTTCTGAAATCGCGTAGCGTTCTTGTTTATCTTCCATGATTTATTGGCTCACATATACACTAGTGGAGAGTTTTACAAAGGTTTTGGATGCCTTTGAAAAATACACCGCCAAATCATAGGGATAAACTACTCGCATTAATCTTTAAGGAGAAATGCGATGCTCTTAACACGCGAATACATCGATAAAGCATTTTGGCAAAAGCTGATTGCGATTGGCCTTCCTGTTTCACTTCAATCCATGCTTTTTGCGTTACTCGGCGTCGTGGATATTTTCATGGTGAGCCAACTCGGCGAATCCGCCACTGCAGCCGTTGGAGTCGGAAATCGCATTTTTTTCTTTAACCTTGCAGTCATTTTCGGTCTTTGCGGTGCAGTAACAGTGCTGGCTTCTCAATATTACGGTTCAGGGAATCTCGCAGGAATCCGCAGAACGTTGGCGCAATCTTGGTTTATTTCCATTTTAGTGACGCTGCCGTTTATTGTTCTTTATGCGATTTTTGATAAAGAGATCGTCTCTTTCATGTCAGACGATCCCGAATACGTCACTTATGCGCGTGATTATCTTGTGATTACGGGCTTTAGCCTCATTGCAACTGCGATAGTGGTGCCGATAGAAGCGGTATTGCGCTCCGTAGGCCAAACCAAAATGGCAACCAACGTTAGTATCTCCGCGATTGTCGTGAACGTCGTGCTTAATTATGTTTTGATTTTCGGTTTATTCGGCTTCCCTCAATGGGGCGTATTTGGTGCAGCCGTTGGCAGCTTTGTTTCTCGATTTTTCCAAACGGCAGTGTTGATTTACTTTTTCTGTAAACGCTATGCATACCTTATTCCGACCAAGTTCGATTGGGCGCAAGGCCGTTTAAAGCAGTATCGTCAAAAATACTTTAAGGTTTCTCTACCCATGCTGGTCCACGATGCGCTCTGGACTGGTGGACTGATCGTTTACAGCATCATCTATGGTCAATTGGGCGTTTCAGAACTTGCGATCATCTCATTCTTATCACCGATTGAAGGTGTACTGATTTCAACCTTTATGGGATTTGCGGTCGCTGCATCCGTTCTTCTTGGGAATGATATTGGCGCAAAACATTATGATCGGGTCGAGAAAACAGCGTGGTGGTATGTGTTAACTAGCGCAATCTTAGCCACCTTATTGTTTTTCCTAGTGTGGTTGAGCTCGCCTTTGATTCATCATCTATTAGTACTGAGCCCATTAACCGATGCAGAAATGGCACTCAACGTATGCTTAGTCATGGCGCTGGGTATGATTTTGAGAGTGTTTAACATGGTAGGGATTGGCGGCGTACTAAAGAGTGGCGCAGATATTCGCTACAGCATTTTTATTGATACGTTCGGTCAGTGGGCTATTGGTATTCCCCTTACCTATTACACTGGTATGGTACTCGGGTTGCCTTTGCATTTTGTCTTGATGTCTCTGCTAGCTGAAGAATTTGTGAAAGGCGTACTGACGACTTATCGTATCCAATCTAAACGTTGGATAAACAATATGGTCGAAGATGATCAAACGGTGACAGCGTAACTGTAAATGCACTGACGAACTCACACCAAAAGGGCTCACCCGTTATGCACGCGTGAGCCCTTTTTATGTTTGGATAATGCTTGATTAAATATCCGTAAAGCGATGAATGATTTGGTTTGAACTGCCACGCCATTCGAGATTGAGATCTTTCTTGTCTTGTTCAAACTTACCATCAATCAAAACATCGATGTATTGCACCACTTCTCTTTGCGCGTCATCCAGTTCAGCCAGCGTGTAGCCTGTCCAAACCCAGATGTCTTTACCGGGACACTCTTCTCTCACCCTTTTCACGATCTTTAAAATATGAGGCACATTAGCAGGATGAAGCGGATCTCCGCCCGACAACGACAAACCGCGACGTTTAATGCGCGTGTCATTCAAGTCATTGATGATTTTGTCTTCCGCTTCTTGCGTGAACAACACACCCGAATCCAAGCGTTGCGTCGACTGGTTATAACAGCCACGACACTGATGTACACAGCCCGACACAAACAATGTGCAGCGCGTACCCGGTCCGTTAACAACGTCAATTGGATAATATTGGTGGTAGTTCATAATGCGTCTCTTTGTTATCGCGAAAAAGAAAATCAACCTAAAGCAGGTTGATTTTCAAAGTGTTGAATCGAGTGGTAATTAACCCTATAGGTGTTTCACTCGACGTTTCACTTCTTCTTGTTTGCCGAAGTTAAACGGACGTGCATCTGGGCTGCCCAAGTAGCCACATACGCGACGTGTCACCGATACTTTTGTTGAATCGTGGTTGCCACAACTTGGGCAAGCAAAGCCTTTGCTTGTACATTCAAACTCGCCGGTGTAACCACATTCGTAACACTCATCAATCGGAGTGTTGGTTCCGTAGTAAGGAACGCGGGTGTAACTGTAGTCCCACACGTTTTCTAGCGCTTCTACGTTACGTTGCATGTTCGGGAACTCACCGTAACAGATGAAGC
This sequence comes from Vibrio sp. STUT-A16, assembly GCF_026000495.1. Classification (NCBI taxonomy): domain Bacteria; kingdom Pseudomonadati; phylum Pseudomonadota; class Gammaproteobacteria; order Vibrionales; family Vibrionaceae; genus Vibrio; species Vibrio sp. STUT-A16. The sequence goes on along the minus strand of NZ_AP026766.1, from coordinate 9,244 downwards.
CACCGCTTGAGATTTCTGGGTAAGGCATCTCGAAGTCGATCTTGTCGTAAGGGTTAACCTTCTTCTCAACATCCAAGTGGAAGCTGTTGGTGTAGTAACCTTTGTCTGTTACGCCTTCAATCAAACCAAACTCTTTGGTGTCGATGCGGCAGAAACGACTACATAAGTTTTCACTTGGTGTTGCGTACAAGCTAAAACCATAGCCAGTTTCGTCAGCCCATTGGTTCACCGCATCTTTTAGATGTTTGATGATCGCGACCGCTTTTTCACGCAATACGGCATCATCGTAAACGTGCGCTTCAGTACCAAACAACGCGTTGATAGTTTCATGCACGCCAATGTAGCCTAGAGAAATTGATGCACGGCCGTTTTTGAAGATTTCTGCAATCGAATCGTCCGCTTTCAAGCGCACACCACATGCACCTTCCATATATAGAATTGGTGCAACGCGCGCTTTTACGTTCTCTAGACGAGAAATACGCGTTTCTAGTGCTTTACGAGCAAGACGTAGACGATCATCAAGCAGTTCATAGAACTTCGCTTCGCTGCCTTTTGCGCGAAGCGCGATACGTGGCAAGTTCAAGCTAACTACACCAAGGTTGTTACGACCTTCATGGATAAGTTCGCCATCCTCTTCGTAAGTGCCTAGGAAGCTACGACAGCCCATAGGTGTTTTGAATGAACCCGTTACTTCCACGACTTTGTCGTAGTTAAGAATGTCTGGGTACATACGTTTTGAAGCACACTCAAGTGCAAGCTTCTTAATGTCGTAGTTAGGATCTTCTGCCTTGTGGTTTAGACCGTCTTTAATACCGAACACCAATTTAGGGAATACGGCGGTTTTACGGTTTTTGCCAAGACCAGCGATACGGTTTTTCAAAATCGATTGCTGAATAAGACGAGACGCCCAGCTTGTACCGAGCCCAAAACCAAACGTAACGAATGGCGTTTGCCCATTTGCCGTGTGTAGTGTGTTTACTTCGTACTCTAGCGATTGGAATGCGTCGTAACACTCTTTCTCAGTGCGAGCTTTAGCGAACTCTTCTGGCTCAGCAATGTTCCACTCTTTCGCGATTTCTAAATGCTTTTCATAGCTCGTGATGACGTAAGGTTCCAACACTTCGTCGATACGGTTGATGGTTGTACCGCCATAAATATGGCTAGCCACTTGAGCAATAATTTGCGCTGTTACTGCGGTCGCAGTTGAAATCGATTTAGGCGTATCGATTTCTGCATTACCCATTTTGAAGCCGTGCGTTAGCATGCCTTTCAAATCGATAAGCATACAGTTAAACATCGGGAAGAATGGTGCGTAATCCAGATCGTGGTAGTGAATGTCACCCACTTCGTGTGCTTGAACCACATCGCGAGGAAGGATGTGCGTTTTCGCGTAGTGCTTCGCCACGATACCCGCTAGAAGGTCACGCTGAGTTGGGATAACTTTGCCGTCTTTGTTCGCGTTTTCGTTGATCAAATCAAGGTTACTTTCTTCAATCAAGCCTTCGATTTCACGAGTTAGTGCACTTTGCTTTTCACGCGCGATGTCGCGGTCATGGCGATATTCAATGTAAGAACGTGCTAGGGCTTTGTAAGGACCTTGCATGAGCTCATTCTCGACTAAGTCTTGAATCTCATGGATGTGAACTTCATCGTGATCTTTTAGCTGTAACTCGACAGCAAGAGCGACATTAAGAGCATAAATGGCGACATCTTTATCTTTGTTTTCCGCTGCCGCTTCAACTGCTGCTTGGATACGATCCCTGTTGAACGGAGCTCTTGAGCCGTCACGCTTGATTACGATTGGTTTCACTTTCTTCTCCTTACCCCAGCATACTCACAGAGTTATCCACAAACACACTATATGGGGTTATTTTTTATTCTGCTAACACAATATATTGTGGCGTATTTAACGAAAAGCACCACTTGAAAACATTGATTTTGATCAATAAAGATCGGCTAGCGGACAAGAACAAATCGATCTTATTGGTACTGATCTCAGTTGAGAAGAAAACCATGAAAATTGCAAAATTGGTACGAAATCTACTTGCTTTTTTTAGAGCGCTTATAGGATAAAGGTTGGAAAGGAATACGCTAAAATCCAGGAGTGAAACAAGCCAATATGCGATCACTATTTGTTACTGCCTTATTAATTTTTAGTTCAACGTCACTTGCTCAAAACTCCATCAACTTAACCAGTTGGAATATAGAATGGCTGTCTATAAATGGAGGTAAGGTTTCTAGAACCAGTGACGATTTCGTCAAACTCAATCAATATGTGGATAAAACTCAAGCCGACATCATCGCCTTTCAAGAGGTCGACTCCAAAGCCGCCGTTCAAAAAGCCGTAGGCGATGGCTACGCGATTTACCTCTCTGATCGAGCTCAATCAAACAATAAGCACCTTCAGTTTTCTGATACCAACCAGTACACCGGTTTTGCTGTGCGCAAAGACATTGAAGTGTCTGACCCAGCAGACTTCTCAATCACGCGTGGTAATAGCAAGTTGCGCTTTGCCAGCTACATCGTCGTTAACCCAAACCAAAAGGACGAGCTTCACCTGCTCTCTGTGCATCTAAAAGCAGGATGCAGCGGAGCGTACAAAAACAACCGCAATTGCCAAACACTGAGCCAACAAGGAGAAGCTCTTGCAAAATGGATGAGCGAGAGAGAAAAGAAAAAGCAGCAGTACGCCGTAATGGGCGATTTCAATCACAACTTGTCGTATCAACGTGATTGGCTGTGGGCGATCATGACGCTTGGTAACGATGCACAATTGGTAACGCGAGATACCAAAGCGGATTGCAAGGTTCGCTCAAATAAGAACCCAAGAAAAACACACCAATTCCGCTCTTTGATTGATCACATTATTGTTAGCCCGCAAATAAAAGCGAAAAACGCGCATCAAACGCTGTTTAGCTCACAAGATGTTTTAGATTACAAACTGAGTGACCATTGCCCTGTAAACGCAACGGTAACGCTTAACTGAACGAACAAAATAGCCCAGCATCATGCTGGGCTATTTTATCTTCTTGTTTGTTAGATAGACGTTTAACTAGTTAACAAGAGAAACCGTTCTATCAAAGCGATCTTGGATTCAGCAGCACTACGTCATCCTGCTTTAACCCCGTTCGCACTCTCCCCAACTCTCCAAGCTGAATAAGTCGAGTTTCTACCTCACCGCTGTCTTGCACCACTTTTACGTAGTCCAATTGACCAACTTGGTAAACCGCCTCTTTTGGCACGCGAAGTACAACATCGTCGGTCAAGGTCAACGCGACTTTGGCGTATGTACCTGGATAGATAGCCGTTAGCGGCTCAAATTGAAGCTTTACGGTATAACTGCGCGAGTTGGCATCTGCCGACGGCGTCACTTCTTTTACCGCCGCTTGCGCGTTGAGGTTGTAAGACGGAAAAACAACGTCCACTTCTTTATCATAAGTCACATAAGGCATGACAGACTCAGCAAAGTTCACCTCTATTTCCAACGAGTTTGGATTGTACATTGATAAAAGCAAAGCCCCCGGCGTCGCAGTATCACCTTTGTTGATGGGCTTTTGCGTGATCAAGCCATCAAACGGCGCAGTAATAATGCTGTAGCCAAAGGTCGTTTCCGCCTCAGAGACCGCCGCCTGAGCTTTATTAAAGTTGGCTTGCGCGGTTTGCAACGCACTTTCCGCTTGGTCAAATTGCGATTGAGGGATCAGTTTTTTGTTTAAAAGCGCTCTGACACGAGAAAACTCCTTTCTCGCCGCATTGAGCTGCGCTTGTGCAGAGGATAAAGCCTGCTCACTTTGACGAACTCGCGCGTCGAGATCATCGCTTTCTAGCCGCACCAACACGTCTCCTTGCTTCACTCTATCGCCAACCTTCACCAATACCTCCATCACCGATGCCGTTAACCGTGCAGCGATATCGGCGTGCTGCTCTGCAACGACGACGCCCGGAAACTCTCGAACAACCGGTTCGCTGGTTAACATCAGTTGATGTGTCTCTGCATTATTTACATCAATCTGGTTGGTTTTCGCGTCATGTTCGGTCGGCAACTTTTCTGTAAAAAATCCAGCCATATAGAGAAAAAGAAGCGCGAGTATGGCAAACAGAATCACGCCTAACCATTTGGTATCTAATTTCATTGCTCTTCCTCCATCTGAGGTAATCCATGTCCTTTGGTGTTTTGGTATGCAAGGTTGTAAACCACCGGAACCACAAGCAGCGTAAAGATTGTCGAGGCGGTAATACCGAATATGATTGCCCAAGCCAAACCGTTAAAAATTGGGTCTAACGTAATCACGACGTTACCCAGTAACGTTGTACCCGCGGTCAGCAATATTGGCCGCATACGAACAACACCAGATTCAATCAACGCATCATGTAAGCTACGACCTTCAGCCAGCGATTGCTGAACAAATTCAATCAAAACGAGAGAGTTACGCACCACAATCCCTGCTAGCGCAATCATGCCGATCATCGCGGTCGCCGTGAACAGAGCCGGGTTTGGGTAATTACCGATATCACTGCTTAACACATTCAAAATCCAGAACCCCGGCATAATCCCAATCACGGTCAGAGGTATCGCCAGCATGATGATGCCCGATACCGCAGGTAAACCAGTTTGAATCAACATCACCACAAATACGCCAAGTAACGCAGCGCCATAAGCAATGCCTAAATCGCGGAATACGTCCACTGTGATTTTCCATTCCCCCTCACCACTCCAAACCACTTCGATGTTGTGTGGCAAGCTCCAAGCAACACCCGCGCCATTGCTCAAGTACGTACGATCTTGCCAGTGACGATGCGCATCTTCTGCGTGAGTTGTGTCTTGGTCAGCCATCACATCGGCAATCACTTCACCCGGAACACGCCCAACTACCTCGGCGTAGACATACACAACAGGCTTGAGGTTTTTATGGAAAATCGGTTTGTCCGCTGCACGTTTCACAAAATGACCGACTTCAGACAACTGCACGATAGGCTGAGGAGCATCCACAACCGCCCCATTGGATTCTACTTTTGCAATGCCCGGACGGCCTCGCACATAAAGCTGCTCTAGTTGATTCAGGTTATCTCTGTCTTCGCGTCGGAGCTGCACTTCGATAGGTAGTGGGTCCACTTCTCTTGGATCGGCGATATAACCGAGCACTTTGGCGTTCGCGGCGGTAATAAGCGTGTTATTGATATCAGCAACAGAAACACCAGACAGCGCCGCTTTTTCTTGATCAACGATGAATTGCCACGTTTCTAAATCACCTTGGATGCTGGTATCCACCTCAGAAACCAACTGTTCTTTGCGAAGCCTATCCGCGACTTTCTCTGCTTGGCTCATCAGATCTTCATAAGATGTCGCTTCATCACCGTAAACTTCTGCCGTAATGGTGGCGATAACAGGCGGGCCTGGCGGCACTTCGACTAGCTGCACGTCAGCGTCAAACTTATCTGCAATCTGCTCTAAATCCGCCCTGAGTCGTGTCACCAGTTCGTGTGATTGCATTGCGCGGCGATTCTTCTCTGCAAGAACGACTCGAAGCTCGCCTTGGTATGGTTCGCTACGCATAAAGTAGTGGCGCACCATGCCGTTGAAATCCATTGGGGAAGCGGTGCCTGCAAAGCCCGACACACTTGTCACTTCCGGCACCGTCATTAAATAGTCCGTAAAGCTCGACAGCGCGTTGGAGGTATCCACAAAGCTTGAAGACTCTGGCATGTTTAATACCAATTGGAACTCATTTTTATTGTCATAAGGCAGCAACTTGAGTGGAACTAAGCGAAGTGCTGGCAACAATGCTGCCAAGACGAACAACAAGGCAACCAAACCAAGGAAAAGCCACGCTTTCTTGCGGCTTTCAAGTAGCGGAATCAACACACCACGATACAAACGATACATCGGCGACGATTGGATGTCATAGTGGCCGTTTTCCTCAGCACCTTTGAGTAGCTTCTTGGCAAGCCAAGGCGTGATCATAAACGCGACAACGGTACTAAAGATAACGCTGATCGGAACGTTGAACGCCAGTGGCGCCATGTAAGGCCCCATCATCCCAGTGATAAAAAACATCGGCGTAAACACGATAACAATCGCGACCGTCGACATTAACAAGGCGCTACGAATTTCTGCCATGGCGAGAACAATCGCATTGGTTCGTGTTAGATTTTTTCGTTTGAGGTAGCGTTCAATGTTGTCGATGCTGGCGATCGGATCGTCCACGATCAAACCTAGCGCCAAAATCAACGCAAAGAGTGTGACTCGGTTGATGGAATAGCCAAATGCCAAGTCCATCCCGAGCGCGGCACCATAGCTAATCGGAATCGCGATACCAACCACCAATGCGCTTCGCCAGTTCAAGAACAAACCGACAAACACCACGACCGTTAGAATAGAGATGCCAAGGCTTGATACCAAGTTGTTTACTTTCGCATTCGCCGTTTCGCCATAGTCACGAATGACTGCAACTTGAACTTGTGGAGGAAACTGCTCGGATTGAAGCGCCGCCAGTTTATCCCGAGCAGACTGAGCCACGTTAACCGCGTTCGAGCCTTTTTGTTTAGCGACAGAAATGAACACCGCTGGGTATGCTTCATCGTAGTTTTTATCGCGATACCAAGTATCGGATGTTGCCTCACCTTCACCGTCGTAAATACGCGCGACATCTTTCAAATAAACGGGTTTACCATTGAGCACCGCGATAACAAGATCGCCAACCTCTTCGGCGTTAGTCAGAAACCGTCCCGACTCCAATGTGTAATTTTGCCCGTTTACGCGAACGCTCTTGCCTTGGGTTTTACTATTACTGAGCTGAATGGCCTGTTCGAGGTCATCGATGGTTACTTTGAAGTTTGCCATCGCAACGGAATCAAGCTCTATCTGGATTTTTCTCGGCTCACCGCCAATCACTTCCACCTTGTTGGTGGCATCCAATGATTTAATACCTAACGTGGCTTGGTCTGCAATACGTCTCAACTGATGGCGATCGAGAATGTCTGGATCGGTGGAATAAATTGCGGCAACAACAATGGGTACATCATCGATTTCAACAGGCTTTACAAGCCAGTTAGTGACAGAAGGAGGAACTTTGTCTTGGTTGGAGTAGAGTTTGTTGTAAAGCTTAACCAGAGCATCTTCGCGGTTTTCGCCGACATAGAAACGAACGATGACTTGCGCAGCACCTTCCATTGACGAAGAATAAACGTATTCCACACCGTCAATTTGGCTAACAAGCTTTTCTAATGGTTCAGTGATTTGATTTTCGACTTGAGAAGCGCTTAGTCCGGGAGCCGAAACCAATATATCCGCCATCGGCACAACGATTTGCGGGTCTTCCTCTTTCGGGGTCAGCCACAAAGCCGCGGCACCGACCATAAGCGCGAGTAAAATCATGATCGGAGGGAAAAAGCTGTTCATCACGGACTGAACAAAACTTCGCTTTAGTTTGTCGGGCATCCTTTCCCCTCCATATCAGATTGATTGTTTACGCGTTCGCGGTTTTCATCTTCTTCGCGTTACGGTAAGTAATGATCGCCTTCGCGAACAGAGATCCAACTAACATCGCAAGGAAGAACACCACAATGCTCACGTTGCCTAATGCCAGACTCGCAACCGCAGGGCCAGGGCAAATACCTGCCAAACCCCAACCTAAACCAAAGATGGCCGCACCAGATAACAAACGTCCGTCGATGTTCTTATTGGTTGGTGTGCAAAACGCTTCACCGCTAACTGATTGTTTTCTCGGCTTGATGATTAAAAAATAGCTTGGCATGAATACCGCGAGTGCGCCGCCCATCACAAAAGCCAAACTTGGATCCCAACTGCCAGAAATATCTAAAAATCCAATGACTTTCGCTGGGTCGATCATGCCGGACACCGCCATGCCCATACCGAATAACACACCGCTCAAAAGAGCAGAAAAACGAAAAGTAGTCTTGTTCATGGGATCTCTCTTAAACTAGGTGAAGTCGAACGAATACCGTTAGGCCAGCGACAGCCATAAATACACAGGTCGCCACAATAGAGCGCTTAGACAAACGGCCCATGCCACAAATGCCGTGTCCGCTAGTACATCCGTTACCCAGTCTTGTTCCGATTCCTACCAATAAACCAGCGGCAATCACCATCCCTAAAGAAAGGTTCGCGGTACTAGGAACCGCAATGCCCAACATTAGGACGCTAATCAAGCCACCAGCTATCATTCCAACCGCAAAAAGCAATCGCCACGAATAATCGCCTTTTTTCGGCGACATAATGCCATTCATAATTCCACTGATTCCGGCAATTTTCCCGTTAACCAACAACAATATAGTGGCGGAGATCCCTAACAAAATACCACCAAACAACGATTCCCATGGAATAACGTTTAACATTATTTACCTCTAAAATCTTAGCTACGAATTAGTTACAGAAAACGCTATGAAGCGCCTTGATTAATGACTCAACCCTCGGTTCTGACAACGAATAAAACACTTGCTGTGATGCCTTACGAGCCTTGATCAATTTGTGTTTGCGAAGCACCGTCAAGTGCTGTGAAAAGGCGGATTGGCTAAGGAACGAGTTCTTTTGTAGCTCCCCAACACCAACCTCACCTTGGGTCAGTTGGCACAACACCATTAGCCTTTCCGGATGTGCCATTACTTTTAGGAGATCGGCAGCTTCATTAGCATTGCCTTTCATTGCTGCTACATCCATATCTGTATAGCTCATGACTCACCTCTACATTAAAAAACTAAATTAGATATTACTAAAACAATGTATTTAGTCAACGCTAAATTAGTAATTGTGAATTTAGACAAATTAACATTAGACATTTCTAATTTAGATAATTATAGTGATGAATATCAAAGGATGGCGTTCTCAGTTTGAGAGTACGAAGGAGAAGAGTTATGACGTTAGAAAATGCAGTACGAATTTTTGCAGGCACGATGGTATTGATCTCGGTCATACTAACCGTGTTCGTTCACAGTAACTTCATTTGGTTCACCGTGTTTATCGGCGTTAATCTTATTCAAAGTGCTTACACGGGAATCTGCCCTGCTGCTTATTTTTTAAAGAAATTTGGTTTTAGATAATCTAGAGCGTAGTGACCTTTCACACTGGCTATTCGTGAAGGTCAGCTCGCCCTAAAACTTGGAGTTAAAAATGACTAAGATCTTAATCGTCGGTGGTGTTGCAGGTGGTGCATCTGCGGCGGCGCGTGCTCGTCGTCTAAGCGAAGATGCCGAAATCATCATGTTTGAACGTGGCCCGTTTGTTTCA